>NZ_NEFY01000001.1 GCF_002258215.1 Marinobacter vinifirmus
GCTACGAGATTGTCGATCACAGCCTGATCCTGTACGTAAAACCTCTGAACGCCGGTAAGAAGTAATCAAACGATAAAAAAAGGGGCCAGCAAGTGCCGGCCCCGAAGCTCTCCGAATCGAGAGGGGATTTTAGTGATGGGTCGCCTGGCCCTTTACGAACATCTCCCGGGCATGGGCAATGGTATGCTCGGTCATGTCCACGCCACCCAGCATTCTTGCTACCTCGCTGATCCTGCCCTGATCATCCAGTGCTTCAATGCGCGAGTAAGTCGCTTCTTTTTCAGTAAACTTGCTGACAAACAGGTGCTGATGGCACTGGGCGGCCACCTGCGGCAAGTGAGTCACACACAGTACCTGCCCGTTATCCCCCAGTGACCGCAGCAGTCGGCCCACCACTTCGGCAGTGCCGCCGCCAATACCTACGTCCACTTCATCGAACACCAGCGTGGGTGTTGTGGAGGTTTGTGCCACAACCACCTGGATGGCCAGGCTGATCCGTGACAATTCACCGCCGGAGGCCACCTTGGCCAGTGGGCGTGCCGGCTGGCCGGGGTTGGCGCTGACCAGGAATTCGATATCTTCCATGCCATGGGGTGCCGGCTCGTTGTCAGTATTGCCGCTCAGGTGGGTGACAAACTGCATGTTGGGCATGCTCAGCTGGGCCAGTTCCCGGGCAACCCGCTGGTCCAGTTCCATGGCGGCCTGTTCCCGTTTGGCAGACAGCTGTGCTGCCAGCTCATCGAATTGTTTACGCAGGTTTTCAAGCTCAGCTTCAAGCTGTTCCAGGCTGCCTTCGCCGCCGTCCAGTTCGGCCAGTTCTGCGGCCAGGCGCTGGTGCAGTTCCGGCAACTCTTCCGGGGTAATCCGGTGCTTGCGGGCCATCTGGTAAATGGCGCTCAGGCGTTCTTCCACCTCGGCCAACCGCGCCGGGTCGGCTTCATAGTCGTCGACAAACCGGCGCAGGTTGTCGCCGGCTTCGGAAATCTGGATCTGTGCTTCGTTCAGCATCTGCAGGGTATCGGCCAGTGCCGGCACTTCCAGCGGCAGTTGCTCCAGTTGCTGCAGGGCCTGGCGTACCAGGGCGGCTGCGCTGGTGTCATCTTCGGTGCAGAGCAGGGCGGCCTGGTGACTGCTGTGCAGTACTGCATCCGCCTGGCTCAGCTGGGCCTGCTCCTGCTCAAGGGCCTCCTGCTCGCCGTCTTCCAGTGCAAGCCGATCCAGCTCCTCTACCTGGTAGCGAAGCAGTTGCAGCCTGGCCTCGGCTTCGTCGGCATTGTGCCGGCGCTGTTCCAGTTTCTGTCGGGTAGCGTTCCAGGCTTTCCAGGCGTTGCGGGCCTGGTCGGCCAGTTGTTCGGCGCCGGCGAACTCGTCCAGCAGTTTGCGGTGGGTGTCTTTGCGCAACAGTGACTGGTGCTGGTGCTGGCTGTGGATGTCCATCAGCAGGCCGCCCAGTTCTTTGAGCTGGGACAGCGGGCAGGGCTGGCCGTTAATAAACGCTTTGCTGCGGCCATCTTTGCGGATGGTGCGGCGCAGGATGCAGTCTTCCTTGTCATCCAGTTCGTGGGCTTCAAGCCATTGCCGGGCTTCCGGAATTCTCGAGATATCGAAACTGGCGTTGATATCGGCACGCTCGGCTCCGTGGCGCACAGCTCCGGCGTCTGCGCGGCCGCCCATGGCCAGGCCCAGGGCATCCAGAACGATAGACTTGCCAGCACCGGTTTCGCCGGTGAGTGCTGTCATGCCCTTGCTGAACTGCAATTCAACCCGTTCAGCAATGGCGTAGTTCGAGACCGTCAGTTGGATAAGCATGCTGATTACCTCCGTTCAGAGTCTGTTGTCTCTGAAAATTTCGAATACTGTGATTCCATACAGTTGCTGTGAATATATACAGAGTTTTTCCTGTTTGCAAATAACCTGTGCCCCCGAATTTGTAAAGAATGCATCCCGGAAGGTTGAAACCCGCCCGGCGGGCCCCATATCCGTTCGCAAAGTCGTATTTTCCTGCCCTGAAACGGGCGGGGCTTAAACCAGCCGCAGGCCTTCGGGCCCTGGGAAAATCCATCAGGAGTTGTCATGAGTGCTGACGAAAAGCGCAACGAACAGGTAGAAGAAGAGCTGAACGAAGCCGCACAGGCGGAACAGGCTGATGCCGAGCCGGAAGCTGGCGAGGCGGGGCAAGAGGGTTCCGAGCTGGATGCCCTGAAGGCCAAGCTGCAGGAGTACCAGGACCAGGCGTTGCGCTCCCAGGCAGAAATGCAGAACGTGCGCCGCCGGGCCGAAATCGACGTGGAAAAGGCGCACAAGTTTGCGCTGGAAAAATTCGTCAAGGAATTGCTGCCGGTGGCCGACAGCCTGGAGAAGGCCGTGGAAAGCACGGAAGGGCAGGAAGACGCCAACGAACTGGTGGCTTCTATCCGCGAAGGCGCGGAAATGACCCTCAGCCTGTTCATGAACAGCCTGAAGAAATTCAACGTGGAGCAGGTGAACCCGGTGGGTGAACCGTTCGACCCGCAGCAGCACGAAGCCATGTCTATGGTGCCGGCCCCGGATGCCGAGCCCAATAGCGTGGTGGCGGTGGTGCAGAAGGGTTATCTGCTGAACGGCCGTGTTGTTCGTCCGGCCATGGTTGTAGTGGCAAAAGCAGAAAATTGATCAAAAAAGGCGCCGTCGGGGCTTGAAAAGCCGCTGAAAGCGCCAATATAGCGATTAAACAGCGACAGCCGGGGTGGTCTCACTCCGGAGCAGAATTCAGAAAGATCTTGGAGTGATTCGATGAGCAAAATTATTGGTATCGACCTGGGAACCACCAACTCCTGCGTGGCCATCATGGATGGTGACAAGGTTAAGGTAATCGAGAATGCCGAGGGTGATCGTACCACCCCGTCCATCATTGCCTACACCGACGATAACGAAACACTGGTTGGCCAGTCTGCCAAGCGCCAGGCGGTCACCAACCCGGCAAATACCCTGTACGCCATCAAGCGTCTGATCGGTCGTCGTTTTGAAGACGACGTGGTTCAGAAGGACATCAAGATGGTGCCGTACAAGATCGCCAAGGCTGACAATGGCGATGCCTGGGTAGAAGTGAAAGGCCAGAAGATGGCTCCGCCGCAGGTTTCTGCCGAAGTCCTCAAGAAAATGAAGAAGACTGCAGAAGACTACCTGGGCGAGACCGTAACCGAAGCGGTTATCACCGTGCCGGCTTACTTCAACGACAGCCAGCGCCAGGCCACCAAAGATGCAGGCAAGATTGCCGGCCTGGAAGTTAAGCGGATCATCAACGAGCCGACTGCTGCTGCGCTGGCCTACGGCATGGACAAGCAGAGCGGCGACCGTACCGTAGCGGTCTACGATCTGGGCGGCGGTACCTTTGACCTGTCCATCATCGAGATTGCCGATGTAGACGGTGAGCACCAGTTTGAAGTACTGGCTACCAACGGTGACACCTTCCTGGGTGGTGAAGACTTCGACATGAAGGTCATCGAATACCTGGCGGACCAGTTCAAGAAAGACAGCGGCATCGACCTGCGCGGTGACTCCCTGGCCATGCAGCGCCTGAAGGAAGCCGGCGAAAAGGCCAAGATCGAGCTGTCCAGCAGCCAGCAGACCGACGTAAACCTGCCGTACATCACTGCAGATGCGTCTGGTCCCAAGCACATGAACGTGAAACTGACCCGCGCCAAGCTGGAATCGCTGGTAGAAGAGCTGGTTCAGCGCAGCCTCGAGCCCTGTAAAGTGGCTCTGCAGGACGCTGGCATGAAGGCCTCTGAAATCGACGAAGTTATCCTGGTGGGTGGTCAGACCCGTATGCCGCTGGTGCAGGAGAAGGTTAAGGAATTCTTCGGCAAAGAGCCGCGTAAAGACGTAAACCCGGATGAAGCCGTAGCCATGGGTGCTGCCATTCAGGGTGCGGTACTGTCTGGCGACGTGAAAGACGTACTGCTGCTGGACGTAACCCCGCTGACCCTGGGTATCGAAACCATGGGTGGTGTGGCCACTCCGCTGATCGAGAAGAACACCACGATTCCGACCAAGAAATCGCAGACCTTCTCCACAGCGGACGACAACCAGACTGCGGTAACCATCCACGTTGTTCAGGGTGAGCGCAAACAGGCGGCACAGAACAAGTCACTGGGTCGTTTCGACCTGGCCGACATTCCGCCCGCACCCCGCGGTGTGCCGCAGATCGAAGTGACTTTCGACATCGATGCCAACGGTATCCTGAACGTGTCTGCCAAAGACAAGGCGACCGGTAAAGAGCAGTCCATCGTAATCAAGGCCTCTTCCGGCCTGAACGATGACGAAATCGAGAAGATGGTGCGCGATGCCGAGGCCAACGCTGAGGAGGATCGCAAGTTCGAAGAGCTGGTACAGGCTCGTAACCAGGGCGATGCCATGGTTCACGCCGTACGCAAGACCCTGACCGAAGCTGGCGACAAAGTCACCGAGGCTGAGAGAGAGTCCATCGAAGGCGCCATCAAGGACCTCGAAGAAGCTCTGAAGGGTACCGATAAGGAAGATATCGAAGCCAAGACCCAGAAGCTGACTGAAGTCTCTTCCGAGCTGGCCCAGAAGATGTACGCGGATCAGGCTGACCAGGCGCAGCAGGCCGACGGGCAGGAAGGTGCCCAGGCTGCAGACGACGCGGTTGATGCCGAGTTCGAAGAAGTCAAAGACGACGACAAGAAGTAAATCCGAAGTACATCAGGCAGTTGGAAAACGCGGGGGTAGCCCCGCGTTTTCCGCGTTATAGCAACAGGGTTTTGAAGTATGGCCAAGCGCGATTATTACGAAGTACTCGGGGTTGCCCGGGGAGCGGATGAGAAGGAAATAAAGCGGGCATATCGGAAGCTCGCGATGAAATACCATCCAGACCGTAACCCGGATGACCAGGATGCCGACAGTAAATTCAAAGAGGCCACCGAAGCCTACGAGGTGCTCGCTGACTCCGGCAAGCGCGCTGCGTATGACCAGTTTGGTCATGCCGGTGTAGACGGCCAGGCCGGTGCCGGTGGCTTCGGTGGTGGCGGCAGCTTCTCCGACATCTTCGGAGACGTGTTTGGCGATATCTTCGGTGGTGGTGGCGGTCGTGGCCGCAATACCCGTGGCTCAGACCTGCGCTACACCCTCGAGCTGGACCTTGAAGAAGCCGTTAAGGGCAAGTCCGTCGAAATCAAGATTCCGGGCCACAAGGAATGTGACGTCTGTGAAGGCAGCGGCGCCGAAAAAGGCTCCCGGCCGGAAACCTGTGGCACCTGTCAGGGCATGGGTCAGGTACGCATGCAGCAGGGTTTCTTCACCGTGCAGCAGGCCTGTCCGACCTGCCGTGGCTCTGGCCAGATCATCAAGGATCCCTGCAAGGCCTGTCATGGTCAGGGTCGTGTTCGCCAGGACAAAACCCTGTCGGTCAAAGTGCCGCCCGGCGTGGATACCGGCGACCGCATCCGCCTGTCTGGCGAAGGTGAAATGGGCGTAGATGGTGGCCCCCCAGGCGACCTGTACGTTCAGGTGGCTGTGCGTGAACACTCCATCTTCACCCGCGACGGCCGCAACCTGTACTGCGAAGTGCCCATCAGCATCGTGGATGCTGCCCTGGGTGGTGAGCTGGAAGTGCCTACACTGGATGGCCGTGTGAAGCTGAAAATCCCGGCTGAAACCCAGACCGGCAAGCTTTTCCGCCTGCGCAACAAAGGCGTTAGCCCGGTGCGTGGTGGCCCTGCCGGCGACCTGCTGTGCCGGGTGATGGTAGAAACCCCGGTGAAACTGACCAAGCGCCAGAAAGAACTGCTGGAAGAATTCCAGCAAACGCTGGACGGCAGCAACGGCACCCATCATGCTCCGAAGAAAACCTCCTGGTTTGAGGGTGTGAAAAACTTCTTCGACGAAATGAAATTCTGAGGGCAGAACAGATGCGGGTAGCAATCATCGGCGCCGCCGGGCGCATGGGCAAGGTACTGATCGAAGCGGTAGGCGGCACCGAGGGCCTTGAACTCGGCGCCGCCATCGTCGAGCCGGGCAGCAGCCTGATCGGCGCCGACGCCGGCGAAATGACCAGCGTTGGCAAAACCGGCGTAAAAATGGCTGGCAGCCTGGACGACGTCAAAGACGACTTCGACGTACTGGTGGACTTCACCTTCCCGGATCTAACCCTGGAAAACGCAAGATTCTGCAGCGCTAACGGCAAGATGCTGGTCATCGGCACCACCGGCATGACCGACGCCGAAAAAGAACAGCTCGCCCTGGCCGCTGAATCCACCCCGGTCGTCTTCGCTCCCAACATGAGCGTGGGCGTTAACGTCGTCCTCAACCTCCTGCGCACCGCCGCGGCTACCCTGGGCGACGACTACGACGTGGAAATCATCGAAGCCCACCACCGCCACAAAAAAGACGCCCCCTCCGGCACCGCCCTGCGTATGGGCGAAGTCGTAGCTGATGCCCTGGGGCGCGACCTGAAAGAGTGCGCAGTGTACGGCCGCGAAGGCTTCACCGGCGAACGCACCCGCAAGGAAATTGGCTTCGAAACCATTCGTGCTGGGGATGTGGTGGGTGACCACACCGTGCTGTTTGCTACCGAGGGCGAGCGCATTGAAATCACTCATAAGGCCAGTAGCCGGATGACTTTTGCCAAGGGGGCGATGCGGGCTGCTTTGTGGCTTGAGGGTAAGGCGGCGGGCCTGTACGACATGCAGGATGTTCTTGGGCTTAAAGGCTGATTTTTGCCACTAAATCCACGAAAGAACACGAAAAGAAAAGGTTTTTGCCACGGAAACCACGGAAGGGCACGGAAAAAGACTGAAGAGTTGCTTTTCGTGTGAGGCTAACGCTGAGGCTGAAGGTTCGGGTCGCTCTTCCGAAAATTTTGAAGGCCATGGATGGCCTGAAATAAGCGCTCATGGACGAGCTTGTAGCGGTTTTCGGAAGAGCGACCCGAACCTTCGGCCGGAGTTGCGTCAAAGACGACCGGACAAATCCCCGTGGACAAAAACGGCCAGAATCGCTTACAATAAGGCGATTTGACTGCACCAAGCGTACCTTTGAAAAGTTTATAAGAAAGCGGGACCGGGTTTTTACTCTGTCTCGCTTTTTTGCAACCTGAATTTGCGCTTGCGTTCCTGTTCGTGACGAACTTACGCCACTCGATGAGGATACAAGCCTTGAGCACACCAGCAATCCTTGCACTCGCAGACGGAAGCCTCTTCTACGGCACCGCCATCGGCGCAGACGGAGAAACCAGCGGTGAGGTAGTGTTCAACACTGCCATGACCGGCTATCAGGAAATCCTGACCGACCCGTCCTACTCCCGCCAGATCGTCACCCTGACGTATCCGCACATCGGCAACACCGGTGTGAACGGCGAAGACGTAGAGTCCGACCGCATCCACGCCGCCGGCCTGATCATTCGTGACCTGCCGCTGATCGCCAGCAGCTGGCGTAACCAGCAGAGCCTGGATGACTACCTGCGAAGCAACAACATTGTTGGCATTGCGGACATCGACACCCGCCGCCTGACCCGTATCCTGCGTGACAAAGGTTCCCAGAACGGCGCCATCGTTGCCGGCGAGAATGCCACCGCCGAGCGTGCACTGGAACTGGCCAAGGCCTTCCCGGGCCTGAAGGGTATGGACCTGGCCAAGGAAGTGACCAGCGAGAAAACCTATCAGTGGAACCAGACCGAGTGGGACATCACCGATGGCTACGGTGAACAGTCTGCTCCGAAGTTCAAGGTTGTTGCCTGGGACTACGGCGTAAAGTTCAACATCCTGCGCATGCTTGCTGCCCGCGGTTGCGACATCACCGTGGTACCGGCGCAAACCCCGGCTTCGGAAGTGCTGGCCATGAACCCGGACGGTATCTTCCTGTCCAACGGCCCTGGCGACCCCGAGCCGTGCGACTACGCTATCAAGACCATCCAGGAAGTGCTGGAAACCGAGATTCCGGTATTCGGCATCTGCCTTGGTCACCAGCTCCTGGCCCTGGCCAGCGGTGCCAAGACCATGAAAATGGGCCACGGCCACCACGGCGCCAACCACCCGGTGCAGGACATTGCCAAAGGCACGGTGATGATCACCAGCCAGAACCACGGCTTTGCGGTAGACGAAGCAACCCTGCCGGCCAATGTGGAAGCCACCCACAAGTCGCTGTTTGACGGCACCCTGCAGGGCATTCGCCGCACGGACAAGGCGGCCTACAGCTTCCAGGGTCACCCGGAAGCCAGCCCAGGCCCCCACGATGTGGCACCGTTGTTCGACGAGTTTATCCAGCTGATGGAAGCGCGATCTGCCTGAGGGCAAGGCCATCGACGATAGCTCACCGGCGCTGAACACCGCGCTGCAAGAATTCAAAAGTTGCTGACAGGTTTACCGAGACATGCCAAAACGTACAGACATCCAAAGCATCCTGATCCTGGGCGCTGGTCCCATCGTGATCGGGCAGGCGTGCGAATTCGACTACTCCGGAGCCCAGGCCTGTAAGGCGCTGCGCGAAGAGGGCTACCGGGTTATCCTGGTGAACTCCAACCCGGCCACCATCATGACCGACCCGGCCATGGCCGATGCCACCTACATCGAGCCGATTACCTGGAAGACGGTCGAAAAGATCATCGAAAAGGAAAAACCCGACGCCCTGCTGCCCACCATGGGCGGCCAGACCGCGCTGAACTGTGCGCTGGACCTGGAAAAGCATGGCGTACTGGAGAAGCACGGCGTTGAAATGATCGGTGCTAACGCCGATACCATCGACAAGGCCGAGGACCGGGACCGTTTCGACAAGGCCATGAGAAAGATTGGCCTCGAATGTCCGCGTGCGACGATCGTTCACTCCATGGCGGAAGCCTGGGAAGCGTCAGAGGATATCGGTTTCCCCTGCATCATCCGTCCGTCCTTCACTATGGGCGGCTCCGGTGGTGGTATCGCCTACAACAAGGACGAGTTCGAGGAAATCTGTACCCGTGGCCTGGACCTGTCTCCGACCAACGAACTGCTGATCGACGAGTCCCTGATTGGCTGGAAAGAGTACGAGATGGAAGTTGTTCGTGACAAAAACGACAACTGCATTATCGTCTGCGCCATCGAGAACTTCGATGCCATGGGCGTGCACACCGGTGACTCCATCACCGTGGCCCCGGCCCAGACCCTCACTGACAAGGAATACCAGATCATGCGGAACGCCTCACTGGCGGTGCTGCGTGAGATCGGTGTGGAAACCGGCGGCTCCAACGTGCAGTTCGGTATCAATCCGGACACCGGCCGTATGGTCGTGATCGAGATGAACCCGCGGGTATCCCGTTCCTCCGCGCTGGCTTCCAAGGCCACCGGTTTCCCGATTGCCAAGGTGGCGGCCAAGCTGGCCATCGGTTACACCCTCGATGAGCTGCAGAATGAAATCACCGGTGGCGTAACCCCGGCCTCGTTCGAGCCCAGCATCGACTACGTGGTTACCAAGATTCCGCGCTTCACCTTCGAGAAATTCCCCCAGGCCGACGCCCGCCTGACCACCCAGATGAAGTCTGTGGGTGAAGTCATGGCCATCGGTCGTACCTTCCAGGAGTCGATGCAGAAAGCCCTGCGTGGTCTGGAAGTGGGCTCTGATGGTTTTGACGAGAAGCTGGACGAGCTGGATTCGGACAGCAGCCGCGAAACGCTGATCCGGGAGCTGAACGTACCCGGCGCCGAGCGTGCCTGGTACATCGGTGATGCCTTCCGCGCCGGCATGACGGTTGACGAAGTGTTCCGTCATACCAAGGTTGACCCCTGGTACCTGGTGCAAATTGAAGACCTGGTCAAAGAAGAGCAGGCCCTGAAATCCGCCGGCAAGGCCGATATCGACAAGGCCACGCTGTTCCGCCTGAAGCGCAAGGGCTTCTCTGACGCCCGCCTGGCCAAGCTGCTGGGCATTTCCGAAGTCAGCCTGCGCAAGCTGCGCCACGACCTGGGCATTCGCCCGGTGTACAAGCGGGTAGATACCTGTGCCGCTGAGTTTGCATCCGACACCGCCTACATGTACTCCACTTACGAGGAAGAGTGCGAGGCGGAGCCGTCTGACCGCGAGAAGATTGTGGTGATCGGTGGCGGCCCCAACCGTATCGGCCAGGGCATCGAATTCGACTACTGCTGTGTGCATGCGGCCCTGGCCATGCGTGAAGACGGCTACGAAACCATCATGATCAACTGCAACCCGGAGACCGTGTCGACCGACTACGATACCTCCGACCGGTTGTACTTCGAGCCGATCACCCTGGAAGACGTGCTGGAAATCATCAACGTCGAAAAACCGAAGGGCGTCATTGTGCAGTACGGCGGTCAGACCCCGCTGAAACTGTCCCGTGGCCTGGAAGCTGCCGGTGTGCCCATTATCGGCACCAGCCCGGATGCTATTGACCGTGCCGAAGACCGTGAGCGTTTCCAGCAGATGATCCAGCGCCTGGGCCTGAAACAGCCCCAGAACGCCACCGTGCGCAGCCATGAAGAAGGTATCCTTGCGGCCCGCGAAATCGGCTATCCGCTGGTGGTTCGTCCGTCCTACGTGCTGGGCGGCCGTGCCATGGAAATCGTCTATGACGAAACCGAGCTGGTGCGTTACATGCGCAGTGCCGTTCTGGTATCCAACGACAGTCCGGTATTGCTGGACCACTTCCTGAATGCCGCCATCGAGGTGGATATCGATGCCATCAGTGACGGCACCGACGTGGTTATCGGTGGCATCATGCAGCACATCGAGCAGGCTGGTGTTCACTCCGGTGACTCTGCCTGTTCACTGCCGCCCTACAGCCTGCCTAAAGAAGTGCAGGATGAAATGCGCGAAGCGGTCAAGAAAATGGCCATCGAGCTGGACGTTATCGGCCTGATGAACGTGCAGCTGGCCTGGCAGGACGGCGAGATCTACGTGATCGAAGTGAACCCGCGTGCTTCCCGTACCGTGCCGTTCGTATCCAAGGCCATCGGTGTGTCCCTGGCGGCGGTAGCGGCCCGCGTAATGTCCGGCAAGACCCTGAAAGAACTGAACTTCACCCAGGAAATCGTGCCGACTTACTATGCGGTGAAGGAGTCCGTGTTCCCGTTCAACAAGTTCCCGGCGGTTGACCCGATCCTCGGCCCGGAAATGAAGTCTACCGGTGAGGTGATGGGACTGGGTGACAGCTTCGACGAAGCCTTTGCCAAGGCATCCCTGGCCGCGGGTGAGCGCCTGCCGGCCAAGGGTGTGGCCTTTATGTCGGTTCGTGACGTCGACAAGCCGGGGGCGGCCAAGGTTGCCCGCGACCTGGTTGATGCCGGCTTCCGGATTGTCGCCACTACCGGTACAGCCAAGGCCCTGGAAGCCGAGGGTGTCGAGGTTGAGCGGGTCAACAAGGTTGGTGAAGGCCGGCCGCACATTGTTGACTCCATCAAGAACGGCAAGGTTCAGCTGATCATTAACACCACCGAAGGTCGTAAGGCCGTTTCCGACTCGGCGCAGATTCGCCAGTCCGCCTTGCAGACCAAGGTAACTTACACAACGACGCTGGCGGGTGGCGAAGCCTTCTGCCGCGCAATCAAATTTGGCCCGGAGCGCACCGTTCGTCGCCTCCAGGACCTACACGCAGGGAAGTAAGATTATGGCTGAAAGAGTACCCATGACGCAGACCGGCGAAGCCCGTCTGCGCGAGGAGCTGAAAAAGCTGAAGTCCGAAGATCGTCCGCGGGTCATCCAGGCTATCGCCGATGCCCGTGAACACGGAGATCTCAAGGAAAACGCCGAATACCACGCAGCCCGTGAACAGCAGAGCTTCATCGAAGGCCGTATCCAGGAAATCGAAGGCAAGCTGTCAGTGGCTCAGGTGATCGACGTAACCACCATGGAGAACACCGGAAAGGTGATCTTCGGCACCACGGTGCACCTGGTGAATATGGACACCGATGAAGAAGTGACTTACCAGATCGTGGGCGAAGACGAGGCAGACATCAAAGCCGGCAAGCTGTCGGTATCGTCTCCGATCGCCCGGGCGCTGGTGGGCAAAAACGAAGGTGATGTGGTGGCAATCCGCATCCCTTCGGGCACCGTGGAGTACGAGATTTCCGAAGTAGAGTACATCTGACGAAATCCGCGCCCACACGAAAAAGCCGGCTGGGGTTGCCCTCGCCGGCTTTTTTTATCACTTATTTCTTAGCAGGTTAGACAGCTTCGGATTTGGCTTCCTGGCCCGGCGCAGGATGACGGCGATTTTGCCGATGGTTTGCACCAGCTCGGCGCCGGAGCTTTCGCACAGGGCCTGGATGGCTTCCTGGCGGGCTTCGCGGTCTGTGCTGGCTACCTTGATCTTGATCAGCTCATGGTCGTTCAGGGCTCTCTCCAGTTCTTCCTGGAGCCCTTCGGACAGGCCTTTGTCGCCAACAATGATGACGGGCTTCAGATTGTGGGCAATGGCCCGGTATTCCCGGCGCTGTTCCGGTGACAGACTCATGATGTAATCTCTTTATCGGTGCAATTAACAAAAGGTCAGCGGCGAACTGGCTGACAACGTCGTATAATTTCGTGATTGTAACAGATAGCGCACCGCCACAAATGGTCGTATTCACTTACAACCGGCGTTGCAATCGGCCCCGGAGTGCCCAATATAAGTGGTAGTGCGGCCGTTTTCCCTTAGGCCGTTTCTGGTTTACGAACGTACAATTAGTGTAAGGTGTCGGAAAAGGGTTCGCGGCTTCGACGCGGCAGCCCTGCAATTCACAGGTGATGATCCTTGAACGATATGGCAAAAAATCTGGTTCTCTGGCTAGTGATAGCCGCCGTGCTGCTGATGGTGTTTCAGAATTTCACTCCCACCACCAGCGGGCAACAAGTTAACTATTCCCAGTTTGTCGAAATGGTCCAGCAGGGCCAGGTACGGCAGGTGACGATTGATGGGCTGCAGGTGCAGGGTGTCCGTGGTGACGGCTCCCAGTTCCAGACCATCCGCCCGCAGGTATCCGATAACAAGCTGATGGACGATCTCCTGGCCAATGAGGTTGAGGTGATCGGTAAGGAGCCGGAGCGCCAGAGCCTGTGGACTCAGCTGCTGGTGGCCGCATTCCCGATACTGATCATCATTGCCCTGTTTGTCTTCTTCATGCGCCAGATGCAGGGCGGCGGTGGCGGCAAAGGCCCCATGTCGTTCGGCAAGAGCAAGGCGCGCCTGCTGAGCGAAGATCAGATCAAGACCACCTTTGCTGACGTGGCTGGTGTCGACGAAGCGAAGGAAGACGTCAAAGAGCTGGTGGACTTCCTGCGCGATCCGAGCAAGTTCCAGCGTCTGGGTGGCCGCATTCCCAAGGGCGTGCTGATGGTAGGTCCTCCCGGTACCGGTAAAACCCTGCTGGCCAAGGCCATTGCCGGTGAAGCCAAGGTGCCGTTCTTCTCTATCTCTGGTTCGGACTTCGTGGAAATGTTCGTGGGCGTGGGTGCTTCCCGTGTTCGCGACATGTTCGAGCAGGCCAAGAAACAGAGCCCCTGCATCATCTTCATCGACGAGATCGATGCCGTGGGTCGCCATCGTGGCGCCGGTATGGGTGGCGGACACGACGAGCGTGAGCAGACCCTGAACCAGTTGCTGGTTGAGATGGACGGCTTTGAGGGTAATGAAGGTGTTATCGTCATTGCCGCAACCAACCGTCCGGACGTGCTGGACCCTGCGCTGTTGCGCCCGGGCCGCTTTGACCGCCAGGTGGTGGTGAGCTTGCCGGATATCCTGGGTCGGGAGCAGATCCTGAAGGTGCACATGAAGAAAGTGCCCCTTGCCGATGGCATCGATCCGGCTGTGATTGCCCGTGGTACTCCCGGCTTCTCCGGTGCAGACCTGGCCAACCTGGTGAACGAGGCTGCCCTGTTTGCGGCGCGCCGTAACCAGCGCCTGGTGTCCATGGAAGAGTTGGAGCTGGCAAAAGACAAGATCATGATGGGCGCCGAGCGCAAGTCCATGGTGATGAGTGAGAAAGAGAAGCGGAACACCGCGTACCACGAGTCTGGCCATGCGATTGTGGGTCGACTGGTGCCGGAGCATGACCCGGTCTATAAGGTCAGTATCATTCCCCGCGGTCGGGCACTGGGTGTCACCATGTTCCTGCCGGAAGAGGACAAGTACAGCCACTCCAAGCGCTACCTGACCAGCTCGATTTGCAGCCTGTTCGGTGGTCGTATTGCCGAGGAGCTGACTCTGGGCTTTGAGGGTGTGACCACCGGTGCGTCCAACGATATCGAGCGAGCCACCAGCCTGGCCCGCAATATGGTCACCCGCTGGGGTTTGTCCGAGAAGCTGGGCCCGCTGCAGTACGATACCGACAGCGAAGAGCCGTTCCTGGGTCGTTCTGCCGGGCAGTCTCATACCGTGTATTCGCCGGAAACGGCACAGCGTATTGATGAGGAAGTCCGTAACATCATTGATACCTGCTACGAGACCGCCAAGCAGATCCTGATTGATAACCGGGACAAGCTCGACATGATGGCGGAAGCGCTGATGAAGTACGAAACCATCGATCGCTTCCAGATTGACGACATCATGGCCGGCAAAGAGCCGCGCCCGCCGAAGAACTGGGGCGATAGTGGTCCTGCCGGTGGCGTAAAGGCTGAAGAGCCGGAGCAGGCTCCGGAGCCGAAAGGCTCTGACGACGGGCGCCAGCCCGGAGTAGGGCGTCCGGCCGGCGAGCACTGACTCGCAGCCGAAGCCTGAGTGATATAACGCGCCGCCCGGCCTCCGGGCGGCGTTTGTTTTTGTTTCCCCGAAAGTACTGCCCCTGGAATCCTCGCTATGAAAATGAACTTTGCCGGCCGTGAACTGGACCTCTCCCTGTGCCATGTAATGGGCATCCTGAATGTAACCCCGGATTCGTTTTCGGACGGTGGTCGCTTCAATTCGCTGGAATCCGCCATGATCCGCGCCCGCCAGATGGTGGCGGACGGTGCAGCATTTATTGATGTAGGCGGTGAATCCACCCGGCCGGGAGCGGCAGAGGTTTCCACCCAGGAAGAGCTGGACCGGGTGTGCCCGGTGGTCGAGGCCATTGCCCGGGAGCTGGATGCCGTTATTTCCGTAGACACCAGCAACCCGGCGGTAATGGCAGAAACCGCAAAGCTCGGCGCGGGCCTGATCAATGATGTCCGTGCCCTGCAGCGTGACGGAGCGCCGGAAGTGGCGGCGAAAGCGGATATTCCGGTGTGTATCATGCACATCCAGGGTGAGCCGGACACCATGCAGAATGATCCCCGTTACCGGAATGTGCGCCGGGAAGTCAGCTCGTTTCTGACCGAGCGCATGCGCGTGGCCGAGGCCGCCGGGGTGAACCCGGACAAGATCATCCTGGATCCCGGCTTTGGCTTTGGCAAAACCGTCGAGCACAATGTGCAGTTGCTGGCGACCCTGGAGCAGCTGCACATGCTGGGCCATCCGCTGCTGATCGGTCTGTCCCGCAAATCCATGCTGGGAGCAATCACCGGCCGGGATGTGAATGAAAGGTTGCCCGCAAGCCTCGCGGCCGCGACAATATCGGCCATGAAAGGTGCGAGTATCCTCAGGGTGCACGATGTAAGGGAAACGGTAGACGCCGTTAAGGTAGTAGCGGCGGTTAAGGAGGCAATCTGATGTCCGAGCGTAAATATTTTGGTACCGATGGCATTCGTGGCCATGTTGGCGAAGGCCCGATTACCCCGGAGTTCATGCTCCACCTGGGTTGGGCTGCCGGCCAGGCGTTCAAGAAAGATGGCCAGCGCAACAGTGTGCTGATCGGCAAGGACACCCGGTTGTCCGGTTATATATTCGAGTCGGCCCTGGAGGCCGGCCTGTCTGCCGCCGGAGTGGATGTGAAGCTGCTGGGCCCGATGCCGACACCGGCCATTGCCTACCTCACCCGTACCTTCCGCGCCTCTGCCGGTATCGTTATCAGTGCGTCCCATAACCCGCACCACGACAACGGTATCAAGTTCTTCTCTGCCGCTGGCACCAAGCTGGACGATGCCCTGGAAGCTGAAATCGAGCGCTGGCTGGACCAGCCCATCAAGGTCTGTGAGCCCAACGAACTGGGCAAGGCGACCCGGATTGATGACGCGCCCGGTCGCTACGTGGAATTCTGCAAGAGCACCGTACCTAACGAATTTACCCTCGATGGCCTGCATATCGTCCTGGATTGTGCCCACGGTGCCACCTACCACGTGGCGCCCAAGGTGTTCCGGGAGTTGGGTGCAAAGATTACCGTGATCGGTGCCGAGCCCGATGGTCTGAACATCAACCTGAATGTTGGTTCCACCCACCTGGATGCTCTTAAGCAGACAGTTGCCGAGAAAAAAGCCGACCTGGGCATTGCCTTCGATGGCGATGGTGACCGGGTGCTGATGGTTGACCGTGACGGCTCCGAGGTGGACGGCGATGAGCTGCTGTACATTCTCGCGTACCAGCGCCAGGCCGAAGGGCGCCTCAAAGGCGGCGTGGTGGGCACCCTGATGACCAACCTGGGTGTTGAGCTGGCCCTGCGTGAACTCGGCATCCAGTTCGAGCGGGCGAAAGTGGGCGACCGCTATGTGATGGAGCGGTTGCTGGCTAACAACTGGGTGGTCGGGGGCGAAGGCTCCGGCCATATGGTTATTCGTGACTGCACCAGCACCGGCGATGGTATTGTGTCGGCCCTGCAGGTGTTACTGGCCGTGCGCCATTCCGGTAAAACCCTGAGCGAGCTGCGTCAGGGAATGAGCAAGCTGCCCCAGAAAATGGTGAATGTGCGGGTGGCGCAGCGTTTTGATCCGTTTTCCCGGGCGGATATTGTCGAGGCTGTGCGCCAAGCGGAAGCTGGCCTGGGCGATGCCGGTCGTATCTTGTTGCGGGCATCCGGAACCGAGCCTTTGATCCGGGTGATGGCAGAGGGCCGGGATGCCGCAGAAATTACCCGTGTGGCCGAAGAGCTGGCCCGGGTGGTGGAGCGTTCAAACCCCTGAGTGGCGGTGCGGGGAGCGGGTTGTGTGCAGGAAATGACTGCTGTATAGTTCGCGCTCCCTTTTGTTCGGGGTTTTCGGGATAGCTGAGAATAAGTATGCGTCGCAGGATTGTAGCCGGTAACTGGAAAATGAACGGGTCGAAAGACCTGGTGCAGCAACTGGTTGGCCCGGTTCGCGAGCAGGCTGGCCGTCTCGATAACGGTGCAAAGGTGGTGATTATTCCTCCTGCGCTGTATGTAAGTGCTGTTCAGGCTGAGGCAGGAGATGACCTGGCGACAGGTGTCCAGAACGTCAGCCAGTGGCAGTCCGGCGCCTACACCGGTGAAGTTTCCGCCGATATGGCCCGTGATATGGGGTGCGGCTACGTGCTGGTCGGGCACTCCGAGCGTCGCCAGCTGTTTGGCGAGACCGATGAAACGGTTGCAGCCAAGGTCGAACAGGTTCTGCAAAGCGGTCTGACGGCGGTGTTGTGCGTTGGAGAGACCCTTGAGCAGCGTGAGGCTGGTGATGCCGAGCGTGTTGTGGCCACCCAGGTGATACGCGGGCTGGCCCGTGTTGAGGGTGAAAGCTGGTCGCAGGTGGTTGTTGCCTACGAGCCTGTCTGGGCTATTGGCACGGGCAGAACCGCAACCGCAGAGGACGCCCAGGCTATGCATGCGGAAATCCGCAATGTGCTTTCGAGCATGAAAGCACCTGCCGAATCCATTTCGGTACTTTACGGCGGCAGCGTAAAAGCGGATAATGCGGCCGCTCTGTTTTCAGAGCCGGATATCGATGGTGGTCTTATTGGCGGAGCATCGCTGAAGGCCGATGAGTTTATCAGTATCTGTCGGGCATTCCCGGCGGGTGCGTAATCCGAAACGTTTACGAGAGTCTGTATGGATTGGTTGGAAACACTGGTAGTTGTAGTTCACGTCGTGATCGCCGTGGCGCTGGTGGGCCTGGTTCTGATCCAGCAGGGCAAGGGCGCTGATGCCGGTGCGGCATTTGGTGGCGGTGCCTCGCAGACGGTTTTCGGTAGTCAGGGCAGCGGCAGCTTCCTGACCAGGATGACCACCCTGATGGCGGTTGTCTTCTTTGTGACAAGTTTTTCGCTGGCGATCTTTGCCAAGCAGCGTGCTGAAGTCGCAGGTGAGGCGGGTATTCCGACAGTTCAGGAATCTACCCAGGCCCCTGCAAGTGATAGCAGCGCGCCGGCTATTGACGAAGGCGCAGGTAGCGAAGCCGGGGCCGGGGAGTCTGATCTCCCTGACCTCGAGTAAAGAGTGTTGCCCGGGTGGTGAAACTGGTAGACACGCCATCTTGAGGGGGTGGTAGCGAAAGCTGTGCCGGTTCGAGTCCGGCCCCGGGCACCATATTTGAAGAAGACGGCTTGGCAAACCCAGGCCGTTTTTTTTGGTCAGTCCTTGACCACTCCGCGCGGTGTCCTCTATACTCCGGCGGTTATTGGAGTCAGTGTTTTTTCTGGCTTCCAGGCAGGCCAGGTGTCTGTCGGCAGAGAGCATGGTTGGGTTAGCTTTCTGCGAATTCTTGCAACAAAAGGCCCCATTTTCAGGGGCTTTTTGATTAAGGGGCCTGGCGCAAGGGCCCTGGTGCATAAAAGGGCTGATTAACAGCCCTTTTTTTGTTTTTGTACCCTGAAAATCTGAATACGGAGGCGGCGACACTTGTCAGCCAAGCTTAAACAACTGGAAGACATCCTGCGCCCGGTAGTGGAAGGGCTCGGATTTGAATTCTGGGGCATTGAATTTCGTTCCCGCGGGCATCAGTCCATGCTCCGGGTGTTTATTGATGATGCCGAAAACGGCATCATCATTGAAGACTGTGAAAAAGTCAGTCGGCAGGTCAGCGGTGTGATGGATGTGGAAGACCCCATCCAGAGCGAATACACCCTGGAGGTTTCATCCCCGGGCATGGACCGGCCGTTGTTCCGCCTGGAACAGTACGAGGCGTTTGTCGGCCATAAAGTACATATCAAGCTGCGCATGGCCTTCGAGGGTCGTCGCAAATTCCAGGGGCTGATCAAGGGCGTCGAGGGTGACGAGGTTGTGGTCGTGGTTGATGACCACGAGTACCTGTTGCCGTACGACAGCATTGAAAAGGCCAACATCATTCCGGTTTTTGAATGACACATTCGAACAAATCTGTAGATGTATCGATTATTTTGAGGGCAGGGCAATCCAATGAGTAAAGAGATCTTGCTGGTAGTGGAATCCGTCTCGAACGAGAAAGGCGTCGAGAAGGATGTGATTTTCGAGGCGATCGAACTCGCACTCGCTACCGCTGCCAAAAAACGTTACGAAGACGAAGAAGCCGACATCCGGGTTGCTATCGATCGCCGTACCGGCGAATACGAGACCTTCCGCCGCTGGCTGGTGGTAGACAACGATGCGGTTCCGGCACTGGGCACCGAGCTGACCATGCAGGAAGCCGAAGAGATTGATACCAATCTCCGGCCGGGCGACATGCACGAAGAGAAGGTGGAATCTGTGGCATTCGGGCGCATCGGTGCCCAGGCCGCCAAGCAGATCATCTTCCAGAAAGTGCGCGAAGCCGAGCGCATGAAGATTGTCGACAGCTACCGTGATCGCATCGGTGAGCTGGTATCCGGCACCGTCAAGAAGGTGACACGGGACAACGTTATTGTAGATCTCGGTGGTAACGCCGAAGCGCTGCTGCCCCGTGAGCACCTGATCCCGCGGGAAACCTTCCGCATGGGTGACCGGGTACGGGCCCTGCTGCTGGAAATCCGCACGGATCATCGCGGTCCGCAGCTGATTCTCAGCCGTACCGATGCCCAGATGCTGATCGAACTGTTCCGCATCGAGGTTCCGGAAATCGCCGAAGACCTGATCGAGATCCGTGGCGCCGCCCGTGATCCCGGTTCCCGCGCCAAGATCGCGGTGAAGACCAACGATCGCCGGATCGACCCTGTGGGTGCCTGTGTTGGTATGCGGGGCTCCCGCGTGCAGGCGGTCTCCAATGAGCTGGGCGGCGAGCGTGTAGACATCGTGCTGTACGACGACAACCCCGCGCAGCTGGTGATCAACGCCATGGCACCGGCAGAAGTGGCCTCCATTGTGATGGACGAAGACCGCCACACCATGGATGTCGCCGTCGCTGAAGATAATCTGGCGCAGGCCATTGGTCGTAATGGCCAGAACGTTCGCCTGGCCACTGAGCTGACCGGCTGGACCCTGAACGTGATGACCGAAGAAGAAGCCGGTGAGCGTCAGGAACAGGAATACAACCGCCTGGTTGAGCACTTCACCGCTCACCTGGACGTTGATGAAGAGTTTGCCGGTGTTCTGATCGAAGAAGGCTTCACGTCTATCGAAGAAGTGGCCTATGTACCGATGGAAGAAATGCTGGCGATCGAGGGCTTTGACGAAGACACCGTTTCTGAATTGCGCCGCCGTGCCAAAGACGTGCTGCTGAATCAGGCGCTGGCAAGTGAAGAAGCCCTGGAGGGTGCAGAACCCGCTGAAGATCTTCTGAATATGGAAGGTATGGACCGTGGCCTGGCGTTCAAACTCGCCGGGATGGGTGTTCGTACCATGGAAGATCTGGCCGAGCAGTCTGTGGATGATCTGCTTGATATTGAAGGTATGGATGAAGAGCGCGCCGGTCAGCTGATTATGATCGCACGCGCACCCTGGTTTGAAGACCAGGCCTGATTCGGGAGAGGAGGACCAGTATGGCTGAAGTAACGGTAAAACAACTGGCCGCAGATGTAGGCGCTCCCGTGGATCGTTTGCTGAAGCAGATCGTTGAAGCGGGCCTGAAAGCCCGCAGTGAGAACGACGCTGTCACCAGTGATGAGAAGCAGCAGTTGCTGGCTTATCTGAGAAAGACCCACGGTGAAGCTCAGGCAGAGCCGAACAAGATTACCCTGAAGCGTAAAACCACAACCACGTTGAAGGCCGGCAAGGCAAAAACCGTGAACGTGGAAGTACGCAAGCGCCGCACCTATATCAAGCGTGCGGAACTGCAGCCCGAGCCGGAGGTGGCAGCACCGAAGCCGGAAGAAGTGGCAGAGCAGCCGGTAGCGGAACAGCAAGCGCCGGAACAGGCACCGCAGGTAACTGCAGAACAGGCACAGCCGGAGACATCCGCTGCTGCCCCGGCACCGGAGCAGGAACAAGCTGCTGCCGAGCCGAAGAAAGCCCAGGAGCCCGAGCCGGCACCGGAGGACATTCCCATGCCTCCGCCGGAAGATGAAGGACGGGATCGCAAGCCCAAGAAGAAAAAAGAAAAGGTACGCGAGCGCGGCGACGAAATCGAAGAAGGCAAGCCCAAGAAGAAGCAGGCTGGTCATCGCGGCCCTCGCAGCCGTCCGGTTGAAGAACCTCTTGTTATTTCCGAGGACGATGAAGAAAACCGTCCTCGCAAGCAGCTGCGGGCTAAAAAGAAACCGAAAGAAAAGCGTCATGCTTTCGAGAGGCCAACCAAGCCCATGGTAAGAGAAGTACAGATTCCGGAAACCATCACCGTAGGTGACCTCGCCCAGCGTATGGCTGTCAAAGCTGCTGATGTTATTAAAACCCTGATGGGCATGGGCGTAATGGCCACCATCAATCAGGCGCTGGACCAGGAAACTGCGGTTCTGGTAACCGAAGAGCTGGGCCACAAGCCCAGGGCTGTCAGCGAAGATGCCTTTGAAGAAGAAGTGCTGAGTGAAATCACCGGCGACGACTCAGGCAAAGAGAAAATCAAGCGGGCACCGGTTGTCAGCGTGATGGGTCACGTTGACCACGGTAAAACCTCGCTGCTGGATTACATCCGTCGCGCCAAGGTTGCTGCCGGCGAGTCCGGTGGTATTACCCAGCATATCGGTGCCTACCACGTAGAAACTGATCACGGCATGGTGTCCTTCCTGGATACCCCGGGCCACGCGGCGTTTACCGCCATGCGTGCTCGCGGTGCCCAGTGTACTGATATCGTTATCCTGGTGGTGGCGGCCGATGACGGCGTTATGCCGCAAACCAAGGAAGCCGTTCAGCACGCCCGTTCTGCAGGCGTACCCCTGGTGGTTGCCATCAACAAGATGGACAAGGAAGAAGCTGATCCGGACCGCATCAAGAACGAGCTGTCTGCGCTGGACGTGATTCCGGAAGACTGGGGCGGCGACGTTCAGTTCGTGCCGGTTTCAGCGCATACCGGTATGGGTATCGACGACCTGCTGGAAGCGGTGCTGCTGCAGGCCGAGATCCTCGAGCTGGAAGCTTCTCCGGATGCGGCTGCCAAAGGTGTTGTGGTTGAATCCAGCCTGGAGCGTGGCCGTGGTTCCGTAGCCACTGTTCTGGTTCAGAACGGTACCCTGCGCCAGGGCGATATGGTGGTAGCGGGTTCCTTCTTCGGTAAGGTTCGCGCCATGACCGACGAAGCCGGACGCCAGGTAAAAGACGCTGGCCCGTCCATCCCGGTCGAGATTCTTGGCCTGAACGGCACACCAGACGCCGGTGACGAGTTCTTCGCCGTAGCCGACGAGAAGAAGGCCAAGGAACTGGCTGAATTCCGTCAGACCCGCGAGCGTGAACAGCGTCTGCAACGCCAGCAGGCGGCCAAGCTTGAAAACATGTTCGAGAACATGGGCAAGGACGAGGTCAAAACCCTCAACGTTGTGCTCAAGACCGACGTGCGTGGTTCCCTGGAAGCCATTACCAAGGCCCTGCAGGACCTGGGTAACGAAGAGGTTCAGGTGAAGATCGTGTCCTCTGGCGTGGGCGGCATTGCCGAGACCGACGTCAGCCTGGCCATGGCCACCAACGCCGTTATCTTCGGTTTCAACGTGCGTGCGGATACCGCATCCAAGCGCCTGGTTGAGCAGGAAGGCCTGGATCTGCGTTACTACAGCATCATCTATAACCTGATCGATGATGTGAAAGCGGCCCTGACCGGTATGCTCAAGCCGGAGTTCCGCGAAGATATCGTGGGCATCGCCGATGTGCGTGACGTGTTCCGTTCACCGAAGTTCGGCCAGGTGGCTGGCTGTATGGTGACCGAAGGTACCGTATACCGGAACAAGCCGATCCGCGTACTGCGTGACAACGTGGTGATCTTCGAAGGCGAGCTGGAGTCCCTGCGTCGCTTCAAGGATGACGTGCCGGAAGTTCGCAACGGTATGGAATGTGGTATCGGTGTTAAAGGCTACGACGTGAAAGTGGGCGACCAGATCGAAGTATTCGATCGCGTCCGTGTTGAACGTCAGCTTGAATCCACGGGGGCCTGATGGCACGGGAATACAGTCGCGTAGAACGCATTGGCGACCAGATGCAGCGTGAGCTGGCCCAGCTCATCCAGCGCGAGGTGAAAGATCCTCGCGTTGGTATGGTCACGGTGAACGACGTAAAGGTCAGCCGTGACCTGGGCTACGCCGATATCTATGTTTCACTGCTGTCTACCGAAGAGCTCACCGAGGAATCGCCCGAGGTGAAGGAATCGCTGGCAGTGCTGAACAATGCCTCCGGCTTTTTGCGGGGCCAGGTAGGCCGTGCGATGAAACTGCGGGTGGTTCCCCACCTGCGCTTTCACTTCGATACCCTGCTGGGCCAGAGCCGTAAGATGGATCGGCTGATCCGCGAGGCGGTAGGCGACAAGCCGGCCGTACCCCGGGACGACAACGACGATCCCGTTTCCGACAACCCGGAGCGTGATGCTTGAGCCGTAGACGCAAAGGCCGTGATGTAAACGGCATTCTGGTGATCGACAAGCCTCAGGGCGTTACCTCCAACGGAATCCTGCAGCAGGTCAAGCGCCTGTATGGTGCGGCCAAGGCCGGCCATACCGGAGCGCTTGATCCGCTCGCCACCGGCGTATTGCCGCTGTGCTTCGGGGAGGCCACCAAGTTCTCCCAGATGATGCTGGACAGTGACAAGGCCTATATCACCACTGCGAAGCTGGGTATTCGTACCGAAACCGGCGACAGTGAGGGTGCGGTGGTGGAAGAAAAGCCGGTGCCGGCGCTGACCGAAGAGCAGGTGGAGGCTGTCCTGGAAAACTTCCGGGGCGATATCCAGCAGGTTCCTTCCATGTACTCTGCCCTGAAGCACCAGGGCAAGCCCCTGTACGAATACGCCCGCGAAGGCATCGTGATCGACCGGCCAGCCCGGCCTGTCACCATCTACGAGCTGACGTTGCTGGCGGTGCGCGAGCAGGAGCTCGACCTGGCGGTTACCTGCACCAAGGGTACGTATATTCGCTCACTGGTCGAAGATATCGGCGAAGCTCTGGGATGCGGTGCCCATGTGTCTGCCCTGCGCAGAACCCTGGCCTCCGGTTACACCCTGGCAAATGCCCGTGATGTCAAAGACCTGGAAGCCATGCGTGAGCGGGGCGAGAGCCTGGATGGTCTGTTGCTGCCGCCGGAAAGCGCCCTGACCATGTTCCCCGAGCACCGGTTAGCAGGGCCTGCGCTGGTATCGATCTTGAACGGACAACCGGTTAGAATACCCGGTCAGTCTCTGGAAGGCTTCGTGCGCATTTATGGCGACCGTTCCTTTGTGGGGCTGGCTGAAGCTATGCCGGAAGGCGACGACACCAATCTGGTGCCGCGCCGGCTGGTAAAAAACAACGGCAGGTAACCCCGCCGTTGTTTAGCCGGGCTGTAGAGATGCGCGGTTCGGCCGGATTTAACAGCATCGCAACCTATGAGGTGTAATATGGCACTTTCTGCCAGTGAGAAAGCTCAGATCGTTAAGGATTTTCAGCAAGGTGATGGCGATACCGGTTCCCCTGAGGTTCAGGTAGCTCTGCTGAGCGCCAACATCAACAAGCTGCAGGATCACTTCAAGGCCAACAAGCAGGATCACCATTCCCGCCGCGGCCTGATCCGGATGGTAAACCAGCGTCGTAAGCTGCTGGACTACCTGAAGCGTAAAAACGCCGACCGTTACCTGGAACTCATCCAGCGTCTGGGTCTGCGTCGCTAATCCGGGTTTCGACCTGAAGGTAAAGGCCGGGCTTGTCCCGGCCTTTACCGCGCTTTTCTCCCGTTATTTTTACTGCAGTTGATTTGTCAGTGAAACCGAAGGATTTTCTCTGTCTAATGGAAAGCCGATATTGATAGCAGGTTGTTGAAAGCCCGGGTGCTGTCGGGAAACCACAGTCCCAGCCGGGGTTTTACAACAGCCTGTTAGCTTTCAGACGGGTTGCCTTTCGGTTCACAGGTCAAGCTGCTGCAGTTGAAACCCGAGTTCATAACTGAAAAAAGCAGGAGTTTATTGTGGATCTGCAACCACGTATTAAAACATTCGAAATGGGTGGCGAAACCTTCACCCTGGAAACTGGCCGCATCGCCCGCCAGGCCACTGGCGCAGTACTGGTGAGCTGTGGTGACATCTCTGTTCTGGGCACCGTTGTAGGCGCCAAAGAGCCCAAGCCGGGCCAGGGCTTTTTCCCCCTGACAGTGAACTACCAGGAAAAAACCTACGCCGCCGGTAAAATCCCGGGTGGCTTCTTCAAGCGTGAAGGTCGTCCGTCCGAGAAAGAGACCCTGACCTCCCGCCTGATCGACCGTCCGATCCGCCCGCTGTTCCCAAGCGGCTACATGAACGAAGTCCAGGTTGTGCTGACGGTTATGTCGTCCAGCAAGAACCAGGACCCGGACATCGCTGCCATGCTGGCTGCCTCTGCAGCCCTGGCCATCTCCGGTATCCCGTTCGACGGCCCGATTGGTGCTGCCCGTGTGGGTTACACCAACGAGAAAGGCTACTTCCTGAACCCGACCTTCGAAGAGCTGGGCAGCTCCCTGCTGGACATGGTTGTGGCCGGTACCGACGAAGCGGTACTGATGGTTGAGTCCGAGGCCAAGGGCCTGACTGAAGACCAGATGCTGGGCGCCGTACTGTTCGCCCACCAGGAAATGCAGACTGCCATCAACGCCATCAAGGAATTTGCTGCTGAAAACGGCAAGCCGCGCTGGGAATGGCAGCCTGAGGCAGAGAACACCGACCTGCTGAACGCGATCAAGGCCGAATTTGGTGGTGCCATCGAAGAAGCCTACGCGATCCGCGACAAGATGGCCCGCTACGAGCGTCTGGGCGAGATCAAATCTGCCGCCGTTGAAAAACTGGCCGGTGAAGACGAAGGCCAGCCTTCCGAAGAGGAAGTGAAGAAGTACTTCGGCAAGGTCGAGAAGTCTGTGGTTCGTCTGCAGGTTATCGAAGGCAAGCCGCGTATCGATGGCCGTGACAACAAGACCGTTCGCCCGATCAAGGTCGAAGTTGGTGTACTGCCGTCCGTTCACGGTTCCGCCCTGTTCACCCGTGGCGAGACCCAGGCCATCGTAACTGCCACCCTGGGTACCACCCGTGACGTGCAGATCATCGATGCCCTGGAAGGTGAGCGCAAAGACCCGTTCCTGTTCCACTACAACTTCCCTCCGTACTCCGTAGGTGAAGCTGGCCGTATGGGTAGCCCGGGCCGTCGTGAAATCGGTCATGGTCGCCTGGCCAAGCGTGGTGTAGCCGCGGTTATGCCGACCATCGAAGAATTCCCGTACGCCATCCGTGCGGTATCCGAGATCACTGAATCCAACGGTTCCAGCTCCATGGCTTCCGTATGTGGTTCTTCCCTGGCGCTGATGGACGCGGGTGTGCCCCTGAAGGCGCCGGTTGCCGGTATCGCCATGGGTCTGGTTAAGGAAGGCGATAAGTTTGCCGTTCTGACTGACATCCTGGGTGACGAAGACCACCTGGGCGACATGGACTTCAAGGTTGCCGGTACCAAAGACGGCGTAACTGCCCTGCAGATGGATATCAAAATCCAGGGTATTACCGACGAAATCATGGAAATCGCCCTGGAGCAGGCCAACGCTGCGCGTCTGCACATCCTGGACGAGATGAACAAGGTTATCGCCGAGCCCCGCGCCGAGCTGTCTGAGCGCGCTCCGAGCATCACCACCATCAAGATCCATCCGGACAAGATCCGTGATGTTATCGGTAAGGGTGGTGCTACCATCCGTGGTATCTGCGACGAGACCGGTGCTTCTATCGACCTGGATGACGACGGCAACGTGAAAATCTATGCCGCTGATGCCGCCGCCGCTCAGGCTGCTGTAAACCGGGTCAAGGAAATCACTGCCGAGATCGAAGTGGGCGCAATCTACAAGGGCCGCGTTGAGCGCATTGTGGACTTCGGTGCCTTCGTTAACATCCTGCCGGGTAAGGATGGTCTGGTACATATCTCCCAGATCTCCGAGCGCCGCATCGAGAACGTGACTGATGAGCTGAGCGAAGGTCAGGAAGTTCTGGTTAAGGTTCTGGATGTCGACAACCGTGGCCGCGTGAAGCTGTCCATGAAGGAAGTTAAGGAAGGCGAGCAGCCGACTGACTTCGCTGACTGATTTTTCAGTTAGTCAGTAACACGAAAACCCGCCTTCATGGCGGGTTTTCTGTTTTATAAGCTTTTATTTTTTTCGTGTGATTTTGTGGCTTTCGTGGCTAAAAATTCCTTTCCATAAAATCCAGCACTGCCTCCCTGTACGCCGGAATTACAAACGTCGCCGCATGGGGAGTATCTGTTCGCAAAAATTCCTTCGGCTGCTCCGCCGCTTCATACAACCGCACACCATGCTCGAACGGAATAATGCCATCACGCACGCTGTGGATAATCATCACCGGCACCGGTGACACACCGGCGATCCTGTCGGTGCCTTCGTAGTCATCCGGAATGGTCCAGCTCAGGGGGTACTGGAACGGCCAGGTGAGCCAGAACAGGCCGAGCTTCTCCCGGGCGATGTAGCGGAAGCCGGAGAAGGTGCCGTCGAGGATGAGGCCATTGAGTTCGGGTTGTTCGTTGCGCTGCACCCATTCGCTGGCGAGGGCAACGCCCAGGGCTCCACCGAGGCTCTGGCCCAGCAGGTAAAGCGGGCGGTTGTGTGTGTCTTCCTGTTCGATCAGCCAGCGTAGGCCGGTTTCTACGTCGTGTAAAGCGCCTTCGATATCGGGTGCACCAGTAGACTGGCCGTAACCGCGATAGTCGAGGGTGAATACGTTGTAGCCCTGTTCTGGCAGCCATGCGGCGTTGAGGATGTGGGCGCTGACGTTCTGGGCGTTGCCGTGCAGGTAGTAAACCGTGCCCTTGGCGGGCTCGTCGGTGAGGGCCGGGAGCCACCAGCCGTGGAGGGTTTCGCCGTCTGCAGTGTCGAGGTAGATATCCTGGTAGTCCAGGTTGAGGCGATCCGGGGTGATGTAGGTGGTTTTGTCCGGGTAGAAGAACACGCTGCTGCAGCCGGTTTGCAGCAGTGCGGTGATGGCCAGCAGGGCGACGATGGCCGCCCTGGGGTTCAGAAGTAGGCGTGAAGGCCGGCTTGCCATGTGCTTTGGTACCTGTCGAAGTGGTCTTCCCGGGTGAATTTGGCGAATACGCTGAACTCCCGGCCGATGTGCCAGTTGCCTTCGGCGTACAGCTGGTCTTGCCGGTGCTGGCTGCTGATGATCCAGGCCTTGGTTTTTGCGCCGGCCAGCAGGCTGAAGCGGTTGTTCTGGTGCAGCAGGCCTAGGTCTGCACCGGGGGCGAAATCGTGGCCGCGGCGCAGGTCGTCATCGATTTCCACATCGGCGGTGGCAATGGCGAACGCCTGGGTATTCTGGCCAAGGCCCCAGCTGCCACCGGCACCACCTTCCAGGTAGGGCGTGAGCACGCGGTTATCACCGGTATCGGTGCGGCGGCCACCAAAGCCCACCTGCCACGAGATTGGCGAGAAGAACGGGTTTCTCGGGCTCAGGGAGCGTATTTCCACCCCGGTGATCTGCTCCACCTGCAGTTCGTCGTTGTCGTGGTAGAGGCGGGCGTCGAGGCGCAGGAATTGCAGCTGCGCACCGGTGCGGTAACCGGCGGGCGGGTCCAGCACATCGTGGTAGGCGGGCCGGAGAGTCAGCTGGGTGAACTCGCTGTGGGCCATTTGGCCGGAGCCCAGCCTCAGGCGGAAGGTGTCATGGCCCTGGTCGTCGCGGATGTCAGGCTCCGGTACCTTGGGCAGTTCTTCCGCCCCGTCAATCTGGCTGCGGGATACCAGCAGCTGGTGGGACAGCGGTGCCGCATGCTCCCGGGGCCAGCCTTCGGCTTCGCTCTGGTAGCGCACGTAGTCGTAGGTCGCGTCCAGCAATTGGGCACGGTCGTTCTTCTCCAGCTCCCGGACTTCCGGCCCGTTCACATCCACATAGCCGTTGGCGACCGCAGCGGCGATGGTCCGGTGTTCAGGAGGCAGGCTGTCGAGGCTGTGGGCAACGGAGGTGGCGGCGGAGGGGCGGTAATGAATGCTTTCCACCAGCCCGGCATCCCGTACCCAGCGTACGGTGTCAGACGGAATGGCGTGAGTGCTTACTTCATCCAGAAGGTCAGTGCCCGGGCGGGCGGCGTCAATCAGTGCCAGCAGGCGGTAGGCACAGTTTTCGTCGAAGAAGTAATAGTCAAAGTTCTTGTCCTGAATCTCCCAGGTATGGGCCAGCAGCGTGTCGACCTCCGGCTGGGTGAGGTTCAGGGTGTATTCCCACAGGTCCCGGTGTTCGATGTCGTTGTACAGCCGGATCATTTCGTAATATGGCTGGATAGCTGTGATGCCCGGATAGCCTCCGAAGATTCCGCGATACGCAAACAGCAGTTCGCTGTCGTGTTCGGCGGCATCGGCTGCGTAGGAAATGGTGTTGGCCAGCAGCAGATCGGTTTCTTCGTCGTCCTGGGGCGGGTCCAGCCGCAGGAAGGTGTGGCCGAACATGGAGGACGGGCTGTTCAGGTACGAGGCCGCAAACACCAGGGTGACTTTCTCGGTGTTCAGGGTCTCGGCCCATTCGTCGTAAGCCGGGCAGTCTACCGGGGTGTTCGGTAAATCCAGTTGTTCCCGCAACCAGGCATCCCGGGCCGGGAAACGGCAGCGGGCATGGTCATCACCACCGCCGGGCTGGCGGATGGCTTCCAGGGTTGCCTGTAGTTCTGCTTCCGGTGAGGTTTTGCCATTCTCGCTCAGGAAAAACGCAGGGTCGTCTGCCTGGCTGGTGAAACCGGAGCCCAGGGCATCCTGGTGGTAGTGGCCAAGTGTGAGCCATACCGGATGTTCGTGAAGGTTGTCGGGAATGGCGGCAAAGGTTGCCGGGGTTGCGAGTGAACATGCAAGCCAGAGTGCAGCCTGCCCAGTGCGCAAGGGGTAGCCCATGGGAATTGTTTACGTCCGGTTTAGATTGGTACGGCGATAGTGCGCCATCCATGGCGCGGGTTCAATCCTTCGGGTTTAGCCGTTCAGGCGGCTACGTACTTGCTCAGAGACTCGTCCTGTTCCATCAGGGAAACGATGGAATCTACCGCTTCACCGGAGGTGGTGTCAGAGTTCGGGAAAATGGCTGCAAAGTTCTCTTGCAGTACTTTGCGGAAGGTATCACGGTCGGCTTCTTCTACACCCAGCAGAACGGCCAGGGTGTCCAGGTTTTCGCCGGAACCACGGGACATGTCACGGGCAACCTTGTCGATGTTGCTGTCCATGTACATAGCCATGGATTGAACAGACTGGTTGGTGGAGCAGCCCAGAGTACCGGTGGTCATACCGAAAGTCTGGTTGCCGAAGGTTGCGTTGGTGGTGGCGGCCAGTACGTGTGGAGCAATACCGGATTGACCTTTCCAGATCATGGCGCCAACACCACAGCCAGGCTGGGCGAATGCCATGGAAGATGCGCCAAGAAGAATTGCACCTGCGATCAGTTTTTTCATTATCCACTCCTTTATGTGGTTTTTTGCTTCGTCGCATACCCTGCAACCGGAATTTCCTGGGTTGGCTGCAAGACAACGGCCCCGGCCGGTGCCGGTTTGGTTGAAGACCGTTACTACGAGTATAGATCAAAACTGGCTTGGGTAAATAAATCAGTGTATTGGAAGAGGGAAGGGGTGGCGGGGAGGCGTGGCGAAGAGGTTTCTTATGCCTAAATGTGATGGTTTTCTCAAAATTTAACCGATCTTGTCATAAGCAGGCACTTTCAGTATAGTGCGCGCGGCCATGACGGCCGAGTAACAACACATGGAGAAGTTTTGTGAAAAAAAGCACTGATTGCATCTACCCTTCTGGTGGCCGGCGCAATGTCCGGTTGTTCCTCCCTGAATGTCAGCTCTAACCCGGTTCCCCTGCATGGCAGCGTGACCACCGATATCAAGGCCGATATCGAAGTGGGTGAGAAGATTACTGGCAAATCCTCCGCAACCAAGATCCTGTTCTTCACCATGAGTGACGACAGCGAATACGCCGATGGCATGACCTACGGCAACGGCGGCGGCAGCGGTCTGGGGCTGGGTGGCCTGGATCCGGTTTCTGCGGTGAAGTCTTCTGCTGCCTATAATGCCATCAAAACCTCTGGCGCCGATGTGATTGAAGCTCCACGCTACATCGCAAAGAAGAATGACTATCTTGTTTACGGCACCATCGACGTAACCGTTGAAGGTTATAAGGGCACGATCCGCAGCGTAGAGTAACGGATCTGGCCATGCCAGAAAAAAGCCGGAGCAGGGCAGGACCTCTCCGGCTTTTGTGTTTTTCAGGCAGCCTTAACCCCCCAGGTAAGCCTCCCGCACCTCCGGGTTCGCCAACAGGTTTTTGCCGGTATCGTGCAGCCGGATACGCCCGGTTTCCAGTACATAGCCCCGGTCTGCCAGGTTCAGCGCCTGATGGGCGTTCTGCTCCACCAGAAACACCGTTATGCCTTCTTCGCGCAGGTGACCGATGATCTCGAAGATCTGCTGGATGATGATCGGAGCCAGACCCAGTGAGGGCTCATCCAGGATGATCATTCTGGGTTTGCTCATCAGTGCCCGGCCGATGGCCAGCATCTGCTGTTCACCGCCCGACATGGTGCCGGCCCTCTGGTGCTCCCGCTCTTTCAGGCGCGGGAACAGCTCGTACACGTGCTCCTGGCTTTTGCGGATTTCGGCCTTGGTGTTGAAGAATCCCCCCATATGCAGGTTCTCTTCCACCGTCAGCCCCGAGAACACCCGCCGGCCTTCCGGCACAATGGCAATGCCGGAACGCATGATGTTGGAGGTGGCTTCGTTGGTAATGTCGCGGCCTTCCAGAATTACCCGGCCGGCGCTGGCTTGCGGGTTGCCGCAAACGGTCATCAGCAGGGTGGTCTTGCCGGCGCCGTTGGCACCGATCAGGGAGACAATTTCGCCTTTGTTCACCTCCACAGACACCCCGTGCAAGGCCTCGATCTTGCCGTAGTGGGTATGAACGTTTTCCAGTACTAGCATGGTGTTTCCTCAGGCCTCGCCCAGATAGGCTTTGATCACATCGTCGTTCTGGCGGACTTCTGCCGGGGTGCCGCTGGCCAGGGGGCGGCCCTGGTTGATCACGGTTATCCGGTCGGAAATGTCCATTACCAGGCTCATGTCGTGCTCGATCAGCAGTACCGACACGTTGTAGTCGGACTTCAGGCTGACAATCAGCTGGTTGAGGTCTTTGGTTTCGGCCGGGTTCAGGCCGGCGGCGGGTTCGTCAAGCATCAGCAGCTTGGGCTCGGTCACCATGCAGCGGGCAATTTCCAGCCGCCGCTGCTGGCCATAGGCCAGGTTGCCGGCTTCCCGGTTGGCCAGGTCCAGCAGGCCTACCCGGTCGAGCCAGTAGGTGGCCCTGTCCAGTGACTTCTGTTCCCGCTCCCGGTAGTTCGGGGTTTTAATCAGGCCTGCCAGCAGGTTGGTGTTCAGGTGCCGGTGCTGGGCCACCAGCAGGTTTTCCACCACCGTCATCTGGTTGAACAGCCGCACGTGCTGGAAGGTGCGTACCATACCCAGCCGGGAGATCTTGTAGTCAGGCGTGCCCTGAATCTCCCGCCCTTCGAAAAGGATCTTGCCGCCGGTTGGCTTGTAGAACCCGCTGATGCAGTTGAACACCGTGGTTTTACCGGCTCCGTTCGGGCCGATGATCGATACGATTTCCCGTTCCTGTACGTCCAGGCTTACCTGGTCGACTGCCAGCAGGCCGCCAAAGCGCATGGACAGATTGGATACTTCGAGCATGCCTGTCACTCCTGCCGTTTCAGTTCAATGTGAATCCTGCGCATGGGCATCAGCCCCTGCGGCCGCCAGACCATCATCAGCACCATGGCAGCACCGAAGATCAGCATGCGGTAATCGGCAAACTCCCGGGCCAGCTCCGGGAGGATGGTGACCGCAATGGCGGCGAGGATAACGCCGATCTGCGAGCCCATGCCGCCCAGCACCACAATGGCCAGGATAATGGCGGATTCCAGGAACACGAACGACTCCGGGCTGATAAAGCCCTGCTTGGAGGCAAACACCGTACCGGCGAAGCCGGCAAAGAAAGCACCGATGGTGAAGGCGGAGAGCTTCACCGCCGTGCGGCTGAGGCCGAGCGAACGGGCAGCAATTTCATCTTCCCGCAGGGCTTCCCAGGCCCGGCCAACGGGCATGCGCATCAGCCGGCGGATCACCAGTGCGGTAATCACCGCCAGCACCAGGGCAATCAGGTACAGGAAGATCACCTTGTGCTCGCCGCTGTAGGCAATGCCAAAGGTTTCGTGGAAGGAGGTATTTCCTTCTTCCTTCACCCGCCGGCCGAATTCCATGCCGAACAGGGTGGGTTCGGGAATGCCGCCAATGCCGTTGGGGCCGCCGGTTACCGCCGTCCAGTTATTCAGCAGGATGCGGATAATTTCCCCGAAGCCGAGGGTCACGATGGCCAGGTAATCACCCCGTAACCGCAGCACCGGAAAACCCAGCACCAGTCCGAAGAGGGCCGCCAGGCAGGCACCAATGGGCAAGGCCGCCCAGAAGCTGAAGCCGAAATACTGCGACAGCAGCGCAAAGGTGTAGGCACCTACCGCGTAAAAAGCCACATAGCCTAGGTCCAGCAGGCCAGCCAGGCCTACTACCACGTTCAGGCCGAGTGCGAGCATGACGTAGATCAGCACCAGCGTGGCGAGGTCTACCGAGCCGCGGGACACCAGGAACGGCCAGAACAGGGCAAATACCACGATGGCGGTGAGCACCCAGGATTCCAGCTTTGCCCGTTTGGCCTGGGGCATGGGCTCGCGCCCGCTCAGCGGGTTCAGTTTCGGCAGTTTGCCCAGGTTACCCATAATGCTGTCGCGGAACAGCTGGAAGAAAAACACCACGAATGCGGCCAGTACCACCGAGATCACGGTAGACGTGGTGGCGCCTTCCAGGCCCACCTTTGTGCCTTGCGCCACCAGGTTCAGGCCCAGAATGGGGTAGGCAATAATCAGCGTTACGATTGCGCAGAACAGCGCATGTTTGAAGTTGGGAGTGGCCATCAGATCTTCTCAACCTCCGGTTTGCCAAGCAGTCCGGTGGGTTTGAACAGCAGGATCAGGATGAGCAGGCTGAACGACACCACGTCTTTGTATTCACCACTGAGGTAGCCGGACGTCATGCTTTCTGCCACACCCAGAATCAGGCCGCCGAGCATGGCGCCCGGAATGCTGCCAATGCCGCCCAGTACCGCTGCGGTAAAGGCCTTCAGGCCGGCAATAAAGCCGAACAGCGGGTCAACCGAACCGTAGTACATGCCCAGCAACAGGCCCGCCACCGCAGCCAGCGCCGCGCCAATCACAAAGGTGGCAGAGATGATGCGGTTGGTGTCGATACCCAGCAGGTTGGCCATGCCCAGATCCTGCGACACTGCGCGGCAGGCGCGGCCGATGCGGGACCGGGAGATAAACAGGCTGAGGATGGTCATGCACACCAGGGTGGTGATAAAAATGGTGATTTGCATGTAAGACAATGAAAGCTGGAAGCCCTCTGCCGAACCGAAGCGGAAGCTGCCTTCCATCAGGGCCGGAAAACCGATGTTGCGGGAGCCCTGGGCCAGGTGCACATAGTTCTGCAGGAAAATGGACATGCCGATGGCGGAAATCAGGGGGATCAGCCGGTGCCGGCCTCGAACCGGTCGGTAGGCAACCCGTTCGACCGCCCAGCCCATGGAGCTGGACACAATCACGGCGCACAGCAGCGCGACAATCAGGATCAGGGGAAGCCAGGCAATGCCGAGGGTAGCCAGGCCGGTAATGGCAATAAGCGCGGTGTAGGCGCCGATCATATAGATTTCGCCGTGGGCGAAGTTGATCATGCCGATGATGCCGTAAACCATCGTGTAGCCGATGGCGATCAGGGCGTAGGTGCTCCCGATCGTCAGCCCGTTAATGAGCTGCTGAAAGAAATACAGGAGGTCTTGCATGGGTGTGGAGCTCCGAGAAACAGCGCCCAGAAAGGCACCTTCCCCCGGATCACGGCGGGAAGGTGCCCTCGTTTATATTTCAATTAAACGAATCTGGCTTAGTTTGCCGGAGTCTTGCTGCCGTCGGCGTGCCACTCGTACACAACAAATTCGAAGGCTTTGAGATCGCCGGCCTTGTCGTACTGTACGGTGCCGATCGGAGTTTCAAAGGTGCCGGAACGCAGGGCGCTGGCTACCTCGAACGGGTCCTTGGAATCCGCCATCTCGATACCTTCAGCAATCAGCTGAACCGCGGTGTAGGACGGCAGAACGAACGGGCCGGAGGGGTCTTCACCTTTCTCGGCGAAGGCCGCCACCAGTTCCTGGTTTTCCTCTTTCTGGTCGAACGCCGGTGGCAGGGTTACCAGAAGGCCTTCGGCGGCATCGCCGGCAATGGTGTTGATGTCTTTGTTGCCCACACCTTCAGGCCCCATGAACTTGGCATCAACATCGGCCTGGCGCGCCTGGCGCAGGATCAGCCCCAGCTCCGGGTGGTAGCCGCCGTAATAAACGTAGTCCACGTCGGCCTGCTTGATCTTGGTAACCAGGGAAGAGAAGTCTTTGTCGCCGGCGGTGATGCCTTCAAACATGGCGATTTCAATGCCGCCGTCTTTCAGGGTGTCGCGCACGGCCGTGGCAATACCTTCACCGTATTGCTGCTTGTCGTGAACCACCGCCACGCGCTCGGGCTTCTGGGCGGCAATGTAGTTGCCGGCAACCGGGCCCTGCATGCTGTCCAGGCCAATGGTCCGGAACACCAGCTCGTAGCCGCGCTGGGTGATTTCCGGGCTGGTGGAGGCCGGGGTAATCATCAGGATGCCTTCGTCTTCGTAGATGTCAGACGCCGGCTGGGTAGAGCTTGAGCACAGGTGGCCCACCACATACTGAACGCCTTCGTTCACCAGTCGGTTGGCGACGGTTACGGCCTGCTTGGGGTCGCACACATCGTCCACTTCAACGGCAACGAGTTCTTCACCCATCACACCGCCGGCGGCATTGATGCGTTCGATGGCCATGCGTGAACCGGAGAACTGCATGTCGCCATACTGGGCTACGGGGCCGGTCATGGGGCCTGCAATACCAATCTTGATTTCAGCAGCAGCCTGGCCGGCAGCCATCAAGGCAACGGAGGCGCTTACAGCGGTAACGAGTTTCTTTACGGAGGTATTCATCGCGTTTTTCCTGTTTGTGTCAGGGTTATTCTTATGTTCTCAGAGACTTAAGAAACACCACCACCCGAGCCTTGTCAAGCATGGGAACTGAGGCATTTGCTCCGGAACACAGCGTTGCTATTCGAAGTTGAAATAGCAAACGCCGTGCCGGTCTCCGGATGATTACGCGTCCGTGCTGTCGTCCTGGTCAATAAAGACCAGGTTCCTGAAACTCTCGTGATCTTGTAGCTGTTCAAAACTCGGGTCTACCGAGGCGTCATCCCGGTACGCCTCGGAAATGTTGATGGCTTTTTCCAGCGTGGCTACCGCATCTTCCCAGCGGCCGATCTCGGCATAGGCGCAGGCCAGCTGGTAATGGGCGTGGCCGTTATCCGGAGCCAGCTTCAGTGCCCGCTGGCACAGGCTGATGGCCCACAATGGCTCGCGTATTTCCAGCACCGCGTCGGCCTTGTAGCTCAGGGCCTCTACGTCGTCTGGCCGCAGGTCCAGAATCTGGTCGTAGGCAGCGATCTTGTTCTGCTGGGAGGTTTCCTGGCTTGCCTTCAACCAGAGCGCGTGCACCTCGTTGGTGCGCTCAATCTCCGCCTGGTTCTGGTGAATGATCTCGGATTTCTGCTGCAGCTGTTCTTCAATAAACTTCAGCCGCTGTTCGTATTCCACCACCAGTTCGTTCACCCGCTTTTCGGCCAGGCTGGTGAGCTGGTGGCGCATATCGCGGATGGAGTTCCAGCCGATCACCACCAGGATGGAGGTGGCACCGGCAATCAGGTAGAAAAAGTAGGTAACGGTATCGGTGGCGTAAGACATGGACTTGTCGGCCACGGACAGTTCTTTCTCTACCACTTTTTCGATCAGCTCGGCCCGGGTGTCCTGCATTTCTTTGCGCAGGGCCTTGGACTCGTCCAGCAGGTACAACTCCACAAAGGGAGTGTACATGGGCTTTTCGAGGGTTTTGATGCTTTCCTCAACGTCTTCTGCGGTGAGCTCTTTGTCCGGCCCCAGTTGCTGCTGTTGTGCCTGGAGCGTGGTGGCGAAGGCGAGCGCAAAGACGAACGCTAGAAAGTATCTGATCATCAACCGTTTCCGTTTTCTGGTGCATGTATTGGCTAGCAGGTGATGACCTTAGCATAGTGGCTGGCGGAAATAATGCCGCATAGGGTGTTGAATGCAGCGGGCAGAAAGGGCACAAGCTAGGTAATATCCGCCACTTGCATTCTGCGGTGCAAAGACCTCTAATAATTAGAGGTATAAATAACTGGTCCTGAGTGGAGTAGGGTGTGAATAATTACGAGCAGGTGTTGGTAGCACTTCGGCGGGTTATCCGGGCAACGGATCTGCATTCCAAGCGGTTGAGCAAGCACGCAGGCCTGACCGGGCCGCAGCTTCTGATTATGCGCACCATCCGGGACTTGGGTGAGGTGACCATCGGCACCATTGCCGAGAATGTGAGCCTGAGCCAGGCCACGGTGACCACCATTCTGGACCGCCTTGAGTTGCGCAAGCTGGTGTACCGGGTGCGCAGCACCCAGGACAAGCGCAAGGTGCACGCCCACCTGACCGAAGCCGGCGCCGAGATCCTGGCCCGGGCTCCGAACCCCCTGCAGGAAGATTTCATCCAGAAGTTCCAGAGCCTGGCGGAGTGGGAGCAGACCATGATCCTGGCCTCGCTGCAGCGCGTGGCCAATATGATGGACGCCGACGACATCGACGCCTCGCCGGTACTCACCGTAGGCTCCGTCCTCAAAGACGACGGCTGGAAAGAAAAAGCCTGAAAGCTAAGCCCCGCAGTCTGGTAAGGGGGCTGGCAAGGGGTCTGTCCCTACGTGGACAGACCCCCATGGCACAAGGCTTATTCGGGCTCCCCTCCATGGCACCCAACCTGAAACCCATGGTGGCTGGTTGCGGGCGGGGTACAGGTTTTCTTTGGAAAAACAACTCGCTTCGCTCAGACATCTTTTTCCGGCAGAAAACCTGTACCCCACCCGCAACCGGCAGGCTTGTGAGTTATAGTCGGTTGGTTTTTTGCCACGAAATCCACGAAAAAACACGAACAAAGATTCACTGACAATCAGAAGCCTTTCTGTCTTTCCCTTTCGTGTTCTTTGGTGGATTTCGTGGCAAAGAAGCTTTCTTTTTTCCGTGTCCTTCCGCGCCTTCCGTGGCAAAAAAAATCAGTGCACCGAAGCCCCCTTCCTCGGCTTATTCCCAAAGCAAACCTGAAACACATCGTTATAGTGCTTCGCAAAGTTCACCGTAATCCCTTCCTTCAGATACTCTGGCAATTCCTCATAATCCCCCCGGTTCGCCTCCGGAAGTATCAGATTATTGATCTTCTGCCTGCGCGCAGCAATCACCTTTTCGCGAATACCTCCCACCGGCAACACCTGCCCGGTTAAGGTCAGCTCCCCGGTCATGGCGATGTTCTGCTGCGGGGCTTCTTTGCGGGCGATGGAGAGCAGGGCGGTGGCCATGGTCACGCCGGCGCTGGGGCCGTCTTTCGGGGTGGCGCCTTCCGGTACGTGCAGGTGCACGAAGGATTTGTCGAAGAAGGTCGGGTCGCCCTTGAACCGTTTCAGGTTGGACGACACAAAGCTGTAGGCAATCTCGGCGGATTCTTTCATCACATCCCCCAGTTGCCCGGTGAGCTTGAACCCGCGCTGGCTGGTGTGAACCTGTGACGCCTCGATGCTCAGGGTGGCGCCGCCCATAGCGGTCCATGCCAGGCCGGTGACTACGCCGGTGCCCTTCATGGATTTCTCTTTGCGGAAGGCGGGCTGGCCCAGGTAGTCCGGCAGGTCGGCAACGCCCACTTTTACCGGTTGGTCCGGGTTTTCCAGCAGTTTCACGATTCCCTTGCGGATGATCTTGTGCAGCAGCTTTTCCAGGTTCCGCACGCCGGCTTCCCGGGCGTAGCCTTCGATCACCTGGCGGATGGCCGCATCGGTGATGTTCAGCTGTTTTTTCAGCAAGCCAGCCCGTTTCAGCAGCCGCGGCATCAGGTGGTGCTTGGCGATGGCGAGTTTTTCTTCGCCGATGTAGCCGGACAGGCGAATCACATCCATCCGGTCCAGCAAGGGCCGGGGAATGGTGTCCAGCTGGTTGGCGGTGCACACGAACAGCACCTTGGACAGGTCCATGCGCACGTCCAGGTAGTGGTCCAGGAATTCCTTGTTTTGTTCCGGATCCAGGGTTTCCAGAAGGGCCGAGGCCGGGTCGCCCTGGTAGGAGCTGCCAATCTTGTCGATCTCGTCCAGCATGATCACCGGGTTGGCCACTTTGCTGTCTTTCAGGGCCTGTACGAACTTGCCGGGCATGGCGCCGATGTAGGTGCGGCGGTGACCCTTGATTTCGGCTTCATCCCGCATGCCGCCTACACTGAACCGGTAGAACTCCCGGCCCAGCGCGTCCGCCACCGAATGGCCAATAGAGGTTTTGCCTACGCCTGGCGGGCCTACCAGTAACAGTATGGAACCACTCACTTCACCTTTGAAGGTGCCCTCGGCCAGAAACTCGATGATGCGGTCTTTCACATCACCCAAGCCGTCGTGGTCCCGGTCCAGAATTTTGCGGGCTTCGGCCAGGTCGAAGTGGTCTTCGGAATGCACGCCCCAGGGCACCTGGGTAATCCAGTCCAGATAATTGCGGGTCACGCCGTATTCCGGGGAGCCTTGCTCCAGCACCTGCAATTTCTGAATTTCATCTTTGAACCGTTCAACCACAGCTGCTGGCGGATTCAGCTTGGCCATGCGCTCTTCGAAGCGCTCCACGTCAGCGGTCTTGTCGTCTTTGGCGATCCCCAACTCCCGCTGGATGACTTTCAGCTGCTCACGCAGGAAGAATTCGCGCTGGTGCTTTTGAACCTTCTCGTTTACTTCCTCGTTGATCTCGGATTGCAGGCGCGCCACCTCCTGCTCCTTGCGCATGAGCAGTAATACCCGCTCCATGCGCCGAAGCAGGGGCACGGTATCCAGCACATCCTGCAACTCGCGGCCCGGGGCGCTGGTCATGGAGGCACCGAAATCCGCCAGCGGCGAGCTGTCTTCTGGGCCAAAGCGGGACAGATACTGCTTCACCTCTTCGCCGTACAGCGGATTGGTGCGCAGCAGCTCCTTGATGGCGCTGATAATGGCCAGGGTGTAGGCCTTGAGTTCATCGGCCGGTTCTTCCGGCTCCTCCGGGTATTCCACCTCCACCAGGTAGGGCGGGCGACGGCGGAGCCACTGAACAATCCTGAACCGCTGCATGCCCTGGGCAATAAACTGAACCTTGCCACCTTCGCTCTGGGCATGGTGAACCTTCACCGCGCACCCAATGGTTTCCAGGTCGTCGCTGGCGGGAATGCCGGTGTCGGATTCCGGATCTTCCACAAAGCAGATACCCAGAACCTTGTGCTCGGTTTCACCCACCCGCTTCAAGGTCTCCTGCCAGGGATTCTGGTTGACCACCACCGGCTGCACCTGGGCCGGGAAGAACGGCCGGTTAGACACCGGCAGTACATACATACGCCGCGGCCTGGCCTGCTGCGGCAGGATCAGGCTTTTGCTGTTCTCGTCTTTGCCGATGTACTCGGTAACGTCGTCTTCAAATTCTTCCAGGGAGTCTTTGCGGTTCTCGTCATTCATACCGTGTTGCTCTCAAGGCTGAGTGGTTAAAGACCTATGTGACGACGAAAGCCAGGTTTTCAAGCTGGCTTGATTTTTCTGCTGCCGGCTCCATATCTTTAGGCAATTTTATTCATTCTGGTTCAGGTTCCCGACTTATGAGCAACTCGCCGTATATATTCGACGCCACCGCCGACAACTTTCAGCAGAAAGTGATGGAAGCCTCCGCCGCCACCCCGATTTTGGTGGACGTATGGGCCGAGTGGTGCGCGCCCTGCAAACAGCTGATGCCAATTCTGCAGAAGCTGGCGGAGGAGTATCAGGGCAATTTCCAGCTGGCCAAGGTGAATGCGGACGAGCAGCAGGAGCTGACAGCATCCCTGGGTGTGCGCAGCCTGCCGACAGTCATTTTGGTGAAGGATGGCCAGGCAGTGGATGGCTTCAACGGTGCCATGCCGGAAAGTGAAATCCGCAAGGTACTGGAAAAGCACATCGAAGCCCCGGCGGAAGACCCGTATGAAAAAGCCCACGCCTTGTGGGAAGCCGGTGATGTAGATGGCGCCCTGGCGATCCTCACCGAGATGAACCAGAAAGACCCAGAAAACCTGGATGTGCTGATCGACCTGGCCCAGCTGAAAGCCGAGCAGGGCGATCTCGACACCGCCGAGCAGGTACTCAACAGCCTGCCGCCGGAAGAGAAACTGCAGCACAAAGCCAAACAGTTGGCGGCCAGGGTGAAGTTCCTCAAGCAATCTGGTGAGCTGCCGCCGCAGGCCGAGCTGGAAGCTAAACTGGAAACCAACCCGAAAGACCCCGAGGCACTGCACCAGTTGTCCCTGCACATGGTGCTACAGGACAAAAATGCCGAAGCCATGGATCTGCTGATTCGCCTGATGCAGGCAGACGGTGCTTATAAAGACGGCATCGCTAAAACTACGCTGGTGGAGCTGTTCGAGAAGCTGGGGAATAACAATCCGGATGTGCGGGCTTACCGCAGGAAGTTGTATACCTTGATGCACTGAAGCTGCTGTTACACGGGTGGCGAGAGCCACCTGTATCGCCCCTAACTACTTCCATTGGTCCCACCCTCGTTCTGCTCCTTCCTGGCCCGAATAACGTCCATACCTCGCTAGTCGCCTTTCATATCGACAAAATTGTGGCTAAAAAGTAGTCACACATTTTACCAACATTAACATTTGTCAATTGAGTTGTAAGCTAAGCTCCGGAGGTCTGCTGTGCAGTCAAGGACCAAGGAATAATTACTCAGGAGTTTTTATGATTCATCTCAAGAAGGCCGCTCTTGCGCTGGCGGTTGCCTCTACTTTTGCCCTCGCTGGTTGTAGTAACAGTTCATCCTCTGGTGGCGGTGAAGTTGCACCTCCCGGCGGCTCGGTACAGTCAGTAGCAGGTGCGGCTGTAAAGGGTGTTTTGAAGAATGCCGCAGTGACCATATTTGAACTAAGCGGTTCTGGTGAACGAACGGAAGTTGGGGCTTCAAAGACTAATGATGACGGTGAGTATGAGGTCCAACTTTCTGGCAACTATCAGGGCGGGCTACTTGAAGTAGAGGTTACTTCTGTTCCGGGACAGACCCGGATGGTATGTGATGCTTCTGCATGCGGAACTGTGGAGAAGGGACAAGACTTTGATATCCCCTCTGGTTTCAAAATGACTGCTCTTGTTGAAAAAGAAAGTGGGTCTGCCAAGATCTCTGCTCCTGTCACTGCTTGGTCCACGATGGCGTCTAACCGCGCCAAAGCCCTCGTCAGTGAAGGGCTTTCATATAGTGATGCGTCTCGTCGGGCATCAAGCGAAGTTAGTCTTGTCGCAGGTTTCGATGTTTCCCGCACCACGGCAAGAGACATTAGTGATTTGGCTGGAGCGTCTGAGAAGGAAGTTCAGGCTGCAGCGATGAATGCTGTCATTGCAGAAGCGGTTTTCTCTGTTGGTGATGGTGGAGTGTTGGATTTTGTTACCAGATTTGAGCAGTTAAGCAAAGTTCTCGATGATGGCGCTCTGGATGACAATGATGGCGAGTTAAGGACGGCGCTGGCTGACGCCACAGTCAAGGTGAGTCAAGACTCGACGATTCAATTAGCTGAATCTGTTCGCAAAGAGCTGGACAGTGTTGCGAATCAAGTAAAAGAAGGTATTGACGTAAGCAACTCGACTGACAGTGAGCTGAGCTTTAGAGGGTTCGTGTCGCAAGTCAGGGCTTGGGCCAACAGTATCGAGTCTGTTAACAGTGAAGAATTGTCTGCGGCAGTAAAGGCCGACAGCGAAACCATCAAGAATATCTTTTCTGCGAGCACCGAGGGGCAGTTTGCGTTTCTTGGGCATGTACTCGACGCTGCTAACGAGTTCCTTCTCAATAGTCCTGAGCAGGTCAGTGTGCTAATTAATAATGGTGGCTCAAAGTCTGTCACCGTTGAAGATGACAATGGTAGGACTGTTGGGGCGGCGACTCTGAAGTTCTCTGATAATAATGGGTTGAACATTGAGATTACGGGTCAGGCTGGAACAGGTGAAGTTTTTGAGCCTGTGAATCTTGTAATGGCAACAAGCATTCCTGTCAGTCAACTGGATGTTGTTGCGCAGCCGGATCGCGAGGGCTCTATTAACCTTTTGATCAATAGTCTGCAAAAAGAAAACAGTATTGCTCTATCCGGCACGATTGGTAGTGATCTGATTGCTCTGAACAACCTCTCACTGAATCTGAGTCTGCAGGAAAGCATCACCGCAAGCGCTGCGGGCGGCATGATGGATGAGGCAGATAGCATCGAAGCAAAATTTGCATCTGCAAAACTTGCGGGACAGGTGACTATTAATAGCGCGGAGGGGGATCGATTCTCTGGTGACCTGGAAGTTGGTCTCACTCGACTCAAAGACGCTGATCTTCCATATTCTGCACTGAACTTTACACGTATTTCGGTCGAGCGCTTCAGGGTCTCAGGCGAGTTCGATTCCGCAAATCCGGAAGTCGGAAGCTTCTCGGCATCCGCAGCATTAAATATTCGTAATGGTGCGGAGTTTGATGTGTTGTCATGGGGGGAGTACAGCTCCCAGACCCGTTGGTTACCGCTCTCCGCGACGGAAGAAGAGCTGGGCTTTATGTCTCAACCCTTCTCTGACGACGTTGTTGTAGGGTTTGTTCAGGGTGGTTTCGATGCTGACTATCAGGGGCAGTGGGGCTATGGGCAGTACTTCGTTGATAATGGACAAGCCCGTGAAAACTATCTGTACCCTGGCGATAGCAACCTGAGTGGTATGACAGATCAGGTTGTAAATTCTGTGCTTCAGCGGTTACGAGGGCTTGAAGGGCGGTTTGTTCTCGAGTCTTGGGAGACAAATAGTGCGATTTATGAGCTAACTCCGGAGGAGTTTACGACGCTGCCGCTTGTTTACGGGTGGATTAACTACGATGAAGTAGTTGGCTATGGAAATGTTACCTTAGGCATGGACGGCGGATCTCTTGGAAGTTTCGAGGACAGCAATTTAGTTTTTGTAGATGCTAATGGCGGGCGTATTAGTGTCGGAAACGTCTGGTCAGACGAAGAGGGAGGAAGCACCCTTTCTTTTGATGCATCGTTTAATGTTTTGGAGGATTGGGTTTCCGGTGGGGCCCAACTTATTGGTACGCCTAATCCACTCTTAGAGGTTGATGCGTCACAGTACGTTAACGTTGAGGGCGCCACATACCGAGGGTATTGGTTGGACTTTAGTTCAATGTCAGGTGAGGTTGAATATTGGGGTAACGTGAATTATCAAGTCCCAGTTTCCTTGTCTCGTTTTGAGGCTTGTGTGAGCAATGCTCCGAACGAACTCCAAAAGCTGACTGGATGGGCATACTCAGACTTGTCCGAGCAAGAAACCCTAGTGCATTGCGCTGAGAATACCTTAGCCGGTAACTGGGTTGATTTTGGCTATTCGGACTACGAGGGTATGAGTGTTGATTTCTCCCAGTTGGATCAGGTTGGGCGGAACATCCTTGTGTCGGAACTTGGTGACTTTGCTGAGGACGTAGATACTCGCTCCTACTACTCTGAGCTGACATTTGGCTCTGCGGCTTCTGGGCTGTCTAACGCTGCAACCATAGAAATGCTGGCTGAGTTCCCGGATCTCGAAACAGCTGATTACTTCCTGAACGGCAGTATCACTGTGTCGGCTGAAGTGGAGTTGCCTGAACTGCCGCTGGCCAAAGCGACCGTAACACTGGATCGAACTGCCCAGAAAGGTGGTTCTGTTCTGGCTAATGTCATCTGGAATGGCGGTAACTATAGCGTAAGGGTTGCTTCAACCAATTTCGAAGATCTGGCGGGAACGGAGGTGAATGCGGAGTTCTTCAATGCCGAGGGACATTTGCTTCAGCTGACCCCTTCGTTTGATGCGGATAAGAAACTGGTGGGCTTGACTGGCAAAGCCATGGCGAACGGTCAAGAAGTGGGCAAAGTTACTCTTCGTGACACCGCTGCCGGGAAGATACCAGTAATTGAGTACAACAGTGGTTCTGAAACTATCGTAGAGACGTTGTTCTGATGATAGGACTGTCTTCTGACAGAAAAAGGTGGGGCTTCGGCCCTGCCTTTTTTTTGATTCTGTTTCTTCCGGTACTGGTGTGCGCTGGGGAGCTTAACTTCTTCGGGCAATTCCGTCTCCAAGCCATCAGCGAGCCTGAACCCGTCAATGGCATGTTGGGTAATTGGGGCGATGAATTCGAGTCTGGAAAGCGGCAGTGGATCGATGCCCGCACAGAGCTCGGTGTAAGGTATGGCAGCGGTCTTGAGGTTTCACTCTTTGCAAGAGCGTTGGCGGACCTGAGGTTCAATGAAGAAGCTGCGCGTTTCTATGGAAGGGTAAAGCGTGATGAAGCTTTGATGCCTGGTGAGCAGATTCCTGTGAAGGTATCGGCACATGGATTTACCGGAGATGGCTTACGCATAGGTTATCGGGTGCGAGAAGGTGGTTGGGATGTTGCTCTTGGGGGCTCCCTGTTCAAGGCTGACTATTTGCTTGAGGGGGATCTTTGGGGTGAGATGCTGGCTAAGACGCCAGAGGACTTTTCCTTCGAAGCGAGCATTGATTACGTGTACTACGAAGATCTGATTTTCGGGAGGGAGGATACCTCACGGCCCGAAGGTGTCGGTTGGAGTGGTGACCTAGTGCTCGCTTGGCAGGCACATGATCATTTGAGGTTTGAGTTTGCAGCCGAGGACCTATTTGCGAGAATTCGCTGGACAGATGTGCCGGCAACACGAACGCTGGAGCCTGTATCTCTGGATCGGCGTATTCAGGATAGTAAGCAGGCTCCTGTGGGGCTGTGGGCTGAGGGTACGATAGACCGTTATTATCAAGATATTGACCCGAGATATCGTTTGAGTTTGGATTGGAATGCTGATGCCTGGCACGGGTCGTTACGTGGCCAATACCAGTTCGGCTATGGCTATGCCGGAGTAGGTGGTGGTTATCGGTTTGCCAACGGTTTTGCTGTTACCGGGTTGTTCTGGCCCGAATATGATCAGTTCGGGATCGAGGCAAAATCCGGGAACTGGCGGGGCACGCTGGTGCTGGATCAGTTTGACTGGAATGAAGTACAGGCGATGTCGGTTGGTATTGCTTACGGTTACTAAGCAGCAGGAAAAGCTGTAAAAAAGCCGGATGGCGAAACCATCCGGCTTTTTTCGTCTAGTTCAGGCTAGAGCCTCAGGCATTACCCTGCTTCATCGCCTCAAACTCATCCTCAAAGAAGAACTTCTCCTCCCCAAAGGCGGGCTCCAGCTCGTGCAGCCAGGTGGCCGTTTCGCTGTACTTGGCAAAGAACGGGCGCTGTACCCAGTCCGGGTTGCGGCCTTGCAGGAAGCGCAGCACGAACACCTTTTCGCCTTTGATTTCGGTTACGCCCTGGATTTCCACCTTACCGGGGCCTGCGCTCATGCTGGGGCCGCGGGCGGTGCGGGCCAGGCCGCTGACCTGCTTCATGGCTTCGCGGTAGATGTTGTAGGCCTCGGCCAGGGGCACTTCGAAGTAGTTCTTGGCGCCGGTGTCCCGCTCTACAAACATGTAGTAGGGGATGATGCCCAGCTTCACTTCTTTCTTCCACAGCTTGGCCCAGGCGTCGGCATCGTCGTTCACGTGCTTGATCAGCGGGCCCTGGGCGCGGATTTCGGCACCGGTGGCGCGGATGCGGCGAATGGCTTCTTCCGCGATGTCGGTGGTGATTTCCTGCCAGTGATTGTAGTGGGCCATGATGGCCACGTGCTTGCCGGCATCAACCAGTTTGGCGAACAGTTCGATCAGTTCGTCGGCATCCTTGTCGGTCACAAAACGGTACGGCCAGAAGGTGAGGGCCTTGGTGCCGATGCGGATGGTCTGGATGTGGTCGAACTCTGGCTGCAGCAGCGGTTCCAGGTACTGAACCAGGTTCTTGGTCTTCATTACCATGGGGTCGCCACCGGTCACCAGCAGGTCGGTCACTTCGGTGTGTTCCTGCAGGTAGCCGTGCAGTTTCTCGGCATCGGTGCTGGCCATTTTCAGGTCTTTGTCACCGACAAACTGCGCCCAGCGGAAGCAGAAGGTGCAGTAGCTGTGGCAGGTCTGGCCCTGGGACGGGAAAAACAGCACGGTCTCGCGGTATTTGTGCTGTACGCCGTCAAGCACTTCGCCATCCAGCTCCGGCATGTTCATTTCCATCTGGCCGGCCGGGTGCGGGTTCAGCTCGTCGCGGATTTCCTTGGCTGCGGCCTGGATGTCCTTTTTTTCTGCGCCTTCGCGGTGCAGCTTGGCCATGCGCTCGTAATGTTCGTCTTTCAGCATGCCTTTTTGAGGGAAGACAAGCTGGTAGATGGGGTCGTTTGGTACCTTGTCCCAGTTGATCAGTTCGTTGATCACGTATTCGTTAACCCGGAATGGCAGCACGCTGGCTACCACTTTCATCTCGAACAGGGTGTCTTCAGGGAGATTCTGGATCGCCTCAATTTTGTCGAGCTGGCGGTCAGTAAAAACCTTGAACCGGCGTTCCTCGAATTCCTGAACCGGGATGCGGTTCGGAAAGGTGACGATGGAGTTCATAGATCGCCCTCTGTTGTGTGTCGGAAAATCAAAAGGAGGGGTGTTTTCCTCCTTCACTGGTCAAAAATCGGGCAGGCAAGTATACATAAATCGCAATTCATTTTCAGGTCTAATTAATAGTAGAGATTCCTGGCGCTGATCAGTGCCTTTAAAAGTGTCAAATTGCATGGATTTGTGCCGTTTTTCGGCTAATTTCGTCAAAAAATCTTTAAGGTCAGTGTTTAGTCAGGCGATGGAATTATCGTTGGAAGTACGTGTGAGACATTGGTCTGAGAGCGTCTTGTTCCTGTCATCGGAAGTAGTCATTATTACGTAACTAATGCTAATTAAAGTACTTTCAAACGCCTGTTTGTTTGTTTTTGAGCGCCGTTTTGTAGTAAAAGTACGAAAGTTTTATTCCTGAATGCTCTTCTGTCGTTCAGCAGGAAAAATGCCAGAGCTGTTCTATGCTTGTGAGAGCTTAAATTGTTCCCGAGGGGGAGGGTTTGATGTACCGCGATGATGATCCCATTGAAACCAGCGAATGGCTTGACGCACTAGAGTCGTTAATCGAAAACGAAGGCGTCGACCGTGCCAAATATATTCTGGAGCGCTTGTCTGAGCGCGCCAGCAGGGACGGCACTGAGCTGCCGTATTCCATTACCACGCCGTTCCGCAACAGCATTCCCGTTACCCAGGAATCCCGGATGCCGGGTGACCTGTTCATGGAGCGCCGTATCCGTTCCCTGATTCGCTGGAACGCCATGGCCATGGTGGTACGGGCCAACAAGCGCCCGGGTGACCTGGGTGGCCATATCTCCACCTTCTCTTCTGCAGCCACCCTTTATGACGTGGGCTTCAATTACTTCTTCCACGGCGGTGGCGACGAACGCGCGTCAGACCTGGTGTATTTCCAGGGCCACGCATCGCCCGGTATCTATGCCCGTTCCTTCCTGGAAGGCCGCTTCAGCGAAGCGCAGTTGGACAAGTATCGTGAAGAGGTAGATGGCGACGGGCTGTCTTCCTACCCGCACCCCTGGCTGATGCCGGATTACTGGCAGTTCCCGACTGTATCCATGGGTCTGGGCCCTATCCAGTCTATCTACCAGGCCCACGTAATGAAGTACCTGCACAGCCGTGAGCTGATCGACATGGACGGCCGCAAGGTGTGGGCGTTCGTGGGTGACGGCGAGTGTGACGAGCCGGAAACCCTGGGCTCCATCTCCAAGGCCGGCCGCGAGAAGCTGGATAACCTGATCTGGGTGGTGAACTGCAACCTGCAGCGCCTGGACGGCCCGGTGCGTGGTAACGGCAAGATTGTCCAGGAGCTGGAAGGCGTGTTCCGTGGTGCCGGCTGGAATGTGATCAAGGTGGTCTGGGGGCGCATGTGGGATCCGCTGTTCGAGAAAGACGAAGACGGCGTGATGCAGCGGGCCATGGACGAGATTTGTGATGGCGAGCTGCAGAACCTGACCTTCAAGGGTCCGGCTTACACCCGCAAGGAATTCTTCGGCAAGCATCCGGAGCTGGCCAAGCTGGCGGAGGATATGTCGGATGAAGATATCCAGAAGCTGAACCGCGGCGGCCACGACCCGTACAAGGTATATGCGGCCTACCACAAGGCGGTAAACCACGCGAACGGCAAGCCCACCGTGATTCTGGCCCACACCATCAAGGGTTATGGTTTCGGTGCAGCGGGCGAAGCCCAGAACACCGCGCACTCCCTGAAGAAGCTGGACATCGATACCCTGAAATCCTTCCGGGATCGCTTCGGTGTGCCCCTGAAAGACGAAGAGCTGGAAGACGTACCTTACTACCGCCCGGCGCCGGACAGCCCGGAGCTGGTGTACATGAAGAAGCGCAGGCAGGAGCTGGGTGGCTTCTATCCCAAGCGCAACAAGGATTGCCAGCCGCTGCAGATTCCGGAACTGGATATCTTCAAGCAGGTGCTGGAAGGCTCCGGTGGCCGTGAAATCTCCACCACCATGGCGTTCGTGCGCATCCTGACCGCGCTGGTAAAAGACAAGCGCATCGGCAAGCGTGTAGTACCCATCGTGCCGGACGAAGCCCGTACCTTCGGTATGGAAGGCATGTTCCGCCAGCTGGGCATCTACACCGCGGAAGGGCAGAAGTATGTGCCCCAGGACCGCGACCAGATCATGTATTACCGGGAAGACAAGAAGGGCCAGATCCTTCAGGAAGGCATCAACGAAGACGGTGCCATGTCTACCTGGATGGCCGCGGCTACGTCCTATAGCACCAACAGCTTCCCGCTGATTCCGTTCTACGTGTTCTATTCCATGTTCGGCTTCCAGCGCGTGGGTGACCTGGCCTGGGCTTCCGGCGACATGCAGGCCCGAGGCTTCCTGATCGGCGGTACCGCCGGCCGGACGACCCTGAACGGCGAAGGCCTGCAGCACCAGGACGGTCACAGCCACGTACTGGCCAACACCATTCCGAACTGTAAGGCCTACGACCCGGCCTACGGTTATGAAATGGCCGTGGTGATCCGTCACGGTATGAAGGAGATGTTCGAAGACAACCAGAACGTCTTCTACTACCTGACCATCGAGAACGAGAACTACGAACAGCCCGCCATGCCGAAAGACTGTGAAGACGGCATCATCAAGGGCATGTACAAGTTCGAGTCTGTAGAAACCAAGGGCCGCAAGAAGAGCCCGCGGGTTCAGCTGCTGGGCGCCGGCTCGATCATGAATGAAGTGCGCGCCGCCGCACAGATGCTGAAAGACGACTGGGGTGTGGCTTCCGATGTGTGGAGCGTAACCAGCTACAACGAACTGGCCCGTGATGGCCAGCACGTGGAGCGCTGGAACCACCTGCACCCGGACGACAAGCCCCGCAAGGCCTACGTGACCCAGTGCATGGAAGATGCGCAGGGCCCGGTAGTGTCGTCTACCGACTACATCAAGCTGCACTCCGAGCAGCTGCGGGCATTCATCCCGAAAACCTACATGACCCTGGGCACCGACGGTTTCGGCCGCAGTGACACCCGCGAGAAGCTGCGCAGCTTCTTCGAAGTGGATCGTTACTACGTGGCGGTAACCGCGCTGGCAGCCCTGGCCAAAGACGGTGAAATCAAGCAGGAGCAGGTTCTCGAAGCTATGCGCAAGTACGGAATCGATCGCAACAAACCGAACCCGGTGCTGAGCTAAGGAGACCGCTATGAGTGAACAGGAAATCAAGGTTCCCGATCTTGGCGGTGCAGATGAAGTCGAGATCATCGAAATCATCGTCAGCGAAGGGGACTCGGTTGCAGAAGAAGATCCGATTCTGACCGTTGAATCTGATAAAGCCTCGGTAGAACTGCCAGCCCCGGCGGCCGGTAAGATCACCAAGATCACCGTGAAGGTGGGTGACAAGGTAAAGGAAGGCGACGTTATCGGCATGTTGTCTGCCAGCGGAGACGCCGGTGGCTCTGACGATGCGGAAGAGGACAAGTCTGAAGAAAAGGCCGAGGAGAAATCCGAGGCCAGGTCTGAAGACAGCAAGCCTGCACCGAAGAAGAAAAAGTCTGGCGGCTCCCGCACCGAAGTGGTGAAGGTGCCTTCGCTGGATGGCTTCGACGACGTGCCGGTAATCGAGATCAACGTGTCCGAAGGCGACACCGTGGGCGAGGATGATCCGCTGGTGACCGTGGAGTCCGATAAGGCCACCATGGAAATTCCGTCTCCCTATGCCGGCAAGGTTGGCAAGATTCTGGTGAAGGAAGGCGACAAGCTTTCTGAAGGCTCTGACCTGCTGGAAATGACCATCGAAGACGATGGTGAGGATGAGGAAGAAGCGGCAGATTCCGGTGACAGTGCCAAGGCCGAAAGCCAGGCCAGCAAGCCGGAGAAGAAAGACAGCAAGCCTGAAGCGGCCCCGCAGCCACAAGGCTCTACCTACGAGCCGCCGGCACCGGGCACCAAGGTGCATGCCGGCCCGGCCGTGCGCAAACTGGCACGGGAACTGGGTGCAGACCTGACCCGCGTGAAAGGCTCCGGCCCGAAAGGACGCATCATCAAAGATGATGTGCACGCCTACGTGAAGAGCCAGTTGCAGCAGGCCCAGCAGGGCGGCGGCGTGGCGGTTGGCTCGGGCATTCCGGGCGTGAAACTGCCGGACTTCAGTCAGTTTGGTGAGATCGAGCGTGAAGGCATGTCCCGCATGATGGCGGCTACGGCCACCAACATGCAGCGCAGCTGGCTGAACGTGCCCCACGTAACCCAGTTCGACGATGCCGACATCACCGAAATGGAAGCCTTCCGCAAAGGCCAGAAAGCAGCCGGCGAAAAGCGTGGCGTGAAAATGACCCCGCTGCCGTTCCTGCTAAAGGCCTGCGCGGCAGCACTGGCGGAACTGCCTCAGTTCAACGTGTCCCTGGACATGGAACGCAAAGAGGTAGTGCGCAAGAAGTACATCCACATCGGTATTGCGGTGGATACGCCTCATGGCCTGATGGTTCCGGTGATCCGGGATGTCGACCAGAAAGGCCTGTGGGAGCTGGCGGCGGAAAGCGCCGAGCTGGCCCAGAAGGCAAGGGACAAGCAATTGAAGCCAGCAGAAATGCAGGGCGCCTGCTTTACCATCACCAGCCTGGGAGGCATTGGCGGCACTGCGTTCACACCGATTGTGAACACGCCGGAAGTGGCGATTCTGGGTGTCTCCAAGGCATCCATGAAGCCGGTGTGGGACGGCAAGGAATTCCAGCCGCGGCTGATGCTGCCGCTGTCGCTGTCTTACGACCACCGTGCAGTGAACGGGGCAGATGCCGCTCGGTTTACCAACCTGCTGACGCAGCTGCTGGGGGATATTCGGACCTTGTTGCTGTAGTCCTGAGTCGAGGGCTGCTCCGTAGCTTTTTAGTTGCGGGGCGGCTTTCTCGTTTTTGCGTTGAGTTTGGCCAAATCTCTACCAATTTGCTGCATCAGGCTCTTACTTTGGAGAGCGAGAAGGGTTTCCTGCTCTCGCTCCCAGTCCTCAGCACTCATCACCACGAAAGCTTCTCCGGCTCGGCGTGTAACCTTGACCGGTTCATGCTGACTAATTACCTGCTCAACAACATTTTCCAAGTTATCTCTAAACTTGTTTACACTGATTGTGTCCATGAAGCACCTCTATGTGTGGATATTTCGTGCAACTATGCATCACAAGCCCTAACGCAGTCATCAGGCTCGTTCTGGCTTTCGGCCTCCGACGGATGCCCCTGTCGGGTCGCCGTTTATGGCTGGCCCGCGACATGCTCGGTGGCAATGGCATCAGTGACGAATTCGGTGTTGCCCGGCATTCAGGCTTTCTTTTGATAAAATCAGTCTCTTCGGCCAATGACCGGTTCGCCGGGCAGATCCACTATCAGCCTCATGGAACCCGCAAACCACCTTGAGGCCCTTATGACTCCCGCAGAACTGCTCTCTCAGCCGCTCAAGCTCCCTAATGGCTCTGTCATCCCCAACCGCTTTGCCAAGTCCGCCATGAGCGAGACTCTGGGCACCATTGACAACCACCCCACCAAAGAGCTGGCAACCCTGTATCGTGCGTGGGCAGAGGGCGGCACCGGGCTGTCGATCACGGGTAATGTAATGATCGACCGCCGGCAGATCGGAGAGCCACAGAATGTGGTGGTGGAAGACGAAGGCGACCTTGAGCTTCTTACCGCCTGGGCCAAGGCCGGGCAAAAGGGAGGTAAACAGATCTGGATGCAACTGAACCATCCCGGCAAGCAAAGCCCCAAAATGCTGAACAAGGACCCGGTCTCGCCCAGCGCGATACCATTCAAAAAAGAGCTCCGCAGCATGTTTGCCACACCCCGCGCCCTGACCGGCCCGGAAATTGAGGATGTCATCCAGCGCTTTGCCCGCAGCGCTGCCATTGCCCAGAAAGCCGGATTCGACGGCGTGCAAATCCACGGCGCCCACGGTTATCTGGTGAGCCAGTTCCTGTCACCCCACCACAACCAGCGCACGGATCAGTGGGGTGGTTCGGCGGAGAACCGCAGGCGCTTTGTGTTGGCCGTGTACCGGGCCATTCGGGAGGTTTGTGGCGCTAGTTTCAACATCGGCATCAAGCTGAACTCAGCGGATTTTCAGCGAGGAGGTTTTACCGAAGGGGAATCGCTGGCGGTGATTGAGGCCCTGGTGGCCGAGGGCATTGATCTGGTGGAAATCTCAGGTGGCAATTACGAGAACCCGGCCATGGCAAAGGGCGCTGAAAATGGCAAAGTAAAGGCCAGTACCCTGGCGCGGGAGGCCTACTTCCTGGAGTTCGCCGAGAAAGTGCGCAATCTCACTGACGTACCCTTGATGGTGACGGGCGGCTTCCGCACCGAGACCGGAATGGCCGACGCGTTGGCTTCCGGCGCCACGGACCTGGTGGGCCTGGCGAGGCCGTTGGTGGTGGAGCCGGATTTGCCGAACCGGATTATGAAAGGCGATCAGGTGACCAGCGCGGTTAGGCCCATCAAAACAGGGATTCGACTGATTGATGACATGGCCCTGATGGAAGTGAGCTGGTACACCCGGCAGATCGGCCGGATTGCCAGGGGCATAGCACCGAAACAGCATGACCGGGGGATTCTGTCGTTGATGGAGGTTCTCGGCGTGATGACAACCCGAAGCGTCCGTAGCAGGCTCCGGGCGGGTGAATAGGCAGTTTGCAGGCCGGGGCCTTTGGCCCGGCCCTGCATCGTCCCCTGGTTAGTTCGCGAAGTACATCCAGTCAAAGTAATCGTGTAGATCCTGCATGGCATAGGCTTCTGCGGCTTGGGTAAGTTCAAACAACAGGCTTTGGTCTTTGGCAAGTTTCATGGCATTACCTCACAGAGTTGCAGCGGTTGATGCGGTGAGTGGTTTTCACCGGCTTGCAGTTTGGTACTAGCATTAGCTATGCCAGATTTTTTTCTGGCTTGTAAGGTGTTGAATACCCGGGGGAAGGGCCCGAGTCGAGCAGGTGTGGGGTTTGGGAATTGAGCCAGAATGGTGCATGTGCACCAGCCAGAAACGAAAAACCCCGGCCGGAGCCGGGGTGATTCTGAGTTAACTGCCTAGGAAATCAGAAGCTGTATTGCGCCAGGAAGAGTACGCGGTTAGCGTCGCCGTCATCCCCACCCTGAGTTTCAGTTTCCAGGTAGCCATACTCTACGCCCATATTGACGTTTTTGACTGGCGACCACATGTAGTTAACATAGATCATTGAGTTAGTGTCGGTCTCATCAGCAGACAACGTTGTGTCCCGAACCGCGTCGTCCAGATCCACAGTTGCCATACCGTAGCCCAGGTTAACGGAACGACCGCCGCCAAGGCTCATGCTGGCACCAATTGTGCCACCGTACGCTTCGACTGTTTCGATGTCACCGTTGGCGTCTACATAGCCATCATATTGGCCAAAGTTGCCGCCTGCTCGCCAAACATACCCGGTAGCGCCCTCACCATAGTTGATAGCACCCTGAACCGAGAGCATGTCAGTAACTGCAACCTTACCGGCCAAGAATGCAGCATATCCGAAGGTTGCATCGTCCTCAGATCCGGTGTCATAGGCTGTTTGCTTGACCATTGCTGCCGCTGAGTAAGATAGTCCTCCGGAGGAGTCCTCAAGCCGTACAGTCAGAGCTGGCGTACTGCTCTTCGTGTCGTCGGTGATCGGGCCGTCAGCATCCACTCCGTTACCTACGCTATTGGTGGCCTGCTCGAGAGAGAATGACAGTGCGCCTGAAGTGTAGCGGATCTGTTCTGTACGCCCCTGGGTACCCGGCCGGCCTGGAGCACCGTCAAAGTCGATGCCCGCAGTGTTGCCTACAAATGAGTTGTAGTTAGACCAGGTGCGACCGATCAGGACGTTATTATATTCGCCATAGGCGTGACGAAGGCGCGGCTCAAGTGTGTCGTTGTTATCAAAGTCCAGTTCAACCACAACCTTTACGTCTTCCGGCGATGTTACTGAAAAACCCAGTCGGCTGGTATTTGCATCCATGCCGAAATGGCCGTCTGAGGTATCGCCTGAACCTGTGGTGATTTTTGAATAATTGCCAGCTTGACCGCCGGCGGCGATATTCTCATCAATGTCGTAGGATGCTACGACCCTCGCGAAACCATACAGATTTGCTTCATAGCCATTGGCCTCAAAGCTAACGGCACCAGCCTGCCCGGCAACGCCAAAAATTGCCGCAGCCGCCGTCGCACGAATGGCCATTCTCAATTTGTTATTTTGCATCGTTGTTGTCTCCACATCTTTATTTTTGTTGGACCCACAAAGAAGTTAGTTACGGTTAGGTGACAATTCAAACAGAATTGATCACTCTTTAGACGAATGTCTATAGGCCCTGAGCTCAAGGTGAGCTAAACCAAAGTTGAGCAATCTGCGTACGGTCCATGATGACAACCAGAAACACACCCTTGCAGCAAGAAACCTTCGCTTTCCTGGATATCGAAACCACCGGCGGAAACCCGCAGCGCGACAGGATCACGGAAATCGGCATCCGGTTCTGGCGAGCCGGTGAGGTGGTGGGGGAATGGCAAACCTTGCTGAACCCGGAGACCAGAATTTCCGGCTTTATCGAAAGGCTCACTGGCATCACGAATGTGATGGTGGCTGATGCGCCGCTGTTTGCCGATATTGCTGATGAGCTGGAGCAGCAGCTGCAGGGAAAGGTCTTTGTTGCCCACAACGCCCGCTTTGACTATGGCTTCATAAAGTCCGAATTTCGCCGTTTGGGCCGTCCGTTCAGTGCGAAGGTTTTGTGCACGGTGCGCCTGTCCCGGGCGTTGTATCCGGAACATAGCCGGCACAACATGGATGCCCTCATTGCCCGTCACAATTTACCTGAGGTGGAGCGGCATCGGGCCATGGGCGATGTAGCGGCGATGCTGGCGTTTTTCGAGCATGCCCGCGCAGAGCACGGTTCGGATGCCATCAACAACGCTATTCGGAAGCTCTTGCAGCGCCAGAGCACGCCCTCAAACGTACCTGCCGAATTATTCGCCGGACTGCCCCATGGCCCGGGTGTTTACCGGTTTTACGGTGACAACGATGTGCTGTTGTACGTTGGCAAAAGCACCAACATAGCGCAGCGGGTGGCATCCCATTTCTCGGGAGACCATCAGTCCAGCCGCGGGCTACGGCTGTCTGAAAGCCTGCGCAGGGTGGAGTTCACAGAAACCGCCGGTGAGTTGGGGGCGTTGCTGCTGGAACTCAAACAGATCAAAACCCTGAACCCCCTCTACAACCGCCGCTCCCGGGCGGCAAAGCAGCTGGCCAGCATGGTGTTGGAAGAGGGTGCCGGCGGCTATCTGCAGGCACGCATTGCCCGCAGCCTGCAGCCGGATCAGTTGGGGCAGTATTACGGCCTGTTTCGCAGCAAGCGGGATGCGGTGGCGGCGTTACGGGGCATTGCTGGCAAGAATGACCTTTGCGGCAAGCTGCTGGGCCTGGAACCTACAGGCCCCGGGCCCTGTTTCCAGCGAAGCCTTGGGCGCTGCAAAGGTGCCTGTGAGGGTGCCGAGGACGTAACCCGCTACAACCTGCGCATGCAGATTGCCTTCCATGGCCTGCGCCTGAAAACCTGGCCCTGGGCCGGTCCGGTAGCTCTGGTGGAGCAGAATCCGGATAACGAACGCACAGACCTGCTGGTTATCTGGAACTGGATACACCTGCAAACCCTGCACAGTGAAGAGGAACTGGTAGACTTTCAGCCTGGAAACGAACCGGTCACCTTCGACCTGGATTCCTACAAACTGCTGGCCAAGGCACTTCTGGGGAAAGACAAAAACCATCACCGCATCATCGAGTTGCCCGCTGTTGCACAACCGGCTGTTCTTATGCCGTGAGTGGCGTATTATGGGCAGATTCACCCTGTCACTTAGCAATGAGTCACTGAGAGAAACCGATGAACAGAGAACCCGTGTCCCGCGAACTTTTCGATGAAGTTATGGTGCCCAACTACGCCCCCGGAAACATCATTCCGGTGCGAGGCGAGGGCTCCCGCGTGTGGGACCAGGAAGGGCGAGAGTTTATCGATCTTCAGGGCGGCATTGCGGTCACCAGCCTTGGCCATGCCCACCCGGGCCTGGTTGGTACATTGCAGGAACAGGCCGAGAAAGTCTGGCACCTGTCCAACGTAATGACTAACGAACCGGCCCTGCGCCTGGCCAAAACCCTGTGCGACCACACCTTCGCCGAGCGGGTGTTCTTCGCCAACTCCGGTGGCGAAGCCAACGAAGCCGCCTTCAAGCTGGCCCGTCGTTATTCGTGGGAACACTATGGCCCGGAGAAGCATGAAATCATCTCCTTCAAAAACGCCTTCCACGGCCGCACCCTGTTCACCGTCAGTGTGGGCGGCCAGCACAAGTACCTGGAAGGCTTTGAACCGGCCCCGGGCGGCATTCACCACGCCGAGTTCAATGACCTGGACTCGGTAAAGGCGCTGATCTCCAAGGAGAAAACCTGTGCCGTGGTGGTTGAGCCCATCCAGGGCGAAAGCGGCGTACTGCCGGCCGATCCCGAATTCCTCAAGGGCCTGCGCCAGCTGTGCGACGAAAACAACGCTCTGCTGGTGTTCGACGAAGTGCAAACCGGTGTCGGCCGCACCGGCTACCTGTACGCCTACGAAATGTACGGCGTAACCCCCGACATCCTGTCCAGCGCCAAAGGCCTGGGCGGCGGTTTCCCGGTCGCCGCCATGCTGACCACAGCCAAAGTTGCCGCAAGCCTCGGCGTCGGCACCCACGGCAGCACCTACGGCGGCAACGCCCTGGCCTGTGCCGTGGCCCAGAAGGTGATCGACACCGTCAGCCAGCCGGAAATCCTCAAAGGCGTCAACGCCCGCTCCGACAAGCTCCGCAAAGGCATGATGGACATCGGCGAACGCTACGGCGTGTTCTCCGAAGTGCGCGGCGCCGGTTTGCTGCTAGGCTGTGTATTGACCGAGCAGTGGCAGGGCAAGGCCAAGGACTTCCTGAACGCCGGGCGGGAAGAAGGCGTGATGGTGCTGATGGCCGGCGCCAACGTGATTCGTCTTGCGCCGTCCCTGATCATCCCGGAAGTCGATATTGAAGAAGCGCTGGAGCGTTTCGAGGCAGCGGTTAAAAAACTGACGGCATAATTCCGAAGCTGCACGGTTGATGACACAGTAGGTGATGGGCCGGGAACGCCCTTCCGGAAATTTCGCAGGCCATGGATGGCCGGAGAGAAGCGCACAGGGGTGAGGCAAGCGTTTATGAAGCTAAGCTTCATGCGTAGCCGAACGACAGCAATCTATGATTGCTGGCTGGACCCGCTTGCGGGTGCTTGTAGCGGTTTCCGGAAGGGCGTTCCCGGTTCAGCACCGGTCGGCTAACGACGTTGTATGTCTTACCGGAAGAGGGAGCAAGCCCATGTGGCGAGTCCGTCCAGCAAAACTGGATGACCTGCAACAAATACTGGACATAGCCGGAACCCAGGGCGCCAGGCTATCTTCTACGCTACCCAAAACCGAACACCGCCTGGCCGAACGCATCAGCCACGCCCAGGCGTCTCTCGCCGCCCCGGCTCCCAAAACCCCACGGCGCATCCTGCTGGTGCTGGAAAATACCGAAACTGGCCAGATAGCAGGTACCGCCGGCATAGACAGCCGCGCCGGCAACGGCGAACCCTTCTACAACTACCGCCGCGACCACCTGATCCACGCCTCCCACGAACTGGGCACCTCCCGGCGAGTCGAGGTGCTTTACCCCAGCCACGGACTAACCGATCACACCTTGCTGTGCGCCTTCAGCCTTCGCCCCGAACTGCGCGAGACGACCGCTTTCGAGCTGCTCTCCCGGGCCCGGATGCTGTTCATTGCCAGCCACCGGGACTGGTTCAGCTCGCGCATGGTGGTGGAAATTCAGGGCGTTCAGAACGAAGACGGCAGCGTACCCTTCTGGGACAGCCTGGGCCGGCACTTCTTCAACATGGACTTTGAAACCGCAGACCAGTACTCCGGCCAGCTCAGCAAAACCTTTATCGCCGAGCTGATGCCGCCCAACCCCATCTACGTCACCCTGCTGAGCGACGCCGCCCAGGCCGCCATCGGCCAGCCCCACCGCCAGACCCAGGCAAATTACGAGTTGCTTCAGCAGGAAGGCTTCCTGCCGGGTAATTACCTGGATATCTTTGATGGCGGGCCGGTTCTGGAGGCTCGCACGGATGGCCTGCGAACCCTGATCACCAGCCACCCGAAAACCCTGCATGGCAGCCACGACGAACATGGTGAAACCTGCCTGGTTGCGGCCGGTGAAGGTGAGCATTTCCGGTGCCTGCTTACCCCGATGGCAGAAACCCTCACCGACGATGTGAAAGTGCCGGTCAGTGCCTGGAAGGGGCTGGAAAAGAGTGCCGGCGACCGGGTAAGGATCTCTCCGCTATGACCACGAAAAAGGGGAGGGCACCAACATGCTGTTGATCCGGCCACTGCAGGAAAACGACCTGGATGCCCTGTATGCCATGGCGCAGAATGCCGGCAAAGGCCTGACCACACTACCGGCAGACACGGAGCTGCTGCAACGCAAGATCGACCGTGCCCGGGACTCCTTCAGCCAGCGTTGTGCCCCGGAGGCGGGCCTTTACCTGTTTGCGCTGGAAGACACCGAAACCGGGCGGGCGGTGGGCATCAGCGGCATCGAAGCCCGGGTGGGGCTCGAGGAAGTATTCTACAACTATCGCCTGAGCCTGACGGTAAACGCCTCCCGCGAACTGGGTGTGCACGTGCGGACGCCCACCCTGCACCTGTCTAACGACATGACCGACACCACCGAAATCTGCTCTTTGCTGCTGGCAGACAATTACAAGGGCGGCGGCAACGGGTTGTTACTGTCCCGCTGCCGGTTCATGTTCCTGGACGAATTTCGCAAGCATTTCTCCGACAAGGTGTTCGCAGAAATGCGTGGCGTGTCGGATGCCAATGGCCAGAGCCCCCTGTGGGATGCCCTTGGCAGCAAGTTCTTCGACATGGAGTTCAGCCAGGCGGACCGGCTTTCCGGCCTGGGCAATAAGTCTTTCATTGCTGAACTGATGCCGAAATACCCCATTTACTTGCCCATGCTGCCCGACAGCGCCCGGGCGGTGATTGGCCGGGTGCACGACAACACCCTGCCGGCCCTGAAGATGCTGGAAGCCGAGGGCTTCAACTTTAACGGCATGGTCGATATCTTCGACGGCGGCCCGGTGGTGGAAGCCTTTATTCACAACATCCGCAGCATCCGCGAATCCGTCAACCGGCACGCCATGGTGGTGAGTAAACCGGTCGATCTCGATGTGCCGCCGGAGCAGCGGGTGATGATCTCCAACCGCTCGTTCCGGGATTTCCGGGTAACCACCATTCCCGTGGACTGCATCGAGCCGGATACCATCCGGTTGCCCCGGGATGTGGCAGATGCGCTTCGGGTAGAGTCCGGAGACCCGGTTCGGCTGGCGCCCCTGAAAGATCAATTACGAATTCCGCACCGAAGGTGAGAGAGATGGCAACACACGCAGTTGAAGCGAACTTCGACGGCCTGGTCGGCCCTACCCATAATTACGCCGGGTTGTCCTGGGGTAACGTGGCGTCGAAGTCTAACGTGAACGCCGTGTCCAACCCCAAAGAGGCGGCTCTGCAGGGCCTTGCCAAGATGAAAAAACTGGCAGACAGGGGCTATGTGCAGGCGGTGCTGCCGCCCCACGAGCGGCCCCATATTCCCACCCTGCGGGCCCTGGGCTTTGCCGGCAGCGACCGGCAGGTTCTGGAACAGGCTGCGCAGGCGGATCCGGCCATCCTGGCGGCGGTGTCGTCTGCCTCGGCCATGTGGACCGCCAATGCCGCCACGGTATCGCCAAGCGCCGATACCGCAGACCACCGCGTGCACTTCACCCCGGCCAACCTGAGTGCCAAGTTCCATCGCTCCATCGAACATAAGGTGACGGGCCGGGCCCTGAAAGCCATCTTCACCGATGAAAGCTATTTCGCCCACCATCCGGCCCTGCCATCCGTCAGTCACTTTGGTGACGAAGGTGCCGCCAACCATACCCGTTTGTGTGCTGGTTATGGCGACCCCGGAGTTGAGTTGTTTGTGTATGGCCAGGCGGCGTTCAATGAAAGCGCGCCGGCACCGGTGAAGTACCCGGCCCGGCAGACGCTGGAGGCCTCCCGGGCGATTGCAAGGTTGCACGGGCTGGACGACCGCCATGCGGTATTCGCCCAGCAGAACCCGGCGGCCATTGATGCCGGCGTGTTCCACAACGATGTGATTGCGGTGGGTAATGGTAGCTGCCTGTTCTACCACGAGCTGGCGTTTCTGGATGAAGGCGGAGTGCTGTCGGATATCCGGGCGCGTTTGGCCGGAACCGAGCTGCAACCGGTGCGGGTCTCAGCGGCAGAGGTGCCGATTGAAGATGCCGTGGCGTCTTACCTGTTCAACAGCCAGTTGCTGAATACCCCGGACGGCATGTTGCTGGCGGTGCCGGGCGAGTGCCGGGAGGTAGCGTCGGTCAGCCGTTACCTGGACAGCCTGCTGCAACAGAATGGCCCCATTACCGCAGTGGAAGTGTTCGATGTAAAGCAGTCCATGCGCAACGGCGGCGGCCCGGCCTGCTTGCGCTTGCGGGTGGCTCTACGGGACGACGAGTTAAAGGCCATCAACCACGGTGTGATCTTTACCGACGAGCTGTACAACCGCCTGACGACGTGGGTGGAAGGCCATTACCGGGATGAGCTCAGCCAGCAGGACCTGGCAGACCCCATGTTGCTTGAAGAAGTACGCAAGGCACTGGATGAGTTGACCGGTATTCTCGGGCTGGGCTCGATCTACGATTTCCAGCTGTGACAGGCATCAGCTGGCAATAGAGCGGGTGAGCATGTCCATGGTGTGATGAATCAGGTTGTCGGCGGGAAAGTCCGGGTTTTCCCCCGCTTCTGCCTGGCACAGCATGATCACCCCGTGCAGGGCGCCGCGCAGATACAACGCGGTCTGGGCCGGCGAGGTGATGCGCTCCCGGCTCATTGTGCCATCCTCAAGGCCTTTGTGGATGGCCGCTTCCATCAGTTGCATCAGCTCGTTCCTGGAACACATCATCTCCGACGCCTGTTCCTGCTCAGCCTCTGCCATGGCGGTTGAGGCCTTGGTCAGGGCCGAAAAGTAATCCGGCTCTTCCCGGTAAAACCGGTAGTAGGCATCTCCCATGGCGCGGATCTGGGCCAGCCCGGTATCTGCCGCTGTGCGTGCCTGCTCGAACCGGGCGACCAGGCTCTGGCCGGCCCGCAGCATGATGCCCCGCTGAATCGCCGCCTTATCCTTGAAGTACACATACAGCAACGCGCGGCTCAGGCTGGCGGTACGGGCGATGTCGTCCATGGAGGTGCGATCGTAGCCTTTCTCGGAAAACACCAGCTCGGCGGCGTCCAGAATGGCATCGTACCTTGCCTGTTTTTCCCGTTCCCTGCGTGTTTTCAACGGCTCGTTCATGGTGCTTCCGGTGTTGTGGTCATGGCCTGAATGATAACTGATAGAGGATAAAAGCCGATTATTGACAATTTGTCAAAGAGTGACATGATGTCGGGAAAACAACGGCGGCTTCTGACGGAAACAGGCGCCAACAAATCATCTATTCAGGGAACGGGGCTGACCAGTCATGTCTCTCTTCGTGCGTTCATTGCCAATAACTCTGGCCAGCATGCTGCTGGCTGTCGTGTCTTTATCCGGCTGCAACAGCAGTGCCTCCGAACAGGCTGCAGACCAGCCGGTATCGGTTCGGGTGGCCGAGGTAACCGGTGGCCAGGTGGTGGAAATTCCGCTGCGCTTCTCCGGTATTGTGCGGGCGGCCCAACGGGCCACCCTGACTTTTCAGGTGAGCGGTACGCTGAAAGAGCGACCGGTGGAACTGGGGCAGACAGTGAAAGCCGGAGATGTGCTGGCCAGTGTGTATAACCCGGCCCTGGAACCGGCAAGGGATTCTGCTGCGGCCCGGCTGGATGAACTGAAAACCCAGTACGACCAGGCCCAGCGGGAATGGGAGCGTTCCAGCCGCTTGCACCAGCGCGGTGTGGTCTCGGAACAGAGCCTGGAACAGATCGCCGCCCGGCGGGATTCCCTGCGGGCCAGCATGGCCACGGCCCGGGCCTCCCTGGCGGAAGCCACCCGATTACTGGAAGAAAGCGTATTGAAAGCCCCGTTTGCCGGCCAGGTAGAAGCCCTGCTGGTAGAGCGGGACGAATTTGTCGCCGCCGGGCAGCCGGTGGTTCGCCTGTCTTCGCCACTGGGCCGTGAAGTGGAAGTGCGGGTGCCCGCGCATCTGTTGGGCCATGTGCGGCTCGGGCAGGAGCTGCCGGTCTGGCTGGTGCAGGACCGCAACCGGGAGCCGGCTACCGGAACTGTGGTGGAGATTGCCCAGGGCAGCTCCATCCGTGGCGAGCTGCATCCGGTATTGGTGAGCCTGCCACCGAATTCCCTTTCTGCCGGTGAACCGGTGGAGGTCGGCATTGCCCCGGTTCAGGAGTCTGCGGTCACCGTGCCCCTGCTGGCGGTGATGCGGGACAGCACTGGAACCAGCGTGTTCCGGGTTGAAAATTCTGTGGCCTACAAGGTGCCGGTGGAAGTAGACCGGGTGATCGGCGAGCGGGTGATGATCCATACCGGTGCCCTGAACCCCGGTGACCAGGTGGTCTATGCCGGTATGACCCGGCTGGTGGATGGCGACACCGTGGAGGTGCGCTGATGACCCGCCGCCTGCTGAATTACCAGCGCTTGCTGGGCATGGTAGTGACCATGCTCTGTGTGCTGGGCATTGCCGCCTACAGCACCATGCCACGCCAGGAAGACCCTACCTTTCCGTACCGGGCCGGCATGGTGACTGTGAGCTATCCGGGCGCCAGCGCCGAGGCGGTTGAGCGCCTGGTACTGCGCCCGTTGACCGATGAACTGCGCCAGGTGGAAGAGCTGGACTGGAGCCAGGGCACAGCACGCACCGGCGTGGCGCTGGCCCGCCTGAAACTGCGTGATCACATCTACGACACCGACAGCGCCTGGGACCGGGTGCGCCAGGCCATGGAGCGGGCACGGCAGGATTTCCCGGACGATGTCGGCCTGATGACCCTGGACGACCGGCTGATTGATATTCCTGCGGTGGTGTTGGCGGTGGGTGGTTCGTCGTCCGTCACCGAACTTTCCGGTGTGGCGGAGAAACTGAAGCAGAACCTGCTGGATATTCCCGGTATCTCCCGTATCGACCTGGAAGGCGACGCCGACGAACAGATTACCCTGGCGCTGGACGACGCCGCGCTTTACCGCCTTGGCGTAGCGCCCAAACGCATCCTGGATACCCTGGCCCGGCGAAACCAGACCATCCCCGGGGGCTTTGTGGTGGTGGAAGGCAAGCGGTTGTCGGTTCTTCCCAATACCGAGTTTGCTGATATCGACGCCATTCGCGCTACGCCCATCGAGTTGCCGGATGGCTCCCAGGTGCCCCTGGCGGCAGCCGCGGAAGTCTGGCGCGGACCGGCGGAACCTCGCCAGCCGGAAACCTGGTTTGATGGCGAGCGGGTAGTGCTGCTTTCGGTGATCATGGAAGAAGGTTCCACCGACGCCATCCGTTTCGGCGAGCGGATTCGCGAGCGGCTGGAACAGGTACGTGCTGACTTCGAGCCCTACGAAATCCGCGAGATGTTCTTCCAGCCCGACAAGGTATCCGACCGGCTGGACGACCTGGCCTGGAGCCTGGTGCTGTCGGTGCTGATTATCGTAGCAGTGGTGTTTACCGGCATGGGCATTCGCATGGGGCTGCTGGTGGCATCCATCCTGCCCATGGTGGCCCTGATCAGTGTGGGGCTGTACGACCTGGGCGGTGGCGTGCTGCACCAGATTGCCGTGATCGGCATGGTGATCTCGCTCGGTATCCTGATTGATAACGCCATTGTGATTGTGGAGAACATCCAGGGTCACCTGGACGAAGGCATGCGCCGGCTGGATGCCCTGCGCAAGGCCGTTGGCGAGCTGGCCGGGCCACTGGGTGCGTCTACCGGCACCACGCTGGCAGCCTTCGCACCCCTGCTGATGGCCAAGGGCGGTGCGGCTGATTTCACCCGTGGCGTGCCGGTGATGATCATGCTCACGCTGTCGGTCAGTTACCTGCTGGCCATTTCCGCCGTGCCGCTGCTGGCGGCCCGGTTCCTCAAGCCGCGAAAGAATATCCACAAAGACCGGTTGATGGGCCTGGCCCGTTCGCTGGGTGGCCTGGTATATCGCTATCCGGGCCGTTTGATTGTCGCGGGCACTCTGTTGGTCGCCATCAGCGTGGGCATGACGCCGTTCATGGCCCAGCAGTTTTTCCCCAACGCAGACCGGCCCCGGGTTATTGTGGAAGTGTATCTGCCCGAAGGCACCGACCAGGCACAAACCTCCGAGGCCGCTGCGCAGCTGGAACGGGCCATTCGCGCCCGCCCGGAAACCCTGGAAGTGCACCGGTTTGTCGGTTTCACCGGCCCGGCGTTTTACTACAACCTGCAGCGAGCGCCCCAGGCACCTAACCGGGCCAGGCTGGTGGTGCGTACGCCGGCGCTCGAAGACACCACAGATCTCGTAGACTGGATTCGCCATGAGCTGGCGCCCACCGTGCCGGAGCTGGATATTTCTGCCGGTATTCTGGGGCAGGGGCCGCCGCGTACCGCGCCGGTTGAAGTGCGAATTTATCACCCCGATGACGCTACCCGTGCCCGTGCCACCGAGCTGGTGTTCAGTGTGCTGCGTGGCGTAACCGGCACCGTCGACGTACGGCACGACCTGGACATCGGTGTGCCCAGTATTGCCATCAACGTAGACGACGCCACCGCCGCCCGTTACGGCCTGACCCGTGCAGGCGTAGCCCAGAGCCTGTACGGCCAGAGCTATGGCGTGGTGGCCGAGCGTTACCGGCAGGAAGATGATCCTATCCCCATCATCCTGCGCTCCCGGGAAGGCACCGCGCTGTCGCTGTCACGCCTGTTGTCTGTGAACACCTACAACGACCAGGGGGATGCCATTCCGCTGTCGGCCGTGGCCACGGTTGAAACCACCTGGGAGCCGGCGGCCCGATACCTGAGAAACGGTGTGCGGGTGAATGCAGTAACGGCGAACCTGGAAGACGGCTACAGCTTCAGCCAGGCCCTGGACGGCTTGTTCGCAGCACTGGACGAACAGCCCCTGCCCGCCGGCACCCGGGTAGAACTGGGTGGCGATGCCGAAGGCTCCAACAATGCCAACAGTGCCCTGCTGACCGCAGCACCCATCGGCATCCTGTTGCTGCTGTTTTTCCTGCTGCTACAGTTCAACTCGTTCCGCCGGGTTGGCATCATCCTGCTGACGGTGCCGCTGGCCACCGTGGGAATCTTCCCTGGGCTGGTCTTGTCCGGCTCGCCGTTCGGCTTTCAGTCGTTGCTGGGGGTGATTGCGCTGGTAGGCATTGTGGTGAACAACGCGATCGTATTGCTGGATGTGATGGACCGGGAGCTGGAAAAAGGCCGGGCCATTGCCGATGCAGTGCGCACCGCCGTAGAACAACGCACCCGGCCCATCCTGCTGACCACAGCCACCACCGTGGCCGGCCTGCTGCCGCTGGCGTTTTCCAGCTCCACGCTGTGGCCACCCATGGCCTGGGCCATCATCTCCGGCCTGCTGGCCAGTACCGTGCTCACCCTGCTTGTGATTCCATCAGTGTGCGCCAAGGTCATCAAACTGCCAGTAGCCGAGCCGGAAAACGCCCCGGCGTAAAACAACAGGGCCGGGTCATCACCCGGCCCTGAACTCGTTCTTCGCACGAATCATCAAACCCACACGTTGCCCAACCGGCACGTGGGGATTGGGAAACACCACCGCCTCCGGCGCCGTACCCACCCGGTAGCTGGTTTTGTCATCTTCCCAGATCACCGTGCCGGGCTGGTACTGGGTAAAATTCGCCACCTCATCCGGCACATGAAACCGGAACGACGGCCCGGTGTTCAACACCTCATGCACCACCTCGAACACCGTTAACCGGTCAAACGGCGGCCGGGCCTGTGGTGCTGGCGTTCCGGAAAACCGACGACGCAATGCCCGCTCAATGCCGCGGAACCGTCGCAAATCATTCCGCCCGAACGCTTCAACCTTACCCAGCTCCACCGTAAAACTCTCGGCCTTCAAAAGGCTGGATGTAAACGACGAAAACACCGTGGATTCCTGGTGCTGAAGCAGCAACGTCTCCACCTCCGCCTCCAGCAAAAACTCACACTGACCCGCCGGCACCGACCGCCCCGACACAAACGGATACAAGGCAAACCGCTCCCGCTTCGACGGCCGGATCGCCGTATGCAAATCATAGTGACTCAACGCCAGCCCATGATGCGCCATCGCAAACTGCCGGCACATCTCCTCCAGAAACTGCGCCCGCCGCGCCTCCGGCAACCCCTTATACTTCGCCTGCCCGTGCGCCCCGTTAAACAGCCGGTTCATGTTCACATCCACAAACCGCTGCCCCGCCACCATCGCCGGCGGATTACCCAGAATCAGCAACACCGGACACCCCAGCTGCCACTCCCCGGCAAACAACTCCGACACCAGCCCGTTCAACACCTCAATCGGCGCCGTCTCATTCCCATGAACCCCGGCTGATACAATCAGCGCTTCATTGTTCACATTCTCCCGCCCGGCCGGCGGCGTCAGCCACAACACGCCGTTGGCCTTCCGTGAAACCTGTGTTCCGTCCGGCAACTGTCGCTTGGTTTCGGGTAGATCAGAGGATGCAGAGGCCAGGGTGTGAGCCAGCCAGTCGGGGTGGAAGTCAAAGAGGTGGTTGGATGCGTTCATGGACTCCCCGTAAGAGGTTCGGGGCCGTCTGGCAGGATAGGTTCTCCGGGAATTTCGAAGGCCATGGATGGCCGGAGAGAAGCGCACAAGGATGTGCTCGTAGCGGTTCCCGGAGAACCTATCCTGCCAGATGGCCGTGCTCCCATAGAAGGGAGCTCAACTTAACCATTAACAGGCCGCTGATGCCGCAAAAGATGATTTTCCAGTTTGCGGAAAACAAACACCAGAATAAACGTCAAAGCCATGTAGCAAAGCGCCACAAAAATAAACGCCTCAAAAGGAGCATAAAACCGCGAATAAATATTCCGCGCCGCCCCCGTAAGATCCACAATCGTCACCACACTGGCAATCGCACTCGCATGAAGCATAAAAATCACCTCATTCGAGTATGCCTGAACCGCCCGCCGCGCCGCACTCGGCAGAATAATCCGCCGCATCCGCAGGAACCAGTTCATGCCGTAAGCCTTCGCCGCCTCAATCTCGCCATTGGGCGTAGAAATAATCGCCCCCCGGATAATCTCCGTGGTATAGGCAGCAGTATTCAGGGGGAACGCCAGCAGGGCAGGGTACAGCGGTTCCTTGAAAATCTCCCACCAGAAAGTGTCCTGAATACCCGGAATCTGCGCCACACCGTAGTAAATGATGTACAGCTGGATCAGCAGCGGTGTGCCGCGGAACAGATAGGTGTACAGCCAGATAGGGCCAGACACGAACGGATTCTTCACGGTGCGTAGAATCGCCAGCGGCACCGCCACAACCAGGCCAATCACCAATGACAGGAACACCAGATGCACCGTAGTGACCAGGCCATCCCAGTACTCCATGATGGTCATGGCATTAAAAATATCGTTCTGGTTCAGCCACTCAGCAATGAAATCAGGCATCACTTAATTCCCCCGAACCACGCCGACATTGGCCCGCTTGTCGAGCCACTTGATGAACAACTCCGAACCCGCCGTCAGCGCCAGGTAAACCGCCGCCACCGGAATAAAGAAGTGGAACGGCATGCGCTCGGCCTTGGCGGCTTCTTCCGCCACCCGCACCATATCGGTCAGGCCGATGATCGACACCAGCGCAGTCGTCTTTAACAGCACCTGCCAGTTATTGCCGATGCCGGGCAGGGCATGGCGCAGCATCTGCGGAACCATCACCCGACGGAAGGTGTGCCAGGTGGAAAAACCATAGGCCCTGGCGGCCTCGATCTGGCCCTTTTCAACAGCCAGGAACGCGCCCCGGAAGGTTTCCGTCATATAGGCGCCGAAAATCAGTCCGATGGTCACCACGCCAGAGATGAACGGGTCGAACTGGAAAAAGAAGTCGATTTCACGGGTTTCCCACAGATAGTCCGACAGGGCATTCACCGCCACCTGACCGCCGTAATAGAACAGCAGCATCATCACCAGGTCAGGCACGCCACGAATCAGCGTGGTGTAGGCGGTGGCGACACCGGTCAGCACCCGGCTGCCAGAGAGCTTCGCCGAGGCGCCAAGCAGGCCCAGGGTGAGGGAGAGTGCCAGTGAGAAGAAGGCCAGTTCAATGGTAACCACAGCGCCTTCAGCGAGGGCCGGGCCATAGCCTTTCAGATCAAGCATGGGAATGTCCGGAAAGCAGGGGAGCAGCCATCAGGCTGCTCCCGGGGTCAGGTTAAATCTTGATGTCGTAGTTGAAGTACTTCTGCATGATGGTGTCGTAGGTACCATCTTCTTTCAGCTTCTTCAGGGCCGCGTTCACGTCGTCAGCCAGCTTGGCATCGCGCTTGCGCATGGCAACGCCAACACCTTCACCGAGTTTTACCGATTCGCCGACTTCCTTGTAGCCTTCGCGGTTCAGGATGGTCTGCTCGCCTACCGGATAGTCAACAAAGACCGCGTCCAGACGCTGGCCTTCCAGGTCCAGGACCATGTCTTCAGCGGTGGTATAGCGCTTGATGTTCACCACGCCACCCATGTTCTCGGTTACGTAGGTGTCCATGGTGGTACCGCGCTGCACGCCTACGGTCTTGTCTTTCATGGCGTCCATATCGGTTACGTCAGTGTTGAAAGACTCAGGGCCGAACCAGCCGCCCGGGGTGATGTAGTACGGCTCGGAGAACAGCACCCGCTCGGCGCGCTCCGGGGTGATCGACATGGAAGACATGATCAGGTCGAACTTACGGGCCAGCAGGCCGGGAATCATGCCGTCCCACGCCTGGATAACGAACTCGCAGTTGGCCTGCAGTTCTTCGCACATGGCGGTTGCCAGCTCCACTTCGAAACCGGTCAGTTCGCCGTTGTCATCACGGTACTCGAACGGCTCGTAGGGAACATCAAAGGCGATCCGCAGATCCTGGGCCTGGGCGGTGCCGGTCATCATGGCCAGGGCACAGCTTGCTGCAACAATCAGTTTTTTCATGTGTCACTTCTCCAGTAATTTGCCGTTAAGGCTTTATTCTTTGTGGAAGTTTCAGTTCCATTACCGGTTTCAAGATAGCACCGGGATTCAGAACTTGGGAGCAAGAAATTGCTTCATGCGCTCGGATTCCGGGTGATCGAACACCTTGTCCGGTGATCCCTGCTCCTCAATCACGCCCTGATGCAAGAACAGGACCTGGGTAGACACATCCCTTGCAAAAGCCATCTCGTGGGTAACCACAATCATGGTGCGGCCTTCCTCGGCCAGACTTTGCATAACTTTCAATACTTCGCCCACCAGCTCCGGGTCCAGGGCCGAGGTGGGTTCGTCAAACAGCATCACTTCCGGTTCCATGGCCAGGGCTCGGGCAATGGCCGCACGCTGCTGCTGGCCGCCGGACATCTGGGCCGGGTAGTAATCCTTGCGCTCATAGATGCCGACTTTGTTCAGATACGCCTCGGCCCGCTCGATGGCTTCCTTTTTAGGAATTTTCAGGACATTCACCGGGGCTTCTATAATGTTTTCCAGAACGGTCATGTGGGACCACAGGTTAAAACCCTGGAAGACCATGGAAAGCCGGGCGCGAATCAGTTCTACCTGCCGGTTATCGGCCGGAATGCGCTCGCCCTTGCGGTTGTTTTTGAACCGGATTGGGTCACCGTGCACGATAATGTCGCCGGAAGTGGGTGTTTCCAGCAGGTTAATGCAGCGCAGAAAGGTACTTTTACCTGAACCGGAGCTGCCGATCAGGGAAACCACGTCGCCCTTGCGGGTTTCCAGAGAGATGCCCTTGAGGACTTCAAGCTGATCAAAGGTCTTGTGGATGTCCCTGCAAATCAGAGGCGCGGGTTCCGCCATGGGGTGACTCCTGGGGGCTGTCATTCAAAGGCGCATGTTTTACGGACTGTAGCCGTGGAAATCAATACCGCTTTGTAGGGTTTTGGTGAAAATAGCAGCAGTTTCCTGCAGAATATTCTGGCGTAATGTTTGATCAATGCAAGCAATACCATAACCAGATTAATCATAAACACTTTCACAGGATGTGGAATCATGCCAAGGATAATGGCCCTGAGCCTGCTATGTGTGGCGCTGGCAACACCCGCCATGGCCGAAATCTACCGCTGGACGGATGCCAACGGCGCCATCCACTTCTCCGATACGCCTCCCAAACAGCAGCGGCATGCCAGTGTGACGGTACAGCCGCCGGTGATTGTGCCCATGAGTGAGAACATCCGCCAGGCCGACAAGGTGCACCGGAGCCGGGCTGAGGTGAACCGCCTGCTGGAGCCCGGTTCCCGGGACCGCTATGCGCGGGCCCGGGAAACCGAAAAGCTGGCCAGGCAGTGTGAGAAATACCGAAAGCAGCTGGGCCGGATTCAGGGCCAGCTCAGGGCCGGATACGGCAATGACCGGGGCAACAGGCTGCGGCAAAAACGGCGCCAGGTCAGTCAGTTATACAGCCGGGAGTGTATGCTCAATTAGTCGGGTTTGCGGAAAACTCTGATTGCTGTTTGATAATAATTACTGTTAGCTATCTACCTTGCACAGGAGGTAGATTTTGTCCCACTTTCAGCTCGCACTGTTACTCGGCATGACCGTTGCGCTGGGGCCGCTGGCCCTGGATGCGTATTTGCCGGCGTTTCCCAGCATCGCCGATGGCTTCGGCATTCCCCATGCCGATGTTGGCCTTACCCTGAGTGCCTATGTGGCGACGCTGGGGGTTGCGCAGCTGGTGGGCGGGCCGCTGTCTGACCGTTACGGGCGCCGGAATATCCTGTTTGCGGGGCTGGCGGTGTTTGCGGTGGCCAGCCTGATGGTCGCACTGGCCGACAATCTCACCAGTATGATCGCCTGGCGCGTGGTGCAGGGCGTTGGCGGTGCCTTCTGTGCGGTATCGGTACCGGCCATTGTGCGGGACCAGGTTGGCGGGCAGGAAGCCGCCCGACTGTTCGGGCTGATCGGGTTGATCATGTTTATTGCGCCGGCGGCGGCACCGTCCCTTGGTGCCCTTATGCTGGCGCTGGGCGACTGGCACCTGATCTATGTGTTCCTGGCCGGCTACGCCTTCTTCCTCGCCGTGGTGCTTCAGCTTGCTTTGTTTCCCCGTCTCAAGCCCCGTCCCCGGGCAACAACCCCTGTCAAAACCCTGGTGACCAACTACATGCTGGTGCTCAGGCACCGCACCACCATGCGATTTATCGGCATCCAGGTAATGTGCTTCAGCAGCATGATGCTGTTTATTACCCATTCATCGTTTATCTACCAGGAGTGGTTCGGGCTGTCGAACAGCACCTTCTCCATGCTGTTTGCTGCCAACATCGGCTTGATGGCGGTGCTGAACCTGGTCAACCGGCCACTGCTGCGCAGCTTCTCATCAGTGGTTTTGCTGCGGGTGCAGGTGATTATCCAGTTCGTGATGCTGCTTGGCCTGGTTGCGGTGGTTATGATGGACGGGCCCTTGTGGGCGGTGGCCGGGTTTATTATCGCCGCAGTGGGCTGTCAGGGCGGTATTGTGCCGAATAACATGGCGAATGCCCTGGAGTTCTTCCCGCATATGGGCGGCACCGCAGCGGCTATGTTGGGGGCGTCCCAGTTTACCCTGGCGGGGGCCATCAGCGCCCTGTCTGCCGCATTCGGGGGTGAAGCGTTGCTGCCGATTGCCCTGAGTATGCTGGCCTGTTCAGTGGGCGCAGTGTTGCTGTCACTGGGTGCCCCGGCGGCAGTAGCCCGGGAGAAAGCCGCAGAAGCGTCGGCGGAGGCTGCGGCCTGAGGTTCAGGCCGTGCTGAAGTTGCTGTTGCGCCGCACATTCACCAGCAGCGGGCTGCCAGTGGCGGGGTCCTGAATCAGGTCGCAGCTGACATCGTAGAGTTCCTGCACCAGCTCCGGCGAGACAATCTCCGCCGGAGTACCTTCCTCGATAATCTTCCCGGCTTTCATGGCCACCATGTGGTCCGCATAGCGGCAGGCGCTGGCCAGGTCGTGCACCACCATGGCGATGGTCTTGCCTTGCCCGCTCAGGGTACGAATCAGTTCGAACACTTCAATCTGGTGGCCCAGGTCGAGCGCCGAGGTGGGTTCGTCCAGCAGCAGCAACGGCGTTTGCTGGGCTACCGCCATGGCAATCCAGGCCCGCTGGCGCTGTCCGCCCGAGAGGGTATCCAGCGCACGCTCCGCCAGGCCGGCAACATCTGCCGCCTGCACTGCATGATCAAACGCCTGCTGATCTTCGTTTGACCACTGCTTCATCCAGCCCTGATGGGGCTGGCGGCCGAAACGTACCAGGTCGGCCACGGTCAGGCCTTCCGGGGCGGTGTTGTCCTGGGGGAGCAGCGCCAGTTTGCGGGCTACGTCTTTGGACGGCAGGCGGTGAATGTCCTTGCCGTCCAGCAGCACCGAGCCTTTTGCCGGTGCGTGGATGCGGGCCAGGCCGTTCAGCAGGGTGGATTTGCCGCAACCGTTGGGGCCGACAATGGCGGTCACCTTGCCGGTGGGCAGGGCCACGCTCAGGTTTTCGGCCACGGTGAAATGGCGATGGGCCAGGGTAATGCGGTCTGCTGCCAGGGTCGAGGTTTGTGCAGGGCTCATGTCAGGCTCCTTCGGGAAGGTTTCAGCAGAATCCACAGCAGGTAGGGGCTGCCAACAATGGCGGTAATGATGCCCACCGGAATCTCCAGCGGCGAAAACAGGGTGCGCCCGAGCAGGTCTGCTACCACCATAAAAGTGGCTCCGGCCAGCGCCGAGGCCGTCAACGGAACCTTGCCGGGCCGGCAGATGGTTCGGGCCAGCTCTGGTGCCAGCAGGGCAATGAGCCCTACCGGGCCGCACACCGAAACCGCCAGTCCGGTGAGCAACACCGACAGCGCCAGCCCCAGAATACGGGTGGCTTTCAGGCGGGTGCCCAGGGCGATGGCCACAGCATCGGAAAACTGCAAGGTATTCAGGGCCCGGCTGATCAGCATCAGGATGGCATAGCCGGCGGCCAGGCCGATGGCCAGTACCAGCACACTGTTGCCGGAGCGGGCATTCAGGCTGCCGACGGTCCACGGATAGGCGGCGTTGGCAGCATCGATGGCCACCCGGCTGAGCAGTACCTGGGTAACTGCGCCGGCAATGGCGCCAATACCGATGCCGGCGACAATAAACCGGTAACCCCGGGTGCCGTTGGCTCCGGCCAGGCCAAAGGCGATGGCAGTAGCGCAGGCAGCACCGGCCAGGGCCATGGCCGACGGTGCCAGGGACAGGCCAACGCCCACCACGGACGCCACGGCAAAGGCGGTGGCGGCGTTATCGATACCGATAATGCCCGGCGTGGCCAGGCGGTTTCTGGCCAGGGTCTGCATCAGGCAGCCAGCCATGGCCAGGGCCGCGCCGCTGAGCAGGCCGGCAACAACTCGGCTAAGGCGCAGTTCATTGACGACAAAGGCGGTCATCGGGTCTGCGTTGCCCATGAGGGCCTGCAGAACATCTGGTGGTGGGACCTGAACGGTGCCCATCGATAGCGATGTGATCACCGCCAGTAGCAGCAAAACCAGCAGGCTGCTGTTGGCAAGGGTGGTGCGTTTATCCGGCATGATTAATCAGTAAACCTCGGGGTTACAGCGACGGCATACGGCCGGCACGAACAATGGCCAGCAGCACCGGGGCGCCGATCAGCGCGGTGACCACACCAAGGGGCAATTCCGCCGGGGCGGCTATCAGGCGTGACACCACATCTGCGGCCAGAATCACGGCAGGCCCTACCGGCACACACAGCCACAGGGTTTTGCGGATATCCGGCCCGGCAAATGCCCGGGCAATAAAGGGCACCACCAGCCCGACAAAGATCAGGGGCCCCGCCAGGGCGGTGGCTGATCCCACCAGCAAGGCCACCGCCAGCACGATCAGGAACCGGATGCGCCCCGGATGATGCCCCAGGCCTACGGCCGCTTTTTCGCCCAGCGCCATGGCGGCGAGAGGCCGGGCAACGATAACGATAAGAATCAGTGCAGCCAGGATCGAGGGCAGGGTGGCTTGCAGCATGCTGAGCGGTTTGCCGGCGATGCTGCCGGTAATCCAGAAACGGATTTCATCAGCGGCACGTTGGTCCATCAGCATCAGCATGGAGGTAAGGGCCAGCAGCAGGCCGGTTAGAGTGGCACCGGCCAGAATCAGCCGGACCGGGTCGTTACCCAGCCCCTGTACACGAGTGGCCGCGATAACCAGTGCACAACCGGCCAGGGCGCCCAGCTGGGCAACGAAGCTGGTCAGGGTGGCGGTGCTGGCGCCAAACAGGATGGCCAGGGCCACGGCAAAGCCACTGCCGGCACTTACGCCCAACAGGCCCGGCTCGGCCAGCGGGTTGCGGGTCATCGACTGCAGCAAGGCGCCGGCCAGGCCAAGCGCAAGGCCGGTCACCAGGCCGATGATGGTGCGTGGCAGCCGTAATTCGCTCACCACAAACCGGGCTTCTTCGCTGCCACTGCCGGCGAGCACCATAAAAGCTTCGCTGGCCGAGATCGGGCCGGCCCCGTAGAGCAGGCTGGCGATGATGATCAGAAACAACAAAAGCCCCGCCGCAATAAGCGGCAGGGAAAGAGCGCGAGACGCAACTGCGCTGGTTGGGGACAAAGCGTTCAAGGGCTCGGCCTTCAGGGCTGGATTGCGTTCACGGCAGCTTCGATATCATCCAGGATCGTAAGCGCGGCAAGGGGGCCGGTGGCGCTGGTCCAGAGTTGCCCGCTGACACTGATGACCCGGTCATTCTGCACCGCATTCAGCCGGGCAAAGGCCGGGGACTTGCGGGCTGCATCCAGTGCTTTGTCGCCGTCTTCGTTCAGCGTGGCCAGGAACACCCAGCTCTGGTCCATGCTGGACAGGTTTTCCAGGCTCAGAGGCTCACTGTGCGGGCGCCCTTCTTTCACCAGATCCTTGTCGGTCAGTTCAAAACCCACGGCCTGCAGCAGTGATGCAGAAAACAGGCCCTCAGCCATCACCAGCGGCCCCTGGGGCATCCAGCGCACCAGGGCAGCATCACGCTGACCGGCCGGGATCTTTGCAGAGACCACTTGTGCCACCTCGGTAATCCGCTCCTTCACCTGTCCGATTACCTTTTCAGCCTTGGCTTCGCGGCCCATAGCCTTGGCGAACAGCCGGGTTTCACGTTCCCAGCTGTCTGGCTGGAACATCGGCACGTTGGAGGCAACCACCGGGGCAATCCGGGACAGCAACGCTACCTGCTGCTGGTTAATGCGGGGCGGAGCCAGGATCAGGTCCGGCTGTGCGGCAATCACCGCTTCGATATTGGTTTCCGCCGGTGCGCCGACAATCGCGATGTCGCCGGCTTCGGATTTGATGTACTCGGCCACGTCGCTGCCGCCACGGGTAATGACTGCCCCCACGGCATTGGCATCAACCGCCAGCGCAGCGTCCAGTGCGCCTTCGTACAGGGTGACCACGCGCTCGGGCTGACCACTGATTTCAACCGGCCCGTAGGCGGATTCAACGGTTCGGGTATCGGCCAGGGCTTTGCCGAGGCCGGCAGAACCCACGGCTACAGCGACCAAGGTATGAAGCAGTGTGCTGCGAAGGCGGTTTGATAGCTGTGACATACCGGAAATTCTCCATGCCGTGGTGTTAGATAGTTTGCAATTTAAAGTGCAAAAGAATGATAATGGTTCGCATTAATATTTTAAAGCCCTAAACCGGAACGGTCTGTTGCAAAATGTGGAACGAAAAATGTACGACCTTGAAGAGCTGGAAGCCTTTGTCTCGGTAGTGCGCACCGGCAGCCTGACTGCCAGCACCCGGGACCTCGGTTGCCCGAAATCTACCCTCAGCCGCCGGATTCGCCAGCTGGAAGAGGCGGTGGGCCAGCCGTTGTTGTTGCGCCAGTCCAGGAAAGTGGTACCGAACGACGCGGGGCGGGTGTTCTATCGATACAGCAACGACATCCTGGAGCTGGCGGCCCGGGGCAGGGAGGCCCTGGACGAACTGAAAGAGGAAGTCAGCGGCCAGCTGGAGCTGCGCTGCCATGAATCTTTGGTGCGCGGCTGGTTTGCCGGCGTGGTGGAAGCCTTTATGGACGACTACCCGGACCTGCGGGTGGCGCTGCATACCCAGCAGCAGATGCCGGAAAAGCTGGATAACGGAATCTGCCTCTGGCTGGGAGCCGTGCCGCAATGCCCGTTACGACAGGAGAGGTTGGGGCTGCTTGCCCAGAGTGTGTATGCCAGCCCTGGTTACCTGGAACGGTCCGGTTTGCCGGCAACTCCCGGAGAGCTCGGCCGACACGCCTGGGTGGACATGCTGGACCGCCATGGCGGGGGAAATGTACTGCACAATTCAGCGCTGGGCACCTATCCGCTATCCGCTCCGGAACGGCAATTTACGGTTGACCAGTTCTGTGTTCAGGGTGATGCCATTGCCGCCGGCCGGGGCCTGGGCCTGATGCCGGACTGGCTGGTGGAGCAACGCTTGCGCGCCCATCCCGGCAGTTTTCGCCGCTGCCTGCCGGATTGGCGCGGCCCGGATTTGCCAGTAACCCTGCTTTACCCCCACGGCCACCTGCCGCGCCGGGTCCGGGCCTTTATTGCCCATTTGAGAAGCTCGGTACCCATAGCCTGGCTGGCAGGCTCCTGCGTAGCGGAGGACGTTGTTCCGGATATTGGAACAGATCATATCAACACCTGAACCCTTGCCTTGTGTTAATGTTGTCGCGACTAATAATGATTCGCATCTGCATGGCGAATCAAAAGTCAACGTTGCACAACACAAGGAGTTTTCATGCGTCGTCCTATTCTGGCCTCCGCCATCGCATTAGCCAGTACCGGAACGGTTGTTGCCCAGCCGGCCCCGGTTGAGTTGGGTGAAATTGTTGTTACAGCATCGGGGTTTGAGCAGAACATTTCCGATGCACCGGCGAGTATTTCAGTGATCTCCAATGATGAACTGGCCAAGAAATCCTACAAAAGCATTGTCGACGCGGTGAATAACATCCCGGGTGTGTACGTCACCGGTGGTGGCGGGGCACAGGACATCAGCATCCGGGGCATGGACGACAGCTACACGCTGTACCTGGTGGACGGTCGGCCAGTGTCTGCCGGTCGCTCGGTAAACACCAATGGCCAGGATGGTGGCAAGCAGATTGCCCTGCCGCCAATTTCAATGATCGAGCGGGTGGAAGTGATCCGCGGGCCCATGTCTTCACTCTATGGCTCTGAGGCCATGGGCGGTGTCATCAACATCATCACCCGTAAAAACCGGGGTGAGTGGGCTGGCACTATATCCTCCGAATACACCCAGTCTTTCAACGATGTGAGCAACGACAGCAAGCAAACCAGCCTGTTTGCCGGTGGTGCGTTGGTCGAAGGTTTGCTGAGTGCCGAGGTTAATGCCTCCTGGTCGGGTGACGATGAAAGCGATTTCGCCGGCGCCGACGATTCCGCCAGAAGTACCCCGGAAAGCAAGCGTACGATGGGCGGAGCCAAGCTGATTTTCACTCCGGATAACCAAAACGAATTTGCCCTGAGCTATGACAGCTCCCGCCTGGAAGAAACCAGCACTCCGGGCAAAAGCGTGGCCCTGGATGAAACCGGGTCAACCTACATCTACGACAAAGACGTTTACGTGCTCTCCCACGCCGGTAACTACGGTAACTGGATGACCAGGAGCTTTGTTCAGCACGATCTTTCCGAACGGGTGCAGGACCAGACCAAGAAAGAGCAGGTGTCGATGCTGGATACCCAGGCAACACGGTTCTGGGGTGATCACGTGGTTACCGTGGGTGGCCAGTACAAGCAGGAGAAGCTGACGGATGAAACCAACGGTTTGCTCACCTCCAATATCCCGGGTGCCGTGCGCAGTGTTGACCGCTGGATTGCCGCTGTTTACTCGGAAGTGGAGTGGGGCCTGACCGACGACTTCTCGGTGACCACCGGCCTTCGTTACAACGACGACGAACTGTTCGGCGGCGAGTTCTCACCCCGGGTCTATGCGCTTTACGACCTGACGCCTGAGCTGACCCTGAAAGGCGGCGTGTCGACCGGCTATCGCCAGCCCGGGCTGGCGGATGTCACGGAAGGGTTTGGCCGTGGCACCGGTGGTGGTGGCTCGCCTGCACCTCATCCCCGAGCGCTGATCATCGGCAACCCGGATCTCGACCCCGAGTCCAGTATCAGCTATGAGGCCGGTATGGTCTTCGACAGCCGGGCCATGGGCCTGAATGCGAGCATGATGCTGTTCCAGACCGATTTCAAAGACAAGATTGCGGAAGATCGCTTCTGCGAATCCCCGAACGGTGACGGGGATGATCCGGGCACCTGGACCTGTAGTTTTCAGGGTAATGACTATCTGTTCCTGAGTACTCGGGCCAACATCGACGAAGCCGAAATGCGCGGTATCGAGCTGACGCTCGACTACGACCTGACCGATTCGGTAACCCTCAGTTCCAGCTACACCTACACCGATTCCGAGCAGAAAACCGGTGAGTTCAAGGGTGAGCCCCTGAACAAGGTTCCCGAACACATGGCCAACGCTAACCTGGACTGGCAGGCCAGCGGCCGCCTGAACCTGTGGTTCCAGACTAACTATCGTGGCGAAACCAGCGACTTCCTTGGCCGCAGAGATATGGAGAGCGGAACGCCGGGTTACACGCTGATGGATGTGGGCTTGTTGTACAGGCTGACGGATACCGCCCGGGTAACAGCGGGCCTGTACAACCTCGCCGATAAAGAAATTACCAACGATGACTATGGCGTGGTGCTGGATGGCCGCCGCCTGAACCTTGGCCTTGCGGTCGACTTCTAAGGAGAATTGCATGAACTCACTGAAACTCACCCTGGCCGGAGCCCTGGCAGGCCTTACACTCGCGGGCTGTGCAACCACCGCTTCGGTTACCGGCCCGACGGTGGTCAGCTACGACCACGGTGCCCTGGACACGCTGCTGGAGCTGGGGCTGGAAGATAAGGTCCTGGCCATTCCTCAGCAGGGGCTGCCGGACTACCTGGCTGATCTTGGGGCCAAACTGCCAGACGCCGGCAGCCTGAAAGAACCTGACCAGAAGCTGCTGGCAGACCTGCAACCGGGGCTGGTACTGATGACCGGTCGTCAGGGCGCTGAAGCACAGGTTTCGGCAGCAAAGGTTGCCCCTGTGCGCGATGTAACCCTGGCCACAGGCGACTTCCGGGAGGCGGTAAACGCCAATGTAATCAACCTGGCGAGTTACTATGGCCTTAAAGAAACCGCAGGCCTCAAGCTGGGCGAGCTCTGGCAGCATGTGGGTGAACAGAAAGCGGAGCTGGCTGATGCCGGCACAGTTACCGTGGTTACCCACAACGATGGCAACTTTTCTTTGCGCAGCGAGCCCGCTGTTTATGAGCTGCTGGCGCTGACGCCGGCAATCGTTCCGGACTCTGTAGCGCCGGTTACGCGCGGCGAGCGCACCTTCTATCCGGTGAACGTCGAGACCCTGGCAGAGATGGCTCCGGATACCCTGCTGGTAGTGGATCGCAGCGCCGCGATCGGTGCTGAGCCGCTGCCGCAACAGGCACTGCAATCAGCCTTGAATGATGCCGGCGCCTCCACCCACGTTGTAGTGCTCAATCCCGGCCTTTGGTACCTCTCCGGCGGTGGCTTGCAGAGCGTACGCCTGCAGGTGGATGAGGTGGTCAGCGCCCTGCGCTGATGGGTTCGTAAAGGCAAAAAAGGGCCTGTCGGAGTGTTCCGGCAGGCCCTTTTGCGTGCTCTAAAACCGGATTATTGTGCCGGCTGCCAACTGACAGTCAGTTGCTCACCGTCTTTCATCGCGGCGGCAAACCGTTCCAGATGTGAGCCAATCACCTGCTGCACCTTGCTGAGGTCTTCTGCCGTTGTTGCGACCGCTTTCAGTGTGAGCACGGAATCCCTGGCCTCGAGAAAGCAGGTGCCCATATCAAACTCGACTTTACCCTCGGTTTCAGTCCACTCGACTTGGCGCTTGTGGCTGAAATGGCGGCACAGACGCGCCAGATAACGGGGTGCATTCGCGGACTCGATACGGGCTGTACTGGTGATCATCGTTTCTCGCTCCTGAAGAGTGTAGTGGCCTGCGGATCGCGGGATAGAAGGATGATTATCCATGATTCTTTCTGTATATGAAACTCATTCTCATCAATGGTCTGTCACCGATGGCGCATCAGGCCCGTTTGAAGCTGGCCAGAGCCACCGCCGCAGTGACAAACAGGCCGCCGAATACGCGGTTCATCTGCCGCTGGCGTTTCGGTGTAGTCATAAACCGGAACAGCTGGCTTGCGAGCAGGGCGTAGCCCACCATCACCAGAATATCGACCAGGATGAGGGTTGCCCCCATGGTGGCCAACTGCTGCCCATGGGCCGCGCCGGCCACCAGGAATTGCGGGAACAGGGCGATCAGGAAAATCGTGGCTTTCGGGTTGGTTAGGTTCACCAGTGCGCCATTCCAGAACTGCTGGCGGGGGCTGAAGCCGGACAGGTCTGCGCGGGTGGCTTCCACCGGTTGCTCCCGCCATTTCTGGATACCCAGCCAGATCAGATAGACCACGCCAATCCACTTGATGACCATCAGGGCCGTGTTGGACGAAGCCACAATGGCGCCCAGGCCTGCGCCTACCAGCACAATCTGCACGCCATATCCGAACTGCTGGCCGGCAATGGTGGGTAAGGACTTACGTACACCATAACGCAGGCCGCTACTCATGGAGTTGACCGCGCCGGCACCGGGAGAAACACTGATCAGAAGGGCTGCGACCAGAAATGTGAGCCACACAGTGAGTGTCATTGCTTACGCTCGCGAAATTCAGGGGAGTGATATAATACGCGCCGTTAGAACCGAGCCAAACGAGGAGATACCGAGATGGCCAGAAAAAAGGCGAAAGCCACACAGCACAGTGCCGTGCAGCGCGAACTGAGAACGCCAAAATACCAGATGCGGGTAGTTGAAGACAAAACCAGGTACAAGCGCAGCCGGGACAAAAGTGTGCGGATGGAGGGCTTCCGCAAAGCCGCGTGAGCGTGGTTTTACGAAAGCCTTCCTTTCTGCCTGCCGGCTCCCGCGATAACTGTCATAAAAGCTTCATAGTTGCTGTCTTGGTGCCTGTTACCCTGTAATGTTTGGTAACAACGGATACAGCAGGAGCTCCCGTCCATGAGAATCATCGCCTTCTACAGCCCCAAGGGTGGCGTAGGCAAAACCGCCGCCGCAGTGAATACCGCTTATCTCGCCAGCCGCGCCAACATCAGCACACTGCTTTGGGATCTTGACCCGCAAGGGGCTGCCAGTTTTTACCTGGCGGGTGCGGAGGTCGTCAAAGGCCGTAAGCTGTCCAAGCTGTTAGAAGGCAAATCCCCCATTGCCCGCTTTATCCACGAAGACGTCTACCCCAATCTCGACTTTATCCCCGCCCACAGCAGCTTTCGCAACTTCGATATCAAGCTTGAGCACGAGGAAGGGCACAACGTTCTGAAAGATCTGCTGGCTCCGCTTTCCGAAGACACCAGCCTGGTGGTTCTGGACTGCCCGCCCACACTCTCGCGCCTGACCGAACAGGTGCTGGAAATGGCCGACAAGGTGTATGTGCCAATGGTGCCTACCTGGTTGTCCCTCAACAGCTGGAACCAGTTACGGGAGTTTGTGAAAGACAAAAAGCTGGGTAACAAGAAACTCCGGCCGTTTTTCTCCATGGTCGACCGTCGCAAGAACCTGCACCGGGAGATACTGGGTCAGTCTGCGGAGTTGCTTGGCGCGCCGGTCAATGTGGCTGTTCCCTACGCAAGTGTTGTCGAGCGAATGGGAGAAGAGGGCAAGCCGCTGGAAGTACTGGCGCCCTTAAGCCCGGCAGCCCATGCTTTTCGAACATTATGGCAGGATATAAAAGTTGACCTGGGATTTCCCAACCCCAGGTAACCGGACGTAAGCAAGCGAGGTTATTGACTGTGCAGCTGCCTGGCGTTTGATTGTAAAAGTCAGTCAAATAATCATGTTTTTTGCCTTGGGTCAGATTTGTACTCGTTCAGTCACTCCGTTAGTGATCTCTATCGGCGCCCGACCAGTAACATCATCGTGAGACTCGAATACCCCCAAGCTGCAGCTGGACAGCATTTTCCGGTGAGGTTGTTTTAGTGTTGGCTGAACGTTTTAGCATTGTTCCCTGGAACTCCAGTTTCGATATCGGTATTGAGGTGATCGACGAGCAACACCATCAGTTGGTTGCGTTACTGAACGATCTTGCCTCCCAATATGTCCATGGTGTGGACCTCGCCCGCGCTCATCGTGTGGTGGAGGGCCTGATTGACTATGCCGCCTATCACTTTGAGACGGAGGAGGCGATCTGGGCGGAAGCTCTGGTTGATGACCCCTGGTTTAAGGCCCATTGTCGGGGCCATTCCGGCTTTGTAGAGAAAGTCCGGCACTTTCAGCAGGGGCTGGATGAGCACAACCTTGAGAGCGTGCTCCACGAAATGCTTTCCTTCCTGACCGGCTGGCTGGCGCATCATATTTTGTATGAAGACAAACGCTTGTCAGTAGTGGTGCTTGCCGCCCGGGAAGGCAAGGATTCCGAAGCGGGCAAGCAGGCAGCCCAGAAAGCCCTGACCGGGCAGGCGTCCAGCCTGATTCAGAGCGTGCTTTCCATGTACAAGCAGCTTTCCAGCCGCACCTTGTCGCTGGAGCGGGAATCGATTGCCCGTGAAAAAGCCGAACGTGAGTTGAGAAAGCAGCAAAACCGCTGGGAAGCGGTTCTGGGCGCCAATAATGACATTTTCTGGGAATGGGACTTGTCTGAACTGGACCTGTCTGAGCCCGACAGCTGGCTGCCTTCCATCGAAGTGCTGATCGGCAACCGCCTGACTATTCTGGCTGAAGACTGGCCGGCACTTCGAACCGACCTGGCCGCCCATATTAATAACGAGACCGAAAATTTCAGCCATCAGCACCGCCTGGTCGATGAGGGTGGGAGTGTTCACTGGGTTATAGCCCGGGGGAAAATCACTGAAACGGATGCAGCGGGCCGGCCCCTGAAAATGGTGGGCACGCAGACCGATATTACCGAGAGAAAGCTGGCAGAACTCCGGTTGCAGCGTGAGCGCGACACCCGCTCGATCATCAGTGAGTTTGCCGCCGATTTCATGGCGTCTTCACTGGGGGACTTTGATACTGCCATTGAACGCTCCCTCAAGCATGCCGGTGAATACATGCATGCTGACAGAATCTACGTGTTTCTGATTCAGGAAAACGGCGAATACATGAGCAACACGCACGAATGGTGCGCGCCAGGGATCAGTCCGGAAATTGCCAATCTTCAGAATATTCCCGTGGACTCCACGCCCTGGTGGTGGGAGCAGTTGCAGAGTGTGGGCCATGTTCTGGTTCCGTCTGTCAGAGAGATGCCTCCCGCGGCTCAGACAGAAAAGGACATTCTGGAAGCTCAGGGCATCCATTCGGTGTGCGTCTACCCATTGTACCGGGGCAGCGAGCTGGTCGGATTTCTGGGTAATGATGCCGTGATGTCGCCGGGTAAATGGGGCGAAGAGGTCCTTGAGTTTCTCGGCCTGTTCAGTGATCTGCTGAGTATTTCGCTGGAGCATCGTCAGCTGCACATCAATCGTACCGAGGCCCTGGCCCGGCTCGAACGTGCCGAACAACAGGCGCATATTGGTCGTTGGAGTTTTGATATCAAGTCAGGCCGTGCTACCTGGTCAACGGAGGTGTACCGTATTTTTGAGCAGACTCCCGAGCAGTTTACTCCGGATTATGAGGCTTACCTGAGGCTGGTTCATCCAGACGACCAGAAGGCGCTGATTGATGCGTATTCTGAGGCCAAAGTTAGTCTTGGTGACCTACAGGTTGAGCACAGACTGCTGCTACCGGATGCTAGGATCAAGCATGTCCAGCTTCTGGCTCAGATTGAACCCGACCCCGACGGTTGTGCTGGGCGCCTGGAGGGTACCGTTCAGGACATCACTGAACGGGCTCGCCATCAGGAAGAATTGAGGCGCCTGGCGTTTGAAGATCCCCTGACAGGCTTACCCAATCGCCGGGCAGCAGACTCTGCCCTCGAAGAGGCCATGGCGCTCAGCAAGGAACGCGGAAAGGGCCTTGCGCTGGCCATGATCGACCTGGACAACTTCCGGGAAGAAAACGAGGCGTACGGTCCGGAGGTGGGGGATCGCCTGCTTCAGGTAATGGGCCAGCGACTCAGCGCCTTTTTTCCGGAGCCTGGCGCGGTATCACGGATTGGCGGGGATGAGTTTGTTGTTCTTATGGATGGGCCCGGGAGCAAAGACGACTATATTTCAAGGGTTCGTCAGTTGCTTCAGGTGGTCAATGAGACGGTGGTTATTGATGATGCTTGCATCCGGTTGTCTGCCAGTATTGGTATTGCGGAGTTTGCGCCATCTTCGGATGTGCTTCCGGACCAACTGTTCCGCCAGGCCCAGCAGGCTCTGTTTCAGGCCAAGCTGGATGGCAAGAATCGTTTCCACAGTTATGACCTGAGCTGGGAGCAAAGTGCGCAGGAACTCAGGGAGCAGCTGCACGAAATTCGGCAGGCGCTGCATGCCGGAGAGTTGGTTCTGTATTACCAGCCAAAGGTGAATATGGTCACCGGCACGATCGTGGGTGCAGAAGCGCTGCTGCGTTGGCTCAAACCTTCGGGCGAGCTGGTTCCGCCACTCCGGTTTTTACCAGTGCTGCAGGATCACCCGCTGGAAATTGAGGTGGGCGACTGGGTTATCCGAGAAGCGCTGCGCCAGATGGACCAGTGGCAGTCGGAAGGGCTTCATTTGCAGGTGAGTGTGAATGTCAGTGGCCAGCAATTGTTGGAGGATACGTTCGCCGACAAGCTGCGCTCGGCACTTGAGGATTTCCCCGAAGTTGCGCCTTCCGCCCTGCAGCTGGAAGTGCTGGAAAGCAGTGCCTTGCAGGACATGGGCAAAGTATCCAGAACCATGCAGACGTGCCGTCAACTGGGTGTGAGCTTTGCCCTGGATGATTTCGGCACCGGATTTTCCTCTTTGGTGTATCTGAAACACCTGCCGGCGAGCGTGCTCAAGATAGATCAGGGATTCGTGCGCGGCATGCTCAGAAATACCGACGACCTGCCCATCATCGCGGGCGTGGTCAGTATGGCTCACGCATTTGGCCTACAGGTGATTGCGGAAGGCGTTGAGACAGTGCCGCACGGAGAACTGCTGTTAAAGCTGGGCTGCGAACAGGCTCAAGGCTACGGCATTGCCCGGCCAATGCCTGCTGGCGATCTGCCGGAATGGGTGGCTACCTGGCCGGGTGAGATTGCGTGGAAAGGGATCGTTCCGGTCGATAGCCACAAGGTGATGTTGCTGTCTGCCGAGATTGAGCACCGCAACTGGGTAGCCAGCATGGCCAGCTGGCTGGCAACCGGTGAGGGCGCTCCGCCTGAACTGGATCATCGACTTTGCCGGCTGGGACAGTGGCTGGAACGGGAAACGGGCCATAAGGGTATCTGGTCTTCGGACTTTGCGCAGCTAACCCGACGGCATAGAAATCTTCACAACAGGGCAAGGGAGTTGGTCGTCAGCCACGGGCAGGGTGATTCCGTTCAGGCAGAGCGCTTGCTGGCGGAACTCGAAAGCGAAAGTGAAGAGCTGCTCAAAAGCCTTGGGCGGCTGATTAACTGAAGATCTCGGGCGCCATGGATGGTAAAGTCTCTCAACTTTTTAAGACCTCCGGAGGCCCGATGACCGCCCTGAACACCCTGCAAATCGACACCGGCGATAACCCCGAAACCACCATCATATGGCTGCACGGCCTGGGCGCCAGCGGCCACGATTTCGAGCCGGTGGTTCCGGAGTTCCGGTTCTCCCGCGAGAAGCCAGTCCGCTTTATTTTCCCCCATGCCCCCGAGTTGCCGGTAACCATCAACGGTGGTTACGTGATGCCGGCCTGGTACGACATCCTCGCCATGGACGTAGACCGAAAGGTGGATGCCGAACAACTGCGGGCCTCAGCGGCAATGGTGGCGGAGCTGATCCGGCAGGAGCGGGAGCGTGGCATCGCCAGCGAGAACATCGTCCTTGGCGGCTTCTCCCAGGGCGGTGCCGTGGCCTATGAGTTGGCACTGAGCTACCCTGAGCGGTTGGGTGGCCTGTTCGCCCTCTCCACCTATTTTGCAACCGCCGATTCCATCGAGCTGAGCGAGGCCAATCGCCAGCTTCCCGTCTTTATTGCCCACGGCCGGTTTGATCAGGTTGTCGCGGAACATCTTGGCCAGGCGGCTCAGCAGAAACTGCAGGAGTTGGGGTACGAGCCGGAGTATCACGCCTATGGGATGGAGCACAGCCTTTGCCTGGAAGAGGTTCGGGATCTGGATGTGTTTCTGGCCAAGCGGGTGGCGGGCGCAAAGTGACAGACCAGCCGGTTTCCAGACAATCTCCTTCACTCATCGGCGGCGCCAGCATCATCGCCAGCGTCTGCGTGGGCGCGGGTATGCTTGGCCTGCCAAGTTCCGGCGCCGGTGCATGGACGCTGTGGTCCAGCTTTGCCCTGATTCTCACCATGGTGGTGATGACGCTGTCCGGCTGGATGCTGCTGGAGGCCCTGAAGCATTATGACCTGAGGGCGTCGTTCAATACGGTCACCAAGTCCATGCTGGGGCCACGGGTGAATATCTTCAGTAACCTGATGGTCTATTTTGTCGGCGGCATTCTGCTCTATGCCTACATTACATCGTCCGGGCTGATCATCCAGGGCGTGACTGGAGTCAGCAGCAAGCTTGCATCTGTGGCCTTTGTGGCGGTGTTTTCGCTGGTGGTGTGGCACTCCACCCGGGCGGTGGACCGGCTTTCGGTGGTGCTGGTTACCTTCATGCTGCTGAGCTTTGTGTTGGGCGTATCCGGCCTCGCATCACGGATTGAGTTCAGTGTGCTGTTCGATACCGTCAACCAGCATGGCCAGTACGCACCCTACGCGCTGGCCATGTTGCCGGTGGCTCTCACCTCTTTCGGTTACCACCATTCGGTTGCTTCCCTGCGGGCCTATTATGGAGAAGAGCGGAAGGCGCAGAAGGCTATTCTCGGTGGCACCTCCATTGCCTTGCTGTTTTACATCGCCTGGTTGGTGAGCATCTTCGGCAACCTGCCAAGGGCCGACTTCGGGCCCGTTGTCGCCCGGGGTGGCGATGTCGACGTGCTGCTGGCTGCCCTGGGGTTTGCCATAGACTCCGAGCGGGTGGCCAATACCATCAGCGCCTTCTCTGCGGCGGCGATTCTGTCGTCCTTTGTGGGCGTGGGGCTGGGCACGTTCGATTTCATGGCCGACCTCTTCGGTTTCGAAAACGACCGAAAGGGCCGCACCAAAACCTGGGCAATCACCTTCATCCCGCCGCTGCTGCTCTCTCTGATGGCACCCTTCGGCTTTGTCCTGGCCATCGGCTATGCCGGCGCAGCCGCTGCTGTCTGGGCCTGTATCATCCCGGCACTGCTGGCCTGGAAATCAAGAACACTGCACGGTGGCAAAGCGGGCTTTGTGGCTCCGGGCGGGAAGGCGGCTATTGTGCTGGTTCTGTTGTTCGGAGTGGTGACGGTGCTGTTCCACTTTATGGGGCTGGCGGGGTGGTTGCCGGTGGCGCAGTTGGGGTGAGGGGCGTAGCCTTCAATACTTTTCGCGGTGCCAGGAGCTTTCACTCCGGGTTGTACAGCAACCCACCTGCCTGGCTTCGTAGTGAATTCAGACAAGATAAAGGCGACAGGCGTCGATGCCATCGTTTGTACGGCGGTCAATGATGCATTCGTTATGGATGCCTGGGGTAAGTCGCAGAACGCCGGGGAGATTATCATGGCGGGTGATGGCAACGCTGAGTTCGCTAAGGCGATCGGACTGGAGCTGGATCTGACTGAGCGTGGATTGGGCGTGCGCAGCAAGCGCTACGCGATGATCGTCAACGACGGCAAGGTTGAGCTGCTCAATATCGATACCACGGGTATTGATACTAGCAGTGCGGAAACCATTCTGGCCGCTCTTTGACCTTCAATATCAAACTGCTGGAAGTTGGCTGCCAATAGGTTGGCCTATAGGGCTCGCTGTGCCAGAGCGTCGGCTTGTTGTTCCCTTGTCAAGATCCTCTCGCGCTTGCGGCTTCGTGAGAGGGCCTCTGAACCAAGATGTCCGTTGGTATGCCCAGCCCATGGTTCAGCCTGCGAATCATATTCAGGCTTAGAGGCCGAACGCCATTCAGCACTTCGCTCACTTTGGAAGCCGAACCGAAAAAGGGCACGAGATCCTTGTTCTTAAGCCCTTGTTGCTCCATACGGAAGCGGATAGCTGATACGGGGTCGGGAAGGTCAATGGGGAACTGGCGCTGTTCATACTGTTCGATCAGCATCGCCAGTACTTCCAGCTCGTCGGCTTCCCGGGAGCCCTCTTGTGGATCAGCCTCCATCAGTGCCATAAGGCGCTCCAGAGCCGCCTCGTGCTCATCTGGAGTTTTGATGATTTTCAGATGGTCCATTATGCCGTTCCCTCAGAATGTTTTCTTGCTGTACTCAGCGTGTGTTCCAACCCACTCCACCACGACGATCCCGTTTTGATAGCGCACTTTAACCACCAGCCGAAAATGGTTGCCTTTGATGTTGAAAATGCCCCGGTTGTCCGCGAGAAAATCGGCGCGTGAGAATCGTTCCTTGATGTCTTTTGGCGTTTGCCAATCACCTCTTTCCGCTTCGGCAAACCAGGCTTCAAGGGCCTTGCGTGAGGAAGCGTGTTTGCGCATAAAGTCTGTCAGCTTGTTCCTGGCTAAGACCTTCATGGGATAAGAAAGTTCCTTTTTCGGGAATACTACGTTATTTTCCCGAAATGGGAAAATAACGTCTGATTATAAAAAGCAAAGCGATTGCTCGTAATGCCTTCCCTTGCCACGGTAGATCATTCGCGCAACGCCCCTTCGGCGATAGCTTCTGCCGACTGGCAGCGGGTGTCGCCGGCCTGGCTCAGACGGATGTCTTCCTGACAGCTGTGTGAGCGTTTCGGGTAGAAAGTGCTGCGGGTTGTTGCTTGGTTTTGTAACGAGGTGTCCCATGAGTGCTCCATGGGAGGGCCCAGAAACAACAAAGCCCGCACAAGGCGGGCTAAGTCATTGAATTCTAATGGTGCCCGGAGGCGGAATCGAACCACCGACACGGGGATTTTCAATCCCCTGCTCTACCAACTGAGCTATCCGGGCGTGTTGAGCTATGTGCTGCAACGGGGCGCTATTAAACCGGTTTAGGGTTGGGGAGTCAAGGCCGTCCGGCAAAAATTTTCTGAAACTTTTCCGGGTTGTTCAGGCCTTGATCAGTTCGTTCATTTTTCCGGCGGAACGAACCCTTCGGCCTGGTCGAACGGCTCGTTGTTGAAGAAGCGTTCCATCTGGGCCTGCAGGTATTTCCGGTTGTTCGGGTCCATCATGCTCAGGTGTTTTTCGTTGATCAGCATGGTTTGCTGGTTCTGCCATTCTTCCCAGGCGACTTTCGACACATTGTCGAAGATCTCCTGGCCTTTGGGCCCGGGCATGGGAGGCATAGCCAGGCCTTCCATCTCTTTCTGGTACTTGCGGCAGAATACGGTGCGGCTCATGTCGGCTCCTGTGTTGTTGGACTGGGCGAATGATAACAGATCGCCGGGTGCTCAGAGCAGGGTGGTTTGTTCCGGCTCGGTCAGCAGGGTTCGGGTGGGGGCGGGCAGGCCGAGGGTTAAGGCCTGGTCCCGGTGCACCCAGCGCTGGCTGTCGGCATCGGCCACTTTGGTGCTGCCGGTTACTGGCAGCTTTGCTGGCTGTATGTGCAGGTGATAGTGGCTGAAGGTGTGCCGGAAGCCGCCGATCAGTTGCGGGTCGCTGCAGGCCAGCCCCAGCTTCGTTTCACAGGCTTCCTGCAGTTCCTCTGCGCCGTAGGCGGGGTCCAGTTCCGGCAGGCTCCACAGGCCGCCCCAGATGCCGCTGGGCGGGCGTCGTTCCAGCAGGATGCGGCCTTCGTTATCTTCCAGGATCAGCATCCAGGTGGTCTTTTCCGGTTTCTCTTTTTTCGGCTTGGAGCCCGGGTAGAGTTTGGTTTCGTTTCGGGCATAGGCCTGGCAGTCGTTGTTCACCGGGCAACTTTCACAGGCGGGTTTGCTGCGGGTGCACACCATGGCGCCCAGGTCCATGATGCCCTGGGTGTAGTCACGCACGCGCTCATCCGGCGTGTGTTGCTCGGCATGCTGCCAGAGTTGTTTCAATACCGGGGTTTGTCCCGGCCAGCCGGGTACAGCGTGGTAACGGGCCAGAACGCGTTTTACGTTGCCGTCCAGAATGGCGGCCCGCTTGCCGAAAGCCTGGGCAATAATGGCCGCAGCGGTGGAGCGGCCGATGCCGGTCAGGGTTTCCAGTGTTTCCTGGTCCTGCGGGAACTCGCCGCCATGCTCGTCCACCACCTGCCTGGCAGCCTTGTGCAGGTTACGGGCGCGGGCGTAGTAACCCAGGCCAGACCAGTGGCTGAGCACGTCGTCTACCGGTGCCGCAGCCAGTGCCTGCACATCCGGAAAGCTGGCCATGAAGGCCTCGAAGTAGGGGATAACAGTAGCTACCTGGGTCTGCTGGAGCATGATCTCCGACACCCAGACCCGGTAAGCATTGCGGTCGTGGTGCCACGGCAGGTTGTGCCTGCCGTGGTTGTCGTACCAGTTCAGTAGCCGGTCGGCGAAGCTGTCGGTCATTGGCCAAACAGGCCTTTGAGGGCATCTTTCACTTTGCCGCCTTCTTCACCGAGTTTCTCCTGAAGCTTTTCGTTTACCTTGTCTTCGGCTTTCTGCCTGGCTTCGTCTACTTTCTCTTCCGCCTTGGCCTTGGCCCGGTCGATTTCTTCCTGGGCCTTGGCGCGGGCTGCGTTGGCTGCGATGTCTTTGATGGTGTCGCGGAAACGGGAGCCGTCGAAGGAGCACAGGCCGGCCGGGTCTTCGCTGAAGTTGCCGCGGCACTCCACGGGGATAACCACGTTCTCAACGTACTCGGTTACCCGGCAGGCTTCGTCGCGGTGGATTTCACCAACAATGCGCAGGCCCAGTTCGTAGTCCAGGTTGGTCTGCTCAAGGTCAACCGTGCCGTTGCCTTCAAGGCGCATGCCGGCCAGGGCCGCAACCAGGTCGGTGTTGTTCAGGGTGTTGCCGTCAATCTTGAGGGTGCCACGCATGTCGTTAAACGGAGTGGTGGTGCCCCAGTCTGTGGTGGTCAGGGAGTCCTGGTTCACCAGGGCAATGCCCTGACAGGCCATGCGGGTCAGGTTCATTTTGCGGAACTGCCCTTCGGCCAGGTTGAAGCTGATGTCGCCACTGGCATTGTTGCGCAGGGCAGAGATGCGGTTGCCGCTGGTGTTTACCGCCAGAGTCAGGTTGGCGCCGCCAGAGAGCATATCCACCTCCGCCAGGTCGGTCAGCAGGGGCAGGGTCTGCACGTTGTTTACGTCGGAACGCACGGTGTATTTCGGGTTGTCGCTGCGGGCGTCAATGGTCACGTTGGCGCCGAAGCTGCCGTCGTAAAGCTTGCCGCTGAACTCGTCCACTTTCAGCAGGCCGTCTTTGGCGGTGGTGCTGGCTTTGATTTCGTTGATGGTCAGGTTGCTGACAATCAGTTCGCCCAGGCCGAAGTCGATATCCAGCAGCAGGGTGCGCAGGGTTTCCAGTGGCAGCAGGTCATTTTCCGGTTGGCTGGCTGCGGCGGTTTGCTGTGCAGGGCTATCAGATTCAGCGGCTGTCTCACTGGCAGCGGCTTCACCTTCTTCCGGCGTGGGTGGCAGGTAGCGGTCGGCATTGAGTTTGTCGCCGTTCAGGTCAAACACCAGTCCGCCAGTGCCGAGGTTGTAGCTGCCGCCACCGTTGAAGGTGGTGTCGTCCAGGGTGATTTTCAGGTTGCTCAGGGCAACGGTGCCCGGCTCGCCGCCCAGATTGGTGGACAGCGCGATTGCCTTCAGTACGTCCGGATCTTCGGTTTCAATCGCGGGCTGGCCGAGGTTGCTCAGTAGCTGTTTCAGGGAAAACTCGGAAATGGACAGCTTGCCATCAAGGGCAGGCTTATCGCCGAAGCCTTTCACGTTCAGGTCTGTGCTCAGGCTCAGGTTGGCCAGGCTGGCGGTAAAGCCGCTCAGGGTGGCGGTTTCGTTCTCCAGGTTCGCGGCCAGTGAGCCACCAAGCTCGGCAGTGACCGATTTTCCCCCGAACGGTTCGCCGTTCATGTCAAAAACGGCTTTCAGGCCGGACATGGCAAATTCGTTGAGGGCCTGGTTGGCTTTCAGTTGTGCGCTGATGCTGCCGTCTACTGCGAACTTCGGCTGGCTGGTTTCCACCTTGAAGCGGATATCCAGCGGGAACTCGGAACCCAGGGTGATGTTGCTGGCGGTCACCGTGAAGTCTTCCAGGGTTACGGCCTGGCCGGTGCTCTTGTCGTTGTAGTGAACACTGGCATTGCTGATTTCCACGTTCTCTACGTTGAAGTTCAGGGCTTCGCCGCCGGTTTCTTCTGCGGTGTCAGCGGTTTCTGTCGGGGCCGGTTCGGCGCTGGCACCGTCAGTTGCAGGCGCTTCCGAGCCATCTGCGCTCTTCTCCGGCATAATCCGCGCCCAGTTGCCTTCGCCTTGCTCGTTCACTTCCAGCCGCGCGTCCAGACCGTTCAGCAGGAAGGTGTTCACCTGCGGCGACATGGCAATCAACGACCAGAAATCGATCCTGGCAATCAGCTGTTCCAATGCCACGAAGCGTTCGCCTTCCAGTGTTGCCTCAACCTGGTTCAGCTCCAGCCCCAGCGGAATGAAAGACCAGCCGATGTCACCCTCAAGCTGTAACTGAAGGTTGGTGTTCTTTTCCACTGCGGCTTCAATCTGGGGCTTGTAATCGTTCGGGTTGATCACGGCGACGGCAATGGCGACTGCTGCAACCGCCAGGACAATAAGGGCGATAACAGCATAGAGCACATAGCGAACAGCTTTCATGGCGAGTTCCTTTTCTTTCCGGCAGGGTGGATTGCTGCCGTATTACGAATGAATTACCCAAAGGATAACGCAGGGTTAGCAAATTAACAGTGCAGGAATATGACAATGCGTTAGTCTTGGGTCAAAATACACCCCGTTAAAAACCGGGGTTGTCCCGGTATGCGCAAACAAGCATACGCAAATAAGCATAAAAAGGAGTCGGCTGTGGCCATTACTGTATCGATTGAGCTGAACCGGGAACTCGAGATTCCGGCAGGCTATGATGACGTCTTCGATCTTCTGGCAGACGTTCCCCGTTCTGTCAGCCACTTCCCGAAAGTCGACAAGCTGGTTGATCTTGGTGGCAACGCCTACCGCTGGGAAATGGAAAAGGTGGGTGTTGATAAGCACGCCATCCAGACCGTATACGCCTGTACCTATCACCCGAATAAAGAGGCCGGCAAAATCACCTGGGATCCGGTAAAAGGCGAGGGCAATGCCGAAGTCAGCGGCTCCTGGACCATCACCGCCAATGGCGACAACGCCACCAAGGTGCGCTTCCAGACCAGTGCCCAGCTGACCGTCCCCCTGCCCAGCCTGCTCAAGCTGGCGATAAGCCCGGTGATCAAACACGAGTTCAACAGCCTGGTAGACACCTACATGGCTAACCTGAAGAAAGCGTTCTGAGCTATCAGGGCGATTAATCCGGTTGCGGGACTCCGGCTGTGTTAACGGGTATAATCTGCGAATCTGATTTTTACAGTAGCAAGCCTGTTTTCTAGACGGAGTCTCCATGGCTGAACGCAAGGCTCGGGTAGAGCGAAATACCCTTGAAACCCAGATTACCGTCGAGATCAATCTCGATGGCACCGGCAAAGCCTGCTTTGACACCGGTGTGCCCTTCCTTGACCACATGATGGACCAGATTGCCCGCCACGGCCTGGTAGACCTGGACATCACCTGTAAGGGCGACCTGCACATCGACGACCACCACACCGTGGAAGACATCGGCATCACCCTCGGCCAGGCCTTCAAGCAAGCCGTGGGCGACAAAAAAGGCATCCGCCGCTACGGCCACGCCTACGTGCCCCTGGATGAAGCCCTGTCCCGCGTGGTGATCGACCTTTCCGGCCGCCCAGGTTTGCTCATGGACGTACCCTACACCCGCGCCAGCGTGGGCGGGTTTGATGTGGACCTGTTCGCAGAGTTCTTCCAGGGCTTCGTGAACCACTCCATGGTGACCCTGCACATCGACAACCTGAAGGGCAAGAACACCCACCACCAGATTGAAACCGTGTTCAAAGCCTTCGGCCGCGCACTGCGTATGGCGATTGAAATGGACGAGCGCATGGCGGGCATCACCCCGTCCACCAAAGGCGCCCTGTAACCGGTCACCGAAAGGAACAGACACACCATGAAGACCGTCGCCATCATCGACTACGGCATGGGTAACCTGCACTCCGCCCGCAAAGCCGTAGAGCACGTGGCCCCGGACTGCACCGTACTGGTCACAGACGATGCCGCCAAAATCCGCGAAGCCGACCGGGTAATCCTGCCCGGCGTCGGCGCCATCCGCGACTGCATGGCCGAAATGCACCGATTGGGTGTGGTTGAACTTGTTAAAGAAGTCTCCCAGGACCGCCCGTTCCTCGGCATCTGCGTCGGCATGCAGGCCTTGATGGCCCGCAGCGAAGAAAACGGCGGCGTGGAAGGCATCGGCCTGTTCCCGTCCGAAGTCCGCTACTTCGGCGACAACCTCACCGAAAACGGCGAACGCCTGAAAGTGCCCCACATGGGCTGGAACCAGGTCTACCAAACCGCAGGCCACCCGCTCTGGCACAACATCCCGGACGGCGACCGTTTCTACTTCGTTCACAGCTACTACGCCGAAGCCGAAGGCAATGCCGATATGGCCGGCCGCACCCGGTACGGTGTCGACCTGGCGGCCGCGGTGGCGAGAGACAACATCTTTGCAGTGCAGTTCCACCCGGAGAAAAGCGCCCGGGCGGGCCTGCAGTTGCTGGAAAACTTTACGAACTGGACTGGAAAGTAAGCAGGCAAGCACATAGTAGCGCTCTGGGGCAGGGAGGCCTTTCAGGGACTGTCTGCAGCAGGGATGCTGCAGTCAAGCGTACAGGGATGTATTAACAGCGTGTCCCTGAAAGGCCTCCCTGCTCCAGAGTGCGAGCGCCAAACTCCTTGCCCGACTTTCTGAATAGGAAGAACAAAATGCTGATTATCCCCGCAATCGATCTGAAAGACGGCAAATGCGTAAGACTGCGCCAGGGCCGCATGGAAGACTCCACCGTATTCGGTGACGACCCGGTCGACATGGCCACCAAATGGGTAGATGCCGGCGCCCGCCGCCTGCACCTGGTCGACCTCAATGGCGCCTTCGCCGGCGAACCGGTAAATGGTGAAATCGTAAAGGCGATTGCAGTCAAATACCCGAATCTGCCCATCCAGATCGGCGGCGGCATCCGCTCCGCGGAAACCATCGAAGCCTACCTCAAGGCCGGCGTGCAGTGGGTCATCATCGGCACCAAAGCCGTTAAAGAGCCGGAATTCGTCACGCAAATGTGCCAAGAATTCCCCGGCCACATCATCGTCGGCCTGGACGCCAAAGACGGCCGCGTAGCCACCGACGGCTGGGCCGAAGTCTCTGAAGTCATGGCCGTAGACCTGGCCAAGCGCTTCGCCAACGACGGCGTATCCTCCATCGTTTACACCGACATCGCCCGCGACGGCATGATGCAGGGCGTGAACGTGGAAGCCACCGCCAAACTGGCAGAAGAGGGCGGTATCCCCGTAATTGCCTCCGGCGGCGTCACCAACATGGACGACCTCAAGCGCCTGGCCACCGTCGCCGACAAAGGCGTCATCGGTGCCATCACCGGCCGTGCCATCTACGAAGGCACCCTGGATGTAGCCGAAGCGCAAGCCTACTGCGACAGCCTGCAAAACTGAGGACAGATCATGGCACTGGCAAAACGCATCATCCCCTGCCTGGACGTCGACAAAGGCCGTGTGGTCAAGGGCGTCAACTTCGTGGACATCCGCGATGCCGGCGATCCTGTTGAAGTGGCCCGTCGCTACAACGAGCAGGGCGCAGACGAAATCACCTTCCTGGACATCACTGCCAGCAGTGAAAGCCGCGACACCACCTACGAAACCGTCGAGCGTATGGCCGCGGAAGTGTTTATCCCGCTGACCGTGGGCGGTGGTGTGCGCACCGTAGATGACATCCGCAAGCTGCTGAATGCCGGCGCCGATAAGGTGTCGATCAACACCGCGGCGGTCTTCAACCCGGAATTCGTGAAAGAAGCAGCGGAACGATTCGGTCGCCAGTGCATTGTGGTAGCCATCGATGCCAAGCAGGTAAGCGCAGAAGGCGAAGAGCCCCGCTGGGAAATCTTCACCCATGGCGGCCGCAAGCCTACGGGGCTGGATGCCGTGGAGTGGGCGAAGAAGATGGTGGACATGGGCGCCGGCGAACTGCTGCTAACCAGCATGGACCGCGACGGCACCAAGATCGGCTTCGACCTGGGCCTGACTCGAGCCATCAGCGATGCTGTGGCTGTACCGGTAATTGCTTCAGGTGGTGTGGGCGAGCTGCAGCACCTGGCAGATGGCGTAACCAAAGGCGGCGCCGATGCGGTACTTGCCGCGTCGATCTTCCACTTTGGCCAACATACCATTCCCGAGGCCAAGGCCTTTATGAAGGCCCAGGGTATAGAAGTTCGGGACTGAAAAGGCTGTTTTGCCACGGAATCCACGGAAGGACACGGAAAAAAGAAAAGATTTAACGATTTTTTTTGCCACGAAATCCACGAAAAAACACGAACAAAGATTAACGACTGAATAACTAGAATTTCTTTGTCTTTAATTTCGTGTTCTTTCGTGGATTTCGTGGCAAAAACTAGTCCTTATCACTCCGGGCTACAGAAAGTACCACAGGCTGCTTCTCCCCTTCCGCAAACATCTCCCGGTTACCGTTACGCACGGCCCAGACGCCGCTGATGGTGGCGATGGCGATGCCTTGTTCATCCAGTTCCGGTAAGTGCTTTTCCAGGTAATCCACGGTCACCTTGTGCGGATGGCCGATGCCGATAGCGGTGCCCTTTTCCTTAGCGGTTTTGATCAGTTCCTTGAATTGCTGATCCACAAACTCCTCAGTCTGTTCGTGGTCCAGGAACACATCCCGGGTCAGGCTCGGGATTTTGTAGGCATCGGCCACGCCGCCGGCGATGGAGTTGGCGATGGTGCGGCTGTCTACGAAGTACACCGGGTATTTGTTGAGTTCTTTCATCACCCAATCCATGGGTTGAAGCTGCTGGGTCAGCAGGCTGCCCATGTGGTTATTCACGCCCACTACGTGGGGGATGGACTGCAGGGAGCGCCGGAGGGTGGTGGCCATGGTGCCTTCGTCCATGTCCGGGGTCAGGCCGCCGGGGCCGAGGCCGAAGTTGCGGGTGTTGGCCATGGGCGCGTGCAGCATGATTTCTTTCTGTTTCTTGTGGGCCAGCTTGGCCAGCGGCACGGTGTGGCGCCGGAAAGGCAGGAACGCCAGCGTCAGCGGTTGTTCCATCCGGGCCAGGCGTTCACCTTCATGAAGGTTGTGGCCCATGTCATCAATGATGATGGCGATGGTGGGCGGCTGGTGCTCTGCCGGCTGGGCGGCCACAAAAGGGCTCAGCGCCAGTAGCATTACCCCGAGCAGGGTCGTTCTGAGTTTCACTGATCTTTGCCTTGTTGGCCGCTGTCGTCCTTGCGGTTAAGAATGCGCATGCCTTTGAGCAGGTTCAGTGCTGAACGCAGCTGGTAGTCACGGTTGGCAGCAGACTGTTCGGTTTCTGCCTGCTGCTCACGCTGTTCCTTGGCTTTCTCTTCGTTCTCGCCGGCCAGGTGGCCGGTCAGGTCTGCTTCTGTGAAGAATGGGCGGCTGTCCAGCTCGGTCAGCTCAGCCGGGCGCACCTCAATATCGGGCTTGATGCCGGTGGCCTGAATGGAGCGGCCGTCCGGGGTGAAATAGCGGGCGGTGGTCATCTTGATGGCATGGGTTTCATCCAGCGGGATGACTGTTTGCACGCTGCCCTTGCCGAAGGACTGGGTGCCCATGATCACCGCACGTTCGTGATCCTGCAGGGCGCCGGCCAGGATTTCGGAAGCCGAGGCGGAGCCGCCGTTGATCAGCACCACAATCGGGGTGTCGGCCATCACATCGCCCGGCTTTGCACTGAAGCGCAGCCTTGAACTCTGGATACGCCCCTCGGTGTAGACAATCAGGCCTTCATCAATCAGCGCATCGGCGGTTTCCACGGCAGCCTGCAGCACGCCGCCGGGGTTGTTGCGAAGGTCGATCACCAGACCGTCCAGGTCGCTGCCATGCTCGTCTTCCAGATCGTTCAGGGCTTTGAGGAACTGTTTGCCGGTTTCCGCCTGGAACTGGGTAATGCGCACATAGCCGTAACCGTTTTCAATCATCCGGGATTTGATGCTGGTTACCTTGATGATATCGCGGGTTACATCAATCTCGATCGGTGCGGTTTCGCCTTCACGCATGATGGTCAGTGTGAGTACCGATCCGGGTTTGCCGCGCATCAGGTTGACGGCTTCTTCCAGCGACATGCCCTTCACCGGTTTCTCATCCAGCTTGATAATCAGGTCGCCGGCCTGCACGCCCGCCTTCTGGGCCGGGGTGTCGTCGATGGGGGAAATGACTTTCACAAAGCCGTTTTCCATGCCCACTTCAATGCCCAGGCCACCAAACTCGCCGGAGGTGCTTTCTTCCAGCTCTTCGTAGTCTTTCGGGGCCAGGTAGGTGGAGTGCGGATCGAGGTCTGACAGCATGCCCTTGATGGCGCTTTCCAGCAGCTCGCTGTCGGAAACTTCTTCTACGTAGGCGTCTTTGATGCGGGCGAACACTTCAGTGAACTTGCGCAGGTCTTCCAGCGGCAGTTGTTCTTCCGGGTCCGGCAGTTTCAGTTCTACCCGCTCGCCGTCCTGGATACCTTCGATGATGTCCCGGCTTTGGGCATCCTGGGCCACGACGAGTCCGGGCAGCGTAAACAAACAGGTCGCAAGGGTAAGGCTGCGAAGTTGTGAGATCTGGAGTTTGCCGGTGACTCGTTTCATCCACATATCCTGTTTTGTTTCCAATAGTTGGACTAAGTTCCTGATTTCGACAGTATGGCGTTCGCAGCGCCGTTTGTCAGCCCTTTGCGTCGGGGGACAAAACTCAGGGCTTGCCCAGCCAGCGGCGGGGGTTGACCGGCTTTCCGTTCTGGCGAACTTCGAAGTAGACCGCCGGGTCTTCGGTGCCTCCGGTGCGGCCGGAAAGGGCAATGGTTTCACCGGCCCGAACCCAGTCGCCGGGTGCGGTGAACAGGCTGCTGCTGTGGCCGTACAGGGTCATGTAGCCATCGCCGTGATCGATAATGGTCATCAGCCCGAAACCCCGCAACCAGTTGGCGAAGACGACGCGGCCATAGTGTACGGCGGTGACTTCCGCGTTTTCTGCCGTGTTCATGATCAGGCCGCTGCGGCGCAATTTGCCGTCAGCATAGGCGGCGCCGTAGTTGGTGACCACGCGGCCCTTGGCGGGCCAGGGCAGTTTGTCCCGCAGTGACTTGAACGGGCGGGATTCGTTGGGAGAGGGGATGTTGGCGATGGCCTGCTGTACTTCTTCCAGCAGCTGCTCAAGGCGTTTGCGGTCAGTTTCCAGGTCGTCCCGCTCGCTGCGCCGGCTGCGGATGTCCTGCTTCAAGGCTGCCAGGGTTTGTTCCCGCTCGGCTTTGCTTTGCGTCAGTTGCTGCTGGCGTTGTTCCAGGTCTGCTTCGGTCTTTGCCAGTTCCACTCGCGATGCCTGCACCGCGGCCCGGGCCTGTTTCAGCTCCTGGAGGCTCTTCTGGAAGGCTTGAAGGCGCTCGACGGTGTCGTTGCTGAGATATTCGTAGTAGGTGAGGGTTCGGGCAATCTGGCCCGGTTCTATTTCGTTCAGCAGGATTTTCAGGGCCGGGGCGTCGCCTTCCATCCAGGCGGCGCGAATCTGCGTTTTCAGGCCTTCCCGTTGTGAGTCAAGGGTGTCGGCCAACTGGCGTTCCTGCGTTCGCAGTTCATCCAGGCGCTGTTGTTGCTGATCGGCTTTCTCGCGCAGTTCCCGGCGCTCCCGGGTCAGCTGGCTGATTCTTTGCTCGGTACGGGCCAGTTGCTGCTCCAGGCTGGAGCGGTCTTTTTCGGCATCTTTCAGCCATTCGTCAATGCTGGCAATGCGCTTTTTCAGCGCCTCCACCTGTTCGGGGGTTACGTCATCCCGGGCATGCAGTGGCGTGGCTCCCAGAACGAGAGCCAACGCCAGTGCGAGGACATACTTCAAGGTATCTGCCTTAAGCCGGATCAGTTGATCTCGGCCAGGCTGTGCCCGGACATTTCCTGAGGTTGCTGCAGCCCCATCAGTGTCAGCAGGGTGGGGGCGATATCGCACAGGCTGCCGTCGTCTTTGAGGTTGACGTTGCGATGGCCGGTATAAACCAGCGGCACCGGGCCAATGGTGTGGGAGGTGTGAACCTGGCCGGATTTCGGATCAGTCATCTGCTCGCAGTTGCCGTGGTCGGCGGTGATCAGGGCTTCGCCGCCCACTTCGTCCAGCGCTTCCACAACCCGCTGTACGCACTGGTCCAGACACTCGGCGGCCTTGACGGCTGCATCCATCTTGCCGGTATGGCCAACCATGTCGCCGTTGGCGTAGTTGCACACGATCAGGTCGTACTTGCCGCTCTTGATGGCTTCTACCAGCTTGTCGGTTACTTCCGGCGCGCTCATTTCCGGCTGCAGGTCGTAGGTGGCCACTTTGGGGGAAGGCACCAGGATGCGGTCTTCGCCTTCAAACGGGGTTTCCAGTCCGCCATTGAAGAAGAAAGTCACGTGGGCGTACTTCTCGGTTTCTGCAATGCGTAGCTGGGTCTTGCCTTGGCTGGCCATGTATTCGCCAAGGCCATTGGCCAGTTGTTCGGGCGGATAGGCGCAGGAGGTTTTGATGTCCGCGGCGTATTCGGTGAGCATCACGAAATCGGCCAGCTCCGGGTGCTTGCGGCGCTCGAAGCCGTCGAACTCCGGCTCCACGAAGGTGCGGGTCATTTCCCGGGCGCGGTCGGCACGGAAGTTCATGAACAGCACGGAATCGCCATCGTTGATGGTGCCCTCTGGCTGGCCTTCGGCGCGGATGTGGGTGGCTTTTACAAACTCGTCGTTCTCGCCCCGCTCGTAGGCCTGGTCCAGTGCGGTTACCGGGTCGTCACAGGTAAACTCGGCTTCGCCCAGGGTCATGGCGTTATAAGCGGCTTCTACGCGGTCCCAGCGGTTGTCTCGGTCCATGGCGAAGTAGCGGCCAACGATGGTAGCTACCCGGCCTACACCCAGGCTCTTCATCCTGGCGGCGGCTTTTTCCAGGGACGGGCGGGCGCTGCGCGGGGGCATGTCGCGGCCGTCCAGGAAGGCGTGGATATAGACTTCTTTGGCGCCACGGGCTGCGGCCAGTTCCGCTGCTGCCAGCATATGGTCTTCGTGGCTGTGAACGCCGCCCGGAGACAGCAGACCCATGATGTGCACGGCCTTGTTATTCGCCACGGCTTTGTCGATGGCGTTACACAGGGCTTCGTTCTTCTGGAACAGGCCGTCTTCCAGGTCTTTGTCGATACGGGTCAGGCTCTGGTACACCACCCGGCCGGCGCCGAGGTTCATGTGGCCTACTTCCGAGTTACCCATCTGGCCCTGCGGCAGGCCAACAAACATGCCTGAAGTGTTGATGAGGGTCTTCGGCTGGTTCTGCCAGAGCTTGTCCCAGAAGGGTGTGCGGGCGTTGGAGATGGCGTTGTCTGCAGCCGGGTCACGGTGGCCCCAGCCGTCGAGAATAATCAGTGCAGTGGGCTTGCGCGTGTCGGTCATCATGTCGTCCGGTTGGTTGCGAAAACAGATTGCAAGGGAATCGTGGTAAAAGTGGGGCAGATTGTAACCGTTTTCATTTGTGCAGGCCACGCGCGCAGCGCCAGGGCTTTGCATGGCCCTGATGCTCCGTTGCTATATAAGGAGGCCCCTGGCGCGTGCCACTTGCCTTCTTTGAGCCGTCAGGGGTGTGTATAATCCCGCCAAATCAAATTTTCAGGGTAGTTTCATGGATCGCTTGTTCGAATTCGTTGTTAACCACTACATTCTGGTTTCTGTTTTTGTGGCACTGCTGCTGGCGCTTCTGGTGCTGGAGTCCCGCCGTGGTGGTGCCAAGATTTCCGCCCAGGGTGCGGTGTCTCTGATCAACAAAGACGAAGCCGTAGTGGTGGATATCCGTGACCGCAAAGACTTCGGCGAAGGTCGTATTACCGGTTCTCTGAATATTCCCCTGAGTGGCATCAAGGGCCGTGCCAACGAGCTGAGCAAGCACAAAGACAAGCAGATTATCGTGGTCGACAAGATGGGCCAGCACTCTGCAATGGCGGTCAAGTACCTGAAGGAAGAAGGCTTTACCAACGTGGTGCGCCTGAACGGTGGTATCGCCGACTGGAAAGCCAGCAACCTGCCGCTGGTGAAAAAGTAACAGGGCTTGATCTGATTGCCGATCTGAAGCACTGTTTCACATTACCTGCCGGGGCCTGTGTTTAGACTGTTCCGGCACACGTGACTATAACAACGGGCTGCGCCCGACCTACGAAAACGAAAGGACTGATCATGGCTGAGAACCAGCAAGCCGCAGGCAACGAAAACCAGAACCAACCACAGTTCGCCCTTCAGCGCATCTATGTGAAGGACCTGTCTTTTGAATCACCCAACTCGCCGCTGGTATTCCAGGAGCAGTGGAAGCCGCAGGTGAACCTGGACCTGAACACCGCCCACAACAAACTCAGCGACAACCAGTACGAAGTGGTTCTGTCCCTGACCGTTACCGCCAAGGTGGGTGAGAAGGTCGCCTATATTGTTGAAATCCAGCAGGCGGGTGTGTTCCTGGTAGCCGGTATTGAAGGTGCCCAGCTGGGCCAGATGCTCGGCGCCTACTGCCCGAACATCCTGTTCCCGTACGCCCGCGAGGCCATCGACGCCACCGTTAACCGTGGCAGCTTCCCGGCACTGATGCTGGCGCCGGTGAACTTCGATGCGATCTACGCCCAGGCGCTCAAGCGCAAGCAGGAAGAAGCCGCAGGCGAAGCGAAGGAAGAGCAGACTCACTAAGAGTTCCAGCTTCTTCAGTTAAAAAAAACCGGCTTCGGCCGGTTTTTTTGTGCCCGCTTGATTATGGTCAATAAGTAGTTGACGTAATGCTTAAACAAAACGATAATCGTTCGCGTTCAAATTAAGCGATGGTTATTGTTTATGTGTCGACAAGGGTCTTTGTTTGCTTTGGCTGCCTGCGGTCTGGCCGTGGTCATCCCCCAGGCTGGATGGGGTGCCGAAGCTGGTTATCTTGACGAGTTGGTCGTTACCGGAACACGAACAGAGCGCCAGCTAATCGACACACCGGTGCGCACGGAAGTTGTCACCGCCCGCGAGCTCGAAAGAACTCACGCCCGCAGTCTCAAAGAAGCCCTTGTCAATGTACCTGGGCTGCAACTGCGCGAGATTCACGGAAAGCCTGGCTACGAAGTCTGGTTGCAGGGTGTCGAGGCTGATCGCGTTCTGATCCTGATTGACGGCATGCCCATGACCGCAACAACGGGGTCGTCCGTCGATGTCAGTCAGTTGGCGGTGCTGGATATTGAGCGGATTGAAGTGGTTAAGGGAGCAGTATCCGCTCAGTACGGCAGTTCGGCGATTGGTGGTGTAGTCAACGTGATCACCCGTGCACCGAAAGCTGGACTGGCAGGTAGCTTTTCCGCCGATGCAGGGACATACGGCGATCAGAATCCCTCCGGCGACGAGACCGATCCGGCGCTATACAGCACTCGTGCAACGGTTCAGGGCGGAAACGATCATCTTGCGCTTCGTTTGTCCGCCTCACATCAACACTCCGACGGCGTCGACAGAGAGCCGGAAACCTGGTCTCAACTTGGCGACGAATACGATCGCACAGACCTCAGCCTTCGAGCGGACTGGTTGCCAGCGGACCAGCATCGTATCAGTGCAGCGGTCGCGCGCTTTGAGGAAGACTCGGAGTCACGTTATCGCCTTGGAAACCCGGTAAACCAGAATCAGGGGAAAAACGAGACCGTGGAGCGCACCCGCTTCGCGCTGTCTGGTGACCACGGTCGTGAGGGTGGCGTGCGGGCAGGCTGGTCTGCCGTTCACGAAGTGCTTAACGATGACACCATCAAATACTCACGAATCGAGGATTTTGATGACCGGCGCGCCGAGTCCACTTTGTCGAAAGCGTCTGCGCATTTTGGCGTTCCAGCGCTCGCCAGTCATTACCTTCAGGGCGGTGTGGATGTTACCCGGGAAACGCTGCGTCAAACCAAAGATGGCATTTCGGAGGTTGGCGGCCGAAAAGAGCGAAAGGCACAGGAAATCTGGTTTCAGGATACCTGGATGCCTGTGTCCCGGCTAGAAATTGTGCCAGGCGTGCGATTTCAGAACGACTCTGATTTTGGCAGCCACACGGCACCGAAGATTAACGCCCGTTTCGAGCTTGTTGATAGCGGTCGTCTGAATAGCTTTCTCCGGGGCGGTGTTGGCGCAGGTTACCGGGTGCCAAACCTGAAAGAACGTCACTTCGTGTTTGATCACAGCGCCCTCGGTTACATCGTCAAAGGTTCGGAGGATCTCAAGCCAGAGGAGTCTGTGAGTTATCAGTTGGGCGGTGGCGTGACGTGGGACCGTTCGGCCTGGCTGGAAGCCAACACTTTCTATAACGATATCGAGCAACTGATTCAGACCGCCGACACCGGCGCTGTAAATAACGGCGTGATGGAGTTCCAGTACGAAAATATCGCCGAGGCCCGAACCTGGGGTTTTGAGACTACCGCGGGCTGGGAGCCATCCAGCGACTGGCGTCTCACGGCTGGGTATACCTATACCCGGACAGAAGACAAGCAGACCGGTAACGAGCTTGGCCGGCGCCCGCGTCATCAGGCCAATCTGGGTATTGATGGCCCTTTACTGCTCAACGATTTGTCATGGAGTGCGCGCATCCGTTACCAGGGTGAAGAGTTTGTTGATGCCTCCAACAACGGCAAGTCCCCCGCCTATACCACCGCAGATCTGAAACTGAATTATCAACTCACCGACCAGGTCCGACTCTACGCCGGCGCGGACAATGTCACGGATGAGCAGCGCGATGCCAGCAACTCTGAAGAGGATTTCCGACCGGTTGGCGGGCGGTTTTTGTACGCAGGGCTCAAGGTGTCGTTTGGCAAGTAAGCCCCATAAGACACGTTAAATGAAAGGAGATTGTAATGACGTTTATTGACTCGAGAACACCGTCCCTATTGTTGGTGGCTGCCATGCTCACCGCCTGTGGCGGTGGCGGAGGTGACAAGGATATCAGCGACGCGAGCCAGTCCGGTAACGACACGCCGACAACCGGCACAGATGATCCGGTAAATTCGAACGGTATTACGACCCGCACATTGCCGGCGGCTACCGACACGGTGTATCTCAACCTGGAAACCGGGGAAAGTGTGGAGTCTTCTGAGGACTGGCACATTTCCGCCAACCGGCTAGCGTTTAAGCTGAACAGTGGTGCTTCAGGTAATGGCTCGGTGGGTGGTGCTCTGGCCGTGGCGCAAGACGATTTCTATCAGAACGGCCAGCCCGATTTTAACGTGTTCTCGAACGCAAACCAGAACTCGGAAGAGGAGCACCTGCTCGGTCAGTTCAGTGAGCCCGGGGAGTGGCAGCAGGATGGATTCTCCAGCGCTTTTGGTGAGTCGGCCAACTGGTCGATTTATGGCGCTGGCGGTGTGATCAGTGAAAAGCCGGATGTCGCCTACCTGGTGCGTTCAGCCGAGGGTAACAGTTACGCCCGGATGCGTGTTGTCGACTTTAACTTTCCCACCCGTGCGGGCAACGGCATCGAGGGGTTCAGGTTTGAATTTGAGGTGCAGGGCGCCGGCGAGGCGGTGTTCAGCGGCACCACGATCGCGTTCGAGCCGCCTGCAGGTTTCAACGGCATGGAGGCTTGCTACAACTTTGATGCCGATGCGGTCGAGGATTGCACCACCAGCACCACCTGGGACATACAGGTCGGTTTTTCTGGCAGGGACTGGTTTCTCAAGTCCAACAGCGGCGTGAGCGGCAACGGTAATGGTGGTGCATCAGATCCCATGACTTGGGATGAAGCGGATGCGCTGGATGCGGACCCCGGCGTACCACAGCTTTACGCAACAGACTCCACCGGCGGCGTGTTTTCTGAGCACAGCTGGTATGAATATAACCTCAACGGTGGCCACAAAATCTGGCCGAATTTCCGCACTTACCTGATAAAAACCGATGTTGATAACCCGGCCTCGACGGTCTGGGCTCTGCAGATTGTGAACTACTACAACGAAAGTGGTACCAGTGGTAATCCAACCGTTCGCTGGTTGCCCGTTACTACCGAATAACTAAAAGGAGAGCGTATGCACCACACAATGATGAACCCGGTTGAAGGCCCGCGGCAAGCATTGGCTGCCCGTCTCCAGGCGCTGCTGAAGGATGAGCCCAACCTGCGGGTGCGGCAAATGGCTGACAAGCTCAACGTCAGTGAAATGGAACTGATGCGGATACGCACTGGCGACGCCCTGATTCCGCTGAAAAAAGATTTTCCCGGCATCCTGAAGGCGCTGGAAGCTGTGGGGCCGGTGATGATTCTGACCCGCAACGAACAGGTGGTGCATGAAGTTACCGGCACCTTCAGGGATTTCACCGCTGGCGGTTCCGGCGCTATGGGCCTGGCAGTGGGTGAGATCGATATCCGTGTGTTCTTCAAGGCCTGGGCCTGGGGCTACCGGGTAAAAGAGCAGGTACGGTCCGGGCTGCGGGAAAGCCTGCAGTTTTTTGATAAATACGGTGTCGCCGTACACAAGATCTACCGGGTGGACGACACCGACGGAGCTGCCTGGGATTCGCTGGTCGAGAATTTTGCTGCAGATGAACTGGAACCGTTCATTCCCAATGGCACCCGCCCGGCGACGGAGCGTGCAGACGCCGACAGCATTGATGTTGAAGCCCTGCGGGATGGCTGGAGCAAGCTCAAGGATGTTCACCATTTTGGCGCTCTGCTAAAAAAAACCGGTGCCGACCGCCTGACCGCCCTTGAGCTGCTGCGGGGCGAGTGGGCAACCGAGTTGCAGAGCCCAAAGGACGATATCTGTGATCGCTTGCTGGAACTGCTGCGCGACAATCAGTGCCGGGCGATGATCTTTGTCGGCAACCCGGGCATCGTACAAATCTGGACCGGTCAGGTAGAAAACCTGCGCCGCAGCGGCCCCTGGATGAATGTGCTCGATAGCAGATTCAACCTGCACGTGAATACCGCTTCAATCACCCGTTGGTGGCTGGTTCGTCGGCCCTCCACAGACGGCATCATTACGTCTGTTGAAGCCTTTAATGCCGAGGGCGAGCTGGTTCTTACCGTGTTCGGTGACCGAAAACCGGGTATTCCTGAATCTGAGCACTGGCGCGAGCAGGCCCGCACCCTGGAGGCGCTGTCATGAGATCGCAACTGGCCGGCATCTTGTTGGCTGTGGCGATGGTCTGGCCTGGGGTATGTGCTGCCGCGGATATCCGCTTGGTCACAGCTGATGGGGCCATCACCGAGATTGTCTATCGGTTAGGGCTGGAATCTTTACTGGTAGGGGTGGACACCACCAGTGGTTTTCCGGAAGCGATCGCAGCCCTGCCCAAGGTCGGCTATTTACGGGCACTGCCCTTTGAAGGAGTGCTCGCACTGCAGCCGGATATGCTGATCACCTCTGAGCAGGCCGCGCCGCAAAAGAATCTGGAGCGATTGAGCAAGGCCGGTGTGCAGGTGGAAATTCTGCCCTCGGCCTGGAGTTCCGAGGCGTCTCTGCACCGGGTGCAAACCGTCGGCGGCCTTCTGGGTAAGGAAGCCGAAGCCCGTGCTCTGGTGGCAGACCTGCAGGCCCGGATTGATACCCTGCACAGGTCGGCCGAGGCTCGCGGGTATCGCCCGAAGGTATTGTTTGTGCTGGCGGCCGGCAATCACTCGGTGATGCTGGCGGGCAAGAATACTGCCGCCGAAGCGCTGCTCGATGAAGTGAACGCGGACATCGCCTTTGCCGATCTGGAAGGCTACAAGCCAGCCAGCCGGGAAGCGATTCTGGCGTCACAGCCAGATGCCATCGTGATCGCCGAATCGGTACCCGGGCAGTTTAATATCGACAACTGGCCAGAGTTGCAGTTGCTGGATGCCTGGAAGTCTGGGCACAGGCTGCAGGCTGACAGTATGTTGCTGCTCGGCTTTGGCCCCCGCCTGGTGGACGCGATGGCGGCGGTGAACGAGGTATTGCCGGGTAGGCAGGGTGTGGCTAACCGATGATGTTGACCCCTGCTGGCCGCCTGGATGCGAAGCCTGCGCTGCTGACACTGGGTAGTGTTGCCCTTGCAGTGGCGCTGGTTTCGGTCTCCAGTGGTGCTTACCCTTTGTCAGTCGCCGACATTCTGCGCGTAATAGCCGGTAAGGAAGCCGCCGACCCGGTGGCCTCTATGGTATTTCTGGAAGTGCGGATGCCCAGATTTCTTTTAGGGTTTCTGGTGGGCGCGGTATTGGCAGTCTGTGGTGCCGTTTTGCAGGGGTTGTTTCGCAACCCGTTGGCCGACCCCGGCCTGATCGGGGTGTCGGCCGGTGCCTCGCTGGCCGCGATTGCCGTGATTGTGCTGGGTAATACCTGGCTGGGTGGCTGGCTGGCGCTGACCGGTGACTGGGCCTTGCCCATTGCGGCATTTATTGGCGGAAGCCTGACGGTACTGCTGGCCTGGCGCATCGCTAACCGCTCCGGCCAGACTGCGGTAGCGACGTTGTTGCTGGCGGGCATTGCCATCAACGCTGTGGCTGGCGCCGGTACCGGGCTGCTGACTTTCTACGCCAGCGACGAGGAGCTGCGGTCACTCACTTTCTGGACCATGGGCAGCCTTGGCCATGCCGGTTGGGATGACCTGGTGCTGGGCGCGCCGTTTATGGTGCTGGCACTGGTGCTTGCGCCCTGGCTGGCGCGCCCGCTGGATGCCTTTTTACTGGGCGAGTCGGTGGTTGGCCATCTTGGCTACCGCACCGACACCGTTAAGAAAGTGGCCATTGTGGTGGTGGGGCTTGGCGTGGGAGCGGCCGTTGCAGTCAGCGGGCTGATTGGTTTTGTCGGGCTGGTGGTGCCCCATCTGGTGCGCCAGGCGCTGGGGGCCAGCCACCGAATCGTATTGCCATTCAGCGCCTTGTTGGGCGGCACCCTGCTGGTGGCCGCGGATTCGCTGGCCCGTGTGGTGGTTGCACCTGCCGAGCTGCCCATTGGGCTGATGATGGCGTTGATTGGCGGGCCCTTCTTTCTGGCGCTTCTGCTAAGAACCCGGGTGATGTGATGGTACTGGATATCCGGAATGTGCACGTGAGCCTCGGCTCGACGCCGATTGTGCATGGTGTCGGCCTGAGTGTGGCCGCCGGTGAACTGGTGATGCTGCTGGGGCCGAACGGGGCGGGGAAGTCCACCCTGCTTAAGGCCGTCAGTGGCGATGCCCCCACCCGGGGTGAGATTATTGTGGCCGGGCAATCGCTGGCCGACTGGTGTCCACAGGCACTTTCCCGCCACCGGGGCGTTATGCCCCAGCGGGTTGATATTAACTTTCCGTTAACCGCTGAAGAGGTGGTCCGGCTGGGGCTCTCTGCCAAGTCCCCGGGTCGCGCGGATGAACTGGTGGAACACCTCTTATCTGAGCTTGAAATCAGTCATCTCCGGCATCGGCTGGTGCCAGGATTATCCGGCGGCGAGCAACAGCGGCTGCAACTTGCCCGTGTTCTGGCACAGATTGCCGATACCGAGGGCGACCGACTCTTGCTGCTGGATGAATGCACGTCGGCGCTGGACCCGGCCCATCAGCAGGTGGTACTGCAGCGGGTGCAAAGGCTGGCCCGGGAGCAGGGCGTGGCGGTGCTGGCGGTGGTGCACGATCTGAACCTGGCCGCCCAGTACGCGGACCGACTGGTGATGATGCGGGCAGGGCGCTGTGTGCTCGAGGGTTCAGCCCGGGAGGTACTCACGCCCGAGGTATTAGACGCAGTTTACGGATTTCAGGCTCGGATAGTTGAGTTGCCCGAGGGGTACCCTCTGGTGGTTCCCCTGGGCCAGACACGGGCTCAAACCGCGCCGTTAAAGCCGGTTTGCCGCCAGGCCTCATAAACTACCAGAGCTGCGGTATTGGAGAGGTTGAGGCTGCGGCTTTCCGGGCGCATGGGTACCCGAAGACGGTGTTCGGCGGGCAGCCCGTTGCGCACGTCTTCCGGCAGGCCCCGGGTTTCCGGCCCAAACATCAGGTAGTCACCGTCCCGGAACACTACCTCGTGGTAATGGCGACTTCCTTTGGTGGTGAGACCGAACAGCCGCGAAGGCTGCTCGGTGGCCAGAAAGCTGTCGTAATCCGGATGGATCTTTACCGTAGCGTATTCGCGGTAATCCAGTCCGGCACGCCGCATCTGCTTGTCCTCCAGGGAGAAGCCCAAAGGTTCAATCAGGTGCAGCTGGCAGCCGGTGTTGGCGCAGAGCCGGATGATGTTGCCAGTATTTGGCGGTATCTCCGGCTCATAGAGTACAACGTGCAGCACGTGGCTTAGCGTTCCACGGCCAGTGCTACACCCATGCCACCACCAATGCACAGGGTGGCCAGGCCTTTCTTGGCGTCGCGGCGTGCCATTTCGTGCAGCAGGCTGACCAGGATACGACAGCCGGAAGCGCCAATCGGGTGGCCGATGGCAATGGCGCCGCCATTCACGTTCACCTTGTCGGTATCCCAGCCCATATCCCGGTTTACCGAGATCGCCTGGGCCGCGAAGGCTTCGTTGGCTTCGATCAGGTCCAGGTCGGCTGCGCTCCAGCCGGCCCGCTCCAGGCAACGCTGGCTGGCGGGAATGGGGCCGGTGCCCATGATGGTGGGGTCTACACCTGCATTGGCGTGGGCCTTGATGGTGGCGAGCGGAGTCAGGCCCAGCTCCCGGGCTTTATCGGCACTGCACACCAGAACAGCAGCAGCGCCATCGTTCAGGGATGACGCGTTGCCCGCGGTTACCGAGCCGTCTTTCTTGAAGGCCGGGCGCAGTTTGGCCAGGCTGTCACTGGTAACGCCATCGCGGGGGCATTCGTCTTTAGCGACCACAATCGGGTCGCCCTTACGCTGGGGAATGCTGACCGGAACGATCTGGTCGTCAAAGTAGCCGGCGTTCTGGGCCGCGACCGCCTTTTGCTGGGAGGCGGCGGCAAAGGCGTCCTGCTCTTCACGGCTGATGCCGTACTTCTCAACAATGTTCTCGGCGGTGATGCCCATGTGGTAATCGTTGAAGGCATCCCAGAGGCCGTCGTTCACCATGGTGTCGATCATGCTCCAGTTACCCATGCGCTGGCCGTTACGGCTGTTGGGCAGCACGTGGGGGGCCTGGCTCATGCTTTCCTGGCCACCGGCGATCACCACCTCGGCGTCACCACACTGGATGCTCTGCACCGCCATATGAACCGCTTTCAGGCCGGAGCCACACACCTTGTTGATGGTGATAGCCGGTACTGAACTGGGCAGGCCGGCGTTGATGGCCGCCTGGCGGGCCGGGTTCTGACCGCAACCGGCGGTGAGCACCTGGCCGAGAATGACCTCGCCCACCTGCTCGCCGGCGATACCGGTTTCTTCCATCAGGGCCTTGATAACGGCAGTACCGAGCTGGTCAGCACGCAGGCTGGACAAGCCACCACCAAAACTGCCGACTGCGGTACGTTTTGCGGCAACGATCACGACATCACGCATGGGAAATCTCCGTTGTAGTGGGAAGGCTCGAAACAGGCCCGCCTCGTATGGAACAGATGGCGGGCATTGTAGCGGTAAAGCGCCGGGGCGCCAAAGCCACCATGGTCGGGTAGTGGCTGTGGGCGGTTTACATGTTCAGGCTACGGCCACCGTCAACGCTGATAATCTGGCCGGTTACGAAGGGGGCATCACACATCAGCCAGGTGATGGCGCCGGCGATATCCGTCGGGTTGCCGGTGCGGGCGAGTGGGGTCTTGTCCAGAATGGCTTTTTGATAATTCGGGTCGATTTCGGCGTCGCCCTCCGGCCACAGGATCGCGCCGGGCGATACGCCGTTTACCCGGATAGCCGGCGCTAGGTCCTTGGCCCAGGAGCGGGTGAGGGCGGCGAGGCCGGCCTTACTGGCGCAGTACAGCGGGTGGTCTTTGAGGGGCTTCTCGCTGTAGATGTCGATCAGGTTGACCACCGCACCAGAGCTTTTCTTCAGGGCCGGCAGGCAGTGCTGGAGCAGGAAGAAGGGGGCTTTCAGGTTGGCGCCCATAATCCCCTGCCAGTCGTCCTCCGTGGCGTTTTCCGTGGGGTTGGGGTAGAACACCGACGCGTTGTTCACCAGTCCGTCCAGCCGCTGCCAGTGGTTGCAGGCGGTTTTTGCCAGACGGGCGAGGTCTTCGGGATTGGTCAGGTCCGCCTGCACCGAGGTGGCGGAGTCTGCCCGTTCCCGGTTCAGTTTGTCGATCAGTTGCCGGGCCTGTTCCTGCCGGCTCCGGTAATGGATGACCACATTCCAGCCCCGGCCATGGAGGGTTTCGGCAGTGTGGGCGCCCAGGCGGTGGGCAGCACCGGTGATCAGAGCAACGGGAGCGGCCATAACGACGTCCTCAGGATGATGGATTCAGTACCCGGGTGATACGTGCCAGCCGCTCATTCCGGATTGCTTCGCCGAGCTCTTTGCCCATGAAGCCCTGTTTTAGCAAGTCCTGCGGATTTACACCGGTAGCTTCTCCTGCAGCGGCGTGCAGCTGCTCCAGAAGGCTCTGTTGCGCCTCCGGGAGCGTGCAGGCCAATGTGTCAAGCAGGGCATCGAAACGCTCGCTGCGGCGCCACAGGTCTGCGGCATCCAGCAGCTCCAGGGTATCTTCCGCAGAAAGGCTGTCTGCAGGATGTCGGGACAGTTCGGCCATAAACCGGCATACCAGCCGGCTCATATCCCGGCAATCATTAGGGCTTTTCATGGACTTTGCCCGGGTAATGGCCAGCTCTTCAGGCACGGCGCCCAGGAGGGCGGCGAAGCGCTGGGCGGTGTTGCCCTGCTGGTGGTGAATGCACGCCAGTGCCTTAACGCCGGCCCGGAACACGGTTGCATCCTCCAGCTCCGGAATCAGCACCCCCAAAGCTCCGAGTTCACGGAGTACTTCGAAAAATACGGTGGGTGCGTTTTCGTGCAGTGCCCGCTGGATTTCCTGCCATACCCGTTCCGGCACCAGATGTTCCAGTTCGCCATCGGTAATCATCTGGCGCATTAGGGTCATGGTTTCAGGACAGATGCTGAAGCCCAGCGGATGCAGGCGGGCGGCAAAGCGGGCGGTGCGCAGAATACGCAGGGGGTCTTCGGCAAAGGCTTCGGACACATGGCGCAGGGTTTTGTGCTCAAGATCGGCATGGCCGTCGAACGGGTCCACCAGCTGGCCGTCTTCAGCCTGCGCCATGGCGTTGATGGTCAGGTCCCGGCGCTTGAGGTCTTCCTCCAGGGTAACGTCCGGCGCGCTGTACACGGAAAAACCGTGGTAGCCGCGGCCCTGTTTGCGCTCAGTGCGGGCCAGGGCATATTCCTCGCCGGTTTTCGGGTGCAGGAACACCGGGAAGTCGGCACCTACCTGCTTGAAGCCCCGCGCCTTCATCTGCTCCGGTGTGGCGCCAACCACCACCCAGTCCCGGTCTTTGACCTTCAGGCCCAACAGTTGGTCACGAACGGCGCCGCCTACCAGATAGGTTTGCATGGGAAACCCTGTGTTTAAGCCGGCTCAGACTGCTTCTGTGGCTGCAATATCACGGATCTTGCCAACCATGGCACGCAGGCCGTTACCTCGGGTGGGAGAGATGTGGCGGAACAGGTTGAGTTGTTCGAACAGCTCGTCGATATCGGTAGCGAGCAGGTCGCGGGGTGTCTTGCCGTTCAGGGCCACCAGGATGATGGCGGCCAGGCCACGTACGATGATGGCGTCGGAGTCGATCAGCAGGAACAGTTTGCCACTGTCTTCATCGTAATGGTGGATCAGCCAGACCTGGCTCTGGCAGCCGTGCACGTAGTTCTCTTCGATGCGGGCCTCATCCGGAAACGCCGGCAGCTGTTTGCCCAGGTCCACGATGTAGGCGTAGCGTTCTTCCCAGTCATCCAGGAATTCGAAGGCGTCCAGAACGTCTTCCAGGGTGGTCTTGGTACCGAGAGGGTTCTCGAGAAATTGTTCCTTGCTGGCGGTCATAGCATTCCCAGTTCAAGCTTGGCTTCGTCGGTGAGCATATCGTTGTTCCAGGGCGGATCAAAGGTGAGGTCTACGGTCACTTTGTCCACGTTGGGCACATGCTCTACCTTGGTTTGTACATCGTTGGTGATGACCGGCCCCATGCCGCAGCCAGCCGCGGTGAGGGTCATCTTGATGTACACGTGGTTGCCGTCTTCGGTGCCGTTCTGGATCTGGCAGTCGTAGATCAGGCCCAGGTCCACCACGTTCACCGGAATTTCCGGATCGTAGCAGTTGCGAAGGGCTTCCCACACCTGGTTTTCGTTAACCGTGCCGTCTTCCGGGGTCTCGAAGCTGCTTTCCAGGGGCTGTTTGCCCAAGGCATCGGCGTCGTGGCCTTCAATCCGGGCCAGGTTGCCGTTCACCGCCACGGTAAAGGTGCCACCGAGGGACTGGGTGATGGTCACGAAGGTATCCGACGGAATCATGATTTCCGTACCGGAAGGCACCAGCCGGGCTTCCACTTCGCGCTTTGTCAGTACGACTTCCCGTTCTTGCATGCTCAGTAAGACCTCTATTCAAGCCACCGTAAAACTCTCGCCGCACCCGCATTCCGCCGTGGCGTTGGGGTTGCGGAAGCGGAACAGGGAGTTCACGCCTTCGGTGACAAAGTCGATTTCAATGCCGTTTACCAGGGGCAGGTGTTCCTGCTTTACGTACACATCCACGCCGTCGATGGTAAAAATGCGGTCGTCGGATTCGGGGGTCTCTACCCACTGGGTTTCGTATTTGAAGCCGGAGCAGCCACTCTTTTTGATGGCCAGGCGAATGCCCTTGGCTTCCGGTTTCTTGTCCAGTTGTTTGCGAACGTGTTTGACCGCCGTTGGGGTCATGGTCACGTTCACGGTGTTCGGGGTGAAGACTTCGGCTGTCATGTTTCCACCTCCTCAGGCAAACAGGCGCTGGATCTTCTGCAGGCCGGTGAATAATTTCTCGACCTCTTCCAGCGTATTGTAGAACGCAAATGAAGCCCGGGCTGTACCGGGTACTCCGTAGAAATCCATCAGCGGCATGGCGCAATGATGGCCGGTGCGGATGGCAATGCCTTGCTGGTCCAGCAGGGTGCCGATGTCGCTGGGGTGCAGGCCGGCGATCTTGAACGACATCACCGGCACTTTCTGTTTCGCGGTGCCGATGATTTCCATGCCGGGTACCGTTTCTACCAGTGCGTTGGCGCGGGCCAGCAGGGCGTTTTCGGCGGCTTCCATGGCCTTGCGGTCCAGGCTGTCCAGGTAGTTGATGGCTGCCGCCAGGCCAACCGCTTCGGCGATGGCAGGTGTGCCGGCTTCAAATTTGTAGGGCAGCACGTTCCAGGTGGTACGTTCAAACGACACTCGCTCGATCATCTCGCCGCCACCCTGGTACGGAGGCATCTCTTCCAGCAGTTCAGCGCGGCCATACAGCACACCAATACCGGTGGGGCCAAACAGTTTGTGGGAAGAGAACACGTAGAAATCGCAGCCCAGTGCCTGCACATCCGGCTTGAAGTGGGGCACGGCCTGGGCACCGTCGATCAGGGTGATCACGCCCTGTTTCTTCGCCTGCTCGATCAGTGGCGCGATCGGGTTTACCGTTCCCAGCACGTTGGATACGTGGGTGAGGGCCAGTACCCGGGTGCGTTCATTCAGCAGGCTGTTGAAAGATTCCAGGTCCAGCTCGCCTTCAGGGGTTACCTGTACAGGAATTACCCGGGCGCCGGTACGCTCGGCCACCATCTGCCAGGGCACGATGTTGGCGTGGTGCTCCATATGGCTGACCAGGATTTCGTCGCCGGCTTTCAGGCGCGGGGCCAGGCCGTTGGCCACGAGGTTGATGGCTTCTGTGGTGCCGCGGGTCCAGATAACCTCTTTGGTGCTGGGGGCGTTCAGGAAGTGGCGCACCACTTCCCGGGCACCTTCAAAGGCGGTCGTGGCCCGGTCGCCCAGGGTGTGGGCACCCCGGTGCACGTTGGAGTGCATTTCCCGATAGTAACGGTCCATGGCATCCAGCACGGCGACGGGCTTCTGGGCCGAGGCGCCGTTGTCCAGATACACCAGGGGCTTCCCGTTGATTTCCTGTGCCAGGATCGGGAAGTCGCGGCGGATGCTTTCCACATCAAACGCCGGCGAGGTGGTGTTGGTTGCCACAGACAGATCGGTCATGCCGCTCAGGCCTCCTGAAAGGTTTGATCGAAGAAGTCATTCAACCGCGCCTGGGCGGTGTCGCGCACGGCTTCTACCGGAATCTGCTCGACCAGCTCGTTGATGAATGCCATGGTCAGCAATACGTTGGCCTGCCGGCGACCGATGCCTCGGGAAACCAGGTAGAACACGGAAGTTTCATCCAGCTGGCCAATGGTAGCTCCGTGGGCGCACTTGACGTCATCCGCGTAGATTTCCAGCTCCGGCTTGGTGTCGATCTCGGCACCGTTGGAGAGCAGCAGGTTCTTGTTGTTCATATCCGCGTTGGACTTCTGGGCGTCCTGGTGGATATGAATCCGGCCATTAAACACCGCGTGGGACTGGTCCGCAGCAATGTTGCGGTAGGTCTCTTCGCTGTTGCAGTGGGCGGCTACGTGGTCAATGGAGGTGTGGTTGTCGTAGTGCTGTTTACCCTGGGTAACCACCACGCCATTGAGCTTGGTTTCCGCGCCTTCGCCTTCCAGGCGAACTTGCAGGTCGTGCCGGCGCAGCGGGCCGCCGAAGCCTACGCAGTGGCTCTCGAAGCGGGAGTTGCGCTGTTGCAGTACGCCGGTAGCGCCAATGTGCTGCACAGTTTCGCCTTCCATTGTCAGGCGAATGCTGGTGATGTTGGCGCCATCAGCCAGCTGGAATTCGGTAACGGTATCAACCAGGGCCGCAGAATCGCCTTCGGAAACATAGGCTTCCACCAGCGTCATCTCGCTGTTGGTGCCGGCCTCGACAAAAATGCGCGGGAAGGCAGAGCCGTTCTGGGTGGCCGCGGTTTCATGTAGAATAAACAGTGGCTTGTCCAGCACGGTGTTAGCGGCCAGGCGGATCAGCAGGCCGTCTTCAAAGCGGGCGCTGTTGATCTGGGCAAACTGGGTTTGCTCTGCATCGAGGGTGCTGCCCAGTTTCTGCGCCAGGGAGCTGGCGTCGTCCGCATCCAGGTCGCTGAAGTGCTGAACGGTGATGCCGCCCTGGTCCGGGTACTGGCTGTCGGCGCGGTTGATTGCACCGTTGTTGAGCACAATCCGGTAACCGGGTACGTCCAGGCTGCTGGCCTTTTCGGTAGCCGGCAGCGTGGCGGCCATGTCTTCGGTCAGCTTCAGGTACTTGCTGGAGTATTTCCAGTTTTCGGTTTTCCGGGTCGGCATGGGCATGTCTGCCAGTGCTGCAGCCCGCTCGTTACGCACTGCCAGCAAAGGGTCCGGCAGGGATTGCCCGGCCGGCTGCAGGAAAGCGCCGGAAAGCATAGGTACAGATTTCATTCCGCGGCCTCCTGATCAGTTGCTGGTGTCTTCGTCTTTGATGCCCAACCAGCCGTAACCTTTTTCTTCCAGTTCCAGGGCCAGTTCGCGGCCGCCGGATTTGACGATTCTGCCGCCGGCCAGTACGTGCACGTAATCCGGCACGATGTGGTTCAGCAGGCGCTGGTAGTGGGTCACCATCAGGATGGCGCGGTCTTCGGCGCGCAGGGCGTTGACGCCGTTGGATACGACTTGCAGGGCGTCGATGTCGAGGCCGGAGTCGGTTTCATCCAGAATGGCCAGTTTCGGCTGCAGCAGCAGGGCCTGCATGATTTCGTTACGCTTTTTCTCGCCACCGGAGAAACCTTCGTTGACGCCGCGCTTGAGGAAGGCCGGGTCCAGGTCTACCTGCTTGGAGACTTCCTTCGCCAGCTTCATGAACTCGGCAGCGTTCATTTCTTCTTCGCCCCGGTGCTTGCGCATGGCATTTACGGCGGTGCGCAGGAACTGCAGGTTGCTTACGCCGGGGATTTCCACCGGGTACTGGAATGCCAGGAAGATGCCTTCCCGGGCGCGTTCTTCGGTTTCCAGGTCCAGCAGGTTGTCGCCGTTGAGGGTGACTTCGCCGCTGGTGACTTCAAATGCGTCGTTGCCTGCCAGAACCTGTGACAGGGTACTCTTACCGGAACCGTTCGGGCCCATGATGGCGTGAACTTCCCCGGCTTTGATCTCCAGGTTGATGCCTTTGAGGATTTCTTTGCCCTCAACGGAGGCGTGCAGGTTTTTGATGCTCAGCATTTGTACGCTTCTCTCTTTTTAACCGTCTGAATTCTTTTCCTGCCCCAAGTATGGGGGAGTCAGCCATCAGGGTGTCCCTTCCGGGATACGCTGTGAATACGTCCCTGTACGCTCGACAAAATCATCCCTGATTTTGACGATCCCGGAAGGGACACCCTGACGGCTTCCGTGATACTTGTGTGTATGCCGTCCTGTTAACCAACGGAGCCTTCAAGGCTGACTTCCAGAAGCTTGCCGGCTTCCACGGCGAACTCCATCGGCAACTCCTTGAACACTTCCTTACAGAAACCGTTTACGATCATGGACACCGCCTGCTCCGGGTCGATACCACGCTGACGGCACAGGAACATCTGCTCGTCGCTGACCTTGGAGGTGGTGGCTTCGTGTTCCACGATGGCCGATTTGTTCTTGCTTTCGATATACGGGAAGGTGTGGGCGCCGCAGCGGTCGCCGATCAGCAGCGAGTCGCACTGGGTAAAGTTACGCGCACCTTCTGCACCCGGGCCGAATTTCACCAGGCCACGGTAGGCGTTGGAGCTGCGACCGGCGGAGATGCCCTTGGAGATGATGGTGCTCCGGGTGTTCTTGCCCAGGTGGATCATCTTGGTGCCGGTGTCGGCCTGCTGGTAGTTGTGGGTGAGGGCGACGGAGTAGAACTCGCCTACGCTGTTCTCACCGCGCAGTACGCAGCTCGGGTATTTCCAGGTGATGGCGGAGCCGGTTTCTACCTGGGTCCAGGAGATCTTGGAGTTTTTGCCGATGCAGGCGCCGCGCTTGGTGACGAAGTTGTAGATGCCGCCTTTGCCGTTTTCGTCGCCCGGATACCAGTTCTGTACGGTGGAGTATTTGATCTGGGCGTCGTCCAGGGCGACCAGTTCTACCACCGCTGCGTGCAGCTGGTTTTCGTCCCGCATGGGGGCGGTGCAGCCTTCCAGGTAGCTCACGTAGCTGCCTTCTTCGGCGATGATCAGGGTACGTTCGAACTGGCCGGTGTTGGCGGCGTTAATCCGGAAGTAGGTAGACAGCTCCATGGGGCAGCGAACGCCCTTCGGGATGTAAACGAAGGAGCCATCGGAGAATACGGCGGAGTTCAGGGCGGCGAAGTAGTTGTCGCCGGCCGGGACTACGCTGCCCAGGTATTTCTTCACCAGTTCCGGATACTTCTGTACTGCCTCGGAAATGGGGCAGAAGATCACGCCGGCTTTTTCCAGCGGTTCCTTGAAGGTGGTGGCTACCGAAACGGAATCGAAGACCGCATCAACCGCTACACCGGCCAGCTTGGCCCGTTCGTGCAGGGGGATGCCCAGTTTTTCATAGGTCCGCAGCAGCTCCGGATCAACGTCGTCCAGGCTCTGGGGCATGTCTTCTTTTTTCTTGGGCGCGGAGTAGTAAGAGATGGCGTCGTAGTCCACCTTCGGGAAGTCTACGTGGGCCCACTCCGGCTCGTCCATTTCCAGCCAGCGACGGTAGGCCTTCAGGCGCCATTCCAGCATGAACTCCGGCTCCTGCTTGATCTCGGACAGGCGGCGGATTACGTCTTCGTTGAGGCCGGGCTCGAAGGTGTCGGATTCAATCTCGGTCACGAATCCGTGTTCGTATTCCCGTTTGATCAGCTCTTTCACCTCTTTATCGGTGGTCGCCATGATCGTCGCTCCGTAATTCTCTCATCTGGGGCTTGGTGCCTGAGTGGCGGGGCAGGGCTCTGTTGGCCCGGTTTCCCGATGTTTCTGGCGAGTGATTATACAATACCAGAGTAATTTAGTCAGGTATTAAATCGGTCGATCAGGGATTATACCTTAATCGGCCCTTAGGGCACTAAGGGCCGACCGAAGATGGCAGGTCAGTCGCGGGCAGGCAGGATGCGGGTCAGGTAGCTGAATTGCAGGGATTCAGGCAGGCCTTCCGGCTTGGGAATGCGCACAAAGTGGCCGCTGCCCGGTGCGTATTCCATGGCTTCGCCATTGCGGTTTTCCATGGCATTGGCACGGAACTGAAGGTTGCCGGCCGGGGTGATCAGTTCAAGCTGGTCGCCCGGTGCGAACTTGTTCTTCACGTCGATGGTGAGCCAGCGGTCATCGGCGTCGCTGATGGTGCCGACCACCTGCTGGGTGCCGAGGTACGAGGAGCCCTGTTCGTAGGTCTGGTATTCCTGGGGTACGTGGCGACGCAGGAAGCCTTCGGTGTAGCCCCGGTTAGATAGCGCTTCCAGTTCATCCATCATATGCATGTCGAAGGGCTTTCCGGCGAGGGCATCGTCGATGGCCTTGCGGTACACCTGGGTGGTGCGGGCCACGTAGTAGGTGCTCTTGGTGCGACCTTCGATTTTCAGGGAGTGCACGCCCATGTTCACCAGTTCCGCCACGTGCTGGATGGCACGCAGGTCCTTGGAGTTCATGATGTAGGTGCCGTGTTCGTCCTCGTAGGCGGGAATGAAGCCTCCGGGGCGGTTGGGCTCTTCCAGCAGGATTTCTTTGGGTTCGAAGGTTTCCACGCTGTCGGCAGAGGTGGCAATCAGGTCGCCGGTCTGGTCATGGCTGTGCTGCACCGGCTTGTAGTTCCAGCGGCAGGCGTTGGTGCAGGCGCCCTGGTTGGCGTCCCGGTGGTTCATGTAGCCAGACAGCAGGCAGCGGCCGGAGTAGGCCATGCACAGGGCGCCGTGCACGAACACTTCCAGTTCCATTTCCGGCACTTTCTCACGGATCTCGCGGATTTCATTCAGGGCCAGTTCCCGGGACAGGATCACCCGGTTGATGCCTTGGCGGCGCCAGAATTCCACGGTGGCCCAGTTTACGGCGTTGGCCTGCACCGACAGGTGGATGGGCTGGTCCGGCCAGTTTTCCCGTACCAGCATGATCAGCCCGGGGTCCGACATGATCAGGGCATCCGGCTTTTGCTCCAGCACCGGGGCAAGGTCTCTCAGGTAACTGCGCACCTTGTCGTTGTGGGGCGCAATGTTGGAGACCAGGTAGAACTGTTTACCCAGTTCGTGGGCCCTTTCAATACCTGCGCCCAGGGCTGCAACGTCTTTGAAACTGTTGTTCCTTACTCTCAGGGAGTACCTTGGCTGGCCGGCGTAAACGGCATCGGCACCGTAGGCAAAGGCGGTTTCCAGGTGTTCGGGGGTGCCGGCGGGAGCGAGCAGTTCCGGGAAAGTCATGGTGTCTCCGGGTTTTTTCAGGAAGTCGATGGCTGCAGGTGGGCTATTATGGAAAGGGTGCAGTTTTCCATAAACGGGTGGCTGTGCCATTGATCTCGCTCAAAGGTCTTATTGATCGGTTTCGGCTAACATGTGTACGCTGATGGCGTTTGCAGATTGGGCCAGCATGAAATGGCAGGAGGAACCAGTATGGCATCAGAGCCTGTAAGGCCTGAAAATTCAAAGCGTTCCCTGAGCATTCGGGTGAGTAAGCTGATCCGGGTTCAGTTGGAACGGGGAAAGGTAGGTGTTGAAACGGTGGCCGGGCAGTTGAATATGAGCCGCTACACCCTGCACAAAAAGTTGCGCGAAGAGGGACTGACGTTTGCAGCCTTGTTGGAGCAAGTGCGCCGAGAGCAGGCACTGACTTACATGAAGGATAAAACCAAGCCGCTGGTAGAAATCGCCGAACAGCTTGGTTTCTCGGAGCTGAGTGCATTCAGCCGGGCGTTCAAGCGCTGGATGGGCACTCCGCCGGCTGAATACCGCTCACTCAGGCTGTCCTGATCACACCTTCTTGAAAATCAGGGTGGCGTTGGTGCCGCCGAAGCCGAAGCTGTTGCTCATCACCAGGTCCATGTTCTGGTTGTCCATGCGTTCACGAACGATGGGGTAGCCTTCGGCACCTTCATCCAGGTTCTGGATGTTGGCAGACGGGGCAATAAAGCCTTCCCGTTGCATGATCAGGCTGTAGATTGCCTCATGCACGCCGGCGGCACCCAGGGCGTGGCCGCACAGGGGCTTGGTGGAACTCAGCGGTGGAATCTTGTCACCGAAGGTTTCCTTCAGGGCTTTCAGCTCGGTTACGTCGCCAGCCGGGGTGCTGGTGCCGTGGGTGTTGATGTAGCTGATTTCGCCGTCGATGTTGGCCATGGCCTGTTTCATGCAGCGAATGGCGCCTTCACCGCTCGGGGCAACCATGTCGGCGCCGTCAGATGTGGCACCGAAGCCGACCAGTTCGGCCAGGATGGTGGCACCGCGGGCTTCCGCGTGTTCCAGTGATTCCAGTACCAGCGTGCCGCCACCACCGGAGATCACGAAACCGTCACGGTCTGCATCGTAGGTGCGCGAGGCCTGTTCCGGCGTGTCGTTGTACTTGGTGGACAGTGCGCCCATGGCATCGAACATCAGGCTCAGGGTCCAGTGGATGTCTTCGCCACCGCCGGCCAGCATCACATCCTGGCGGCCCAGCGCGATCTGGTCAGCCGCGTGGCCGATACAGTGGGCACTGGTCGCGCAGGCAGAGGTAATGCCGTAGTTGATGCCGGTAATACCGAACGCCGTGGTGATGGACGCGTTGATGGCGCTGCCCATGGTGCGGGGAACCCGGTAAGGGCCTACCCGGCGAATGCCTTTGTCGCGATGGGTGTCGATCGCATCCAGCAGTTCCACGGTGGACGCGCCACCGGTGCCGAATACGGCGCCCGTGGTGTTGGCACGCAGCTGCTCGTCGGTCAGGCCTGCCTGCTCGATGGCTTCTTTTGCTGCCAGGTAGCAGTAGCCTGCTGCCGGGCTCATAAAGCGCCAGATCTTACGGTCGATCAGCTCGGACAGGTTCAGGTCGATCTTGCCTGCTACGTGGCTGCGCAAGCCGTTGTCCCGGGCTTCCTCGCTGAAGGCAATGCCTGAGCGGGATTCACGAAGGGACTGGGCGACTTCTTTCTGGTTGTTGCCAAGGCTGGAGACAATCCCCATGCCGGTAATAACTACGCGACGCATCGTTCTAACTCCTAAAAGTCATCTGTAGAGGTGAACAGGCCAACCCGAAGGTCCTTGGCGGTATAGATTTCCCGCCCGTCCACTTCCATGCGGGCATCCGCAATGGCCATGGTCAGCTTGCGGCGGATGAGCCGCTTGATATCCAGGTAATAGGTTACCTTTTTGTTGTCAGGCAGAACCTGACCAAAGAATTTCACTTCGCCGGCACCCAGTGCCCGGCCCTTGCCTTCGCCACCGCTCCAGGCCAGGAAGAAACCGACCAGCTGCCACATGGCGTCGAGGCCCAGACAGCCCGGCATTACCGGATCGCTTTCGAAGTGAACCTTGAAGAACCAGAGGTCCGGGTTGATGTCCAGTTCTGCCACCAGACTGCCCTTACCGTAAAGGCCGTCATCGGCGCCCACGTGGGTAATGCGGTCGACCATCAGCATTTCGTCGATGGGCAGGCGCATGGCGCCAGGGAATAATTCGCCATGGCCACAGCGGATCAGGTCTTCTTTGTCAAAGTGATCAGGGTACATGTTGCCAGTATCTCTATTGCAAAATGATGTACTGATACTTTAGCGCCTGATTCAGAAACGGCTATTGACCTTTAGTGGATGATTGCCGCAAACACCCCGTTTTTGTGCCTGAAACCCTGCTCCTGGCGTTGATGCTCATCAAGGTACCCGGGCGCGGCCCTTGCTACCGTGTCGGACTATTCAAATCTGTGCGGTTGGCGGTTCGGAAGGAGGTGTTATGTCCGCAGAACACGAGGTGATCACAGGCTCCCTGGCACTGCAGGACGGGCGCGTAACGGCCCGGCTGGAGCGGGTGACGGATCATTCGCCGGAGCTGGTCTGGAAGATGCTGACGGATTCTGTACACCTGGCCAGCTGGCTGGCGCCGGGTACGCTGGACGCCCGCACCGGTGGCCGGGTTCAGCTGGATTTCGGTAACAGTGGCACGCCCATTGATTGTCGGATATCGGCCTGTGAGCCGCACCGCTTGCTGGTGTATTCCTGGAGTGCCGGCGATGATCCGGAGCGGCCGTTGCGGTGGGAACTGGTGCCGGAAGGCGATGGCACCCGGTTGTCGCTGACCCTGTTGCTACCAGACGATCACCTGGTGCCGATTGCCTGTGCCGGCTGGGATGCACACCTGGAAATGCTGATGGCAGCGCTGGAGGGGATCAGTATTCACTTTCCTGCAGGCCGCTTCCGTGCCGCCCGCAGTTACTTTGAAAAGTGCCTCAAGGAGAAGCTGGCGGCCTGAGCCGCTCAGCCTTCCCGACCGTCTGCCCTGGGCCGTGCCAGTACCCCGGCATAGCGCACCAGGAACAGTCCGTAGGCGATCATCCATAACAGGGTGCTGGTGCCAATGCCCGGGTGCCACGGGATGATGCTCAATGCGGTGAGCACCCGGATAACCGCCGCCAGCTGAATGGCGACGAACGCCAGCACCATTCCCTTCGGAAGCTTCAGCGGCCGGCCGGTATGGCCAAGGGATACCCGGGCAATCACGCCCAGGATCAGGCAACCGACAGCACCTGCGCCTGCTGCGTGGCTCCAGGCGTTGGAGGGCCAGTCTGCAACCAGCGAGCCTGCCAGCAGCAACAGCGCGACCGGTACCCAGAGAATAGACAGGTGCAGTATCCACAGCAGTGGCTCGGAGCGCGCCAGCCAGCCTTTCCAGTTATACAGGCGAACCAGCATCAGCGCGGCGGCAACCACGGCGATTACGGCCGCCAGGGTTTTCCAGCCGGTTACCAGGGATGCCATCAGCAGGATCATCGAAAACAGGGCGGCCATGTCCAGCCCCGGAATCATTTTCACCGCCTCGGCGTTGCCACCGCGCTGGCGCAGCCAACCGGCAGTGAAGGCCGGCGTGATGCGGCCGCCGATGATGCTGATCAGCGCCAGGGCCATAATCAGCGCGCCGTAGCTAAAGGACATATCCAGCCGGGTAACGAAACCGATCTGCATCAGCCACAGCAGGCCTAGCACGACCATAATCATGGCCTGGCGCTTCTGGCGCGCATGCCATACTCGCCATCCGGCATCAATCATCACCAGTGGCAGAAAAGCCAGGTTAACGCCCTGAACTATCCAGTCGGGCAGGTTTCCACCCAGGGCTAGCAGCAGGCGACCGGCCAGCCAGACGCCCCAGAGCAGCGCCAGGGGAAGGCCGTGGGTGCGTTCTGTTTGCGTCCATACACAGACGGCGGTCAGCAGAAAGCCGGCAATGGCCGCCGACAAAAAACCGAACAGCATTTCATGCTGGTGCCAGAACAGGGCAGGCATGGCCAGTGGTAACTGCAGAACGCCGGTTACTTCCAGAACCCAGACCGGTATGGCCACAAGGGTCAGTACCGTCATGGACAGGAAGAAAATCCGGAACGGATAGGAAAATAACTGGCTGACGCTGGCGGGTGCCTGGTCAGCGGAGGTGGGTATGGCCTGCATGGAGATCTCCCAAATACATATATTTCAGGTATATGTTAAATCTGCGTGCCTGTATTAACCATACCTGCTTGGGGGTAGTTTGCGTACAATGGCCGCAAATCTCTTGTAACCGAAGGAACTTCCATGTCGTACACGATCCTGAAGCACCTGCACATGACCACAGCCTACCTTACTATCACGCTCTTTGCGCTGCGGTTGCTGCTGGATGCGGTAGGCCGGCCGGGCTGGCGCCAGACACCGCTGCGGTTCATTCCCCACATCAATGACACCATTTTGCTGGTGGCGGCGATTTCCCTGCTGTTTGTGGCGGGTTATGCCTCGGCCATGCCGGGCTGGCTGATTGCCAAGATCGTACTGCTGTTTGGCTACATTATTGCTGGTGTGTTTGCCCTGAAAGCCACGCTGGGCAAGCCGGCCCGCATCACCGGTGCCGTACTTGCCCTGGTCCAGGTCAGCGCCATCTTCCACCTGGCCATGGCCAAACCGTTCTGAATCAGCGTTTCTCGCTGACCTGCTTCGTCAGTTCCTTCAGCTGTTCCTGGACAGCCTGGAGCTGACGGGCAATTTCATCCCGTTCGTCGTGGGCTTTCTGGGCCTGCTTGGCGTTCTGTTCCTCGCTCATCACCTCCAGAATCGCCCCGATCATCATGTTCAGGAATACAAAGGCGGTCAGGAAGATAAACGTCAGGTAGTAGATCCAGCTCAGGGGATAGGCTTCCATGGTGGCGTACATCACGTCGGTCCAGTCCTCGAAGGTGGCGACCCGGAACAGGGTGAGCATCGAGATGGCCACATCGCCCCAGAGTTCTTCGTCCACACTGGCAAAGAACATTGAGCCCATGGCGGCATAGATGTAAAAGATGATGAACATCAGCAGGGCGATGTAGCCCATGCGCGGAATGGCTTTGAGCAGGGAATTGATCAGAAAGCGCAGTTCCGGCACTACGGACACCAGTCGCAGCACCCGGAAGACCCGCAGCAAACGGCCCAGAAGCACCGCCTCGGAGTTGTCCAGCGGGATCAGGCTGCCGATCACTACCAGGGTGTCGAACAGGTTCCAGCCGTCCATCAGGAACCGGCGCTTGACCGGGCAGGCGGCGAAGCGAAACAGGATTTCCACCAGGAAGAACAGCGTGATGGCGTTGTCCAGAACGGTCAGGGTCTGTTCAACCAGCGGCGGGAGTTCGTAGGTTTTTGCGCCGATGGTCAGGGCCGAGAGAATGATGATGGCAATCACAACGCCCTGAAACACCTTGCTCGATTCAATGCGCTTCAGTTGATCAAAACTACTCGTGGGAGTTATGTCCACAGACATCGTTCAGGCTCCGGATTAGGTTGGCGCGGCAATTCTAATCATCCGGAGCAGCGGGTGGTAGCTCTGTGACGGCGGTTTAATCCACCAGCTGAACAATCAGCTGCCATTCGTCCTCGCTCACCGGCATCACAGAGAGCCGGTTACCCTTGCGCACCAGCGGCAACTGCTCAAGCCCCGTGAGGTTCTTCAGGCGATCCAGGCTGATCAGTTTTGGCAGCTTGCGAACAAACTGCATGTCTACAGCCTGCCAGCGGGGATTGTCCGGAGTACTTTTCGGGTCATGGTAGGGCGAGCTGGCGTCAAACTGCTTCGGGTCCGGATAGGCGCTGCGGGTAACCCTCACGATACCAGCAATGCCGATGTGTTTGCAGCTGGAGTGGTAGATGAACACTTCATCCCCTTCGGTCATTTCCCGCAGAAAGTTCCGGGCCTGGTAATTGCGTACGCCGTCCCAGGGAATCGCTGTGCCGGGGGCGCGGGCAAAGTCATCAATACTGCATTCGGAAGGTTCGGTCTTTACCAGCCATTTAGCCATTGTTGGCCTTTCCTTTCTGGGTGAACGCGGAGTACAGGTGCAGTAGTTGAGCGAGCAGGCCTAGATAGGCCAGGCTCCAGGCGCCGGCCGCCAGCCAGAGCAAGCCGGGCTGGCTGAAAGGCAACGGGCCTGCCAGGTATCGGCCTACGCCGGCGAGGGCAATCAGAACGGCAATAACCAGAACCTGCCATGCAGGCGGGAAGCGCCGGCAGGCCCGCTGCCAGGCCAGGCGCAACATCACACTGCAAGACAGGGTGCCCAGTGCCCCAACCGCAATCAGGTGCAGGGCAGGCAGCAGGGCGTGGCCGGTAGCCAGGTGCACGCCGGTAACCGCTGCCCCGGCGGCCAGCCAGAGATAACCGATGGCCAGCACCAGCAGGTCCGGGCGGTCGGTACAGTGCCAGAGCTTCCAGCGGGCCACCCGAACGATAATCAGCAGGCTCGCGGCCAGCAACAGCAGGCCAGCCAGTATTTCCGTAGCGGTAAACAGAATGCACACCATGGCGAGGGGCAGAATCGCCAGTAACCAACCTTCAATTAACGGCTGAACCCGGGCTTCCAGCGGTATGCCTTTCTTCTCCAGGGTGCCGGCCACCGCCGGCGCGATGATGCGCCCGCCCATAAACGTCATCAGCAACAGCAGGCCGATGATGGCGGTGTGCAGAAGAATTCGGGTATCAGGGAAGGGAAGGCCGGCGCGCACCAGGAAGTAGGCCAGGGCCATCAGGCAGAGCACCAGGATTAGCGGGCCGGCGACCTTGTTGCGCCACTTCTTGGCGGCCTGGAAACGGGGCACCACGTACCGTGCCAGCAACAGCGCAAAGGCCGGGCTTAACAGCTGGCTAACCAGCCAGTCCGGTGCCAGCAGCCAGCTGACACGGGCCGCAAGCCAGAGCCCGAACAGGGGCCCGAGTATCCGCCAGGGCTGGGGGCCAAGGGTGTAGCCGGCAATCAATGCCAGGGCAAAGCCGAAAACCAGTTCGTGGCCATGGCCTGCGCCAATCAGCCCCGGCGGCCAGCCGGTGCCAGACAATACGGCGAACAGGGACAGGGGAACAACCAGGGCAGCCCATAAGGCGGCAGCGGGAAAGAACAGCCAGAATGCGTGCAGGGGCTTGCCAGCCACGTTGAACAGACCTCGGTATGGGTTCTGGTTGGAAGGCGCCGCAGGTTACCGGGGCCAGAACCGGAGTTTATACCGTGTAGGGCAGCACACCAAAATAGATGGCGCTGAAATGGCAGGCGCTGCCGCCGATCACGAACAGATGCCAGACCGCATGCATGTAGGGAATGCGATCCGCCAGGTAGAACGCCACGCCGGCGGTATACACAATGCCGCCGGCAATGGTCAGGTGCAGCGCGGTTTCGCTGAGGCTGGCGACCAGGTCAGACGAGGCAAAGGTAATCAGCCAGCCCATGGCAACGTAGATGCCCACCCGCGCCAGCTTGAAGCGGTTCTTGAAGATGACTTTCAGTACCACACCGGTCAGGGCCAGCGACCAGATCACCGCAAACAGCGTCCATCCGGTGGTGCCGCGCATATTCACCAGCAGGAAAGGTGTGTAGGTGCCGGCGATCAGCAGGAAAATGGCACAGTGGTCCAGTGTCTTGAAAAGGGATTTCAGCTCCGGGCGGCGAGCACCGTGGTACAGCGCAGAGGCCATGTACAGCAGGATCAGTGACGCACCGAATACGCTGAAGCTGACAATCTTCCAGGTGTCTCCCATCTGGCTTGCACCGGCAATCAGGGCAATGGTTCCGATAACACTCAGAATGGCGCCAAGGCCGTGGGTTGCGCTGTTGATCCACTCTTCTACCCGCAGGTGAATAGATGGCAACGAATCGTCTGGGTGGTTCATGCTTGCTGTCATCCGCGCTGGCCTGTGTTCGCTAAAAGTATAATACAGTTCAGCGTACATGTGTACGCAACTGTTTGCCATGACCATCCTGTGACCATGTTCAGAAAAACTGAACGATCTGCCGGAAATCTTCCGTTTTCGTCTTTTGCGTCGGACAGTTACGCTGGCACCAAGTTTGAAACAACCAAGGGGATTGTTCCGATGGCAAAAGTTCTTGTTCTTTACTATTCCATGTACGGCCATATCGAAACCATGGCAAACACCATTGCCGAAGGCGCCAAGGGCGTTGAGGGTGCCGATGTAGTGGTCAAGCGAGTGCCGGAAACCATGGCCGACCAGGCGTTCCTGAGCGCTGGTGGCAAGGCCGAGCAAGATGCTCCGGTAGCCAGCCCGGCTGAACTGGCAGACTACGATGCGATTATCTTTGGTACGCCCACACGGTTTGGCAACATGGCGGGCCAGATGCGTACTTTCCTCGACCAGACCGGTGGCCTGTGGGCTGAGGGCAAGCTGCACGGGAAAGTGGGTAGCGTGTTCACTTCAACCGGAACAGGCGGCGGTCAGGAGCAGACCATTACCTCATTCTGGACCACCCTGGCCCATCACGGCATGGTGCTGGTACCTCTGGGCTATGGAATTCCGGAGTTCTTTGATATCTCTGAAGTGAATGGCGGCACGCCTTACGGCGCCTCGACCATCGCCGGCGGTGACGGTTCCCGCCAGCCCAGTGAGAAAGAATTGGCCATTGCCCGCTTCCAGGGCAAGCATGTTGCAGAACTGGCAGTGAAGCTGCACGGCTGATTTCGAAGTAGCAAGCGTTGACTCAGGTTTGGGCGGCGGGCTGAAAAGTCCGCCGCCTTTTTTATGCCCGCCTGCCGGCTTTCGTACTGGCAGCCTTTAACCGTGAATAAGTGGCGGGCACCACACCCAGCCAGGAGGCCAGCTGATTGTCCGGCACCCGCTTGACCAGTTCCGGGTACTCATCGAGCAGCAGTTGGTAGCGCTCCTTGGCCGGCATGGTGTGTTTGCGGTATTCCCGCATGCTGGTCAGCTCCGCAATCTCCTCGGTCAGCACCAGTGCGAACTTATGCCAAAGCCCGTCGCCATGGTTCTGGATCGCCGAACGGAACGCGCTGAAATCCGCCACCCAGACTGTGGCCGGCAGCACGCTGGTCAGGCACAGGGTATTACGCACCGTTCTGCTGCGCCCGAATACCGGCCAGATCAGGTCGCCTTCGGTAAAGAAATGATGAATCGCGACCTTGCCAGCAGATGATTCCCGAAACAGGCGCAGAACGCCATACTGGATCAGGTACACGTTAGCCCACGGCCGGTCGTGTTTTTCCAGGGGTGTTTCTGCGTCTATTCTGCGCTGATGGAACAGGCGAGCGATATCGCTCAGAAACCGGGCTTCCGGGCTGTTCTGCTTTTCGTTCAGGCAAATGCCAAAGGCGCGGCTCAGGCCGTTCAGCAGGGCAACTTCGGCGGGTGCCGCGTCGTGGTGAATAATGTCCGGGTGGTCTTCACCCAGCAGGCAGGGTGCGGATGCCATCGGTGGTCGGAAACTGCTGTTCATAACAAACCTTCGCTGCATTGGCGTAGGTCAATTATGCTACCAAAAAAACAAACATCTGAAATGACTTAAATGATTAAAGATATTTGACTTAGTCGATAACGATTACTCGGTGCCGGAGGGCGGCTTGTGGGGGGATGCCTCCTGAAACTGTGCGGAGCCATGGATGGCGGAGTCCAAGCGACACAGGGATGTGCCGCAAGGAGCGTGTTTCAGGAGGCATCCCCCCACAAGCTGCGCCTGCTCCAATGCTGCAGGCTACTTGTTGTCGGTGCGGGGCAAAGAGGCAAGGCAGTTCAGTGACTGGTCCCTTCCTCGTAATTGATCTTGTTCCAGACGTTGTACTTACCGGAAGGCTTGTTCATCGGAATGCGCTTTTCCTCTTCCAGCGTATCCGCGTCGTAAACAATGATCGCACCGTCGTCGTCCCAGATGCTCAGCAGCAGCTTCTCGCCGTGGCGATCAAACTCCACATGGGCGGCTACCTTACCCGGCTCAGGCTGCAGGGTCTTGACGATCTCCAGGGTCTGCTTGTCGATGATGTGCACCTTGTCGGCGTTGGGGCCGAAAAACACGTCTGCCCAAGCGTAGCGGGAATTCTCGTGGCTGCGCATAAAGAACCCCGGGCCCTCGGTTTCCAGGGTCTTGATCACTTCCCAGGTGTCCATGTCGATGATGGAAATGGCACCGGCCCGGAAGTGCGGGGTAGCCATCACCCGGCGGCCTTCGTATTCCCAGGTAATGCCGGAGCCCAGATGGGGCATGCCGGGCAGCGGCAGTTCTGCGGTGGTTTTGCCGGTATCCAGGTCGATCACCACGCCGTGCTTGCCATCGCGGGCTGCGCCGATCAGGTGCTGATAGCCCGGGTCGAAGAAGAAGTCGTCCAGCAGGGTGTCGGTGGTCATCCGGCGCAGTTTTGCTTTCTGATTCTCGACGGTGATTTCCCAGGCTTCGGGGATGTCTTTCAATGCCGCGATGAAGCTGCTTCTGGGTGGTGCGGTATACACGGCGCTCACCCGGGAGCTTTCGCCGGCATCGTTCTCAACCGGGATGAAATCAAGCATTTCCAGGTTGGCGGCGTCGAACAGCACCATGGAGTGGGGCAGGTAGTTGGCGGCCAGCACGTAGTTGCCATCGGCAGACACGGCAATGTTACGCATGTTGATGCCGGCGCGAACCTCAGCCACCACCTTCAGGTTGTAGATGTCGTACTTGGTAATCCAGCCATCCCGGGAGCCGAAGTACACGTAGCGGCCGTCCGGGCTGTACTTGGGGCCGCCGTGCAGGGCAAAGCGGCTGGGGAACCGGTGGATGGGCTCCATCTTGTCGCCATCCAGCAGGGTGACGTGGTGGTCGCCGATTTCTACCACCAGGAACAGGTTCATCATGTCCGCTTCGAACGCCGGTTCATCCGGCAGGGAGCCAGCGGCGTGGCTGACTTCCTGGCTGTTGCGGATTTCGGCCTCGCCCCACTTCAGTTCGTGACTCGGAGGCTGATAGATGAAGTCGGTCAGGGCGGCGATCTGCTGGTCGTTCAGGATGTCTTTGTAGCCCGCCATCTGGGTGGCTGGGCGGCCTTCGCGGATGACCTTTTCGGCCTCGGCTTTCTTCAGTCGCCCGAGGTTTTCCGGCAGCAGGGCGGGGCCCATACCGCCAAGGCGGTCGGGGCCGTGGCAGGCGGCGCATTGCTGCAGGTACAGGGTGTCTGTTCCGGTTTCGCCGGATTCACTGGCCAGCAAAGGGGTGGCCATCACGCTGCCGGCCAGTAACAGGGTGGAGATAATCTTTGTTCGGGCTTGGGTCAGGTTCACCTGCAACAGCTCCCGGTTGGTCAGTCAGGTTTCGGTTCAGGCCGGCCGGCGGCCGGCGGTGGCAGCAGCCGGGCCGGACAAGGCACTGTTCCAGCCAGCCTGCGCCGGGCGGGCCAGGGTGTCGGCCAGTTGCACCACTTCACCCACAATGATCAGTGTGGGCGGCTGGAAATCTTCCCGTTCAATGGTGTCGACCAGGTCTTTCAGGGTGGTGACAGTCATGTGCTGCAGCGGTGTGGTACCGCGTTCCACGAGTGCCACCGGGCAATTCTCGGACAGGCCATGGGCGGTCAGCTGCTCGACGATGGTCGGGGCGTTGTGCAGGCCCATGTAGAATACCCGGGTTTGACCTGGCGCGGCCAGCACCTGCCAGTTCAGCTCCAGGGCCTGGTCGCCCTTGCGGTGGCCGGTTACGAAGGTCACGCTCTGGGAGTAGTCCCGGTGCGTCAGGGGGATGCCGCAGTAGGCAGAGCAACCGGCGGCGGAGGTAATCCCCGGCACCACCTGGAAGTCGATGTCGTTCTCTACCAGGAATTCGGCTTCTTCACCGCCACGGCCGAAGATGTACGGATCGCCGCCTTTCAGGCGCACAACCCGGCGTTGTTGTACGGCCAGTTTCACCAGCAGTTCGTTGGTCTCATCCTGGGGCACATAGTGGCAACCGCTGGCCTTGCCCACGTGAATGCGCTCGGCCCTGGGGTTCACCAGTTCCATAATCTGTGGCGATACCAGGCGGTCGTAGACAATGGCATCGGCCTGCTGGATCAGCATCAGGGCCCGTAGGGTCAGCAGGCCCGGGTCGCCGGGGCCTGCGCCCACGATGGCCACTTCGCCCGGCCGTAAGGGTTGCTCCGCCAGCTGGAACTCCACCAGGCACTTCTTGCTTTGGTTAGTTGTCATGGCGTGCGTCCTTACAGGTTGTTGACCGGGATTTCGATAGCGGCGGCGGCCACTCTGCGCGGTGTGCTTTCCACCACGCCGATTTCCTCGTTGGTGAGGTAGCAGCCGGGGTCTTCTTCCCAGAAGTCGCCAGACACGTTGTAGGCCCGCACCCGGGTGTTGCCGTTACAGATGTTCAGGTATTTGCAGTCCGCGCAGCGGCCTTTCACCGGGCGCGGATGCTGGCGGAAGCCCTGCATCAGCGGGTCGGTGGTTTCAGACCATATCTTCGAGAACGGGGTCTGCCGCACGTTGCCCAGGTTGTGATCCCACCAGAAGGTGTCCGGGTGTACCACGCCCAGGTTGTCGATGTTGGAAATGTTCACGCCGGAGGAGTTACCGCCCCAGTTGGTCAGCCGCTGGGTGAGGGCATCTGCCTGGTCCGGGTAGTGTTCCTTGGCCCACTCGATCAGGAAGGGGCCGTCGGCGTCGTTGTTACCGGTGACGTATTCCCGCTCGATGCCGCGCTTGAGTTCGTCGTGGCAGTGGTTGAACAGCAGGTTCATGGCGTCGCGGGTCATGTCGTACCAGGCGTCGCGCTTCTTGTTGCGGCCGCCGCGGCCGGAGTAGTTCAGGTGCGACAGGTAGAACTTGTCGATCTGGTGCTCGTCCAGCATCTCCAGCATGGCCGGCAGTTCCGGGTAGTTGTCCTGGGTCAGGGTGAAGCGCAGGCCCACCTTGATGCCGGCCTGTTTGCACAGGGCCACGGCGTGCATGGATTCCCGGAAGGCGCCTTTTTTCTGGCGGAATTCGTCGTGGGTGGCCTCCAGGCCGTCAATGCTGATACCCACGTAGTCGTAGCCAACCGCGGCAATCTTGTCGATGTTTTCTTCGGTGATCAGGGTGCCGTTGGTAGACAGGCCAACGTAAAAGCCCATTTCCTTGGCCCGGTGGGAAATCTCGTAAATGTCCGGGCGCATCAGCGGCTCACCGCCAGACAGGATCAGTACCGGCACTCCGTAGGCTTTGAGGTCGTCCATCACGGTGTAGACTTCTTCAGTGCTCAGCTCGCCCTTGAAGTCGATATCGGCAGAGATCGAGTAGCAGTGTTTGCAGGTCAGGTTACAGCGGCGGATGAGGTTCCAGATCACCACCGGGCCACTGGGCTTGGGCACCGGGCGGACGGGTGTCGGGTTCATCAGGGTTTTGATGTAGCGGGTCATGCGAAACATAAAATTCTCTCTCTCATCGGGAGTGGCCTGGTTGCCTCTCCGGGCTGGCCTTTACCGGCTCTCTGCCCTTGTACTATCCCCCCGTGGGCGCTGGGTATCCATACCTTTGATGGAGTACTTCGAGGGGTAGTCCCTATGGCTTATCTGCCTGTTTTCTCAGCCGCAATCCGGTTTTTTTGAGGATGGCAGAGCTGTACAGGATGGTGTGGCCGGAGCAGGTGTCGCCCAGCAGTTCACGAATCTGTGCGGCCTTGTGCTCCACCTCTTCACGACTGGTGCCGTGCACCATGGCAAACAGGTTGAAGCTCCAGTAGGGCAGGTGCCGGGGGCGACGGTAGCAGTGGCTGACGAACGGCAGGTCACCAACTTGCTGGCCCATGGTGCTGATGGCGTCGTCAGAGACATCCCACACGGTCATGCCGTTGTAGCGATAGCCCAGCTTGTAGTGGTCGGGTACGGCAGCCACGCGGCGGATAACGCCGGTTTCCTGCATGTGTTGAAAGCGTGACAGCACTTCGTCTGCCGGCATGCCGAGCTGACGGCCCAGTTCGCCCCAGGGATCGGATACCAGTGGCAGGCCTTCCTGGGTGGCGAGGATCAGTTCCCGGTCCTGGTCGGTGAACCGGGCCTGCTCAGACTTCAAAGTGGAGGTTGACATGAAACTCCTGCTCCTTGGGCATGTTGTACACCGGGTAGCCGGTCAGCGCTTCAATGCGCCCGATGGTTTCGGCAATGCCTTCCGGGGTTTCTGTGGCCAGGACAAACCACATGTTCAGTTCGTGTTCCCGGCGGTAATTGTGGGCCACCTCTGCAAAGCTGTTTACCTGTTCGGTTACCCGGTCAAAGTCCTGCTCGGGAATGCGCATGGCGGCCAGGGTCAGGCCGCCTCCCATTTCACCGGCGTGGAACATGGGGCCGAAACGGGTCAGGGTGCGATTGGCCAGCAGGGCTTTCAGGGTATCCAGCAAGGTCTGCTCGCTGATGCCCAGTTCTTCGGCAACGTCCCGGTACGGGCTCGGGGTCAGCGGCAGGCCGTATTGCAGGCGGTTGATGATGGCTTTTTCAGTATCGGTAAAGGCAGGGGCTACGTCTGGTGACTCCCGGCGGGCAGCTGGCTCAGCTGTTACTGACATAGCGTCCTCCCCGTTGAAGATAGGCTTTGTTGCTGAACAGAACTGCGTGGGGAATCTGTTCAAGGTGGTGGCTGGCAATCATCTGGTCCAGCTGGCCCAGTACCCGCTCCCGGTTAACGCCGTGAATCATGCAGAACAGGTTGTAGGGCCAGTCGGGCAGTCTGCGGGGGCGCTGGTAGCACAGGGTTACAAAGGGTACGGCAGCCAGTGCGCGGCCAAGTTCGCTCACCTGCTCGTCGGGCACATCCCACACCACCATGGCGTTGGCCCTGTAACCCAGGGTGCGGTGCTTCACGATCAGGCCGGAACGCTTGATCAGGCCCTGATCCTGCCAGTGGCGGACGGCGTCCATAACCTGTTGCTCGGTCAGGCCGGTTTGTTCGGCCAGCGCCAGGTACGGGCGGGGTGTTAATGGCAGGCCTTCTTCCAGTTTCTGGCGGAGCCTCAGCAGGCCCCAGGCACTGAAGGCCTCGGTATCAAACAGATAGCTGCCGTTGTGGCGGTCCGGGTGTGGCGCTGGGTGGTTCATGGTAGTGCGTCCCAGTCGATGTCGAAGCCCAGGTCAATATGGTAACCCTCAACCATGGGCAGCCGGAGTATGGGCAACTTCAGTTGATGTTCCAGCTCGTCCAGCCGCTCATCCAGGGTGTCTTCATCCGGGGCGGTCATCACGAACCAGAGATTGTATAGGTGCTCCCGCGCGTAATTATGGTTTACGCCGGGAGCGCTGTTGATCCGTGCGGCCACCAGGTCGATCTGCTCGACCGGCGCCGCCACGGCAGCCAGCAGGCTTGCGCCCGCCTGGCTGTGTTCAAACACCGGGCCAACCCGGCTGAGTACCTGTTGTTGCTGGAGCACCGCCAGCCGGCTGATCACTTCGTCCTCGGAAATGCCCAGTGTGTCGGCCATCTCGCGGTAAGGGCGCTCACATACCGGCAGGTTGCGCTGGTAGTGGTTGATCAGTTGTTGGTCGACGGTGTCCAGTCTCATCAGGTTATCTCCTCCGGGCCAGGGGCCGGATCAGTACACGTCGTGCTGGGTGTTGTAAGTGTTGAACTTACCGGTCGGGGTAACCATGTAGTCGCCCTTGATGACCTTCTTCAGCTCACGTGTCTTGTCGTCAACCACAACAATGGCGGAATTCTTGTCTGAAGTGTTCCACACAGAGAACCAGACTTCGTCACCCGCTTTGTTGTATTCCGGCTGGACCACACGCTTGGGGCCTTCGCCCAGGTCAGCCCACTCGGCAATCGGCAGCACTTCGTAGCCGGCATCAAAGTTGTTGATGTCGAAGACGGCAATGCTCTGGCTCACAGCTTCAGCCGGGTTCAGGGCGGTGTCTACCCACAGGTTGGTGGACTTCGGATGGGTCTTCACGAACAGTGAACCGCCACCCTGGCCATCAACCGTGCGAACCACTTTCCAGGCCTTGTCCGGATGACCTTCCGGGTCGGTACCGATCATCTGGATGGTTTGGTCACCCAGGTGAGAGGTTGCCCACACAGGACCATGCTCGGGGTCTACAAAGTTGGCACCACGGCCCGGGTGCGGGATTTTGCCAACTTCAACCATGGCTTCCAGGTTACGGTCCTGGGCATCAACAACAGCAATCTTGTTGGAGTTGTTGGCGGCGGTCAGGAAGTAACGCATGCTGGCATCCCAGCCACCATCGTGCAGGTACTCAGCCGCATCGATGGTGGTGATGTTCATGTTGTCCAGGTCTTCGTAGTTGGCCAGCAGGATCTTGCCGGTCTCTTTGACGTTGACGATGAACTCCGGATGCGCGTGGGACGCCACAATGGCGGCAACACGCGGCTCAGGATGGTATTCCTGGTTGCTCACGGTCATGCCACGGGTGCTCACGATTTTCTTCGGCTCCAGGGTGTCGCCGTCCATGATCACGAACTGGGGCGGCCAGTAGGTGCCGGCAATGGCGTACTTGTCTTCCCAGCCTTTGTACTTGGAGGTCTCGACAGAACGCGCTTCCATACCAACCTTGATCTTGGCTACGGTTTGCGGCTCTTCCATCCACAGGTCGATCATGTTGATCAGGGCGTCACGGCCGATAACCATCACGTAACGGCCAGAGGCAGACATCCGGGAGATGTGCACCGCGTAGCCGGTTTCGATGATCTTCACGACTTCCTTGGAATCGCCGTCAATCAGGGCAATCTTACCGGCGTCACGCAGGGTAACGCTGAAGATGTTTTCCAGGTCCAGGTCGTTCATCTGTTTCTTCGGACGGTCTTCCGGAGCAACAAGCACTTCCCAGGTGTTCTTCATGTCAGCCAGGCTGAACTCGGGAGGCTGTGGCGGCTCGTGCATGATGTACTTGGCCATCAGTTCCACGGTTTCTTCGTCGAAGTCACCAGAGGTCAGCCAGTTCGGCATACCGGCCGGGGAGCCGTAGCTGATAAAGGCCTTCAGGTAGTCGATGCCACGCTCCTGGGTAATATCCGGGGTCAGCGGCTTACCGGTGGCGCCTTTACGCAGTACACCGTGACAGCCGGCGCAGCGCTGGAAGTAGATTTCCTTGGCCTGTTCGAACTCGGCGTCGGTCAGGTCAGGGGCGCCGGGGGTGCGGACGACTCGTGCGGAACCGGCATCAACGGCACTGGGGGTGCCTTCGTATGCCATGGTTGCGTCATCGCCATTCTTGGGGGCAGCCTGCGCAGTCATCACGCCCATGGACGTAATGGCCACCGCGAAGGCCAGTGGCTTGATCATCATATCGGTTACTCTCATCAGGTTCTCTCCTTGGGATTCAAGAGTACGTCCTAGGGTTCTCTTGTTGGGCTTCTCAGACATTGATATATGTCAGATAAATACAGGTAATCAAGAGAGTACCTCCCCATGGGTAGATGGCGTATAACCAAAGATCACTGGATACCGCAGGAGAATTTAATCAATATCAATGCCATGGAAATACTGGAATTGCAGCATGTGCTGAAGCTTCCCGGAGACCCGCAATGAAAACGACCGGTCAGGCCTGCTCCTGGCACTCATTGGTACTGGCGACGGCGCTGGCGATCACCTCCGTTCAGGCCCTGGCCGGCGCGCCCGAAAGCGAGGCCGAGCTGAAGAACTTCGTCATCCAGGATTGTGGCTCCTGCCACGGTCTGAAACTCAAAGGCGGGTTGGGACCACCCCTGCGGCCAGCAGACATTGAAGCCCTGCCGGAAGCTGCGATTTCCGCCATCATCCGGGAAGGCGTGCCGGGCACAGCCATGCCGCCCTGGAAAGCCTTGCTGACCGACCAGCAAATTGCCTGGATCAGCCAGCAGCTCAAATCCGGCGCCTTGATTGCTCCCGAATCCGATTCCCCTCGAAGCCGATAACTGAAGGACCCACGATGAAACGTCTGTTTGCACCGATTGCACTGACCATCGCCGCTACCCTGACTGCCGGCTGCCAGAGCTTGTCTGCGCCGGAGCCGGTTGAACTGCGCGGCACGGGTGACCTGGGCCTGATCATCGAGCGGGCAACCGGCTCGGTATTGGTGGTTGATCACTCCGAATATGAAATCCTGGGCCGGGTAGAAGGCCTGGGCGATTTGTCCCACGCCTCCGTGGTGTACTCGCGGGATGCCCGCTACGGCTACGTGTTTGGCCGTGACGGTGGGCTCACCAAGGTCGACCTGCTCACTCGCACGGTGACTGATCGCGTTATCCAGTCCGGTAACAGCATTGGCGGAGCCATCTCCCAGGATGGCCGTTACGTGGCGGTGTCCAACTACGAGCCCGGCGGGGTAAATATTTTCGACAGTGAAACCCTGGATACCGTGGTGGAAATTCCCGCGTTCTACACCAATGCCGAGGGTGAGCAGGATCAGTCCAAGACCGTGGGCCTGGTAGACGCCCCGGGCAACCAGTTTGTCTTCAGCCTGTTCGAGGCCGGTGAAATCTGGACCGTGGATATGCACAGCAATCCGCCGGGTGTGACCCGCCATGAGGCCGGCAAAGAACCCTACGACGCCCTGATCACACCCGACGGCCGCTTCTATATTGCCGGCCTGTTCGGGGAAGACGGCTTGTCGATGATGGATCTGTGGGAGCCGGAGCATGGCGCGCAGACCATCCTGCCGGATTACGGTAAGGGCGAGCAGCGCTTGCCGGTCTACAAGATGCCGCACCTGGAAGGCTGGGCCATCGCCGATGCCTACGCGTTTGTGCCGGCAGTCGGTCGCCACGAGGTACTGGTCGCCGATATGGAAGACTGGAGCATGGTGCAGCGCATTCCGGTACAGGGCCAGCCGGTGTTTGTCATGGCCAGCCCGGACAACCGCCAGATCTGGGTCAGCTTTGCGCACCCGAAGAACGACGTGGTTCAGGTGATTGATTCCCGCACCCGGGAAATCATCCGTACCCTGGAGCCGGGCAAGTCCGTGTTGCACATGGAATTCACCCCTCGCGGTGAGGAAGTGTGGGTATCTTCCCGGGACAGCGACCGGGTGACCATCTACAACACCCGCACACTGGAAGAAGTCGCTACCCTGCCGGCGCAAAAGCCGTCGGGCATCTTCTTCACCAACCGGGCACATCAGCTGGGCTTGTGACGTGAGGGTTACCGCCGGCGGTTGGCTGTTCGTGCTTTGCACCAGTGCCGTCAGCGCCGGCCAGTTTTCCGGACCGGTGCGGCTTGAAGTACACACTGAAGCCAGGTCTGTCACCGTCGCCAGTTACCGGCTGCAGCGTTATCTCGACACACAGAACTGCACGGCAGAACTGGTGTTCAATCAAGCCGGTGACGGTGACCTGGTGTACCGGCAGGATGGCCTGGCAGACAGGCTCAAGCTCCGGGCCGTCAACGCCGATGGCAAGGATCCGGTTCCGGTCTGGGTAACCCGGAAAACCGCCGGTGTGAGAACACTGGGGGAGCTGGAAGGGCGGGACGTATCCCTGGTAGCAGGAACCGACCCGCTCTCCGGGCGGCTTGCACTGAAGGCCCTGGCTGCCGAGGGCGTAACGCCGAAACGGGGCCAGCGTTACGAAGCCGGTGATTTCAGCTCTGCCCTGGGATTGTTGCTGCACAACAACACCCATGCGGCGGTCTCGGAACTCGGGCTGGTCACGCCTTTCCTGGAATCCCAGGGTCTGGCCATTACCTGGCAGGGAGAACCCGTTTCAGGTGCTGGCTGGTATGCCGGCACCGACACCACGAACCCCGGATTGCAGCCGTGCCTGAAAGCACTGCTTGAACTGAAACGCAGCGACGATCGCCAGATATTCAATCTTTTCCCGGAATGGGTGCACGGCTTTGCCCCACCCGATTCCCTGCAATAAAAGGAACCTGTACATGACCTTCTACCAACCCGCCGGCAACGAAGTAGAGCTGTTCACCGCCGCTGCAGACAACGGCCTGCCGGTACTGATCAAAGGCCCCACCGGCTGTGGTAAAACCCGCTTTGTCCGCTACATGGCGGAAAAACTCGGTCGCCCGGTATACACCGTGGCCTGCCACGACGACCTTACCGCCTCTGACCTGGTTGGCCGCCACCTGATCGGCCCCGACGGCACCTACTGGCAAGACGGCCCCCTGACCCGGGCGGTACGGGAAGGCGGAATCTGCTACCTTGATGAAGTAGTGGAAGCACGGAAAGACACCACCGTGGTACTGCACCCGCTGGCGGATGACCGCCGGGAACTGCCCATCGAACGCACCGGCGAACTGCTGAAAGCCGCTCCGGGCTTTATGCTGGTGGTGTCTTACAACCCGGGTTACCAGAGCTTGCTGAAAGGCATGAAGCCCAGTACTCGGCAGCGGTTTGTATCCATGAGCTTCGATTACCCGACGCCGGATGTGGAGCAGACCATTGTTCAGCAGGAATCCGGCTGTGATACGGGTCTTGCAAAGCAGTTGGTGGGGCTGGCCACGTCGTTGCGTAAACTGAAAGATCACGATCTGGAGGAGGCAGCATCGACGCGGTTGTTGATCCATACGGCCTATCTGATCGCATCCGGTATGCCCCACATCGAAGCCTGCCGGGCCGGGATGATCGAACCGCTATCGGATGATGCGGTTACTGTTAACGCACTGATGGAGGTGGTGTATGCCGTATTCGGGCAGTCCGAAGAGTGAATCTCCCGGGGCGATTGCCCCGGTTATCTGGTACTTGCTGAACCTGCTGGCGTTGCCGGTTATCGGCTTCATCGTTTTGCTGGCGATTGCCATGAAATCCGGCGATGCCCACGCTTTACGGCGGGCCCACAGCAAGGCGGCGGTTTATATGTCGATACTGGGCGCTGTGCTGATCAGCGGCGGCGTTGCCGTTTGCTGGCTCATCTACGGCAACACCGGGTTGTTCTGGACCTACGCAATCGTCTGGGCCGTCGTACTGCACACATCGTTTGTGCTTTGGGGCATGATTTCCCTGGCTCAGGCAATCGGCAACAAGCCGCCTGCTTTTCCGCGGCGGCTGCTGTAAGTTCGGGTTCGGTGCTGGGCAGGGTCGGGTAGGGCCTTCCAAAAACCGCTCCTTGCGGCACATCCATGTGGCGCTTCTGTTCCGCCATCCATGGCTCCACAAATTTTTGGAAGGCCCTACCCGACCCTGCCGTTCGATCCTTCTTACGGGATTCCGCGGCGGTGGTAACTAACCTGTCAGATGAATACCAGCCAGAACTGAAACCACCACAACAGCCCAGCCCTGAGCCGCCATTCTCCAGCCCCAGGGAGCGTGTTTCATTTCCATGAAGTGGTCGACCAGCAGGACTGCTTTTACGATCACCAGTCCAAATACCAACCACACCAGAACCGACATGTCGGCGCCAGCCTGCATGGCCACAACAGGAGCCATGGTGCAGATCATCAGGGCGATATAAACCGCTAGCATCAGAAAGTCTCCTCAGGCCAGAACGTAGAGCATCGGGAACAGCACCAGCCACACCAGGTCGACCATGTGCCAGTAGGAGGCGCCGGATTCCATGCCGTTCATGTCGTCGCCGTTGTAGTCGCCTTTTTTCACCTTTACTGCCAGTACCACAAGGATGATCTGGCCAAGTACCACGTGCATGAAGTGGAAGAAGGTGAGGAAGAAATAGAACATGAAGAAGGTGTCGGTGCCCAGGTTGTAGCCGTTGGCGTAGAGGTCGGCGTATTCGTAGAGCTTGCCGAAGGTGTAGATGGACGACGCGGCGATGGCGGCCCAGAGCAGGGCAGCCGTGCCGGTTTTGCGGTCGCGCAGGCGATGGACGGACAGTGCGACCAGGTAGCTGGCGGTGATCAGGCCGATGGTGTTGACCAGGCCAGTCCAGGGATGTAGGGCCGCCTTTCCAGCGGAGAAGGTGGCCGGGTCCATACTTCGGGCTACGCCGTAGCCGATGAACAGGATGGCGAACACGGCCAGTTCGGCAAAGATGAAAAACCACACGGCGATGTCGCCGGGCAGGTGCCGCCCGCGGGCGGCTTGAACATCAGCCATTACAGTCTCCGTTAACGGGTCAGGTTCATGTACAGCTTGGGTAGCTGGCCGGGCAGCTGGGTCGGGTCTTTGATGACCACGAAGTTGCTGCTGCCGAATACGTAGGGTAGGTATTCGTTGGCTTCTTCGTCGATGGTCACGCAGAACGGGGTCAGCCCGGCTTTGTGGGCCTCCTGCACGGCCATGCGGGTGTCTTCCACGCCATAGCGGCCTTCGTACAGGTCCAGGTCGTTGGGTTTGCCGTCGGTCAGCAGCAGCAGGATTTTCTGGTGTTCCGGGCGGGCCTGCAGCAGTTTGATGGACTGGCGGATGGCCGCGCCCATGCGGGTGTAGTAGCCCGGCTCCAGGGCCTGTATCCGGCCCCGTGTGGTGTCGTTGTATTGCTCTTCAAAGCTCTTGATGTGGTGGAAGCGGATGTGGTCCCGTCGCCGTGACGAGAAGGCAAACAGTGCAAACGGATCGCGGCTGGCGGTGAGTGCTTCGCTCAGCAGTTGCAGGCCGTCCCGGGCAATGTCGATCACCCGCTGGTGGTTGTTGATGTAGGTGTCGGTAGAGAGGGAAATGTCGGTCAGCACCAGGCACGCCAGGTCCCGCTGGTTCTGTTTGCACTGGCGGAAGAGTTTCTGGTCTACCTCGCCGATGCCGCGTTTGTGCTGCACCATGCGTTCCAGGCAGGCGTCCAGGTCCAGCTCTTCGCCTTCCAGTTGCCGGCGCTCCCACTGGCGCAGGGGCTTCAGGGCGCTGAACTGGCGGCGCAGGGTCTGGGCAGAGCGGTTCAGGTGCTCGGGCAAGGGCGAGGGCACAGCGTCTTTGCTCAGCAGGGGCTGCAGGCAGCAGAATTTTTCCCGGTAGTCCTGCCGGCGCCAGTCCCATTCCGGCAGGTGAATGCCCGGCCCCAGGTGCAGGTCGTCGTTTTCTTCCGAGGGCAGGTCCAGGTCAAACTTGATGGCGGAAGACGCTTCGCGGCGGTCCTGGGACACGGAGATCATGTCCATGTCGTCGGCCACGGCGTCGGCGTCTTCCTCTTCGCTGTCGTCGCCGGCGCGGTCGATGGGAATGAATTCAGACCAGGAAAACAGGCTTTCCAGCCGGAACAGCATCAGCCCCTGATCTTTGTCGAAGGCATCCACCCGCTCGGCGCGGCGGCGTTTCCGTTTTTTGGCCAGGCCGCCGGATTTCGACATGGTGTTGTCGTCGCCAATGATCTGACCTTTGAGTTTTCCGCGGCCCAGTACCGGATACAGCCAGAGCACCACCGGCCAGGGGTCGGTCAGGGCATCTGGCAGGTCGTCTACGCTGCCCGGGTGGATCAGGGCCTGGCGAATGGCCGCCTCGCGTTCGGCTTCGCTGCCCCTCAGGCTTTCTGGTTCCGGGCGCCAGCGCAGGGTGTGTTTCACCAGCCGCTGGTACATGGGCTCAAGGCCGGGCCAGCGCTCAAGTAGCTGCTGCACCATGGCCTGGTTACCTTTGAGCCAGCTGTGGTGGTTGATCTCGCCCAGAGAGGCCAGGGCGGCAAGCCACAGGTACAGCTCCCGGTTCACCTTGCGGGAGGGAAACAGCGCCAGGCGGTCTGGCAGGCGCAGGCTTTCTTCGTCCCGCCAGGCCAGTTCGAACTTGCGATGGGTACCGGCCAGCTTCTGCAGGAACTTCCGGCGAATCTGGAAGTGCCGGGGTTCAGCCGTCACCAGGCTCAGGGCGGGATCGCCGCCCATGGCGCGGAACAGCACGCCCAGCGTGCGGGCTTCGTCTTTCAGGTGCACAGCGTACTCGGGGAACTCGCCCATGGCCTGGCGGGTTACGTAGTCGTGCCATTTAAGTCCGACCCACTCTTCCATTTCGTGTCCTCGTATCAGGCCCGTGTCTGGCGCGGGGTAGATTCCACCTGGCGCACGGGAATCAGCACCGTCTGCTTGCCAGGTTCGCCGGGCTCCCAGGTCAGCAGGGAGCCTTCAGGGTTGTCTTTCTGCACCTCGCGGCAGGCGCTGACGCACTGCAGGCACTGGGTACAGCTGAATTTTGCCCGCTTGTGGCTGCGGGTGGGCAGGCGCATGGGGCAGGCTTCGTCGCAGGCCTTGGTGCAATCCCGGCAGGCGGCGGCCCGCTTGGTGTCGAAGGTCACTACCCGGCCCTTGCCGTTGGTCATCCAGGCGATGCTCTGCACCAGGCCTACGGCGCAGCCGTATTTGCAGAACAGGTGCCGGGCGAACAGAAAATCGAAGGTAAACACCGCGGTGGCTACCGCCAGGAAAATGCCCGGGTACAGGCTGAGCTGGCCGGTGACCAGGTCGGTATACAGAGGGATAGGCGGCAGCAGGTAAGACAGCAGCGCCAGGGCCCAGGAAAAACCGATCAGTGCGCACACCAGGGTCAGGCCGGCCCAGTGGATGGCCTTGCCGGTGCTGCCTTTTTTCAGCGCTTCCCACAGGGTAGGGCGACCGGTAACGCGGGTCATCAGGTCGTTGATGGTTTCTACAACGGAAAAGTGCGGGCACAGCCAGCCGCAATACAGGCGGCCCCATTTGAAGGCAATCCAGAGTACCAGTGGCACCAGCACCAGGATGGGCAGAATGAACCAGAACAGTATCTGGCCCGCTACTTCGGCCGGGGTGCTGTGGGCAACCCAGTCCAGGTTCAGGTTAAACGACAGGGGGAAGCCCAGCAGGACGAAGCGGGTTTCGGTCAGGTCGTAACGGAAAATATTGAGAACAGGCGCAAGCAGGAACAGCAGGAAGAAGGCGCTGCGGGTAATCAGGCGCTTCTGCTGAAGGGTGTCTTTCGGGTTGACGGTTTGCGCATGCACAGGGCTTGTCCAGAATTTCGGAAATGTGCCGGGGCCCGGAGGCCCCGGCGGTTATGCCTTATCAGGCATCTTCAGTGGCGGGACCACGGACTTCTTCGGCAGGGCTGGCCTGACCTTTGATGAAGAAGCTGCCGAGGTAAACCACCAGGCCGGCCATGAAGAAGGCACCGGCTACGAATCGCATCCAGTAGAACAGGGCAATCTGATCCTGGCCTGCCATGAACGACATGGCCTCACCGCTTTCCGGAATGCGCTGCAGCCAAACCTGCAGTACGCCGGCACCGGTCAGGAACAGGGTGATGAACACCATGGAGATGGTCATCAGCCAGAAGCCCCACATTTCCACAATCTGCGCCGTGTTGCTGTTGCCGTAAGGACGGCCACGCATGATCGGCACTGCGTAGGAAATGATGGTCAGCACGATCATTACGTAGGCGCCGTAGAACGCCATGTGGCCGTGGGCCGCTGTAATCTGGCTGCCGTGGGTGTAGAAGTTCACCGGAGCCAGGGTATGCAGGAAGCCCCACACGCCAGCACCTAGGAACGCCATCACGGTAGTACCCATGGCCCACAGCATGGCGGCCTTGTTGGGGTGGTTGCGGCGGCGACGGTTGATCATGTTGAAGGCGAATACCACCATCATGAAGAACGGCAGCGGTTCCAGTGCAGAGAACACAGAACCCAGCCACAGCCAGTACTCAGGCGGCCCAATCCAGAAGAAGTGGTGCCCGGTACCGATGATGCCGGTAATCAGTGCCATGGCGATGATCACGTACAGCCACTTCTCGATCACTTCGCGGTCCACACCGGTGAGCTTGATCAGCACATAGGCCAGGATAGCGCCCATGATCAGTTCCCACACGCCTTCTACCCACAGGTGCACGACAAACCACCAGAAGTACTTGTCGGTAGCCAGGTTGCTGGGGTTGTAGAAGGAGAACAGCCACAGTACCGCCAGGCCAACCAGGCCGGTGATCAGTACGATGTTGACCACGGTCTTGCGACCTTTCAGGGCAGTCATGGCAATGTTGAACAGGAACGCTACCACAACCACGGCGATACCGATCTTGGTTATCGTCGGTTGTTCAAGGAACTCCCGCCCCATGGTGGGCAGCAGCTTGTTCATGGTGACCTCCGCCAGGGTGGCGTAGTCTACGAACAGGTAGCCCAGAATGGTCAGGGTGCCGGCTACAGCGAACACCCAGAACAGAATCCACGCCAGCAGCGGGCTGTGCAATTCAGTTTGAGCTTCTTCCGGAACCATGTAGTAGGTTGCGCCCATAAAGCCGAACAGCAGCCAGACAATCAGCAGGTTGGTGTGAACCATCCGCGCAACGTTGAAGGGAATTTCCGGAAACAGGAAATCGCCCACAACGTATTGGAGACCCAGAATCAGGCCGAACACAATCTGGCCGGCAAACAGAATCAGGGCAAAGATGAAGTAGGGCATTGCTACCCTTTGAGATTCGTATTTCATGTCTGCTCCCTTACCCTTCGATGTTGGGTGGCCAACCGTTGTCGTCGATCTTGGATGTCCACTCCAGGAAGGCGGCCAGGTCTTCGATCTCGGAATCGCTCAGATTGAAGTTAGGCATCTGGCGCCGGCCCGGGATATTGGTGGGCATGGCGTTCATCCAGGCTTTCATGTAGGACTTGAAGACCTCGGTATCACCACCGCCACGGCGGTCGAATACGTTAGCCAGTTCCGGAGCGAAGTAAGCACCTTCGCCCATGAGGGAGTGACAGCCAACACAGTTGTTGTTCTCCCACAGGTGTTTGCCCCTGACTACCTGCTCGGTCAGTTGGTCGCGGTTATCCCGCTCGGGCATAGCTCGCAGCTGAGTGTCAAAAGTCAGGGCCAGGAACAACAGGACGAAGAATGCACTCCCCCCCAGATATATGTTCCTGGCCATGCTTTTGGTAAAGCGCTCGGCCATTGGTCTCTCTCCTTGGTTGTTTCAAATACCTGACTGCCCCACTAGGATATAAAGATGCATTCCTAATGCTGTTGATGATTATCAAAGAATGCCCGGTGTTTCTCTATTGCGCCGGGGAGTTACCTCCAGATGGGTAGGTGATAGACTGCGCCGCCGTCCTGTCTGTAAACAATCTGTCCATATGGAGTGTCGATGGCCGCTGCGTTTGCCCTTTTCTTCAAGCTGATCCCGCTCTACGTCACGGTTGGGCTGGGCTGGATTGCCGGCCGTTACCTGGAAGCCAGCGGCCGGCATATTGCCGGCATCATGCTGTACATCGTCACGCCGTCTGTGGTGTTTTCCGGTGTTATGGCGGCGCCGCTGTCGCCGGAAGTCATCCTGTTGCCGTTCCTGGTTTTCGGAATTTCCTCGGTACTGGGCATTGTTCAGCTGAAGCTGGCGAGAAAAGTCCTGACCGATGGCAGTGCCAACATCATCCCCCTGTGCGTGGGTTCCGGTAATACCGGGTACTTCGGGGTGCCGGTGGCGCTGCTGCTGTTCGGAGAAGAAGGGCTGGGGCTCTATATCGTGTGCATGTTGGGCACCACGCTGTTCGAGAACTCGGTGGGCTTCTACCTGGCGGCCCGGGGCCGATACAGTATCCAGGATGCGCTCTGGCGGGTGCTCAAACTGCCTTCGGTGTACGCTTTCCTGGCGGCCGTGGCCCTGAACCTGGCGGGGGTGGGTATTCCGGACATCTTCGTGCCGCTGTTCGACAACCTGCGCGGCGCCTACAGCATTCTGGGCATGATGATTATCGGCATGAGCATTACCAGCTTCCGGGGGCTTGCGGGTAACGTCCGGTTCACGGCGCTGGCGTTTTTCGGCAAGTTTGTGGTCTGGCCGCTGGTGGCGATCCTGTTCTGGTGGGTCGATTCCACGATTCTGGGCGTCTACGAGCCGGCTGTGCACCAGGCCATGTTCCTGATTTCCATTACACCGATCGCGGCCAACACGGTGGTGATTGCTACCCTGCTGGACACTTCGCCCAGGCAAGCCGCGGGCACGGTAATGCTGACGACGCTGTTTGCACTGGCGTTTATCCCGGTGATGATCTCACTGGCGTTCTAGGGCATCCGTTAGTGGGTTGTCCCGTTCGGGCAAGGGGCGCCGCCCCGCTCCCATTGAATGGTGGTGTGATGGATGTTGAACTCGGCCGCCAGCATGGCCGAGGCCTGGTGGATGGCTTCGTCATCGCCTTCCGGGTCCGGCTTGACCAGGTGCACCGTCAGGGCATTCTCGGTGGTGCTCAGGGCCCAGATATGCAGGTGATGGGCAGACTGCACGCCGGGCAGGTGCTCCAGGTGCTCGCGCACGGCAGCCGGGTCGATTCCCCTGGGAACGGCATCCAGCGCCAGGTTGATGGATTCTTTCAGCAACTGCCAGGTACCCAGGAAGATCACAACGGCAATAACCAGGCTGATCACCGGGTCGATCCAGGCCTGGTCGGTGAACATCAGTATCGTGCCTGAAATCACCACCCCGACCGATACCGCAGTATCGGCGGCCATATGCAGGAAGGCCCCGCGAATGTTCAGGTCACCCTTCTGGCCTTTCATGAACAGCATCATGGTGATGCCGTTGATCACCACGCCGATGCCGGCCACCACAACCACCACAAGGCCCGCGATTTCTCCCGGATTGCCGAGCCGCTGGAGGGCTTCCCAGGTGATACCGCCCACCGCGGCAATCAGAATCAGGGCATTGAACAAGGCTGCCAGGATGGTGGTTTTCTTCAGGCCATAGGTTTTGCTGGTGGTGGCCGCTTTGCTGGCAAGCCAGCTTGCGGCCCAGGCCAGGAGCAGGCCCATCACATCACTCAGGTTGTGCCCGGCATCGGCAATCAGCGCCAGGGAGCCGGACAGCACGCCGTACACCGCTTCAATCACTACAAACAGGGTGTTCAGGATCACCGCAATGGCAAAGGCGCGGTTGTGGGTGCCGAACTGGTGGCTGTGATCGTGGCCGTGGCTATGGTCGTGGCTGTGCATGGTTTCCTCGTTTGGGGAATGTTCTGGCGGCGGCTTAGCCCTTCAGTGCCAGGATGCGCCGGGCTCCGCTCAGTACAATGAAGCCGACAATGGTGCCGATGACCAGGTCCGGATAATTGGAGCCAGTCCAGGCCACCAGGGCGCCGGCAACAATGATGCCCAGGTTGATGATCACATCGTTGGCGGAGAAGATGTAGCTGGCCTTCATGTGGGCGCCACCTTCACGATGCCGGGAAATCAGCAGCAGGCAGGCGGTGTTGGCGATCAGGGCGACTACCGCGATAGCCATCATCAGCGTGGACTCCGGCTCGCTGCCGAAGACAAACCGCCGGCCCACCTCAAGCAACACCCCGAGCGCCAGGATAAGCTGCAAAATGCCGGCAACATGGGCTGCCCGCACCTGCATCTTCACGCCATGGCCCACGGCGTAAAGCGCCAGGCCATAGACTGCGGCATCTGCAAACATGTCCAGCGAGTCGGCAATCAGGCCCGCAGATTGAGCAATCAGGCCCATTACCATCTCAAAAACAAACATCAGGCCGTTGATGGCCAGCAGGATCCAAAGCGTGCCGGCTTCCTGTTGCTGGCTTGCCCCGGAATCGGCAGCTGCCTGAATGGTTTCCGTACTGGCCTTGCGGGTATCCCGGAGCTCCGCTCCGAGCCCCAGGGTGGAGAGCTTGTCGGTAATTGGCGAGGCCTCTCCGTTATGCAGTACCTCAAGGGTGCGGCCCGGCAAATCGAACGACAGGACCTGAACGGCGCTGAAACCGCCCAGCGCCATGCGAATCATCCGCTCTTCGGAGGGGCAATCCATCCTGGGGATCCGGTAGGTGCTCAGCCAATCGCCGGACGCGTCATTGATATCGCTCCGGGCCGTTTCGCCTGCTGCAGGTTTACTGTTGCTGCAGCAGTTGTTGCAGGAAGTGCTCATTCATAGCTCCGGTTCATGAATCGGGTCATCCTATTAGAAAACCTGTTAGTTACTGCAGGGTCAAGACAGTTTGCGCAAAGAAGGATCATGGTCTTAACTGTAAGAGATGCTCATCAATAATGATGAAGAGGAGGATCTCATGAACAGGTTTACGCGAATAGTCGCATGCTCCGTTCTGGTTTCAGCCCCCTTGCTGGTTTTTGCCCAGGGCAACTCTGGACAAATGCCCCGTGGAGGCATGATGAATCAGGGGGGCATGATGAACCAGGAACAGATGCAGCAAATGCATCAGAACATGTCTCAGATGCAGGAGATGATGCAGGAAATGCGCAACGCCAAGTCCGACGCCGAGCGCCAGCGTATCCGCGAGCAGCACATGGAGTCCATGCAGCAGCACATGCAGTTGATGCGTGGAGGCGCAGGCCCGGGCATGATGGGACAGCGCCAGGGGCCGTCGGATGGTGGTCAGGGCATGGGTAACCAGCCCAAAGGCCAGGCCGGTGGTATGGGCCCCCGTTCCGGCGGTGCCGGTATGGATCCGGAACAGCGCCTGGAAATGATGGAGCAGCGTATGGAGCATATGCAACTGATGATGGAGCAAATGCTGGAGCACCAGGCGCAGAGCCAGAGAGGGCGGTAAACAAACTTGGAGTTTGTTGTTTTTCCGTTGAGTGATTTAATCAAATAAAGACAGCTGGTTGTCCTGTGTCTGCTTGGCTGCCGCTTTCGGCCGTGTTTGATGCGGCCCCTTGCGGCTGCCGTGGCGATCCAGTACCCGGCCAGTCTCTTCCCGGCTTATGTGTTGTTTCCGGAAGTCGCCCACCGCCTTGCGCGCTGCCCGGGCCGCCTGTTCATGGTCGCACACCGGGGCAATGTAGGTGTTGCCGCCGAACTTCGCTTTCTGGGTGGGCGTCATCAACCAGGGGGTATGGATCATTTCCCGGGGTACCCCGGCCAGCTCGGGAATCCAGCGCCGGATAAATTCGCCGTTCGGGTCCAGCTTCTGGCTTTGCAGCACCGGATTGTAGATTCGCAGGGCATTGATGCCGGTCAGGCCGGATTGCATCTGGGCCTGGGAATAGTGAATGCCCGGCTCGAAATCGGTGAACAGTCGTGCCAGGTGCAGGGCCGGGTCACGCCAGTGCAGCCAGAGTTGATAGCTGGCCACGGCCATCAGCATTGCCCGCATCCGGAAGTTGAGCCAGCCGGTGTGCTGCAGGCTGCGCATGCAGGCATCCACCAAAGGCCAACCAGTCTGCCCTTGCTGCCAGCGCTGCAGCCGTTCGGAATCGTTCGGCCCGGTTTTCATGCCCTCCAGTTCCCGGTGCATGGCGCGGAACTCCAGCTCCGGCTCGTCTTCAAGTTTCTGGATGAAGTGGCAATGCCAGTGCAGGCGGGAGCGGAAGCTGGTCAGGCTTTTCTGTTTCCGGGGCAGGGTATTCCGATGATTGCCGGCCGCTGGTGTCTGGCTGCTGCCAGTATTCGTCTTCAATGACGTACAACGGAATCACCGGTTCAGCCAGAGTCGCGGCAGCCACCAGCGGGGCGTGATCGCGGGTGCGTAGATCCCGCTTGAACCAGACCACTGTGGTCATGGCTGCGTGCTCCGGGCGCGGCGGCAGCGTTCGCTGCAATAGCGAACATTGTCCCAGTCTTTTGCCCACTTCTTGCGCCAGGTGAAGGGGCGCTGGCAGACCGGGCAGGTTTTTTCGGGCAGGTGTGGTTTTTTGTGCATCCGGGGTTTTTGGTTTTTACTGAGGGTATGGGTTTTGATGGATATACGTGACTGAAACGGCAAAGGTTTTCTTATGACCAAACTGAACGAAGGACTGCAGCCCCCATCGGTCCTGATCTTCGACTGGCACGGCACTCTGGTGGACACCCACGATGCCATGTTCAGTGCCATGGAGGAGATGCTGCCCCAGCTTGAAGAGCTGGGTTTGGTAGAGCAGCTCTTACCGGAAGACCAGTGCCGCACCGAAGACGACGCCCGGCTGGTACGCTACATCCGCATCTTTCGCCGCTTGCACCCGCGCATTCTGGCGGAGCGCCGGGTGTCCCGCACGGATATCTTCAACGCCATCTTCGGCCCCAACAAGGCGGCCAAGTTGCAGGCGCACAAGGCCTACAACAACGCCTATCGAAAGTATTTTGGCCAGGTTAGGCCGTTCCAGCCCGGTGCCTACGAGTACTTGTCAGCCCTCAAGGCCATGGGCATCAAGCTGGCGGTGTCCACCAACCGTAACCGGGAGTTCCTGGACAAAGAGCTGGATATAGTGGACGAAGGCCGTTGGCGCAACCTGTTTGATGCCACCGTGTGTGCCGACGATGTCACCGAATACAAGCCGGACCCGCAAGTGATCCTGAAGGTGCTCGAGCAACTGGAGCTGCCGGCAGACCAGAAGGCCTGGTACATCGGCGACAGCTACGTGGATATGCTCACCGCCCACCATGCGGGGGTGTCTGGCGTGTTCTACAACGGCGCTTGCTGGGAGCCGGAACGTATCGACAGCTGGTTCACCAGGCGCGATGCACCGGCCGCCGTTCTGGACAGCTTTGAAGGCCTGATGGACCTGATGGCGCTGCTGGAGCGGGAGCAACCAGATGCGTTCAGCGCCAGCCCGGCAGAAGTGCGCCCGAAGCCTTTCCCGGCACCGGAGCGACCGGAGCCCCGGATCGAGCCGGACTGGCACCCGGCGGTGGTGAAACTGATTCGCCCGGCGGTGATCCTGTTCGACTGGCATGCCACGCTGGTGGATACCCTCGATGCCATGTACCACGCCGTGGACGACATGTTGCCGGACTTCCACAAGTTGGGACTGATGGACCGGATGGTAGCGCCGGAAGACAGCAAGACCCCGGAAGATGCGCGGCTGGTGGCTTACGTGCGGGAATTTGCCAAGCTACACCCGAAAGTGAAGGCAGACCGGAAAATCTCCCGCACGGATATTTTTGAAGTGCTGTTCGGCGACGACCAGGACGCCAAACAGCTTGCCCACAAGGCCTTCAACCATCATTACCGCAACCACTACGGCACGGTGAAAGCGTTCGAACCCCGTGTAAGGGATGTGCTGGAGGGATTGCACCGGCTGGGGATACAGGTGGGGGTGATTACCAACCGGGACCGGGAGTTCTTCGAACACGAACTGGCAGCGGTGGAAGACACCGGCTGGACCCACCTGTTTGAGGTGGATGTATGCGGAGACGACACCCCATTGCGCAAGCCGCACCCGGACCAGCTGTTGCTGGCGGTACAGAAGCTGGATTACCCGCCGGACCCCAGCGTCTGGTACGTGGGAGACTCCACCACGGATGTGATTGCGGCCAAGCGGGCAGGGATGACGGCGGTATTCTTTAACGGTGCCCAGTGGGACTTGCCATGGCTGAACCGGATTTTTCCGGGCACCCACAAACATCCGGATAAACCGGATGTGGTGGTGAATGATTTCTCGGAGTTCTGGGCGCTGGTGCTGGCCTGTGAGGTAGGCCCGCCTTAATCGCTGGCGCCTTTCAGGGCTTCTTCGATGGCAAGCCCGATGGACAATACGCCCTCTACGCCGTTGTTCGGCTCGTCCAGCGGCAGGGGAAAGCTGACGATCACCTGGAACCGGCTGGTGGATGCATCGTAGCGAATCGGGGATACCCAGAAGTCTTGCTTGCGGGTTAAGCCCTGGCTGGTTTCTTCAACCAGGTCCTGGAACTTTGCTTCATCCCCCTGCCAGTAATCGGAGGACAGTTGGCTCATGGCTGATAGGGCACCCTGGCTGTCGATCAACAGAATCTCGGTAACCAGAGGGGTTTGCTTCGACTGCCAGTTTGCCAGGGCCCGGGAGGCTGGAAGTTCCAGGATCTGGCGGGCCAGGGGTGTCATGCTGGCCGGGGCCAGTGCCTGCCAGACGGTGTCCTGGGTGAGGATGTCGGTAACGGTGTTGTAGTGGCTGCCCTGGTGCAGGGCTCTTTGCAGGTCTACCTCGCCTGCCAGGCTGCGGGCCAGTTCTCCGGCTATCCTGGTTACCTGCTGGTGTTCCTCGCCGGATAACTGTGTCTGGGTGCCCATGCAGGCGGGCAGGCTCAGATTGAACCGATTCATGAAATCCGGGTGCCGGGTGACAAATTGCGGGTTCAGGTACAGGTGTAACGGGGCGTAGCGCAGAAAGGTGTGCTGAATACCCTGATGCAGCTCCGGCTGGTTTTCCCGCAGCCCGGACATCACTCGCTCGTCCAGCAGGGCCAGGTCGATGCGTTTTCGTTTCAGCAATGCCGGCAACTGGCTGGCGCTGCCCACAGCAACAAAGGCTTCGAGCCCTTGCTGCCTCAGCCAGAGTTCTTCATTGCTGCCACCCACCACGCCAATGCGGGCGTTTTCGGGTACCGGTTGCTCGCCGGTGTAGAACCAGTGCCATTTCTCCAGTGCAACCGGGTGGCTTGCCCAGGCGCTCTGGTCCAGCTCCGGTGAGCGGTCGACTGCAAAGTAGCCGTCTACCAGGTTGCGCTTCAGCGAATACAGGGCGCGGTTCTGGGGGACCAGTCTGATCTGGGTATGGGCTCCGGCCTGCTCCATGGCGCAGCGTATGGTGTCTGCGGTTTCCCCGGCAACCTCCGGGCCATTCGGTGTCTCATTGGCGTATTGGTAGGGCGGGGAATGAAAGGTATAGAGGGTGTAAACCCGATGGTCCGCTGCCGCCTGGGCGGCAGCCACAGCCAGAAACAATCCGATTGTCAGAGACCGAATCTGCATAGTTTGGCGAGCATCCCTGTGACCAATTTGTGAAAAGTGCCAGAAGCATAGCAGTGATTGCCCAATATTTCTGCTGGCAGCGGGGCCCCGGTTCACAGGTTTTCGATGTCCTTTAACAGCTCGTCGGCCCGGGCCAGAATCGCTTGCCGGCGTTCCGGGGCTTGTTTGTCCCAGTTCCGGTACATCATGGTCATGCGCGGATTGTTGGCAAAATCCTGCCGGTGCCGGTCGATAAAGTGCCAGTACAGGCTGTTGAACGGGCAGGCCTTATCGCCGGTGGCGTCCTGCACCCGGTAGTGGCAGTTCTGGCAGTGGTCAGACATGCGCTGGATGTACTTGCCGCTGGCGGCGTATGGCTTGGAGCCCAGGTAGCCGCCATCGGCGTGCATCACCATGCCCAGGGTGTTGGGCAGTTCCACCCAGTCGAAGGCGTCGATATACACCGCCAGGTACCAGTCGCAGATGGCTTCCGGTTTCACCCCGGCCAGCAGGGCAAAGTTGCCGGTCACCATCAGCCTCTGAATGTGGTGGGCATAGGCGTTACGGGCAGTGGCGTCGATGGCTTTGTGCATGCAGCGCATCTTTGTATCGCCGGTCCAGTAGAACCAGGGTAGCTCCCGGGTATTGCCCAGGCGGTTTTCCTCGGCGTAGGCGGGCATCAGCAGCCAGTAGATGCCCCGCACGAATTCCCGCCAGCCGATGACCTGGCGGACAAAGCCTTCCACGGCGTTCAGTGGCGCCCGGCCGGCGTGCCAGGCTCGTACCGCTTCCTCGCAAACCTCCGTCGGCTCCAGCAGCCCGGTATTCAGGTAGGGCGACAGAATGGAGTGGAACAGCCAGTCTTCGTTGTCTGACATGGCATCCTGGTAGTCGCCGAAGCAGGGCAGGGCAAAGTCGACAAAGTGGCCAAGGGCCTGGCGGGCCTGTTCGGCGGTGACGGCGTAGTGGAAGTCGTCTGTGGTGCCGAAATGTTCCGAAAAGTGCTCGTTCACCAGTTCGATTACGTCAGTGGTGATGGCATCCGGTTCCTCCCGGAACGGAGCCGGGGCAGGAGGTTTGCCGGTCCATTTCTTGCGGTTATCGGCGTCGAAGTTCCAGTGGCCACCTTCGGGTTGGCCATCTGGCGTCATCAGCAGGCCGGTTTTCTTGCGCATCTCCCGGTAGAAGAACTCCATGCGCAGCTGTTTCTTGCCCTTGGCCCAGCGGGCGAACTCGTCAATGGCGCACACGAAGCGGGTATCCGGGCGGATTTCGACATTCAGGCCCAGGGTTTTATGCCACTGGCTGACCTGGTTGTGTAAACGCCACTCACCGCACTCCGTGGTGATCACGCGCTCCGGTCGGTGTTCCCGGGCCAGCTCCGCTATCACCTGTTCAAGAGATTGAGCCGGGTTGTCCGGGTGGTAGTGCTGGTAATGCACCCGCCAGCCTTCGCGTTCCAGCTCCTGCGCAAAGTGCCGCATGGCGCTGAATATGAATGCCAGCTTCTTCTTGTGGTGGTTGGTGTAGCTGGCTTCGCTGTGGACTTCGGCCATCACGATCAGGTCGTTTTCCTTGTCTGCGCCATCCAGGGCGGTGAGTCGGGGGCTGAGCTGATCGCCCAGAATCAGGATGAGATTGGCCATGTCGGGCTCCGGCTGAGTTTATCCTTTAGAGGTAGGCAGAATACGCCATGGGCGCAAGGGTGGTTCATTGGTTAAGCTGGTACACTCAGCTGATTCGCATCAAACAGTGACTGTCGCCGGTCAGGCATAATCCGCGCTTTCCGGCTTGCCAATCCTATTCGACGTTAGAGTTTTACTATGGCTTCTGATACTGCTGCAGCAAATAACCTGCCCGCTTTTATCTGGGACGAGGCGCTTATCCGCCGCTATGACCTGAGCGGCCCACGCTACACGTCTTACCCCACGGCGGTGGAGTTCACCCCGAACTATTCCATTGAAGACATGGTTAAAGCGGCAGGCCGCAGCAAGGCCTCCGGCGGGCCAATCTCGCTCTACACCCACCTGCCGTTCTGTGCGCACCTGTGCTACTACTGCGCCTGCAACAAGGTGATTACCAAGAAGCGCGACAAGGCCATGCCCTACGTGGAGCGGGTACTGAAAGAGGCGGCCATTCAGTCAAAACTGTTCGGTGCCGACCGGCCCGTCCAGCAGCTGCACTGGGGCGGTGGCACACCCACCTTCCTGCCCCGGGATGTGATGCAGCACCTGATGGCTGGTTACGGTGAGTTGTTTAACCTGCAGTCTGGCGATGAGCGGGACTACAGCGTGGAAATCGACCCCCGTGAAGTGGACGAAGATACCCTGTCGACCCTGTGGGAACTGGGCTTCAACCGCATCAGCCTGGGCGTGCAGGATGTGAACCCGGAAGTGCAGAAAGCGGTGAACCGCATCCAGCCCCGGGAGATGACCGAAGCAGTGCTGAACGAAGCCCGCCGTATCGGCTTCCGCTCGATCAATCTGGACCTGATCTACGGCCTGCCGCACCAGACCCCGGAAAGCTTTGCCGAAACTCTGGAATCGGTGATCGAGATGTCTCCGGACCGGCTCTCGGTGTTCAGCTACGCGCATCTGCCGGACCGGTTCTACCCGCAGACCCGCATCCAGGCGGATACCCTGCCGAGTCCCCAGCAGAAGCTGACCATTCTGCACAACACCATCAACCGTTTGCTGGACGCCGGCTACGAATACATCGGTATGGACCACTTCGCCAAGCCGGACGACAGCCTGGCGGTGGCCCAGCGCGAAGGCCGCCTGCACCGGAACTTCCAGGGTTACACCACCCACTCCGATTGCGACCTGGTGTCTCTGGGTGTGTCTGCTATCGGCCAGACCGACGATGCCTACTTCCAGAACAACCACGACCTGCCGTCGTGGGAAGCGTCCATCGATGCCGGCCAGCTGGCCATCATCCGTGGCGTAGGCCTGACCCGCGACGACCGCATCCGCCGCTGGGTGATCGGTCAGCTGATCTGCCAGTTCCGGCTCGATCGCAAGCAGTTCGCCGATAAGTGGAACGAAGATTTCGACCGCTACTTCGCGGATGAAATGAGCCGCCTGAAGCCGATGATCCAGGACGAGCTGATTGCGGATTCCGGTTCCGTGCTGCAGGTTCAGCCCGCCGGGCGGCTGCTGATCCGGGCCATTTGCCAGATTTTCGATCTGTACCGTAAAGAGGGCGCCAGCCAGCGGTTCTCACGGATTATCTGATCGTACACTAATATTATGTCCTCTAAAGACTGGACTAGGGGGTGCCAAATGCGTATGGTTTGGCGCTCCCTCCTCCGGGCTGTTTCTATTTGTGGTGAAGAGGACAGAAAATACCATGACATCTAAAGACTTTCGTGGCCTGCTGGCCCATCTGAGCTTCCCTTAGCAAGTCTGACCTCCGGGCGCCCCTGCCCACCTTTCGTTGCCCCGCTGCAACACCTCCGCGTGTGCGGACTTTCCAGACGAATGGCTCCACCCTGGCGAGCAACCTGTGCGTTGCAGACGGCCGGTGGGTTTCTGTCGTTTTGAACAGAGGTTGAGATTTGAACGAGAACGGATTTACCCAATTTTCGACAATCACCGTATTGTTACTGCTTGCCGCCTTCTACGGCGGTACCTACCTGCTGACCTTGCTGATTCGCAAGGAAAAAGAAGATACCTCCGGCTTTATGGTAGCCGGCCACCATGTCGGTTTCGGTATGGGCGCGGCCAGTATGACCGCCACCTGGATCTGGGCTGCGTCTTTCTACGCGGCAGCCACCTCTGGCTACACCTACGGGGTATCCGGGCCGATCCATTATGGCCTCTGGGGCGCGCTGATGATCCTGTTCATCTACCCCTTCGGCCGCCGGTTCCGCAAGCTGGCCCCCAATGGCCATACCCTGGGTGAGCTTATCCACGCCCGTCATGGTTCTTCCAGCCAGCTGATCCTGGCCGGGTCCAACGTGCTGGGCAGCATTATCAGCCTGATGGTCAACTTCACGGCCGCCGGTGCGCTGGTGTCGGTGCTGTCGCCGTTGTCGTTCGAAACCGGTGTGATTGTGGCCGGTGTGGGCGTGTTGGCCTACACGCTGACGTCCGGTTTCCGGGCCTCGGTGTTTACCGACTTTGCCCAGCTGGTGGCGCTGATGGCGATTGCCATCATTATTATCCCTGCGGTTCTCTACTCTGCAGGCGGCCCCAGCGTCATGGTGGAAGGCCTGAGCAAGATGACCGACGAGCAGGCCAACCTGTTCTCGGTGGAAGCCATCATGAACCAGGGCGCACCTTTCTTTGTGGCGGTCCTGGCCTATGCCATTGGTAACCAGACCATTTCCCAGCGCCTGTTTGCGGTGCGCGAGAAGAACATCAAGTCTACCTTCGTGACCGCCACCATCGGTTACGGTGCCATTGTGATCGGCCTGGGCATGATTGGCCTGATGGCGCTGTCGGTTGGTGTAGAGCCCATCGACGGCAAGATGAATAACCTGATTCCGCAGATGGTGTCTACCTACCTGTCGCCGTTCTTCGTGGCCCTGTTCTTTATCCTGGTGATCGGCTCGCTGTCGTCCACCGCGGATTCTGACCTGTCCGCGCTGTCTACCATCATGATGGCGGATGTCTACGGCAAGAATATCGCCAAGGACAACCCAAACCCGAAAGTGATGATGCTGGTTGGCCGCATCACCATGATTGTGGCTACCGTGGCGGGGCTGATCTTTGCCAGCTTCTCGCTGGATATCCTGGTGATGCTGGTGTTCGTCGGCGCACTCTGGGGTGCCATCGTGTTCCCGGTGATCGTCAGTTGCTACTGGGACAGGGTCACCAATTCCGCCTTCACCTGGTCGGTGGTGGTGGCCATGGCGCTGTTCTGTATTGCCCGCTTTGAGCTGCTGGAAATGACCGGTATGACCGTGCTGGCCTTCGAGATCCTGGCGTCTGTCGGCGGAGCCGTGGTGATCGGCATGATGGTGTTCGGTTTCTTTGGCCGCGCGGCAGGACTGGTTGCCGGTGCCATAACACTGGTGGCCATGCTGATGTTCGCCACCGGGTTCCTGAGGGACTACATGGTGTTGGTAGCCTCACTGACGGCCTACGGTGCCAGTGCCGTGGTGTGTACCGCCATGACCCTGCTCAGCAAGGAAGAACGCTTTGACTTCGACCTGATCAAGAAACGGGTTGGTGACTATGACGACGCCGACAGTGAAGGCACTGCCGGCCTGATTCCGGAGGGTGCGAAATGACAAACGAACTGGTTTACGGTGCTTATATCCTGGTGTGGCCGGCCATCACCCTGGTGGTGCTGGGTGTGATCTGCGGCGCGGTAGCCCGGGATGTCCGCCAGGCCCGCAACAACGATGATGACCTGATCTGACCCCGGTCTGACAATGGTCAATGCGCCGGCAGGCCCGGGGCAGTAGGTTAGCTCCTTCACCACGTGGAGGAGTGTAATGGAACTTGTCTGCCCTGCCGGTAGCCTGCCGGCCCTGAAAACCGCTGTGGACAATGGTGCCGATGCGGTTTACTTCGGTTTCCGCGACAGCACCAACGCCCGCCAGTTTGCCGGCCTGAATTTCAACGAGAAGCGCGCCGGGGAGGGCATCGAATACGCCCATTCCAAAGGCAGCCGGGTGTTCTGCGCCATCAACACCTATCCGCAGCCAGACGGCTGGGAACACTGGAAAGGCGCGGTAGACCGGGCTGCATCCATCGGCGTGGATGCCATCATCCTGGCCGATATGGGCCTGCTGGACTACGCCGCCAACAAATACCCGCACATCCCCCGCCACCTGTCGGTACAGGGCTCGGCCACCAGCCACGAGGCCCTCTCGTTCTACAAAGACAACTTCGATATCCGCCGCGCCGTATTACCCCGCGTATTGTCGCTGGACCAGGTACGGGGTGTCGCCAAACACAGCCCTGTTGAACTGGAAGTGTTTGCCTTTGGCAGCCTGTGCATCATGGCGGAAGGCCGTTGTTATCTGTCGTCCTACCTCACCGATGAATCCCCGAACACCCGTGGTGCCTGCTCTCCGGCCAAGGCCGTGCGCTGGCAGGAAACCCCGCAGGGGCTGGAGTCGCGCCTGAACGATGTGCTGATCGACCGCTACGGCCCCGGTGAAAACGCAGGTTATCCCACGCTGTGCAAAGGCCGCTTTGAAGTGGAAGGCAGTGTGTACCACGCCATTGAAGAACCGGTCAGCCTGAACACCATGGATATCCTGCCGGAGCTGCAGGAACTGGGCATCAGCGCGGTGAAAATCGAAGGCCGGCAACGCAGCCCCGCCTACATTGCCGACGTGGCACGCACCTGGCGCCAGGCGCTGGACGGGCTGGCGGCGCACCCGGGCATGTTCACGGTAGAGGATGCCTGGCGTAACACCCTGTCTGGCCTTTCCGAAGGTGGCCTGACCACCATCGGCGCCTACCATCGCAAGTGGAAATAAGGTTGTATCCATCATGATGAAGCTATCCCTGGGCCCGATCCTCTGGTTCTGGTCCAAGCAAAGCGTGTTTGATTTCTATGCCAACGCCGCGGAATGGCCGGTCGACACCATCTATCTGGGCGAGGTGGTGTGCTCCCGTCGCCGGGAACTGAAGCCCGATGACTGGTTGGACCTGGCCCGGGACCTGAAAGCCTGCGGTAAGAATGTGGTGCTCTCCACCCTTACACTGATCGAATCGGAAGCGGACCTGCGCCGTCTGCGCCGGTTTTGTGAACAGGACGAGTTTCTGGTGGAAGCGAACGACCAGAGTGCCCTGCAGGTGGCTGTCCGCAACAAGATTCCGTTTATCACCGGCCCGTCCATGAACATCTACAACGTGGCCACCCTGAAGATCCTGGCCAGGCAGGGCCTGCAGGGCTGGAACCTGCCGGTGGAACTGGGCAAGGAAACCCTGGAGCAGTTAATCAGCGAGCTGAAGGCTGAAGGACTGGACCTGCCTGCCGAAGTGTTCTCCTGGGGTTTCCTGCCGCTGGCCTGGTCGTCCCGCTGCTTTACCGCCCGCCATTACAACCTGCCCAAGGACAATTGCGAGTTCCGTTGCCTGGAGCATCCGGATGGCATGGAACTGCGCTCCCGGGAAAGCCAGGAGTTGTTCCGCATTAACGGCATCTCCACACTCTCCGGCTCCCGCTATGACCTGATGCGGGAGCTGCCGGATATGGAGCGCATGGGGGTGAGCACCGTGCGCCTGAGCCCGGAGCACCAGGGCATGGACGAGGTGGTCAAACGCTTTGACCAGGTACGCCGGGGTGAAGTGCCGGCCGCGGACCCGCTGCAGCTGGTAGAGGCACCACCCTGCAACGGGTATTGGTATGGCAAGCCGGGGATGGACCTGGTGGGTGCCTGAGCACTAGCAAAAGGCCGGGGCATTGAACCCGGCCTTTTGCGTCAGGACCCGTTATTCCGGGCCCAGCCCAGATCCTCAAGAATGGCGTAGAGCGCTGGCAAGGCCACCAGGATCAGCACGGTGGACACCACAGCAAGCCGAACACCACCGAGATCACCAGTGGAATTACCGCCATGGCCTGAACCGCCAGCCCCTGAATAGCCCCAGATACAACACCGCCGCCGCTTAGGTATCGATACTGGCGGCTATGCAACCCTGTTCGATGCCGAGCTGCAGTAGGGTGTAGGTAAAAGTGGTGTAAAGATCACCCGGTTTGATTTACCTCAAGCATTACGAGCGGTGGTAAGCGTAGTTTGCTATTAGTTGATGGCGACGCAGAGGAAATTGCCATGTCGCGTATTCCGTTGTTTTTCTGGGGGCTGGTTGCAGTCGTCAGTGCTGTCTGGTTCGCAGCCGATAGCCTTTGGGTGAGCCCGTTTGCTTATTTCCCGTTCCGGTCGGTGTTTGTGCAGTATTCCGGCATCCTGGCGGTGGTCATGATGGCGGGGGCCCTGGTGCTGGCGTTGCGGCTGCGGGTTCTGGAACGTTGGGTTGGTGGCCTGGACAAGGTGTACCGCCTGCACAAATGGCTGGGCATTGGTTCGCTGGTGCTGGCCACGCTGCATTGGTGGTGGGCGCAGGGCACCAAGTGGATGGTGGGCTGGGGCTGGCTGGAAAAGCCGGCCGGCAAGGGGGCCGGGCAGCAACTCACCGGCCTTGAAGCCTGGTTCCGCGGCCAGCGGGGGCTGGCAGAAACTTTGGGTGAATGGGCCTTCTATGCGGCTGCCGTGCTGATTGTGCTGGCGCTGGTGAAGGCTTTTCCCTATCACCTGTTCCGTAAAACCCACAAATTGCTGGCGGTGGTGTTCCTGCCCCTGGCCTGGCACAGCTTTATCCTGATGGAGTTTGATTACTGGGCAGCACCCATTGGCTGGCTGACTCAGGCCGCTGTTGTGGCTGGCAGTGTTGCAGCCGTTTTGCTGCTGGTGGGCTGGCCGGGCAAGGTTCGGAAGGTACCGGGGGAGGTGGTTTCGGTCACCCGCTATCCGGACCTGAAAGTGTTCGAATTTCTGGTGAAGGTAACGCAGGGGTGGTCTGGCCATAACCCCGGGCAGTTTGCCTTTATCACGTCGGATGCTGCGGAAGGCCCGCACCCTTACACCATTGCATCAGACTGGAACCCGGAAACCCGGTGCCTGAAGTTTGTGGTCAAGGAACTGGGGGACCACACCCGCCGGGCCAGCCGCCGGATCGGCGAGGGTATGCCTGTTACGTTGGAGGGGCCCTATGGCGGCTTTGATTTTGAAGATGATTGCCGCACCCAGATCTGGGTAGGGGCGGGCATCGGTATTACTCCCTTTATTGCCCGGATGGGTCGCCTGGCGGGCCGTCCTGACAGCCGCACTGTCTATCTGTTCCATCCTACTGCGGATGTCAGCGGGGAGGCCCTCGCAAAGTTGCGGGCAGATGCGGAAGCCGCGGGCGTTAACCTGGTCATTCGATGCAGCCGCACCGAAGGCCGGCTGACGCCGGAGGAAATCCGGGATGCGGTACCCGACTGGCAGAATGCCAGCCTGTGGTACTGCGGCCCGGTGGGGCTGGCCAATACGCTGTTCAACCAGTTCCGGAAATGGGGTATGCCGGCCCGGCGGATGCACCGGGAGTTTTTTGATATGCGCTGACCGGCACCCGGGTGTATAACTGTAATTCCAGTTTCTTCAGGAGGTTTGCCATGACAATCAACGAAGGACTCCGCCTGATGGCAGGCGTGTTCACCCTGATTTCCATCCTGCTTGCCCACTACGTAAGCCCCTACTGGCTGCTGTTCACCGGCTTTATTGCCTTGAACCTGATTCAGTCCTCGTTCACCAAGTGGTGCCCGGCTATGATGATCCTCAAGAAAATGGGGTTGAAGGAGGAAAAACCGATTAACTGACTGGTTGTTTCGGCAGGCTTGCGCTCGCGAACGCGGTTATAGAGAATTCCGTAGCAAACACAATAAAAACAGGAGTTTTCCATGCTGGCTCCGGCCTCCGTTGATGATTACCGGCTGCTTGCAAGGCGCCGTTTACCCCGCATGCTGTTCGATTACCTGGATGGCGGCGCCTTTTCTGAATCCACCCAGCGCGCAAACCGTGAGGCCTTTGGCCAATGGCATTTCCGGCAGCGGGTCATGCAGGATGTCTCGGCAGTGGATACCTCCTCCACATTACTGGGCCAGCCGGTGTCATTGCCGCTGGGCCTGGCGCCCATGGGCCTGGCCGGTATGCTGGCAACCCGGGGCGAGACCCAGGCAGCCCGGGCTGCGGGCCAGTCAGGAATACCTTTCTGCCTGAGCACGGTCTCTATCTGTTCTGTTGAGGAAGTGGCCGAGGCTGCGCCGGAGACAGACCGCTGGTTCCAGCTTTATGTCCTGAAGGACCGAAACTTCTCCGCAGACCTGCTGCGCCGGGCCTGGCAGGCCGGTTATCGGGTGCTGGTGTTTACCGTCGACCTGGCCCGCTTGGGGCTGAGATACCGGGATGTCCATAACGGTATGAACGGAGGCCTGTCTGCCGTTGGCAAGCTGCGCAAGGCAGCGGACCTGCTGGGCCATCCGCGCTGGCTATCCCGTGTTGCTCTTGGCGGCAAGCCGCTGACCTTCGGAAACCTGGCCAGTGTGGTGCCCTCTGGGCGGAAGCCTGAGGACTTCAAGGCCTGGGTCGAAAGTCAGTTTGATCCATCGGTTACCTGGAAAGACCTGGATTGGGTGCGGGAAAACTGGCCGGGCAAGCTGGTGATCAAGGGCGTGATGGAGCCGGAGGACGCCCGCTCGGCGGTGGCGGTCGGGGCCGACGCCATTGTGGTATCAAATCATGGTGGTCGTCAGCTGGACGGCGCGCCGGCTTCACTGAGCGCCTTGCCCGCCATGGTGGATGCAGTGGCCGGGGAATGCCAGGTGCTGGTGGATGGTGGTGTCCAGACCGGGCAGGACCTGGTTCGGGCTCTGTGCCTCGGTGCGAATGGATGCCTGATAGGGCGCCCCTGGGGCTATGCCCTGGCCGCCGGTGGTCAGGCGGCTGTTGAAAACCTGCTGACCAATATCCGGTATGAAACCGAGCTGACACTTTCGTTGATGGGCAAAACGGCGCTTGATCAGTTGTCCCGGTCAGACCTTTTGTCGCTGGACGAGCTGCAGGCGCTTAGCCACGCCTGAGCTTGTTCAGGACTTGGTGAAGAGCAGTTTCCGTGGGCTGAAATCCCATTCCAGGCTGTCCAGCAGGTTTTTCAGGGCCAGCCCCAGTTCGGTGTCGCCTTCAATCACCAGGCGGCGCTGGAAAAACAGCTGGTCCGGATCCTGTTTACGTTCGGCCAGGGTTTTGAAAGCGGCCAGGGAGCCACGGATGGTGGCTTCGCCCGGGCCGTCGACAATGCGCAAACGCCCGGCCCAGAAACCGAAGGTTATCCCGGGGTGGCCGCCGTTTACTTCCAGCCGGATTCGCCGGCCCTCGAAGTCATCAAATTCCCCCTCGGCCATGGCCTCGGCAAACAGCCGGTTAAGCGGAGCTTCCGCGACCAGCTGTTTGAAAGGCATGGGGATTGACCGTTCAATGGTGCCCAGAGCCGGTGCCGGCGAGGGCAGGAACTCTTTCAGCACTGCCAGGGATTGATCCATCAAGGGGCTGTGCAGGGCAGCAATGGGGGGTAGCGAAAAGGCCATGGTTTACTCCGGGCGGTCAGAAACCCGCCCAGAGTAAAGCAAAAAACCCGGGGGTGATTTGATATAACTCAGCCCTTGTGCAGGCCTTCTTCCACAGCCCACACGGCAACCTCTACCCGGGAGCGCAGGCTCAGTTTCTTGAGCAGGTGTTTTACGTGGACTTTCACTGTGCCGTCGCTGATGTCGAGTTTGCGGCCGATCATCTTGTTGGACAGGCCTTCGGCGATCAGTTTCAGGATGTCCTTTTCGCGTGGGGTCAGGCTGTCGAAATCCGGGCGCGAGGCCTGTTGCGGCTTGTTGGAGCGCAGGGCTTCGGCCAGCAGGGTGGTCAGCCGGTCGCTGATCACCATTTTGCCAACGGCTGCCTGGTGCAGCTGGGCGATCATGTCGTCCGGTTCCATGTCCTTGAGCAGATAGCCATCAGCGCCGGCGCGCAGGGCGGCAACCACGTCGTCTTCCTGGTCTGAAACGGTGAACATGATAATGCGGGAGCTGATGTTCTGGGCCCTGAGCCTTTTCAGGGCTTCAATGCCGTCCATCTCCGGCATGTTCAGGTCCATCAGGATCAGGTCGGGCTCTATCTCGGTCGCCATCCGGATGCCGTCGGCGGCGTTGCTGGCTTCGCCGACAACTTCCATATCCTGTTCCATGCTGATCAATTGCTTGATGCCCTGGCGCAGCAAGGGATGATCGTCTATCAGCAGGATACTTGCGGGTGTTTCAGACATATTCTTTCTCGTTTAAGGCATTTGTCGGTTCAGGCGGTTGATGACTGCACGGCAATCAGGTTCCGGCTTTTGGGAACGAATGTTAACTCAACTTCCACGCCGCCTTCCTCCCGGTTTTTCACTTCTACGGTTCCGCCCAGAGTCCTGGCCCGGTCCTGCATGATCACCATGCCGTAGTGGTTCACGGGTTGTCCGCCGCCGGGCAGGCCTTTGCCGTTATCCCTTATACGGGCACAGACTCTGGGAGATTCAAATACGACCTCTACAGCAATGTCGGTGGCATCGGCATGCTTGACGGCATTGGCCAGGCCTTCCCGGATAATCTGCAGGGTGTGGATCTCTTCGTTGGGTGACAGGGTCTGGGGCGGCAGGTTGTACTCCAGTGCCACCGGCCGGCCCAGCCGTTCAGAGAACTCATCGATGGTTTTGCTCAGGGCACTGGCCAGGTCCGGTGTATCCAGTTTCAGGCGGAAGGTGGCCAGTAGCTCCCGCAACTGGCGGTAGGCACTGTTCAGGCCGGTGCTGAGTTCGTCCAGGATCTCGCTGTGCAGTTTTTCCTGGTCACCACTGATATTGAGCCGGCGCAGCCGTGTTACCTGCATTTTCAGGTAGGACAGGGACTGGGCCAGGGAATCGTGCAGTTCCCGGGCGATGACGGTGCGCTCCTCGGCCAGGGTTTGTTGCTGCTCTTCGGTAATCTGGCGTTCCAGGAATATGGCCGTGGCCAGCTGGTCGGTCATGGTTTCCAGCAGTCGGCGTGACATATCCGGCAAGCCCTTGTCAGCGGGATACCAGACTTCCAGCGTGCCCAGCAACTGGCCCGGGGTGCGGATGGGCAGCAACAGGCGACGGCCGTCGTTGCCTTCCAGTGGCAGGTCGTCGTACACCTCGGGTGTGACCAGGCACGCGTTGCAGTGGTGGTCCCGGCAGTAGAACGGGCGCTTGCTGGTGGCGGTGGTTACCGCCTCGATGGGTTCTGGTGAGCCTTTTTCATGCAGGTACAGGCGGATAGGGCCGATGCCCAGAAGCCGCTCCAGCTCCTGCAGGATTGGAATGGCACCGCTGCACAGGTCGTGGTTGGCGAACAGGCCGCGGCTGGCAACGTGCATGGCCTGCAGGGCGGAGTGGCTGATTTCCAGTTCTTCGGTTTTCCGTTGTACCCGGTTTTCCAGCTCGTAGTAGGTCAGAGCCAGTTCGCTGGTCATCTGGTCAAAGGCCTGGCCCAACCGGGCCAGTTCGTCGTTGCCTTTCAGGTTGGCCTTGTGGGAAAAGTCCTGCTCACCCACGGCAGTGGCAATGTGGATCAGTTTGCGCAGCGGGCGGAGTACCCGGTTTTTTAGGTCCAGGAACAGTGCCATCACAATCAGGATGGAAAAAATCATGCTGATGATCTGGATCAGCAGCAGCAGGTCGATACGGGCTTCCGTGCGTTGCTCCAGCATGGAAACCAGCAGGTCGACTTCGCTGGTGTACTGCTCGATGGACGCCACGATAGCGGGGGTCAGCGGTGTGCCGGCCTCATGCTGCTCGATGTCCGGCTTCAGCCGGGTCAGCCACAACTGCTTGACCTTCTGGTACTGCAGAGCCAGCGGGTGGTCGGTGCTGCGTGGTATGGAGCGCACAATGGCGGAGGTTTCCAGTCGGGTCTGGTACCTGGCTGTCTGGGCTTCGATACTGGCATCGCCGTTGGTCAGGTCTGTAGTGGCGGAGCGGGCTGCAAGCTGGAATGCTGCCATGCGCAGGGCGCCGGCCTGGTTAATGGCGGTCGCGTTGCCCTCGATGCTGCTGGAAATGCCGAGGGTAGTGGCCATGCTGACGATAGCCGTCAGGACAATAGCGCCGATCGCAACGGCCAGTCGGTTTACCAGCGGGCTTCTGGAAGTCATTCGTAGCAGGTGTTCCGGATAATGGTCATATAAAAGGCAGCTTCGGGCGGATTATGGCTGAAAGCCGCTACTCGGGATACCTCTTTGAGGATAGTCAATTACCCCGATAGTTGGTAACCCATCATAGCTTTTGACCTTGCGCTACGTAAAAGCCGAGACTGAGAATTGGTTTTTTTGCAGGGTGAATAAATGCACGCGCTTCCGGAACAGGACGACGAAGAACTGGCCTCGCTGGCGGTGGTATTGCCGTTGGCACTGGCAGGCTTCGTAGTGGCTGCCGGCTGCTGGACGCTGTTTGCGGTGGCGGGCGTGCATGTGAAGGCCCAGCTGGCGCTGTCCAGTGTCCAGTTCGGAGTGCTGCTGGCGGCGCCGATGGCGGTCAGCGCCCTGCTGGCCATTCCGGCGGGCCTGTGTGCGAGGCGTTTCGGTGCCCGGGCGGTCATGCTGTTTTGCCTTACCGGCCTGGCATTGTGTATGGCGCTTCTGCTGGTGGCCAACAGTTACCCCGCACATCTGATTGTGGCCGCGGGCCTTGGGCTGGCGGGCGGTTTTTACAGTGCCGGCCTGCATTATGTGACCAGCCATTGTCGGCAAAGACTGGGGATGGTTCTCGGAATTTTTGGCGCCGGGGTTACCGGTGCGGCCTTCAACTATTACCTGGTTCCGCTGTTCCACGAAGCATACTCCTGGCAGGGGGTGCCCCTTGCCTACCTGACCGTGCTGCTGCTGGTGATTGCGTTGGTGCTACTACTCACGGACGCACGCCAGTACGGCGCCGGGGAGGGTGCTCGTTCCACGGGCCGGCCAGTATCCGAGCTGTTGCGTAACGGGCGCTCGCTCCCGCTGTGCCTGTATTTCGGCGTGGTGGCCGGCAGTTTTTTTGCCCTTGCCCTCTGGTTGCCGGACTTTCTCTCTGCCCAGTTCGGCTTGCAGCTGGGGGCAGGTGCCCGCATGGCCCAGTGGTTTGTTATTCCCGGCGCGCTGGCCCAGATTGCCGGCGGTGCGCTGTCTGACCGGCTGGGCAGCACCCCGGTGACCGCCCTGGCACTGATTGCCAGCCTGGTTGCCCTGTTTGTGTTGTCCTACCCGCCCATGACCCTGCACATCCGCGGGGTGGAAGGGGATATCGTGGTCAACTTCGCGTTGCCGGTCATCCTGGAACGGGGGCTGGTCATCCTGCTTGGCGTGGCCCTGGGCTGCGCTATGGGCAGTTTGCAGCGGGAGGTCATACTGGCCAACCGGGCCGAGGCCTCGCTGTTTGCCGGCCTGTTGCTGGTGAGCGCTTGCTCCGTGGCTTTCCTGCTGCCCGTGGCCTTTGGTGCCATCAACCAGTGGCTGGGCATCCGCACGGCGGTTTTCATGCTGTTGTTCGGTCTTTTAGGGCTTTGCCTGCTGATGTTTGCGGTAGGCACCCGTCATCGTGTTTATCAATATTTGAGTTAGATCAAATGTCAGGTGGTAATTGCCCGGATACCCCCATCGGGGGAGGGAATTCGGCGTGTCTACCCTCTAGTATTAAACAATGATTTTGTATGCATGAAAATGCGCAGGGGATACACGATGGCCATGATGCAAGTTGCAGACAACCGATACTCCAAGCCCGTACTGGTAGCCGTAAACCAGACCCTGAGCGAACAGGACGGCCTTGATGCGCTCCGTAACCATACCTTGTTCCGCACTCTGCGAGACGAAGATCTCGACGGGCTGATCCAGCAGTCCCGCCGGCTTCGCTTGGGCCATCACCAGCTGCTGTATCGCCAGGATATGCCGGCTCACCACTTTTTCTTTGTCATCTCCGGCCGGCTGCGGCTGTACCGCCTGGACTCCTCCGGCATCGATCGCACCCTGGACAGCCTTGCGCCCGGTGACTGCTTTGCCGAGGTGATGATCTATGCAGACCCGCCCAAGTACGCCTGCTATGCCGAAGCGCTGAAATCCAGCGAAGTGCTGATGATCCCGGTGAAGGCCTATCAGGATTTGCTCACCCAGCACCCGGAATACGCACAGGCTGCGCTGCGCCACTATGCCCAGCGTGCGGTAACCCGGTTCCATGACCTGGAAATCATGACGGTACAGAGCGCCCGTGACCGCCTGGTGCGCTATCTGATCGATCTGCTGCCGGAGGGAACTCGCAACGGCGGCGAAGTGGAATTGCCGTTGCCCAAGTGCCTGGTAGCCTCCCGCCTTGCCATGCAGCCGGAAACCTTCTCACGGATTCTGGCCGACCTGAAGTCCAGCGGGCTGGTGCGGGTTAATCGCAGCCGCCTGTTCATCGCCGACCCCCAGCGGTTGATGGATCTCAGTCTCTGATTCCGGTTGAGGCCTTCGGGCCTCTATACCCATAGAGGTATTTGATTTATCAGGAATCTCGTCCACCCTTGTAGTCATTCAAACATGTTTGGGGAATTCTTTGTGATTGCTGTCACCCGGATTGCTTTGTCTTTCTTGCTGTTGTTTCTGGCCAGCACCGTTTCCGCCCAACCCCTCTCTGACTATGACCCCCTGGCCGGGCGCCAGGTGATCGAGAGAGCCATTCCCGAGGTGACTGATTTCAGCCCGGTTGAGGGTAACCGGGCCGTACAGGAACTTTATGCCGGGGAAGAGCTGGTGGGCTATGCCTACCAGACGATCGATTTTGTCCAGACTCCGGCCTATTCCGGCAAGCCCCTGAACGCCATGGTGGTGCTGGATACCGAAGGGGTGATCAAAGGCTCCAAGGTTATCCACCACGACGAGCCGATCCTGCTGATCGGTATTCCCGAGCAAAAAATGCATGACTTCACCGACCAGTACGCCGGGCTGAAAGCAGACCAGCGGGTAACGGTAGGTGGCAAGTCATCCGAGCGCCGTGTGGCGGTAGATGGCCTGTCCGGTGCCACGGTGACCGTGATGGTGATCAACGAAGTGATCATGCGCACCGCCCACCGCGTAGGTGGCGAACTGGGCCTGATCGAAGTGAATGCAGGCAGCAAGCGCCCGCCGGTAGCGGAAGTAGACACCGAATCGTTCCAGGACAAGACCTGGGACGAATTGACCGGTGACGGCTCCGTTCGCCGCCTGCTGCTGACCCGCGGTACCGTGGACGACGCCTTTATCGGCGGCCCCGCTGAAGGTGTGGAAGCTGCCGCTCCGGATGAGCGGGACGACGCGCTGATCGACCTGTACGTCACCTACCTGAATGCCCCCACCATCGGCCGCAACCTGCTGGGCGAGAGCCAGTACCAGTGGCTGATGTCCGAGCTGGAAGAGGGTGAGCACGCTATCGCGGTGATGGCCAATGGCGAATACTCCTTCAAAGGTTCCGGCTACGTTCGTGGCGGTATCTTTGACCGGGTTCAGATTCGCCAGTTTGGTGACACCTTCAACTTCCGGGACCTCGACTTTTACCGCCTCAGCGATGTCTATGCCGAGGGCATGCCTGACTTTTCCGAGATGGCCATTTTTATTGCCCGGCAGCAGTACAAGTTTGACCCGGGTACTCCCTGGTCCCTGGAGCTGACGGTCAAGCGCCAGACCGGCCCGCTGGACAGCGAATTCGCGGTATTCCCGCTGGAGTACCAGCTGCCGGATCAGTATTACACCCGTGCCGAGCCGGTTCTGACCGAAGAGGAATGGCTGGAAGAACAACCTCTGTGGGTGCAGGTGTGGTACCAGAAAGAGTTCCAGCTGATGGTGCTGGGTGCCGGTATTCTGGTGCTGCTGTTCATCCTGTTCTTCCAGGACTGGCTGGTACAGAAGCCGAAGATGATGCGCTGGATCCGTCACGGCTTCCTGGTTTACACCCTGTTCTTCATCGGTTGGTACGCGTTGGGGCAGCTGTCTATCGTGAACGTGCTGACCTTCGTGAACAGTTTGATCAGCGGCTTTACCTGGGAAACCTTCCTGATCGACCCGATGCTGTTCATTCTCTGGTCTGTGGTTGCCGGCATCGTGCTGCTCTGGGGCCGTGCGGTGTACTGCGGCTGGCTGTGCCCGTTCGGCGCCCTGCAGGAGCTGATCAACGAAATTGCCCGCAAACTGAAAGTGCCCCAGTACACCGTGCCTTTCGTGTGGCACGAGCGGCTGTGGGCGATCAAGTACATCATCCTGCTGGTGCTGTTCGGTGTGTCCCTGGAGTCCATGGCCACCGCTGAGCAGATGGCCGAGGTGGAGCCGTTCAAAACCGCTATCACCCTGCATTTCGACCGTAGCTGGCCGTTTGTGACCTACGCCTTGCTGCTGCTGGTGGTGAATATCTTCACCCGTAAGGTGTACTGCCGCTATCTGTGCCCGCTGGGTGCCGCGCTGGCGCTGCCCACCAAGCTGCGTGTGTTCGACTGGCTCAAGCGTCGCAAGGAGTGTGGTAACCCTTGCCGCCTGTGTGACCACGAGTGTGAAGTACAGGCGATCCACCCGGATGGCACCATCAACTACATGGAATGCCACTACTGCCTGGATTGCCAGATGACCTATTTCGATGACCACAAGTGCCCGCCACTGATTGTTAAGCGCCGTGGCAAGCGCCGTGGTCAGAACGCACCCGGCCGCCCGGAAGAAATCCCGGTGGTACAGGTGAGCTGAGTAGTCCCGAGGAGCCAAACATAAGGCCCCGGAAAGCCATGAGAAGCAATAACCGCCATAACCAATAACGGAGTTGGATGCTATGAAAAAAAGAGATGATCTGACCAAGGATACGCCGGAGGCACCGGAAGGTGGTCTGAGCCGTCGTCGCTTCATGGGTGCAGCCGCAATCGCAGGCGTAGCCGGCGCAACCGGTCTTGGTTCATCCATCATGACCCGTGAATCGTTCGCCGCTGCCGCCAAGGAAGCCAAGAACAAGATTCACGTCGAGCCCGGCGAACTGGACGAATACTACGGTTTCTGGAGTGGTGGCCACCAGGGTGAAGTACGTGTTCTGGGCGTGCCGTCCATGCGCGAACTGATGCGGATTCCGGTATTCAACGTGGACCCGGCTACTGGCTGGGGTATCACCAACGAGAGTAAAGAAATTCTCGGCGGCGACCAGCAGTACCTGAACGGCGACTGCCACCACCCGCACATCTCCATGGAAGATGGCCGTTATGATGGCAAGTACCTGTTCATCAACGACAAGGCCAACACCCGTGTAGCCCGTATCCGTCTGGACATCATGAAGACGGACAAGATTACCCATATTCCGAACGTCCAGGCCATTCACGGTCTGCGTCTGCAGAAAGTGCCGCGCACCAAGTATGTCTTCTGCAACGCCGAGTTTGTCATTCCGCAGCCGAACGACGGCAGCGAATACAGCCTGGAAAACAGCTACACCATGTTCAACGCGATCGACGCGGACACCATGGAAGTAGCCTGGCAGGTCATCGTAGACGGCAACCTGGATAACACCGATGCCGACTACACCGGTAAGTACGCAGCCTCTACCTGCTACAACTCCGAGAAAGCCAACGACCTGGCCGGCACCATGCGTAACGACCGCGACTGGGTCGTTGTGTTCAACGTCGAGCGTATTGAAGCCGCCATCAAGGCCGGTAACTTCAAGACCATCGGCGACTCCAAGGTTCCGGTTGTAGACGGCCGCGGCAAGTCCGACGTTACCCGTTACATCCCGGTACCGAAGAACCCGCACGGTCTGAACACCTCTCCGGATGGCAAGTACTTCATCGCCAACGGCAAGTTGTCTCCGACCGCCTCGGTCATCCAGATCGACAAGCTGGACGACCTGTTCGATGACAAGATCGAGCTGCGGGATACTATTGTGGCAGAACCCGAGCTCGGCCTCGGGCCCCTGCACACCACCTTTGACGGTCGTGGCAACGCCTATACCACGCTGTTTATCGACAGCCAGGTATGTAAGTGGAACATTGCCGATGCCATCAAGCACTACAATGGCGAAGAGGTGAACTACATCCGCCAGAAGCTGGATGTTCACTACCAGCCGGGCCACAACCACGCGTCTCTGACCGAGTCCCGCGATGCCGACGGCAAGTGGCTGGTGGTACTGTCCAAGTTCTCCAAGGACCGCTTCCTGCCGGTTGGCCCGCTGCACCCGGAGAACGACCAGCTGATCGACATTTCCGGTGAGGAAATGAAGCTGGTACACGACGGCCCGACCTTTGCCGAGCCGCACGACTGCATCCTGGTGCGTCGTGACCAGATCAAGACCAAGAAGATCTGGGAACGTGACGATGCCTTCTTCGCCCCGACCGTGGAGCGTGCCAAGAAAGACGGCATCACCCTGGAAGCCGACAACAAGGTTATCCGCGACGGCAACAAGGTTCGTGTTTACATGACCTCTGTAGCGCCGCAGTTCGGTATGACCGAGTTCAAGGTGAAAGAAGGTGACGAAGTGACGGTGACCGTAACCAACCTGGATACCATCGAAGACGTAACCCACGGCTTCTGTATGGTTAACCACGGTGTAAGCATGGAAATCAGCCCGCAGCAGACATCGTCTGTTACCTTTACGGCCGGCAAGCCCGGTGTGTACTGGTACTACTGCAACTGGTTCTGCCATGCGCTGCACATGGAAATGGGCGGTCGTATGCTGGTCGAAAAGGCCTGATCACTGCTCCTGGCAAGGAGTCCCGGTTTCGGGGCTCCTGCCTTCACCTTTTTCCGAGAACATTTGATGTACCAGATTCTGCGTTATGGGGTGGCCCTGTCAGTCGCTCTTTTATCGCTTGCCGCTCATGCGAACCTGCAACAGCAGCTTGATAACCTGGAACCGGGTTCGGCCATCGAACTTCCTCCCGAAACACTTTCGCCACTGGCTGTCAGGGTGCCGGGTGTTACTGTGTCCTGCGCGCCAGACACTGTGATTGATGGCGGGGGCAAGGGCAACGCTGTGCATATCCTGGCCGAGAACGTCACTTTATCCGGCTGCACGGTGCGCAACTGGGGCAAGGACCTGAACGAACTGGACGCGGGCATTTTTGTCGCCCGGGAAGCCAGGGGATCCACCATCGAGAACAACCAGCTGCAGGGGCCGGCTTTCGGCATCTGGCTGGATGCGACACCGGATGTGACGGTGCGCAACAACCGAATTCGAGGCGATATCAGCCTGCGGTCCCAGGACCGGGGCAACGGTATCCACCTGTTCAATACCACCGGGGCGCTGATTGAAGACAACGACATCAGCCAGACCCGTGATGCCATCTACATCGAAACCGCCAATAACAACAAGATCCTCAACAATGTGATGACGGATCTGCGGTATGGCATCCACTACATGTATTCCATGAACAACCTGCTGGAAGGCAACCTTACCCGAGGCACCCGCACCGGCTATGCCCTGATGCAGAGCAAGCGCCTGACCGTCATCAACAACCGCTCGGAAGACGACCAGAACTACGGAATCCTGATGAACTTCATCACCAACTCCACATTGCGGGGCAACGTGGTGAAGGGCGTGTCTGAAGGGCAGACCGGTGACGTGATGATTACCGGGGGCGAAGGCAAGGCCGTGTTTATCTATAACTCCCTGTATAACACCTTCGAAGGCAACCTGTTTGCCGACAGCAACATCGGCATTCACCTGACCGCCGGCTCGGAAGACAACGAAGTTTTCAACAACGCCTTCGTGAACAACGAGCGCCAGGTCAAGTATGTGGCCACCCGCACCCAGTCCTGGGCCAAAGAAGGCAAAGGCAATTTCTGGAGTGACTACCTGGGCTGGGACCGCAACCAGGACGGCCTGGGCGATGTACCCTATGAGCCCAACGACAACGTGGACCGGCTGCTGTGGAAATACCCGGAAGCCAAGGTGCTGATGTTCAGCCCTGCGGTCGACACCCTGCGCTGGGTGCAGGATGCCTTCCCGGTAGTGAAATCTGCCGGTGTGAGTGACCCCCATCCGCTGATGCGAATTCCCGAGTACCTGGAATCGGAGATCCGATGAACTGTTTTCGACTTGAGAACGTCAGCCACCGTTACGACAAGGCGACGGTGCTGCACGGTGTTGACCTGCGGCTGGAACCGGGAGAAATCCTCGGCCTGTTCGGCCACAACGGGGCTGGCAAGACCACCTCGATCAAACTGATCCTGGGATTGATGAAGCCTACCGAAGGCAATGTGTCAGTCCTCGATGGCGAGGCTGGCGACCCGAACGTGACCCAGCATATCGGCTACCTGCCGGAGAACGTGATGTTCTACCCGCAGCTGACCGGCCGGGAAATTCTCAGCCACTTCGCCCGCCTGAAAGGTGCGCCTCTGCGCCAGGTGCCGGAACTGCTGAAACAGGTGGGCCTTGGTGACGCCATGGACGCCCGCACCAAAACCTATTCCAAAGGCATGCGCCAGCGCCTGGGCCTGGCCCAGGCCCTGCTCGGCAAGCCCAAACTGCTGATGCTGGACGAACCCACCGTCGGCCTCGACCCGGTGGCCACCGCAGACCTGTACCGGTTGTTGCGTGACCTGCGCGACGAAGGCACAGGCATCGTACTGTGCTCCCACGTACTGCCGGGTGTTGAACCTTACATCGACCGCGCCGCCATTCTGACCGAAGGCGCCCTGAAAGCCGCCGGCGACCTGCCATCCCTGAGGCAGCAAGCCAACATGCCGGTTACCCTGAGCCTGTTGCCCAGCAACAGCCTGGCGGCGCTCGAAAAAGTGATCGAACAGGCAGGGGAGAGCACCGGCCTGATGATGAAAACCGATAACGGACGACTGCAGGTAGACGTGAGACCCCTGGAAAAAATGCCCCTGATCCAGACCCTGATGAACTCCGGCGAAGTAGCCGACCTGGGCATTCACCAGCCCAGCCTTGAAGACATCTACGTGCACTTCATCGGCTCCGGCGGCCTGGCACATCGTGGAGGCAGCCAATGAACGCAATCTGGACCATCGCCCGAAAAGAACTGAGCGACAGCCTGCGCAACCGCTGGCTGGTAGCAATCTCTGTGGTCTTCGCCACCCTGGCACTGGGTATTGCCTGGTTCGGCGCGGCCGCTTCCGGGCAGGTAGGCTACGCCTCCACCCCCGCCACCATCGCCAGCCTGGCCAGCTTGGGTATCTTCCTGATTCCCCTGATCGCCCTGCTGCTGGCCTACGATGCCATCGTCGGTGAAGAAGAGGGCGGCACCCTGTTGCTGCTGATGACCTACCCGCTGAGCAAAAGCCAGCTGCTGCTGGGCAAATTCATGGGCCATGGCCTGACCCTCGCCCTCGCCACCCTGATCGGCTTTGGCGTAGCGGGCATTGCCATTGCCCTCCTGGTAGAAGACGTCGGCATCGGCGCCCTGGCCGTGGCCATGGGGCGCTTCATCGGCTCTACCATCCTGCTGGGCTGGGGCTTCATCGCCCTGGCGTACCTGGTCAGCGTGCGGGTCAGCGAAAAGCCCGTCGCCGCCGGCATGGCCCTGGCCATCTGGTTCTTCTTTGTCCTGATCTTTGACCTGATGCTGCTGGGCGTCCTGGTGGCCAGCGAAGGCAAACTCAACCCCGAGTTACTGCCCTGGCTGCTGATGCTCAACCCCACCGACATCTACCGGTTGCTCAACATCGTCGCCTTTGGCGACAGCAGCCAGCTGAGCGGTGTCCTCAGCCTGGGCTCCGACCTGCCCATCGGCGCCGGCGGCCTGTGGCTCGGCCTGCTGGTGTGGTGTGCCGTTCCCCTGGGCGGCGCCCTGTTACTGTTCAAAAACCGAAGAATCTGACCCTTACCGGAGAGCACTGACCCATGACAACCCACTTCAGCAAATGGCTCCTCGCCGCCCTGGCTGCCGTCATCCTCGCCGGTTGCTCCGGCGGTGAACAGGAAGTCGTCGCCAAGCCCGACCCTGTCCATTTCGAATCCGGCGACGAATGCCACGTATGCGGCATGGTCATCACCAACTTCCCGGGCCCCAAAGGCCAGGCCTTCACCGAGCGCGAACAGCACACCCGCAAATTCTGCTCCACCAAAGACATGTTCGCCTGGTTCCTGCAGCCGGAAAACGAAAACCGCGATCACACCCTGTACGTCCACAACATGGCCCAGACCGACTGGGAACACCCGGACGACACCCAACTGATCGACGCCCGTGGAGCCTTCTACGTCGTCGGCTCCGAACGCACCGGCGCCATGGGCCCGACCCTGGCCTCCTTCGCCACCGAGACCGAAGCGGCTGACTTTGCCTCAGAGCACGGCGGAGAAGTCTTTGCCTTCGCAGATATCACTATGGACCACCTCAACGCCGGCATGACCATGCACGACATGGGTGGCATGGAAGGTATGCATGATGGACACGATATGGACATGGCTGAAGAAGCCGGAATGGCTGGCGACGACAACATGGAAGAAGACCACAGCGGTCACAATATGGAGCACTAAGCGAAGGCGCTGATTAACTACGCGGATAAATGCTTTTGGAATCTGGCAGGGAAGCCGGCAGAGCAGGTAAGAAACCTTCTCACAAAAATTTGCGGAGCCATGGATGGCGGAGCAGAAGCGCCACAGGGAAGTGCCGCAAGGAGCGGTTTTTGGGAGAAGGTTTCTTACCTGCTCCCACTCCGAACTAGCCGCCGGTCATATTCATAAACCGAAGAATCTGCACCTCCCCCTCCGAAGAAAAGTGATGCCGCTCCGGCTTCAAATCCATCGCCGAAATAATCGCCTGCCGAAGCTTCTCATCATCCCCGGGGAACTCCCGCAGAACCTCCCGCAAATCCATCGAATGCTCATTCCCCAGGCACAGCAAAAGCCGCCCCTCCACCGTAACCCGAACCCGGTTACAGGTGTCGCAGAAATTATGGGAATGCGGAGAAATAAAACCCACCCGAACCGGACTGTCCGGCATCCGGTAATAGCGCGCAGGCCCGCCGGAATCCTCGGTAGCGGGAATCAGCTCATGGCGCTGGCGGATAATGTCCCGCACCTCGGCACTGGTACACAGGGCCAGCCCACGGTCGTGCTCGGAAATTTCCCCCAGCGGCATCTCCTCGATAAACGTGATATCCAGCTGCTTCTTCCGGGCGAACTCGATCAGTTCCGGCACTTCCACGTCGTTCCGGCCCTTCATCACCACCGTATTCAGCTTGATACCCCGAAAGCCCGCCTCCCGGGCGGCTTCAATGCCATCAAGCACCTGGCTCAATTTGCCGGTGCGGGTTATACGGTGAAACTTGTCAGCATCCAGTGAATCCAGGCTGATATTAAGGCGGTGCAGCCCACCCCGGCGCAGCTCATCCGCCATCTCCGGTAACTGGCTGCCGTTGGTGGTCATCGCGAAGTCCCGCAGGCCATAACTGCCGATTTCCCTGACCAGGTCCAGGACACCCTTGCGAACCAGGGGCTCACCCCCGGTCAGGCGGATCTTCTCGGTGCCAAGATCCACAAAGTTACGGGCCACCCGGGCAATCTCTTCCAGCGAGAGAATCTGGCTGCGGGGCAGAAACACCATCTCTTCAGCCATACAGTAAACACAACGGAAGTCACAGCGATCCGTCACCGACAGGCGAACATAGTTCACCGTGCGGCCGAAGCGGTCTGTCAGTTGGTTTGCGGGCATCTGGGGGATTCCTGTTGCAACACATGGTTATGAGTATAGATGCAGTATGGCAAAGCCTGAGACAGATTCCGAGACCTGGGTAAGGATAAACACCGCTACCACCGTACAACCATTAATGGGTATTTTTTATGCAGGTTATAGGCGCTAAACTGAAAGCAAGACCCTATTCCTTAATCACGGTAGAATGGATACAGGTATGAACGGTCACGAGGCCCGCATGATGGCCGCACAGCCAAACAAAACCGGTTTCCGGATTCTTGCGTATATCTCGGCATTGCTCGGGTTAGCTGGCGTAGTGTTGCCTTTGCTTCCGACCACGCCCTTTGTGTTGCTGGCCGCCTTTTTTGCCAGCAAAGGGTCGCCGGCGTTTGCCCTGTGGCTGGAGCAGCACCCGGCGTTTGGCCCTGCCATTGAACAGTGGCGGGAACGGCGAGCCATCCCCCTGAAAGCGAAACTGCTGGCCCTGGGAATGATGGTTCTGAGCTGGACTATGCTGCTGGCGCTCGGCTCGCCCCTGCTGGTACTGACAATTTCCGGCCTGTGTCTTTCGGCAATCGCCGCTTACTTGATAAGCCGGCCGTCCTGCTGAACCGCACGGCCCCTTGGAGCATTAAATGCATATCACCCGTTACACAGACTATTCACTCCGGGTTCTGATCTATCTGGCCGAACAGGGTGACCGGCTGGCGACTATCCAGGAAATCGCCGACAGCTACGAAATTTCCAAGAACCACCTGATGAAGGTGGTGCACCAGCTGAACAAGAAAGGCTACATAGAGACTGTACGCGGCAAGAAAGGCGGCATGCGCCTGCACAGGTCCCCGGACGAAATCAATGTGGGAATCCTGGTGCGGGAAACCGAGCAGGATCTGAGTATTGTGGAATGTCTGTCCTCCAACAATGCCTGCAAGATTACCCCGGTGTGCGGCCTCAAGCACATGTTCAGCGAAGCCTTGAATGCGTTCCTGGATGTGCTCGATAAATACACCCTGGCCGATGTGATCCGCGATCAGCACCGGCCACAGTTGGTTCGCCTGCTTCAGATTGCCTGAAGCTGGCCACTTCCCCGCTGTTCCAGGCGGGTTCTGACCGCATCCGGCAGGGAGAAACGGGCTATCCGGCTCAGCACGGTGCCGTACTGTTTGGCAAAGCTGCCGGTGTTATACGGAATGTCATACTTCTTGCACACTTCCTGTACCTTCGCGGAAATCTCCGGGTAACGGTGGGCTGGCAGGTCCGGGAATACGTGGTGTTCCACCTGGTAACTCAGATGACCGCTCAGCACATGCAGCCACTTGCCGCCGGTAAAGTTGGATGAGCCGCTTAGCTGACGCAGGTACCAGTGGCCCTTGCTCTCGCCCTCGCACTCTTCCTCGGTAAAGGTTTCCGCATCCTGGGTGAAGTGCCCGCAGAAAATCACCGTGGAGGCCCAGATGTTCCGGATCAGGTTGGCGCCCACGTTACCGGCCAGCACAACCGGCGCAACCGGCAGGGTCAGCAGCGGGAAGAAAACGTAATCCTTGAAGGCCTGGCGGCCACCCTTGCGGGCGAAGTCTTTCAGGAAGGGTAACTTGTCGCGCCAGCGTAACTCACCCCGGCGAATTTTCTCGCTCTCCAGCTCATGCACGCCCACACCCCACTGGAACAGTACCGTCAGCAGGATGTAGTTCACGAACTGCAGCAGGTGCCCCGGGTGCCATTTAACATCATCGCTCAGGCGCAGCACGGCATAGCCGTAATCCCGGTCCTTGCCGATGATGTTGGTGTAGGTGTGGTGCTCGTAGTTGTGGGTCTGGCGCCAGGATTCGCTGGTGCAAACGGTGTCCCATTCGTAGGTCTGGGAGTTCAGGGCCGGGTCGTTCATCCAGTCGTACTGGCCGTGCATCACGTTATGGCCGATTTCCATGTTTTCCAGGATCTTGGCGATACCCAGGCTGGCAGTGGCCGCTACAAAGACCGGCGGGATGAAACCGAAAGGCATCATCACCCGGCCACCCACTTCCAGGGTGCGGTGCAGGCGGATGATCTTGCGGATGTAGGTGGCATCCCGCTCGCCCAGGTCGGCCAGCACTTCATCGCGGATGGCATCCAGGTCTTGCTGGAGGCCGTTCAGTTGTTCTTCGCTAAGCTTTTTCATGGTGCTTTCTCCTTGCGGCTCTCCGGCCGCAACGCAAAAATTTTGGGTTATACGTCTATCTGAACCGGCCCGCGGGGCACGGAAACACAAAGCTGGACGCTTTCTTCGCCGGGGCCGGATACCTTGCCGGTCAAACGGTTAACCACGGTGCCGCTGGTCTTGCGGCAGCTGCACTGGTGGCAGATGCCCATGCGGCAGCCGTAACGGGGCTTGAGGCCTGCGGCTTCGGCAATTTCCAGCAGGTTGGCATCGCCTTCGGAGCCCACATTCACGCTGCTGCGGGTAAAGCTGACCTCACCACCCAGCTGGTCGTTATCCAGGGCGGCCGGGGCAGGGGGCGCAAAAAACGTGCTGTGCATCTGCGATTCTGCCAGGCCACGCTGCTGCAGCAATTCCGTCGCAAGGTCCATCAGGCCTTTCGGGCCGCACAGGTAGGCTTCGCGTTCCTTCAGCCCGTCAATCGCTTCCAGGTCTGCATCGCAGAGGAAGCGGGGTTCCTTGCCTTCATGGGTGGCAATGATGTTCAGGTTCAGCCCGGGATAACGGGCGGCGATGGCCTCCAGTTTTTCCCGGCCAATAATGTCGTTACCGGTACGCACGAAATACAGCAGGGTAACCGGCGCCGGGTAGTGGCTGGCGGCCATGGTTTCCAGCTGGCTGAGAACCGGGGTAATGCCGCTGCCGCCGGCGATAAACAGCACGGGTTTGGCGGGCTGCGGAACCAGGAACTCCCCGAAGGCATCGGCCAGGCCGAGGATATCGCCTTCGCTCAGGGAGTCGTGCAGCCAGTTGGTCACCAGGCCGCCCGGCAGGCGTTTAATGGTCAGGGTAATCAGGCCCTGTTTGTGCCATAGCTCCGGTGAGCTGGACAGGCTGAAGGTGCGGGTGCGCCGAATACCGTCGATCTCGGTACAGATGTTCACATGCTGCCCGGCGTCGAAGCCGGTCCACCGGCTGGCGGGCTTGAGTACGAAGGTTTTGGTGTCGGCGGTTTCGGCCATAATGCGTTCTACCCGGGCAGGTGTGTACTCCTGTACCCACATCGGATTAATGGCGCCCGCGAGGGGGTCCAGCCAGGCAGCGGGGTCGTCCCGGTTCAGTAATTGCCGGCCAAGCCAGTGCAATGCCTTGGTTTGTGTCAGTCGTGCCAGCATGTTCGTTCTCCGTGTTTGTCGGGTGCCTTGTACGGGTCTATGTGTACAAGTGTTCACTAATGTGTACGACTGTACACACAAGTTTGACTTTCAACAATTACCTGCCCGGAGTGTTGGCTCGAAATGACAAGCTGGAAGGGTTTTTCTACGGTCTAATGTGTACACTTGTGAACCTGATAAACGCGGTACGGGTAAAAGATGGCAGACAAACAACGGCGCAGGCCGGGAGAAACCCGGGAAAAACTGATGAGTGCAGCCCTGGAGCTGGTGGGTAAGGGGCGGCATTTTGCCAGCCTGGGTATCCGGGAGGTGACTCGTCAGGCGGGGGTGGTGCCTACATCATTTTATCGCCACTTCCGGAGCATGGACGACCTGGGCCTGCAGCTGGTGGACGAGCTGGGGCTGGTGTTACGCCGGATGATGCGTGAGGCCAGGGGGAATGTATTGCAGGCAGACAAGCTGATCGAGGAGTCCGTGGGTATATTCGTAGCCCATGCCCAGGCCAATCGCAGTTTCTTCATGTTTATGGCCCAGGGGCTGGCGGGTGAAAGCCGGGCGGTTCAGGAAGGGATTCGCAGTGAAATGCGGTTCTTTGCCAGTGAGCTTGCCAACGATCTGCGCCGGCTTCGGCTGATGCAGCATCTGAGCGATGCCGACCTGGATATGACCTGTGACCTGGTGGTTCGTACCGTTGCCTTCAGCCTGACGGACCTGCTCAGTATCGCTGCGGATGATGACTACCAGGTTGGCCAGGTACGCAAGCGCACGTCCCGCTTCCTGCAGATGATCTTCGTGGGTGCCGGACACTGGCAGAGTGAATCCGGCACCGCACTTTAATCGGGCCTCAGGTTTTAATCAGGCCTCAGGCTTTTTCTTCTTTGCCGTTGACCGCGGCTTCTTCGGCCTGGGCGGCAGCACCAGGCTTTCCAGTTCATCCAGTGCCTCACCGGTGTACACCGCCAGCTTCTGCATGCTCGGCAGGGTGTCCCGGCAACCGGTGTACCCGAAGTTCAGTGAGCCGGCATAGCTCAGGCAGGTGATGTTGAGGGCGCCGCCGTGGGCAATCAACGAGACCGGGAACATGGCTTCGAGCTTTGCACCCTCGTAGTACAGGGTTTTTTCCGGCCCCGGCACGTTCGAGATGGTTACGTTGAACACCGGCCGCATGCGGCCGCCCAGCCCCGACATCAGCTGCAGAATATAGGGTGACATCAGCAGCATGGTGTACTGGGTCAATGCGCTCTTGGGCAGCTTTTGCAAGTGTTCCTTGGCCCGGCGGGTAGAAGCCTTGATCTGCTGCAAGCGGTTCAGCGGGTCGGCCTCGTTAGTGGCCAGGGAGGCAATCATGAAGCTGATCTGGGTACCGGTTCCTTCGTCATCCGCCGGGCGGATATTGACGGGAATGCCCGCGGTCAGGGGGATGGCGGGCACACTGTCCTGCTCCAGCAGGAACCGGCGCAGTGCGGTGCCGCACAGGTACAGCACAATATCGTTCAGGGAGCCGCCGGACGCCTGGGCCAGGGCTTTCAGGCGGTCCAGCTGGTAATGTTGGGTGGCAAAGCGACGCTGGCCGGTAACCCGGTGGTTCAGGATAGAGACCGGGCCGGTAAACGGTGCGGTCAGGCCATCTTCCGGGTGGCGAACCGAATGCACCAGGCGGTTGCCGGCCTGCCACAGGCGTGGCGCCATGTCGGCCTGCAGTTTCAGGGCATCCATGGCCTGGGAAACAGCTGCAGGCACGCTCGCCTCCGGGTCGGTTTTGCTGCCACGGCGCCGCTCAGGGCGCACGGTCCAGGGCGGCGGCATATTGACCCGGTCCGGATCGGTGGTCAGCACCCGTTGCATCAGCCGCACGCCGCTGATGCCGTCAATCATGGAATGGTGCATCTTGGTGTACAGGGCAAAGCGGTTGTTCTCCAGCCCTTCAATTACGTGGCATTCCCACAGGGGGCGGGAGAAATCCAGCGGATTGGAATGCAGGCGCGACACCAGGATACCCAGTTCCCGTTCGCCGCCCGGACGGGGCAGGGCAGAGTGGCGTACGTGGTAGTCGAGGTCGATATCCTTGTCGACCTTCCAGGCCGGGGCAAGCAGTCGTCCGAGAAAACCCGACCAGGCCAGCTTGTAACCCCAGGGTGGTGCTACATCACCGGCATCTTTCATGCGGGCAACCATGTCCCGCAGGAAGGTTTCCGGTGCGCCTTCCGGCAATGAAAAAATCTGCAGGGTGCCCACGTGCATCGGGGTGTCTTCAGATTCCACAGCCAGCCAGGAGGCGTCCAGTGTTGCGAGCCGTTTCATTCCGTTGTGTTCTCCGCCAGTCGTTCAATTTATGGTTGTTGCCTGCAAGTATACTGGCTAAGCGGCCCGCAAACGATCAAAAACCGAGGTGGTAAGACGATTGTCCAGCCACCCTGCTATCTGGCCGGTGAGCAGGGTGGCTAGAGGCGCTTTCAAGGTTCGGTTTAGTTGTCCCGCTCGACCTTCACGGGGTCCAGGCTGCCGGTACGGAAGTCCACTTCCAGCTCCCGGCCGCTGTCATCGTTGCCTTCTACCTCGATGTCGCCGTTACGCTTGATTTTCAGCTCTTCGATGGTTTCCATGCCCTGCCCGCGGGCGGCATCCAGAAAGACCTGGACTTCCTGCGCGGTCAGGCCATACGACTCGCCTTTGGGCTTGCGGCGCTGTTCCCGCTCGATGTCACCGTTACCGTTCAGGTCCAGTTCCACAAACCAGTCCTGGCCCATCCAGCCCTCGATCTCGATGTCATCGGCCCGGTCGTCGTCAAACTCGATGCTCTGGAAGTTGGTGATGCCGTAGTCACTGCCAACCTGCAGCATGCGTTCGGCGTCTTCAAAGCTGCCCTTGGCAAAGGCTGCGGGGGCTGCGATAAGGCCGCTGATCAATACGATGGTAAGGGTCTTTTTCATGGTGTGCTCCTTGTTTCTCTGTGTTTTGAAACCTGCCGGTTCTGCCCTGTTGGCTACCAGCCTGGGGCCAGATTAACGGGGCAGGGCTTTCAGCATCGTGATAGGCTCATTCATGATTCGTTCATCTGACTTTTGTCACCATAATGAGCATGGACAAAGACCGTTTTTCTCCACCCTTATTGCCCGCAGACCGGTTTTCCCGCCGGGTGGTTCGGGCGTTCCTGCTGGCGCTGCTTGTCGCGGGTGCCCTGCCCTTTGCGCAGGTCGCCTGCGCCGACGATGACTGGCGTCGCCTGCACCATGAGGTGGAAGCCGGCCGCATCAAACCCCTGAGCGAGATTCTCGACAGCCTGGCCCGGGACTGGGTCGGGGATGTGATTGATGTGGATATCGAGAAAGACGACGGCGAGATTATTTATGAGATCGAACTGCTGGGCCCCCAGGGGCAGGTGGTGGAGTTTGAGGTGAACGCCCGGACTGGCGAGGTTCTGGAGGTTGAGGGTCGGAATATCCGGGGCATGGAGCGACGATGAAGATTCTCCTGGTTGAAGACGATACCGCACTGGCACAAGGCCTGGCTGGTGCCCTGCGCGAAGCCGGGTTGCTGGTGGAAGTGGCCGGGGACGGCCGCAGCGCAGATTTCCTGGTGAGTACCGAGCGCTACGATGCGGTGGTGCTCGATCTCGGCTTGCCCGATGGTAACGGTAGCCAGTGGTTGGCCGGCTGGCGGGCACGGGGCATTGATTTGCCGGTATTGATTCTGACCGCCCGGGAACGGTGGTCTGACAAAGCGGCCGGTTTTTCCGCCGGTGCCGATGACTATGTCACCAAACCCTTTGAAACCGCCGAAATCCTGTTCCGCCTGCGGGCCCTTGTGCGCCGGGCCCATGGCCATGCCCACCCGGTGATTACCGTGGGCGACATAGCGCTTGATACCCACGCAGGGCAGGTTACCCGTTCCGGCATGCCGGTGTCTCTGACAGCCCAGGAGTTCCGGCTGTTGTCGCGCCTGATCCATGCGGCACCCAGAATTGTTTCCCGAACCGAGTTGTCCGAGCATGTCTATGACGGCGACCAGGAGCCGGATTCCAATGTGATCGATGTGCAGGTGAGCCGGTTACGGCGCAAACTCGGTGCCGATGTCATCGAAACCGTACGCGGGCAGGGTTACCGGATGCGTGGTGGCGGGGAACCGGCCTGATGCTCACGCGCCTGCGCCGTTGGCCTGTGGCGGTTCGAATGCTGGTGTCCGCGCTGGTTCTGGTGCTGGTTATCTTACCCCTGGCGGGTGCCCTGCTGGCCTGGAATGTCCGGCAGACCGTGAGCCAGTCCTTCGACGAGCGTCTGCTGTCCTTCCTGAACGTAGTGATTGCCGGCATCGAATTCGACCCGCAAACCGGTGAACTGACCCCGGGTTCGCAGCTGGGTGATCCCCGCTTTGAGCGGGCGTACTCCGGATGGTACTGGCAGGTAAACGATAACAGCGGCCAGGTTATCACTTCCCGTTCGTTGTGGGATCAGCGCTTGCCCCAGGTCAGTGGCCGCGGGCCGGACTGGGTGGACGTTCCGGGGCCGCGGGAGCAGAGGCTCCGCCTGGTAGAGCGGGATGTTCAGTTACCGGCCTTTGATGGCTGGTTGTCGGTGTCTGTTGCGGCTGACCTGTCGGAAGTGGATACCCAGGTGTCGCGGTTTAACCGGTTGCTGTCGATATCGCTGACCACCCTGGGGGTCTTGCTGTTATTGATGATAGGCCTTCAGATTCGCTGGGGGCTGGCTCCATTACGGCGGCTTGAGCAGGATCTGCGCGCCATGGAAGCGGGCCGGGCCCGTTCCCTGACTACGGACCTGCCGGATGAACTGGCAAAGCTGGCGGATGCCATGAACCAGGTGCTTCAGCGCGACCAGGTGCTGATTGACCGGGGCCGCACCGCCGCCGGTAACCTGGCCCATGCGCTGAAAACGCCGGTATCGGTGCTGACCACCCTGAGTGACAAATTGCCGGATGAGCAAAGAACCGCGTTCCGTACCGAGCTGGCCCGCATTGACGACGCCGTGCGCCATCACCTGGCCAGGGCTTCCGCCGCCGGGCCGGCGGCATTGGCCGGTGTGGACCTGGCTGAAGCGCTGGAGCCGGTACTGTCCGCCCTGGATACACTCGCCGGGCGTCGGGGGCTGGTTCTTGATCCGCATATCAACGGTTCCGGCATGGTCCGCTTTGAACAGCAGGATCTCCAGGAAATTGCCGGTAACCTTCTGGAAAATGCCATCAACTGGGCCGAAAAACGGGTAAGTTTCTCTGCCCGGCTTGGTGTGGAAGGATTGGAACTGGTGATCGAGGACGATGGTCCGGGCTTGTCGGCCGACGACATTGAACAGGCCCTTACCCGGGGCGCCCGGCTGGATGAAAGCCGCTCCGGCTCCGGCCTTGGCCTGGCGATTGTGAAGGAGCTGGTGGAGCTCTACGGCGGCAGCCTGAACCTTGGCCCCTCGCCACTGGGCGGGTTGCGGGCCAAGGCCAGTTTCCCGGTTTAGTCGTCGGCGGCGTCGTCGTTACGGGGAGGGCAGTGATGCGCCGCTACGATTCTGCCCTCATCCACGCTTTCCAGGTGTACATCAAACCCCCACAACCGGTGCACGTGCCGGAGTACTTCGTCGGTTTCCTGCCCCAGCGGCACCCGGTCCACCGGGATGTGATGCAGGGTTAGTGAGCGGTCGCCGCGCACATCCACATTCCACACCTGTATGTTCGGTTCCCGGTAACTGAGGTTGTACTGGCGGGCCAGCTTTTCCCGGAGAACCCGGTAGCCCGGGTCGTCGTGAATGGCGGTGACGGTGTAGTGGTCTTCCTGGTCGTCGTTTTCGATCGCGAAGAGTTTGAGATCGCGCATCACCTTGGGCGACAGGAACTGCTGGATAAAACTCTCGTCCTTGAAGTTACGCATGGCGAAATGCACGGTTTCCAGCCAGTCTTTGCCGGCGATGTCCGGGAACCATTCGCGGTCTTCATCGGTGGGGTTCTCGCAGATCCGCCGCAGGTCGGTGAAAATGGAAAAGCCCAGGGTGTAAGGATTGATGCCGGAATACCAGGGGCTGTTGAACGGCGGCTGGTACACCACCGCCGTGTGGCTTTGCAGGAATTCCAGCATAAAGCCGTCGGTGACCAGGCCTTTCTCATACATCCGGTGCAGCAGGGTGTAATGCCAGAAGGTAGCCCAACCCTCGTTCATCACCTGGGTCTGGCGCTGGGGATAAAAGTACTGGGCCAGCTTGCGCACGATGCGCACCAGCTCCCGCTGCCAGGTCTCCAGCAGTGGCGCGTTCTTCTCGATGAAGTACAGCAGGTTCTCCTGGGGCTCTGCCGGGTAACGGGGCCGGCGGTGAACGGTGTCTTCATCCTCGTAGGCTTTCGGTATGGTTCGCCACAGATCGTTGATGCGCCGCTGCTCGTATTCTTCCCGCTCCTTCTGCCGGCGGGCTTCCTCTGCGGCTGAAATCGGGGCCGGGCGCTTGTAGCGGTCAACGCCGTAGTTCATCAGGGCATGGCAGGAGTCGAGAATTTCTTCCACGGCATCCACGCCGTAGCGCTCCTCACACTCCGACACATAGTTGCGGGCGAACACCAGGTAATCGATGATGGCACTGGCATCGGTCCAGGTGCGGAACAGGTAGTTGCCCTTGAAGAAGGAGTTGTGGCCGTAACTGGCGTGGGCAATCACTAGTGCCTGCATGGGCAGGGTGTTCTCCTCCATCAGGTAGGCGATGCAGGGGTTGGAGTTGATCACAATCTCGTAGGCCAGGCCCATCTGGCCCCGCTGGTAGCCCTTGGAGGTTTGCAGAAACTGCTTGCCGAACGACCAGTGGTGATAACCCACCGGCATGCCCACAGAGCTGTAGGCGTCCATCATCTGCTCGGCGGTAATCACTTCAATCTGGTTCGGGTAGGTGTCCAGACCGAACTCGGCGGCGCATTGGGCAATTTCTTCGTCGTACTTCTGGATCAGCTCAAAGGTCCACTCCGAGCCGGTGGAAATAGGTGTTCCTGCCTCGGGTTGTTCGCTCTCCGGTGCGTTCGGGCGATCAATCAGGCTGCTCATGCCGCTTTCCTCTCGAACAACTGTCGGAATACCGGATAAATGTCAGCAGGGTCTGCAATCTGCTGCATGGCAAAACTTTGCGGGAACTGCGCCAGGATTTTCTCGTACTCATACCAGAGCATCTGGTGGTCCTGGGGGGTGATCTCGATGTAGGAGTAGTACTGCACCAGCGGCAGAATACGCTCCGAGAGCAGTTTGCTGCACACCGGGGAGTCGTCGTTCCAGTTGTCGCCGTCTGAGGCCTGGGCGGCGTAGATGTTCCATTCCGCCGGGGAGTAGCGGGCGTCAATGATCCGGTGCATCAGTTTCAGGGCGCTGGAGACAATGGTGCCGCCGGTTTCCCGGCTGTAGAAGAACTCTTCTTCATCGACCTCTTTGGCGCTGGTGTGGTGCCGGATAAACACCACATCGATTTTCTTGTAGTTCTTCTTCAGGAACAGATACAGCAGGATAAAGAAGCGCTTGGCGATGTCCTTGTGCATCTGGGTCATCGAGCCGGACACGTCCATCAGGCAGAACATCACCGCACTGGTGGCCGGTTTGGGCTGCTTCACGTGCTGCCGGTAGCGCAGGTCGATTTCATCAATAAACGGAATGCGCCGCACGTTGGCTTTCAGGCGGGCGATCTCCTCCTCAAGTACGTTGATCTGGTCAGCGTGGCTGAAGGCCGGATCCAGTTCCTCAGGAGCCGATTTTAGCGCGGCCAGCTGGGCTTCTAGACCCCGGATTTTCTTCTTGCGGGCGCCGCCCAGGCCCAGGCGTCGGGCATGGGCCCCCCTTAACGAACGCACCACATCCAGTTTGGCGGGGACGCCCTGGGTGGTGAAGCCGGAGCGCACGTAACTGAACGCTTCGGTGTCCTTGAGCTTTTTGCGGACCAGGTTGGGCAGCTCCAGATCGTCAAACAGGAAGTCGAGAAACTCTTCCTGGGTGATCTGAAAAGCGAACTCGTCCATGCCTTCGCCATCGGGGCTGGCTTTGCCCTGGCCCTGGCCTTGCCCACCTCCGCCGTCGGGTTTGGGGATGGTGTCTCCAGCTACCCATTCCTGGTTTCCGGGGTGCACTACTTCCTGTCGGCCGCCCTGGCCATGGTGGAAGATAGGTTCTTCAATGTCGCGGGTCGGAATGCTGACTTTCTCGCCCCGCTCGATATCGGTAATGGAGCGCTTCTGAACGGCATCCGACACCGCTTTCTTGATGTGGTGCCGGTACCGGCGCAGGAACCGTTCCCGGTTCACTGCGCTCTTGTTCTTGCCGTTCAGGCGCCGGTCGACAATGTGGGTCATACCCATGGGTCTGCTCCCGCTGGCCGTTAATGGGACTTACGTACACGCAGATACCACTCGGCGAGCAAGCGGACCTGTTTCTCGGTGTACCCACGTTCGACCATGCGTTCCACAAACTGTTTGTGCTTCTTCTGGTCTTCCTGGCTAGCTTTCGGATTGAAGGAAATCACCGGCAGCAGGTCTTCGGTGTTCGAGAACATCTTCTTCTCGATCACGCTGCGCAGCTTCTCGTAGCTGAGCCAGCTCGGGTTCTGGCCCTGGTTGTTGGCCCGGGCCCGCAGGACAAAGTTGACCACTTCGTTGCGGAAATCCTTCGGGTTGGAAATGCCGGCCGGTTTCTCGATCTTCTCCAGTTCGTCGTTGATGGAGGCCCGGTCCAGGATTTCGCCGGTTTCCGGGTCCCGGAATTCCTGGTCCTGAATCCACAGGTCGGCATAGGTCACGTAGCGGTCGAACAGGTTCTGCCCGTATTCGCTGTAGCTTTCCAGGTAGGCGGTCTGGATTTCCTTGCCGATAAACTGCACGTAGTGGGGCGCCAGGTATTCCTTGATGAAGCGCAGGTACTTTTCCTGAATCTCCGGCGGGTACTGTTCCTGCTCGATCTGTTTTTCCAGTACGTACAGCAGGTGCACCGGGTTGGCTGCCACTTCGGTGGTGTCGAAGTTGAAGACCTTGGACAGGATCTTGAACGCGAAACGGGTAGACAAGCCATCCATGCCTTCCATCACCCCGGCCGCATCCCGGTACTCTTGGATGGACTTGGCTTTGGGGTCGGTGTCTTTGATGCTCTGGCCGTCGTACACCTTCATCTTGGAGAAGATGCTGGAGTTTTCCGGCTCCTTGATGCGGGACAGCACGGAGAACTGCGCGAGCATGTCCAGCGTGTCCGGGGCGCAGGGCGCACCTGCCAGGGAGCTGTTCTTCAGCAGCTTGCGGTAGATCTCGATCTCTTCGCTTACCCGCACACAGTAGGGCACCTTGACGATGTACACCCGGTCCAGGAATGCTTCGTTGTGCTTGTTGTTGCGGAAGGTCTGCCACTCGGATTCGTTGGAGTGGGCCAGGATAACGCCGTCAAACGGCACCGAGCCCATACCTTCGGTGGTGTTGTAGTTGCCTTCCTGGGTGGCGGTCAGTAACGGATGCAGCACCTTGATCGGCGCCTTGAACATTTCCACAAACTCCATCAACCCCTGATTGGCCTTGCACAGGCCGCCGCTGAAGCTGTAGGCGTCCGGGTCGTCCTGGGAGAAGTCTTCCAGCATGCGGATGTTGACCTTGCCCACCAGGGCGGAGATGTCCTGGTTGTTGTCGTCGCCGGGCTCGGTTTTGGAAACGGCAATCTGGTCGAGCACCGAGGGATAGCGTTTGACCACCCGGAACTGGCTGATGTCGCCGCCGAATTCGTGCAGGCGTTTGACTGCCCAGGGCGACATGATGTTCTTCAGGTAGCGGCCGGGGATGCCGTACTCTTCTTCCAGGATCGGGCCATCCTCGGCCGGGTCAAACAGGCCCAGCGGGCTTTCGTTCACCGGCGAACCCTTGATGGCGTAGAAGGGTACTTTCTGCATCAGGGCTTTGAGTTTCTCGGCCAGGGAGGATTTGCCGCCGCCAACGGGGCCGAGCAGGTACAGGATCTGTTTCTTTTCCTCCAGGCCCTGGGCGGCGTGGCGGAAGAAGGACACGATGTTTTCCACGGCTTCTTCCATGCCGTAAAACTCATCGAATTCCGGGTATCGCTTGATGACTTTGTTGGAGAAGATGCGTGACAGTCGAGAGTCACGGGAGGTATCGATGAGTTCGGGTTCGCCGATGGCGATCAGCATCCGCTCGGCTGCGGTGGCGTATGCTGTCGGGTCCTGTTTGCAGATTGCCAGGTATTCCTCAAGGGAATACTCTTCCTCCTGAGTCTGGGCATACCGGTCTTTGAAGTGCTGCAGAATGGTCATAGATGGCCCCTCGCTTTTCTCTTGTCTGTTATAGCGTCACGCAATGTCCCCGTTTTTGTTTCGCCGCCGTTCCGGGCGGTGTGTCTGGCGCTGAATTAAATGGGTTGGTTCTGGCAGGTATACGTTGTCCGGTGCGTTCCGGCCTGCTTGTTTTGAGCTTAGTTCACAGTTGCGGGGTTGGACAGGTGGGGGTCATGTTCGGTTCATTAAATTGTGGTATGGCGGGTTTCAACCCTGGGGCTTGGGGGGCTGACGTACACCGGGGCCGGATTTTTTGGGGCAAACTGCAACTCGCTGCGCTCAGACATCCAGATTTGCCCCAAAAAATCCGGCCCCGGTATACGTCGAGCGGGGCCCGGTGGGGCCGCCTTTTGGGGCTTCCCTGTTTTATGGGTGGTAAAAGCTTATTTCTTTTTGAGGGTGAAGACGCTTTCTGCGGCGCCGTTTCTCAGGCCTCTTCTTTTGGCGAAGGGGTTGTCGTGGGCCATGTCACGTTTTAGTACGTGGTTGATTTCGTAGTCTTCGCCGTAGAGTTTGAAGACTTCTTCGTCGCTGACGTTGAAGGGAGGGCCTTTCATTTCGTTGCTGTCGTAGTCGAGGGTGATCAGCAGGATTCTGGTGCCGTCGGGGATGATGGCGGTGAGGTGGTCTACGTAGCCTTTGCGCATTTCCGGGGGCAGGGCGATGAGGGCTGCGCGGTCGTAGACCAGGCGGATGTGTTTTAGGTCTTCCGGGACGAGTTGGAAGAAGTCGCCGCACCAGAGTTGCAGGTCGTCGTGTTTGAAGGTGGTGAAGGGTTCGCCGGGGTGGACCATGGCTTTTTCGCGGGCTTCTTCGAAGAAGTCTTTGCAGGCGATGTCGCTGAGTTCCACGCCGATGACGGGGTGGCCGCGGTCGTGGAGCCACCACATGTCGTGGGCTTTGCCGCACAGGGGAACGAAGACGGCGTCTATACCTTTACCGGCCAGTTCCGGCCAGTGGTCATGCAGATACTGGTTGACGGTGCCTTCGTGGAAGCCGATTTGGCTCTTTTCCCAGCGCTCGTGCCAGAATTCGTGTTCCATGGTGGGTCTCCCTGAATTTGCTCGTTTTACCCAGTCTACCTTAATCTGTGCTGTTCTTGAGTCGGGAGAAAAGTATGAAAGCAGTCTTTCTGGATAGCACTACCCTGGGCAGCGATGTGGACCTGGCGCCGATTGAGCAGGTGACCGGCGGTTTGACCTGTTTTGAGCGGACGTCGCCGGAGCAGGTGCTGGAGCGGATTCGGGGTTTTGATACGGTACTGGTGAACAAGGTGGTGCTGGGCCGGGAGCATTTCGAGGCCTGTCCGGAGCTTAAAACCATTGCGGTGGTGGCTACGGGGCTGAATAACATTGATCTGCCGGCAGCAAAGGAACACGGCATTCAGGTGATGAATGTGACCAACTACGGCCGTTCCACGGTGGCCCAGCACACCATGGCGCTGATTCTGGCGCTGGCCACGCGGCTGCTGGATTACAACCGGGATGCCCGTAATGGCACCTGGGGCAAGAGCGATATGTTCTGCCTGATGGATCATCCGATTATGGAGCTGGAAGGCAAGACTCTGGGAATTGTCGGTTATGGCGATCTGGGGCAGGGTGTGGCCGAACGGGCGAAGGCCTTTGGTATGAACATTGTGCTGGGCTGCCGACCGGGGCAGGCGCCGGGGGAGGTGGATGGTTACCCGCGCATTGCGCTGGATGAGCTGCTGGCGCAGGCGGATGTGTTGTCGCTGCACTGCCTGCTGACGGATGAAACGCGGAATATGATTGGTGAGCGGGAATTGCGCCTGATGAAGCCAACGGCCTTGCTGATCAATACCAGCCGTGGCGGCCTGGTAAACGAGGAGGCGCTGGCGGACGCGTTAAGAAGCGGCGAGATTGCCGGTGCCGGCTTTGACGTGCTGACTGAAGAGCCGCCCCGGAACGGCAACCCGCTGCTGGCGGAGGATATTCCCAACCTGGTTGTGACGCCCCACTCCGCCTGGGCCAGCCGTGAGGCCCGTCAGCGGATTGTGGGGATTACTGCAAGGAACCTGGCGTCGGTTCAGAACTGATAGCCGACGCTGAAGGACGCACCCACCTGGCTCATGCTCAGCTCGATGTGCTGGCCGGGGCCCATGGGGTTTTCGCCACGGACGGTTTTGCGCGGTGAGTAGAACGCCATGCCCGAGACTTCCAGAGCTTCGCTGAACCGGTGGGTGAAGCCGCCGGTGAAGTGCCATTCCTGGACGCCCGGCGCCAGGATATTGAACAGCACTTCTTCGTCCGGAATAGGCTGCTCGCCGTAACTGACACCGGCACGCCAGGTTTGTTCGTTGCTTTGCTGCCACTGCCAGCCGAGTTTGACGATGGTCATGTCGTCCCAGCCGAAGCCTGCACCCTGGTCATCACCCAGACCAGCCTGCTTCAGGTTCGGCATCATCGGGTTGCCAATGCTGTTGATCTCGCTGTAGCGGATGTGCTGAACATCCAGCAGCAGCCAGTGGTTTTCAAGTCCGGACCAGGCGATGCCGGCGTTGAACATCTGGGGAATGTCGAAGCCGCCCTGTTCGGCAAACAGGCCTTCGTATTTGTTGAACTCTTCCATTTCCAGGATGGTGCGCCAGCTCAGGCCGGCCCGGAGGGTATCCGTCAATTTACCCTGCCAGCCGATCTGCAGGCCGTAGCCCCAGGCTTCGTCGGTGCCGTTGTTGGTCAGGGCATTCGGGTTTGAGGATAATTCCAGGTCGCCAAATGCCTTTAGGCCTTTGGCTTCAAAGCGCTGGTAGGCAATCAGAGGTGAAATGCCCAGTGCCTGGCCGTCGGTGAATTCCCAGGACCAGGTAGGTGCAATAAAGAACTGCTCTAGGTTGACGCCGGTTTTGCCTGCACCAAAGGTGCCGCCATTCTCGCCGCTGTACTCTGTGTTCATACCACCGTTGGCAAAGACCGACAGGCCAAGGCTGTGGCCGTTGCCCAGGGCCCGGTTATAACCGAAATGAGGAATCAGGAAGGCGTCGTTTTCGCTTTGCACGGTTCCGGGGGCCAGGTAGAAGGTTTTGCCGGGAATATTCGGAGCGCCACCTTCTACGCCATAACGCCTACGCGGAGAAAACACCTCCAGCCCGCCGTCCACGCGGCTGCCCACAAACGCCATACCAGCCGGGTTGGTGGCTGCGGCAATGCTGTCCTGGGCCAGCGCGGTTCCTGCGCCTGCCATTCCGGCGTTCTTGGTACCGTAGCCGTGGCTGAAGTAGCCGTTGGTGGCCAGTGCGGCAGACGGTGCTGCGGCAATAAGGGCGGTGGTGGCAAGAATCCGGGACAAGCGCATTGATCAAACCCTGTGGTTATAAATGAATCAGTTCTTTGGGAGCGTCGTTCTACGCTAATCCGGTTATAAGTGGAAGTAACAAAACTTGATATGGTTATATTGTTTTTGCATGCCATGGGGTTGCATCCCGTTGCTTGATTGATGGGTGATTTGGCTTGTTTACTGCCCCTTGGCTGATAAGCTGTAGAAAAGACTGACAAACAGGAACTTGCGTGGCTTCCATTCAATTGAAAGACCGGCTACAGGCCGCTGAAGACTGGATTCTTGCCAACCCCAATCCGCCCCAGAAGTGGCCCTGGACCTGGCTGTACAAAACCGGGCGTTCGCTGTACGCGCTGATCCGGGATGTACTCAGTGGCCAGCTCACCCTGCACGCCATGAGCCTGGTGTACACCACGCTGCTGAGTATTGTGCCTTTGCTGGCCCTGAGCTTTTCCGTGCTCAAGGCGCTGGGGGTGCACCAGAAGATGGAGCCCTTCCTTTACCAGTTCTTCCAGCCCATGGGCCCTCAGGGGATCGAGATGGCGGAACGGATCCTTGGCTTTGTGGATAACATCAAGGTGGGGGTTTTGGGTTCCGTGGGCCTCGGCTTGCTGGTGTACACGGTGATCTCGCTGGTGCAGAAGGTGGAGCGCTCCTTCAACATGATCTGGCGGGTGCCGGAAATGCGCTCCATGGCCCAGCGCTTCAGCAACTACCTGAGCGTGATTATGGTGGGCCCCTTGCTGATGGTGTCGGCTATTGGCGCTACTGCCACGGTGTTTTCGTCCGACATGATGCAGACCCTGATGGCGGTTGAGCCGTTCGGTTCGCTGTTTGTGGCAATCAGCCGCTTTACCCCGTTCTTCCTGGTGGTGGCGGCGTTCACCTTTGTTTATATCTTTATCCCCAACACCCGGGTGAAATTTCGCTACGCCTTCCTGGCGGGCCTGATTGCCGGTGTGTCCTGGCAGGCGGCGGGTATGATTTTCGCGTCCTTTGTGGCGGGTTCTACCAAGTATGCGGCCATCTACTCCGGCTTTGCGGTGGGGATTATCCTGCTGATCTGGATTTACCTGAACTGGATGATCCTGCTGCTCGGTGCCAGTTTGTCGTACTACATGCAGAACCCGGGCTCGGTGGCGAAGCGCCGTGAAGTGCAGCTGGCACCGGAGCTGCAAGAGCGGGTGGCACTGGCCTTGATGTGGATGGTGGCCCGGCCGTTCAGCCGGGGTGAGCCGGCGCCGCAACAGGAATCACTGGAATACCAGATGCATGTGCCGGGGGAAATTACCCGGAATATCAGTGACAAGCTGATTCGCGCCGGCCTGCTGAGCCTGGCCGGGCGCAACGGTGATCAGCTGGTGCCCGGGCGGGCGCTGGACTTGATCACCGTGGGTAACGTGCTGCAGGCGGTGCGCCGGGATGAAGACCGGGTTGTGGAGCGCTTGCCGGTGCAATCCATGCCGGAGCGGTTGCTGGAGCTTTCGTCCGGCCGTGAAGATGTCAGTTTTTCGGAGCTGCTCAGATAAGCGCTTCGCCGAATACGAACACCAGCTGGCACACGCCGGCGGCAAAGCCAAGGAAGGCACCTACCAGGATGAGCTTGATCTCGTCCTCCTGGAAACAGGGCCGCAGCAGGTCCTGAAACTCTTCTGACGACAGCGCAATCATGCGCTCTACCATGATCGACTCCACGGCCCGGGCCCGGTCTTTCTCGAACACCGGGTTGTTGAAGGAGGTCTGGGAGATTTCGATAGCCTTTTCGCCTACCTGGTTCTTCAGGGTGGCAAAGCCGGTCGGGCCGAACGCCATCTGGGTGAGGGCCTTGCCCATACCGGCAGTTTCGTCCACCAGCGGCTTGATGTGTTTCTTCACCATGTTGCGGGCACGGTCGCCTTTCGGACCTTCCATGATGGCGTTGATGATGTTGCCAACGGTGAGGATTTCGTGGGTCACGATATGGCAGAACGACTCGGCCACTTCCGGCTGGCGCTTCAGGAACAGGCCCTGGATTTTCAGGGGCCCGACCTTGTGTTCCCTCAGGGGCCGGAAGATGACGTTCAGGGCAATCCAGTTGGTGGCCCAACCCACCAGCAGGCCGAACAGTGGCAGCACCCAGATAGCGGGATAGAGGTACCAGACTGCCATTTGTATAAGGCCGAACAGAAAGCCGAAGTACATGCCGGAGTTGATGATAAAGCGGAATTCTACGTCGCCACACTCCAGGAAAATGCGGTTGAGCAGCTGTTTGTCGCTGGCGAGCCGTTCGATGACCATGCCTTTGATGTCGAGCAGGTCTTCGATGTTGTCGGATACGTCTTCTACCAGGTTGTCGACCAGTTGCGGGGTGGATTTGCGCACCCGGTCGTAGACCATTTTGCGGGCGGAGGCGGGCAGGTTTTCCCAGAAGGTGGGGTACTCTTTGAGCATGAGTTCGTCGACATATTCTTCCACCCTGGGGTCGACGGTGTAGATGATGTGGGCGGCCAGTACCTTGGGGTCAATCTGTTCGAAGATTTCCTGTACGGTGCCGATTTTGGAGATGGTGGCATCTACGCTGATGGCGGCCATTTTCCGGGCCTTGGAGGGGATGATGCCTTGCCAGCCGAGCAGGGGTGGTTTGCCGATGAACTCCAGGGGGTAGAAGGTCATTTTGATGGCGAGCCAGTTGGTGCTCCAGCCGATGAGGGCTGCGATCACTGGGATGCTTAGGTATTGCCAGAATTCCGGGTTGGTAAGTAGGCTGGTCATCCGGTACTCGCTGGTTTTGTTCTGATTCGGTTGGTTCTGTCCTGGGTGCAAGCGGCAGTGCGAGAGGGGTTTTCCAGAAAACGCTCCTTGCGGCACATCCATGTGGCGCTTCTGCTCCGCCATCCATGGCTCCGCAAATTTCTGGAAAACCCCTCTCGCACTGCCGCCCATCATGGGCAGAGCGTCTTGCTGCAATTGTCAGACACGGATCATGTTGGTGACAGCGGAATCTGTCAATGACTGAACCGCCACTGCATCACGTTACAGAAGGCCATTCGGGGTTAACCGCCAATATCTCCCCACAACCACTGGCACAGTGCCATGGCCGCCACCGGCGCTGTTTCGGTGCGCAGAACTCGGGGGCCGAGGGCGACGGGGAGGAAGCCGTTTTGTTCTGCCAGGGCAATCTCGTCGGCGCTCAGGCCGCCTTCGGGGCCGATCATCAGGGCGACGCTGGCGGGTTTTTCCAGTGTGTTCAGGGAGTGTTCGGTGCGGTGGTGCAGCACCAGGCGCAGGTCGCAGGTTTGGCTGTATTGCAGCCATTCCGCTACGGTCATCACCGGCAGGATGTTCGGGACTTTTGCGCGGCCGCATTGTTCGGCGGCGCTGATGGCGACTTGTTGCCAGTGGCGCAGGCGTTTTTCTTCCCGGTCGCCTTTGAGTTTTACGTCGGAGCGTTCGGTGGTGAGGGGGGCGACGGTGGTTACGCCCATTTCCACGGCTTTCTGCACCGCGTAGTCCATGCGGTCGCCCTTGGACAGGGTCTGGCCCAGGACGATGGTCAGGGGCGATTCGGTGGCGTTGGCCTCGGTGCTTTCGATGGTGACGGTGACGTTCTTTTTGCCGGCTTCGGTGATGGTGGCGGTGTAGTCGTTACCGTCGCCGTTGAACAAACGGAGCTGCTGGCCGGGCTGCATGCGCAGTACCCGGCCTACGTGGTTGGCGGCATTGTCGTCGAGTTGACACGGGCTGCCGGTGTGCAGGGGGCTGTCGGTGTAGATTCTGGGAATGCGCATGGTCAGCCCTTAACTGCGATTTCGATGCCTTCGGTGGCTACCTGGGCCAGGTGTCGGATCTGGTCTTCGGTGATCACGTAAGGCGGCATGAAGTACACCACGTTGCCCAGCGGGCGCAGCAGGGACTGGCGGGTGAGGGCATGCTGGTACACCTTGATGCCACGGCGTTCCTGCCAGGGGAACGGGGTTTTGCTGGCTTTGTCTTTGACCATTTCGATGGCCAGGGTCATGCCGTGCTGGCGGATGTCACCCACGTTGGGGTGGTCGGCCAGGTGGGCGACGGATTCGGCCATGCAGCGGGACAGCTGGCGGTTGTTTTCGATGACGTTTTCGTCCCGGAAGATGTCCAGGGTGGCCAGGGCGACGGCGCAGCCGATAGGGTTGCCGGTGTAGCTGTGGCTGTGCAGGAACGCACGCAGGGTTTCGTAGTCGTCGTAGAAGGCGTTGTAGACGGTGTCGGTGGTGAGCACTACGGACAACGGCAGGTAACCGGCGGTCAGACCCTTGGACAGGCACATGAAATCCGGGGTGATGCCGGACTGTTCGCAGGCGAACAGGGTGCCGGTGCGACCAAAGCCCACGGCGATTTCGTCGGCAATCAGGTGTACGCCATAGCGGTCGCAGGCTTCGCGCAGTTTGGTGTGGTAAACCGGGTGGTGCATGCGCATGCCGCCGGCGCACTGGATCAGGGGCTCCACTACCACGGCACAGATTTCGTGGTGCCGTTCGGCCAGCAGCTTGTCCATGGCCTCGAACTGGCGCAGGGCGTAGTCTTCATCGGTTTCGCCCAGCTCTTTGTTGTAGGCATCCGGCGAGGGCGCCGTCAGTACTTCCATCAGCAGCGGCTGGTAGGTGTCTTTGTAAAGGGCAACATCACCCAGCGCCAGCGCGCCCAGGGTTTCTCCGTGGTAGCTGTTGCTGAGGTTAACGAAGTTCTTCTTGCCCGGATGGCCCTGGTTTTTCCAGTAGTGATAGCTCATCTTCAGGGCCGCTTCGATGGCAGACGAGCCGTTGTCTGCGTAGAAGCATTTGTTCAGCCCCTCCGGCGTAACCTCAATCAACCGCTCGGACAAGTTCACTACCGGTTCGTGGCTGAAGCCCGCCAGGATGACATGCTCCAGCTGGCCGATCTGTTCCTGGATAGCGGAGTTGATGCGCGGGTTGGCGTGGCCGAACAGGTTTACCCACCAGGAGCTGACCGCATCGATGTAGCGATTGCTCTCGAAATCTTCCAGCCATACGCCTTCGCCCCGCTTGATGGGAATCAGCGGCAGGGTTTCGTGGTCTTTCATCTGGGTACAGGGGTGCCACACGGATTTAAGGTCCCGTGCGACCAGGTCGGCATTGCGCATGGTTGTCTCCTGTCAGGCTGCGGAGGCGGTGAATAAATATCCGGATGCGACATGATACTTGGCTGTCAGCAGCCTTAACAGCTCCTTACTGTGAACCAGTCGGATGACCGGCTTGCCATAGCCCGGCGCCAGACCGGCCAATGTTGGTGCACCAGCCTGCGGCAACAATGGAATAAAAATAACAGGAGTCGAATATGGAGCTGAATCTGAAACACCCCTATGAGGCTGGTGTGGATCATGTGCTCGAGCGTTTTTTCAGCGAAAGCCACATTATCGAAAAGAACGAGAAAATCGGGTCCTGCAATGTACAGCTGGCCGAGCTGCGCAAAGACGATGTGTCCGGCAAGTTGGTGATCGAGCGTGAAATGATGGCTTCTGCGCCCGTGCCGGGAGTGCTCTCAGGCTTTCACCGGGAGTGGAATCGCGTGCGGCAGGAGGAACACTGGTTCCGTAAAGACGACGATGAGTGGCACTGCGAGTTTCGGGTGAAAATCGACGGTGTGCCGGCGAAGATCAAGGGCGAAATGCGGCTTCAGGGTAACGGTAACCGCTGCATCAATTATGTGAATCTGTCGGTTCGTTGCGATGTGCCGTTGTTGGGCAAGAAAGTGGCGAGATTTCTGGCGGATGACTCCCACGCCAAGATTGAACGGGAGTATGAAGTCATCCGCCAGCTGCTTTGACCCGCCGGTTCAGTGCGCCAGCACCCGGGACAGGAACGCCTGGGTGCGCTCGTTCTGAGGGTTGTCGAACACATCTTCAGGCCGGCCTTCTTCAACAATCTGGCCTTCATGGATGTAGATCACCCGGTCTGCCACTTCCCGGGCGAAGCCCATTTCGTGGGTGACGACCATCATGGTCATACCCTCTTTGGCCAGCTCCCGCATCACGTCCAGCACTTCACCGATCATTTCCGGATCCAGTGCCGAGGTGGGTTCATCGAACAGCATCAGCCGGGGTTCCATGGCCAGGGCCCGGGCAATGGCGACCCGCTGCTGCTGGCCGCCGGATAGCTGGTTGGGGTATTTGTCGGCCTGGCTGCCAATGCCTACACGTTCCAACAGTCGCTCGGCGGTAGCGTTGGCGACTACCTGGGAGGTGTTTTTTACCTTCATGGGCGCCAGCATGATGTTCTTTCTTACCGTCAGGTGCGGGAACAGGTTGAACTGCTGGAACACCATGCCGACTTCCTTGCGGATTTCGGCAAGGGCCTGCTGGTTGCCGCCTTTCGGCGCCAGTTTCTGGCCATCCACTTCCAGTGTGCCGGATTCAAATTCTTCCAGGCCGTTAACGCAGCGGATCAGGGTAGATTTACCGGAGCCACTGGCCCCGATGATCACCACGACTTCGCCCTGTTCTACGGTCAGGTCTATATCTTTCAGGACATGCAGTTTGCCGAAGTACTTGTTCATGCCCTTCATCTTTACGATCTGAGTCATTACCCGGGCTCCTTCAGACAGACGCAACGCCGCGGCGTTCAAGCAGCCGCAGAATCAGGGACAGGGACAAGGTTATGGCCAGGTACATAAGGGCCACTACGAAGTAAACCTCGAAGGCGGTAAAGGTGTTGGCGATATACACCTGGCCCTGGCGGACCAGTTCGCCCACGCCGATCACCGAGAACAGCGAGGTGTCCTTGATGCTTACGATAGCCTGGTTTCCGAGCGGCGGGATCATGCGCCGGAAGGCCTGGGGCCAGATAATCGACCAGAAGGTCTGGGTACGGGACAGCCCCAGTGACAGGCCGGCTTCGCTCTGGCCTTTGTCGATAGACTGCACGCCACCGCGCACCACTTCGGATATATAGGCTCCGGAGTTCAGGGCGATCGCGGCAATACCGGCTGTCAGCGGGTCGATGGGGCCGCCGACCAGGTCCGGCAGGCCGTAGAAGATAAACAGCACCTGCACCAGGATGGGGGTGCCGCGAAAAATTTCGATATAGGCAGTTGCCGGCCAGCGCAGGAACCATTTTTTGTTGATGCTGAGCAGGCCAAAAACGATGCCGAGTACAAAACCGATGGCCAGGCCACCGAAGGAAATCATCAGGGTGTAGGGAATGCCCTTGGCCAGGTAGGGAATGGAATCAATGGCCGCTTGCCAGTCAAACTGAAACTGGAATTCCACGGTGTGTTTCTCCGTTGGGTTGGGAGGAGGCGCCCGGGGCATTGTGTGCCCCGGGCGGGTCAAGTGGAGGTTTACTTGTCTTCAGGCATCGGGCCGAACCATTTTTCGTAAATGGTTTTGTAGGTGCCGTCTTCCTTGATTTCTGCCAGGGCCTCGTTCACCGGGCCAACCCATTCGCTACCTTTTTTCAGGGCGATACCGTACTGCTGGCCTTCATACAGCGGGCCTACGGTTTTCACCTTGCCTGCGCCGCGGGTGCTGGCGAAGTAGCCTACGTTCGGGGCGTCGTAGAAAACCGCATCTACCGCGCCGGACATCAGCGCCATATACATGTCGGAGCTGCCGGGGTAGGGGGTTACGCCGTCGTTATCGTCCAGGTTCTTGGTGAGGAAGTCGTAGCTGGTGCTACCAATCTTGGTGCCGACTTTCTTGCCTTCCAGGTCAGACATTTCCTGGGTGCCATCGTCTTCGCGAACCAGGATACGCAGGCCGGAATCGTAGTAAGGGTCGGAGAAATCGACGATTTGCTTACGCTCATCGGTAATGGTGATGCCGGCAATGGCAATGTCGACGTTACCGGTTTGCAGGGCCGGGATGATGCCGTTGAAATCCATGGTGTTTAGGTCGTAATCAAAGCCCGCACGTTCGGCGACTTCGGCGATGATTTCCATGTCGAAACCGATCATTTCGCCGGTTTCCTGATCCATCATTTCAAACGGGACGAAGCTGGGGTCGGTGACTACGCGCAGGGTCTCTGCGCTTACCGACGTGGCGGCGACAGACAGTGCCAGGCCAGCGCCCAGGGTTTTCAGCCATGTTGTACTCATGCTTGCTCCTTTCTCTTATTGTGGTTCCGTCTGCCCGGTAAGGCAGGCTGCGCTATGACCGGTTTGTTCGGTATTGCACAGGGAACATTGATGGGGATGCATCAGATACAGGTTAGCCCATCTTGAAAGGATTTGCAGGAAATCAGGTGGTTAGAAAACGAAAGAGGGGCCGAAGCCCCTCTTTGTACTGCTTTGAAGAATGCCTCAGAAAGCAATCTTTTCGCGGTCGCTGATTCCCAGATTCTTCCAGATGGAAATGCTGGGTTCGGCCTGGTTCAGGGTGTAGAAGTGCAACCCCGGAGCCCCGGCTTTCAGAAGCTTTTCGCACATTTCGGTGATCACGTCTTCACCAAACTTGCGGATGCTGTCGCTGTCGTCGCCGTAGGCTTCGAGCTGCTTGCGGATCCAGCGGGGGATTTCCGCGCCGCACATGTCGGAGAACCGCACCAGGCTGGAGAAGTTGACGATGGGCATGATGCCCGGCACCACCGGAATGGTGATGCCCATCTTCTCCAGACGGTCGATGAAATAGAAGTAGCTGTCGGCATTGAAGAAGTACTGGGTGATGGCGCTGTTGGCACCGGCCTGTACTTTTCGTGCGAAGTTCTTCAGGTCTTCCTCGGCATTGCGGGCCTGGGGGTGAAATTCCGGGTAGGCGGCCACTTCCAGGTTGAAGTGATCCCCGCTGTGCTCCCGGATGAATTCCACCAGCTCGTTGGCGTAACGCAGCTCACCGGAGGCGCCCATGCCCGAGGGCAGGTCGCCGCGCAGGGCGACGATCCGGTTGATGCCGTTCTCTTTATACACGTCCAGCAGCTCGCCGATCTCTGCGCGGGTACCCCCCACGCAGGACAGGTGCGGTGCTGTGGAAATACCCTGCTTGTGCAGGTTCAGCACCGTTTCGATAGTGCGGTCCCGGGTGGAACCGCCGGCTCCGAAGGTGACCGAGAAAAAGTCCGGGTTTACCTCGGCCAGCTGGTTGCGTACCGCCTGCAGCTTCTCCTTGCCCTGATCGGTCTTGGGCGGGAAAAACTCGAAGCTGAAGCGGCGTTTGAATTGCTTCTGGGATTCCATGATCGTTTCCGCTTAGTACCTGTAGCTTTCCGGCTTGTACGGGCCTTCGACCGGTACGCCGATGTATTTCGCCTGGTCCGGAGTCATCTTGGTGATCACGCCACCAAAGCCTTCCACCATGGCGCGGGCCACTTCTTCGTCCAGCTGCTTGGGCAGAACCTGGACGTAAACGCCCTTGGCCTTGGACTCTTCCGGCAGGTCTGCAAACTTGCGCTCGAACAGGTACATCTGCGCCAGCACCTGGTTGGCGAACGAGCCGTCCATGATGCGGGACGGGTGACCGGTGGCGTTGCCCAGGTTCACCAGGCGGCCTTCGGACAACAGGATCAGGTGGTCGTTGCTGGCCTTGTCGCGGTAAATCACGTGTACCTGCGGCTTGACCTCGTCCCACTCCCAGTTCTTGCGCATGTAGGCGGTATCGATTTCATTATCGAAGTGGCCGATGTTGCACACCACGGCGCCGTTCTTCAGGGCTTTCAGCATGTTCGCGTCACACACGTTGACGTTACCAGTGGTGGTTACCAGCAGGTCAGTGGTGCCCAGCAGGTCGGTGTTGATGCCTTGCTCGGTGCCGGTGTTGATGCCGTCGATGTATGGAGACACCACTTCAAAACCGTCCATGCAAGCCTGCATGGCGCAGATCGGGTCGGCTTCGGTGACTTTGACGATCATGCCTTCCTGGCGCAGGGACAGCGCAGAACCCTTGCCCACATCGCCGTAACCGATCACCAGCGCTTTCTTGCCGGACAGCAGGTGGTCGGTGGCGCGCTTGATAGCGTCGTTCAGGCTGTGGCGGCAGCCGTACTTGTTGTCGTTCTTGGACTTGGTGACCGAGTCGTTAACGTTGATGGCCGGGATCTTCAGGGTGCCGTCACGCAGCATTTCCTGCAGACGGTGCACGCCGGTGGTGGTTTCTTCAGTCACACCGTGGCACTTGGCAATCACCTGCGGGTATTCCTTGTGCAGCAGCTCGGTCAGGTCGCCGCCGTCGTCCAGGATCATGTTCGGCTCCCAGCCGTCTACGTCTGCGCCCACGGTTTTGTGCAGGCACCATTCGTATTCTTCGTCGGTTTCACCCTTCCACGCGAATACGGGAATGCCCTGGGCTGCGATGGCGGCAGCAGCCTGGTCCTGTGTGGAGAAGATGTTGCACGAAGACCAGCGCACATCAGCGCCCAGCTCGACCAGTGTTTCAATCAACACGGCAGTCTGGATGGTCATGTGGATGCAGCCCATGATGTTGGCGCCTTTCAGTGGCTGCTCGGCTTTGTATTTCTCGCGCAGCTTCATCAGGGCGGGCATTTCGCCTTCGGCGATCTTGATTTCCTTACGGCCCCAGTCGGCGAGTTCGATATCGCGGACTTTGTAATCTTCGAAGTTGTTCGGAGTGCTCATGTGGTGCTCCTGTCATGTTTGAAATGGTTAGCCACGGAATCCACGGAAGGAAAAGATTTTTTTGCCACTAAATCCACCAAAGGACACGAAAGTAAAAACAACTGCTTTTTTAGTGATCAGTCTTTTTTCGTGTTCTTTAGTGGATTTCGTGGCAAATCATTTCTTCTTTATCTTTTTCCGTGTCCTTCCGTGGATTCCGTGGCCAAAAAGTCTTTTAGATGCCCGCAGCGTCTTTCAGGGCTGCCGCCCGGTCGGTCTTCTCCCACGGGAACGCGGTGAAGGTCTTGCCGCCGGCGGTCATCTCGTACGGATCACGGCCGAAGTGGCCGTAGGCTGCTGTGGCGCGGTACATCGGGTGCAGCAGGTCCAGCATGTTGGTGATCGCATATGGGCGCAGGTCGAAGTGCGCGCGTACCAGGTCGATGATCTTGTCGTCGCTGATCTTGCCGGTGCCGAAGGTGTTCAGGGAAATAGAGGTCGGCTGAGCTACACCGATGGCGTAGGACACCTGAATCTCGCACTTCTCCGCCAGGCCTGCGGCCACGATGTTCTTGGCTACGTAGCGGCCGGCGTAGGCAGCTGAGCGGTCAACCTTGGACGGATCTTTACCGGAGAATGCGCCGCCACCGTGACGGGCCATGCCGCCGTAGGTGTCTACGATGATCTTACGGCCGGTCAGGCCACAGTCGCCAACCGGGCCGCCGATTACGAACTTGCCGGTCGGGTTGATGTGGAACTCGGTGTCTTTGTGCAGCAGTTCGGCCGGCAGGGTGTGCTTGACGATCAGCTCCATCACCGCTTCTTTCAGGTCTTCCTGGGTCACGTCCGGGTCGTGCTGGGTAGACAGAACCACTGCGTCGATGCCCACGACCTTGCCGTTTTCGTAGCGGCAGGTTACCTGGCTCTTGGCGTCCGGGCGCAGCCACGGCAGCAGGCCGCTCTTGCGGGCTTCGGCCTGGCGCTGCACCAGACGGTGCGAGAAGGTGATCGGAGCCGGCATCAGCACGTCGGTTTCGTTGCTGGCGTAGCCGAACATCAGGCCCTGGTCGCCCGCGCCCTGGTCTTCCGGCTTCTGGCGGTCAACGCCCTGGGCGATATCCACGGACTGCTTGCCGATGATGTTGATTACGCCACAGGTGTCGCCGTCGTAGCCCACATCCGAGGAGGTGTAGCCGATGTCTTTGATCACGCCACGCACCAGGTCTTCCAGGTCGACCCATGCGCTGGTGGTGATTTCACCGCCAACGATGGCCACACCGGTTTTCACCATGGTTTCGCATGCTACGCGAGCGTGCGGGTCGTCGGTCAGGATGGCGTCCAGTACCGCGTCGGAGATCTGGTCGGCCAGTTTGTCCGGATGGCCTTCAGAGACCGACTCGGAGGTGAAGATGTTGTAGTCAGACATAGTGGTGCTCCTCTGTGAGCGTTTTCAAAATCGGTGTACGTAATTCTACGTACGTCAATATCAAAGTTTTTTGATGTTCCAGTGTCTGCGCGGGCTTCAGGCCGTTCCAGACGTTTTCCAGAATTCCCGTACCTGCACCTGGAAGCCGTTCCGCAGGCCGATAAACAGTTGCTCGCCCGCTGTCAGGCCGGCATCGGCCGCCCAGGCGGTGAGTTCTTCCGGCTCGAAGCCCAGCCACAGGTCGCCGCAGTTCTCCTTGGCCCAGTCCTGGTCGTGGCTGCACAGGTCGCTGACGATAAAACAGCCACCGCTGTTCATCAGGGCTGCGGCGTCCAGGAAGATGTCCGCCGGGCTGGGTACGTGGTGCAGCACCATGTTGGCGACAATCAGGTCAAAGGCATCGCCCCGGGCCAGTACCGTATCGGTGACACCTTCAATAAGGTCGACGTTGTTCAGCCGTTCCTCAATGCAGGTGCGGGTGGCCTTGGCGAGCATGTCCTTGCTGTTATCCAGCCCCACCACATGATCGAACAGTTGTGACAGCACCGGCAGGAAGCCGCCTTCACCGGGGCCGATTTCCAGCACGCTGCGCCAGTCCTGCCGTGCTGCCCGCTTGCGGATCAGCTCGGCGGTGGGCTCCGCATACAGGTCAAAGGCGGCGATCAGTTCCTGCTGCTCCCGGAACTGCTCCGAATGCCGGGAGAAGAAGGCCTGGGACTGTTCCGCCCGCTGCTCGCGGATGGCCTCGATTTTGTCTTCCAGCTGCGGAGGCAAGGGTACCCGGTCTACGGTCTCGAAAATCTGCCGGATGGCCTGGTCTGCCAGCTTGTCGCTGTCCAGGTTCAGGGGGCGGCGGTAGAAAATGGCATTACCTTCCCGCTGGGGCTCCAGCAACCCGGCTTTGTGCATCACCTTCAGGTGGTGGCTCATGCCGGACTGGCGCATATCAAACATCTGGCTCAGCTCCAGCACACCGAAGGTGTCGCGGCGCAGCACCCGCAGGATCTCAAGGCGCAAGGGGTCGCCGCTCGCCTTGAAGATCGGTACCAGGGTGTCCACCGAGGACAATTCGTTCGCATGTGCATTGAGTGAGGTCATGGTTCGCAAGTGTAGGGGGGTTCGATTGATCGATCAATAGCCATATCAAAATTTTTTGATATAGATTTGTAGCGTTTGTGAAATCAGTCGCTTTGGTGATTTTGTACCGGCGCCATCGGAAAACCACTACATATGGATTTGCCCCGGCACACAGTAATCGGCGAAAATACGTGCCTTCTTTTTGAGCAGTTTTTGCAGCTTGAAGTCTTTTCCTGAAAAACACTGGAGAATTGTCAATGCCGTCCCGTAAAGATCTCGCCAACGCCATTCGCGCGCTGAGCATGGATGCGGTTCAGAAAGCCAAGTCCGGCCACCCGGGTGCGCCCATGGGTATGGCGGATATCGCCGAGGTACTGTGGAACGATTACTTGAGCCACAACCCGGCCAACCCGCAATGGGCCAACCGTGACCGTTTCGTGCTGTCTAACGGCCATGGCTCCATGCTGCAGTACTCCCTGCTGCACCTGAGCGGGTACGACGTTAGCATTGACGACATCAAGAACTTCCGGCAGCTGCACTCCAAGACTCCGGGGCACCCGGAATACGGCTACACACCGGGCATTGAAACCACTACCGGCCCGCTGGGGCAAGGCATTGCCAACGCCGTTGGTTTCGCGCTGGCCGAGAAATCCCTGGCGGCGCAGTTCAACCGCCCGGGCCACGACATTGTGGACCACTACACCTATGCGTTCCTGGGCGACGGCTGCCTGATGGAAGGCATCTCCCACGAAGTGGCGTCCCTGGCCGGTACCCTGGGCCTTGGCAAGCTGGTGTTCTTCTATGACGACAACGGCATTTCCATCGACGGCGAAGTGGAAGGCTGGTTTACCGACAATACTCCGCAGCGTTTTGAGTCCTACGGCTGGCAGGTAATTCCGGACGTTGACGGCCACGATGCCGACGACATCCGCGCGGCTGTTGAACAGGCCCGGGCCAACACCGAGCAGCCGACACTGATCTGCTGCAAGACCATCATCGGCTTTGGTTCCCCCAACAAGCAGGGTAAGGAAGATTGCCACGGTGCCCCGCTGGGTGACGATGAAATCGCCCTGACTCGCGAAGCCCTGGGCTGGCAGCATGGCCCGTTCGAGGTTCCGTCTGACATCTACGCCGCCTGGGACGCCAGGGAAAAAGGCGCCGCCGCCGAGAAAGCGTGGGAAGAGAAATTCGCCGCCTACGAAAAGGCCGAGCCGGAACTGGCGGCCGAGTTCAAACGCCGCATGGCGGGTGAGCTGCCGGCAGACTTCTCCGAAAAGGCCCAGGCCTACATCCAGGAGTGCCAGGACAAGGGCGACACCATCGCCTCCCGTAAGGCATCCCAGAACACCCTGAACGCCTACGGCCCGCTGCTGCCGGAACTGATGGGTGGCTCTGCCGACCTGGCCGGTTCCAACCTGACCATCTGGTCTGGCTGTAAAGGTGTGAGCAAGGAAGACGCTTCCGGTAACTACATTTATTACGGCGTTCGTGAGTTCGGTATGGCTGCGATCATGAACGGCATCGCCCTGCACGGCGGCTTTGTTCCTTACGGCGCAACCTTCCTGATCTTCATGGAATACTGCCGTAACGCAGTGCGCATGGCCGCACTGATGAAGCAGCGTTCCATCTATGTGTTCACCCACGACTCCATCGGTCTGGGCGAAGACGGCCCCACCCACCAGCCCATCGAGCAGATGGCCAGCCTGCGTACCACGCCGAACATGAGCATGTGGCGCCCGGCTGATGCCGTGGAATCTGCGGTAGCCTGGAAAGCCGCCCTGGAGCGCAATGACGGCCCCACCGCCATGGTGTTCTCCCGTCAGAACCTGCCGCACCAGCAGCGTGATGCCGAACAACTGGCCAACGTCGCCAAGGGTGGCTACGTGCTGTCTGACAGCGAAGGCACCCCGGAACTGATCCTGATCGCCACCGGCTCTGAAGTGGGACTGGCCCAGGACACTGCCGCCAAGCTGCGCGAGCAGGGCAAGGCCGTGCGTGTGGTTTCCATGCCGTCCACCGACGTGTTCGACGCCCAGAGCGCCGAGTACAAGCAACAGGTACTGCCGCTGGAAGTCACCAACCGTATCGCCATCGAAGCCGGCATTGCCGACTACTGGTACAAGTACGTGGGCCTGGACGGCCGCGTTGTGGGTATGACCACCTTCGGTGAATCTGCGCCCGCTGGCGAGCTGTTCAAGGAATTCGGCTTCACCGTCGACAACATCCAGGAAGTGGCTGACGAACTGCTGGACGCCTGATGACCAACTCGACGCCGTTTCGCATCGCCATCAACGGGTACGGCCGTATCGGCCAGTGCGTGTTGCGGGCCCTGTATGAAAACGGCTATCGCGACCATCTGCAGGTGGTCGCGATCAACGAGTTGTCGGATATCGACACCATTGCCCACCTGACCAAGTACGACTCCACCCACGGTCGGTTTCACGGTGAGGTGGCGGTGGATGGCGACAACCTGGTAGTGAACGGCGACCGCATTCGAGTACTGCGTCACCCGGACCCGGCGGAACTGCCCTGGCGTCTGCTGGACGTAGACTTGGTGCTGGAATGTTCCGGCGCCTACTCGGACCGGACAACAGCGGAAAAGCACATCGCAGCGGGTGCCCAGCGCCTGCTGTTCTCCCAGCCGGGAGAGCCGAGTGTTGACCGCACCGTGGTCTATGGTATCAACGATGGCGACCTTAACCCGCAGGATGTCATTGTGGCTGCAGGTTCCTGCACCACCAACTGCCTGGTACCGGTGATCAAGGTGCTGGACGACGCCTTCGGCGTAGAGCAGGGCAGCACCACCACCATCCATGCCGCCATGAACGACCAGCCGGTGATCGACGCCTACCACCACCAGGACCTGCGCCGCACCCGCAGTGCGTTGCACAATATTGTGCCGGTAGACACCGGCCTGGCGCGCGGCATCGAACGCTTGCTGCCCCATATGGAAGGCCGCTTCAGCTCGGTAGCCATGCGCGTGCCAACGCTGAATGTGTCTGCTATAGACATGGTGGTGAACGTACGTGAAGCGACCGATGTTGCGGCAGTAAACCTGCTGCTGAAAAACGCCGCTAACGGATCGCTAAAAGGCATTCTCGGCTACACCGACGAACTCCTGGCCAGCTCCGACTTCAACCACGACGCCCACTCCGGCGTGGTAGACGGCGGCCAGACCCGGGTGACCGGCGGCACCATGGTGAAAGTGCTGTGCTGGTTCGATAACGAATGGGGCTTTGCTAACCGGATGCTGGATGTCAGTAAGGTCTGGCTAACCAGAACCTGACGGATACAAAGGGGTCTGACCCCGAACGGGGTCAGACCCCACCCAAAAGCTTAAACATTTGCACCTTTGAACCCATAACTACGGAACCTGATTATGGCCATCAAAAAAATGACTGACCTGAACCTCGCCGGCAAGCGGGTTCTGATTCGTGAAGACCTGAACGTACCGGTCAAAGACGGCAAAGTATCCAGCGACGCCCGCATCCGCGCCTCGCTGCCGACCATCAAGGCCGCCAAAGACGCCGGCGCCAAAGTCATGCTGATGTCCCACCTGGGCCGTCCGGAAGAAGGCGTGTACGACGAAGCCTCCTCCATGAAGCCCGTAGCCGAGCACCTGAGCACCCTGCTGGGCCAGGAAGTGCGCCTGATCAAGGATTATCTTGACGGCGTTGAAGTGGCCGACGGCGAAGTCGTACTGTTCGAAAACGTTCGCTTCAACAAAGGCGAAAAGAAAGACAACGAAGACCTCGCCAAGCAATACGCGGCCCTGTGCGATGTCTACGTGATGGACGCCTTCGGCACCGCCCACCGCGCCCAGGCCTCCACCCACGGAGTGGCGAAGTTCGCCCCCGAAGCCTGCGCCGGCCCGCTGCTGGCAGCCGAACTCGACGCCCTCGGCAAGGCCCTCGACAACCCGGCCAAGCCCGTGGTTGCAATCGTCGGCGGCTCCAAAGTCTCCACCAAACTGGACGTCCTCAACGCCCTGGAAAAAGTGTGTGACCAGATCATCGTCGGCGGCGGCATCGCCAATACCTTCCTGGCCGCCGCTGGCCACCCGGTAGGCAAGTCACTGTGCGAACACGACCTGGTCGACACCGCCAAAGACATCGCCAGCCGCGTAGAAATCCCATTGCCGGTTGATGTAGTCGTCGCCAGCGAATTCGCCGAAACCGCCACCGCCACAGTGAAAAACATCTCCGACGTCAACGCCGACGACATGATCCTCGACGTAGGCCCGGAAACCGCCGGCCAGTTCGCGAGCCTGCTCAAGAACGCCAAAACCATCCTGTGGAACGGCCCGGTCGGCGTGTTCGAATTCGACCAGTTCGGCAACGGCACCAAAGCGTTGGCCGAAGCCATCGCCGAAAGCGACGCTTTCTCCCTCGCCGGCGGCGGCGACACCGTGGCTGCCGTTGACAAATACGGCATAGCTGACAAGATCTCCTACATCTCCACCGGCGGCGGCGCGTTCCTAGAATTCGTGGAAGGCAAAACCCTGCCGGCAGTAGCCGTACTGGAAGAGCGCGGAGCGTAATCAATAAAGCGATTCTGAGAGAAGCCCGCACAGGGCCAGAATCGCAAGGAGGGTGGGGTAAGTCATTCGCGGAATTTCGAAGGCCATGGATGGCCGGAGAGAAGCGCACAAGGATGTGCTCGTAGCGGTTCCGCGAATGACTTACCCCACCCTCCGCAGCAGACTCCCAAGTCTGAAAACGAACAGAATTCAAACCTCAAAAAGTCAACGAAGGAGACAACCCATGGCCCTGATTTCGCTGCGGCAACTTCTGGACCACGCCGCCGAGCATGGTTACGGTGTGCCAGCCTTTAACGTAAACAACCTCGAACAAATGCGCGCCATCATGGAAGCCGCCGACAAAACCGACTCCCCGGTCATTGTCCAGGCCTCCGCCGGTGCCCGCAAATACGCCGGTGCCCCCTTCCTGCGCCACCTGATCCTGGCCGCCATCGAAGAATGGCCACACATCCCGGTGGTTATGCACCAGGACCACGGCACCAGCCCGGCCGTGTGCCAGCGCTCCATCCAGCTCGGCTTCAGCTCCGTGATGATGGACGGCTCCCTGGGTGAAGACGGCAAAACCCCGACCAGCTACGAATACAACGTCGACGTTACCCGTCGCACCGTTGAAATGGCCCACGCCTGTGGCGTGTCCGTAGAAGGCGAGCTGGGCTGCCTGGGCTCCCTGGAAACCGGCCAGGCCGGTGAAGAAGATGGCATCGGCGCCGAAGGCACCCTGGACCATGACCAGATGCTGACCGACCCGGAAGAAGCCGCAGACTTCGTCAAGAAAACTCACGTAGACGCACTGGCCATCGCCATCGGCACCAGCCACGGCGCCTACAAGTTCACCCGTCCGCCGACAGGTGACATCCTGGCCATCGAGCAAATCAAAGCCATCCACAAACGCATTCCAGACACCCACCTGGTGATGCACGGCTCCAGCTCCGTTCCCCAGGAGTGGCTGAAGGTCATCAACGAATTCGGTGGCGAGATTCCGGAAACCTACGGTGTCCCGGTGGAAGAAATCGTGGAAGGTATCAAGCACGGCGTGCGCAAGGTCAACATCGACACCGACCTGCGCCTGGCCTCAACCGGTGCGGTTCGTCGCTTCATGGCCCAGAACCCGGCCGAATTCGACCCACGCAAATTCCTCAAGGCCACCATGGTTGCCATGACCGATATCTGCGTAGCGCGCTACGAAGCCTTCGGTTGTGCCGGCCAGGCCAGCAAGATCAAGCCGGTTAACCTCGAGCAGATGTTCGAGCGTTACGCCGCTGGCGAGCTGGACCCGAAGGTTAAATAAGGCTTTCCGCCTCGTTTACCTGAAAGCCCTGGCCCTGGTGGTCGGGGCTTTTTTGTTTGCCCGGCGAAGCCGGCAAACCCGGCCACCTGAAAGAAGATGGCGTCACCCCGACTGAGGGGAAGACAATCCGACTGGCAAGGGCGTCACTGGCCAACGGTGGGGTCTGAAGGAAGCCATAGGAAGTTAACGGTACACAACGCAAGTGAACCTGCTTCGGCAGCCCAGGTGGGTTAGCGTGCAAAATAGCGCGACGCCCGATACTCAGTCAGACCTGGGCTGTGCTTGAGGGTGGCATCGTTAACAGGGAGCCGGTGCAGTAACCGGGGAAGCCTGACACCGAATCCGGCGATGCCGGAGGCTGTGGCGCAAGGTGAAAGCCGAGGCCGCAGTCGGTGCGAGGTGGCAGATGAAGCCGTAGTAGTGAGGAAGTTCCGGCCTGAGAAGCCTGGTAACAGCGTGGAGGACAAAACCGGAATGACCGCTGGCGGAGGTTCAGCGGACCGGTCAGGGTCAAAAGCTCTGGTCGGATGCGAAGGGCGGAAGTCATTAACGAGAGTGACGGACGACGAGCGAACAGGTGGACGCTGCGTTCACAAGCTGCCCGACGGGGCAGGGAAGTGCATCGGGGTGCTGCGGGAACGCAGTGGCTCTGGTGTTCTCCGAACAAGGGAGTAGAGCGATACCGTGGCGGCAGATTGCCAGAGCGCTAGTACCCGGACGGATCGCCTGAAACAGACCGGCAGCCAGACCGATCCTCGAAGCCGTCACCACAGAGATGAGCAGGCATGAGGAAATACTACAGTCTGTACGGGCAATTGCTGTCAAAACAGCGCCTGTATGAAGCCTTCAGGCACATCAAACGCAACAAGGGCGCGGCCGGAATCGATGGGCAGAGCCTGAGTGCGTTTGAGGCGAATCTGGAGGTGGAGCTGTCGTGCCTGTTGCTCGAGCTGAAGGAAAAGCGCTATCGGGCGCAACCAGTCAGGCGCGTAGCCATCGCCAAGGATGACGGCGGTGAGCGTCTGCTGGGCATTCCGACGGTTCGGGACCGGGTTGTGCAACAGGCGCTGCGCCGTATTATCGAACCGATCTTCGAGCCGGATTTCCACCCGTCGAGTTACGGGTATCGTCCGGGACGCAGTGGTCACCACGCCATCGGCAAGGCGGAGTTGTTTATCCGCCGATACCGGCGTGACTGGGTTGTGGACATGGACCTGTCGAAATGCTTCGACACGCTCAACCATGACCTGATCATCCGCCAGTTCCGCCAACGGATCACGGACGGCAGTGTCCTGTCACTGCTGCGCCAGTTCCTGGAAAGCGGCGTGATGGTGGGGTACCACCTTGAAGAAACGGAGCTGGGAAGCCCGCAGGGCGGCGTGATCAGCCCGCTGATTGCGAACGTCTATCTGGACGCCTTCGACCAGTTCATGAAAGCCCGGGGTCACCTACGCGGACGACATCCTGATCCTGTGCGGCTCACGAGCGGGCGCGGAGAATGCGTTACGGGTTGCCCGGCGCTATCTGGAAAATGAGTTGAAGCTGACGGTCAATACCACCAAAACCCACATCGCCCATAGTGATGAAGGGGTTAAGTTTCTGGGCGTGGTGATACATAGCAAGTACACCCGCATACAGGGAAAGAAGGTGGTCAGGCTTAAGCAGAAGCTGAAATCACTGACAAAGCGAAACCGGGGCATCGGACTCGCGGCCATTATACGTGAGCTGAATCCGGTGTTGCGGGGCTTTGTCAGCTACTTCCGGGTGGCGAACTGCGCGCGGGTGTTAAAGCAGGTGATGAGTTGGCTAAGGCGGCGCCTGCGCTGCATCCAGCTCAAGCAGTGGAAAAAGCCGGGCCGGCTGCATCGGAGGCTGAAACAGCTGGGCTACCAGCCCCCGTTCCGGCACATCCGGATGCAAAGCTGGCGCAATGCAGCATCTCCACTGGCCAGTCTGGCCCTGCCCAACACCTACCTGCACAATGACCTGAAGTTGATGGATCTTGCGAAGGTCAAAACCGGCATCACTGTCCCCGAGTTCGGGGTAAATTAATGGCATGAGCCGTATACGTGGCCCGTATGTACGGTTCTGTGAGAGGGATGAGGCGGTAACGCCTCACCCTACTCGCTGTTTTAGCCCTCTTTGAGCAAAGTCTGCAATCAGCTGAGCCACTTTTTCCGGGTGGCTGAGAATCACCCAGTGCCCGGCATCAATGTTATGGCGGGTCAGGTCCGGCACCCACTTGCCCAGATCGTCAAACAACTGCTCGCCCACGTAGGCATCCTGGAGCGGAACCAGTAGTTGCACCGGACAGCAGGCATACCGTGGTTCCGGAAACAGCAGTTTGCCGCGGAAGTTTGCCCGGTACAGGTTGACTCCGAATTGTCCGTCTTGCTTCTGGAAAGGGTTGGGCGCCTCCAGCGGAACCCCCTGCTTGCGAAGATAATCCGGCCAAACGGAATCCAGCCCGAAACGCCAGGCGGCCGGTGCCAGAAGGGGCAGGTGGAACATGCCGATGTACCAGGAGCTTGCCAGCTGGCGAAATGCTTTCACCTTGTCGGCGAGTGATCGGCTGGTCAGCTTGCTGCGCGCCCAGTATGCCGCGTGATCCAGCGAGGGGCCGGAGATACTGGTGAAGGTTTTGATGCGAACCTGCAGGCGGCCCTGGGTGACAGATTCCCAGCTCTGGATAGAGCCCCAATCGTGTCCAATAAGATGGAATGGCCTGTCCGGGATCACCTGGTCTGCCACGCAGGCCAGGTCCGAGGCGAGTGCCGCCATGCGGTAATCCGAGGTATCTCCCGGAATGTCCGATTCGCCGGCCCCGCGCACATCGTAGGTGATGACATAGAAGGACCTGGCGAGCCGTTCGGCCACGGGGTTCCAGACCCGGTGATTGTCCGGGTAGCCATGAACCAGGATGACCGGCTCATTCTCTTCCCGGCCCCGGGTAACAACATTGAGGCCAACGGCCCCGTTCCGGATTCGAAGGACATTCTGCATGCTGGATTTCCTGATAAAGAATCCAGCGTAGCAACCCGATGCCGGGTTTCAGACAGCGAAAGAGGCCATCCCCGGGGCGAATCGGGCCAGAATGTATCCGATTGTGTGGGATGTCAGCTTTTCCGGGAGGACTTTTCCAGTGCCAGCGAGGTGTCGATATAACGGGCAAAGCGGAGAGTGTACTCGGGCGAGAGTTTCTGCATCTCGGCCAGCGCCCGGCTGACCAGCCGGTGTGCGTTCATGGGGCCGGCCTCTTCGGGCGTGCTTTCGATGGCCTGGCGGATGCGCTGTTGGAGTGCCTGGGTATCCTGGCCGGTTTTGACCCGGGCCAGGGCTTTCAGCGGCCTGGGTGAATCCTTGACGGGGGCGGCTCCGGTAAGCTCCTCTTCGACTCCGAAAATCCGCTGCTCAAGTGCCGAGCGAGGGGCCTGTGCCGGCACTTCCGTCGATTGGTTCAGTGCATCCAGCAGGCGGGTAAGTTGCGACGGTCTCTGGTCGCCCGCAGGTGTTGTGACCTGCTCTGCCACATCCGCCATACCCTGCCTTGCCTGGTAATCAGAAACGGCCTGCTGAAGCTTCAGCCAGTGTTCACCGTGTTGAAGGCCCTTTGCGCGCAATCGCCGTTCGAAGGATTCCAGATAGCGAAAGCGCACCGGGTCCAGCCGATCGACACCGGATTGCCTGAGCGGGTCGAGCAGGGATGTTTTCGTAGTCATCGGTCGCCCGACTCCCTTTCGGCTTCCGCGGCCGCCGAAGGCGCCCGGGGCACGGTACTGATCTCCACCCGCCGGTTCTGGGCTCGCGACTCGGCATCCACATTGGGTACCGCCGGATGGTGCGGGCCGAAGGCGGCGGCGAACACCCGGTCGTTGGGCAGCCCCAGTTCTGTTAGCGAGCGGGTAACGGTAAGTGCCCGCTGGGCCGATAGGCCCCAGTTATCCTGGTAACGGTTGCCCGGGTGCATGGGCAGGTCGTCGGTAAAGCCGCTCACCATCAGCAGCTCATCGTGCTGGGTCAGATAGGTTTGCAGAGGTGAAATCAATGATTCCAGAACCTCCTCGCCTTCGGCCTGAAGTTGGTCCGAGTTTAGCTCGAACAGCACGTTGCCGCTGATGCCTATGCGGCCATCCCGGAAGGTGACCAGTCCCTTGGTGAGCGGGTCTTCCAGCGCCTGTTCCAGGGCGATCCTGCGCTGCTCTTCCGCTTCCCGCTTTTCGATTTCCTGGGCCAGGGACTGACTCAGCTCCAGCTGAATGCCGATTACCCACACCAGAATCAGCGCCAGGATTCCCACCAGCGCGGCCATCAGGTCCGAGAAGATGGCCCAGACCGGTGCCGATTGCTGTTCGCCGCCTTCCAGCTGTTCCATCAGCCCGCCTCGCTGGGTTCGGCCCGGCGCAGTGCTGCGGCGGCATCGATGACGTCTTTCTGGGCGCTGACGCTCAGGTCAATCACTTCCCGTGCCTGGGCCACGTAGTAGGCCAGTTGCTCATCGTGGCGGGTGCCGGCGTTATCCAGCGCTTTCTGGATATCCGACAGGCTGGCGATGACCTGCTGGTTGGACTGGCTGAACAGCTCAATGGCCTGCACGAAGGCATCGCTCAGGGCGCCGACTTCCTGGCTACTGCCGGTAATGTCGTCGCCCAGTTTGCCCAGTTGCTGGCTCTGTTCCTGGATCAGGGTGTTGAAGCGTTCGCTGATGCCGGTCAGGGTTTCGCCGGCGCCGGTGATCAGGGTATCCACCGCCTCCCGCTGACTGTCAGCGGTGCTGCGCTGGTTCTCCAGCAGAGTGTCCAGTTCCTGAACCAGTCGCTGGCGTTCCTCCAGCAGCTCGTTTTCCCGCTCGCTGTTGCGGGCGATTTCCGACTGCAGCTGTCGGATCACCTCGGCGGCGGCCTTCGGTGTTTCCGAGGCCGTCTCAATCAGGCGGGTCATGGGCGCTTCCAGTGCAGTGCCCAGCTCGCTCAGGTGGCGGGCTGCTGTGGCTTCCAGTTGTTCCATTCGCTCGTTTGCAGCCCGGGCTCGCTCGCTTTCCTGTTCCCGAAGCTGATCGAGCTGAGCGGCAACGGTGCTGACCAGTTCCGCCAGCCCGGCCTGTTGCTGCTCAATCAACCCGGTGCTGCTGGTCTGGAAATGGCTTTGGTATTGAGTCAGCGCCTCATTTAATGCTGCCAGCATGTCGTCACTTTGAGCCTGCTGTCGGGCCAGACCGGCCTGCCAGTGTTGCGACACCTCAGCTCCGGCGTTGTTCAGGCGTTCACAGCTCTGTACCAGTTGTTGCTGCTGTTCCTTGAGCCAGGTTTGGTGCTGGTCGTTGATGGTGCCAAGCCAGGTGTGGAGCTGTTCCTGCAACTGGCTTTGACTTTGTTCGTTCTGCTTTGAGAGGGCCGCTAGCGTCTCCTGGTTCTGGGCCTGCTGTGCAGTCAGGTTCTGCTGCCAGCGTTCGCCCGCCTCTGTGGTAACTGTCTGAAACCCGGAGATCAATTCGGTGAGTTGTTCACGGGCATTATCTGCCCAGCTTTGTTGCAGGCCGTGAGCATCCTTCTGAAGCTGCTCCAGGGCCTGGACAATAATGGGCTCAATCCGCTCTGACGCTTGCTTTGCAGTGTTATCCAATGCCGTTTTCAGGGAGTCGGCCACGGAGTTGGCCAGGGTCTGGTAGTGGTGGCCGACCGTGCTGTGGAATTCCTGCTGGTTGTGAGTCAGGGACTGTTCCAGTTGCTGGCCAAGTTGCTCCATGCGCGCCGTCATGCGTTCCATGGCCGAGGCCATTTCGGGCAGGGCTTTGGCCTGGCTTTCCAGTGCCTGGAACGCCTGGTGGCGTTGATGATCTGCGGATAGATGATGCAGCTTGTCGCGCAGAGCACTATCCAGTGCGCGGGAAGCCTGCAACCGGTCCCGGCGGCTCAGGGTGGAGGCCAGCCCCAGCATGGCGGAGGCGGCCACGCCGGCAATGGAGGTGCCGAAGGCGAGACTCAAACCGGCAATCGGTGCGGCCAGTGCGCTGCGAATAGCGCTCAGTTCGGTACTGTTATCCAGCGCCGAGGCGGCGCCGCCCAGGGTCACAATCATGCCCGCAAAGGTGCCCAGTAGGCCGAGCATCACCAGCAGGCCGGTCAGGTAGGGTGTCAGTTGCGGGCCGGGTAATGCGGCGGCATGGCCCTCGATTCGCCGTTGCACCGGGAACTGCATCGGGGCGGGCAGTGTGCCAAGCCAGTGGTTAACCTGCTCCTGGCTTTCAGGTAACTGATGAACCTGTGCGTTCAGTTCGCGGGTTTGTCGGCGGAAATTCACCAGTTCGCCAAAGCCGAGACAGTAAACGGCGCCAATCAGGCCGGTAAACGCCAGCGCCAGCAGGTCGGAACCGACAAATCCGGCACCAATCCAGGCTACCACGGCCAGGCCGATGGCAAACGCCAGGGTAAAGAACAGTTTACTCATGGGGTGTTGTTAACCTCTTTGTGGCAAGCCTCCAGCAAACCCAGAACCGGTTCCAGCCGAACATCCAGTTCAGCGAGTAACAAAGACTGCGCTTCCTCGCAGTAGCGGTGGAACCAGTCGGCCGTTGTGGCCGGGGTGGGGCTTTGCTCCGGGGTGGTCGATCGGTGCTCGAATCGTTGTTCAAGAACCTTGGGAATATGGGAAAAACACTGTGCGGTATACCCGGCCATTGTTTGATCAAACACGGCGTCCAATTCGGCCAGGTGGGCCAGCTTCGGGCCCTGATCTTTCATCGATTTTCGAACCTTGTCCCGCAACTGACGGCTGTTGGCCGCCACTTTGCGTTGCAGCGCCAGCCAGGCATTGAGAGCGGCTTCAAGCTCGGGTTCACCGTCAAACTCCAGATCGGCGCCAAACCCGCGAATACGCTGAACCAGTGCCCTGCGTATTGTCGCCAGCTCCTCGGTTAACCGCTCTACCGTGGCGCCCTGAGGCGTGCCTGGCTGTTTCGCCCGATAACCAATGGCCGCATCCAGAGTCATGGTGTCGCCCAGGCCAAACAGCCGGCTCAGGCGCTCTGCGAAGCAGGGCAACTGGGTGCCGTTCAGCGTTGTCGCTGAATCATCCAGTTGGCGCAATAGCCTGGCTCTGAGGCCAGTATTTGCCAGAGGTTGCGAGGGCATTGGCTGGGGTTTCACTCCGGTTTCCGCGCAGGTAACGTTCAAAGCTCGCTATTCTACTGGCTAAGCGGAGTGAATGATAATGACTGTAGCGTGAGAAATGAGCGCCTAGCTGGCCTCTGGCACCGGCTCAGGCCGGCGCCAGGCAACCAGGAAAATCATCAGCCCGGCCACGGCGGTGGCAGCCCCTACGTAGCCAGTGGACTGCCAGCCGAAGCCGGCGGTAATGGCCAGCCCGCCCAGCCATGGGCCGAGGGCGTTGGCGAGATTGAACGCGGCGTGATGGGAGGCAGCGGCCAGAGTCTGGGCGCCGGTTGCCACGTCCATCAGGTGGGTTTGCAGAGCCGGGCCCAGGGCTACCATTAATGCGGTCAGGAAGCAGACTACGAGTAACACGGGCAATGAGCCTGTGGCAGACGGAAAGACGCTCAGAATCATGGCGCTGAACACCAGGATCACGCCAACGGCCCGGAATTGCAGACGGTCAAACAGCCAGCCACCAAGCAGGTTGCCCACAAAACCGCCCATCCCGAACACCACCAGGGCCACGGGAATCCAGACCGCATCCACTCGGGTGACTTCCAGCAGTGTCGGGGCAAGGTAACTGAACACCGCGAACATGCCTGCGAAGCCGATGGCACCAATGGCCAGCGCAAACCAGATTTGTGGTTTGTTAAAGGCGCGGACTTCGCTTAACGGGCTGTGCCTTTGTTCCTGGGGGTTTTTGGGCAGGAACAGCGTAATCAGCACCACGGTTAGTAACGACACCAGGCCAACAAAACCAAAGGCATAGCGCCAGTCCATGGATTGCCCCATCACCGTGGCCAGGGGGTTGCCGATCAGTAGTGCAAGTGTCAGCCCCATCATGATCTGGCTCACCGCCTTGGCCCGCTTGTGTACCGGCACCAGTGAAGCTGCCACAAGTGCGGCAACACCGAAGTAGGCGCCATGGGGCAGTCCGGCGATAAACCGGAAAACCAGCAGGGATTCGTAATTGCTGGCCAGGGCACTGGCCAGGTTGCCCAGCGCGTAGAAGGACATCAGAAGAATGAGCAGCTGCCGCCGGAACAGTTGCGCACCGAGAATGGCCAGAATGGGTGCGCCGACTACCACGCCCAGCGCATAGGTGGAGATAAGATGACCTACCTGTGGTTCAGAAACGCCGAGATCCTGGGCGACATTGGGCATCAACCCCATGATGGCGAATTCACCGGTACCGATACCAAAGCCGCCCATCGCCAGCGCAAAGACGATCATCCAGGTTGGAAGGCCGGACTCGGAATTGTGGTTGGCGGCGCTCAATATGATCTCCTTGATCCAATCAGGGAAGAGAAAGCCCGCCATTGTCAGGGTTGGGTGTGCTAACGGCTATAAGCGATTATGAGGATGGACGTTAGCTTGCTAATTCAAGCCGTAGCGGCGTTCGCGCTCAAACCTGAAAAAGCCCTCTTCCTCTTCCCGTTCGATGGTCGGAGCAGAAAACCCGAAATGTTCCTGGCGAAGATCCGTTAACGCGGCCTCCAGTTGGTCGCCGTTGAGGCGTTTCTCCAAAGCGCGCCTTTCGGCCATGTAGGCTTTGCCTTTCTGCCATTTTTCCTCCCGGCGCTGGTCTTCCTCGGCCAACTGGCGAACGGTTTCTTCGGAGTAGCCTATCTGGCGGCGCAGAGCGTTGATGGTTTGCTGGCGCTTGTCTGCTGGCAGGCTGGCGAGCTGCTGTTGAACGCTGTCCATGGCAAACAGGGCGTGGCCGGTCGCGCCGGAACCCGCCAGTTGCCGGGCCAGATCGGCACCATAGAGTTCGTCGGCAGTGGTCTGAAGTTGGTGAGCCAGTTCGGTCAGTGGCATCTGGTTGGCCTGGTCCAGCCGCGCCAGAGTTTGCTGGAACTGGTCCGATTTCGCTTCCACCGGGTTTTGTTCCTCGGCCCAGATCTGGCTTGCCAGCGGGCCGAAAATCGCTTCGCGTTGCTGCCAGAGTTCAGCGTAGCGTTCCATGTCCGGCAGCCCCTGCAAACGAAGCTCGTGATTGTCGAGCCAACGGTTGTAGCGGTCCAGCTTGGTCATTAACGCGAAAATGCTGTCGGCCAGTTCAGGAAAAGCGGTGGTGATGGCGGACTGGAAAAGCTCGTTACCGGAATCCGGATAACGCGCCAACAGGTTTCGGCGTTCGTTATACAGACGTGCCTGGGTGGCCGGCTCGGTGATGGTGTCGCCGTACAGTTCCAGGTACTTAACGGCCAGTTCAACAACGCGTTGGTCGCCGCTTTGGGTTAGCTCGGCGGCGGACGTCGCTGCCGCACGCGAGGGGATGGAACCATTGGGCGTTTGCATAGCCGCCGGCTTTGATGACTCGGGCCAGTAATGAAAACCGCCCGCAATCACTAAGGCCAGGGCACCGAGCGCCAATACGGAATTGAGTGGTTTCATTGCAGCTGTCCTGCCAGTGGTATTGCAGAATGTGGTCCCGGCCGCTTTCCGGCCGGGACGCTGGGGCTTCAGAGGAGCGGTTGCAGTTTCGGCCAGATCAGATCAGCGATCTTTTTCGATCCACTATCCGCCGGGTGGATACCATCAAAGATGATGTCGCGGTCGTTGATCACCCAGCGGGGGTCCACAAAGGTACAGTCCAGCACGGAGTTCTCACAGGCCCGGGCCAGGGTGGCGTTGCCGTAGTCCACGGCTTCTTTCATGTCATCCAAACGGAAAAGGCCGTTCTTGGTGTAGTAGTAGCCGGTCAGGATGCCATTCCGGACGTCGGCTGCGGCCATCTCGTTCAGAAAGTCGACAGCATCTACGTAGATATCATCGATGAAATCCCGACACTGTTTGCTCAGCCGGCCGAAGCGCCACCAGGGTGTTTTGCAGTTATTGGAGTTCAGGGCGATGGCCGGAATCAGGATGTCATTGCCGCCGGCGTCGCCCACCACGGTTTCGATGTCCGGGTTATCAGCAACCGCATCCCGGAACTGCTGGGGAATAGACGGGGCAATCAGCTCGCCTGACAGCTCCGCACCGGAAACTGTGTAGCGGCGGAAGGTTTCACCGGCCCTGGCTTCCAGCTGGTTCTGGATTTCGCCAGACAGGGCAAAGATGGAATCGCCCACAAAGACTACCTGGTCGTTGTCGGCATCGGTCACTTTGTCGTTGCTCAGCAGGTAGCCGAGTTCGCTGCAACCGGAAAACAACAGCGCGGCACTGAGTGCCAGTGCGGGTTTCAGGGATTTGCTGGTAAAGGCCGAGAGGGACCAGCGGCGTGCTTTATTTATCATTGTTAGAGCTCCGTGTGTAAGAGACAGACCATTCGTCTACAAATACTGCCCCTTAACTATTGACCAGGCTCCGGAATTTCTCGACCGCAAACAGGGGTGAAAGGTTGTCAGATTCGGCCACGGGATAAAGGGTGTGAACCCGGTCTCAGTGTTTGATCTGCAGCAAGGCTGCAAGGAAGCAGCTTGTAATTTCCTCGGCAGCGACAAATATAAGGAGTCAGAGATCACGTTTTGGTCAGATGCGAGGGGTTACATGGACTTCAAAGACTATTACGCCGTTCTGGGGGTGAGCGAGTCGGCTACGCCCGAGGACATCAAGAAGGCCTACCGCAAGCTGGCGCGCAAATATCATCCGGATGTCAGCAAGGAAGAGAACGCCAGCGACAAGTTCAAGGACGTGGGCGAGGCCTACGAAGTACTCAAAGACCCGGAAAAGCGGGCCGAGTACGACCAGCTGCGCAAATACGGCGCCCGGGCCGATGGCTCCTTCCAGCCGCCACCGGGCTGGCAGAGTGCGTCCGGCTTTGGTGGCGGCGGATATACCGAAGCCGATGCCCGGCAGTTCAGCGAGTTTTTCGAGGAGATTTTTGGCGGCGGCCGGCATGGCGGGTTTTCGGGCGCAGACTTCGGTGGCGGTGGTTTCCGCCAGAGCGCGAAAATGCGCGGGGAAGACGTTCACGCCCGCCTGGCCCTGTTCCTGGAAGAGGCCTTTAACGGCTGTGAAAAGCAGGTGTCGTTTACCGTGCAGGAGATCGACAGTCATGGCCGGATGGTGCCCCGGCAGAAAACCCTGAAGGTCAAGATTCCCGCTGGTATGCGTGAAGGCCAGCACATTCGCCTGAAAGGCCAGGGCGCGCCCGGTGTAGGCGGTGGCGAGCCGGGCGATCTGTTCATTGAGATTGAACTGGCACCTCATCCCCATTTCTCCATCGAGGGTCGGGATGTACTGGTGACGGTACCGGTTGCACCCTGGGAGGCGGCACTTGGCGCTACGGTGACGGTGCCGACGGTCAGCGGAAAGGTAAATGTGAAAGTACCCAAGGGCTCCACCAGCGGGCGCAAGCTCCGGCTTAAGGGCAAGGGGTTCCCGGGCAAGCATCCCGGGGACCAGATTGTGGTATTGCAAGTGGCCATGCCCGAGCAGCACACGGCGGAAGCCGAGAAACTCTACGAGAAGCTGGCTGAGCTGGAGAAAGGGTTTGATCCGCGCAGCAAGCTGCACGTGTGAGGGAGGCGAACATGACGAGTAAAGACCGGATTCTGACCGTGGAGGTCACCGATGCAGATGGCACCACCTTTACCCTGCGCGAGATCTGCGAACGGGGAGACTGCCATGCCGAGTTTGTGATCAAGCTGGTGAACTACGGCGTTATTACTCCGCTGGAGGAAGGGCCGGAGATCCGCCAGTGGCAGTTCGATGTGGCCGCACTGAGCCGCCTCCAGAAAGCCCGTCGCCTGCAGCGCGACCTGAAACTCAACCTGCCAGGGCTGGCAATGTCGCTGGAGCTTCTGGACGAAGTGCAGGATATGCGCCGGGAGGTCAACCGGCTCAATCAGCGGATTCGCCAGCTAATGAGCGAATAACCAACCGGCCGGGGGCTGAGCGTTGCTGTCAGCCCCCGGCTTTTTCCAGCTTCTGAATTTCCGCGTAGATCTTTTCAGCTTCCTCCATCAAGGTGCCGTGGCTGCGTAGATCGCCGTTGCGTTGCGCGTGCAGAGCCTTGGCCAGCTTTTCCTCATAGGCCTTTTGCAGTTTCTTCTTCGGATCGCTTTTCAAGAACCCCAGCATAACCAGTCTCCAGGTTTGTGTTTCTTCTGCTGTATACGTTCGTTGCCCGGTCAGGTTCAAAAAAATTTCATGAACAAAAACTGGACAATCTAAAAATTTGGGATTATTTTCCCATTTAAAGAATTGGGAAAAATATCCCAAACGAATGGGCGCCTAGTGAGAATGCGCCGGATTGAGTGAAATCAGCCTGGAGATGGAACATGAAACGTAACGGACTTTCGAAAGCGATCAAGTTGGTGATGGCCGGAGCTTTGGTGGGTGGTCTGGCGGCCTGTGGCGGTGGTGGCTCCGGCTCTTCCGGTTCCGCTGACACCAGCGCCGGCAGCCAGGGCACCAGTGTGGGTGCGGTTACCGGCTTTGGCAGTGTATATGTGAACGGCACTCGCTTTACCACCAATGGCAGGGTGGACAGCGATGACGGGCTCGAGCGGGAAGACCAGCTGGACAAGGGCATGATCCTGAAAGTGAGGGGCAGCTGGGACGACCGGGGTGAAGGCCGGGCCGATGACATTTCCTATGACGACACTCTGCGTGGCCCGCTGACAGCGGCAAGCTGGGACGGCTCGGCCAATACCGGCCAGCTTGAAATGCTGGGCCAGTTGATTGGCCTGACCAATGAAACCGTCTTCCGTGGCGCAACCCCGGAGCAACTGGCGGCCAGCCCAGCGAGTTACCGGGTGCGGGTGAGCGGCTGGCGGCTGGACGATGGCAGCTTCCGGGCCAGTTACGTGGGCGCCAGGGTTAGCGGACTGGCTTTCGACGATGACAATGAGGTTGAGCTGGAAGGCGTGGTACAAAACCTGGATGCCATAGCCCGAACCTTCACCATTAACGGTTTCTCCGTCAATTACGAGTTGGCCAGTGGCGATGACGACTTTGACCTGGATGACCTGAGCGACGGCACGGCGGTCGAGGTGGAAGGCTATCTGCAGGATGGCATCCTGATGGCCAAAGAAATTGACGACGAAGACGACCTGTTTGATGACGACGATGACGTCGAAATCTCCGGTGATCTCTACGACTACGACAGCAGTACCCGAACCTTCCGCATCAACGGTGTGCTGGTGCAGATCGACAGCGACACTGATTTTGATGACATCAGCGCCGGCAGCCTGCAGGACGGTGTATTCGTGAAGGTAGAGGGCGACTTCCGCAACGGTGTCTTGCTGGCCGAGGAAATTGAAGGAAGGGAAGGCGATGACGAAGTGGAAGGCCGGATCGAGCAGGTCGACCTGGCCAGTGAAGTGCTGATTGTCAGTGGCGTTCGGGTTCAACTCACGGCCAGCACCCTGATTGATGATGACGACGATGACGATGGCCGCCGTAGCCGGGTAGACGATATCAACGCCTTCATGGTCGGTGACTATGTAGAAGTGGAGGGTCGCCGCCGGGACGGATACCTGGAAGCCTTCACCATCGAGCGTGAAGACGAGGACGACGATGACGATGACGGTGATGACGACTGACCGGTAACCCCGAAACGGGCCGCAGCGCTGGCGGCCCGTTCTGGCTTTTACAATCGCTATGGGAATACAATCCCAAACATGACTGATGCCAATGCCAACCCCCTCCACAAAGCACTGTTCCGCATTTTGCGGCCCCTGGCCCGTTTGCTGTTGCGCAATGGTGTGCCTTTCGGCGAATTCTCCGAACTGGTCAAACGCGCCTATGTGGAAGCGGCACTGGAAGATTTCAGTGATGGCCGGCGTAAACCTACGGATTCCCGGGCAGCGGTTATGACCGGCCTTACCCGCAAGGAAGTCAAACGCCAGCGGGAAATCCTGGCTGGCCAGAACCCTGCACGGGAATCCCGGTCTAACGCCAACCGGGCATCCCGTGTGGTGTCTGGCTGGGTGCACGATCCGGCTTATCAGGCTGACGACAAGCAGCCCGCCATGCTGGATTTTGAAGGTGCCGGCAGCTTCACCGAACTGGTACGCAAGTACAGCGGCGACATGACGCCGCGTGCTGTGCTGGATGAGCTGATGCGGGTGGGCGTGGCTGTGGTAGAGCCGGACTCCGGCAGGCTCCAGCTAAAACAACGAGCCTACGTACCGGCCGGTGACAGTGAGGATATGCTCCAAATCTTCGGTGAAGACGTATCTGATCTTGTAGCCACCATCGATCACAACCTGATCAGCCGTTCGGCCGGGAAGCCGCCGCTGTTCCAGCGGACCCTGACCTACGACAACATCCCGGCAGATGTGATTGAGCGGTGGCGGGAGATTTCGGCAGAACGGTCCCAGGCGTTGTTGGAACAACTGGACGACTGGCTGGGGCCCCATGACCGGCAAGGATCTGGAAGCCAGGGTGAAGGCGCCAGGAAAGTGCGTACCGGCGTTGGCATTTTCTATTTCGAAGAACCGATACAACCGGACACCAGCGGAGATAAACGCTCATGAGCCCGAAGATCACAACGGTGGAGCCTGCCCGATGGCAGCCGACCGGGCTGGTGACCACCTTGCTGTCACCCGGAGCCCGGCAGGTGATCCGTTGCTGGTTGGGAACCGGCGACTTCCTGGATGAGCAGCACCAGCCCAGAATACTGCTGGCCCTGGCCGAAGGGGATGACGCCTTCACCGACCTGGTGCGGTGCGCCAACCCCGACCTGGTGTCTGCCGTTGTGCTGAACGAACTCCTGCGCAAGGGCATTGTCGAGGCCCTGGAAAGCGGTCATGTTCTGTTAAGACGCAGCGCCTATGCTCCTGCGGGGCAGCCTGAACCGGAATCGGTACTGGCTGAGCCTGAAGACCTGTTAAGCAACGGCATTCCACGCCGCCGCTTCAACGATACCTGATAACCATGGCCGGCCCGGATGGCTGGCGGGAGAGCACAATGACGTCTGACCAACTCCGTAAACGCCTTTCACTGGCAATCGCCCCTGTGGCTTTCGGCATTTTCAGCGCCTGTGGCGGTGGTGGAGGCGGCGGTATCGGTATAGCCGACGGCGGCATTCGCGGCACCGGCTCCAGTGTTGGGCCGGTTTCCGGGTTTGGTAGTGTGTTTGTGAATGGGGTGAAGTTTGAGACCAGCAACATTCTGAATCGGCGTGTTGAAAATAACGACGGCCTGTCCAGCGAAGATGATCTTGAAAAAGGCATGATTCTTCGTGTTGCGGGGGAATGGAGCCCGGACGGCACGGGTACAGCCGAATCCCTCGAATACGATGACACTTTCCGTGGTACCGCGGCTAATGTCTCGGTAACGACAGTCGACTCCTCCGGATCGCCGGAGGCAGGTACCTTCTCCGTTCTGGGCCAGACTATTTCGTTCGACCGACGCACCGTTATCCGGCTGGATAACGAGTTTGCAGATGCAAGCGCTCTCGAAGGCAAGCGGGTTCGAATCAGTGCATGGCCATCCGGGAATAGTTATCGGGCGAGCTATATCGGTGAGCTGGACACTTTGCCCGAGAACCTGGTCGAGCTGGAGGGCCTTGGGCGTTACGATTCTGGCGACCTGCTGATCGGGACACAAAGAATCATCGTTCCTGGCGACAGCGTTTTCGCTGATGGTTTGACTGCTGATGCGATAGGGCAGGCTGGCCAGCGTATTGAAGTTGAAGGTGAGTATGACGGTGCAATCATAACCGCAAGGACCATTCGCCCGGCCGATGATCGCCGTTACGAGGGGCAAGAGGGCGAGGATATTGAAATTACCGGTACGGTTTCTGATTACACGCCTCGTGCAACAAGCTTCTTCGTTAACGGCGTTGCCGTCTCGATCACGTCAGACACAGAATTTGACGATCTTGATCGAGACCAGCTGACGGACAATATGCTCGTCAGAGTGGAGGGTGACTTCCGTGATGGCACTATAGTGGCGGAAGAGGTTGAGCTGTTTGAAGGGAATGCGGAGGTTGAGGCTTCTGTTATAAAAGCGGGCCGTCTGCCTGACAGTTGGGATATCGGCGGTGTTATCGTTGTTTTGACAAATTCCACCGTGATTGAGTTCGATGATGGCTTATCCTCCATTTCTCCGGGTGTTTCGGCTGAAGTGGAGGGTATAGAGCGCACCGGCAATGATGGAAACGTCTTCCTGGAAGCGCTCACGGTGGAGGTAGAAAGCGATAGCAGCCCAGATTATGAGCTTACCGGCAGGATTGATAGAACTTACACTGGCTCAGGCTCTATAAAGGTGTTGGGCTTGGTGCTGAATAACACCCAGCCCGTCCCGGACTGCGATATTGTCGAGGTAGAATATTTGGAGGGCGGCAGCACCGGCTACGTTGTTGATGAGCTGGAATGCGCAGAAGACGATGATGACTAAGGCCCAAGCATGAACCACCTCGCCCACACCTTCCTCGCCCCAGACTCCCCCGAGGCACGTGTGGGCAGCATCCTCGGGGATTTCTCCCGGGGTGTGGACTGGGCGGCCTTGCCACCCCCGGTACTGGAAGGCGTTCGCCACCACCTGGCCGTTGATGTATTCACCGACAAACATCCGGAAGTCCTCGCCAGCAAGCAGCTGTTCTCCAAAGAACGTCGCCGCTTTGCCGGCGTGGCTCTGGACATTCTCTACGACCACTTCCTGTTGCGGCACTGGTGCCGGTTTGCTGACTGCGAGAGTGGGGAGTTTGTGCAGACGGTCTATCAAGAGCTGCAACGCCACGAACAGGTCATGCCGCCTGCCATGGTCAAAGTCACCCGCCGTATGGTGGAGCACGACTGGTTTGGCGCCTACCAGGACCTCGACAACATAGGCTTCGCCCTGGACCGGGTTGCCGGCCGCATCCGCTTCCCCAACCAATTCACTGGAATAATTGACGAAATTCGGGACAATGAGCCGGAACTCGAGGCGAATTTCCTGACGTTCTTCCCGGAACTCCAAACCTTCGCCCGCCAGTTTCCGAACGTATAACAAGGAGCCCCTGATGGGTGAAGCCAAACGACGCAAACAAACCGGCGCCCCCTCGCCAGCCAGGAAAAACAACAAAAAGCCCCTGCTGATTGCAGGTGCATTGGTGGTTGTTGTGGCTGTGGCCGCCGCCCTGTACTTCCTCACAACCCCGCCGGCCCCGACCTCCGACGAACTGCCGGTGGCCGCCGCGAACGCCGAACCTTTCCCGGCCTTCCTTGACCAGTACGGCACCTCCGTTGGCCCCGAAAACGCCAGAGTTGTCGTGCGTGAATTTGCCGACTACCAGTGCCCGGCCTGCGCCCGCTTCGCCGAAGCCAGCCAGCGTTTGAAGCAGGAATACGTCGAAACCGGCAAAGTCCGCTTCGTCTACTTCGACCTCCCCCTGCGCCAACACCAGAACGCCATGCCCGCCGCCCAGGCCGCCCGCTGCGCCGGTGACCAGAGCCAATACTGGGCCATGCACGACAAACTCTACGACGCCCAGGGCGAATGGAGCGGCTCCAACGACCCGATAGCCACCTTCACCCGCTACGCCAACGGCATGGACCTCGAAGAACGCCGCTTCCGCCGCTGCATGGAAACCGAACTGCACAAAGAAGCGGTAGAACAGAGCCTGCAGGTTGCCGTTCAAATGCGTGTTTCCAGCACTCCGACAGTGATGGTGGACAACGTCCAGCTGACCCGCCCGGGTTGGGGGCAGTTGTCTGCGGTCGTAGAGCGTGAATTGAATAAAACGGCAGACTAAAGCTCTCGCCTGGTAACGCAGCATGCGTTGCGGCGGCTAGGCGAAGAGTTAGCCCTGGGTGGGGGATGTCTTTCCAAAATCGTGCGGAGCCATGGATGGCGGAGCCGAGCGTACAAGGACGTATTCACAGCGTATTTTGGAAAGACATCCCCCAGTCAGGGCGGCATCCATGGCACCTTCCACGGCTAGCACCTACTTGCGTCCAAACTCAGGTTGGTTAAACTCTGCCCCCTTCCGTGAACACCACAAACCATGCTCCGGATTTACGATCCGGCCCGCAGGAGAAAACCATGAGCAACAACATCGTTGTCTGCGCACTGTACAAGTTCGCAGTATTGAATGATTACAAAGACCTACGCCAGCCCCTGCTGAACCTCATGCTGGAAAAAGACGTCCACGGCACCCTGCTGCTGGCCCGTGAAGGCATCAACGGCACCATCGCCGGCAGCCGTGACGGCATCGACGCCGTCAAAGCCTGGCTCGGCAGCGACCAACGCTTTGAAGGCGTGGATTACAAAGAATCCTTCGTGGAATTCCAGCCGTTCAAACGCACCAAGGTCAAACTCAAGAAAGAAATCGTCACCATGGGCGTGCAAGGTATCGACCCGAAACGCGTCGTGGGTACCTACGTAGACCCCAAAGAATGGAACGACCTGATTTCAGACCCGGAAGTGCTGCTGGTCGACACCCGTAACCAGTATGAAGTGGAGATTGGTACCTTCAAAAACGCCGTCAATCCGGCCACTGACACCTTCCGGGAATTTCCCGAGTATGTGAAACAGAATCTGGACCCGCAAAAACACAAGAAAGTCGCCATGTTCTGTACCGGCGGCATTCGTTGCGAAAAGTCCACCGCTTACCTGAAAGAACAGGGGTTTGACGAGGTGTATCACCTCAAGGGCGGCATTCTGAAGTACCTGGAAGAGGTGCCTCAGGAGCAGAGCCTGTGGCAGGGCGAGTGTTTTGTATTCGACGACCGGGTTACCGTCAACCATAACCTGGAGCGTGGTGACTACGACCAGTGCCACGCCTGTCGCCGGCCCATTACCGAAGACGATAAACAGCGCCCGGAATATGAGCAGGGTGTGAGCTGCCACCAGTGCATCGACTCGCTGACCGAGGAGCAGAAAGCCCGGTTCAAGGAGCGCGAGCGCCAGATGCGTCTGGCCGAGGAACGTGGCGAAGCCCACGTGGGTGGCGAAGCGGCCCGCATTATTGCCGAGCGCAAGGCCCGAAAGAAGGCCGAGTGGGAGCAACAGGCCCGCAGAAGTCTGGAGGGGGAAAACGCACGTAAGTCTGCGTCGAATTAAAGAAAACTCAACCAAGGAGAAACTATGTTGATCAGGAAACCGCTGGTAGTCGCCTGTATGGCACTGGCCCCGATGGTTCATGCCCAGGAAAGCGGAAACTGGAAAGGCGAAGCCGAACTGGGTGTGTTGGTGACCTCCGGTAACAGCGAGGAAACCAAGGTGAACGGCCGGCTGGGGCTGATTCACGAAACCGGCACCTGGCGTAACAGCGGCGATTTCAGTTCCAAGTACACCGAGGCGGAAGACGAAACCACTGCCGAGGAATACAAGGCTGCACTGGAAGCCGACCACAAGTTCGACGACCAGCAGTACTGGTTTGTTCGCGGGTCCTGGGAAGATGACCGTTTCTCCGGCTACGACTTTGAATCCACCCTGACCACCGGTTATGGCAACCGGGTGTGGCAGTCTGGCGACCGTTCCTTCCTGGACCTGTCTGCCGGCGCCGGTTATCGCTACAACAAGCTCGAGCAGGTGGACGTGGACACCGGTCGTGACGTGGAAGAAGAAGCCATCGCGCGGCTGGCAGGCCAGTTCGATTACGGTTTGTCTGAAACCTCCCTGTTCCGGCAGAAACTGAGCACGGAAATCGGCCTGGATGACAACAACACCATCACCCAGTCTGAGACCTCCTTGCAGAGCACCATCGTGAACAGCCTGTCCATGAAAGTGGCGTTCCGGGTGAAGCATGTGTCGGATGCGCCGGAAGGTTCAGACAAGACCGACACCGAAACGTCGCTGTCTTTGCTCTACGGTTTCTGAGCAGCGTCGGTTAAAAAAACGGGACAGGAGGTTCAACCATCTGCCCCGTTTTTGTTTGCGGAAACCGGTTATACGTTGTTTCGCAGCCCCAGCTCGTCCGGGTAGGGGGTCAGGTATTTCTGGGTGTGCAGGTAGTCCACCGGCTCCTTGCGCTGGGCCAGGCGCAGCAGCGTCATCGGCACCACCAGCGGGATCTCGCCGCGCCGGTAGGCTTCAATCTGCTCCAGCAGCACCGTTTTCTCTTCGGCGGACATACCGTCTTTCAGGTAGCCCAGCAAATGCTGCATGGCATTCACGTGGGAGCCCCGGCTCACTTTCTGGGTCATGGCTTCCATAAAGCCGTGAATATAGCGCTCGGCAATCTGCGCCAGCGGCTCGGATTTCAAATCGGCCAGCATCGGCCCCAACTGGCGGTAGATCTTTTCAGAATGTGCCAGCAGGGTGAACTTGTGGCGCTGGTGGAACTCCAGCAGTGACTGCTTGGTGAGCTGGTCGCCGGCCACGTTCTGCATCCAGTCGTCGTAGGCGAACACACGCTCGATAAAGTTTTCCCGCAGCATGTCGTCGTGCAGGCGGCCCTCTTCTTCCACCGGCATCAGCGGGTAGGCTTTCATCAGGGCATCCGCGAACATGCCCCGACCATCGCGATGCATGAAGGCGCCCTCGGCGTTATGGATCTTGATGCGCTCCATGCCGCAGCTGGGGGATTTCGCCATCAGGATATAGCCGCGCAGATTCTCCAGGGAGGGCAAAACCTGCTGGATGAAGTCCTGCATGGGTTGTGTGTGGTCTTTGGTGCCTTTGCTTTCAATCAGGTGCAGCCCGTCTTCGTGCTCGCGCAGGTGAATGGCCGGGCGGGGCACGCCAAGGCCCACTTCCAGCTCCGGGCAGATAGAACAGAACTCGAAATGCTTAGACAGCACCTGGGTGCAGTATCGGGAATGTTTATGGCCGCCATCGTGGCGAACTTCCTTGCCGAGCAGGCAGGTGCTGATGCCAACAGGTATACCGCTCACAGGCTTCTCCAGTCTTGAAAGTGACGTTGCTGATACCGCTTACGTACTTTCAGTGTAAACCGATCAGGCGGCTGCGCCCAACACCGGGGTGGGCAGGTCAGTGTCGCTTTTGCCTGGCCGCCAGGCTGGTGGCGTAAATGCCACGGACATCCCGGGCAAACTGTTCGATGGAGTAGTCTGCGGCAAAGCTGCGGGCCTTGTCGGAGAGTTCTGCACGCAGTGCGTCATCTTCCAGCAGTTGCCGGGCCTTCTCGAGCCAGCGAGCCTGGTTTTCCGGTGTCTTGTAGCCGTTCAGGCCGTCGCGCACCACGTCTTCAATGCCACTGGCGCGAACAGCCACCACCGGCAAGCCGGCAGACATGGCCTCCAGGATGACCATGCCCTGGGTTTCGGATTTGGAGGCGAACAGAAAGGCATCCCCCAGGTTATACCAGAGCGCCATCTCCTCCGGTTGCACCGCACCTGCCAGGGTGAAATGGCTTGCCAGGCCCAGGCTTTCAATTTTTTTCTGAAGGCGGTCCCGCTGGTGACCGTCGCCGATCATCAGGAAGCGGAACGGTACGCTGGTTTCTTTCCTCAGCCGGTCGATGGCTTCAATCATGAAATCGATGTTTTTCTCGTTAGACAACCGCGCCACGCTGATGAAAACCTTTTCGTTGGTCAGCCCCAGTTTATTGCGCAGGGCGTCAACGTCGGCTTTTTCTACCGACTGAAAGCGCTGGTACTCGATGCCGGTGGGCTGCACAAAGGTGGGCGTGGTTACTCCGATCATGCGCAGGTATTCCTCGGTGGAGTAGGTGGGCACAATCACCCCGTCGCAGCGGTTAGCAAAACGCTTGATCAACGCGTGGGAAATCAGGTTGCGGAACAGCATGCCGGGCAGGGGCACGAAGTGGGCATAGTGCTCCAGCCGGGTGTGGTAGGTGTAGATGGCCGGAACGCCGAGCTGGCGGGCCATAAACAGCCCCAGGCTGCCGAGCCAGAACGGATGATGCAGGTGAATCACATCAGGCCGGAACGCCCGAACCTGTTTGCGAATGCGGGCCAGGAAGATATTGGCCAGCCGGAACTCCCGTTTCTCGCCCATGGCCAGCAGCGAGGGCACGCGAACCACCGCATCTTCCTGGTCGGACTGGTCGCGGTATTTTGGGGCAACAACCAGGATGCTGTCGCCCAGCTGCTCCAGCCCGTTGCGCAATCGTTCGATGGAAATCGGCACACCGCCAATGAACGGCAGGTAGTTGTTGGTAAACATGGCCACCCGTAACGGTTTCTCCAGCCAGGGCGTAGGGTCCAGGTCGTAGTCCGGATAGTAGTCTTTGCCGATGAAGATCACCTGGTACAGCTTGATGGTGATGGCCACAAACACGGACACAATCAGGATGAAGTTCAAAAAGCCGGTATAGAACAGGGAGTAGATAAAGAACCAGAAACCTTCCAGCCGTTTCCAGAGGGGGTGCTGGCCCACCTCTAGGCGCTTCATCTGGTGTTGCACCTCGCCGTTCGGCGAGACGGACACGTCAACGTAGTGGTAGAAGCTCTCTTCTGTGTTGAGTACCAGGCCTCCGGCGCCGCCGGTCGTGATGTACGGAGTGCCGTCAATCTCCTGTTCGTCATACAGGGACAGGTTGGCGGAAAGCACCAGGTCGATATCCTGCTCCTTCACCAGCTGCATCAACGCCTGGCGAAAGGCTTCCGGTTGCAAGTAGTCTTCTTCTCCGTCAAACAGGATCGGGGTTTGCGGTTTCAACAGCGGATGGCCAACAAACAGGATCTGGGCGTTACTGGTGTCGTGGGCCAGCAGGTCCCTCAGCCAGCGTATTTGCCAGCGCCAGGGGGTTTTGCCGGTGCTGTCGAGAAAAATCAGCCGGGTATTGCCGGTACGGATGCTGTAGAAATGTGGCCCGAAGTGGTCGTAGAACCGGAAGCTGCCGAAGTCCTCGTATTCGTGGGCCCCGAAGGTAAGTAAGTAGGGAATCTCCAGGTGGCTCAGGGTGCCGTACAGCGCCCGGTATTTGTCTTCGCCACCGCCGCTGACCGCGTTGCCGGCGGAAACCAGGAAATCCAGCCCGGCCTGGTTCAGTTCCGGAATAAAGCGCCGCTCGAAAATGCCGACCGAATTGTTGATGTTGCCGACTACTGCAAAGCGGATACCTTCGCCGGGTGGTGTGCGCTGGTGGATTCTCTCCACCTGCCCGCTGTGCAGGGCTTCGAAATCCTGCTTGAAGAAATTCAGGTACACCTTGTAGCCGATCAAGGCCACGACAATTACCAGGCACAGGTAAAACAGGAGTTTCAGCGGGTTTCGTCGGGTCATGACTCGCTCCGGTGGCTTTTGATCAGTTCCCTTTGCATCACCAGCAGGCCGATCAGCATACCCAGGTAGATCGTCAGAAAGCGCCAGGCAATGGTGACCAGCACCAGGTGGTTACCCGATAGGATATCCCGGAAGAAACTGCCGAACACCCCTTCGGAAATGCCGGAAGCGCCCGGGGTGGGTGAGAAGTACATGATGAAGGTTGTCACCACCAGCAGCCCCAGAGTGACCAGGTAATTCACCTCATAGCCCAGACCATGGATCAGCAGCGCCGGAAAGCTGAACAGGCTGAGCAGGAACAGCGCGGTAAAGCCCACCGAGAGCAGGATGTCGCGGGGGTTACCTTGCAGGTAATCGCTGAAGCACTGGGCAAACCGGAGCATTTCCCGGCGCAGTTTGAACTGCCACCGGTCGTGGCGGCTGGCGTTGATCAGGTGGGCCTTGCGAAGCCCGGCAATCAGGGCGCTCAGAGGGGCAATCAGCCAGCGGGTGCGGAGCAGCAGCACCGCAAAAAATCCCAGATACAGGGTTACGAACACGGCCAGGGCCGTGCCGACACCAGACGATAAGACCCCGCCATCGAGTACATCCAGCGTGAGCAGAAAGACCGGTGTCAGGGAGAAAATGAAGATCACCGCCAGTACCGTGCGAATCGTGGTGGCGGCAGTGGCGCGGGCAACCGGCACGCCGTGGCGGGTCAGGTACCAGATCTGGGCAAAGCCACCACCCGTGGCCATGGGCGTGACGTTGGAGAAAAACAGGTTGATAAACACCAGCCGGAATACTTTGCGCAAGGGCAGCCGGTGGCCGAGCGCCCGAAGGGTGTAGTGCAGGCGCAGGCCATCGGCCAAGTAATACACCAGTAACAGGGCCGCGGCCGGGATCAATAAGGTGGGGGAGAGCAGGCGGTTATCAAACTCGAAACTGCGGCCGGCAAAGCGGTCGTATACGGCATAGAGGCCTGCGCCGGTCATCAGCAGGAAGACCAGGCTGAACAGCGTCAGCCTGCGCCAGGAGGTCCGTTTCTGGTAATCGCCGTCAGTCTCGCTTGCCATTGCTCGCCCGCCGTATCAGGGCAGGCAGTTTACCCTGACCGGCGTGGGCATTGTCCAGTGAACGGTGCCACGCGAGGCTCTGTCAGTGTCCGTAAACCATCATGGTGGTGTCGGCAATGGCAAAATCGGTAAACTGCACCGTACCGATACTGGTGCCGCCAATCTTGAAAACCGGCATATCAATGTCCGCCCGGAACTCGACATCGTGAATGGACAGCCCGTCTTTGCCGGAGCCCGCGCTGGTGCCTTTTGCAAGGCGGGCGGTTATTTGTTGTGCAGGTGTACTTTCAAGGCGGGGAGGGCGCGGGTATCTGTGCGCTGTTTCACAAACCGGCTGGTCGCATGGGAGCGGTCTATGACCTTGAAATCGGCGCCAGCCGCACGCAGTGATAGGAGTTGAATTCTTAAAATCACCCTCTAAACCAAAGGGGAAACCACGATGCCCAAGCATTTCGAGCAGGCGCCCGGTCTTTACGACGCTCCGGTACCGGAAACCGAAGGTTATGTGTTCAACCAGACCATGATGCGCATCAAAGAGCCTGAGCGCTCCCTGGACTTCTACACCCGGGTAATGGGGATGCGGCTGGTGCGTAAACTGGATTTCCCGGAAATGAAGTTCACGCTCTACTTCCTCGGCTATCTGGATGACAAACAGGCCCAATCTGTACCGGCAGACGATGCCCATCGCACAACCTACACCTTCGGGCGCGAAGCCATGCTGGAACTCACCCACAACTGGGGTACCGAAGACGATGCAGACTTCGCTTACCACAATGGCAACGACCAGCCCCAGGGCTTTGGCCACATCGGTGTTGCAGTGCCGGATGTTTACGCCGCGTGCGAGCGTTTCGAAAAACTGGGTGTGGAGTTTGTGAAGAAGCCGGACGACGGCAAGATGAAAGGCCTGGCCTTTATCAAAGACCCGGACGGCTACTGGATTGAAATCCTGCAGCCGAACATGCTGGAAAAACAGCGCAAAGACAGCTGATCTCTGCGCGGGTTAACCAGCGGTAGCCCCGGTATCAGTGCTCGGCACTGGTATCCGGGGATTTGCCATAGCGGGAGGCCACGATCACCGCAATGGTCAGAATCAGTGCTCCGGCAATACCGACAGGCCCCAACACTTCCCCCAGAATCACCCAGGCCAGCAGCGCCACAAACAGCGGCTCCAGCGTTACGATAATGCTGGACAAGGTTGCTGGTGTGGTTTTCATACCGCTAAAAAAGCTCACATAGCCGATGCAGGTGGGCACCACGCCGATGTAGACAATCATCAGCCAGTGCTTCAGCCCGAGAGTGTCCAGCCCTTCAAAACCTCCACTGAATGCAACCACCGGCAACAGCAGTAACGCTGCCGTGGCAAAGCAGATAAACGCTGTTGTGAATACCGGTGTGCCGGCAGAGTTGTAGCGGCTGGTCAGTGTGAAGCCGGTATAGACGGCGGCAGCCAGCAACGCCATCAGAATACCTGCAAGGCGCAGTGAACCGGCGGTATCCATATCGCTGACCACCAGCATGCCGGTGCCGGCAATGGCGGCGAGTGCTGCGATGACCGTCAGCAGGTTCGGTTTTTCCCCGAGCAGCGGCGCGGCCAGAATGGCCACCAGGACGGGCGGCAGGCACAGGGAAATCAGGGTGGCAATGCCAGCGCCGGTCAGGTCGACGGCCAGCAGGTAGCTGCCCTGGTAAAACGCCTGGAACAGGCCAAGAGCGGCCAATGGCAGAAAGGCTTTCAGGTCCAGCGAACGGAGCGAGCTGCCGGCAACCTGCTGGCCGGGGTGGGTGGCAACCAGTTGCTTCTGCTCCCGGCGCATCAGCAGCCAGAAGAAGGGCAGGGCAACCACCAGCCGAAGAAAACCGAGGGTGATGGCCTCAAGCTCTGTGCCGGTAAACAGAAACTTGGCAACAATGCCTGTGGTGGCCCAGAGCAGCGCGGCCAGGGCAATCAAAAGGGCGCCTTGAATCATCTGAATCTGCCGGATTGGTGTGGGTTGGCCGGCAAGGGTAGCAGCGGCAGCATGGCTGCGCCAGAGGGGCAGGGAAGGGCAGCCGGGGCTGCCCGACAGGGTCTTACTCTACGGCGAGCCGCTCGGCATTCTTCTCAACCGTACGGGCACCAATACCTTTCACCTTGGCAAGCTCTTCGGTGGCGGAAAACGGGCCGTTTTCTTCGCGGTAAGTGATGATCGCCTGTGCCTTGGCTTCGCCAATACCGTTCAGCGAGGCCAGGGTAGCTACATCGGCTGTATTGATATTGATGGTTTCAGCTTCGTTGGCGTAGGCAAAGCCGGTGGCCAGGCTGAACAGCAAAACGAGGGTTGCCAGAAGGGTGTTGTGTTTCATCGGAGAACTCCTGAGTGTCGATAATGTTGTTATGAACAGTCAGGTATGACAGCGAGTGGTTGCTGGTAGGGCGGTAGGTAGGTGTTGGAGCCTGAGTGCACGGAATGGGACTACGATCCGTGTAGTCCCGACATTCCGTGGCTGACCCCTGCCTGATCCGTCAGGCGCGCATCATCCTGAGCACTTCGTCCTTGCATTCATCCTTGCAGCCCTGTCCTTCGGGCAACTCCTGAATCCGTGGAGTTTCCATCCCTGAGCCAACGTCCGTGCTGGCTTATCATCCCTGACAACCGCCATTTTACTGAACATGAGTGGGGGAAATACCGGACATCGGCTCGTTGGTGTGTGCGAGATGTCTTACATTGTTGTGAGTATTTCGGTGAATTTGGGTTCATGGTTTGGGTGCTGCGAGCGTCGTGCACACAAACAGCGCGCTTGGTTGCCCAGTGCACTAAATTGAAGCAAAGGTTAGTGCGCTATCTTGTGGCGCGATTACGAAATGCGCGATGAACAATATATAACATGATGTTTTTAAAGTATTTTCTGTGGTGTTGGAACAGCTGATGCTATGGGGTTCAGGCGTTGACGACTCATAACCCAACGAAAAGGACGCACAACATGAGCATCAAAAAACACGTGAAACTGGGCCTCTCTGCATTGGCGCTGTCTGTCTCTTTCGGTTCCATCAATACCGCGTTTGCCGCCGAAGACCCCATCAAGGTGGGTATTCTCCATTCCCTGTCCGGCACCATGGCCATCAGTGAAACCGCGCTGAAAGACACCATGCTGATGCTGATTGAAAAGCAGAACGCCGCCGGTGGCGTACTTGGCCGCCAGCTGGAGCCGGTGGTGGTTGACCCCGCTTCCAACTGGCCGCTGTTCGCGGAGAAAGCCCGTGAGCTGCTGGAGAAAGAAAAGGTCGACGTGATCTTCGGTAACTGGACCTCGGTGTCCCGTAAATCCGTATTGCCAGTGGTTGAGGAGCTGAACGGCCTGTTGTTCTACCCGGTTCAGTACGAGGGTGAGGAATCATCTGAAAACGTGTTCTACACCGGTGCGGCGCCCAACCAGCAGGCGATTCCAGCGGTTGATTACCTGATGAACGATCTGGGTGTTGAGCGCTGGGTGCTGGCGGGCACCGACTACGTTTACCCACGCACCACCAACAAGATTCTGGAAACCTACCTGAAAGACAAAGGTGTGGCCGCCGGCGACATCATGATCAACTACACGCCTTTCGGCCACTCTGACTGGCAGACCATCGTGTCTGACATCAAGAAATTCGGCAGCGCCGGCAAGAAGACCGCCGTGGTCTCCACCATCAACGGCGACGCCAACGTGCCCTTCTACCGTGAACTGGGCAACCAGGGCATTTCCGCCACCGACATTCCCGTGGTTGCGTTCTCCGTGGGTGAACAGGAACTCTCCGGCATCGACACCGCTCCGCTGGTTGGCCACCTGGCTGCCTGGAACTACTTCATGAGCGTGGATAACGACGCCAACTACGACTTCATCGACGCCTGGGTTGCCTACAAGGGCGACGATGCCGCCGTCACCAACGACCCGATGGAAGCCCACTACATCGGTTTCAACATGTACGTTGAAGCGGTGAAGAAAGCCGGCACCGCCGACGTGGATGAAGTGAAAGACGCCATCATCGGTGTGAGCGTACCGAACCTTACCGGCGGATACGCCACCATGATGCCGAACCATCACATCACCAAGCCGGTGCTGATTGGCGAGATCCAGGACAACGGCCAGTTCTCCGTGGTCTGGGAAACCCCGTCTACCGTGGCTGGCGATGCCTGGTCTGACTTCCTGCCAGGTTCCAAGGACCTGATCAGTGACTGGCGGGCGCCTCTGCGCTGCGGCAACTTCAACGTGGTCACCGGCAAGTGCGGTGGTGGCTCGGCTGACGTGGCCTCCAACTAAGCTCCAACCGGGCACCGTCGGGCAGGTCAGAGCCTGCCCGGCACCGCTCCCGAATTCCCAAGCCAACAGGAATGAATCATGAGCATTCACCGATTGCTCGCCAGGATGGTATTGGCTGTCTGTCTGGCCCTAGGGGCCACACTGGCGAATGCCCAGGCGCAGACGAATGCGCCCGAAGCGCTGCTGAAACGGCTCGTAGAAGCCGGGCAAGCTGAAAAAACCGACTTACTCAAAGCCCTCTCCGAAACCGGCGACGAACGCGCCCGGGGCTGGCTGGAAGCCGTTCGCGACGGCAAACTCGCGATGATTGAAGACACCGGTGCCCTGGTGATTGTGGTTAACAACCGGGGCCGTAACTGGCAGATCGCCGACGCCCTGACCGGCGAAGACCTGGGTGAAATGTCGCGCCGTGATCTGCAAAGCCTGCGCGTGAACAACGCCCTGCGGGCCGACATCGAGGGCATCCTCTCGGTTATCGACCTGACCGTGGCCGACCCAGGCCAACGCCTTGATGCCGCGCGCAATCTGCTGGGCGACGTGAATGAAGCGCTGGCCACCCAGCTGCAGGCCCGTTTGCAGGTGGAAGACAACGGCCAGGTGCGTGACATGCTCACCAATGCCCTGGCCATTTACCAGGTGGAGCAGGGCGATGTTGAGGCGGTAGCCACTTTGGCCGGCAGCCTGAACCCGACCGTGCGTGCCGCCCTGAATAATGCCGTTAACAGCGATGACCCTGCGCTGGCGGCTGCGGCCGAGAAAGCCCTGGCCAGCATTGAGCAGAAACTGAAACTCAACCGCGCTGCCGAAACCCTGTATTTTGGCCTGTCCCTCGGCTCGGTACTGGTACTGGCCGCCATTGGCCTCGCCATCACCTTTGGTGTGATGGGCGTGATCAACATGGCCCATGGCGAGCTGATCATGCTCGGTGCCTACACCACCTGGGGCATGCAGCAACTGTTCCCGGGCCAGCCTGGCCTGGCCCTGATCCTGTCGATTCCGGCCGGATTCCTGGTGGCGGCGCTGGCGGGCATCGCCATTGAGCGCAGCGTTATCCAGTACCTGAAGGGCCGCCCGCTGGAAACCCTGCTGGCCACCTTTGGCATCAGCCTGATTCTGCAACAACTGGTGCGTACGGTGATTTCTCCGCTCAACCGCAGCGTGGTCACGCCCGAGTGGATGAGCGGCTCGATCATGGTGAACGAGGCGTTGTCGCTCACCCTGAACCGCCTGTACGTGATTGGCTTTGCCCTGGTGGTATTCGCCGGGCTGATGCTGATCATGCGCAAGACACGCCTGGGTCTGGAAGTCCGTGCTGTTACCCAGAACCGGGCCATGGCCCGCTCCATGGGCATTAAAGCCACCAAAGTGGACATTATGACCTTCGCCCTGGGCTCCGGTGTGGCCGGGCTGGCGGGCGTGGCCCTGTCGCAGATCACCAACGTTGGCCCCAACCTGGGCCAGAACTACATCATCGACTCGTTCATGGTGGTGGTGTTCGGTGGTGTGGGCAATCTCTGGGGCACCCTCATTGCCGGGCTTTCCCTGGGCACCATCAACCAGCTGCTGGAACCCTGGGCTGGTGCGGTCCTCGCCAAAATCATGGTGCTGGTGCTGATCATTCTGTTCATTCAAAAGCGGCCACGCGGGCTATTCCCGCAGAAAGGCCGGGCGGCGGAGGGCTGAGTTATGGCGACATCACAAACCTGGCTGCTCCGGCCCTTCCAGGAGCGTTCCACCCAAGTTTTCCTTGGTGTGCTGTTCGCCGCCCTGGTGGTGGTTACCTTCCTGCATCTGTATATGCCGGAAGACAGTGCCCTGCATGTAAGTGCTTACACCGTTACCCTTTTGGGTAAGTACCTGTGCTACGCCCTGCTGGCGGTGGCGGTGGACCTGGTGTGGGGTTATCTGGGCATTCTCAGTCTGGGCCACGGCGCCTTCTTTGCCCTCGGCGGCTACGCCATGGGCATGTACCTGATGCGCCAGATCGGTGATCGCGGCGTGTATGGCGATCCTGTGTTGCCGGACTTCATGGTGTTCCTGAACTGGCAGGAGCTGCCCTGGTACTGGCAAGGGTTCGATATGGCCTGGTTCGCCTTCATCATGGTGCTGCTGGCCCCGGGCCTGCTGGCGCTGGTGTTCGGCTTCCTGGCCTTCCGCTCCCGGGTAACCGGCGTGTACCTCTCCATCATCACCCAGGCACTCACCTTTGCGTTGATGCTGGCGTTCTTCCGCAACGAGATGGGCTTCGGTGGCAACAATGGCCTGACCGATTTCAAAGACATCCTCGGCTTCAACCTGCGCAGCGACGCCACCCGGCTTGGCCTTTTCCTGGCGACCGGCATCGCGCTGGCGGTGGGCTATGTCGTGTGCCGTGCCATTGTGACCAGCAAGCTGGGCCGGGTCAGCGTGGCCTGCCGCGATGCCGAAGCCCGTACCCGGTTCCTGGGTTACCGGGTGGAGCGGGTGCAGCTGTTTGTGTTCGTGGTCTCCGCCATGCTGGCGGGTGTGGCCGGCGCGTTGTATGTGCCACAGGTGGGCATCATCAACCCCAGCGAATTCTCGCCGCTGTTCTCTATTGAAATCGTGGTGTGGGTGGCCCTGGGTGGCCGCGCCACCCTGTACGGGGCGGTGATCGGCGCCTTGCTGGTGAACTACGCCAAGACCGTGTTCACGGGCATCATGCCGGACGCCTGGCTGTTTGCCCTGGGTGCGCTGTTCGTGCTGGTGACTGTGTTCCTGCCGAAGGGCATTGCTGGCCTGCTACAGAAACGCCGCCAGAAGGACGATGACCAACCCGGCGCTCAGGAGGCCACCGCATGAGCATCTTTGAACAACTCACTAACCGGGACCAGGTGTTCGATTTTCTCACCCCCGTGGCGTCGCCGGTCGACGTGCGCCACGGGCCGATCCTGTACATGGAAGGCGTGAGTGTGAGTTTCGATGGCTTCAAGGCCATCAACAACCTCAACCTCACCATCGACGACGGCGAACTGCGTTGCATCATCGGTCCCAACGGGGCGGGCAAAACCACCATGATGGACATCATCACCGGTAAAACCCGGCCCGATACCGGCTCGGTGTGGTTCGGCAGCCGCCACAACCTGCTGCGCATGAACGAGCCGGACATTGCCACCCTGGGCATTGGTCGCAAGTTCCAGAAGCCCACCGTGTTTGAGGCCCTGACCGTATTCGAAAACCTCGAACTGGCCATGGCCGCCGACAAACGCATCCTGCCCACCCTGACCGCCATCATGACCGCGGAATACCGGGACCGGATTGACGAAATCCTGGAAATGATCGGTTTGCAGGCGCTGCGCGACAAGCCCGCCGGCATCCTCTCCCACGGCCAGAAACAGTGGCTGGAGATCGGCATGCTGCTGATGCAGAAACCCCGGCTGCTGCTGGTGGATGAACCCGTGGCCGGCATGACCGAACAGGAAATGGAACGCACCGCCGAGTTGCTCACCAGTCTCGCGGGCAAACAGTCCGTGGTGGTGGTAGAGCACGACATGGGCTTCGTGCGCTCCATCGCCCGCAAAGTCACGGTACTGCACCAGGGCAGTGTGCTGGCCGAAGGCACCATGGACCAGGTCTCCAACGACCCGGACGTGATCAAGGTGTATCTCGGGGAGGAGGCCTGATGCTCAAGATTGAAAAGCTCAACCAGTTCTACGGCGAAAGCCACACTCTCTGGGATCTGGAGCTGGACGTGCCCCAGGGCCAGTGTACCTGCGTGATGGGCCGCAACGGCGTAGGCAAGACCACTCTGATGAAATGCATCATGGGCGAGGAAACCGTGAAAAGCGGTGCCATCGAGTTTGCCCAGGATGTGGAACTTACCAAAAAGAAAATCGAGGACCGCTCCCGCCTGGGCATCGGCTACGTGCCCCAGGGCCGGCAGATTTTCCCACTGCTTACCGTGGAGGAAAACCTGCGCACCGGCCTGGCGGTGCGGGCCGATGGCAGTAAGCAAATCCCCGAGCGCATCTACGAACTCTTCCCGGTGCTGAAAGAAATGAAACACCGCCGCGGCGGCGACCTCTCCGGCGGCCAGCAGCAACAGCTGGCCATTGGCCGGGCGCTGGTGATTGAGCCGAGGCTGCTGATCCTCGACGAGCCGGGGGAGGGCATCCAGCCCAACATCGTGGCCCAGATTGGCGAGGTGATTCGTCGGTTGATTGAAGAAGACGGCCTGACTGTGCTGCTGGTGGAGCAGAAACTGCCGTTTGCCCGCAAATACGCCGACCGCTTCGCCATCCTCGACCGGGGCCGGCGTGTGGCGGAAGGCGATATTACCGGGCTGACCGATGAACTCATCAAACAGCACCTGACCGTATGACCGCCTACCAAGCCATCGACCGCCACGCCTCCGGCCACCGTTTCGACACGGAACGGCGCTGGGCGGCGGCCCTGGAACTGGGGTTCGAAGCACGCGCCGAGAGCGAACCTGCGCCGGTAACCCGGCTGGTGCGCCGGCGCCACCACGGCCCGCTGCGGGTGCAGCGCCCCTTCTACCCGGAGGGCAAAACCGGCTGCTGCCATGTGTACCTGCTGCATCCCCCGGGTGGCCTGGTGAGCGGCGACGAACTGCGCATCGAAGCCTCTGTGGCCGAAGGTGGCCACGCGCTTCTGACCACCCCGGCCGCGGCGAAACTGTACAAGGCCGACAGCCATGGCGTGGCCTGGGGCCAGCACACCCGGTTGCTGGTAGCCAAAGACGCGATCCTGGAATACCTGCCCCAGGAAACCATCGCCTTCGACGGCTCCCGTGGTTTGCAAACCACCACCATTGAACTGGAAACCGGCGCCCGAACCCTGGGCTGGGAAGTGCTCGCGCTGGGCCGCCCGGCCAGCGACCTGCCGTTTGCCACCGGCGAACTGGAACAGCGTTTCCATTTAAGCCTGAACGGCCAGCCGCTGTGGCTGGAGCGCCAGCTGCTGAACCCGAAACACCGCCGGTTCAACGGCCCCTGGGGCCAGGGTGGCGCCACTGTGCAGGCCACGCTCTGGGCGGTCGGGCTGGACGACGAAGCCGCCGCCATCGACGTGCTGAGAGCACAGTTACCAGACCACAACCGCTGGGCCGTGACCCGGCGCCGGGGCGTGCTGCTCCTGCGCTACCTGGGCACCGAACGCAACGAAGCCTGGGCCCTGTGTGAACAGGCCTGGCACCTGCTGCGCCCTCTGCTCGCCGGCGTACCGGCCCACACACCCAGAATCTGGCTTACCTGACGCATAAGAGACAACGGAGTCATCCATGGAACTCACCCCCAGAGACAAAGACAAGCTGCTGCTGTTCACCGCCGCCCTGCTGGCCGAACGCCGCAAAGCCAAAGGCCTGAAACTGAACTACCCCGAAGCGGTGGCCCTGATCAGCGCCGAAATCATGGAAGGCGCCCGCGACGGCCGCTCCGTGGCTGAACTGATGAGCGCCGGCACCGAAATCCTCACCCGCGAAGACGTGATGGACGGCGTCGCCGACATGGTGCACGAAGTCCAGGTGGAAGCCACCTTCCCGGACGGCACCAAACTGGTCACCGTCCACAACCCGATTGTTTGAGGAACGCGCCATGACCCCCGGTGAATACCAACTCAAAGACGGCGACATCGAACTCTGCGCCGGCCGCGAACGCATCCAGCTGGACGTGGCCAACACCGGCGACCGCCCGGTGCAGATCGGCTCCCACTACCACTTCGCCGAAGCCAACCCCGCCCTGGACTTCGATCGCGCCAAGGCCCGCGGCTACCGCCTGGACGTGGCCGCCGGCACCGCCATTCGCTTTGAACCCGGCCAGACCCGGTCTGTGACGCTGATTCCGTTTGCAGGAAAGCGAGAAATTTATGGCTTCCGGGGTGAAGTAATGGGGCGTTTGGACTCCACGAACTAAGTCTGAGGTCCGGCGGGGGTTGCCCTTCCGGGAATGTGCGGAGGCATGGATGCCGGAGAACAAGCGCCACATGGATGTGCCGTAAGGAGCGTTTCCCGGAAGGGCAACCCCCGCCGGGCCGGGCACAAAGGTTACAACGAGGAATAAGATGAAAATCAGCAGACAAGCCTACGCCGACATGTACGGCCCCACCGTAGGGGATCGCGTCCGCCTGGGCGACACCGAGTTGTGGATTGAAGTGGAAGAAGACCACACCCACTACGGCGACGAAGTAAAATTCGGCGGCGGCAAAGTCATCCGCGACGGCATGGGCCAGAGCCAGCGCTGCGACCACGAAGTGATGGACACCGTCATCACCAACGCCCTCATCCTCGACTGGTGGGGCATCGTCAAAGCCGACGTGGGCATCCAGAAAGGCCGCATCGCCGCCATCGGCAAAGCCGGCAACCCGGACACCCAGCCAGACGTCACCATCGTCATCGGCCCCGGCACCGAAATCATCGCCGGCGAAGGCAAAATCCTCACCGCTGGCGGCATCGACCCCCACATCCACTTCATCTGCCCCCAGCAGGTAGAAGAAGCCCTGATGAGCGGCGTGACCACCATGCTCGGCGGCGGCACCGGCCCGGCCACTGGCACCAACGCCACCACCTGTACTCCGGGCCCCTGGCACATCGGCAAGATGCTGCAGGCCGTGGACAGCCTGCCCATGAACATCGGCTTCCTGGGCAAAGGCAACGCCAGCCTGCCGGAAGCGCTGGAGCTGCAGGTAAAAGCCGGCGTGATCGGCCTCAAACTGCACGAAGACTGGGGCACCACCCCGGTCAGCATCGACAACTGCCTGACCGTGGCCGACCAGTACGACATCCAGGTGGCCATCCACACCGACACCCTGAACGAATCCGGCTTTGTGGAAGACACTCTGGCCGCCTTCAAAGGCCGCTGCATTCACACCTTCCACACCGAAGGCGCCGGCGGCGGCCACGCCCCGGACATCATTACCGCCTGCTCAAAGGACTACGTACTGCCGTCGTCCACCAACCCGACCCGGCCCTACACCGTGAACACCATCGACGAACACCTGGATATGCTGATGGTGTGCCACCACCTGGACCCGAACATTCCGGAAGACGTGGCCTTCGCCGATTCCCGCATCCGCCGGGAAACCATCGCGGCGGAAGACATCCTGCACGATATGGGCGTGATCTCCATGATCTCCTCGGATTCCCAGGCCATGGGCCGGGTGGGCGAGGTGATCTGCCGCACCTGGCAAACCGCCCACAAGATGAAAGTGCAGCGCGGCCTGCTGCCGGAAGACCAGGAACGCGGCGCCGATAACTTCCGCGCCAAACGCTACATCGCCAAGTACACCATCAACTCTGCCATCACCCACGGCATCGCCCATGAGGTGGGCTCGGTGGAAGTGGGCAAGCTGGCCGACCTGGTGTTGTGGAGCCCGGCCTTTTTCGGCGTGAAGCCGGCCTGCATCCTCAAGGGCGGGATGATTGCCGCCGCCCCCATGGGCGACCCGAATGCCTCCATCCCCACGCCGCAGCCGGTGCACTATCGCCCCATGTTTGGCGCTTTCGGCAAAGCCGCCAGTGCCACGCGCCTGAGTTTTGTCAGCCAGGCTGCGCTGGACGCCAATATTGGCAAAGAACTGGGGCTGGACAGCCCGCTCTCCGCCTGCAAAGGCGTGCGGAGCGTGCGCAAGCAAGACATGAAACTGAACGACGCCTGCCCGCACCTGACCGTAGACCCGCAAACCTACGAAGTGCACGCCGATGGCGAATTGCTCACCTGCGAGCCAGCGACCGAACTGCCCCTGGCCCAGCGCTACCACCTTTTTTAATCAAGACAGCTCAAGGCTGCTTTTTAAGCAAGACAGCTCAAGGCTGCTGTGAGAGGAACGAACAGATGTTGGAACTGATAAAACGCATCACCCACGTAGACGCCAGCGAAATCCACGACAACCTGGTGCTGCCCTACGAGCTGCGCATTCGCGGCCGCCTGCGGGCCACCACCGAAACCAACCTGGACGTGGGCCTGTTTCTGGACCGAGGCCCGGTGCTGAGAGATGGCGACCTGCTGGAAGCGAAATCCGGCGAGATCATCCGCATTCGCGCTGCCGAGGAGCGTGTGGTCACCGCCCGCGTAGAAACCGGCCTGCCGTTGGCCCGCTTGTGTTACCACCTGGGCAACCGCCACGTCACCCTGGCGATCGGTGAAGACGAGCAGGGCGCCTTCGTGCGCTTTCCGCCCGATCACGTATTGGAAGGGCTGGCCGAACGCCTGGGCGCCACCGTAGTGCACCACACCGCCACCTTCGACCCGGAACCCGGAGCCTACAACCAGGCCGGCCAGGGCCATTCGCACGGTCATAGCCATGGCCATTCCCACGCGGACTCTCATGAGCACTTGCACGGTAAAAGCCATGACCACACTCACGCTGCTGGACATACCCATGCTCACGGCCACAAACACACCCACTGAGCCCGCAGCCATGGCGGGTGAGGGCGAACCCGGCGGCGACCTGGCTTTGCTGGGGCTGATGCAGCTGGTCAGCCCGGCTTTGCCCATCGGCGCCTTTGCCTGGTCCCAGGGCCTGGAAAGTGCCTTTGAGCTGGGTTGGGTGAACAACGAAGCGGAACTGGCCCGGTGGATTGAAGGCGTACTGGAAGACGGCCTGAGCCGGTGTGAACTGCCATTACTGGCCCGGCTGCAAACCGCCTGGGCGAACGACGACGGCGCCAGCATCGCGCACTGGAACCAGTGGCTGCACGCCACCCGGGAAACCGCCGAACTGAGCGACGAAGACACCCGCCTGGGCGGTGCCCTTAAAACCCTGCTGGGCAACCTCAACCTGCTGCCGGAGAGAACCCTGATTCCGGCCGAGCCAGGCTACATCACCCTGTTTGCCTGGGCCGCCCAGATGCGCCGGGTGCCGGTGCGGCAAACCCTGCTGGGCTTTGCCTGGGCCTGGCTGGAAAACCAGCTGGCGGTGGCCTGCAAAGCCTTGCCCCTGGGCCACACCGCCGCCCAACGGATTATCGAACAACTGCGCCCGGCCCTGGTGATTGCCACCGACCAGGCGCTGGCACGGCAAGACCACGAACTCGGGCCCATCCTGCCGGGCCTCGCGCTCGGCAGTGCCCTGCATGAAACCCAGTATTCACGGCTTTTCAGAAGCTGAATAAAAAACATCAAGGAGATACAGCCATGACACATTGTCTGAGAGTAGGCGTCGGCGGCCCGGTCGGGTCTGGTAAAACCGCATTGCTACGCCAGCTATGCACCGCCCTGCGGGACCACTACGACATCGCCGTGGTCACCAACGACATCTACACCCGGGAAGACGCCGACTTCCTGCTGCGCCACGAAGCCCTGGCCGCAGACCGCATCCTGGGCGTGGAAACTGGCGGTTGCCCGCACACGGCCATTCGCGAGGATGCCTCTATGAACCTGGCGGCCATTGACGACCTCCAGCGCCGCCATCCGGATCTGGAGTTGGTGCTGGTGGAATCCGGCGGCGACAACCTATCCGCCACCTTCAGTCCGGAGCTGAGCGACCTCACCCTGTACGTGATCGACGTGTCCGCCGGCGACAAGATCCCCCGCAAAGGTGGCCCCGGCATCACCAAATCCGACCTGCTGATCATCAACAAGATCGACATTGCCGAACAGGTACACGCCTCCCTGGACGTAATGGAGCGGGACAGCAAAAAAATGCGCGGCGAACGCCCCTTCGTGTTCACCAACCTGTACGACGGGGTAGGGCTGGACACCATCATCAGCTTCATTCTGGAGCGGGGCATGCTGCCGGAGCGACGCCCACACAAGACTGCTGAGACCGCCTGAGGCTCTGGTGAGGCGAATGGCGTCGTTACTCCGGTGCTCAAAAGCGGTCCTACCAGTAGGTATGTCCCGCTTCCTGCGCTCCGGGGCGCCTAGCCCTTCACCACACCAGAACCTAAGGCTCGTGCAACACAGTGAATTTCGAGATACCGCATACACGAATTGGGAGAATTGATATGAAACTCGTAACGAAATTGCTCAGTGCCGCCGCGCTGCTGACCGCCTCCGCCACCGCCATGGCCCACCCCGGCCACACCGAAGGCGGCTTCACCAGCGGCCTGCTGCACCCCATGCTAGGCCTGGATCACTTGCTGGCTATGGCCGCCATCGGCTTCTGGAGCGTGCGCCAGAGCAAACTCATGAAAAACGCCACCCCCGCCTTCGTGATCGGCGGCATGGTATTCGGCGCCGCCCTGGCCTGGGGCGGCCTGAGCCTGCCGGGCGTGGAAACAGGGATTACCTTCTCCGTGCTGGTCGCCGGTATCCTCATCGCCACCCTGGCCAAACTGTCGACGGCTGTGGGTGGCACTCTGGTTGGCGCGTTCATGCTGTTTCATGGCTTCGCCCATGGTGCGGAAATGCCCGAGGGCGCCACGCTGGCGGCCTACCTGGCAGGCTTCTCAATCGCCACGCTGGCCATCACGCTGGTTGGGCGTGGGCTGGGTATTTTGATGATGAAGGCGGATAGCCGGTTTAGTCGGGGGATTGGGGGCGTGGTGGCGGTTGCGGGGGGATACCTCGCAGCTGCCTAATACGCACTTTGAAGCTCTCGAAAAGCAGAGAAGAAAGCCTCCCGGGAAACCGGCCGGCTTTCTTGTTATCCATTCTTTCCCAATGACTACGCCCAAGCGCGTATTGAGGTTGCTGGGTTTGAAAAAGTCTATCTCTGTTTGCTATAGATCTTCACCGATAAAGAAGCGAAGCGCTAGGTGATAAATGAATGCGGAGCTTGCATAGGCTGCATAATCATGAAAATCATCTGCTTTATCTTCGTCGCCGAAATCGCAAACAGCTTTTATCGAAATGCACCGCGGTCTAGGTTCAGCGGCGAGCTGCGCTGCTGTGAAGACAGCATACGATTCCATTTCTATACCCACTAAATTTTTATGTAAGCCTCTTACGTCATCGACTAGCTCCTTAGCCTGTAATACGGACGCCCCACTCGCCATAGCGTCTATTAATACACTCGGTGGGGTTTCTGGTTTGTTCCCGGTATATTTGTTATAGATATCTTCAATCAGGTTCTTATCCCTTGATAGCTCTTTTGCGTTAGCACGCAAAGTTTCATCTAAACGAAATTGATACTGAGCGGGCTTAAATCGAACGCGATTCTGATCCTTGTCGAACGACCACTTCCCAGACCCCCAGTCAAAGCACGGGTCTGCGATCAGGATATCACCGAGCTCAGATTTATCTCTAACACCGGCGCATATACCCGCCATACACACGGTTTTCGGTCTAAAATTATGAATCAACTTTGATGTAAGAACAGCGGAGGACGGCATTCCCATTTGGGGAGCCGATGCCGCAATTACGCTCAGCTTCTTACCCCCTTGTTGGAAAGTGCCATGAAAGTACGGAGTGGCGTCGTAAGGCACATGAATCTGCTGCCACTGTCCGGGAAGCGCTAAGATCTTATCAAGCTCCTCCTCTAGCCCAGTAATAATTGCAAGATCAATATGATAGTTGTGACCGTCATTAAAAAAAGGAGGCTTCTTCTGCTCCAAAAGGTATAAAACGGCGTTCTCTAAGGACTCACGCCACTTCGTGTCCTGGTATGAAAATCTCACCAGTTTCCAGAGTGGAGAGGAAAACTCTTCCTCAGCTAAGGATTCTGAAACTTCGTAAGCTGTCAGACCTACTAGATAAGCCGGAGCATTAGCCGAGTGATTATTTTTGATATAGCTTAGGACTTCTAACCCACCATCTTGTGATACCGATGATTCTGGCCTTTTAGGAAGGTTTATATCTAATATGATCAAGTCGTACCTAGTTGATTTTATTAACTTCTTGGCTGAGAGAGCGTCAGAAGCGTGTTGTACTTCCACAGAGTCCGTATAGTTTTCCGGCATGACCGCGGTAGTGATTGTTCGTCGTTTTTCATGTTCATCATCAATTATCAGGACCTTAATCATAAGCTTAAACCGAAGACCTCAAAATATGCCGAAGATTAGCCGTCCAAGCTGAACCGCTCTGATCAAAATAGACACTTCCAAGAAAAAAATCCGGAAACTCCTCCCAGCACTGATCGGTAAGTTCTTCAAAACCGACTTTTTCACTACCCTCGCCAAAGGATTCCAGCTGGGTTATAACAATTACTTTGGAATTTATATTAAAAAGCTTCATTTTCCTCATTATGTCATACCCTCCTAACGGTCTAGATCGGCCCTCTCGTACGTTAGGTCTTCGATCAAAGGTGGGAAGTGTCATGTCCAGTAGAATAAGATCTGGAGGCGCTTCCTTGATCGCCTTTAGGCCTGAATTAAAACTATAATAAAATGAAACTTTGGAGGAAGTAGGCATTTCATCGTTTAAAAAAGATTTTATCTTTTCAACTTTTACGAGGTTGTCCTCAATGATGTAGATTTTCATCTCGTTCGCCCATCATTTCTAGTGTAAGCTTAGTTTCGAAGTTGCCTGAGTCGTGGACGGAAAGGTCTATTGAGTGACTGATTTTCAGGTTAAATTCACAGATCCTCCAAATTTTTGAAAGACCGGATCCGCCCTCTTTTCTTGCCATCCTCAACGCCGAGTCCGCTTTATAGTTTTCCATTGCCCGATTTGCAGCTTTCTTCCTTTCCTCTAAATCAACGTCTTGGGAAAGGCTGTTAGAACATTCAATAAGGAGCGTTCCATTATTGAAATTAGCGTTAATCTCTATAAGCGGTGTGTCATTTGTATATCCGCTATGAATAACGCAGTTTTGGAGCAGAATGAATAATATTTCACACAGGCCGTCAAGATAAATACCTTGAAACTTTGTTTTGCTAGTTTCGAGATAAAGTTTTGGCTTTACGTTATGGGTAACATAACAGTTTTGGACTTGTTGAAGCGCCACATGTATCGCTGTTTCAAATTCAAACGGATCCCTAGAAAGATCAGTTGGCTTCTGAAACCACTCAACCACATCTTCTACTGCCGAATCAAAGGCAGTCCTAGCTCGTGCGGTTGCGTCAATTAAAGGCGCTGCATCTTGGTGTGAAATTTTGGATTCTATATTCTTTATTAAGTTGTCCAGCGCATTATTGATATTCTTTGCCGCTACAGATTTTATGTCCGCGCGTATACTGTCAAGTGACTGAGTAGTAAGATCCCAGCAATGGGACAAAAACAGGTCTATTAATTCCTCAGGTTTTGTTTCCTCGGAGATAGAATGCTCCAATTTTTTTAGTTGCTCTTCAGATGCGTCAAAGCTAAAAAGCCCCTGCTCGTTGCCAGTAACATTAATATGAAGCTTGCGTTGAAGATAAACCCGTATTACTTCGTCGAACTTTTGTGTAAAGCGTATTAGGCATTTTCGAATATGAGCTTGCTGCGAAGCTGATACGGAAGCAAAGAAGGCTTGCCAGCGCCTGGGTATTGTCCATTCGCCATCCTCAGAACTGCACAGAAGCCCCTCCAAAGCGAAAGGACCGCGCAGATGTCCTTCAAATGAACCGTGCCTAATAGAAGTACTTACATGGGTGTCAAGACCATAGGCTGGATTGAAAGCAAACTCTGATGCTACGTCCAGAAGCATTGCAGAAAAAAGGCTTTCTCGTTCTGAAGCAGGAAGTTTTACATTTCTAAATTCTGGGTGTCCTCTATCATTCAACCTGTCTCCGATCCATTTAGACAGCTTCTCTGCCTGATAAGCAAGATTCGGTGATTTTAATAGTTCTTGATATCTTTTAAGGTAATCTCGTAACGATGGTTCGATTACCATTCGAATTCCGGGCTCATCAACGAATATTTTGCTAATCTGGATCTTGGAAAGAAGCGTTGCTACGTTTCTGTCTCTGGTAAGGTTCCGTATTTCATTTAGATAAGTTTTCGAATTTAGAATATCTATGGAAAGTAGCTTTTGACATACGGCTATTCTTTCGGACTCTATTTCATCAACGGAGTCAAAGTGTGTTGTGTCATCCATTATTCGAGGAGTGCAGACATTTCTCAAAAAGAAGATGAATACTTCTTGCTTTTCTTTGGACTCCGGCTCTTGGATTTCAGATGGCTTAGTAGTATTGTTTGCATCTAGCACGTTTTCATATACATCTGAAATGTGTTTTTCGAATTTTGAATAACCTTCCCGTGTTGAAATGAACAGCAATACGGCTAATACCGGATCACTTAGTAGATCCTCTTGATTGAGGCACTGTTTGCATAATTCAGACAAAGGGTAGGTGTCTGCGGTAGAGGGTTTTTCTATTATTTGCCGAACGGCTAGATCGGCAGATTGCTTGACAAGGCCAGCGGAAAAAAATGCGTTGAATAGATATCGCCGTGATGTTTCTACTACAAAGGGAATTTCTGAACGCCCAGCCTCTTTGTACAATGCGATTGCGTTTTGATGCCTATTGTGCAAAATTTCAGAGTGCGCGGAGTATAAGTTCTTCCTATACTCTGGCATGTCTAGTGTATCTAATGGATTTTGGTTGTGCTGAGGGTCTGTAATTAGAGAATGACGTAAAATCAGCGAAGACGAATTAGGGTTGATTTGGCGAAGTTCTTTTTCTAGCTCATTTTTTGAAAAAGAAGTTGCGATAACCGAGCTGCACCAGGGGTCTCCGAGTTCTGTATTCAATGCGACGATGTTGTCGACTTCAGTATACTGTTCGATGAATATATGGTCGTGAGATCGCTCGAGGAAGCCTTGAATTTGGAAAGAAAATTCATGGTCGAAAATGAAGAGCGAAAGTTTTTTTAGTTTCTGTTTACTGCTCGAAGCCTCCTTGGTTAACGTAATTATTTGAAACATTTCGTAAATTATTACGTTTAGCAAGGAGCTTTTGGAGGGTTTTGTTGGGCACGCGTTTAAAAGGGCCCAAGACCGTGCAATTAGCTCTAAGTTAATTTTTTCATCATAAATTACTTTAAGGTATTTTCCTTCCGTATATAGATCGTAAATACGTGTGTCGGTTTCGTCTTGTGGTATGCTGCCTGAACCAAATATGTAGGCTATTCGTCGTAAGCGAGCATCGCCAGTAGATGATAATTTTTCGATTATGTTTGATAGAGCTTTGTTGTGAATGACTTTTTCTTTCGAAATTTGTACTTGGAGTACTGATACAAATGCTTCGTATCTGTCAATGATGGCGTATGGTTCGCACCAAGACAGGGGTATCTCTGGCCGAGTTATTTTTGTTAAATCATAAGGCAGTAACGTATAGCGTATAAAATCAGCGATTTCGCCGCCTGCCAATAGATCAGAAAGATCATTTTCGAGAGTTGAGAAAGAGATATTTTCTTCTGATCGCAAACTTATCCAGTATGCTAAGAATGCAATTGGTTGGCTTAGCTCCTTGATTGATATGAGACTCTCCAAATAGTCCTTTTGTTCTTTTAGGCCACCGAGAAGTTGCAGGACTTGTATTCGTTTTCCTATTAGCCAAAGTGAGATCCCGAACTCAGCTTCAACTTTATCTAATTCTTTTTGAGCATGCTCTAGCTGGCCAAATATGAAATGCGAGTGAAAGCTTTGCTTTAGTTGGTAGAACCGTTCAAGTTTCTCTAGGTGGGAGCATAGTATTGTGCCCGTCCATATGAGTTCTCCCTCTGGCGAGACTGTTTCTAAGCGAGCATGGTCTTGATAGTCCGCGACAGACTTCGGAAAATTTGTTACCGATAGAGCATGACGTAAAACGCGGTCCTTCTTGACTAGGTCAATTACGGTTGGGTAGTTTTCTGCGGCAGTGAATGCTCGGGCTTGGGACAAACCGCTGCGAATTGATTTTGCCCGATGAACCAGTCTTTGGAAGCTCTGCGTGACGTTTCTGGAGTGCTTTGAAGCGCTTTGTCGTTGTCTTTTTGATTTTTTGCTTTTTGGCATACTGCATCCGTTCGACGCCCAATTAGAAAACGGAAGCACTGAAGTGTGCCCCGGTTTTAGTCAGTCTTAGCACGTTACAGAAGGGTTTTTCGAGCGAAAAGCCACTCTGCCAGTGCTGTTTTCCTAGCAATCGTGAACGCAGACTCGACTATTTTCAACTCGTTTCTGCGCTGAACGGTCTGACTTGGAGATGAAAAATCGGAGAGATCTGAGACAGATTTATTTTTAGGTTTTTAACATCGGTGAGAACTATTCCTAAAGCATACGAAGGAAGTCATTCTGGGTCTTTGCTTGTCCATACCCGGTCAATAATCTCACATGACGCATCTAACCTAACCGTCAACGCCACCGGCCTAGGCTGAAGGATCATCGGTGACTTGATGGACTTACCCCGATACTGCTGGGCTTCTACTTCTATGGCACCCGGCTCATACAGAGTGCCGGCGACAACCCTATGTGGTACCCCTCCGTTACCAGCGATACCCGGCAGGACGAGCCGGAGAGCGAGAGCAGCTTGCCATCATTGAGCCGTCTCTGGACCGAATTCCTGGTGCTCTACGGGCTTGGTGTGGTGCTGATGTTTGCTGGCTGAATAGCGGCGTCATCCATTAGCAATGAGCTATCTGAGACTCACGAACGAAAAGCATGCGAGCTAAGCAATGATCGAAACGTGCCTGGAATTTCAGGGCGATGGTACAGCCTCTCGAGGGTTATGCCTGAGATCCGAAGGGTTAACGGGAGCCACGCAGTGCTTTATCGTGTAGTCAGATGAATGCGATGTAAACAGGGGGGATAGCGATGACGGCACCAGGCGATCAGCTTCGCGTGTTCTACGATGGCGCCTGCCCGAGCTGTGTCAAGGATCGCAGGCTCTATGAACGACTCGCGGGCAGGACCGGCGAATCGGTGGAGTGGGTGGATATCACCGGCCGTGATGAGGAGTTGGAGGAACGTGGTATAGACCCGAAAGCCGCGCTTCAGGAGCTCCATGTGGAAGATGGCCAGGGCAACATCCACCGGGAACTGGATGCCTATATCCTGTTGATGTCGCGGGTCTGGCTGCTGAAACCGCTTGCCTGGCTGATTGGTTTGCCGGTAATTCGGCCAGCGCTGGCGAAGCTGTATCACAAATGGGTGAGCGAGCGGCTGGAGAGAACCGGGCGCAGGCCGTTGTAACTGCCGGGCCCTTACTGCAACTGGTATTTGACCGGCTGCAGCGGTTCGGGCGCCGGGTCGCCCAGGGCTTCGGCAACACTGATTTCATGAATGCGGCAGATGGCATCCAGCGGCAGGTCGTTGGTGTGTCTGCCAAAGGGAAACTCCAGCTGTTCAGACAGGCGATCCAGCCCGAAAAACGTGTAGGCCACGATGGCGGTGAACACCGGCGTAAACCAGCCTGCGACGCCTACCAGCCCGAACGGGAGCAGGTAGCAGAACACATACGCCGTGCGGTGAGCCAGCAGGGTGTAGGCAAAGGGCAACGGGGTGAGGGCAATGCGTTCCGAGGCCGCCTGAATGCCTGCGAGGCCATGAAGGTGCTGGTCTAAGGCCGCGGTTGCTACAGAATCCAGATCGCCCGCCTTGTGGGCTTCGGCGAGTACGTCTCCGGCCCGGTGCAGCATGAAGGCGGCGGGGTTGCGTGTGCTCAGGGCCTGGTCAATGAGTTCGGGTGCCAGTGACCCAGGCAGGTCAGACCGTACATCTTCTCCCCGCAACTGGCCGCGCAGCAGGTGGGCGTGAGCGAGGCATCGGGTCAGAAGTTCCCGGCGTCGCTCCGGGCTCAGGTAAATGGTGCCAGTCCGCGCCAGGCTGCGAAATTCGTACACCATATGCCCCCAGTGTTTTCTGGCTTCCCACCAGCGGTCGTAGGTGGCGGTGTTGCGCACGCTTAAAAAGATGGACAGGGCGATAGCCGGAGTGGGCCGGGGCGCTCGCGAACAATCACGGTTAACACTCCTGGGGTTGATGATGGCCTTGCCTGAGGGTTGGCCGCTGTGATTCCTATGCCTTTTTACGGAGAACCCACTCGTTACACAAGGGGGTAAGCTTTTTTAAGCGAGGGGGGCAGCACTCTGGCCGTTGCCTGGCATTACCCTGTGGTTTCAGGGGCAGCCAGATCAGGCGGCGGATTGGTGGCAGCAGTCACTGTCGCAGGTTGATAGCAGGTAAGTGCTCGAAACTTCGAGAAACTGTTCGATAATCTGTGTCATCAAGATTCCCTCTGATGGTTTATTTGAAATGCAACCTAGTAGTTTGGGGCGCATTCCTATAAATAAACTTCGGAAAACCGAAACACATTGAGACCGCCTGGCGCCGGGGCTGTAAATTCCGACTGTTTTATCGACAGTCCCATGGCGCTTGAGCCTCTGACACCGACTTACTTTGATAGTAGCGGAAAGCGGTTGATGCGTGTTCGTGAGATGCGATTTTTCGTGCCGCTTGATTTCTCTTCTCCTGCCCTGATTATTTCTACCATCAGCCAATCAGAGGCCTGTTCATCATGACTGACGTTCGACACCTGGTATGTCCCCATTGCTACAAAGTGAATCGCGTACCGGCCGACAAGTTGTCCTCCGGCGGCAATTGTGGCGCCTGCAAACAACCGCTTTGGCCGGATCAGGTTCTGGAGCTAACGGAGCAGAACTTTGCTACCCATACCGGGCGTAGCGATCTGCCCGTGTTAGTGGATTTCTGGGCCAGCTGGTGTGGCCCGTGCAAAATGATGGCGCCCCAGTTCGAGCAGGCCGCGAAGGCCTGGCGCGGGAAAGTGCGCTTTGCCAAGCTGAATACGGAACAAGCCCCCGGGCCGGCCGGTCAGTTTGCGATTCGCAGCATACCGACCCTGATTCTGTTCCAGAACGGCCGGGAGGTGGCGCGCCAGAGTGGCGCCATGAATCAGGCCCAGATCAGTCAGTGGCTGCAATCGCAGGGTATTCGCTAGGAAAAATCGGGACAAAGGTGCCTTAGTATGAAGTTTCTGATTATCGGTGTTTTCGTCGCCATCGTGGCTGTCCTGATCTGGCGTAGTAAACAGAACACTGCCCCTGAAGAGCAGGCCTGTGCCATCGACATCGGCAACCTGCTGAAAGCCAATCCGGATGTCCAACCACAGGCCATTGCCGATGTGTTCCAAAAGTACGGCATTGATCAATCTCGGTGTAAGGCTGTGGGCGCGATGGTGATGCCGCAGTTGCGAAAGCAGGGTTTGAAACCGGAAGATGCCAGGATTGCGATGGGGCAGGTGAGGGCGGCTTACCCTCTTGTGCCCTAGGCTGAATCAATTGAATTGATGATCGAAGAACGCTATGGCAGGTGGATGGTCACGAGATTGCCCGTTTTAGCAGCAACTTTCCCGAGCCCTTTTGCTGCGGGGCTTCCGGGCGCTTAATCCGAGGTTTCCAACACAGTTATCCACAGGTTTTGTGAGTAAAGTTCGTGATAAAGCCGGTCAGGAATCAGGCCGACGGTCGTACCGGTCTTCCGGGGCTTGGTTCGGCCCGCCGGTTCAGCTCCACTTCAGTTTGGGCGCTTGGTAGGACTGGATGGCCGAGAGCAGTTGCGCTTCGTTATCCGTGTGGATAATCATCTCGGCATGGTGCGGTTTCAGGAAGCCGGAATCGGTCATGTTCGAGATCATCTCGCACAATTTATCGTAGAAACCATTGACGTTGTAAAAGGCGCAGGGTTTTGCGTGATAGCCGAGTTGAGCCCAGGTCCAGGCTTCGAAGATTTCTTCCAGGGTACCGACGCCGCCGGGCAGGGCCACAAAGGCATCGGCCATTCGGGCCATGGCGGCTTTTCGTTCGTGCATATCAGCAACAATTTTCAGCTCGGTGAGGCCCTGATGGGCCAGCTCCCGATCTTTCAGGTACTCGGGAATCACGCCGTACACTTGGGCGCCCTTTTCCAGAAAGGCGTCTGCGACCACGCCCATCAGGCCGACGTTGCCGCCGCCGTACACCAGATCCACTCCGTTCGTTGCCAGGTAGTGCCCCAGAGCACGGGTTGCCTGGGCGAATTCCGGGTTTTCACCGATGCTTGAACCACAAAATACGGCAATTTTCATGGGTCTTACGAGGCTCCATTGATTCGGTTCAGAGGGTTGAGTGAGTTCTTCACTCTGTTGTGGTTGGTCCGGGCGTCTTTGGGTGCCGGAGCACAATAGAATGCCGCCTCCGGTCTGCCCAGTCTAGCCGTTGACCCTACATCCGAACCCGGAAGCCAGTTGTTAAGGCTTCGTAACCTGTTGAAGTATAAATAAAATGTAAGAGGTGGTGTCTCGTGTGATTCTGTTATTCTCGAATGGTTCAAAACTGACAGGTGCCTGGTGGGGCGCTGAGAACAGGCTCTCCCACCGGCGATACAGGACAAGTCAGACCACCTGAACCATGGGATTTACATCATGAATATGAAATCACTGCTCGTTTTTCTGTCTCTGAGTGCCACCTCGTTGGGTGCCGTTGCGGGTGATACCGCCGACGCCGCGCTGGGTGGAGGTATTGGCGGCGCACTGGGGGCCGCCATCGGCAACGAGGTGGGTGGCAGAGATGGTGCGATTCTTGGCGGTGCTGTCGGTGCGGCAGCGGGAACGGCCGTGACCACCCGGGACCAAAGGGAACACGATCGCGATTATGATTATGATCGCCGTCGGTATGACGATGATCGCAGGTCTTACCGGAAGTCTCGTGGCCATTTCTGCCCACCAGGCCAGGCGAAAAAGGGTAACTGCTGAGACGCTTGTGTGTTTCCGGGCGTAGAGGGCGCGTTGTGGATATCACCGCTGGAGGAATTGATGTGTAACCTGCAGGACGTGATGTCCGGAGCCTGGTGACTGCTGAATAGTCAATCCATCCAGTTCCAGGGGGGCGCGTCCAGAAGCCCCTGGCCAAGAATGCGGGTTTCACCCAGCTCTTTGTTCAGTGCGATGGAATGGCAATCGTCGTCTGCTTCCAGAGCGGCTACCAGTCGAGGGGCATGGGAAACGACCCACACCTGGGTTTCCCGCGAGGCGCGAATGATCAGTCGGCCGAGGGCCGGAAGCAAGTCGGGATGCAGGCTTGTTTCTGGTTCGTTCAGCACCAGTAGTGATGGCGGGCGGGGTGTGAGCAGCGCGGCAACCAATAGCAGGTAGCGAAGGGTGCCATCAGAAAGCTCGGCCTGATTCAGGGGGCGGAGCAGGCCGGCCTGCTCAAATTCCAAGACGAAACGGTTACCTGCGTCTGTGCTGAACCCGAGCCTCGCTCCGGGAAAGGCATCTTCAATAGCGCTGTGCAGGCCCTCCCGGTCGCCGATTTCGTGAATGGTACGCAGGGCTGCAACCAGGTTATGGCCATTGTGGTCCAGCACCGGGGTGCGGGTCCCGATTTGCGGGGTGCGGATGCTGGAGTGTTGATCGGTGCGGAACTGATCGTAAAAGCGCCACTGCCTGATGACCTGCCGGACGGCATGGACTTCAGGTATAGCCACAGGATCACTGATCTCGCTCAGAATGCTCTCATAGGTGTTTAGCCGGGTGTCGTAGACCTCCCATTTCCGCCCTGAACGTACTTTGACAACCGGCCCGACGCGATCAATCAGACAACTGCTTGGGCGGCAGACATCACCCACCCAGATACATTCGCGTTTTATTTCAGGGTCGAGCTGGAACATGCTGGGTTCCTGATAACCTGCAAACCCCGTAGAGGCCGGAATCCCAAGAGAAATCGCGTAGCCGAATTCTTCGCCGGCAAACCCCAGCCGTAGGCGGGATGGGGTGTTCCCGGCGGTCCCCTGAACGGGCGCTGAGCCGTCCCGCATCTCCTTTGAGAACTGGCCAGGCCCTGCCCAGAAGGTGTAGTCCAGGCCGCCCTCTTCCGCCAGGGAGGAGATCAGGTTGCCTTTTGCCGTTTCCGCCAGCAGGCGCAACGATTTATAGAGGTTTGATTTGCCACAGCCGTTTGGACCGGTAACAACGTTCAGGCCCGCCAGCGGCGCGACCACGTCTCTGAGGCTGCGATAGTTGGAAACGGCAAAGGCTTTGATCATGATCCGGGCCGAACCTGTTTCTTGAAGAAGGTTGGAGGAGCATATCATTATCCGACCCGACGTTTTGGGTTTGGTTGATCAACGAGATCCAGGAGGCTGCAAGGGAGTTTGTGGGTTGGTTTCGAGCTGCCAGTCGAGTGTTTTATTTCTGAAACGGCTGGGTCATCTTCGCGGCTTATTCTGCCTGCTCATTTCGAAGCCGATATGGAGAGTGCTTGATGAGCAGGGTAATCCTTCTAGCGTTAATGCTTGTGGCCATTACCGGGATGGCAGGGTGTAGCGACGATTCTGACAGCAGTGATGATAATAAAATACCGCCAGTAACGAATCCTGAACCGGATCCAGATCCAGATCCTGAGCCCGAGCCCGAACCCAACGTTCTTCTGGATGAAGACTTCGAAGCCATCGCTGAGGGTAAGCTCCCTGAAGGCTGGATGGTGATGGATGGCGCGGAAGAGCTTTTCTACACAAAAGAGGGAAGCTTGTTCGTTGATGGCCGCGGTAACAATTACACGCCGGTGGCCTTGCGTTTGCCCGAGTTCCTGCAGGACCAGGGAAACTATCGTATTGAAGTGTCTTTCACCATTGCAGAGGCGAACACTACTTCTCGTTGGGTCGGCATGCAATATCGGACCGGTCTGGGAGTAGAACCCTACTACCAAATGGCCATTCGCCAGAACGCGACGGCCGCCAACGGGACGGAGCATGCGTTCCGAAACACCGGCCAGTGGAGCATTGTTGACAAGGCCGGGTTCTCGGAAGTGATTGACCCTGCCAAGCTTTATACTGCAACCATAGTGGTTCACGGGGATCGCGTTCAACAGTACCTCAACGGCACCCTGCTTCAAGACTCTGTGCTAGACAGCGATTTCTCACAGGGCGGTGTTGGCTTTCAGGCGGCGGGCAGCCTGTTGCGGGTTGAGGGCGTTACCGTTACGGAACAGCTGAAGGCGTTGCCGCCATTACCTCCGATGGTGAGTGTGGCTGAGCCGGAGACCGGTGCGTCTATGGCTCCGAGCATCACCAACCTTTCACCGGTCGCCGGCGATCTGACGGCGTCGCCCGCAAATTCAGTTTTCCTTAAGCTGGATGACCAGTTGATGTTGTCTGGACAGAATGGTGGAAGCCTGGGGTACCTGGACCAAATGCTGGATGCCGGTGAGTTCACCGCTATGCCGATGTTGTATGTAACCAGCCAGGCTGCCGTTGACGCTCTGAAGCCCGTGGTTGAACGTCATCAGTTCTTCGACCTGACACTGGTGTCAGACAACCAGGAGTTGCTGAAAGACGCGCGGGAAAAAATGCCGTTTGTTCGGGCTGCCGTGGATTTTACTCATGCGAACCTGGTGGCTGGACCGGCTGATTTATTGCGCATTGTACAGACTACCAATCAGTCAAAAGCCAAGATTGCGATTCTGCCGGAAAGCTTGCTGGACAAAACGTCTGTCCAGTATATCCAGAACCGCCTGATCTCCGTCTGGGGGCAGCTGGAGCAACCGGAATACGTACAAACGGTTGATGCTCTGACGGCGGGTGTTAATGGCCTTCTGACGACGGACCCGGACCAGGCGCTTGCGTTCTTCACCGCGTTGCCGGAGAACACTCTGTTGAGAAAACCGCTGGTTGTTGGCCACCGTGGCGTTCCTTCCCAAGTGAGCGAGAATACCGTTGCGGGCGCTCTGAAAGCGGTTGAGCTGGGTGCAGACGCCGTTGAGTCGGACATCTATCTGACCACCGATAACCAGGTTGTGGTGATGCACGACGGCACTGTCGATCGCACCACCGATGGCACCGGTGCAGTTGAAGAGAAATCGCTGGCAGAGCTCAAGGCCCTTACTGTTGATGGTGGCCACTCTGTGCCAACCATGGATGAGTTCTTTACGGCATTGAAAGGTAAGCGTGCGGTTCACTTTGTTGAGATCAAGAGCGGCAAGCCTGAAATCGTTGAGCACCTGAAAGCGGCCATTGAACGCCATGGTGTTCACGATCAGGTGATTGTTATTTCCTTCAACTCTGACCAACTGCTTAAGTTGCAGGAAGTCATGCCCGGTGTGTCTGGCGGTTTCCTGACAGGCTTCAGCTCAGACAGCAATATGGAAAAGAACCTGCGGACGATTCTCAACGCCACTCAGCAGTATTCGTCCACGTTCAATCCGTCCTACGGTAGCCTCGCTCCGGAAGTGATGGAAGCAGCAAAACATCGCGGCACCACTTTCTGGCCGTGGACGTTCCGTAATCTGGCTGACGCAGAAAAATACTATCTGGCCGGCACGCACGGGCTGACGACGGACTATGCCCAGTGGTTCAGTGACTATCCGGTTACGGTTGAGCCGGTTAAATCTGATCTGGTAGTTGCGGCAAATTCTGCCCTGTTGGCGGATCTCACAGTCACAACTCAGGTTGGTAACAACATGACAGCGGCTGCTTCCGACTTCCTGGTTCTGGAAAGCACGGTTTCTTATGCGAACACGAGCGGTTCGGTGGTGTTTGAAGCCCCGGGCAGTGCAGTTGTTGTTCCTCTGTATGAGTACACCCTCACCGAAGGTGGTAGTTACTACCTGGTAGGAGCTCGCCAGCAGGTAACCATCAACTGATGGAAAAGGCCGGGCCAGACATTTGGCCCGGCCTTAACGCGTCTGAGTTTTCAGCGTTTCTGGAGTCCGTGAGTTCGGCAATATATCAGATTACTCGGGCAGAACTCGGCGCTCGACAGTGACCATTATCTGGAGTGCCTATGGCCTATCAGCGCCTGAACACAACGGCGGAACAATTCAGCCGAGAAAAACCGGTGTTCGCCTGGCTGTTCTGCAACCAGTAGCTGGCCACCGGACTCTCTGATGCCTCCCTCAATCATCAGGTTGTCGCTCATCTCGAAGTCTTCAATGCTGTGGCCCAGCTCATCCCGATCGGCTGCGCCCGCGCGTTCACGGTAATGCCGGCGGTCCATCGTGAACCCGAACGCAGGTTTGCCCTGGCCGATCATGTAGCCGACTTCGAACACCGTGCCCGGGTCCGCACTGATGCCGCGGAAGGGGGTGAGGTTGGCAATGATGGCGTCGCAACTGTCCATCAGTTCGCGGTTGGCCTGGTAGATTCGGTGGCCGCGCGTGGGTTTGGCGTCGCGTTCGGAAAACGTCAGGGCGGTGTCCAGTGGGTCTATGCCTTCACAGCCGGCTTCGCGCAGCAGGCGCTTTTTCTCGGCGACGATGGCGTTGTGTTCTTCGTGTGGGAAAAACACTTCCGGGCCGGCCAGGTAGATGCGTTTGGGTTTTGCCATGTGAACTTTGGCTCTCATTTCGGTTAACGAACGAGTTTACTTGCGAGTCACTATGAACACAAAAGCCCCCAGCAGGGGGCTTTTGTCGTCTTACTGCAACACTCAGTTATTCACGGTCAATTTCATGGATTGCGCGATGGCGTTGGCATCGGCTGGGCTCCCGTCGCGATGCGTCACGCCTTCCAGCCAGGTTTCAACAGCGTCGGGGTTCTGGTGCATCCAGTGGCGAGCAGCCCTTTCCTGCGGAACAAACTGGTTCAGGATCATGTCCAGGCGCCACCGGCAAACTTGCCTTTTTGCATCCGCTCCTTGATGGCAACCGTGGCCACGCCGCTCTCGGCCATCAGCGCCGCAAAGGTGGCCTGAAACGTTTTCAGGTCGTCCCGGCTGTGGTTTTTGGGTAGCGAGAGTTTGCGTACTTTGCAGTCGGGCAGGTTGAATTGGCCACGGTCCATATTCAGCATACACACCACCGCATCGCTGCCGGTCAGTTCTACTCCGCATACAATCATAATAATGCCCCCTAAGCCCCGGTTATTCTCAGCCGCAGCATTTCTTGAATTTGAGTCCACTACCGCAAGTGCAGGCGTCGTTGCGGGAGGGGGATTTTGCTGTGGTGACCGTTCCCGTTTTGTTCAGGATAGCCGTGAGCTCGTTGACGGATTCAACGGCGCCCTCGCGGGTATCAACGGAGATCGTCGCGTGAAGTTTCGCCGCAGCCACTTGAGCCTCAACTTCTTTCTTGCGCGCTTCACTGGTAACCACCAGCGTTAGCGGGTACTTCTTGCTGCCGCTCTTTTGGCTGGCGTTGGTCTGAAAACCGCCATAAGCAGTGTGATGCTGGCGGGCGTCTTGCCGACCTTTGTAGAAAAATTTATCTGACATGCTGATATCCTGAAGGAGAGAATACCCAGGCGACGGCCGGGCGCAATCTTTTAGCACGCTTGATGAAACAGTGATATAGGGAAAACCGGAAAAGACTAATCAAGGAAGCACCACGTGAATCAAAAAGGCTTACTCACCTCATGGAACGACGCCAAGGGTTTCGGTTTTATCACGCCAGAGAACGGTGGCGAGCGTCTGTTTGCCCACATCAGCGCCTATCAGGGCCGGGGCAGGCCCTCGGCCAGCCGCAAGGTGGTCTACGCACAGACAAAAGATGAGAAGGGGCGGCTGAGGGCGTCCAGTTTCCAGTACGCTGGCGTGGCGAGACACAGCGCAGCGGTCGCCACGGGCGTTTGGTTTGCTCTGTTGATTGCCGCTGCAGTCGCAGGGGCGGTTTCTGTGTTGTATGTTCAGGGTTATGTGTCAGTGCTGTTGCCGGCGGCCTATGGCGTAATGAGTGTAGCGACCTTCTTGATGTATGCCGTCGATAAGGGGGCAGCTGAGAGCGGCAGGAGGCGTGTCCCCGAGGGGCGGTTGCATCTGTTTGAACTCCTGTGCGGCTGGCCGGGGGCACTGGTGGGCCAGCAATTCTTTCGCCATAAAACCAGAAAGACCTCGTACCAGGTGTCTTTCTGGTTCAATGTCGTCCTCAATCTCGCAGTGCTTTGCTGGTTGTTACTGTGGCCGGGCGCCGAGTTCGTCAGGCAGGCCCTGGAGATCAGGCCGTTCATGCTTCTAAGGTTTTGATGATGCAAAACGTCTGCTCGGACGACGAGCTCTCAACATTGCTGCAGTCCAACCCTGTGGTGTTGCTGCTGTATGGAGGGGCAAGTTGTGGCGTCTGCCAGGCTATCAAACCCCAACTGGAGCGCCTTTCCAGTGAAAAATTCCCGAAGCTGGTTACTGCCTACATTGATTGCCAGGCAACAGCCGGTGCGCTGTGTGCGGCTCAGGGTATTTTCTCGCTGCCAGTAGTGCAGTTATGGTTTGAGGGGCGGCGATTTGCGGAATTCGCCCGGGTGTTTTCAATCGGCGAGGTGCGGGCAGCCCTGGAACGGCCGTATGGGCTTTTGATCGAGTGCTGAGCCCTCTCTGTACTCGTGGCAGGACCCAAATCTCGCTGTGCGGATTGGCTACGGCTCGCAGATGCCCCGAACAAACACCAGAAGCTCGTTATTGGCGGGCATTGCAACATCGTCCTGGAGTTGCAGGCCAACGGCCTTGGCCAGCTCAGACAGGGCTTCAATATCTCGGATGCCCATGTGGGGTGCTTGGGATTTCAGCGACTGATCAAACGCCTTGTTGCTCTCGCTGGTGTAACCGCCCTTATGCTTGAACGGCCCGTACAGGCAGAACGCACCGTCTTTGCCTGTCAGTCTGCGCTTGAAAAGCAACAGTCGACGTCTCGGGGGGTTAATCGGCGGGGCAGTAAGGACAGCCAGCTGAGGTGAGCGTATTTTCCGGGAGAGACGAAGTGAAAGGCGTCCCTCACGTTCATGTAGCATCCCCGCATTGCCCATTTTTGAACCAGTTTCCGCGAACCCTTGCTGCTCAAGGCTTAGAGGTGGTTAACCCGAGGTTCCCAACAAAGTTATCCACAGCTTTTGTGTGTAACGTAGTTGGCAGTCCCGGTTTACTTGGCAGGATAAGGGGCTGCCCCGGCAATGCCAGAGAAACAGTCATCCTGGGAAACTTTCGTTCTACTCAGTGGGCATTACCGGGTCAACCGGGGAAATGGTATCCTCTTCCCCGAATTTATAGTTCGCAAATCAAGCCAAAGTGCCGGCACCCGGTAGGTTACCTTTAATCCGGAATCTGAGTGTTACCCATGAGAATCATTATTCGTTATTTTTTCCGCGCCCTGCGTCTTGTCCTGACGCCGTTCATGCTGCTCAGCGAAAAGCTCAGCACACCCAAGGGCGTAACTCGCAGTGCTGAACAGCAAGCCAGCGTTGACGAGGCCAGCAAGAACCTTGCCCTGTACCAGTTCAAAGCTTGCCCTTTCTGCATCAAGGTGCGTAAGGAAATCGCCCGGCTGGGGCTGAACATTGAAACCCGCGACGCCCAGCACGACCCGCAGCATCGTGCCGCGCTGGAGGCTGGCGGTGGTCAGGTCAAAGTGCCTTGCCTGAAGATTTGTCAGGAGGATGGCAGTGAGCAGTGGCTTTACGAATCCGATGACATCAAGGCCTGGCTGCAGGAGCGATTCGAGCCGGGTGTTGAAAGCCGGGCCTGAGTTCAGGTCATTTAATGAGTGCCTTTAATCATTGCAGAGAACGCTATGCCAATCGAAAAGAATCAAGTGGTCCTGTTTCACTACATCGTGAGAGATGAGCGGGGCAATGAAGTTGAAAATTCCCGTGGCGGAGAGCCGAACGCCTACCTGCATGGCCACGGCGGTATTATCCGGGGGCTGGAAGAGGCTCTGGAAGGCCGCGAGGCAGGCGATACCTTCAGTGTAACGGTGTCACCGGACAAGGCCTATGGCGCTCGCAGGCCAGACGCCATTCAGCGCGTACCGGTCAAGCATCTGATAGGTGCAAAGCGCTGGAAACCGGGCATGGTTGCCCAGGTGCAAACAGAGCATGGCCGTCGCCATGTGGTGGTTGCCAAGGTCGGGCTCAAGTTCGCCGATGTCGACACCAATCATCCGATGGCTGGTAAGACGCTGACCTTTGATATCGAGATTATCGAGGTGCGAGCGGCCGAGGCCGAAGAAATCGCCCACGGCCATGTTCATGGCCCGGGCGGTCATCATCATTAACTAAGGCCGTTGGCCATGGAAACGCCGGGTCGGGTTTTACTCGGCTGCGGCGGCTTCGTTCAATAGTTCCGGCTTTTTCAGTGCCCGGCTGAACAGTTCTTTTTCTTCCGCAATGGCCAGTGCGCATTGTTCGGCCAGTTCCTCTGACAGCCCGCTGACCTTGCGTTGCAGGAAGGCGGCGACCTCTTCGGAAAGTTCGAGGATTTTGTCCCGGGCATCGGCTTCAGCTTTGGACGAAAACAGCATTTTGTCCGGGTTTTTCAGTGCCATGTCCAGTCCGTCCCTCTCGGAATAATAAAGTGCTTTTACGCCCATGGTATGCCATCGCCTCCGGGGTAATGATGGTTGGTAAGACCCTTGATAAGTGGGCAGCTTAACATAAGTTCTGTATATTTATACAGTATTCTGCATCGATGCCCGTGCGCGGGTAACAGCCAGCGGTTTTGTTACTATGTTTGCCTTGCCCACCTCCAAACGATCTGATGCTCGACCATGACCTTGCCTTTCAAACTCCGCCCCTACCAACAGGAAGCCGTCGACGCCACGCTTGACCACTTCCGCAGATCGGATGAGTCTGCGGTCATTGTGTTGCCCACCGGCGCCGGAAAGAGTCTGGTCATTGCCGAGCTGGCCCGGCTTGCCCGGCGAAAGATTCTGGTGCTGACCCACGTAAAGGAACTGGTGGAACAGAATCACGCCAAGTATGAGAGCTATGGTTTAACGGGCGGCATTTTCTCGGCCGGGCTGAAGCGCAAGGAAAACCGGCATCAGGTGACTTTTGCCAGTGTGCAGTCGGTCGCGGCGAACCTGGAGCAGTTCCGGGATGAATATTCGCTGGTCATTATCGATGAGTGCCATCGGGTCAGCGGTGAGGAAACCAGCCAGTATCAACGCATCATCGAGCTGCTGCGGCAGCAGAACGACTCCCTGAAAGTGCTGGGGCTTACCGCCACGCCCTATCGCCTGGCCATGGGCTGGATTTATCGTTATCACTACCGGGGCTTTGTTCGTGGCTCTGGTGAAGATCAGGCCAAGCCCTTCCAGCATTGCATTTACGAGCTGCCGTTAAGCTATATGATTAATAGGGGCTATCTGACAAAGCCCGAGCTGGTGAACGCGGCGGTGGCGCAATACGATTTCTCCGCCCTCACGCAGGACCGCTTTGGCGAGTATGCCGAGAAGGACGTCAACCAGCTGTTGAGCAAGCACAAACGGGTGACCCGCGCCATCATCGAACAGGTGGTGGAAATGGCCGCTGAGCGCAAGGGCGTGATGATTTTTGCGGCGACGGTGGAGCATGCGCGGGAGATCACCGGCTATCTGCCGGAGCACGAAACCGCCCTGGTGACCGGGGCGACCGACCTGAAAGATCGTGATCTGCTGATCCAGCGCTTCAAACTGCGACAGTTGAAGTACCTGGTAAACGTCTCTGTGCTCACCACCGGCTTTGATGCGCCCCATGTGGATTTGATCGCCATTCTTCGGCCAACCCAGTCGGTCAGCCTGTACCAGCAGATGGTGGGTCGCGGTCTTCGCCTGGACGAAGGCAAGCAGGATTGCCTGGTGATTGATTACGCCGGTAACCATGTAAACCTGCATCATCCGGAAGTGGGGGAGCCAAAACCCGATCCCGACAGTGAGCCAGTGCAGGTGTTCTGCCCCGGCTGTGGCTTTGCCAACATCTTCTGGGGCAAAACCGACAGCGAGGGCAGTGTGATCGAGCATTACGGCCGCCGTTGTCAGGGGCTGCTGGAGCCTGCGGAGGGTGATGGAGCGCGCGCCCAGCAGTGCGATTACCGTTTCCGCTTCAAGGAGTGCCCCCATTGCGGCGGTGAGAATGATATTGCCGCCCGTAACTGTGGGCACTGCCAGCAGGCCATTATCGATCCGGATGATCAGCTACGGGATGCCCTGAGACTCAAGGATGCCATGGTGATTCGTTGCGCCGGGATTTCATTAAGTGCTGAAGATTCCAGGCTGCGGCTCACTTACCATGGCGAAGATGGGGAAGAGTTGAAGGAGTCATTCGACTTCACAAAGCCGGCCCAGCGTACCGTGTTCAACAAACTTTTTGGCAGAAGGGTTGCCAATGGCCAGGCTCCGAAAACGTTCGGCAGTATGGATGAAGTGTTTGAGAGTCAGGTCTTGTTACCATCGCCTGATTTCGTGATTGCCCGCAAGCACAAGCACTACTGGCAGGTACAGGAGCGGGTGTTTGATTATCAGGGGCAGTATCGGAAAGCGAATGAGGCGTGAGGCGGTTATACTGGCCTGCGTTTAAATCTCTCAGAGATCCAATGAGATCCAAGTCGACCTTTTCAGGCTGTGCCCATGATGAAATCAATCGCCCTGGCGGTGCTGTTAGTTGTCCTTCTGGGGTTTGTCGGTGTTCAGTATTACATCACTTCCGTACCTGGCCTTGAGGCTCCGGTCACCGTTGGTGAAGTTAGGGAAGTGGAGTCCGAAAAGTCGCTGGTCGTTATTCTTGTGGACAGCGAGGGGCAGCGGTTCACCGTAGGCCTTCGGGGCGATACTGCCAAGCCGGAAGAAGCCGCACTTTTCTATATCCGGAATCCGGATGTTGTGCCCTATGTGTTCTGGCCGAGTTTCCGAAGTAATGATGAAAAGCGGGTTCTGGAACTTCTGGAAGATGTAATTGAATCTGGCGCGCCAGAGGATCCCGCTGTTCGCAGCATTTACGGGGTCTTGAAGGAACGCAACTGACACTCAAGATAGTCGCCTGAACACCAGCAATTGGTTGTTTGCAGGCATGGCATGGTTCTCCGCCAGAGTGAGACCCACCGATTCCGCAAGGGCCCTCAGATCTTCCAGGTCCCGGATGCCCATGTGGGGCGAACGGGCTTTCAGGTATTGATCAAACTGTCGGTTGCTTTCACTGGTATACCGGCCCTGATTGTTAAAAGGCCCATACAGGCAAAAGGCGCCGCCCTCGGGCAGGCGCTCGCCAATACCGCGAAACATCTGTTCGACTTCAGTCCACGCCATGATGTGGGCCGTGTTTGCGGAAAACGCCCAGGTGAAGGTTTCGACGGGCCAGGGAGCCGCACCTACGTCCAGTTCAATCACCGGCAGGATGTTGGGCAGCGCGGCTTGCTCAAGGCGGGCGCGACAACTGTCCACAGCGTCCGGATGATCGGTCGGTTGCCACTGCAGGTGAGGCATCGCCGTCGCGAAATGCACCGCGTGCTGTCCGGTGCCTGTGCCCACCTCCAGTACTTTCCCCGGCGCATTAAAGATCTTGCGGAGCTTCTCGAGGATGGGTGTTTTGTTGTTCTCACAAGCCTGGGAGTAGGGCAGGTTAGTGGCCATCGAGTTATGCCTCCTTTCCGGGTGCCGATCTGCTATTTTTCATTGGTATGATCTACATCGTTATAAATCGCGGCATGTAAGCCCGAATCCGTTTTCAAAAAGAGCAAGTCCATGAAAAAGATTCTGATTGCCCTGGCGTTTGTGGTCTTCGGCCTGTTCCAGCTGCAGGGCGGCAACTTTGATTTCTTGCCGGGAGCCCCGGAGCAATCCAGCGAACCCGGTCTTTCCGCGCAGGAGCAGGAGCTTTATAACACGCTTGAGCGGATTCGGCAGAATGGGCCTTATCCTTACACGCGTGATGGCATCACCTTTGAAAACCGTGAACGACTCTTGCCGTCCAAGCCTAAAGGGTACTACCGGGAATACACGGTGGATACGCCGGGGCTATCGCATCGGGGGCCGCGCCGAGTGGTAACGGGTGGGAATCCACCGGAAGTGTTCTACTACACGGAAGACCACTACGGTACGTTCACCCGTATCCAGGGGCATAGAGATGAGTAAGCAGAATGATAAGTCCTCTGTCATCACCTGGCAGCACAGTGATCAACTGGATCCACGGGCTATTCCGCTGGATAAGGACGGCAAGCTGAATAAGAAGATTGTGCTGAACAGGCTCAAAGAGTCCTTTAATTTTCCGGACTATTTCGGCAATAACTGGGATGCGGCCTATGACCTGCTGCTTGATCAGGTCGATCAACTGGAAGGCCCTGTGCTTTGGCTATTTTCGATTGATGACAAATCCGAAGTGGATGAGACTGACCTGGAAGTTTGGGGTCAGCTGATGAAAGATCTCTGCGCTTACGCCGAGCCTTTGGGGGTGCAGCTGAGGGTTATAGTACAGGTGGGCTCGAAGCCTGTTTGATGTGTTTAGGCGCGTATTGTGGTGCGTGCCAAGTGATAAAGCGGCAACTGGAGATACCTGCTAAAGAGAATAGGAAGCATGCATTATCTGTTCTCTCAGCAATTATTTCCTGATTCAGTTATACTGCGTTAGTGAACCCGGCGAATATGCCAAGACTTAACATGGATAATATAATGAGCAAGAAAGCCGTAAAATCGACTTTGACTTCCGCCGAGATTGAGGCGCAGACAGCGGCCTTTTTGAAGTCTGGTGGGCGTGTTGAACATGTTGGAAAAGGTAAGAGTGGGCAGCTGACCACTGCTGGCCCGAAGCAGATTAACCTGAAGAGCAATTGATGATCCGGCAATAACCCGAGCAAGCCGTAATGTTACTGTTTTCCGGGCAGGATCAATAAAAAAGGCAGCCTCGGCTGCCTTTTTTCATTACGTATATTATCTGTTAATTACAGACCAATAACGTTCTCTGCCTGCGGGCCTTTCTGGCCGTCGGTCACTGTGAATTCAACTTCCTGGCCTTCGGCCAGAGTCTTGAATCCGCCACCCTGAATAGAGCTGTAGTGAACGAATACGTCTGCACCGCCTTCACGAGTAATAAAGCCAAAACCTTTTGCTTCGTTGAAGAACTTAACGTTGCCTTTAATAGTAGACATAATAATTATCCTGATTTTAATCAATAAGTTGCTACCGATAGATCGTTGTGACCCTTGGTCAGCGGTATGCGGGAAATAAAAAACTGGCAGGATCAAAAACAGGACAAGAGGTTTTGCAACACAAAAGGTCTGATTCGTGAAATGCTTTGCTAAATCTTTCCAACAAGGGAGACAGTACGCTAATTAATGGGCATTAGATAGGAAAGTTTTCGAAAACGGGAAAATACTTATATCCGGGGGTGTTCAGAGCACCCCCGGCAGAACTCAGCTTACGGCGCTGGTGCCCATAAGCTTTGCAGCTGTCCCAGCAACGACGAGCCCACCCCCTGGTTACCCAGGAATCCCATCACAATCGGCACAAACTGCTGGATCATGCCTGCGTCCATGCCAAGGGCCGAGAATGCGGTCTGAACACCGTCCATAGAAGTCACGTTGGACAGTAGGCTTTCACCCAGCCCGCCACCGCCGCCCAGCAGGCTGGACAGGCCGGAAGCTTCGCTGGTCAGACTGCTCATGGCGTCTGTACCCAGCTGATTCTGTGCAAGCTGCAACAGGGCTCCGGTGCCGCCAACGGCCTGGGTCTTGGTAACACCAAGGTCATTCTGGAGCTGGCCCACCAACTGCTGGGCTTCGCCAGTGACTTCCGTTGTGGACGAAAGTGCTTGTGTGCCGGTGGCGAGAGCATCGTTCAGGCTGAAGGCGCTAGCGGCTGGGGCCAGCAGGTAGATGCTTGAAACAAGAAGAAACTGTTTGAGAATTGCGCTCATTAGGGTGTCCTGATGGTGGGTGGGAAATAGCATGATCCTAACGAATATGGGGGCGACTACAACTTAATAAAAGTTCGGGAAACCGAGACAGCCCCGTTTTTGTCCGCATCCTGATTTCTGCTTCTGCCTATATCACGAATGCAGCAAGCATGCTAAAACGTCGTCGGCCAGCTGTCGCCAGCACTTCTGGGGGCACCGGGCACTCTTCCATTTCTCAGGATGAAGGTTGAAACCAATACCACCAATCAAAGCAGCCGGGAAGTGTTCGATACGCGGTATGTCGCCGGTTCTTTGATATTATGTGCGCCTTCCACAACTGACAGAACAGGAGCTCACCATGGCGGAATCATCTCTCAAAGAACAGCTTGGCAACGCCGTAAAAGATGCCATGCGCAACAAGGAGAAGGACCGGCTTGTTACCCTGCGCATGGCCCAGGCGGCGGTGAAGCAGATCGAGATTGATGAGCGCCGTGAGCTTGGCGACGACGACGTGCTGAAAGTGCTGGATAAAATGCTCAAGCAGCGCCGTGATGCGGCCAGCCAGTATGAGGAAGCGGGTCGTGGTGAGCTGGCGGACAAAGAACGGGCAGAAATGGCCATTATTGAAGAGTTCATGCCCGCCGCGCTCAGCGAAGAAGAGCTTGAAGGTTTGATTCGTGCAGCCATTGGCTCGACCGGTGCCAAAGGCATGCAGGACATGGGCAATGTAATGAACGAGTTGCGCCCCCAGGTAACCGGCCGGGTGGATATGGGACAGTTAAGCAAGATGGTGCGGGCTGCGCTGGCCGGTTAAGGCTTGGTTATTGCCGCATTTGTGTTTAGCATTGCTGCTTCATGGGTACTGCAACGGTACCCGTGAGGTCAGAAAATTATGGACACTCTCCGTCACGGATTGAAGGAGCAAAGGAATGAGTAAGAATGTGGTTTTGTTGGGCGATCTGGGCACAGACCATGAAGGGTTCCCGCCCACCCCGGTGATTGCCGGTTCCCCCGATGTTCTGGTTGATGGTAAGCCTGTCGCCCGTGTGGGCGATCCCCTGGCACCGCACTCCAAGCCCAAGCATCCGCCTCATCCCCGCGCCGTAGCGGCGGGTTCTGCTACTGTGCTGATTAATGGCATCCCTGCAGCCGTTACCGGCAGCGCCGTGTCTTGCGGTGGTGTAACCATCGGCAGCGGTAGTGTGGTGATCGGGAGTTAACTCCCGGGTAAGCAGAGCTGCCTCGGCAGAATTCATGATAGGCTTCGGTTTTAGCACCGCCGTTTCAGGCGGTGGCGTTATTTTATGGAGCCTTCATGAGCGATAACCCCTTGGCGCAGATTCTCGAGATGGACGGCGAGGAGCGATACGATTACTTCCTGGATGCCGTTGTTGAAGAGCGGGAAATCTGGATTCTGGTCAATGCTGATAACCAGTTTCTGAAAATTGTTTCCGACGAAGATGGCGTTGCTTACCTGCCGGTCTGGCCCGGTTCAGAATTTGCTGCTGACTACGCCAAAGACTCCGGCGATCTCTCTCCCAAAACGGTTTCTTTGCCGGATTTCTTCCGGAAGTGGGTAGCCGGCCTGAGTCGCGATGGCCTGGACGTGGGCGTCTTCCCCGGTGGGCAGGGCGAGCTGTGGATTACCTCCCCGGATGAGCTCAAGCGGGACCTGCAAGAACTCATGGCGTTCTGATTACCTCCCTGAATCCCCGGAGATCACTATGAATGATGCCTGGCTCACAGCCTTGCCGAAAGCAGAGCTGCACCTGCACCTTGAGGGTGCCCTTGAACCGGAACTGATGTTTGCACTTGCCCGGCGCAACAATATTGAACTGCCGTGGGCCGATGTAGAGGCACTGCGGCAGGCTTATTCTTTCAACAACCTTCAGGAATTCCTGGACCTGTATTATCAGGGTGCGAACGTTCTGCGCACGGAGCAGGATTTCTATGACCTTACCTGGGCCTATCTGCAGAAATGCCATGCCCAGGGCGTGGTGCACGTTGAGCCTTTCTTTGATCCCCAAACCCATACCGAACGTGGTATTCCATTCGAAGCCGCCATCACAGGCATCAGCACCGCACTGCGTGACGGCCGTGCACAGCTGGGAATAACCGGCGGGCTGATTCTGAGCTTTCTTCGCCATCTGTCGGAAGAGGAAGCCTTTCAGACCTTGCAGCAGGCCATGCCGTTTCGGGATCAGTTCTTTGCCGTAGGGCTGGACAGCTCCGAGAAGGGGCATCCGCCCAGCAAGTTCGAGCGGGTGTTTGCCAAGGCCCGGGCCGAGGGCTTTCTGGCGGTTGCCCATGCCGGCGAGGAAGGGCCGCCGGAGTATATCTGGCAGGCTCTGGACCTGCTCAAGGTCAACCGGATTGACCACGGTGTTCGTGCGGCCGAAGATCCCGCCTTGCTCGACAGGCTGGCGGACGAGCAGGTTCCGTTAACGGTTTGCCCGCTGTCTAATATCAAGTTGTGCGTGTTTCCGGATATGGCGCAGCACAACATTCTTGAACTGCTGGAACGCGGTTTGAATGTGACCGTGAACTCGGATGACCCGGCGTATTTCGGTGGCTATGTGCTGGAGAACTTCACCGCGCTGCGGGACAGCCTGGGCATGACGGAAGACCAGGCCCGGCGGCTCGCCCTCAACAGCATGAATGCCCGGCTGGTTTAACAGCGACAGGTTAAGGAAACTAAAATGATTGTATGTGGCGTTGAACTGACCGGCAGCGATGCGGTGGTGTGTTTGCTGAATCTCGACCGCGGGCAATTCAGCCTGCCGGAGTGCAAGGTTCGTAAGCTGTCACTGCGCAAGAACCATACCCGGGAAGACCTGAAACAGTTTCAGGCTGACTTCGCAGCCCTGATGGCTGAACACGAGGTTGGGTGTGTGGCGATCAAGGAGCGGATGCCCAAGGGCAAGTTCGCCGGCGGGGCCATCAGCTTCAAGCTGGAGGCGACGATTCAACTGATGGCCGGAAACGAGCCGGAAGTCCGGTTGCTGCCGTCTTCCCTGATTAAATCCACACTGGCATCGACCCCGTTACCCGTTCCGTTTGCTGAAACCGGCTTGAAGGCCTTTCAGGAAACCGCCTTTGTCGCCGCCTATGTCGGGCATATGACCAAGTAGCCGGCAATCATTCGGAAAGTAGTCTCTGGAGGTGGCGTGGCAAAACTACCCACCCAAGCCCGGCAAAGGGCAACGCTAAAGCGGCTCGAGACATTCAGCCGCTTTATGGATAGCAGCATTATGGGTAGCGACTTTCCATTTTGTGAGTATGGCGGCTACACTTCCGGCTTTCCGTGGGCATAAGGACTCCACCGATGGTATCGTTCCGTGCTGCTTTGTATTTCCTGGTTCTATGGATGGTGAGCATTGTCGTGCATGCAATGCCAACGTTGGACATTGCCCAGGCCGAGGTACGTTTGACGGATTTCACCGTAGAGTACTTTACGGATGACTCCCGGTCGCTGGACTTTTCGTCGGTGCGCCAACAACCCTTCCAGCCAACAACCAGTACAACCACATTAGGAACAAAGGCGACGGTAACCTGGTACCGGGTTGCGGTATTCAACGCCGCAGAGCAGGAGCGTGAGCTCTTCCTGCACCTCCCCAAGGCGTATCATGTGCGTGCTATTGATATCTATGAAGAGCGCTCGCATACACTGATTGACCGCGCCTCGATAGACCTCAACAATGCCTCCGATGCTCCCCTGATGTATCAGGGTACCGTTGTTTACCCTTTTCGAGTGCCGTCAGGAGAAACCACGGTGCTCTATGTTCGTAGTCATGTCTATTCACACCAGTGGTTTTCTCTGGAGATATTCGATGACGAGCATTCCCGTCGGGCTCTGGTAGGCGGTCATCTGGATATTGCCCTGTTGGTCGGAATGATGATTGCTCTGGTGTTTTATAACGGCCTTTTGTACTTCGCTACCAGCAAGAAAGAGAACATTCTCTATTCGCTGTACCTTATCTCGGGGTTGGTGTGGATCGCCTTATCGTACGGCTTGATTGCCAAATCCTTCTCCGCATACGGCGATTCAGTCTTCATATTGAATCTGTCGCTGATCACCATGCCGGTTTTTCTGCTGCTATTTATGATGGCCATATTCGAGACCCGGCAGCACTACCCTACGGAGCACCGTTTCCTGCAGGTTATGTTGGCGTTGCTGGCTGTTACCTTTGCCTATGGGATTTTTGATATTTCGGCAGCGTTGAAGCCCGCCAGCAGTCTGGCAGCATTGATGATGGTGGTAACTTTCTCGGTCAGTATTTCACTGTTTCGCAAAGGCCATCCGTTGGTGAAATTCTTTCTCGTTGGCCACACGTTCTTCGTGGTTTTCAACGGCTTTGCGGTGCTTTACTACAAGGGGTTGATTGAACCGGGTTATATCAGCAGTCATGGCGTTGGTATAGGCATTGTGCTGGAGGCGCTCACGCTGGCGTTTATTATTTCGTACCGGATAAAGATTTTGGAGGATGTTCGATCCAGGCAAGATGAACTGAAGAAGCAGGCAGCTACTGACCCGTTGACGCGACTCTATAATCGCCGCTACTTCATGGCCGAAGCGGGGTATCTGCTAGAGAAAGCAAAGTCGACTGGGGAGCCGTTGTCGGTGATTGCTGTCGATGTCGACTTCTTCAAAGCCGTTAACGATACTCATGGTCACAGTATAGGGGATCAGGTGCTGACGAAGATTTCGGCTATTTTTAAGAAGCACAGTCGGTCCCGTGATCTGGTGGCGCGTTTTGGTGGTGAGGAATTTGTGCTTCTTCTACCTGATGCCGACCTCGCGGAAGCTCGACGTTGCGCTGAGAGGATACGTGAAGCAGTTGCGGGCGAGACCGTCGTCGTTGAAGGTGGTGAGGTGATTCAGGTCACCGTAAGTTTGGGAATTGCGGAAGTAAATGCGCTGGTGGAATCGGTCGAATGCGCCGTAGATCGAGCAGATAAAGCACTTTACAAGGCTAAGGAGCAAGGTAGAAATCGGGTCTGTTGCTATCAGTCCGATGCCCTGACAATAACAACATAAAAAATAGGAAAGTGACTATGGACCGGTACGATTTCATTATTGAAGGCGGCCGCTATTTCGACGGCACTGGAGCGCCTTCTGCCATTCGTAACCTGGCAATCAAAGGGGGCCATATCGCCAAGGTTACTGCTGCCCCTATTCCTCATGCCGAAGCCGAGCGCGTAATTGATGCCACCGGCAAGTGGGTAACCCCCGGTTTTCTGGACACCCATACCCATTACGATGCCGAATTGCTGGTCAGCCCGAGCCTGTCGGAATCTGTTCGCCATGGCGTGACCACCGTGCTGGTGGGCAGCTGCTCATTGAGCATGATCTGCAGTGATTACGAGGACGCATCGGACATCTTCACCCGCGTAGAAACCGTTCCCCGGGAGCGGGTACTACCCATTCTGAAGGCCCATAAAACCTGGTCTACCCCTAAACAATGGGTGGAGCACATCAAGCAGGTGCCTCTGGGCACGAATGTGGTCAGCTTTCTGGGCCATAGTGATTTGCGGGTGGGGGTGATGGGGCTGAGCCGGGCGACGGACTTGGCGGTTCAGCCCAGCGAGGAAGAAATGCAAACCATGGAGCGGTTGCTGAAAGAAGCGCTGGATGAAGGCTTTCTCGGGCTTTCGACCATGTGCCTGAAATGGGACAAGGTGGACGGCGACCGGGAATGGTCGAAAAGCCTGCCCAGTACCTACGCCATTCACTGTGTATGCAGACGGTATTGATGTGGTGTTCTTTGAAGAGTTCAGCGACGCCGGTGCGCACATCCGCAATATGGCGTTCTACAACCTGCCTCTGCGCATGCTGAAGCTGGTGCAGGAATCCATCGAGGAAGGTTCCCCGATCATGACCATGGAGCAGGCGGTACATCGCCTGACCGGCGACCAGGCCGACTGGTTTGGTATCGACGCAGGCAAAATCCGGGAAGGGGACAGGGCCGATGTGGTGGTGTTCGACCCGTCAGGGTTTGACCAGAACCTGGAACAGGTGCACTGGGGCGAGATGGAGAACTTTGGCTTGCAGCGGCTGGTTAACCGTAACCCGGGCATTGTGAAAACTGTGCTGATCAACGGCAAACTGGCGGTGGACGACGAGCAACTGGTGCCGGAGTTCGGCCGGGAAATGGGCTACGGCCGGTTTATTCCTGCGCGTTAAGGCTTTCCATATCGTAACCGCCAAGGCCTGTCGTGTCGGCTAACATGTAATGTCTGTTTGAAACATGTTCAACCGAGTACGACAGGTTCCGGCTATGGCCAAAAGGTCTTTCATTCGTAAATCCCTGCGCCTTCTAGCCATGGCATTCGGGGCTGTTGTGGCCATGGTTTTTCTGACCATCCTTTTGTTCCGGTTTGTGAACCCGCCTACCTCCGCCTTTATGCTGGCTTATCAACTTGGCACTGCGCCAGAGCCGCTTCGGCAGGAATGGGTGCTCATGGCGGAGATTTCACCCTGGATGCCGCTGGCCGTGGTAGCCAGTGAAGACCAGCGCTTCCCCTATCATGCGGGGGTGGATTTCGAGGCCATCCGCAAGGCAGTATCCGAGTACAAGGCCGGAGAGGGCTTGCGGGGCGCCAGCACCATTACCCAGCAAACCGCCAAGAACCTGTTTCTCTGGAATGGTCGCAGCTTTGTTCGCAAGGCGCTTGAAGCCGTGCTGGCACTGGGGATTGATGGCCTGTGGCCAAAGGAGCGGGTGCTGGAGGTTTACCTGAATATTGCGGAATTCGGGCCCGGAATCTACGGAGTAGAGGCCGCCAGCCAGATCTACTTCGGCAAACCTGCCCGCCAATTATCCCAGACCCAGGCTGCTCGTTTGGCCGCCGTGCTACCCAATCCAAAGGTGTTGAGCGTAACGGCACCCACAGCCTATGTGCAGGAACGGGTGGCCTGGATTCAGCAGCAGATGAACCAGCTCTCCGGGCTCAAATATCTTGAACAGCTGTAATGCGTCAATCGGTATGGGTCGGCAATACAAACCGCTCAAGTACCGTATACACCGAGCCACCTGCACCGGGTGTGCTTTCGAACAGAACGAAGTCCTTAACCGGCATGGTGCCGAATGAGGTGTTCCTGTGGCTCTCAAGCAGTGACGCCACCGAACCGGTCGGTGGGCGGAATCGACTGATTGTTATGTGAGGTTTGAAGCTTGGGTTTTTTAGCGTAAACCCGTTGTTGGTGAGTCGGTTTGCGAGGTTTTGTTGGAACTCCCGAAGTTGGTCTTCCGGCGATACTCCAGCCCAGAGAATTTTCGGGCTCTCCGGGGAACCGAAGCAACCCAGTCCCTGCACATTGAGTTCAAAGGGGGCACGGGTAACGCCTCTTGCCAGGTCGCAGGCCAGAGCCACCTGCGGCTCTTCGACCTGGCCGAGGAATGCCAGGGTCAGGTGCAGTTGTCCACGGCTTTGCCAGCGAGCCCCGGCTACCTGTGTTTTCATCTGCAGGAGGCTCGCCTTGACGGCCTCGGGTATCTCCAGTCCGAAAAACAGCCTTGGCATAACGCGTTTCCGCCTTCAAAGGCTCAAGTCAGTTTCATATTTCATCATATCCCTCTTGATCAGCAATTTCCCGTCCCGGACAGACGCCAGCACGGGTTGCTGTCCCATCAAAACTTCATAGGGGGTTTGTCCCTGCTGCACGATACACCGGGCCGGTAGTCCTTCTTCAATGCCGTAGTCCTGAAGGTCCAGCGCGGCGGCGCCGTTATCGGTGATGAGCTCCAGCGATTTTTCGATCTGGCTCATGCCCAACATATGGCAGGCGTGCAGGCCGACGTCCAGGGTGCGCAGCATGTTGCCATTGCCGATGGGATACCAGGGGTCGCGAATGGAGTCCTGGCCGAAGGCGACTTTCAGGCCGGCGTCCAGTAGTTCCGGTACGCGGGTCAGGCCGCGGCGCTTAGGGTAGCCATCGAAACGGCCTTGCAGGTGCAGGCTTTCGGTGGGCATGGATAGGAACCGAAGGCCGGATTTTTTCAGCAAGCGGAACAGCCGGCTGCAGTAGGCATCGTTGTAAGAGCCCATGGCACAGGTGTGGCTGGCGGTTACCCGGGATCCATAATCCAGGCGTAGGGCTTCAGCGGCAAGCACTTCCAGGAACCGGGATTCCGGGTCGTCAATTTCATCGCAATGGACATCCACCAGCCGGTCGTTCTTGTGGGCCAGCTCCATCAGCCAGCGCACAGACTCGGCGCCGTAATCCCGGGTGAACTCGAAGTGGGGGATGCCGCCTACCACATCGGCACCCAGGCGCACCGCCTCTTCCATCAGCTCTCGGCCATTCTTGAAGGACAGGATGCCTTCCTGTGGAAAAGCCACGATCTGTAGGTCGACCAATCCGGCGGTCTGTTCTCGCACTTCCAGCATGGCCTTGAGGGCCGTCAGGCTTGGGTCGGTTACATCCACATGGGTGCGCACGTACTGGATACCGTGGGTGGCAAACAGCTTAAGGGTTTCGGTGGCCCGTTTGATCACATCTTCATGGGACAGCATGGCTTTGCGCTCGGCCCAGCACTCAATGCCTTCAAACAGAGTGCCGCTCTGGTTCCAGCGGGGTTCACCGGCGGTCATGGCAGCATCCAGGTGGATGTGGGGTTCGACAAAGGCCGGCGTAACCAGGTTGCCGGCGGCATCCAGTTCGTTGTCCCCAGCGGCGGCGGGCCCTGGCATCGGGAGAATGTTGGTGAAGCGCCCGCCGGCAATGGTGAGTTTGTACAGTCCATCCTTGCGCGGAAGGCGGGCGTTTATGATTGCGTTCAGTTGTTCGGTCATTTTATCTCCTGGTGTTGGCGCACCTGCGATTCAGGGTTAAACAGCAGGTGGGCGATGAGCAGTGATTTGAAATTGTCTGAGCTGTCGGCGTCACTGGCCAGGCCATCGGTTTGTGTGCTCAGCCCCGGGAGTTTGGGTACATCGATGCACTGTTGGGCCATTTATGCGGTTCCCATCACCATGGCCCGGCGTTCCAGCACCGCCTGGGAAACCACTAGCACCACGCTGTAGCTGAATGCGGCCACCAACACACCGACAATCGGCGCAATCCAGGGCGAGGTGTAGGCTGCTGCGGAGCCAATCGCGTAAGCGGCAAGGCCGGGTGTGTTGAACGCGGGCAGTGTTGTTGTGGCCAGGTTCGGGTACTGGCGTTTATAGCCGACAAAGTAGCTGGCCATGATCACGCCGCCGATGGGCGGGATAAAGGTGCCCAGCAGGACAAGAAATGGAATCAGCCACTGGTACATGCCCATGACCGCCAGGACGGTGCCGATGCCGGCCCCGACAATGGTGACCAGTTTGCGGCGGCGGGTACGGACCAGGTTGCAGCCTGCGACAGCAAAGTTATAGACGGTGTTGTCCTGGGTGGTCCAGAGGTTCAGGAACAGCATCAGAATGCCCAGTGTTGCCAGCCCCTGCGCGACCATGATATCGACAATGTCGGCCTGTTGATAAACCAGGGCACCGAAGGCGCCGATCAGGGTCATCAGGCCGTTGCCCAGGAAAAACGCCAGTAGCGTGGCGATGACGGCAGTCTTTCCGGATTTGGCGAAGCGGGTCCAGTTGGTGGCCTGTGTACCGCCACTGACAAAGGTGCCGAACACCAGGGTAATAGCCGCCGCAACCGTCATCTCACTGGATGGAGTGATCGCCAGTAAACCGGCCAGCCCGCCGGCATCCGAGGTGGCCATGGTCATGCTGACGGCTACCAGAATAATCATGGCGGGCACGGCCACCCGGGACAGCCACTCAAGGCCGCGATAGCCGATAAAGGCCGTGACGCAGAAACCGAACCCGAACAGGACCATCAGCGGGGTGGTCAGGCTCTCCGGCATGCCGGTCAGTTTCACTAACAGTATGGCCATGGTGGCGGTGCCCCAGGCGTACCAGCCAATCTGGGTGAAGCCAAGGATGATATCCGACAGCTTGCTGCCCATTTCTCCAAAGGTGAAGCGGCTCATAAGGGCGGTGTTGAGACCACTCCTGGCTGCAATGTAGCCCAGTACAGCGGCATAGATTCCCAGTAGCAGGTTACCTGCTGCGAGTACCATCAGCATGGTGGAAAAATCAAAGGCCACACCAACGGTGCCGCCGGCCCACATGGTAGCGGTGAAAAAGGTGAAGCCCAGCAGTACCAGCCCCATGGACCAGACGCTTTTGCGTTGATCCATGGGCACCGGGCTTAGGGGGTAGTCCTGCTCTTGCGGGGTCGCCTGAGTAGTCATGGTGATTTCTCCGTATCGTTAGTCATCACGACAAGCGTTCGCAACCTTCATGCCATTTCTGGATTCGGGCAGGTAAAAGCCTGCAGGCTCCGGGTACTCATTGTGCATATTGCACAATTTCTTGGGTTGCGGAGCCCCGGGACTGCGGTTTATGCATGGAATTGGTGCGGGATCACCGAGCCCTATCCAAATTGGTGCAGGGTTGAATTCTAGAACAACCCGATCTGCGGCGTAGTCAGCTCTACCGGCAGTGCTTCCAGTTCTGGAATCTTCTCCCGCAGCAATTCGGTCCACAACGCAGCCAGCTCCACCGCATGGCCGTTGTCGGGCATGTGCATGAATACATAGGGCTGAATGCCAGCCTCAATCCAGGCAGCCACGCGATCTACCCAGGGCGCAAGAAAGGTTCGGTTGGTTTCCAGGTCGGGGTGGCCAATGTAGCGAATCACCGGCGCCGCGTCGCTGGGCAGGATGTGCACCGGAACGCGGGGCTTCTTGCGCTGGGCATCGATGGTTGATTCACAGTCGGGCGTTGCCGAGAACAACGCCCGGCTATCAAGAACCACCCTTGCCAGCTTTCGGGCCCGCAAACCCTGGTTCAATGTCCGTTCCTCTTCACCCTTGGCGAAAAATGCCGGGTGGCGGACTTCTACAGTCCAGTGAAGAAACTCGGGTGCGGTATCCAGGAAATGCCAGAGCTGGTCTAGCCGCTGAGGGCCAAAGCCGGCGGGTAGCTGCAGCAACATGGGGCCCAGCACGTCGTTTAGCGGCTCAATCAGCGATAGAAAAGTATCCAGCTCATCGCCCACGCCGGTGAGAAAGCGTTCGTGGGTGATGGCTCGGGGCAGTTTGAACAGGAAGCGGAAGCTGTCCGGTACCTGCTGCCGCCATTGCAGGCACTGGTCCCGGCTGGGGCTGGCGTAGAAGGTGGTGTTGCCCTCAACGGTGTTGAACACCCGGGCATAGCGCGCCAGGGGAGTGCCGCCGGGTGGCAGCTGGTTGTTCCAGTTTGGATCTTGCCACTGGGGACAACCGAGGTAGTAGGGCAGTGCCATCTTTTTTCGCTGCTCTGCTGTGGATAAATTGATCACTCAGGCGCCGGGGATATCAAAGCTGCACTTTTCCCCTGAGCGCCTTGGTTTTGCCTTTTTTGGTTTTGCTGTCCACACGCCGACGTTGAGAGCCCTTGGTTGGCTTGGTGGGGCGGCGGGCTTTCTGTTGCTTTACCGCTTCCTGAATCAGCTCTTTCAGGCGCTGAAGGGCATCGTCCTTGTTCAGCTCCAGGGTGCGGAAGGACTGCGCTTTGATCACGATGATGCCGTCTTTGCTGATTCGCTGGTCAGACAACGCCATCAGCCGCTCCTTGTAGAACGGCGGCAGGCTGGAGTTCTGGATATCGAACCGGAGGTGAACGGCAGAGGCAACCTTGTTGACGTTCTGCCCGCCCGCGCCCTGGGCGCGTATCTGGGTGATCTCAATTTCCCAGTCTGCCAGTTCAACGGCGTTGGAGATTTTCAGCATGGGCTTCCTCAGCGCCGGAAAAAGCGGGGGTTACGTTCGATAAAGGCATCAATCCACCGCTCCAGGAACGAGGCCTCGTCCGGATTCTTCAGGTAATGCCAGCCCAGGGTCGAAATGATCAGGGCACCAATGGCATCCACAATCAGGTCCCACATGGTATCGGTCAGCCCGGATGGATCCCCCAGCATGGGTTTTTGCATGTTCATTCCGAATAATGAATCCATGGTGAATTCGAAGACCTCCCACAGGGCCCCAATGCCCAGGGCAAACATGAAGGCAAAGAGGGCAACAAAGCCCGGCTTCAGGTGCATCTGGAGCTTCTCGGTTTCGTTCATGATATGCACCAGCAAAAAACCGAGGATGCCAAGCAGGAAGCCCGAAGTGGTGTGCAGGGCCATGTCCCACCACCAGAAGCGGGTGTAGTAGTCGCGAATTTCGCCCAGAAACAGGGACGCGAACACAAAGCCGATGGCCGCCAGCTGCAGTCCCGGTGGAATGTGAATGCGGAAACGCCGCTCAAACAAAACCGGGAAAAAGGTAATGGCAATGATCATGCTGGTCAGGAAGGCAGTGAACCAGCGCTGGCCGATTACAGCAAACACCGCCTCGGCCAGGAGTATCAGTTGCAGGACAATGGTGATTCTCTGGTGGGTAATTCGAATGCGCATGCACAAGAGGTTCCTGATTTCGTTACGCTTACCCTATCACATCACGCCGGTTTCCAGGCTCCCCGTGACGGTTGCCACGGCTCCGATTGGTGTAGGATAACGGGCATAACCTGAAGCAAGAGACGTTTTACCATGTTGAAGACATTTCTGATGACATTGCTGGCGGCCAGTGTTGCCTTGCTGGCGGGCTGCTCCGGGCCGGAATCTCCGCAGGAAGTTTCTGAAGTCTTCTGGCAGGCGGTTGTTGAAGGCGATGCCGGTGACGCCAGCGACTACTCCACGCTGGTCGACGAGGCTGCGTTCGACAGTTTTGGCGAGAACTGGAAGAACGTGCAAGTGGCCTGGGGCCGCGTTGTTATTGATGAGCAGGTTGCCCGGGTAACCACCACCCTGAGCGGGCTGGAGGGGCGTGATGAAGCGGTTGAAACGGTCACCTACCTGGTGCGCCAGGGGGATGAATGGCTGGTGGACTACTACCGCACCGGCGACGCCCTGGAAGATGGCCCGGTGTGGGGCAGCCTGGTTGGCCAGCTGGAAAAGCTGGGCGAGGATCTTAAAGCCCGCTGGGCACAGCAATCCGATGAGCTGGCACAGGAACTTCAGCTGATGGGGCAGGAGCTTCAGCAGCAGGCCGCACAGATGAGCAATGAATTCTCGGGCCTGGCAGAAGAGTATGGTGAGCAGCTGGGGCAACAAATGGAAGCCTGGTCCCAGTCATTGCGAGAGGCGCTGAAAGCCAATCCTTCGGCCTCTTCGAAAGACCGGCGCACCCTGAATGAGGCCGTTACCCAGCTTGAAGCGCAGCAGCAAAAACTGGAAGAGGCGGACCTTCAGGCATTGGCCGAAAGCACCGTTGTGGCCGCAAAGACCCAGTTACAGCTGGGTGAATTAGGAGAGGAATTTGCCGCCTACAAAGCCGAGTGGCAGCAGCGCCTGGCCGAAATAGAATCGGAAATAGAGCGGTTTATGCAACAGCTGAAGGAAGAGTAGGAACCTTTTAGGCTGTCATCCGTGATTATTCAGTACACCATCCAGTAACACCGGTCATTTTACAGTCACATTACCCCGGCCCCCGCCGTTAGCGGTTGTAGCCGGGGTATCCTTAGCCTGTTAACAAAGTTATCCACAGATTATGTGCGTAACATTTGTGGCAAGGCCGCTTGATTTTCCCCCGGGTAACCCAGATTCTCACGGAAGAATCTGACAAGAGGAATGCGTATGTCCGTCGAAACCAAACTTGTGGTGTGTCCCCACTGCCATAAGGCAAACCGGGTGCCTGTTGATAAACTTGCCGCCGGTGGCAACTGCGGTGCCATGAGTGAAGCCCAGATCAGCCAGTGGCTGCAAGGGCAGGCGGGATGAGGTTTCCTGCCGTAACGGTTGTACTGGTGGCTGGTGCGTTGCTGTATGTGCTGTGGGATCAGATGCAGGACGAGCCAGCCCCTGAGGACCCGGCCAGGTACACCAACCTGGCTGCCAGCCCGGCCAAGCGCAGTGACGTGGTGGACTGGGCTGTTACACAGATTCCGGAAGTCTGCGCCCAGGCAACCGGGGGTAGCGGAGAACGGTTTGATGACTGCGTGGAGCGGGCGGAGTCCCGTACCTCCACCTGCCGAAGGGCGATTTACGATAACTTTCCGGACAACGTGACATCAGAAGCAGTTTTCCGGGATGTTTCGATTACCATGATGAATTGCCTGGTGCCGGAGTCGGGCCGGGTTCAGCCCTGATTTTTTCAGTAGACAAGGAATCGTCGTTTGGAATTCATTTTCATTATCCTTGTGGCCGGCGCTGCCCTGCTGGTGCCGGTCGGTTCGCTGCTGGGCTTTCTGGCGTTTCGCCAGCGTGACCGGCAAGCCTCCCGTGTTGAAGCGCTGAGCCGTGAAGTCGCAACTCTTAGGCAGGAGCTTGCCGCCCTCAAGAGCGGGAATGCTTTCGGAGAATTTGCGCAAGCAACGGCAGACCTGGCACCCGAGCAGGCGCCTGCGGCTGCGCCCGTTTATCCTGCACAAGCAGAATCTCAGGTTGTTCCGGAAGAAAATCCTCCCCAGGCTACTCCTACACCGCCGCCGCAACCCCGGCAACTTTCCCTTGAAACCCGGTTGATCAACGCCCTGAAAGCAAACTGGATGGTTTGGCTGGGTGGCCTGAGTGTAAGCCTGGCCGGAATTTTCATGGTCAGCCATTCCATCAGCGCAGGCCTGATTGGCCCGGTTCAGCAATTTGCGCTGGCTCTGTTGAGTGGCCTGGCACTGCATGCCGGTGCGGAATATCTGCGCCGGCGCCATACGGGCACCGACCAGGTGTTCGCAGCTCTGGCCGGTGGTGGCAGTATTACCCTTTATGCAGCCTTGCTGGCGGGTGTCCGCCATTATGAGCTTATCGGCCCCGTTACCGGGTTGATACTGCTGGCAGTCGTCTCTCTGGCGACCATGGCGCTGGCCTTGGTGCACGGCCCGTTACTGGCCGTGATGGGGCTGTTTGGCGCCTATGTGGTGCCTTTGCTGGTGGGTGGCGAAGGCGGCAGCGTCCTGTTCGTGCTGAGCTACAGCTTTCTGATTACCCTAAGCTCCATGTTGTTGATGCGGCGCGTTTACCGTGACTGGCTCTGGTATGGCACGCTGCTGGGCGCTCTGGGATGGTGGTTATTGGCGGGTATGGGCTCGGCCGCAATGCTGGCGACTGCGGGCTACCTTTCGGCGTTGTTTGTGCTGTTTTCCATGTGGCTCGGTGACGTCAGTCTTTCCGGAGAGCGTCGTCGTGAAGCATTGATTGCCCTGCTGGCAGCCTGGGCTGTGTCCATTTACCAGCAACCGGCTTCAGAGCCGCTGTTTCTGGCCTGGCTGTTTATGCTGCCGGTGGCCATTCTGGCGCCCGCCGGTCGCGGGGTACTCTGGTATCTGCCCTGGGCGACGGTATTGGTAACGGTTGCGGGTTGGCTCGGGTTTGCGGCAAAAGGCTCCGGGGCGATTTTGCGGCTTACCCTCGCCGAAGAGCAGCACGGAATATTCCTCACTTACTTGATGCTGGCCGCCGTCATTACCCTGATGTCCGGGCTCTGGCAGTGGCGACAGCAATTGCAGCTCAGGCGCTGGGCCTCACTGGTGATGCTGGCACCGGTTATCTGGTTGCTGCTGGGTTGGTTGTTGTTGGTGCCGGCAGGCGAAGCGTCTGGCGCCTGGGCCCTGGTTTCCTTGTTCGCTGGTGGTGTTTATGGCGCTCTGGCCTGGCGGCTGGAGCAGCGCAGTGAGTGGCGTGCCGGGTTGGTCTGGGCCCTGCTGGCAGCACACGCCAGTTACTCTCTGGCGGTGGTCATGTGGCTGCAGGAAGCCTCGCTTACCTTGGCGCTGGCAGCGCAGTTTGTCAGCCTGGTGTGGCTGGCCCGCCGGTATCAGGCATCGGAGCTGTACTGGCTGTTAAAACTGGTGCTGGCCGTTGTGGTGGCTCGGCTGACCTTTAATCCCTGGCTGGACAACTATCAGGCGGCCAGCCACTGGACGCTGCTGACCTACGTCGGTGCTGCCGGCTTTGCGGTAGCGGCAACCTGGCTGGCCGGGCGCAGCGGTGCTATTCGCCCGTGGCTGGAGGGTGCGTCGTTGCACCTGGTTGTTTTGTTTATGGGGGTGGCCCTGCGTTTTGCGCTGTACGACGGTGACATCTTTGTTCGGGACTACAGCCTGACCGAGGCAGCTATCAATACGCTGCTCTGGGGCTCTGTGAGTGTGGTCTATGTGATTCGCGCCCGGGCCAGCGAGACCCTGGTCTGGCTGTATCGGCTGTTTGCGTGGATTTTGCTGGCCATGGCCGGGTTAAGTTATCTGGTGGCGGTTGTGGTTCACAATCCGTGGTGGACCAGCGGGGTGATTGGTGAAACGCCCGTCTTCAACCTGCTGTTACTGGCCTATGGCGCACCGGTGCTGCTGGCATTGGTAATCAGCCGTTATAGGGAGCTGGTACCCCGGCACTGGGCGCTTGCGGTGGCCGGTGCGGCGTTCCTGTTATTTACAGCACTGGAAATCCGGCAGATTTGGCAGGGCAGTGCCATGCCCCTCCAGTTCGGTGTGGGCGAGGGCGAGCTCTACACCTATTCGGTGGTGGGCATGTTGTATGCTGTAGCGGCCATTCTATGGTCTGCCCGAAACCATAGCCTGATGTTGCACAAGGTTGGCATGGCGCTGCTGGGCGTGGTGATTGCCAAAATTTTCCTGGTGGATATGTCTGGCTTGCAGGGGCTCTGGCGGGTTGCTGCCTTTATGGGGCTCGGATTGGCCTTGCTGGGCCTGGCGTGGGTTTACCGGAGAAGCCGTAAGCTATAAAGTTAACAAACACTCACTTAAATAACATGCAGTAGATGAGGACACCCAGGTGACAGAACTCGTAACTTACGAACTGAATGATGGCATTGCCACCATCACCCTGAACAACGGCAAGGCCAATGCCCTGAGCCACGAGGTTTTTGAGGGGCTGAATGCCGCCCTTGACCAGGCCGAGCAGGAAAAGGCCATTGTGATCCTGACCGGCCAGCCCGGTATGTTCTCCGGCGGCTACGACCTGAAAGAAATGCAGAAAGGCCCGAAAGAGGCCATGGCCCTGGTGAAAGTGGGTTCAACCCTGACTCGCCGCTTGTCTGCCTTCCCGCGGCCGGTGATTGCGGCCTGTAGCGGCCACGCGATTGCCAAGGGTGCGTTTATCCTGCTGTCTGTGGATTACCGGATTGGGGTGGAAGGCAGCTTCAAGCTGGGCCTGAATGAAGTGGCCATCGGCATGACCATGCATCACGCCGGTATCGAGATTGCCCGCCATCGCATGCCTGCGCCGTACTTCTACCGTTCTGTGGTGAATGCCGAGATCTTTAACCCGGAAGGCGCCATTGCGGCCGGCTTCCTGGACGAGGCGGTCGCCCCGGAACAGCTGATGGAGCGTGCGCTTGCCGTGGCTACCCAGATGAAACAGCTGAACATGACGGCCCACAAGCAGACCAAGCTGAAAGTGAAAGCCGATTACCTGGCGCTGCTGGATCGCTGCATTGAGCAGGACTTCGCTCACTTTGACCTGATGGGCTGATAGTTAGCTTCCATCCTTGCTGAACTGGCTGACCGGGCGGAACCGGAACAGCCAGGCCAGCAGCAGATCCGGCAGGGTCTGGATTCGGGTGTTGTAGATCATGGCGCTGTCGGTGTAGCTGTTGCGCAGCAGTGCCAGGTAGCTCTCGGTATCCGCCATGATCGCCATAAAGCGCCCAACCACTTCGTGATTTTTCATCTCCGGATAATCTTCAATCCTGGCTTTGAGCACCTGCGTTGCGGCCTGTTCACGGGCAAGCGTTCGCTCCACATTCGCGGCGGACTCCATGCTGGCCGGCGGCTCGGCCCGTAGTGAGGCAATGTGGGTCATCAGTTGTTTTTCATGGGCCATGGCGGCCTTTACCGTATTCTCCAGCATCGGCCACAGGTCATGGCGTTGTTGCAATATGGTGTCGATGTTGGCCCTGGCCCGGTTTACCCGGTTCTTCAGGAACACCATGTCGTTGTAATGCAGCACGCCCAGATAAAGACACAGCACCAGTGGCACCATCAGGGCGGACAGCAGCAGGTTGTCCGGGCTGAACCGGCCATCGGCGGCGAGCAGTGAGGTGGCGGTGAACAGGAACAGGCCAAGGCTGGCTGCAATGCTGACAAAACTGCGGGCGCCGCGGTTAAGAACACGGTGCTCACGGTTGAAATGCCCAACCACATAGGCAGTATCACCGGGGCGCAGGGCGGGCGCCAAGGGCATCGGTTACCGTGGCTTCAATCAGGTAGGGCCCGTCTGACAGTGCAGCGAGCGGGGTGGCTGGCAGTCTCTGCATCTGGCGGGTTTCGGTCATTTGTTCCAGCCCCTGATTCATCAGGTGCCAGCTTCCGGCCAGGCAGGCAATGGCGATGAGTGTGGTGATAATGCGCCCGGAAGTACTCGCCAGTGCCATGTGGATAAACGTCCTTTTGTTGTTGGCCGGAAAAAAGTGCAGTATACCTGATCAAATTACCTGCATGGCCCGCAAACCCAGGCGCACAGTAGCCTGGCGCGAGGTGTCCTTACCTTGCTAACAAAGTTATCCACAGTTTTTGTGGGTAAACCAGAAGGAAATGAGCCAGATGACTGACAAACCGGCCAAGCCTGTTGCTGCTTCTGCCATCGAGAAGCATGTGTATAAAGTATTCCCCAACGATATGAAGGCCTATAACACGGTATTCGGTGGCATGATCATGGCCAAGTGTGACCGTCTGGCCCTGGTAGTGGCGGAGCGGCATTCTGCCCATGTATGTGTAACCGCAGCGGTCGACTCCATCCACTTCCGGGCACCGGCGAAGGGCAACGACACCCTGTTGTTCAGCCTGTCGCTGAATCGCAGCTGGGGGTCTTCCATGGAAATCGGCGCCAAGGTGGAGGCGGAAAACAGTTATACCGGGGAAACACGCCATATCCTGTCGGCGTTTTTCACTTTTGTGGCGCTGGATGAGCAGGGGAAACCGGTGGATGTGCCGGCGGCGATGCCGGAAACCCCTGAGCAACAAAGGCGCTTTGATAACGCTGAAATCCGTCGGGCAGGGCGATTGAAAACCCGGGAGGAGTTATCCCGGGCAAACAGGTAAGATTACTGCGGTAGCAACTATCGCTTCCGGGCGCGAGTCGTGGTATATCAGCGCCCACCAAGATCAACTTTTTCGGAATCAGGTGTTATGCCAAAAGCGAGCGAGATTAAAAAGAACCAGGCCGTTGAATACGAAGGACGGGTGTATTTCGTTAAGGACATTGAACGCTCTGTACCCCAGGGCCGTGCCGGCGGCAGCCTGTACCGCATGCGGATGTACGATGTGGTCACCAACCAGAAGCTGGACGAGACCTTCAAGGACTCCGACATGCTGAACCTTGCGGACCTGGTGCGTCGTCCGGTCACGTTTTCCTACGCCGATGGCGACGAGTACGTGTTCATGGATAACGAAGACTTCACCCAGTACATGCTGAACAAGAGCGCCATCGAAGACGAGCTGTTGTTCATCACTGAAGACACTCAGGGTGTGATGGCCATTCTGGTCAGCGATACGCCGGTGGCCATTGACCTGCCACCTACGGTGGAACTGACCATCGAAGAAACCGACCCGTCTGTGAAGGGTGGTTCTGCCACCGCGCGTACCAAGCCGGCTCACCTGACCACCGGACTGGTTGTTCAGGTTCCAGAGCACATCTCCACCGGCGACCGCATCAAGGTGAACGTGGAAGAGCGCAAGTTCCTCAGCCGCGCCTGATGTGTTTGATCCGCTCTGTCAGCCGATGGAGCGGATCTCGCTGCCGCTCAGGTGGCGATACCCGCCAACAGGAAGCTCCGGGTCCAGTACCAGGCTTCCCATGCTTTCCCGGTGCAGTGACGTCACCCGATTGCCTACTGCGTGGAACATCCGCTTTACCTGGTGATACCGCCCTTCAAAAATGGTGACCCTCGCCTCGTGATCGTTCAGCGGTTCCAGCTGCGCAGGGGACGTTGTCAGTTGCTCGTACTCGAACCAGATACCTTCGGCAAAGCGCAGGGCGGTCTCCGGGCTGATGGGTTCAGCGGTTGTTACCCGGTACACTTTCGGAATCTTCACGGCAGGTTCTGTCAGCCGGCGAGACCAGGTGCCGTCATTGCTCAGAATCAGCAGCCCGGTGCTGGCCCGGTCCAGGCGCCCGCCAATGTGCAGGTGCGAACGCAGTTCCGGCTCAATCAACTCCATAACGGTAGGGTGCTGGTCGTCCCGGGTGGCACTCAGGTACCCGGCGGGTTTGTGCAGCATCAGGTAATAGGCCGGTTCGGCCTGCTGGATAATGTCCTTGTCGATCTTCACTTCCCTGAATCGGGAGATGTCTTCGTTGCCGTCCCGGCAGACCGAACCATCTACCCATATGCGCCCGGCTGCCAGTAACTGACTGGCCATGCGGCGGCTGATACCGTTCTGGTTGCTGACGATGCGGGCAAGCTTCATTCGGCGGGTGGGGCAAGTCGGCTGAGTTTGTTGACCAGCTTGCGCCAGCCAATCGGCAGGCGCGCTTCCAGCGTATTCAGCCGGGCTTTTTCTGCCGGCAGCGGGTCAATGGCCTGCTTGTGGCCGTAGATCACCCAGTTGTTGGTTTTGCTTTTGAATACCAGTAACAGGGGAAACTGGCGCCGGAGTTCCCGCAGCAGGTTGCCATCCGGTTCTGGCATACGGTGATAGTTCAGCACCAGCCAGCCCCGGGCCGACAGCGCCCGACTGCAGGCCTTGATGAACTGGCGCTGGCTTTGGGCAGGGCTCATGCGGTCTGAGCTGTACAGGTCGGTCAGGATCATATCGGTACTGGCTTCCGGTAAGTTATCCACCGCCACGCGGGCATCGGCAATGTGGATATCAAGCCGGTCAGACTCGGGCAGGGAGAACCACTCCCTAGCAATGTCTGCCACCTTGCGGCGCAATTCATAAACCTCGATGGACGCTTCCGGCAGCAGGGTGAACAGGCCATGGGCCAGCGCGCCACCACCCAGCCCCAGGACGGTCACTTTAGATGGAGTGGTGAAGGCGAGGGGTAAAAGCATGGCGCGGTTGTATTCGTGTACCGGAACCTGGGGCGCCGTGCGCAGAATCTTGCTTTGCTCGAACACCGAATCAAAGCTCAGGATTCGGTGTTTTCGGTCGTCAATCACCAGGATGTTGCCGTAGTTATCCCGAGCCACATGGACAATATCGCCCTTGATTTCCGGGCTTTTAAGAATGGTGCCCATCAGTTCTTGGCGTAGCGCTGGTGCAGTATGCCAACGCGCTCAACATAGGCCTTGGTTTCCGCATAGGGCGGAATGCCGTTGTACCGGCCCACAGCACCCGGGCCGGCATTGTAGGCGGCGGTCGCCAGGCGGATATCGCCACCGAAACGTTTGAGCATTTGGGCCAAGTAATCGACGCCGCCACGAATGTTGTCCTGTATGGCAAACGGGTCGTTCACGCCCAGCTCATCGGCCGTGCCCGGCATCAACTGCATCAGCCCCTGTGCGCCCACGGGAGAAACCGCTTTGGGATTAAATGCCGATTCGGCATGGATGACCGCCCGAACCAGGGCCGGGTCTACATCGTATTCCCGGGCGGCGGTCAGGATTTCATCCCGGTAGGGTGTCAGGAACAGAGGGGTCTTGTGCCAGTCCACCTTGGAGCCGGGGTCGCAGGCATAGCAATGGAACCGGATAACTTCCACTTCGGCGTTACCCGGGCGCTGGCTGCTGTAGGCCACCACGCCGTGTTCATCGGTGTAGCGATAGACGGTTTCGGTTTTGGTAGAGGCCCGGGGCTGCGCTTTACTCTTCACGTTGGTGTACTCCACCCGGCCATCCGGATGGACGATTCGCTGAATGCTGTCGGCCTTGGCGCTGCTGACCAACGCCATCGCCAGGAACAGGCCAGTGATGAGGGCTCGTGCCGGTGTGTTCAGGAAATAGTTACGCATTGCTCGCCTGGGGATAAACAGCCTACCAACGAATTTACCGGGATTGGCTGTGGGAATGTACCGGTAATTGTAGGATTTTAGTGCCGTGATGATACGGAATGTTGATGGGTTCACAAGAGACTTTCGGTAACTCGGCGATGCTCTTGTGCAGACAGTAGGCTACACTGCTAGGAATATGACAACACGGGAGTATTCCATGCCGTTCTCGCCAAAGCACCTTGCTGAACTGAACCTTCTGCTGCAGTTCCCTTCAACCTCCACTCAGGAAGGTATCAAGGTTCATGCCCATTCCGCTGCGCCGGAGACCGTCAAGGCAGCTGAAACGCTGTTTGCCAAAGGTCTGATCAGCCAGATGGACGGAGGCTACCTTACCCCCATGGGGTGCGAGGCGGTTGAGCTTACCCAGAAGCTCCAGGCGATGATTGCCGAGCCCTGACACCAACCTGTTTGAAACAGTAGCGCTGCACCCGGCCAAAACGGTCGGGTGGGGTGCTTTGTTATTCGTGTAGCGGCAGCCGAAACCTATGCCACCGATCTACTACTCCCTGTTTGTGCCCGCGCTGTTCGTCTGGTTGTGGAGCACCGGTTTTATTGGCGCCAAGTACGGCTTGCCTTATGCAGAGCCATTTACCCTGCTGCTGATTCGTATGCTGTTGACGCTCATACCGTTAACCGTTCTGGCGCTGGTGATGAAATCACGCTGGCCGGGTTGGCGCGGAGCGGGGCACCTGGCGGTGACCGGGTTGCTGGTGCAGGGAACCTATTTGGGCGGCGTGTTCTATGCCATTGACCAGGGCATGCCTTCTGGGCTGGTATCGTTGATCGTTGGCTTGCAGCCCCTGGTCACGGCCCTGGCGGCGGTCTTGTTGCTTCGGGAAACCGTGGCGGGCCGTCAGTGGTCAGGGTTGGTTATGGGATTGTTGGGGGTGGCCCTGGTGCTGGCTGAGAAGCTCGGGGATGGCTCGAACGGAGCGGGTTTCTCACCGGTTACCTTGCTTTGGGCGGGGCTGTCCCTGGTTGGTATTTCGCTGGGAACGGTTTATCAGAAGCGTTTCGGAACCGGGGTAGACCTGATCTCCGGCACCATGATCCAGTACACCGCCGCCGCTGCCTTGTTTGCCCTGGGTGCTTTTACTCTGGAAACCCGCGAAATCCAGTGGTCACTGCAGTTCAGCCTTGCCCTGGGCTGGCTGGTATTCGGGTTGTCGGTAAGTGCAATTCTGATTCTGATGTGGCTGATTCGCAGAGGGGCTGCTTCCCAGGTGGCGAGTCTGTTCTATCTGGTGCCGCCGGTGACGGCGCTGGAAGCCTTCATTCTGTTTGACGAACGGCTGGGGCCAATGGCGATAGCCGGCGGCGTGGTCGCAGTAGCCGGGGTGGCCCTCGTTGTGACCGGAGGGCCACGACCGGTGAAAACCTAGACCTTGGGGCCTTTACCGCGAAGCATGTTGAATAACAGGGACACGACCAACAGTACAAGGAAGATGAAAAACAGTATCTTCGCAAATCCTGCCGCAGTTCCCGCAATGCCTCCGAACCCGAGGACTCCCGCGATAATCGCAATAACAAGACAAACTATAGCCCAGTAGAGCATCTCCTATCCTCCGTTTCAGGGGTGCCCTTTAAAAGTGGCACAGTCCTTCAGGAAGCGCAATTGAGAAGCAGTTACCGTTGAGTAATGGTTTGGCAGGAGTTCTACTTGCCAGCTACGATACCGGCCACCAGTCGCCCCGCCAGCGCTACCAGAATGGCTCCGAACACCCGCTCGAACCAGACCGCCCGTTTCTTCAGCATATCCAGCCACTTCGGGTTGGAAAACAGCCAGGCCACAATCAGGTACCAGCCGGTATCGATAACCAGTGCGGTAGCTGCATAGCCAAACTTCGCCATCAGGCTGGTATCCACCCCGACCACCTGGCTGAACAGCGCCAGGAAAAACACCGCAATCTTGGGGTTGAAGAAGGCAATCAAGAAGCCGTCCCGGGCGGCGCTGCGGGTGCTGGGAGCTTCGGGCAGGGCCTGGTCGCTTTGAGCCTTGGCGGTGAGTCCTTTAAACCCGAGCCATGCCAGGTACAGCGCCCCGGCCCATTGCAGAATGGTGAACGCTGTTGGCGATGCGGTAATCACCGCCGCCAGGCCGAGAATGCTCAGAAACGCGTAGATGCCCACGCCAAGACCATGGGACAGCGCCGCGACAACGCCATTCCGGCGCCCGCCGGTCATGGTCTGTTTCAGCACCAGGGCGAGGGAGGGGCCGGGCGACATGGCGCCAAGCACGCAGATGGTTACAACAGCTAACCAGGTGGTCAGGGTCATGGGGTTTCTCTGTTCAGTCGGTTTTTCGGGTGGGGTAAACAGACCGTGACAGGGTGGGCTCGCAACCGATCACCTGCCGTGCCTGTTTGTGGGCGTGAAGGTACCAGCGCTGGCCGCCATTGGTAAAGGTATTGCTGGCAACCGGGAAATCCCGGGTTTGCACGGTGCTGGGTATCGGGGTGCCATCGGCATGGCGGTACACGCAGGAGGTTCCGATGGTCATGGCCTGCCGCACGGGCAGGGTAATAAAGCCGTCATCACTGACTTGCGGGGGCTCGTCGTTGATGCTGATAACCTTCAGGCAGGGGCCGAAGTGGATGCGGTTCTGGTCGCCCACTTTTTCTTCAAGGCAATGATGGGCCTTCAGCAATACCGCGTCATCGGCAATATCGCCTTTTGGCCCGGGAAGGCTCTGGCAAGCTGCCAGGGCCGCACTTAGCAGCAGTGTGACGGCTGCGCGTTTCATCAATGGCTCCTTGGTGTCAGTTGCAGGTTGCCTTGCCAGTCGGAACGAAGGGCCTGCAGTAACTGGCGGTCGCGCCCGTAGATATCCTCCCGGAACTGGTAGGTTCCGGCGCGATCAACCCAGACGGTCCAGTACTGCAGGTGAACCGGCACCGGGTTCCGGAGGATGGCGTTGATCGGCTCGCTCGATTGCAGGGCTTCCTGAATGGCCCGATGGTCCCAGTCGCTGTTGCCCTCGAGCAACTTATTCGCCAGCTCAAACGGCCGCTCCACCCGGATGCAGCCGGAACTCAGGGTACGATCCATGCGGCTGAACAGGTATTGGCCCGGGGTGTCGTGCAGGTACACATCATACTGGTTCGGGAACATGAATTTCACCTGGCCGACGGCGTTCTGCGGTCCGGGCTGCTGCACCAGTTGATAGGGGAAGTTGTTTTTGGTCAGGCTATCCCAGTCGATGGTAGCGGGATCAATCTCGACACGGTTGGCGCCCCAGCCTTGATATACCTTGAAGCCGAGCCGGTCCAGGTAGCCGGGATCTCGGCGGATCACTGGCAGCTGGTCTTCGATCATCAGCCGGCGCGGAACCGTCCAGGTGGGGTTGAAGACCAGGTAGCGGATGCGGTCGCTGAACACCGGTGTCTGCCGGTAGGGCTGGCCGACGATCACCCGCTGGCGCATGGTTTCCTGGCCGTTTTCCACCATGATCAGCTCATAACCGGCAATGTTTACCAAGATGTAGGTATCGCCCAGAGAATCCGGCAGCCAGCGCCATCGCTCCAGGTTGGCGTCGATCTGTTGTAGCCGTTCCAGGGGCATCTGGTTGATGGCCGCCAGGGTTTTACGGCCGATGATGCCGTCGGGATCCAGTCCGTGGCGGGCCTGGAAGGCTGGAATCACGGCGAGCAGGTCATCACTGTACAGCTGGTCGGCAAAGCCGGTATCGAATGCTTCTGAGCTGTCGTTGTCCCGGGCTGGCAGGTCGCCGAGCAGCCTCAGCCGCTCACGGACCTCAATCATTCTGGAGTCTGTATCCCCGGGCCGGATGGCCGGGCCGGAGTCGATCACCGGCCAGGGCTGCCCTAAAAGGTCAGAGACTTCTTTGCGGAGCGCCACCAGTTTGCGGTAGGCCGGCGCTTCCGGTTTCAGGCCTTGCAGGGTTTTGTCGATGCTGTGGTCCAGTATGGCGGCCGCCAGTACTTCATGCATTTTCCTTTGCTGTTCGGAAGGTTGCCAGCGGGCGGAGCGGGTTTCCTGGTCAAGCTTGCCATCATGCAGGTGTGTGGCAAGCAGCAGGAAGGCGTCAGACAATACCAGGTCGAGATCAGCCTGCAGGTCCTCACCATTGTGGTCCAGCGGCTGCGACGCAAAGTCCGCCAGGCTGTCGTAATGGTAGTCGCCAGGGTTCAGGCCTTCATTGGAGACTTCGCGGATGGCTTGCAGCAGTTCCTCCCGTGCCGGGAAAGAGCGCCATGCCGGTTCGTAGTTTCGGGCTTCATAGAACTGCACGAGCGCGTCCCGGGAGTGCAGGTGAGCGCCAAGAACCACCACCGGCTCACCGGCCTGCAAGGCCTCGACCCGGTTGATAATACTATCGTCGCTGTGGGAATTTTCGGCCAGCGCCAGTAACATCAAACCCAACAGACAGCTCTGCCAGAATCTGCGACGGTTGGCATCCTGCATCTGTCTCCCCTCCGTGTCATCATTAGCTTTTAGCCCAGCCGTTCTAACCTGCATGCCGGAGCCCGCTTTTACCCATGTCTGACCTGACTGTAGTCCAGTATATCCTGATTGCATTGATCTTTGTCTGGAGCGGGTTTGTCCGGTCAGGGCTGGGTTTCGGTGGTGCCGTGTTGTCCCTGCCGTTCCTTTTACTGGTTCTTGATGAACCTTTGGTGTTTTTGCCGTTGATTTCGATACACCTGCTGGTGTTCTCCTCCCTCACCATCTGGCTCAACAACCGGAAAGGCGCGAAGGACAGGCAGGCCGGTGGCACGGGCACCGTAGACTGGCGTTATCTGGGGCGCCTGCTGGCGATCATGATTGTGCCCAAACTGATCGGGGTATTCGGGCTGATTACCCTGCCGGGCTATGTGATGAGCTCGATCATTTTCGTGATTGTTGCGCTGTATTCACTGTCATACATTGCCAACCGTCCGTTCCGCAGTGGCAGCAAGACGGTCGATACCATTTTCCTGATGCTGGGGGGCTACATCAGTGGCACCTCACTGATTGGTGCTCCGCTGATTATCGCGGTGGCGGCGCAGCACCTACCCAAGGAGAAGCTCAGGGATACCTTGTTTGCCCTGTGGTTTATCCTGGTACTGATCAAGCTGTCGGCATTTATCTGGGCGGGTGTCGACCTGCAACTGATCCATCATCTGTGGCTGCTGCCGGCGGCGGCCGTGGGGCATGTGATCGGGCTCTATGTGCACGACCGCATGCTCCAGGCCGAAGGTTCGCTGTTTTTCCGGGTGCTGGGTGTAGTGCTGCTGGTGGTCAGCACCATCGGGATGGTTTCTGTCTGGCGTTAGGCGTAATCTGTCAGGAAGGCATCTAATTCAGGGAGGGTAACGCGATGAACGCGACCGATCCCGACTTTGCAGCCCTGCGTCGCGCCATGGTGAAGTTACAGATTGCCGGGCGGGGCATTCATGATGGCCGGGTACTGGAAGCCATGGCCAGGGTACCGAGGGAAGGCTGGCCCTGAGGGCGCTTCAGGTACCCAGCATTCCCGCGTAGGCTGTGTAGAAAAATGCGCAGGAACCGAGCAGGATCAGGCCCCAGGCTGGAGCGGTCATGGCAGAACGTGTCGGCTTGTTCATAGCTACCTCCCTTGGCAATGCTATTTATACGCTGACGTTTTCACTATAGACCATGATTGACAAATGTCACAAACTAAATTGTTCAGATAACGACCAGGCAACCACGTCCGGCAGTACCGGCCAACCCGGGCGTTGAACACCGGATTGGCGACGGCGGCGAGGTTCAGGTGAAAAGTCCCGGGCAGATGGTGGGTTACTTCAAGAATGAGTAGAAAACCCGGGAAGATATTACCGAAGACGGCTTCCTGAAAACCGGTTTAATGCGTGGCCGGTGCCAATCAGCCGCAACCCTGCCTGATGGTTCTGCTGTCAGAAGAAGCCCGTGATGAGCTGGGTCGGGGGCGGATCGCAGATTTCTACAACCGCAAGATGGACGAGTGGTTTGCCCGGAATGCCAAGGTGATCCGGGAATTCTGAAGTTCTTCGAGGCAAACAAAAACCCCGGCATGGAGTCCATGCCGGGGTTTTTTGATTCAGGCTGCCGGGCTTATACGCCGCCCTGTACCTGGGGCATATCCTGAGCTGCGGCAACTGCCTTGCGGTTGGCAATGCGCAGTTTGCGGCCGATAAACTGCATCACCTGTTTTGTCGCGGCGCGGGTATACTGGCGGCGCATCTCCACTCCATTGTGGAGGATGCTTGATGGCTGCGGGCGAACGCTCGCGGTGTACTTCTGAATCATGGCGCCTTCCTCCTTCATCGGGTGGCTGGAATCGTTAACTTGCAAATAATTCTAGGGGTTCTTATTTGCAGTTTGAATACGGTAAACTCCGTACTCACGTTGCAAATATGCAGTAACTATGGACTGGGATTATCTTCGATATATACGGGCTCTGGCAATAGCCGGAACCTTCGCAAAAGCCGGTGAATTGCTGGGTGTTCACCAAACCACTGTTTTACGGCGACTTGACCAGATGGAAGAGTCCCTGGGGGTTCAGTTTTTCGAGCGCAACCGGGACGGATTGCAGCTGACACCAGTCGGGGAAATGGCCTTTCGGGAAGCGGAAAGGCTGGCAACCGATATGGAAAACCTCGAACGCAAACTGGTGGGCCAGGACGGTGCGCCTGTGGGCAAGGTCCGGATTGCCGCCGAAGACGCCATGATGAACGAGCTGCTGAGCCCGATCCTGGCGGAACTGGTGCGGGAGTATCCGGACATCGAACTGGAAGTGCTCACCGACAACGATGTTGCCAACCTGAGCCACCGGGAAGCCGACCTGACGCTTCGCCCGGAAAACAAACCCCAGGCTACCCTCGAGGGCGAGCGCATTGCCGCGATTGATTCGGCGGTTTATGGCGCTGCGAAATACTGCCGGCGCAATCGAGATATAGACATCGAAAACCAGCCGGAAGCCTGCACCTGGATTCTTCCGGATGAGTCTTTCAGCCACCTGGCAACGGGCCGGTGGTACCGCAAGCATCTCAAGAACGTAAATTCGGTCATTCGCTGCAACAGCCTGCAGGCAATGGCTGCCCTGGCCAGGGCCGGCGCCGGGTTGGCGGTTCTGCCTTGCTACCTTGGTGAGCCGGCAAAGGAATTGCGCCGGCTGTCAGACCCCCTGGACGGTGAAAGTGTCGACCTCTGGTTGCACGTCAACCAGGACACCCAGCAAATGGCCCGGGTGCGGATTGCGATGGAGTTTCTGGCCGAACGCCTGCAGGCACTGGAGTCTGCCATCGAGTTCAGCGCAACTCTCTGAGCTCAACGTTCAGCGGAACAGAAGGGCCAGAACTGATACCACCGCCAGCACTGGAACTCGGCTTCGCAGGTTTGCAGCTGGTTGTGGTACCGGAAGGCCCGGTTCTGAACCCTCTGCGCGAGGGACTTGATGGCCGGTTTCTGGTCAAAGGATCGCCGGGCATAGCCGCCGCGGCCCTCGTGGTAGGCAAGATACAGCTGCGCGGGCGCGGTCAGGGCAATGCCCAGGTGCCGGTGGCTCAGCTGGTTGTACCAGCCCACGAAATCCAGCGCATATTCCATGTCTGTGCGAACGGTTCGCCAGCTGCCATCTGTGGCAATCAGGTATTCACCCCAGGCCGGGTCCAGGGCCTGGGCATAGCCCAGCGCGGTGGTGGGTCGTTTCCACGGAATCAGCCCCCAGAGCCGGGTGCGGGGAGGGCGGGCGTGGCTGCGAAAGGATGATTCGTAATAGACAAACGCCAGCTGGGTAGCCACAGGCGTGCCCCATTTCTCCTGTGAGGCCCGGGCGTAGTCATACCAGACGGTATGTTCGCGGAAGATCTCGCAGATGTTGTCCGTGTTGGACGGCGGGTCGGGCGCCAGCAGGCTGAAACGCAGCGTTGCCCAGATGCCGATGACCAGGCCGAGCAGGGGCAGGCCATACCAGCTCACCCGTGAGCGCCACACATTAAAACGCTTGTTGCGGTTTTTTCGGGGTTTTCTGGTCTTTTTCCGACTCATCCCTACCAAACTGTCATCTCCGAAGCCCCACGGACGCTTGCCCGGGCGCCTGTTGCCGTGTCATAAACAGGGCGATTCGATCATCAGGATAATAGAGAAATGCGACTGAACTCCCTAGTTAAACCTCTTTTAATCACCGGCTTTATGCTTGCGGGCACGGCCCAGGCTGCGCCTGATGCCAGGGAGGTTCTGGAAGCATCTCCGGTAGATGACATTGTGGCCCAATACCCGGAGATGATGAGCCGGGGTATTCAGGACGGCCTGAAACAGAGTGGCCAGGTGCCGCCCATGGTGGCAGACAGCATCGGGTTTCTGGTCAGCAACAGTTTTCGTGCAGCCGATATAGAGCAAAGGGTTGTCGCCAACCTGGAAGCTGCCCTGACACCGGAGCAGCTGGAAGAGGTGCACGGCTGGTACCAGACACCGGTGGCAGGCAAGATCGCCGAGGCGGAAATCGCCGCGTCCGCACCGGCAGCCTGGCCGGAGATTCGCAGCCGGGCGGAAGAGCTGAACAAACGCTACCAGGGTACGGCCCGGGAAAAGCTGTTTGATCGCTTCGATGCGGCGTCACGGGCCACCGAGAGTGCAGTGGATACCACCATCGCCGTTCAGCTCGGGTTGGGTACCGCCATGGCGGCCCTGAGCCGGGATTCGGTGCACCACGAAAAAATGCGCGAACGGCTGGAAAGCCAGCGCCCGGCTTTGCGGGGCATGGTGGGCCAGCAAGTCTACGATGGCTATCTGTTCACCTATCGCGACATCAGTAACCAGGAAATGAACCTGTATCTGGATTTTCTTGAAAGCGAGGCGGGCAGGAGTTTCACCCGGGTGGTCACAAACAGTGTTCAGCAAGCCGTCATCGAACCGGTTGAAAGCATCGGAGCCCGGCTGGCGGCGTTTGGGAACTTCGGCGGGGAGTAGGGCGTTTACGTTTTAACCGGAACAGTGCCGCCTGCGCGATGCACAGGCGGCCGGCAAACCTTAGCTGCGGGAAGTCACTTCCAGCAGGTGGTAGCCAAACTGGGTCTTGATGGGGCCGATCACGGTGTTCAGATCGCTGCTGAACACGGCCTTGTCAAACTCGGGCACCATCTGGCCCGGGCCGAAAGAACCCAGGTCGCCGCCATTGCGGCCAGACGGGCAGGATGAATGCTGCTTCGCGACTTCCGCGAAATCCTGGCCACCTTCGATCGCTTTTTTCAGTTCTTCACACTTGGCTTCGCTGTCTACCAGAATGTGGCGTGCAGTTGCTTGTGCCATGATCAATATCCTGTAGTTGGATGACGGGTGTATGGACGGAAACGTCTGACACGAATGCTGCCCGCACCGGGCGCCAGAGGCAAGCGCTTTTTGTCGGTGTTTCTGCGGTCTCACAGTCTGCCTTGCAAACCTGTACAATGCGCGGTTTCTCTTCGCCGGCGTTGTCCCGGCCCTTACGTTTGCAGGTTCTTTTCTTGATCTCCACCGCCAATCTCACCATGCAGTTCGGGGCCAAGCCCCTGTTTGAAAATGTTTCTGCCAAGTTCGGCAACGGCAACCGTTACGGTCTGATCGGTGCCAACGGCTGCGGCAAGTCCACCCTGATGAAGATTCTGGGTGGCGACCTGGAGCCCTCGGCCGGGCAGGTCATGCTGGAGCCGAACATCCGCCTGGGTAAGCTGCGCCAGGATCAGTTCGCCTACGAGGATTGCACGGTGATGGACACCGTGATCATGGGGCACGAAGAACTGTGGAATGTGAAGAAAGAAAGGGACCGCATCTATTCCCTGTCGGAAATGAGCGAAGAAGACGGCATGGCCGTGGCGGACCTGGAAGTGGAATTCGCCGAAATGGACGGCTACACCGCCGAATCCCGCGCCGGCGAACTGCTGCTGGGCCTGGATATTCCGTTGGAGCAGCATGAAGGGCCCATGAGCGCCCTGGCCCCGGGCTGGAAACTTCGCGTGCTGCTGGCCCAGGCCCTGTTCTCTGACCCGGACGTACTGCTGCTGGACGAGCCCACTAACCACCTGGATATCAACACCATCCGCTGGCTGGAAAATATCCTGGTGGCCCGCAACAGTACCATGATCATCATCTCCCACGACCGCCACTTCCTGAACAGTGTGTGTACCCACATGGCGGACCTGGACTACGGTGAGCTGCGCCTGTTCCCGGGCAACTACGACGAATACATGACCGCCGCCACCCAGGCCCGCGAGCGCATGCTGTCAGATAACGCCAAGAAGAAGGCCCAGATTGCCGAACTGCAGCAGTTTGTCAGCCGCTTCTCGGCCAACGCTTCCAAGGCCAAGCAGGCCACCTCCCGCGCCCGCCAGATCGACAAGATCCAGCTGGAAGAGGTGAAGCCGTCAAGCCGGGTGAGCCCGTTTATCCGCTTCGAGCAGGGCAAGAAACTGCACCGCCAGGCGGTCACCCTGGTAGGCCTGACCAAGGGCTTCGACGAAGGCCCGCTGTTCAAGAACCTGGATTTGCAGATCGAAGCCGGCGAGCGTGTGGCCATCATTGGCCCTAACGGTATCGGTAAAACCACTTTGCTTCAGTGCCTGGCCGGTGCCTCCGAGCCGGATGCCGGCGAGGTGAAATGGACCGACAGCGCAGAGGTGGGCTACTTCGCCCAGGACCACACCGCCGATTTCGCCCGGGACGACACCCTGACCGACTGGATGGCTCAGTGGACCACCGGTGGCGAGCAGCTGGTGCGCGGTACTTTGGGGCGGATGCTGTTTTCCGGGGATGATATCGGTAAGTCGGTGAAGGTGATTTCCGGTGGTGAGCAGGGGCGGATGCTGTTTGGTAAGCTGATTCTGCAGAAGCCGAATGTGATGCTGATGGATGAGCCCACCAACCACTTGGATATGGAGTCCATCGAGGCGCTGAACCTGGCGCTGGAGAATTATCCGGGGACGCTGATTTTTGTCAGCCACGACCGGGAGTTTGTTTCTTCGTTGGCTACGCGGATCATCGAGTTGAAGGCTGATGGCATTACCGACTTCAGTGGCAGTTATGATGATTATCTTCGGAGCCAGGGTTACGTTTAAGTATTAAACATGGGGTGCCGGCACGGGTGTGGGTTGGGCCTTCCAAAACACGCTCGTTCGGCACGTCCGTGTGACGCTTGAGCTCCGCCATCCATGGCTCCGCACAGTTTTGGAAGGCCCAACCCACACCCGCGCTCGGACTTCGGAGCTGTATTCAGACACAAGCAAAGGCAACTATTTTGAATGAATCTCAGGTTATTAACGCCACACGCAAGTGGGTCGAAGATGTAGTCGTTGGCTACAACCTGTGCCCCTTCGCCAAGCGGGAGCTGGTCAAGAACCGGGTTCGGTTCACGGTGACAGAGGCGAAAAACGAAGACGACCTCCTGCAGGCCCTGCACGCGGAATTGCAGCGTCTGGAAGACGAACCGGAGATCGAAACTACGTTGCTGATTCATCCGGACGTGCTGCAGGATTTCTACGCCTACAACGAGTTTCTGGACGCGGCTGATGCGTTGCTGGCCTATCTGGAGCTTGAGGGCGTTTACCAGATCGCCAGTTTCCACCCGGATTACCAGTTTGCTGAAACCGAGCCGGGGGCTGCGGAGAACTACACCAACCGGTCTCCGTATCCTATGCTGCACTTGCTGCGGGAAGCGAGTCTGGAGGCGGCGATTGATGGTTATCCGGATGTGGACGGGATTCCTGATCGCAATATTGCGCTGATGAATGAGCTCGGTGCGGAGAAGATGCGGGCGATTCTGACGGGTTGTTTTGATAGCAGGGGCGAGGGTCAGGGTTGATGTCTGGCGGGCACTATTCCTACCAGTTTCAGGCGAGCAGGGTGCGGGCGGAGTTTTTCCGGCTGCTGCCCATTTCGTTGTTTGTGGTGGCGTTTGGTGCAGCTTTCGGCCTGGCGTCTACCCAGGAGGGGTTGTCGCCGCTTGAAACGATTCTGATGAGCGCCACGGTGTTTGCCGGGGCTTCGCAGTTTGGTGCGCTGGATTTGTGGGGCGCAGAGGTGTCTGTGCTGCCGATGATGGTGGTGGTGTTTGCCATCAACTCCCGCCACCTGTTGATGGGCGCTTCGCTGTATCCGATGTTGAAGCAGGTGCCGCCCGGGCGACGGTACGGTCTGATGCTGCTGCTGACGGATGCCAACTGGGCGGCCTGCGCCCAGGACTACCAGAATGGTCGTCACAATCTGGAGGTGATTGTGGGCGGCGGTCTGGTGCTATGGCTGGCGTGGGTTTTGGGTACCGCGCTGGGGGTGTATTTCGGTGGCCTTATGCAGAACCCGGAGGCATTCGGGCTGGATATGGTGCTGGGATGTTTCTTGCTGACGATGGCATTGGGCGGCCGGAAATCACCCCGGGTTCTGGTGGCCTGGCTGGTGGCGGCGGTCAGTGCGCTGGCGGCCTGGAAATGGCTGCCGCCGAACATGCATGTGGTGGTCGGAGCGCTGGCTGGCGGCTTGATCGGGTTGTTCTGGCTGGAGCCCAAGGCAGGTTCAGGCAAGGAGGTGGCGAGTGACCATTGAAACCACCTCCGCCGGCGTACTGGCGCTGATTGCCATTATGACAGTGGTTACCCTGGTCACCCGCTTCGGCGGTGTGTTCCTGATGTCGTTCGTGCGCATCAATCCACGGGTCGAGAGTTTTATCAACACCATGGCCAGCTCGGTGTTGATCGCCATCATTGTGCCTATGGCGGTAGACGGTGATCTCGGGGCCCTGGCTGCGTTGGTGGCCACCGCGGTAACCATGTTGGCTACCCGAAAACCTTTGCCGTCAATTACTGTCGGCCTGCTTGCTGCGGCACTGGTGCGTTACCTGGGTTAGAGCGCGCGAGCCCAGTTTCAGAGTCGTGGTACCTCAGGGTTGTTCGTTGCGGTAGGGCAGCAGGGTTTGTGATTCGGCAAAATAGGCCTGCACGTGTTCGGATTCCTCGCTACAGAAATCAGCGATAGCCTCCCGGAAACCCGGGTGCAGAATGCCATGCCAGGAGTGGGTGATCACCGGTTCGAAGCCCCGCACCAGTTTGTGTTCGCCCTGGGCGCCGGCGTCGAAGTGCTGGAGCCCCAGCTCCAGGGCAAGTTCGATGCCCTGGTAGTAGCAGGTTTCAAAGTGCAGATGATCATACTCTTCCAGGCAGCCCCAGTAGCGGCCGTAGAGGGTGGTTTCACCGGCCAGGAACAAGGCGCCGGCAATCATCTCGCCATGGCGCACGGCCATGATGATGTGCAGGTGCTCCGGCAGGTGTTCCCGCAGCAGTTCGAAAAAGGCCTGGTTCAGGTAGGGTGCCTGGCCTCTTTTCAGGTATGTGGCCTGGTAGAACACAAAGAATGCCGACAGCACCTGGTCGGAGATGTCCCGGCCGTGGAAGGTGTGAAAGGTAATCTCCTGATCCGCCACTTGCCGGCGTTCCTTGCGGATGGATTTGCGCTTGCGGGAAGTCAGTGCCGCCAGAAAGTCTTCAAAGTTCTGGTAACCACGGTTGTGCCAGTGGAACTGGCAGCCGGTGCGGTGCAGTTCCCGGTCGTGGCCAAGCAGGGCCTGGTCCGGCGCATCCGGAAACAGCAGGTGCCAGGAATGGGCGCCCAGCTGCTGGGTCAGATTGCCCAGTAACTGATCGAGCAGGGCGGGCGTAAGTTGCGCCCGTAACGAAGCATCCAGCAATAACCTTGGCCCCTGTGACGGGGTAAACGGAATGGCGATCAGCAGCTTCGGGTAATAGGGCAGCTGGTAACGCTGGTAGGCTTCGGCCCAGCTCCAGTCGAACACGTATTCGCCCCTGGAGTGGTTTTTCAGGTAGGCCGGGGCCAGGCCGCAGATCTTGCCTTGCACGCGAAAAACCAGGTGGCAGGGTGTCCACCCGGTTTCGGTACGGGTACAGCCGGAATCTTCCAGCGCCTGAAAGAATTCGTAGCGCAGGAAAGGATTGCTGCGCCCGGCCAGCCGTTGCCAGTCGTCACGGGGAATGTCCGTGATGCTGGCGCAGGTGGTCAGGGTGATGTCAGGTAAGGCGGGTTCTGCCATGGTTTTGGGTAAGCTCTGTTAACTTTCCCTATACCATACGACAGAACCCGGCTTGTGATCACTTCTGGGCGTTACCGCAGCGCTTTTCCATCTTCTGCTGCCACTTGCCCATACGCTCCTGCTGCTTTTGCTGACGCTCCTGGTGGATCTCGTCCCAGATCTCGCGCTGCTCGTCAGTCAGCTTCAGGCGGTCGGCCATTTCAGCCCGGTATTTCTGCATTTCGGCCTGGCGCTCTTCACGGTACTCGGCGCTGAACTTGCCTTTGCCTTCGCGGAAGTTCTCGCACATTTCTTTCTGGTCCCATTTGCCACCCTGCTTCTTCATGCCCTGATCCTGGGCCATAGCTGCGGGGCTGGCGGCGAACATGGCGGCCATCAGTACGCCGGCGGTCAGTAAGGATGTTTTTGCTTTCATGGTTGTTGCCTCATCGGTTGGTGTTCCTGTGGTGATCATAGTACGCCGGTGCAACGTCAGTTGGTGTCAGGCTGGTGTAAAGGTTCGGTAAAGGCAAATGCCTGGCCGTCAGCCGTGCCCGGGCGCCGTGTTAGACTGTTGCCGGGCAACAGGAGAGAAACGGATATGCAGAACCGGGTACTGCTGGTTGAAGACGATGACGAACTCAGGGAACTGCTGTCGCAGTATCTGACCACCCAGGGTTTCAGCGTGCGCGAGGCCGCCAACGGCCGTGACGGACTGGCACTGGCGTTGGCCCACGATTGTGACATTGTGGTTCTGGACATCATGCTGCCGGATATCAATGGCCTGGATGTGCTGCGTGAACTGAGAGCCGAAACCCATTTGCCGGTGATTCTGCTGACCGCCCGTGGAGACGAAACCGATCGTATTGTCGGCTTTGAAGTGGGTGCTGACGACTACATCCCCAAACCCTGTAACCCCCGTGAACTGGTCGCCCGCCTGCAGGCGTTGCTGCGCCGTATTGCCTGGGACCAGAAAACCGATGTGGATGCTACCCGAACCTATGGTGACTTGCGGGTAGAACCGGGGCAGCGGCGTATTTACCAGGATGACGCTCCGCTGGAGTTAACTGCCACCGAATACGAAGTGCTGCAGGTGTTGCTGGCCCATGCCGGCAGTGTGGTGCGCAAAACCGACCTGATGCAGTGGGCCCTGGGCCGCCGGCTGGAGGCTTACGACCGCACCCTGGATATGCACATCAGCAACCTGCGCAAGAAGCTGGGGAACGATGATCCGCCTCGCATTGAAACTGTGCGGGGGCTGGGTTACAGCTATCGGGTACCGGCACAATGAAGTCATTCATGTTCCCGCTGTTCTGGCGGATATTTATTTCGATCTGGCTGGCGATGGCCGTTACCGTTGTGGCCAGTAACCTCGCCACCCGTTACCTGCTGGATCGGGAGCGGCAGGCCATTGAACGGCAGGTTGGCTTGCATGAGATCGCCCGGGAGGCCCTGAACCTTCGCAATCGGGAAAACCGCGGCGAAATGTGGCGGTTCCTGCGGTCAGAGGGCGAGCGCCTTGACCTGCACCTGATGCTGATCGAGAAAGAAGAAGGGCATCGCGGGCTGCCGCGCAATATCCGTGAGCGGATTCAGTCGGGCTGGTACCCCAACAAGCCGGCACTGATTAACCTGGAGGAAGGCTACCAGCTGGTTGCCTGGCCCCGGATGGGTGGCGACGGCTGGCTGGACCCGAGGTTGTTCCGTTTCCTGGAATTTGCACTGGCGTTTGTCCTGATCTCCCTGGCCTGCTGGTGGATTGCCCGGCTGGTATCCAAGCCCCTGAAACATATGGAGAGCACCGCCCAGGCCATTGCCGCCGGCGATACCCGGCTGCGGGTGCCTCAGCGTATTGCCCGGCGGCGTGACGAGGTGGGGCAACTGGCGACCGCCTTCAACGCCATGACCGACCGGCTGTGCCAGTTACTGGAACGCCAGAACCATCTTCTGCGTGATATTTCCCATGACCTGAGAACACCCCTGGCCCGGCAACGGGTGGCCATAGAGTTGGCCAGTGACACCGGGGCAGACCCCGCCATGATGGCCAGTATCCTGCGCCAGAATGAGCGGCTGGAAACCATGACTGGTCAGATTCTGACGCTGTACCGGGTGTCGGAGAATGGTGACGCTATGGAGCGGGAACCGGTGCAGCCACTGGAGTTGATCAACCGGGTCCTGCAGGATGCCGCGGACTTTGCCGCACAACGGGGTGTGGACTGCCAGCTGGATGCTACCGACGCTTCCCGTGCGGTGTCGGTACGGGGCGATGCCGGATTGTTGCAGCGGGCGTTTGATAACGTGCTGCAGAATGCCCTTGACCACACGCCTTCGGGTAAATCCGTGCGGGTGTCAGTGTCGGCCCCCGATGGCAGTCTTCAGGTGGATATTGCCGATGACGGCCCGGGCGCTCCGGAGGAACTGCTGCAGCACCTGTTCGAGCCGTTCTTTCGCGCGGACAAGTCTCGGGGTGGTAAAGGCTGGGGCCTTGGCCTTGCGATTGCCCGGGACATCGTAGCGGCCCATGGCGGAACAATTACCGCCCGGAACCAGCCCGGGGGTGGGCTTGAGGTAAACATCCGGTTGCCGGTTGAGAGAGTATCATGAGTAAAGATTACCCGGTCCCGTCAGGATACCTTGAGCGGGAAACGGAAGTGAAAAAAAGCCGTTTCATTGCCCGCGTGTACCCGGTGAGCAGCCGGGACGAGGTGCGCGAGCACGTTGCCCGGGCCCATGCCGACTTTCCGGACGCCCGGCACGTTTGCTGGGGATACCAGATAGGCCGCCCCGGCTCGGCAGCGGAAGCCGCCATGAACGATGATGGTGAACCCTCGGGCACCGCCGGTAAGCCCATTCTGAACGTGATCCAGCACAAGGATATGGGCGATGTGCTGGTGATCGTGATCCGCTATTTTGGTGGTATCAAACTGGGCGCCGGCGGCCTGGTGCGCGCCTACGCAGGCGCTGCCGAGAGTGTGTTGTCGGAAGTTGGCCGTACCGTGCAGCAGGCGCGGGTGCTGGCGGATGTGGAACTTGGCTTTGCCGATGAACAGCCGCTACGGCACTGGTGCGACGGCCACGAAGGCACCATTGAAGACATTACCTACAGTTCCCGTGTGAATGCCCGGGTGTCGGTGCCGGAAGTGCGGCAGGCGGAGTTTGCCGCCTTCTGCGATGCCCAGAAACTCGATTACCGTTTTGACACATAGAAGTTAGCAGCATCCGGCTGACCGTTTGCCGGCGTATACTGCATCAAGCGGCCAATTAAACAGGGGAGAAGAGCGATGCGTATTCTGTTCGTAGCAGCAATGGCGCTGGTTCTGGCCGGTTGTGCCAGCAATGTCGTGACCGACTACAATTCGGCAACCGTGTTCGGTAACTACGCCAGCTGGGCCTTTGCGCCAAACCAGCAGGATTCCGGTTTTACCTCGCTGGATGACAGCCGGGTTCGTAATGCCATTGAGCGTGAATTTACCCGCAAGGCGATGAAAAAGCTGCCCGATACCGAGGCCGACTTGCTGGTGAGCTGGCAGATTGTTCCGGAAGAACGCCTGGAGCAGGTAGGCGTCGGGCTGGGTTTCGGCTTTGGCCGGGGTAACTTTGGCTGGGCCCTGTCGGCACCGCCTCCCGTGCGTGAAATCACCGAAGGCAAGCTGGTGGTTGAGCTGGCCGACCGGCGCAACGAAGAAGTGGTCTGGCGCGCAGCCAGTCGTCGCTACCTGAATGAAAACCAGTCTCCGGAAACCCGGCGCAAGCTGATCGACGAGGTTGTCTCCGAGATGTTTTCCAAATACCCTCCGGGCCTGAACTGATCAGTACACGGGATCAACAATGGGTATGAAGAACAGAAACGGCGGCCTGGTATTTTCCACTGAAACGGGCCGCATGTGCCCGGAGTGCCGGCAGCCAGTGGCCGAGTGCACCTGTGGTCAGCCGGAACGACCGGCCGGTGACGGCGTGGTGCGGGTAAGCCGGGAAACCAAGGGTCGCAAGGGCAAGGGTGTAACGCTGATTACCGGTATTCCCCTGAACGACAAAGAACTCAAGGCCTACGCCAAAGTGCTAAAAGCCAAATGTGGCACAGGTGGTACAGTAAAAGACGGCGTGGTGGAGATTCAGGGCGACCAGCGGGACCTTCTGGTGCCCTTGCTTGAGCAAAAGGGGTGGACGGTTAAAAAGGCCGGCGGCTGACGCTTCACCATATTCAGAAGTTGAGGGGAGGCAGGTATGCACATAGTGGTCATGGGCGCGGGCGTTGTTGGTATCACAACGGCCTGGTTTCTGCAGCAGCAGGGGCACCAGGTAACGGTTGTGGATCGCCAGGCGCAGGCCGGCCTTGAAACCAGCTATGCCAATGGTGGCCAGATTTCCGTATGCCATGCCGAGCCCTGGGCTAACCCCTCGGCGCCCCTGAAAATCCTGAAATGGCTGTTCCAGCCCGAAGCCCCGCTGCTTTACCGGCCCCGCCTGGATCCCTACCAGTGGCGTTGGGGGCTTTCCTTTCTGACTCAGTGTACGTCTGCCCGGGCGGCCCATAATATCCGCCAGATGGTGAATCTGGGCACCTACAGCCGAAGCCAGTTGCAGGCTCTGCGTAAAGAGTTGGATCTGGACTACGACCATCTCGAGAAAGGCATTCTGCATTTTTACACCAGCCAGCAGGAATTTGATGCCGCCATGGAGCCGGCGCGAATTATGCGGGAGCTGGGCTGTGACCGGCAGGTAATTGACGCAGACCGCGCGGTGGAACTGGAGCCGGCATTAAAAGATGTTCGCCAGCGGATTGCCGGTGCCACCTACACCGCCGATGATGAAAGCGGCGATGCCCGGAAATTTACCCAGGCCCTGGCCCGCCGTTGCGCCGAAGCAGGCGTGGAGTTTCGCTACGGCACCGAGGTGCTGGGGTTCGACAAGGCGGGGGACCGGATACTCGATGTTCAGACGTTAACTGAAGGCCGGCACCAGGTTCTGCGAGCCGACAGTTACGTACTCTGCCTGGGGAGTTTCAGTGCAGTGCTGGCCCGGCGTCTGGGTTTGTTCCTGAATATTTATCCGGCCAAGGGCTATTCGATCACCGTGCCGGTAAAAAATCCGGACGCGGCATTCCAGGTAAGCCTGACCGATGACGAGTACAAACTGGTGTATTCCCGGCTGGGTGACCGTATTCGGGTGGCTGGTACGGCCGAGCTGAACGGCTACACCCGGAACCTGGACTTCATCCGCTGCCGGGCGATCGTGCGCAGGGCGGCCGAGATCTTGCCGGGGGCGGGACACTGGGACCAGGCCGAGTACTGGACAGGCTTGCGGCCAACGACGCCCTCCAACGTGCCCTATATTGGCAAAAGCCATTTCCACAACCTTTACCTGAACACCGGCCACGGAACCCTGGGCTGGACCCATTCCTGCGGCTCGGCCGCGGCCCTGGCCGATATCGTGGCTGGCCGCACTCCGGAGCTGGACTTCACCTTCACCGGCCTCTGATTTTTACCCACAAAAAAGCCGGCGCCTGAAAAACAGACACCGGCTTTTTTGGGGTGGGTGGATCAGTCCGTCAGCTGGTCCCGGATCAGCTTCTTGTTGATCTTGCCAACGCTGGTTTTCGGAATGTCTTCCACGAAGTCGATCTGCCCGGGAATGGCCCACTTGTTGATGTCGCCACTGTCCACAAACTGCTGCAGGTGCTTCTGGATGTCTTCCAGCCCGATGTTCTCGCCGGGTTTCAGGGTAACCAGGGCATAGGGCCGTTCGCCCCATTTCTCATCCGGTACACCCACTACGGCGGCACCGGCAACGGCCGGATGCTGGCTGATCAGGTTTTCCAGGTCCAGGGAGGATAGCCACTCGCCACCCGTCTTGATCACATCCTTGATGCGGTCTTTGATGGTCAGGGTGTTATCCGGCTCCATGGAGGCCACGTCGCCAGTGTGCAGCCAGCCACCTTGCCACAGGTCTTCGCCCTTCTCAGGCTCCTTGAAGTAGCTCTGGGTCAGCCAGGGCGCACGGGTAACCACTTCGCCCTTGGCTTCGCCGTCGTGGGGTACCGGGTTGCCATCCGGATCGACAATTTCCAGTTCGACCATGGGCACGGCGATACCGGTTTTCACCCGGATGGCGGTTTGCTGTTCCAGCGGCAGGTCCAGGTCTTCCGGCTTCAGGTGCGTGGTGCTCAGCAGCGGGCAGGTTTCCGACATGCCGTAACCGGTGTACATGTGAATGCCGAGCCTCGCCGCCGCGTCGCACAGGCCTTTGGTCAGTGCGCTGCCACCAATGAGGACGTGCCAGTTGCTGAGGTCGGCAGTTTTGATGGACTCGGTGGCCATCATCATCTGCATGACGGTTGGCACGCAGTGCGACATGCTTACCCGGTGAGTCTTGATCAGGTCGACCAGCAGCTCCGGCTCGTAGCGGCCCGGATAAACCTGTTTGACCCCCAGCATGGTGGCAGCATAGGGCACACCCCAGGCGTGAACGTGGAACATGGGGGTAACCGGCATATACACGGAAGACGAGCGCAGCAGGGGCATTTCATCATAGGCGGAAATGCTGCCGGTCATGGCCAGGGTGTGGAGCACCAGCTGGCGGTGGCTGAAGTAAACGCCTTTGGGATTACCGGTGGTGCCGGTGGTGTAGAACGTAGTGGCTACGCTGTTTTCGTCAAAGTCAGGGAAGTCGAACTGGTTGTCGGCCTTTGCCAGCAGCTCTTCATATTCGCCCAGCGTGTCGATAGAGGTGGCCTTGGCGCTGGCTTCGTCGGTGACCTGAATCCAGGTTTTGACGGTTTTGATTTCATCTTTCACGCTTTCGATGATCGGCATGAAGTCATCATGCACCAGCACCACATCGTCTTCTGCGTGGTTCATGGTATACACGATCTGCTCCGGCGACAGCCGCACGTTTACCGTGTGCAGGATGGCACCGATCATCGGGATGGCAAAGAAGCATTCCAGGTAGCGCGGGGTATCCCAGTCCATGACCGCCACGGTGTCGCCCGGCTTCACGCCGGCATCGGTCAGGGCGTTGGCCAGCCGGTGAATGCGGTCAACCAAATCCTTGTAGGTGTACTTGCTGCGGTTGGCATAGACGATTTCCTGGTCCGGATTGTAACGCGGGCCGGACATCAGCAACCGTTTGATCAGCAGCGGATACTGGTAGGCATTGTCGGCAGGTTTAAGAATCCGTGTCTGTGCCATCTATGAATACCTCTTGTCGTTGTAATGGGTGTTCGGGGTATTACGTTGTTATTGATCCCAGGGTTTACCCCGGGTGTTATCCATGGTTTTCACACCAATGTGCATGGCCGCCTTGGCCAGCATGTTGGCGCTGACCGGGGCGGTCAGGAACAGGAATACGGTGATCAGTATTTCAGAGATGCCGATGCCCTGGCCAGTACTCGAAAAGTAAACCACGGAACTGAGCATCACGGCGCCCACGCCCAGTGTGGTGGCCTTGGTAGGGCCGTGCAACCGGGTAAAGAAATCCGGTAACCGGGCCAGGCCGATGGCGCCGATCAGGGTGAAGGCCCCCCCGATGATCAGCAGCGCCGAGATGGTGTATTCAGCTAACGGGCTCATGGTTGTCCTCCGGGTTATTCAATCACGCTGCCGCGCTTGAGGTACTTGGCGGTGGCCACTGTGCTGACAAAGCCCATTACGGCGATCAGCAGGGCAGATTCCAGGTACATGCGGGTGCCGAGTGTAATGCCCAGCAGAATGATCAGGGCAATGGCGTTGATATACAGGGTATCCAGTGCCAGTACACGGTCCGGTGCATCCGGGCCCTGTATCAGGCGGTAGACGTTCAGCAGGGCGGCCAGGGTAACCATGGCAATGCTGGCGTACAGCGCGATGGTGATCATTTGAACATCTCCATCAGGGGTTTCTCGTAACGCGTGTGGATGGCATCGATCACTTCGTCGTCGCTTCGGGCGTCCAGCGCGTGGATCAGCAACATCTTTTCATCATCGCTGATATCGGCACTGACGGTGCCCGGGGTCAGTGAAATGGTGCTGGCCAGAATGGAAATAGCCAGCGGATGCTCCAGTTGCAGCGGGTAGCAAACGAACACCGGTTCTGGTTTGCGTGGGCTCAGGATCAGCTTGGCGACCGAGAAGCTGGCAATCACGATGTCCCAGAGCACGACCAGCAGGTAAGCCGGCATGCGCCAGGATTTCATGAAGGCAGGCCGCTCTGGCCAGAAGCCCTGGGTCAGCTGGGGGATACCCCAGGCCAGTACCAGGCCCAGCACCAGGCTGCCGCCGGAAATGCCATCACTCAGGAATTGCCAGGTCAGAAACAGAATCAGGCTGAGCCACGGCTGCGGAAAGCTAAGTCTGTCCAGCATCAGTCATCCTCCCCGACCATGGGGGTCTGCAGTATGTCGATATAGGCCGATGTATCCAGGATCTGGGCGGCAGTGTCTTCGGTGTACCGGTTGATCGGGCCTGCCATGGCCACAATCACCACCGTGAGCGCAATCATGGCGCCCGCCGCTACGGCGGTGGTGCCTTTGAGCGGGCGGGCGGTTTCAACGTGGCCGTCAACAGTACGCCAGAACACGATACTGCCGGCACGGCTGTAAGCCACCAGCGTCAGGAACCCGCCTACCAGGATGGTGCCCCAGAGCCACGCCATCTGGGGGCCGGGCTCAACCGACATCAGGATCAGCAACTTGCCGAAGAAGCCGCTGAATGGCGGAAGGCCAGCCGCGGCAACGGCGCCGATCATGAACAGAACACTCAGGAAGGTGCGATGACGCATCATCGGCGCGGTAATAATCCGGTCCCCGGCGCTGCCGCGCTGGGAGGCCACCAGGTCTGCCACCAGGAACAGGCCGGCAACAATCCAGGTGGTGCTGAGCATATAGAACAAGGCGGCAGACAGGCTTTCCGCTGAGCCCAGTGCAATCGGTGCCAGCAAGGTGCCCACCGAAATAATAACCTGCCAGGCGGTTAGGGATTTCAGGTTGTCAGCACCCAGTGCACCCATCACACCCATGGCGAGGGTAATCAGCGCCAGCGGGAACAGCCAGTCCATGCCGAGGTTGGCCAGTTCGCCGGCATCGTCGCCGAAAACGAGGAAATACACCCGGATAATCGCGTAAATGCCAACCTTGGTCATGATCGCGAACAGCGCGGCGACCGGAGCCGTAGCGCTGGCGTAGGCTTTCGGCAGCCAGAAGCACAGGGGCAACACCGCCGCTTTCAGGGCAAACACCACCAGCAGCATCATGCCACCGGCTTTTACCAGCAGGGCATTTTCACCGGTCACCTGCGGCACTTTCACGGCCAGGTCGGCCATGTTCAGTGTGCCGGTTACGCTGTAGATCATGCCTACGCTGATCAGGAACAGCGATGAGCCCACCAGGTTGAGCACCACGTAATGCAGGCCCGGAACCGTGCGAACCGTGCCGCCACCGTGCATCAGCAGTCCGTAGGAGGCGATCAGCAGCACCTCGAAGGCCACAAACAGGTTGAACAGGTCGCCGGTCAGGAAGGCAATGTTCAGCCCCATCAACTGGAACAGGAACAGGGTGTGGAACTGCCGGTTGCCTTCGTCAGCACCACCCAGCGAGAAAATATGGGCCAGAAGGGCGAGCACTGAAGTCATCACCAGCATGAAAGCTGCCAGTCGGTCCAGCACCAGCACAATGCCGAAGGGTGGCTGCCAGTTGCCGAACGCGTAGGCCCGGTAGCTGCCATCGTCGGCCATGGTCAGGAGCACCATGCTGGTGGCCACCAGCAGAACGGTGGTGGCCAGTGCCAGGGTGCGGCGCAGCGCAATCGGGGCGTAGCCCATAAACGTTTGCAGTATGCCGCCCAGCAGCGGAATCAGGACGGGTGCGGTCAGCCAATGGTTCATTGCTTGGCCTCCTCGCTGTCTTCATCCTGCTTGCGGTTGCCATCCACGTGGTCGTCCTGGTTGTCAGCCAGGTTTCTCAGTGACAACACCACCACAAAGGCGGTCATGGCAAAGCCGATAACAATGGCCGTCAGCACCAGGGCCTGGGGCAGGGGGTCGGCATAACTGGCCGAACTGCCCAGAATCGGCTGCTGGCCCGTGGCCAGTCGGCCAGAGGCGAACAGGAACAGGTTAACCCCGTAAGACAGGAGCGTAAGCCCCACAACCACCGGGAAAGTTCGTGCCCGAAGCAAAAGGTAAACGCCAGACGCCGTCAGGGCGCCTATAACCAGTGCAAAAACAAGCTCCATTACACATTCTCCCGGGGGCTTCTGATCGCAGAGTGGGGGGACAACCGGCCGATGCTGACCAGAGCCAGCAGGGTCGCGCCAATCACGGCCAGATACACGCCGAGGTCAAATACCAGGGCTGAGGCTACCTCGAACTTGCCCACCACCGGCCAGGTGATGTAGTCAAACGTTGTCGTGAGGAACGGGTAGCCATAGACAAAGCTGCCGGCACCGGCGATGGTGGCAAATATCAGGCCCAGGCCAATCACGTTGTGATACTTGATGCCGATGCGGTCCTGGGTCCAGACCATGCCACTGGCAATGTACTGGAGGATCAGGGCAACCGAGGTGATCAGGCCGGCAATAAAGCCACCGCCCGGCAGGTTATGCCCGCGCAGGAAGATGTAGGCTGAAATCATCAGCGCCAGTGGCAGCATCGGCCGGGCAATCTGCTTGAGCATCAGCGGGTAGGCGTCACGGGTCCAGGCATGGCCTTCACCATCACCCGGCGGCGGTGTGAGCGCCGTGTCCTTGAGCATGGCATAGATGCCAAGGGCGGCAATGGCCAATACCGTGATTTCACCCAGGGTATCGAAGCCCCGGAAGTCCACCAGGATCACGTTCACCACGTTGGTACCACCACCACCGGTCTTGCTGTTTTCCAGGAAGAACTCGCTGATGGAGGTAAACGGCTGGGTCAACATGGCCAGCGTCACCAGTGTCATGCCACCACCGGCCAGCAGGGCCAGCACAATGTCCCGTGCACGGTGAGTGCCGGAGGTTTCCAGCGGCGTCCACGAAGGCATGTAGAACAGCGCCAGCATCAGCAGCACCATGGTCACCACTTCGACCGACAGCTGGGTCATGGCCAGGTCCGGTGCCGAGAAGCGGGCAAAGGCCAGGGCCACCAGCAGCCCCACCACGCTCAGGAACATCAGGGAGGTAAACCGTCCCCGGTGAAGGAATGCCGAGGCCAGGGCGCAGAAGATCAGAATCGCAGCGGCGATGGCAGTGGGCCAGTCCACCGGTGACAGCCCGTTCTCGCCTACGAAGATGCCCATAGTGGCGAGCGGGACCATCGCCACCACAATCGCACTGCCAACCAGCAGCACGGCATAGCGCTGCAAGGAGCCGTTTTCGATGCGTGCAGTGAATCGGTTAGCCAGTTCCACAAAGCGGGAGACCACGGCTTCAAAGACCGCTTTTTCATCCACTTCCTTGAACCGGGCGTGGAAATCGAAAAACTTCTGGCGCTGGGAGTACATGATCAGGCCACCGATAAAGGCGGCAAAGCTCATCATCAGGGGCAGGTTGAAGCCGTGCATGACCGCCAGGTGGTAGTCCGGAACCTCGCCACCCAGGGTGGCGGCCGAAGCGGAGTAAAGCAGCGGACCCACAGAGTAAGCCGGGAATACGCCCACCATCACACAGGCAAACACCAGGATCTCCACCGGAATCTTCATGTACCGGGGTGGTTCGTGGGGCGGGTAGATGGGCAGGTTGACCGGTTTGCCATTAAAGAACACGTCGTGCACGAAACGGGCGGAGTAGGCCACCGCAAAAATACCGGCCAGCGTAGCCACAATCGGCGGAATCCAGGCCCAGATACCAGGCAGGTTCAGCTGCAGGGACTCCGCAAAGAACATTTCCTTGCTCAGGAAGCCATTCAACAGTGGCACTCCGGCCATGGACGACGCCGCCACCATCGCCAGGGTTGCGGTATGGGGCATGTAGCGCCAGAGACCGTTGATTCGCCGCATGTCGCGGGTGCCGGTTTCGTGGTCAATAATGCCGGCCGCCATAAACAGGGAGGCTTTGAAGGTGGCGTGGTTGATCACGTGGAACACCGCAGCAACTGCTGCCAGCTCGGTACCCATGCCGAACAGCAGCGTGATCAGGCCCAGGTGACTGACAGTGGAATGAGCCAGCAGGCCTTTCAGGTCGTGCTTGAACATGGCCACATAGGCGCCCACCAGCAGCGTAGCCATGCCGGTGAAACTCACCATGTAGAACCATTGCTCGGTGCCGGCCAGGGCCGGGTACAGGCGCGCCATCAGGAACACCCCGGCCTTCACCATGGTGGCCGAGTGCAGGTACGCAGAAACCGGCGTGGGTGCCTGCATCGCGTGGGGTAGCCAGAAGTGGAACGGGAACTGGGCCGACTTGGTGAACGCGCCCAGCAGAATCAGGGTGAGTGCCACCGGGTACATGGCGTGGTTCTTGATGAGGTCGCCAGCGGCCAGCACGGCATCCAGCTCGAAACTTCCCACGATGTTACCGATGATCAGAATGCCGGCCAGCAGCGCCAGGCCACCACCGCCGGTAACCGCCAGTGCCATCCGCGCGCCCCGGCGGGCATCCTGTTTATGGGTCCAGAAACTGATCAGCAGGAACGAGGTCAGGCTGGTCAGCTCCCAGAAAATCATCATCAGCAACAGGTTGCCGGACAGAACAATGCCCAGCATGGAGCCCTTGAAGCACAGAAGCAGGGCGTAGAACTTTCCGATGTTCTCGCCTTTTTTCAAGTAATAGCGGGCATACAGGATAATCAGGAGGCCGATGATCAGGATCAGCAAGGCAAACAGAAGCGCCAGCCCGTCGAGCCGGAAACTGAAGGAAATGCCCAGCGCCGGCAGCCATTCCCATGAGTTATGGACTACACCGCCGCCAGCCAGCGTTTCCCAGTGGGGGAACAGGGCAGCCAGGCCAATAATAGCCGGTATGGAAGAGACTATTGCAATCGCCGTTCGCCCGCCCTGGGCAAACAGTGGCGCAGCAATAGCCACCAGAAAGGGCAGAAATACAACCAGGGGTAGCGACATCGCAACCTCGTTATCGGTTTTCTTTTTACATGGGAAAGAAGTACGAAGCAGTCTGAGTGTAGCGTTCAGAAAGCCTGCGTGCACACGAAAGCGGCCCGTTTAAGGCTCACTTGCTGATCAGGCAGAAAAGGGGGGATCCGGAAAATAGGGAAGGCGGCCCCGCTGCAGAACGATGTCAGCGGTCAGGGGCAATCCTGGAATGTTTGTGCAGCCTCTGGACCTTACGGTCATGGTTGCTCCGTCTGTGAAACTTGACGGTTGATAATACGTGCCGGGGCGGTCAGGTCAAGTCAACCAAAGGATTTAACGGCCAAATTTCGAACGATAGGCCCCCGGAGAAAGCCCGGTTTGCTTACGGAATAACCGGCTGAAAGAGCTCACATCCTCATAACCCACGGTCCGGGTAATCGCGTCCAGGCCATCTTGTGAACTCTCCAGCAACCGCCGGGCTTCCTCGATTCTCAGCAATTGAAGATAGGTAGTTGGTGTGTCTCCGGTCGCTTGCCGAAACCGCCTCAGCAACGACCGCTCCGACAACCTGGCCCTCGTGGCAAGATCCGCCACAGAAACCGCCTCCCGGAAATGCCCCTCCAGCCAATCCTGAAGCCCCAGCACCACCGAATCCGAATGATACCGCCTGGCCTGCAACACACTGTAAGGCGCCTGGCTGGTACGCCCGGCATCAATCACAAACGCCTTCGCCAACTCCCGGGCCACCTGCGCCCCCGCAAGCCGCTCCACTAGGTACACCCCAAGGTCCCACCAGGCCATCCCTCCCCCGGCACAAGCCACCGGCCCGTCAACTGTCACCAGCTTCTCCGGCCGCAAATCCACCGCTGGAAACCGCTCCCGGAACTGATTGCTGAAGCCCCAGTGTGTCGTCGCCTCCCGCCCGTCCAGCAACCCGGCGGCAGCCAGTAAAAACGCCCCGGTGCAGTTACTTGCTACGCGGACATCGCCGGGAGTTGCGTCCTGAAACTGTGAAAGCCACTGGATCAAAGGGTTGTTTGTCTTCAGAATTTCATCAATGGGCGCGCCAATGGTCGGAATAATCAGCACGTCATCCGCCCTCAGATCATCAACATCCTGCCAGGAACCGTCAGCCAGAATTGTCACACCATTGATGCACTGGCAGGGCTCACCGTTCTCGGTCAGCAGCCGGGTTTTGAACTGTGCAGAAGGCTGCTCCCCGTGAATACGTGCCCAGGTCACCCCGGCGAGGCGAAACAGGTCGATCATCCCTGTGATAGCGCTGGCTAACGCACCGTTGAAGCCAATGATAGTGACGGTTTTCAAAAGCTGGCTCCTGTACGGCTTGTTGTAGTGCCCGAAATGGCGCGACGGCCATCGCCCAATCAGGCTGCTGGCGTGGGTATTGCCTTCCGGGAGTGTGCGCAGCAGGGAAGCTGCGCTCAAGCCCCCACGGACGGGTTCACGGCGTCTCCCGGAAGGCAATACCCACGACAGTGGCCGTCTTGTCAGAACAAAGGTTGGCGGATTCAACCAAGAATAAGTCAAAAATGACAATTCCAACCAGTGTAGTGGTTGTGAGAGGCTAACGGCAATCAACAGGAGACCAAGAATGACCGACACCCTGATCGACCGCCGCGACCTTGCCTTTCAGCTTTACGAAGTCATGGACACCGAAGCCCTCACCCAGCGCGAGCGCTTCAGCGAACACAGCAAAGACACCTTTGACGCCGTCATCGAAACCGCCGACAAAATGGCGAAAGAAAAATTCGCCAACCACAACAGCGCGGCAGACAAAGACGAACCCAAATTCGTCAACGGCCAGGTAGAAATGCTTCCGGACGTCAAGCAGGCCTTCGACGCCTACGCCGAAGCCGGATTCCTCGCCGGCCGCTACGGTTACGACCTCGGCGGCATGCAACTGCCGGAATCTGTCATGGCCGCCTGCAACGGGTTCTTCACCGCCGCCAACCCCGGCACCGCAGGCTATCCGTTCCTGACCACAGCCGCCGCCAACCTCATCCGTGTGTTCGGCAACGAAGAACAGAAAACCAAATTCCTGCCCAACATGCTCAGCGGTCGCTACAGCGGCACCATGGCGCTCACCGAGCCCCACGCCGGCTCCAGCCTGGCGGACATCCGCACCTCCGCCACGCCCACCGACGACGGCCACTACCTGATCAAAGGCGCGAAAATCTACATCTCCGGCGGCGAGCAGAGCATCACCGAAAACATCGTTCACATGGTGCTGGCCAAGATCAAAGGCGCGCCGGCCGGCGTGAAAGGCATCTCCCTGTTTATCGTCCCGAAATTCCATGTGGACGAAAACGGCAACCCGGGCGAACGCAACGGCGTCAGCCTTGCCGGTCTGATTCACAAACTCGGCTATCGCGGCACCACTAGTACCGCCCTCAGCTTCGGCGACGATGCTCCTTGCCATGGTTACCTGGTGGGCGAGCCCCATCAGGGCCTGAAATACATGTTCCAGATGATGAACGAAGCCCGCATCGGCGTCGGTTTCGGCGCGGCGGTGATCGGCTACCGCGGCTACATGCACAGCCTGGAATACGCCAAAGACCGCCTGCAGGGCCGCAAAGCCAGCGAAAAGAACCCCGAAAGCCCGCAAGTGCCCATCATCGACCACGCCGATGTGCGCCGCATGCTGCTGGCCCAGAAAGCCTACAGCGAAGGCGGCCTGGCCCTGTGCCTGTATGGCGCCCGCCTGATGGACGACCAGCACACCCATCCGGACGAACAGAAGCGAATGGAAGCCGGCAAACTGCTGGACCTGCTCACCCCGGTGATCAAAGCCTGGCCTTCCGAGTTTGGCCCAAAAGCCAACGACCTGGCGATCCAGGTTTATGGTGGCGCTGGCTACACCCGCGAATACCCGGTGGAACAGTGCTGGCGGGACAACCGCCTGAACCCCATCCACGAAGGCACCAACGGCATCCAGGCCCTGGACCTGCTGGGTCGCAAAATCTGGCAAGACCAAAGTCACGGCCTGCAGCTGCTGATGCAGGAAATGCAGGTAGACCTGCAAGCGGCCACCACCGACCGCTGCCAGCAATGGGCATTGTCTCTGAGTGAAACACTGCAGCAGGCCGTGAAAGTCACCCAGAGCCTGGGCAAGTCCCTGATGGGTGGCGAGGTAGACAAAACCCTGGCCAACGCCAGCTGCTACCTGCACCTGTTCGGCCACATCATCGTCTCCTGGATGTGGTTGCGGCAGGCTAATGCGGCAGCCAACGCTCTGGCCTCTGCCAACAGCGACAGCGAACGCAACTTCTACCAGGGCAAACTGCAGGCCGCCCAGTACTTCTTCCACTGGGAATTACCTACTGTGGCCCAGGATCTGGTGCTGCTTCGCAATCAGGATGATACGTGCTTGAACATGAAGGCCGATTGGTTCTAGCTCTGGAGTCTTGGTTCTGTTCGTAGCCTGCTCGTTTTGGGGGGTTGTGTGAGCGGCTGGACGCCCTTTCAGGGACACGCTACGAGCACTTCCCTGTGCGCTCGACTGTGGCCATCCATGGCCACAGACGGTCCCTGAAAGGGCGCCCAGCCGCTCACACCCAAGCAACGGTGGGGCGCAGGCTAGAGATGCAAGTTTCAGCAAAACCTGAGTTCTATTTCTGAATCTGTGGCCTGGTATATCGCAGAAGTATGACGCGCGGGCGACGGGGAGGGCTTTTCAGGACCGTTGAGGGCCATGGACGGCCCGAAACGAGCCTACAGGGACGTACTCGTGGGCGTGTCCTGAAAAGCCCTCCCCGTTGACCGCGCAGCCACCAAAACACCCAGGCTAGGTACCCAAAGTCGAGGAAAACGCCAATGTCACTCGTAAACATAGAAAAACAAGGCCACATCCTGAAAATAGGCCTGAACCGTCCGGAAAAAATGAACGCGATGAACCGGGCCATGTACCACGAAATCGCTGCAGCCTATTACCAGCTCCAGAACGACCCCGAACTGCGAGTAGCCGTCATGTACGCCGAAGGTGACCACTTCACCAGCGGCCTGCAACTGGACGACTGGGCCGGCGTATTCGCTAACGGTAAGGGTATCGAACCCGGCGAAGGTGAACTTGATCCGTTCCATATCACAGGCGAGGGACTTACCAAGCCGGTAGTCTTTGCCGCCCAGGGCATCTGCTTCACCTGTGGCGTTGAAATGATGCTCAACACCGACGTCCGCGTTGCCGCCAAAGGCACCCGCTTCGCGCAGCTGGAAGTCAAACGCGGCATCTTCGCCTGCGGCGGCGCCACCATCCGTCTGCAAAGGGAAATCGGCTGGGGCAATGCCCAGCGCTACCTGCTGACTGGCGATGAATGGACGGCCGAGCAGGCGTATCAGTGGGGCTTGATTCAGGAACTGGTGGAGCCCGGGGAGCAGTTCAATAAAGCCATGGAAATCGCTGAAAAGATCGCCAAAGCGGCCCCGTTAGGCGTTCAGGGAAGCCTGAAGTCGTCCAAAATTGCCGTGTCCGAAGGCCAGGAAGTGGCCAAGGAGCGCCTGTTCCCGGAACTGCGTCCGGTCATGGCCAGCGAAGATGTAAAAGAAGGTATTCAGTCGTTTCTGGAAAGGCGGGAAGCAGTGTTCAAAGGCAAGTAGCGGGATTGTCCGCTCCTCAAAACCTCTTCCGTAGCAAATCGTCAAATCAACGACTATCCCACGGAAGCGTAAGCGGCGGGTTGGGGCCACCCTTCCGGGAGTGTGCGCAGCAGGGATGCTGCGCTCAAGCCCCCATGGATGGGTTCACGGCGTCTCCCGGAAGGGTGGCCCCAACCCGCAGCCGGCACCTAACCCGAAGGCTAGGGCCGAAACATAGCTCCCGGTACTCAGGCCGCCTCAGACTCAGAAGCAGATTCACCCCGCCGAGCCGCAGCCTCAGCCGCCACGTTCGCCGCATAATCCGCATATTTGGCCATCAGCTCGTCCTTACGATCCGGATCCCAGTTGATCTTCGACAGATCCCCCTCGTAGTGGTCAATCACCCGCTTATCCATCTCGTCATACCACCACCGCGGCACATAAGCCGGCAACAACATCGACGCATAGCCACCCGGCAACTGCGGCGCCTTCTCGAAATGCCTCAGGGCCTGATAACTCCGGGTTGGATGGGCGTGATGGTCAGAGTGCCGCTGTAACTGATACAGGAACAGGTTGGTCACCACATGATTGCTGTTCCAGCTGTGCTCCGGCTGGGTGCGTTCATACTTGCCGTTCTTGTCCTTCTGGCGCAGCAGGCCATAGTGCTCAATGTAATTCACGCTCTCCAACAAGCTTGCCCCATACACTGCCTGCGCCGCCAGGAACGGCACCGCCCTGGGGCCGCAGACCAGAGTAGTCGCCCCAAAGAGCCCGGCGCTCATGGCCCAGCCCTGCAGCAACTCATTGTCCAGGCTCCAGAAGCTCTTGCCCTTGCGCTCAAGCCGCGCCTTCTCGATTTTCACCGCGGACTTCATGCCACCAAACACCGTGCGCGGCAGGAACTTCCAGAAACTCTCGCCCATCCGGCTGCTGGCCGGGTCTTCCGGCGTGGCAACCCGCTTGTGATGACCAAAATTGTGCTCAACCACGAAGTGGGTGTAGCCGGTCGGCGCCAGTGCCGCCATGGCCATCAACTTGTTCAGTTTGTTGGATTTGTGGCCCAGCTCGTGGGCGGTGTTGATGCCCACACCGTTGATTGCGCCCACCGTCAGGGTCAGGCCGATCTTGTCTTCGACCGGGGTTTTCTTGCGACTGGCCAGCCAGGCTCCCATAACCGTCATGGCGTACTGGGTAGGAATAAAGGCTTTTACAATCCGGTCGTAGTATTTGTCCTGCTCCAGGGACCGCACGGCGGATTCCGGCGGGTTGCTCTTGTCTTCCCCGATTGCCCGGTCCAGCGCCGGGATAATGCCGTGCACCAGTGCCGGTCCTGTCCAAGCCAGCGCCTTCAGTTTCCTGGGCGCCAGCGCGTAACCAGTCAAAGCGGCCAGGCCGATACCGGGCAGGGCGGGGCCCAGCAGCCACAGGTAACGCTTGGGATCTTTCCAGTCTTTTTCACCGGAGGCGGGAGTGGAAGTTGCCGGTTGTTGCCCGACTGCTTGATTGGCCTTGGCGTTCATATCAGGGATCTCCGTTTTGTTCTTGGTTGCCCTCAATTTATGTCGGACAATCGGGCAATACAACAATTTTGACGAATGTCATCGGAAGGTGGCCCGACATGACAATTCGGCCCCGGTTGGCGGATTCGGGATTTGTGGTCCAGACTTCTGCAAAACAAAAACAACAGGGATGATGGAATATGAGTGCTGCAACCCCCTCACCAGAGACTGTGTCTTTGCCGGTTCGGGAAATGCTTGTGGACTATGTCCAGGGGCGACGGCTGGCCGAGATTATCTACCAGGATACCAACGGGCAGGTTTGCCTGGTGCATGAGCACATCCGGGACGTTCTGAGCCGGGCCGGCCATGATTTTCTGGTACTGGGCTCCGGCAAGGTGCTTGGTGTTGAGCATGTGATCATGATCGACGGCCAGCGGCTAACGAAAGGGTAATCGCCCGGTAATTGCCTGTGCAGGTGAACCGCTCTAGGCTGTTTGCGTTGTAAATACTTACCAACAGAGGGATATGGTATGAACAAGCTCACGTTGAGCGCACTGGCTCTACTGATGACACTCGGCCTGGCTGCCTGCAGTTCGGAAAGCGATGAAGGGGCCGATTTCGAGCAGGCCGGGGAGAACGCCGGTGAAATGATGGATGACGCCGCTGACTCCGTCGAGGAATCCTATGAAGAAGCCACAGGTCAGGACGAAGGTGCCTGGGGTGAAATCAAGGAAGGGGCCCAGAACGCGGCGGATGAAGTCAGCGATGGCGCCCAGAGCGCTGCGGACAGTGTCGGCGAAGCCGCTGATGAAGCGGGTGATGCCATGGAAGAAGGTTATGATGAGATGACTCAGTGATCACTGGCTGAGTGTTGTTTCTTCCGGAAAAGGGGCGCTGGGTTGGCGCCCCTTTTTTGGTTCTGACAACAAAGTTTGGCTGGTTTGGTTGGCTGTAAAATAACTTTAACCAGAATGACGCGGAACGTTTGTTGTTCTGTCATCTTTCAGGTTGAAACTTGCCTCTCGTTAAAGCCCTTTCCTTCCGATTTCGAGAGAGACAGAACATGGCCAAGCACGACATTGATCCGAATTATCTGGACCCTAACTACGAGCCGGTGGTTAACCATTCCGAGAACCTGCCTTTTCACCAGGTGCTGTCTGCGCGCATGCAGCGCCGTGCGGTGATGAAAGGGACCGTTGGAGCGGCTCTGGCCAGCGTTATGGGGCTCGGACTCGTCGCCTGCGGGAGTGACAGCGACAGTGACGACGAGACAGCGTCAGGAAACACTCAAACGCCAGGTACAACCGAAAGAGCGCTGGGTTTCCAGGCCGTTCCGGTGTCAATGGATAACCAGGTAGTTGTTCCGGAAGGCTATTCATCAAAGACATTCTTGCCCTGGGGCACACCGATTACCGGGTCGTACCCGGATTATCGCGCTGATGGCACCAATTCCGGCGCAGACCAGGAAGAGCAAGTGGGTATGCACCATGACGGCATGCACTTCTTCCCGATTGACCAGAAGAGTGGCGGCAACAGCTCCACTGAAGGTCTCCTGGTTATGAACCATGAGTACATCAATCAGAAGGCCATCCATGCGGAGGGCGCAACCTATAATGCTGATGACTCCCGCCCGGCAGATGAAGTTCGTAAAGAAATCGCAGCCCACGGCGTTTCCGTGGTTCACATTAAGCAGGATGCTAACGGTGAGTGGGATGTGGTGTTTGGCAGCGCACTCAACCGCCGGGTAACCGGTGGTACCGAAATGGAAATCCGCGGCCCGGTTCGCGGCTATCACAAACTTTTCACCAAATTCAGTCCTAACGGTAACCGCACCCGCGGAACCCTCAACAACTGCTCCATGGGGCCGACGCCCTGGGGAACCTACCTGACAGCGGAAGAAAACTGGCACGGTTACTTTGCCAACAGTGATGCCACCCAGCCTCGCGAGCAAATCCGCCACGGCGTGGGTAGTGAAAGCCGCTACGATTGGGAACTGGCAGATAATAAGGCCGATCAATATGTGCGCTTTAACGTCAGCGCGCTCGGCGGTTCTGCCTCAGAGGATTACCGCAACGAAGCCAACACCTTCGGATTTATGGTGGAAATCGACCCATTCAACCCGGAGAGCATGCCCCAGAAGCGCACGGCCCTCGGTCGTTTCGGCCATGAAGGTGTAATTTTCGCACCGGCCAAAGAAGGTGAGCCGGTTGTCTGTTACTCCGGTGACGACTCCCGCTTCGAGTACATCTACAAGTTCGTGTCTTCCAAACCGTACTATGCAGCCACCGCTGGTGGTTACCTGCTGGATGAAGGCACGCTGTATGTAGCGCGATTCAACGAGGACGGCAGTGGTGAATGGCTGGCCCTGGATCTTGAGGATCCGGCTTTTGCCGGCAAAGTTGATGCTGCCAAGGGTACGACCGTTGGTGATGTGGCATTTGACGGCTTCGAGAACCAGGCCGACGTGCTGCTGAACACCCGTCTGGCCGCTGACATTGCCGGTGCCACACCAATGGACCGTCCGGAGTGGGGTGCGGTTGATCCGAATACCGGCGAGGTTTACTTCACTCTCACCAATAATACCAAGCGCACAGAAGACCAGGTGAATGCAGCCAACCCGGTAGCCCAGAACAAGAACGGCCACATCATTCGCTGGCAGGAAGCCGGTAACGATTACACTGCCGGTTCCTTCGAATGGGATATCTTTGTCTTCGCCGGTGAGCAGGGCACAGAGACCGTGGTTGATGGCGACGCCGTTGTTACGCTGAATGACGACAACATCTTCAACAGCCCGGATGGCCTGTGGTTCGATTACAACGGCCGTCTGTGGATCCAGACTGACGGATACAGCGACGAACCCTTCGGTAACCAGATGATGCTGGCTGCGAATCCGGAAACCCGTGAAATCAAGCGTTTCTTCGTGGGCCCCCAGGGCTGTGAGGTCACCGGCGTGGTCACCACTCCGGACAGCAAAACCATGTTCGTCAATATCCAGCACCCACGTGGCAACTGGCCGAATGCTGCAGAGGATCGCCCCCGCGATGCCTGTGTCATCGTAACCCGCAACGACGGCGGCGTAATCGGCGCCTGATCTTAGCGGTTAGCCACAAGGCATCACCAAAGCCGGCCCAGGTTTTACCTGGGCCGGCTTTTGTTTTTGCAGAGGGCTTATATTGTGGAAAGGTCCGCAAAAACCCCGAGGCCGGCTGCGAAAGCGCTGTGGTAGACTGCGGAAAAGTCCTGATCCGGAGTTATCACCTTGGCTGAACCCGAATTTATTCCCGCAAACCCCAACGGCAATGAACGTCAGCCGGAGCCTGGCCGCAACTTGGCGGTCGTGGTTTACATCCTTCAGGCCCTGTCCTTTTTTCTCGGCGGCATCACCGGCCTGGTTGGCGTCATCGTCAATTACGTGAAGCTGGATGATGTACGTGGCAGCTGGATCGAAAGCCATTTCCGCTGGCAAATCCGTACCTTCTGGATCGGGCTGTTGTGGACGGTGATTGGCATTGTTACCACCCCATTGATCATCGGCTGGTTTATTCTGCTCGGTATCTCGATCTGGGTGATCTATCGCATCGTAAAGGGCGCCCTGGCCCTGAACGACGGCAAGACTATTTAATCCATTCCTTTCCTTTACCTGAAAGCTTTGCGCCTGCTGTCCCGACGCCCTTCGGGGCGCAAGGCAGTCTTTTGCACCTCCCTTTGCGCTCCTTGCTCGGCCAAAATGTAAAAAATTGCAAAATCTCCCTCCGGTCCATCGGCCTGTAAGCACGGCGACCTCAGGCCTGAATTTCAGCTAAATCATTGGCTTTCAACATAAATAAGTCCATACGATAAAATGGATCACTGTTAGTTCAGTATATGGTTGGCAAAAATGACAACAATATGTGAACAAAATGCCAAGTTAATACGCCAGTAGCTGGCCCAAACTGCCAAGAAACAGAGGCAGTTTGTTTCTTTTGTGTAACTGGCAGAGCTAAAGGAAAAGGAGTGTTCACATGGCAAGAAAGCAACTTCTGGCGGTATCGGTTGCAGGGCTGTGCGCCGCGATGGCAGCGACGGCAGTGCAAGCGAATGCGGTCAAGCACGAAAGTGAAGTGTCAGTGCTGGGGGCTTACATTGAGCCCGACAGTGACAGGACTGATGAGTACGGCAGCGGTTTGCGGGGCATTTACAGTCACCGTTTCGGTAAGCACTGGTGGCTTGAGCCTCAATTGTTCTCCGGAATTATCGAGACGGGTGTTACCGGCGCAACGGATTACTACCAGCAAACCCTGGGAGCGGACCTGAGCTACCGGTTTTTCGACAGCGAATCCTTCACGCCGTATGTATCCGCAGGCGGTGGCCTGTCCCGTAACGATGTAGCTGACAACCCGGCCAGCGAATTTGCCGGTTATGCCAATGCCGCCCTCGGCCTCATCACCTCGCCTTTTACCGAGTCTGGCCTGCGTGTGCGGGGCGACGTCCGTTACCTGTGGGATTCCTACGACGACGGATTATCTGACATTCACCTGAGTGTCGGCCTGACCATTCCAATCGGCGCAACCCGTACCCGCATCGTGGAAAAAACGACCGTTGTTGAAAAGCCGGTGGTGGTCGAGCAACAACTCGCGGATTCCGACAAAGACGGCGTTGTGGATGGAGTAGACCAGTGCCCCAACACCCTGGAAGGCCTGGAGGTGAACGCTGTTGGCTGCGTTGAAACCGATAAGGCCCAGTCTGTGGTATTGCAGGGGGTGACTTTCGAGTTCAACTCCAACCGGCTGACCGCCAATGCCCGCGACATCCTCATTCCTGCCGCCGATGCCCTGAAAGGACAGCCAGATCTGAAAGTAGAGCTGGCCGGCCATACCGACAGCGTGGGGGCTGAAAGCTACAACCAGCAACTCTCACAGCAGCGGGCAGAAGCCGTGCGCAACTACCTGCTTGATCTGGGCGTGGCTCCGGAACAGCTGAGTGCCGAAGGCTATGGCGAAGCCCGCCCGATCCGCAGTAACGATACCGAGGAAGGCCGCGAGCGCAATCGCCGAGTCGAATTCAACGTGGTTTCTAAGTGATAGCAAGAAGGAATTTGGAAATGAGACTGAACAATCTGAACTGGCCTTTGATTTTGATGGTTACGGCGTTTCTGGCCGTAGCCGGGTGTAAGTCCGACAGTGGTAGCCGTGTGTCGTTTGAGGATGGCTCGGGGCAGCAAACCGGGGAGCAGGGCGATGGCGGCACCGGTGGGCCGGTGGATACTGATGGGGATGGCATCCCTGATAACGAGGACTCCTGCCCGAATACCCGCAATTCCGGGGTAGATGCCGATGCCGATGGTATCGACGATGCGTGCGATGCTCGCATTGCGACGTCAACGGATACCGATGGCGATGACGTGCCGAATGGTGAAGATAACTGCCCGACCATTCCCAACCCGGACCAGGAAAATGCTGACCGTGACCTGTATGGAGACGCCTGTGACACAGATGCTGATGGTGATGGCGTTAAAGACAAGGTCCGGAATGACGATGGCAGCTTTGCAGTAATAGCGGCATCGGACGAGGGTGACAACTGCCCGCTGGTGCCAAATCCGGATCAGGCGGACCTGGACGGTGATGGCGTAGGTGATGCCTGTGATGACGATATCGATGGCGACGGCTTTCTCAATGACGAGGATGCCTGCCCGTATGTGGAAGGCAATGATGAGGCCATGTGCAGCGAGGCGGTCGATACCGACGGCGATGGCATTCCGAACCTGAGGGCTGATGGCAGCACGCCCTGGGACAACTGCGCGGATGTCGTCAATCCCTCCCAGTCGGATCTGGACGGCGATGGCATTGGCGATGCCTGTGATGAAGACACCGATGGTGACGGAATTAACGATACCAACCTGATCGGCCAGCCCGAGGATAACTGCCCGCTGATTGCCAATCCGGACCAGGCTGATACGGACGGCGACGGCATCGGTGATGTCTGTGACCTGGTGAATGACGTTGAGTTTTCGTGTGGTGTTGGTGAGCAGTTCTCGCCCATGCTGGCCAGTGATGAGGATATCCAGGCTCAGGCATCCAAGGATGTTTCAGATTGTCTTTTGTTGACCGGTGGTCTGCTTTGCGACGTGGTTGGGGAGAACAACGTAGTTGATGATGATCTGAACAACTTCGCTACCATTTCAAATACTAACCTGTTGGGACTTTCTAACGTCAGTCTGCGAGTCGCTGCAACGTCAGGATTTGCCTACCCGGGACAAAACGTTATTGGTGTTTCGCTGGCTGAAGCGGCACAAGTGCTTCAGCTAGACTTGTTGTCGAACGGAGGCCTGCAGGTTCGGACTTTGCTAGACGGTGAGATTCAGGAACAGACCAATGGTGAAGTAGGCGCTGATCTCGATTTGCTGGGGCTTTCCGGTTTACTGGGCGGGAACGAAGTCGGTTTCCTGGTATTTCAGACATCGAAACGGTTTGATGCGGTTGAAATCGTGAGCGGCGAGTTTGAACTGCTTACGGCCCTGGATGAATACAATACCTATGGCGTCTGTGCCTCTAAAGAGGAGGTGGCCCAGCCTTAAGTCGGTGAGTGACTATCAACTCAAAGGGCCGGCACCCGCCGGCCCTTTCCATTTCACCGAAGAAAAACAGTCACTCCTCCGTCACTTCCTCCAGCCGTAAGGCGCTGAACATCCCCGCCAGCCCCATCAGCCCGAGCACAATAATCACCGCCACATCGGAAATCATCGAGATAGCTGCGGTGAAGGCGCCCGTAACGAGTAACAGCAGCCCGATTACGGTATTGCTTACCGAGGTATAGACGGTGCGTTTGTTGCCGCCGGCCATGTCCACCAGATAGGTTTTCCGGCCAAGGCGTACGCCGGCGTGGGCAATGCTCAACACGAAGAAGGCAATCGGGTAGAACCAGGCGCCGCCGAAGCCGGGGCCGAAGATCAGGGCGAGCACACCCACCACCAGGCAAATACCGCTGGCCATGGCCGCGCCGCGGATCATCACCCGCCGGCTGGATACATCGGCCGCCCAGCCCCAGAAGCTGGCACTGAGTGAGCTGGCCAGGCTGCTGGCCAGCAGGAAGACGCCCAGCATCCAGCCGATGTCGGATTCTTTCTGGGCCAGCACCACGAAGTAGGGTGAGGCCAGGGCGGAGCACAGCAGCAGGGCCCGGGTAATGACAAAGTTACGGAAGGGTGCGTCGTCCCGCAGCAGGGACAAGCTGCGGAAAGCTTCCGGCAGGGCATTGGCGCCACCGGAAGTTTCGCCCGGATACTCTTCAACTCCGGCAAACAGAAAGCCTGCGATAATCCACAGTGCTGCGGCCAGCATCAGCAGCATGGCGTAGAAGCCAATGGTGGGGTCGCCCCGGTCCCAGAACAGCAGCCCGGTCAGGACAACGGTGGCGGTACCGCCAATGGTGCTGGCCAGGCCGGACAGCCGGCCCCGGCGGGTTTTCGGAATGCATTTGCCCTGTACGTCTTTCATGGAAACCGAGCAGAAGCCCCGGGCCAGGGAGAACACAACCAGCGCCGCAACAATTCCACCACCAGCGGCGTAGCCTTCGAGAAACCACACACTGGCTGCCATGGCCATTACGCTGACCGCCTGGCCGAAGCTGCCCAGGGTCCAGAACCACTTGCGCACGGCTTTGCGGCGAACCCAGGCGCCAATCACCATCTGCGGCACCATAGAGCCGGACTCCCGGATGGGTACCAGCCAGGCCACCAGGGCCGGCGCGCCAACGGCGCTCATCAGCCAGGCCAGCACGGTTTTCGGGCTGATCAGCAAGTCGCCGAGCTTGGTCAGTACGTTACTGAAAAGAATCAGGAAGAAGTTACGGGGCACTTCCCTGCAGGCATCCTCCGGAATGTCTTTGCAGACCCGTGCGTCTTCTTCGTTGGCAATCAGTCCGTAGAGCTGGTCGATGGTGTCGGGTTTGGTTGCTGGCAAAGGGCCGTCCTCCGGAAAAATGTTTGCCAAGCATACCAGTTAGCTCGGGTGTGCTTAAGCGGGAGGACCAGCGGTGCCGGTCAGACCAGGTGGTGGTCCCACTGTACCGGTAGCCGCGCGATGTCTTTCGCAGGTTGTCCGGCGCTCAGTTGCACCAGTCGGCCCTGTCCCGAGGACACCAGGAAATCGCCTCCTGCCAGAGTCTGAATGCCGGCGCAGTCAGTGATGCGGGCTTTGGCAACCAGCTCCCCGGTCTTGCCGCGGAAGACAATAGCGGTGCCGCCCACGGGGGAAGCGGCGGCGATCAGGTCGTTTTCAGGATGGGCCACCACGCTGGCGATGTAGTTGCCGAGAGCGGCCTGGGTTTCCGGGTCAAAGCGATATTCCCGGAGTTGCCCATCTTCTATGCGCGCCAACAGCGGAGGTCGCTTGTAGAGCGGTCCCTGGTACTGGTAGGCAACATAGACTTTGCCTTCGGTACTGACGCTGACGTGGCGGGAGCTCTGCTGGTGGTGGGCAGGGGCAAAGCGGCCAACGATCTGGCCGGACCGGCGGTCCATCAGAATCAGGGCCGGTTGCATGGTATCCAGATTGAGTTTGATGCGGTCGTAATCAGGGTGAGTCAGAATGCCGCCCAGGCCGATGACCAGAGTGTTGCCGTCCGGATGCAGGGTAAGCTCATGGGGCCCGATGCCGGCCAGTTCAAAGGTGTCCACCCGTTTATAGTCCTGCTCGGCATCGTAGACGGCGACAATGCCTTCGCCGGGCTGGTAGCGGCTGGCCGTGGCGTAAAGCCACCGGCCATCAGGTGAGAACACGCCGTGGCCGACAAAGTGTTCGCCTTCGGGGGCCATGATGCGGTGTCTGCGTTGGCCGGTTTCTGCATCAAACACATAGAACGACCAGCCCGGTCGGCGCTCAAAAAACAGAGTATCTTTTCGGCCGGGCCGGTTACAGCCGCTGTGGCATCGGGTGTCTACCGGCGCCTGCCACTGAACGTTGCCGGATCGATCAAAGGCACTCACGCCAAAGCGTCCATCCGGCAGGCCAACCGCGCCGGCATAGCGTTCGGGCTGTGGGCCGGTTTTGCCGGGGAGCAACGAGCAGCCGGTGAGGGTGGCGGCCATGCCTCCGGCGACGGTGGCTTTGATCAGGGTTCTGCGATGGATGAGCATGGGTATACCTGTTCAGTCGCCGTCACTTGAGTTGAAGCCACGCACTACGCCAAGCGCCACGGCGGCTTCGTCATTGATCAGCGTTGAAAGCTGGGAAACATCCACAAAGAGCCCTTGCAGAATGCGGAACCGCTCATCACTCTCCATGAGCGTTGCCATGGCAGCATGGGCTTCCGGAAAGTTGTCAGCCACTTTCTCAAACTGCCTCTGAATGCGCTCTGCCAGTTCGGTCTCGCCGTCGGTTTTCAGTGAGGTGATCAGTCCGGGAAGGTAGAATTTCTCGAGCCCTGCCACTGTTGCTTCCACCGCCATCAGACTCTGGCCACTGCGCCAGGCATCGGTGATGTAAGGATTGCGTTTGCCATTGCCCCTTAGCCCCATGGGCTGCGCCAGCCGGCGCTCTTCCAGTATTTCAAGCGCCGTCATGCCGGCTTTGATGGTGGTGTCGCGGTATGGCCCGGTGTCCAGATAGTGTTGTTTGAAACTCGCCCAGCTGTCTGCGAGCCCCCGGGCATTACGTGCCATATGCCGGGTGACCGCCGAGAGCACCTCACAGTTTTTGGCTGCGGGCAGGGCGTTCTCTCCACTGTTGAGTTGCTCGTCGAACAGCAGGTATTCGGCCATGGGAAAGCCCTGAACCGCCACCCCGGATTGGTTGATCACCTCGGCGTTAACGGGGGCTTCGGTGCCAAGCAGATACCGGGCCTTGCGAGCGACCAGGTTTTTCGGGTCCGGCCAGAACTGGAATTGCCAGGACAGGTTGTTGTTCTCCACCGGGCCGAAGTCAACAAAGCGGACCCGCTGCCAGGCCAGGAAGGCATCGAGCCAGGCATCGTTCAGGGCCGGTCGGCTGTCGGACGTCGGTGCGTTGCAGTAGCCGACCGCCGCCGATGCGAGTTGTTCGGTTTTGGTTGCCAGCGATTCGTAGCCGTTTTGAATTGCGCCATGCCACTGTTCGCGGGCCTGGGTATCGGCGTTGGCCCCGAGTGCCGCCGTAGTGCAGACAAGCAGGGCGGAGGCGAAGAACAGTCTGGTGATCGGTTGCATAGTGGATCCTCAGAGTGAATTCAGAAAATCGATCAGGGCGCTGCGCTCCGACTCGGCCATCTGACGATAGCGGTCAGCTGCCGGCCGGGCTTCGCCACCGTGCCAGAGAATGGCTTCTTCCAGCGTGCGGGCGCGGCCGTCATGCAGAAAACCGGACTGGGGGTTAACCACCTGGGCCAGGCCGATGCCCCAAAGCGGTGGCGTGCGCCACTCGTTGCCGTCAGCGAGGAACTCGTCCCGGCCGTCTGCCAGGGCCGGGCCCATGTCGTGCAGTAACAGGTCGGTGTAGGGCCAGATGGTCTGGTTGCTCAGATCCGGGCGGTCGGCCACTTCTCCGGTCTGGTATTTCGGGGTGTGGCAACCGGCACAGCCGGTTTCATTGAACAGCCTGGCGCCTTTCTGCACGGATTCAGCGCCCAGATCCCGACGGGCAGGTACCGCCAGACTCTTGGCGTAGAAGGTGACAAAGTCGGCGACCTTGTCGCTCACTTCGGGCTCACCACCGTGAGTAAACCGTTCGCACTGTTGTTCCGGGGTGCAGTCGGTGGTGGGTTTGATGGACGATGTCAGGCCCATATCGCCGGCGAAGGCGCCCATGCTTTGCTGGTGCACATCCGGTTCCGCGGCTTTCCAGCCAAACCGGCCCGGCAGCGTTTGCTGGCTGGCGACATCCCACACCTGATTAAGCTTGCCGGAAATCCCGTTGTTGTCGGTATCTTCCGGATCGGCCAATGCCTCAAGATCGGCAATAGGGATGGCTTCCAGCAGTCCCATGCCGATCATTTGTGGTGCCACCCGGGGAGAGACCAGCAAATTTGCCGGCATAGGACCATAGTTGGGGTTCTCGATGCGATATTCCGGTTTGCGCAGTTCAACCACCGTTCCATCCCCAAGTATTTCCTGAACTGGCTCCCAGTCAATCACCAGATCCGCTTCCGGTTTTGCGGCCGGCAGGGCCGCAGTCTGCAATTGACTGCCGTAGACCGGTGCGGGTTTGAAACCGTGCTTGCGCAGGAGTTCTGCATCCTTGACCGAATCGGCGGGTACTGCCAGCCTCAGGAACAGGGAGACAGGCGGTTCATCAACGCCGGGCGGGTGTCCACGGCCATCCTTGATGTGACAACCCTGGCAGGAGTTGGTATTGAACAGGGGGCCCAGGCCGTCCCGGGCATCGGTGCTGGCCGGTGCTTCCACCCAGGGATTGCGGAAGAAACTGTTGCCAACGCTGAAATCCAGGCGTTTGGTCATGGACAGGTTGCCCTGGGGCAGCGAGTAGGCGTTGGTGTCGGCCTGATTGACCGTGCCTTCACCGCCTGTGGCCGGTGTAGTTTGTATCGGGTAACCAGCGTGAGTCTCTGCAATCAGGGGTTGAGTGCTGAAGGCCAGCGGCAACAGACAGAAGATGAGTGCTCGTTTCATAACTACTCGCGTTTCAGAATGGAAGAAGCCATGGAAAATCGACCTTCGGGCATAAAGGAGGGTTTTCCATGGCTTGTTCTTGTTAGCAGGATACCGGGAGTTTCTATCTCCCGGTATCCGTTTACTGCAACCGGATCAATCAGAATGAATGGCCGGCGTCGTCCGGGGACAGGGCTTGAATGCCCAGTTGCCGTGCAGCCTGCTCGATAGAGCCGGTCTGCTCAACCAGCGCCATGATAGCACCGTTGACAATGCGGGTGCCTTCCGCGTTGCCCGGGGCGATCATGGTGTCAAAGGCCATCGGGTTCTGGCTGCTCTCGGCGCGGGCTTTCATGAGCGCCAAGGCTTCCATTGACGCGTCCAACTGACGGTTCAGGCGAGCATCCAGCTCCGGGTTGGTCTGCTCAACCAGGTCAGACAGGGACGGGCCTGAAACCATAGACCCATCTACGCGACGATAGGTGCCGGTATACACGTTCTGGATGCCCTGGCCGTTGTAGTAGTGCGAGTTGTGGGTGTTATCGCTGAAGCAGTCGTGTTCGTCTTCATAGGAGTTGGCTTCCAGGGCAACTTTCATGCGCTCACCAGCCAGCTCGCCTAGGGACAGGGAGCCCATACCGAACAGCATTTTCTGGATGCCCTCGTCGGCGTTTGCGGACGTCAGCTGGGAACGGTAGTTATCTGAGCTACCCGGGGCCCACTGGGCAACCATCCACTCCAGATCATCGACCAGCAGATCAGTCACGGCATCCAGGTACTGGGCACGGCGCTCACAGTTGCCGTTGGTGCAGTCGTTGCCTTTGGCGTAGTCAGTAACCGGGCGCTCGCCTGCGCCACCTTCAAAACCGTGCAGATCCTGGCCCCACAGCAGGAATTCGACCGCATGGTAACCGGTGGCTACGTTGGCTTCGGAACCGCCCACTTCGTTCAGGTCGGCCAGCAGTTCAGGGGTGAGTGTTGCCACATCCAGAGTTTCCCCGCCGACGTTAATGCTGTTGCTGGCGACGATGTTGGCGGTTGCACCGGCATTACCGAGTTCGTGCTGGTAGTCATCGGCTTTGACGTAGTCGATCAGGCCCTCGTCCAGTGGCCAGGCGTTCAATTGGCCTTCCCAGTCATCCACGATGGCATTGCCGAAGCGGAAAACCTCTGACTGCTGGTAAGGAACCCGTGAGGCCAGCCAGGCTTCTTTTGCCGCTTTGAGGTTGGCTTCGGTGGGGTTGGCAATCAGGCGGTCAGTAGCCTCGTCCAGCGCACGCGCAGTAATCAGGGCATCCTCGTAGGTGGCATGGGCGAGATCGGCGTAATGGGTTACCACCGATGCTTTGGTGGCCGGCGCACTTTGCTCGGCGGACCAGGGCGCGTTTGCGCAGCCCGCGGTAAGGGCTGTGGCAATGGTCAGTGCCAATGGGGCTGGGCGAAACAGGTTTTTCATTTCAAACTCCATGTTGATGAGGTCTTTTTGTAAATAAGAAATATTAGCGTTCAGATTATGGGTTTGGAAACCCTACATAGCAAGGGGTTTTTGATATAGGTGATTGTCGGGCCGCTTGCGTGGCCAAGGTGACTGCGGCTTAATGGGCTCCTGATTCCGGGAGCCTTTTATGCTGAGTTATCTTCACGCCTTCCACGCCGGCAACTTTGCCGATGTTCAGAAGCATGCTGCACTGTCGCTGGTGCTGGCCATGATGCAATCCAAGAAATCTGCCATAGCCTGTTTTGACACCCACGCGGGCAGCGCCCGTTACGATTTGGGCAGCGAGCGGGCAAGAAAAACCGGCGAAGCTGATGCTGGTGTTCAGGCCTTGTGGCGGATCCGGGAGCAACTGGCCTCCGGCGACTGGCAGCCGGTTCTGGAGGTATTGGCGCGGTACAACCCGGGCAATGGGCCGCTACAGACGTATCCGGGCTCACCGGCATGGTTTGCGGAATTTTGCCGACCGGGTGATTCCGTCACCGCTTTCGAGCTGCACCCTTCGGAAGAGCGTCAGCTGGCGCAGTGGGCTGATGAAGTGGGGGTGAAGGTGCGCCATGAGGATGGCCTGAAAGGGCTCCTGAAATGCTTGCCGCCGGCACAGCCACGACTGTTGGCGCTGATTGATCCTTCTTACGAAATCAAAACCGATTATGAGGCCGTAGCCCGGACATTGATGGACGCGTGGAAAAAATGCCGCCATGGCGTCTATCTTATCTGGTATCCCCTGTTAACCAGTGGCCTGGAACAAAAGCTGATGGATTCGCTGAGGGCGTCCGGTTCGGTGCGCAAGATTCTTCAGTGCGAGGTTATGCTGGATCAGCCGCCCGAACGGGGCATGGTGGGTTCCGGCATGCTGATTGTGAACCCGCCCTGGGGGTTCGATGAACGTTTTGCGGCCATGATGTCGGATCTGACCGGCCCCGATCGGCTCGGTCTGTCGCCTTCCATGGATTGGCTGGTGCCTGAATAGGCCCGGAGTATCGCCGTTGACTGACAACAACCAAGCTGATCACCCATGCCTGCCTGGCGGACTGATTCCTCTGGAGCAATGGCGTGTTCCGGAGACCTCCGTCCGCAGAACCATTCGCAGTGGTCTCCGGGATATTCTGGATCAGTTAAAAGCAGGCATTCATCCCGACGAACAGGCGTTCAGAAGTCTGGATGATCTGCCTACCCTGTCGGAACGCCAGATTCAGGACTATGCCCCGGTACCGGATCGTGAAGAACTTGCCCGGGCTTTATTGAACGAACTGGAACAGTTGCGCCGGTCGGGTGGACAGTCACGCAAGACCAGTTTTCTGGTGGCACCACCATTCTCAGGTATTGCCGAAGCGTTGCGGGCCTCGGGTCGGCGGGTGATAGCCCCGCCGGACAATCTGTTAATGCCTGAAAGAGACATTACCGGCTGGTGGGATCACCAGCTTCAGGACGATGACTGGGTAATACCGGAACTGGCGGATTTCTGGCTGCGACACCGGTCCGGTCTTGGTTTGTTGCGTGAATTATTCGCGCGCCTTGCGCGGGATAAAGTGGGTGAGGGCATCATTGGCTGTTCCGGCTGGTGTTGGAAGTTCTGGACTCAGTATCTGCCAGAGCTCCACCTGGCGCCATTGACCCCCAGCCCTTTGTCCGGGGATCGTCTTACCAACTGGCTTGGACATCTGGCGGGGGAGCGCCCGCAAGGACCACTGACGGCGAGAATGACCCAGGATGGCCTGTATGTACTGCCGGCGCCAACCGGGGACGACGAGCGAAAATACAGCCTGTTTACCCGGGATCTGGCCACTTTGGCTCGGGGAAATCCGGGCGTTGCCCTGGCTATCTGGCGCCGAACTCTTCGGGCACGGCCCGAGGACGAGACGCAGCAGCAAGGGGAAGAGGATGCACATCAAGATGGCCGCCAGTGTTGGGTGGCGCCACTGGATCAGCTGAGTTTGCCTGCCGTGCCCCAGAGTTCAGCCCGGCAGTCCGGCTACCTGCTGCATGCGTTGTTGATGCATGGCGGCCTGGGCCTGGGGCAGCTGGAGCTGACTTCGGGGTTGCCTGGCGAGGAACTGCGGATAGCGCTGTCCCGGCTGGAACGAGCCGACGTAGTGACCGGCGATGAGCAGGAAGGCATCTTTCGGGTGCAGGCATTGGCGTATCCGGCCGTCCGGCGGTATCTGCAATCCAAAGGGTATCCGGTGGACAGCTTCTAGGAGAAACGGTTATGGGCGATTTCGGTATCAAGGACGCGCTGTCTTCAATTACCTCCGAGGCTTTGCTGGAAGCCCTGGCGGTCATTGTTGCGGCTTCGTTGCTGATTCTGATGGTTCAGAAAGCAGTTCCGGTACTGGCTGCGAAACTATCGGGAAAACCGAGGCTGTACCTTCTCGCATCCGTTCCTCTTTTCCGGCTTCTGGTCATTGTTCTGACCATCATTGTGGTGGTGCCCATTCTGGTGGAACCCTCATTCGAGAACATGATTGCTATCTTCGGTGCCCTGGGTCTTGCCTTGGGTTTTGCGTTCAAGGACTACGCCAACAGCCTCATTGCAGGTATCGTTACGCTCTATGAAATGCCTTACCGACCGGGTGACTGGATCGAAGTGAACGGTCGCTATGGTGAGGTGCGAAGTATCGGTACCCGGGCCGCAGAAATCGTGACGCTGGATGATACCGTGATTGTGATTCCCCACAGCCTGCTGTGGAATACGCTGCTGGCCAATGGCAATGACGGCACCGATAACCTGATGTGCGTGGCCGAGGTTTTTCTGGACCCGAACCACGATGTCGGCCGGATGCTGGGCCTGTTCCGGGATGCGATCTTTGCCTGCCCGCTCACCAAAACCTACCAGCCGGTGCTGGTCACGGTTGCCGCACGGGAGACCGGTATGTGCTATCGGTTGAAAGCCTACCCGCTGGAGCCCAGAGAGCAGGCGCGTTTCATTTCAGACCTGACCGCAAGGGCCGCGGAGATCTGTGGTGACGAGGGTGTCCCGATGGTCTCCTACCCTTATCTGCAGGCTCAGAAAGCCTGATCCGGGCAGGGTTGATCAGTCACCCGCAATCGACGTTGCCCGCTGAATCAGCGCCTGGCCTTTCTCTCCGGTCAGTTCAATAAAGCGTTGCCGGGCAGGCAGGCTCGCATCCCGGAAGGCCTCCCTTTCAGTTTCCGTCAGCCGTACGACCCGGATACCGCCCTGTTCCAGTATGGTCTCCAGCCGCTCCTTGTTCAGGTCCTCCTGGAGAGTCCAGGCTTCCTCGGATAGCTGTGCAATGGTTTCCTCCAGCCATTTCCGTTCCTGCGAGGGGAGTCCTGCGAACCAGTCCTCATTGGCCACAACAGATGCGATAAACCGTGAGGCCCTGGCCATGGTCATGACGTTCTGGACTTCATGGAACCCCATTTCCTCAATAGCAAACACCGGGTTGCTCTGGCCGTCGATGTTGCCGAGCTGGAGATCGCTGTATACCTGGGCGAAAGGCGTCTGTACGGGGTCAGCACCATAGCTTCGGAAAGCCTCTGCTGCGGTTTCCGAGGTCATGGTGCGAAATCTTAACCCCTGGAAATCGGCGGGGGTTCTCAGGGGGTTGTTGGCCGTCCAGGTCATCCAGCCTTCCGGCACGAACCCCAGCAGTTGCAGGCCAGCGTTGTGGTAGGCCGGTTCAAATGCGGAAATAAACGCGGGCGCCTCCAGAAGGCGACGGGCCGGTTCCTGTTCTTCCGGAAGCAGGAAGTGAAGATTAAAAAGGCCGGTTTCCGGAACGGTATCGGCCAGGTGGCCGGGCGAGGCAAAGGCCAGGTTGACTGAGCCGTTGCGAGTCAGTTCTGTCAGTTGGGCCGAGGTGCCCAAAGAGCCATAAGGAAAGACATCGACCTCAATCCTTCCACCAGACAGCGCTTCGACCTGTTCCCTGAACTGCTATGCGTAAAGATGCTGAACACTGCCTTCAATCTCTTCCAGGGCAAAGCGCCAGGTGACCGGATACTCTGGTTTGCCGTCCGCCGAACTCTGCGCGGCTGACGAGGAGCCATTGTCGGAGCAGCCGGTCAGCAGCATCACTGCCGCAGTGGCAACGAGGCTGAAGCTGAGAAGCGGGTGGCGTTTGGTCATTGTATTCAGGGCTCCAGAATCCGGCACATTTGAGTCTAGAGGGAAAAGGTAACACAACAGACCGAGGAGAAAAGGCCGATGTGTAAACGCCAGACGAACAGCCACAAAAAAGCCCCGCCGAAGCGGGGCCAGACGACGAACCGGATGCAGGAAATTTACATCAGAGCGTCAACGCGGTTGCGTACCTTCGGCTCACTGCTGTAAGCGGTGGCAATGGCGTTATAGGTGGGGATATCGATACCCACGTCTTCGATCACCGAGACCATTTCATCATTGGCTTCCATCTGCAGTTCCTGGGCCTTCTGCTGAGACTCGGCTGATTCGATCTTCTCGATGTATTCCTCTCGCACTTCCATAACACCGGATTGTGCCTCAATGAATTGTTTCAGCTCAGCATCGCTGTAATTGGTGCTTTGGCTGCCTGCGGCGGCGGGGTTGCTGTAACCCGAGCCCTGTTCGGCCGGGGCCGGGTTCTGTTGTGCTATCACCGGTGCGGTTGCCAGCAGTGCCAGAGATGCGGTGATGGATACAAGCAGTTTGTTCATAGCTTTACTCCTGGTTTTAATGAGGCCGGCTCGGTCGTCCAGCCACAAACTTGTGAATGTCGATGTGACAATAGCGATTCCCGTGCCAGGTTTTGATTTCTCTATAAAGGCAATAAAAACAGTAGTTTATGGATGCTCTATGGTTAAAGCTCAGTAATCTGTCTTGTGGCAAAATGCCACATGTGGCAGAAAGGCTGTGACATTTCTGCAGAGTGGTGTTTATGGCGTTGATGGGAAAACGGGTGGGAGCACTGTTCCGGTCGCTGCAATTAACGTTGGTGCTCAGTATTGTAGTGCCGCTGCTGCTGTTCAGTGGCATTGCTATCTACATTGGCATGGGGGCGGTAGAGCGCGCTCTGAACGATCGCCTTCGTGAAGACCTGGAACTGGTGGCGCGAGCGGTCAGCGGGCCGGTGAGTAAGGCGCTGGCCGAAAGCGATGAACTGGTCCTGGGCGAATCCCTGAAATCCATCTTCCAGATCGGGCGCATTTCCGGGGCCTCGGTGTTTGACGCAGAGGGTGACCGGGTGGCCAGTCTCGGTGTTGCTGACTCCGATGTCACCAATAGCGCCAGCGCCGAAAAGGCAATCGCCAGTGGTGAGCTCGGGGGCGCGTTTCGTTGGGTGGATGGCGAGTCGGTGTTTTCCCAGTTCACGCCGCTGGTTGCGGAAGACGGGCGGATTCAGGGTTTGTTGCAGGTAACGCGGCAACGCAGTGATTTCCATGACCTGGTGGCCACCAGCCGTTGGTGGGCAGTGGTGATCTGGTCGATGATTGCGGCCACCATCATCCTCGTTGTCGTTCTGGGGCATTACCGCACCGTGGGGCGACATGTGAACCGTTTGCTGGAGAGCATGGCTTCTCTGCAACCGGGCGCCTGGCGGTTGGAGACTCCGGAGGCAGGGCCACAGGAGCTGCGCCAGATCCAGCAGGGCATTCGTGCTCTGGGCGAACGAATGGCCGAGGCCGAGGCCGAAATCGAAGACAGGATTGCCCGGGAACGGGCGCTGGCAGAACAGCTGGAATACCAGGAGAAAGTGGCGATGATTGGCCGGGTCGCAGGCGGGGTAGCTCACGAACTGGGGGCGCCTCTGAACGTTATTCAGGGCCGGGCCCGCATTCTGGCCAGGGCCGGGCTGGAGCAGGAGCAGCAACGGCATCTGGATGATATCGAACATCAGGTGGACCGGATGACCATGATTATCCAGCAACTGCTGGACTGTTTCCGGCATGTGCCCGAGTCCCGGCGACCCGTAAACCTGGCAGACATTCTCGAGGACGTCGTTACCCGCGCCCGTGAAGACAGGCGCTGCCAGGCGGTTTCGCTGCAAGCCGACGCTTTTGACAGGCCGATGCCGACACGGGCAGAGCCGCTCCGGGTTGGCCTGGCGTGTCTGAATGTGGTGAGAAATGCCTGTCAGGCTGGCCGGAAACAGGTCGCGCTCTCTGTCGGCGAGACCGGGGAGTTTTGGGTGTTCCGGGTCGAGGACGATGGCCCTGGTATACCGGCAGAGCATCACGCCAGGGTTTTCGAGCCGTTCTTCAGCACCCGCCCGGCCGGCGAAGGCACGGGGTTAGGGCTGGCAGTGGTTCAGAGTGTCATGAAAGAACACGGGGGATCCGTTGAAGTGATTGATAGTGAGTTGGGCGGTTGTGGTATGGCGCTGTATTTTCCGAAAGAGGTGGGCCAATGAGCAGCCGGCCTGTCACGATCCTGCTGGTCGAAGATGACGCCAGCCTTGGCCAGCTGCTGATGGAGGAGTTGGAAGTGGATGGTTACCGCGTACGCAGGGTCAGTATGGTGGCCGAGGCGCGGACTGCTCTGACAGACGAACGCCCGGGCCTGATCGTGTCGGATCTGCGCTTGCCCGATGGTGACGGTCTGGAGATTCTGTCGCTTCAGCAGGCCGAGCATCCCGGTATTCCCTTTATCGTGATTACCGCGTTTGGGACGGTGGACCAGGCGGTCGATGCCTTGAAGGCCGGCGCTGATGATTTTCTGACCAAGCCGCTCTCAACGGATCATCTCCGGTTAAAGATCAAGCGGTTGCTGGCCCAGGCGGATCTGAACCGGCAGTTGGCGGAGTATCAGTCCGGGCGCGGCGGCGATGAAAACATGGGCTTGATCGGCGGCAGTGCGATGATGGATCGCCTCAGGTCAGACATTCGCCAGGTTGCCCGCAGTCAGGCCGCGGTTCTGATTAATGGCGAAAGTGGAACCGGGAAAGAGCTGGTTGCGAGGGCAATCCACCAGCAAAGCGAACGCTCAGCGCAGCCGTTCCTTGCGGTGAATTGTGCCGGAATACCGCCAGACTTGATGGAAAGTGAATTCTTCGGTCACGAGGCTGGTGCTTTTACCGGTGCACGGCAGGCCCGTCGGGGGCTGTTTGCAGAGGCGAGCGGTGGCACCTTGCTGCTGGACGAGATTGGGGAAATGCCATTGGCGCTGCAAGCCAAACTGCTTCGGGTGTTGCAGGAGGGCTGCATCAAACCAGTGGGAGCTGACCATGAGGAAATGGTGGATGTTCGCATTCTGGCGGCAACGCATGTGGATTTACTTAGGGCTGTTGAGCAGGGCCAATTCCGTGAAGACCTGTATTATCGCCTTGAAACCCTGTCGTTAACGGTGCCTCCCCTGAGGGAGCGGGATGAGGATGTTGAATTGCTGGCCATGCATTTTCTGGGTGAGGCAGCACGCCGCCACAGCCGGGGGTTCCTGAAGTTCAGTGACGTCACGTTAAGGATACTCCGCGATTATCCGTTCCCGGGCAATGTGCGTGAGCTGTCCAGTGCGATTGAGCGGGCGGTCACTTTTTGTGAAAGCGATACCATACAGCCCGAGCATTTGCCCGAACGCATCCGGAAGCGCCAGGGCGGGATTGTTCAGGCTGCCGTTGCCGCTTCGCCCGGGAAACTTTCCGAATGGCCCACCCTGGAAATGCTCCAGCAGGATTACGTGCGCCGGGTCATGGCTGCCGTTGATGGTAATAAACGCCGGGCGGCCCAGATACTCGGCATTAATCGCAGAACACTGTATCGCTGGCTGGAGTCGGATTTGGAGCATGGGCATGACTGATCAGAAACAGGCCATGATGTACGGCCTTGCCACGGTGCTGCTGTGGTCGACCGTTGCTACCGCCTTCAAATTGTCACTGGCGGATCTTGCGCCGGTTCAGATGCTGCTGGTGGCCTGTACCGCATCCATCGTCGTGATGGCGGCTATCCTCATGCTACAGGGGCGCTGGGGACTGGTGTTCCGTTTGCGGCGTGGCCAATACCTGCAGTCCATGCTGATGGGGCTGATCAATCCCTGTCTGTACTACTTTCTGCTGTTTGGTGCGTTCGACCGTCTGCCCGCCCAGGAGGCTCAGCCTCTGAACTACACCTGGGCACTGGTGCTGGCCTATCTGTCGGTGCCGTTTCTGGGGCAGAAACTGCGCAGGATCGATATTCTGGCGGGGTTGGTGTGTTACGCCGGAGTGGTAGTGATCGCCACCCGTGGTGCCGTAACCTCGCTCTCATTCTCAGACCCGCTCGGTGTCTCGCTGGCGTTGGGCAGCACGCTGGTTTGGGCGTCTTACTGGATTATTGCCACCCGGGATACCCGGGACCCGGTGGTTGGCCTGTTTTTTAATTTTCTATTTGGACTGCCGGTCATTGTGCTGGTGTGCTGGCAGACGGCGGGGTTGGCAATGCCGATCGGGAGTTCGATGGCCGCTGCGGTTTACGTCGGCGTTTTTGAAATGGGCATAGCCTTTGTGCTGTGGTCCCAGGCCATGAAAAAAGCAGAAAACACCTCGAAAGTGAGCAATCTGATTTTTATCTCGCCGTTTCTGTCCCTCGTGTTTATATACTTCATTCTGGGCGAAGTTATTCTCACCTCGACCTACGTCGGGCTGGTGCTGATCATTGCGGGATTATGGCTGCAGCAGAAGAAGATCCGTGACCGGGAGCAGGCGTTGAACCATGGCTGAGAACTGGTATCTGTACCTTGTTCGCACCGCATCGGGTAGCCTCTACACCGGAATTGCCACAGATGTGGAGCGGCGGTTTGCCGAGCATCAGGCGGGGGCACCTAAAGGTGCCCGGAGCCTGAGAGGTAAAGGGCCGTTAACCCTGGAGTTCCATGTACCTGCCGGCGACAGGAGCCGCGCCTCCCGACTGGAATGGCAGGTCAAGCGCTGGCCCAAGGTTCGAAAGGAAGCTTTGATCCGGGGTGTCGTCAGGCTTGAAGATGATGCCTGATGTGACGCCCGGCAACGGCCAGAGCGTCTCTGGCCCGGTCAAGCTGCGAGGCGTGCACCTGGAATACATGCCAGAGATTGTTGTAGATCTCCAGCGTGGTTTCCACGTGTTCCTGTTTGGCCGCCTCCGCCAATCGACGGGCGTCGTTGAGCAGAACTTCCTGGCTTCCGACCTGAATCAGCAGGGGAGGCAGGCCACTCAGGTCACCGTAGACAGGCGACACCAGCGGGTGCGTCAAAGGCACGCCGTTGGCATACATTTTCGCGGCTTTGAAGGTCCAGGCAGCGTGCAGGACCGGTTCACATTCCGGAGTGTAAAGATCCTTTTCTGACAGATCTGTCCAGGGCGAGAAGCAGGTGACGGATGAGGGTAGTGGATGACCGTGGTCGCGCAATCGCATGGCCAGTACCACCGACAGACCGCCGCCGGCGGAATCTCCGGCCAGGGCAATGGAGCCGGGGCTTACCCCCTGGTTGATCAAGGCCAGATATACGGCTTCGGCATCGTCCGGCGCGGCTGGAAACGGATGCTCCGGCGCCAGCCGGTAATCCGGAATCAGTACGTCGCAGCCAGAGAATTTGGCCAGATGGCCGGCAATGCCCCGGTGGGTATCGGCAGAGCCCATAACATAGCCTCCGCCGTGAAAATACAGTACGGTGCCGCCAGAACGGTCTTCCGGGGAGGCGCGCAGCACCGGTACATCGCCCAGGTCTTCCCACGCGAAACTGACGTCTTTAGGCGGGTAGGATGTTCGATAAGCTTCCCGGGTGTATCGGCGCTGCACCGATAACGGAAACGCCCGGGACAGGACGGGCTTCACAAAACGGTGCATGGTCCCTCTCAACCCGGCCTCAAGAAGCGGCTGGAACATCTGTGTTCTCCCTTGTGAATGCGTTAGGATGACTGGCATTTATGGATTCATGACAGGCGTTTAACTCTACGTGTACTGGAAAACAGATACCATAGAAATACCGAATTGGGACAGACATTCCCTGCTGGAGCGTCTGGAGCCTTTCGACCCGGCCGAGCGCCGGGACCTCAGTGTTGAGATGGAAGCCTATTGCCGTTTTTACGGCCTGGATCTCTGGGTGGAGCACCCGGAGGTGGCTTACCATCAGGGCTACGTAAAGGCAGACCGGCACGAAGTCATGGTGCATTACTTCCGGCTGCCGGAGGCGGCAGGGGGCAAGGGCACGGTGTTCATCCTGCATGGTTACTTTGACCACGTGGGGCTGTATACCCAGCTGATTGACCGTTGCCTGGGCGCCGGCTTTGATGTGCTGACCTACGACCAGCCCGGGCACGGGCTGTCCAGCGGCACACCGGCAGCCATTGGCAGTTTCCTGGAATACCAGGCGGTGTTATCTGAGGTCATGGCTGAGGTGAAAGACATGGTGCGCGGGCCCTGGTTTGCTGTGGGCCAGAGTACCGGTGGGGCGATCCTGATTGACTACCTGCTGTCCAACCACCACGACCAGGACACCTCCGCATTCCGGAGAGTGGTCCTGCTGGCGCCCCTCGTTCGGCCCATGGGCTGGTTAGGTGCCAGGGTGCTGCACAGCGTGGTCAAACCGTTTCTGACCCGATGGAAGCGAGCCTTTAACGAAAACAGCGGGAATACGCGGTTTCTGAAGTTTTTGCGTGAGCATGACCCGCTCCAGGCCCGTGCGGTGCACGTTGATTGGGTAACGGCCCTGAAAAAATGGGTGCCGCACATCGAGTCGGCCAGGCCGGTGGATTTTCCGGTTACCGTGGTGCAGGGCGAGAAAGACACCACCGTAGACTGGCAGCACAATCTGCGCATTATCCGTAATAAATTTTCCTCTGTGAGGGAACGAAGAATTCCGGATGGTCGTCATCATCTGGTAAACGAAGCCCAGGATTTGCAGGCTACGGTGTTTAACACCATTATTGAAACATTCTCGGAATGAAATGGCCGGCGCCGGATCTGGCAGGGCCGCAAGAAAAACCGACGCAGGAGAAAACCATGAAGAAGACAATCCTTGCTTTCGCAGTTGCCACCGTTGGTATGAGTGGCTGTATGACGTACGACCCGTACACCGGCGAAGAGAAAACCTCTAACGCCACCAAGGGCAGCATTATCGGTGCCCTGGGCGGTGCTGCCGTGGGTGCGGCTACATCCAGCAGCAGTGACCGCGGCAAGGGTGCCCTGATCGGCGCTGCCAGTGGTGCGGCTGTTGGTGGTGGTATCGGTTACTACATGGACCGCCAGGAAGCGCAGCTGCGTCAGAAGCTGGAAGGCACCGGTGTTCGCGTCGTCCGTAATGGCGACCAGATCGAGCTGGTTATGCCGGGCAACATCACCTTTGACACAGACCAGTCCAGCATCCGTTCCGGCTTTACCGGCACCCTGGAGTCTGTAGCCCTGGTACTGAAAGAGTTCGACAAGACCATCATCCAGATTGAAGGCCACACCGACAGCACCGGTTCCGACAGCTACAACCAGCTGCTGAGTGAGCGCCGTGCCTCTTCAGTGCGGGACTTCCTGCTGAACCAGGGCATCGAGCCGCGCCGTACCCGTGCGACCGGTTATGGCGAGCGCTACCCGGTTGCTTCTAACGATACCTCAGCGGGCCGTGAGCAGAACCGTCGCGTTGAGCTGACTTTGGTGCCGATGGAGCAGTAATTCTCCGCTCCCAGCGCAAAAGAAAACCCCGGAGGCGAAAGCCTGCGGGGTTTTTTTACGGCTGGTGAAAACCGGGTCAGAACAGAACGCGGCAGCGAATCGTGCCTTTCACCTGACGCAGTTTTTCCAGGGCCAGTTCGCCGTAGGCCTTGTCGACATCCACGACTACGTAGCCGATATCTTCCTTGGTCTGCAGGTACTGGCCGCACACGTTGATGCTGTTCTCGGAGAACACCTGGTTGATCTCGGACATCACGCCCGGCACGTTCTCGTGAATGTGCAGCAGGCGGTGCTGGTTCGGGTGCGACGGCAGGGCGACTTCCGGGAAGTTCACGGAAGACACAGAGGTGCCGTTGTCGCTGTACATGGCCAGCTTCTCGGCCACTTCACGGCCGATGTTTTCCTGGGCTTCGATGGTGGAGCCACCTACGTGCGGAGTCAGGATGCAGTTGTCGAACTCGCGCAGCGGAGACACAAACTCTTCATCGTTGGACTTCGGCTCAACCGGGAATACGTCTACCGCAGCGCCCAGCAGCTTGCCGGAGCGCAGGGCGTCGGCCAGCGCGTCGATGTCGACCACGGTGCCGCGGGACGCGTTCATCAGGATGGAGCCAGGCTTCATCTGGGCGAACTGCTCGGCCTTGAACATGTACTTGGTGGCCGGGGTTTCCGGCACGTGCAGGGAAACGACGTCTGCAATGTTCAGCAGTTCCTGCAGGGTGCCCACCTGGGTGGCGTTACCGATCGACAGCTTGGAAACCACGTCGTAGAAATACACGTCCATGCCCAGGCTCTCGGCCAGGACACTGAACTGGGTACCGATGTTGCCGTAGCCGATGATGCCCAGCTTCTTGCCACGGATTTCGTAGCTGTTCTTGGCGGACTTGATCCACTCACCCCGATGCGCCTTGGCGCTCTTCTCGGGCACGCCACGCAGCAGCAGGATGGCCTGTGCCAGAACCAGCTCGGCTACGGAACGGGTGTTGGAGAAAGGTGCGTTGAAAACGGCAACACCACGGCGGGTTGCAGCCTGCAGGTCCACCTGGTTGGTGCCAATGCAGAAACAGCCCACAGCCACCAGCTTCTTGGCAGCTTCAAATACTTTCTCGGTCAGCTGGGTGCGAGACCGGATACCGACGAAGTGCGCATCGGCAATCTTCTCGATCAGGTTTTCCTCGCCCAGTGAATGGGTCAGGTACTCGATGTTGGTGTAACCCGCAGCGTTCAGGGTATCAATGGCAGATTGATGCACGCCTTCCAGCAGCAGGATCCGGATTTTGCTCTTTTCGAGAGACGTATTTGACATGGGCTAGCTTCCGAACCTTTCGTCACGTGAAATGACCGCGGCCGGGGATCGTCAACCCGGCTCACAGAACAGGGGCGGTATGATACCATAAACGGAGATTTTCACAGCGCGCCGGTTTGCCTGAATCAATTCTTTGTGAACGCCTTCTGACCACGCGCGGCCCAACCTGAGAGACAGACACACCCATGAATTCCGAACAGATCATTGCTTCCCTTAAAGAGCTGGTGGCTACCGGCGACGCTCCGGGCAAGGTTCTGACCGATCCGGCCGACCTGGACTCCTATGGCAAGGACTGGACCAAAATCCATCCGCCCAAGCCCCTGGCGATCGTGCTGCCGAAGACCACCGAGCAGGTGCAGGCTGTGGTGAAGTTTGCCAACGAGCACAAGGTGGCCCTGGTGCCTTCCGGCGGACGTACCGGCCTGAGCGCCGGCGCCGTTGCCGCCAACGGCGAGGTGGTAGTGGCGTTCGATAACATGAACCAGATCCTGGAATTCAATGCCAGCGACCGCACGGTACGTTGTCAGTCGGGCGTGGTGACCGAACAGCTGCAGAACTTCGCCGAGGAAAACGGCCTGTACTACCCGGTGGACTTCGCCTCTGCCGGTTCCAGCCAGCTGGGCGGCAACCTGTCTACCAACGCCGGCGGCATCAAGGTGATCCGCTACGGCATGAGCCGCGACTGGGTAGCCGGCCTGAAAGTGGTCACCGGCAAGGGCGATATCCTGGACCTGAACAAGGACCTGGAAAAGAACAACACCGGCTACGACCTGCGCCACCTGTTTATTGGCGCCGAGGGCACCCTGGGCTTCATTACCGAAGCCACCATGAAGCTTACCCGCCAGCCGGATAACCTCACGGTACTGGTGCTGGGCCTGGGCGACCTGACCAACACCATGGACGTGCTGCAGAAGTTCCAGAGCAAGCTGGACCTGACCGCCTACGAATTTTTCTCCCACCAGGCGATGAACCACGTACTGGCCCACGGTCAGGTACAGGCCCCGTTCGAGACCGAAGCGCCGTACTACGCGCTGCTGGAATTCGAGGCGGTTTCGGACCAGGTCATGGACGATGCCATGTCACTGTTCGAACACTGCGTAGAAGAAGGCTGGGTACTGGACGGCGTAATCAGCCAGAGCGAAACCCAGGCCCAGAACCTGTGGCAGCTGCGGGAGCGGATTTCCGAGTCCATAGCCCCGCGTATTCCCTACAAGAACGACGTTTCTGTGGTGGTCTCGAAGGTGCCGGGCTTCCTGCAGGAAATCGACGACGTCGTCACCGAACACTACCCGGACTTCGAAATCATCTGGTTCGGGCACATCGGCGACGGCAACCTGCACCTGAACATCCTGAAGCCGAAAGACATGGCCAAGGAAGACTTCTTCGAGAAGTGCCAGCAGGTGAACAAGTGGGTGTTCGAGATTGTCGAGCGTTACCAGGGCAGTGTGTCTGCCGAGCACGGCGTGGGCATGACCAAGAAGCCCTACCTGCATTACACCCGCAGCGAGGCGGAAATCGCCTATCTTAAAGGTATCAAGCAGGTGTTCGACCCCAACGGTATCATCAACCCGGGCAAGATCTTCGACTGATGCAAGAGCACATCGTAGTACTCACCGGCGCTGGCATCAGCGCCGAAAGCGGCCTCTCCACCTTCCGTGACAACGGCGGGTTGTGGGAGCAGCACAGTGTGTACGACGTAGCCACGCCGGAGGCGTTCGAACGCAACCGTGACCTGGTGTTACGGTTCTACAACGAACGCCGCCGGCAGTTGCTGTCGGTCCAGCCGAACCCTGCCCACCGCCTGCTAGCCGAACTGGAAAACCGCTACCGGGTTACCGTAGTCACCCAGAACGTGGATGACCTGCACGAGCGGGGCGGCTCCTCCAACGTGATCCACCTTCACGGTGAACTCAGCAAGGCACGCAGCTCGGTTAACCCCGAGCTGATCTACGATATCGGGTACAGCGACATCAAGCCCGGTGACACCTGTGATCTGGGGGCCCAGCTTCGCCCGCACATTGTCTGGTTCGGTGAGGAAGTACCGATGCTGGATGCCGCTGCAGAAGTGGTGCGCACGGCAGACCAGTTACTGATTGTAGGGACATCGCTGCAGGTGTATCCGGCGGCCGGGCTGGTCTATGAAGTGGATATCGATGTGCCCATCACAGTGATCGACCCGGGCGAGCCGGCCTCGGTTTCACGTGCCAGAGTGATCCGGAAAGGCGCCAGCGATGGCTTGAATGAGTGGGTCAGAATGTTGGGCTAGCACCCATGTTGGGAGTGCTGCTATGGGGAAGGCTTTCCAAAACTGTGCGGAGCCATGGATGGCGGAGCCCAAGCGTCACATGGATGTGCCGCAAGGAGCGTGTTTTGGAAAGCCTTCCCCATAGCAGCGCTGTGCTCCATAGTTGGCCCTCCCCGACAGGACTCTTGCCTCAACCTCGGAGGTATTTCTCCAGTTCACTTCTGAATGCTGCCTGAACACCTAAGCGTTTCAACATCCAGTAATGCCCGGCAATCATTCGGTCAATAAAGATACTTTCCACTGGCGGCTTGAAGTAATCCAGATACTTGAACACCGTACTGGTTTTCGCCGCGACGTGCTTGTGGATGTCTGCCTCGGCAAAGTCATAGGGTTCATCATTCAGGAACGGGATGATCAGAATGTCCCGCCACATGGCGTAATAAGCCTCATCGACCGCCGGCTGGTTGTCCACGCGGGCGCCCAAATCAATCAGGTACTCGTCGAGTGCCTGGTAGTCCTCGTCCAGAGCCGCGATCAGAGCCTTACGGTACGCCTCTACAATCTCCGGCTTCAGTTTCTTCACGCAGCCAAAGTCATACATGATGATGGTGCCATCCGGCCGGTAGGCGAAGTTCCCAGCGTGGGGGTCGCCGTGGATGCACTGGAAGCGGAACAGCTGGTCGGCCATGATGGTGAAGATTCGGTGGCCGATGTCGTTCAGGGTTTCCTGGCTGTAGCGTTCGGGTGTGACCTTGCTGACGTGGTCGCCCTCCACCAGCTCCAGGGTCAGAACCCGACGGGTGGAGTGGCTGTCGATCACTTCCGGAATCAGTACCCACGGCTGGTCTTTGTGGAAGTCGTGGAAGAGTTTCAGGTTGCGGGCTTCGTTTTCGTAATCCAGTTCTTCTTTCAGGCGCAGGCGGATTTCGCCGAACAGCTGGTCTACCGTTTCCTTCGGCATTCTCAAAAGGCCGCCCAGTTTCAGGGCCAGGCGCAGCTGTTTCAGGTCTGAATCGCAGGATTCGTCCACGCCAGGGTACTGGACCTTTACGATCACGTCAGTGCCGTCGTGCAGGCGGGCGCGGTGTACCTGGCCGATGGAGGCGGAGGCGTAGGGTGTTTCCTGAAGGTATTCGAACAACTCGCCCACCGGTTTGCCCAGTTCGCTTTCCACCTGTTCCAGAATGACCTCGAAGGGCATGGGTGGGGCTTCTTTCTGGAGTTTTTCCAGCGCCTGGGAGAACTCCTTGGGCAGGAAGTCCTGGGTCTGGGAGGCAATCTGGCCCACTTTCATGACGGCGCCCTTGAGCTCACCCAGGGTATCGGCAATCTCGTCGGCCATGCGGGTGTAGCTTTCGCTGCGGGCGCTTTCGTCATCCACGGTGCGGAACATACGCCGTGCCCTTTGGCCAGCGTACTGGCCGGCCACCGAGGCGGTCATGCCGGCCAGTTTGAAGAATCGACCTGTGCGTGAGGTTACCGGTTTCTTCGCCATGGTGCTGGGTGTTCCCTGAAACTGATGATGTGCCTGAATATGCGTTCAGGCAGGCATTTCAGACCACTGTGGTTTCCACAAACAGCAGATCTTCCAGTTCCAGCGACAGGGTCTGGCCGGATTCCAGCGGGCCAACGCCTTTCGGGGTTCCGGTCAGTACCACGTCCCCCGGTTGCAGGGTGAACTGGCTGCTCATGTGGGCAATCAGCGGTACGATGGGGTTCAGCATATCACGGGTGTCGCCGGTCTGTTGGCGCTGGCCGTTAATGTCCAGGGTGAAGTGAATGTTGTCCTTCGGAAGTTTGTCGGCGGGCACGAAAGGCGAGAGCGGGCAGGCGCCGTCAAAGGCCTTGGCCCGTTCCCAGGGCTGGCCCTTTTCCTTGAGCTTGCTTTGGATATCCCGAAGGGTCAGGTCCAGCGCCAGGCCGTATCCCAGAATGGCAGCTTCAGCTTCGCTCTCGGAGGCATGGGTGAGTGGGCGGCCGATGAGTACCGCGAGTTCGGTTTCAAAGTGCACCGCGCCCTGATTGCGAGGGAAATCCAGCGGGCGGGTAATATGAACCGCTGCTGTAGAGGGTTTGATAAACAGCAGCGGCTCGTCCGGCACCGGGTTATTCAGTTCCCGGGCGTGTTCGGCGTAGTTGCGACCAATGCACACGATCTTGCCAAGGGGCAGGTGAACGGGGGTACCGTCTTTCCAGTGGTGCTGATAATCGGGCATGGTCGCCTCCTGTAACTGTGGTTATTCTCCGTCGAATGAACACACAGTATAAACCTGCAGGCCTTCTTCCTGCAGCTTGCGGGAGCCACCCAGATCCGGCAGGTCGATCATCGCGGCCACTTCCACAATTTCCGCACCAATGCGGCGGATCAGCCGGGTGGCGGCCAGCATGGTGCCGCCGGTAGCGATCAGGTCGTCCACCAGCACCACTTTGTCGCCGGGCTTGAAGGCATCTTTGTGCAGTTCGACAGACGCGGTGCCGTATTCCAGCTCGTAGTCTTCCACCATGGTGTCGAACGGCAGCTTGCCTTTCTTGCGCACCAGCACCAGCGAGGCGTTCAGCTCATAGGCCAGGGCCGAGCCGATGATGAAGCCGCGGGCGTCAACGGCGGCCACGGCATCAATATGCTGGCCGTGGTAGCGGTGTACAAAGGCATCAATCAGCTTTCGAAAAGCTGTTTTGTCCTGCAGCACCGTAGTGATGTCGCGGAATGACACACCCGGCTTGGGCCAGTCCGGTACGGTGCGGATAGCCTTTTTAATGCTTTCGGAAAAATAATCCATAACTCACCTGTGCGGGCCCGGCTTACGCCAGGTCCAGGAACATGAATTTCAGAACGAAGACGACGGCAATCACGGTGACGCTCCAGTTCAGGTCAGACCAGCGGCCGGCGAGGGCTTTCACCGCCACATAGGTGATGAAGCCAAGGGCAATGCCGTGGGCGATGGAGAACGTCAGCGGCATCATCAGGGCGGTCACGATAGCCGGTGCGGTGTCGGTGATGTCGTCCCAGTCGATCAGTTTCAGCCCGCTGGCCATCAGGCAGGCTACATACAGCAGGGCCGGAGCCGTGGCGTAGGGCGGGATCACACTGGCAATGGGTGAGAACAGCAGGCAAGCCAGGAACAGCAGGGCGACCACAACTGCGGTCAGGCCGGTGCGGCCGCCGGCCGCGATACCGGCAGTGGATTCCACGTAACTGGTGGTGGTGGATGTACCCAGTGCGGCGCCAGACATGGTGGCAACAGAGTCAGACATCAGGGCCCGGCCCAGGCGCGGCAGTTTGCCGTCTTTGTCCAGCAAACCGCCTTTCTGGGCCGCGCCCACCAGGGTGCCGGAGGTGTCGAACAGGTCTACAAACAGGAAGGCAAAGACCACGCTGATCATGCCAACGTTCAGGGCGCCGGCCAGGTCAAGTTGCATAAAGGTGGGGGCGATGCTCGGCGGTGCAGACACAATACCCTGATACTCCACCATGCCCAGCATCATGGCGGCGGCGGTTATAGCAATAATGCCGATCATCACAGAACCGGTAATCTGGCGGAAAGAGAGCGCACAGATCAGTACAAAGCCGGCAAAGAACAGCAGGGCCTCCGGCACTTTCACGTCACCCAGGCTGACCAGCGTGGCAGGATGATCCACCACAATGCCGGCGTTCTTCAGGGCGATCAGGGCCAGGAAGAATCCGATACCTGCGGAAATACCGAATCGCAGGGACAGGGGGATGGAATTGATGATCCATTCCCGCACCTTGAAAATGCTCAGCAGGAAGAACAGCAAGCCGGACAGGAACACTGCCCCCAGCGCCACCTGCCAGCTGTAACCCATGCTGCCGACCACGGTGAACGAGAAAAACGCGTTCAGGCCCATGCCCGGGGCAAGTGCGATGGGGTAGTTGGCCCACAGGCCCATGATCAGTGTGCCGATGACCGCCGCCAGGCAGGTCGCCACGAACACGGCGCCGAAATCCATGCCGGTGGAAGAAAGTAGGCTGGGGTTGACCACGATAATGTAAGCCATGGTCAGGAAGGTGGTAATGCCCGCTACCACTTCTTTACGAACAGTAGTGCCGTGGGCCTGGAGTTGGAACAGTCGTTCAAGCATGACGGGGGTCTGCCTCTCAGGATGCCTGGGTTGGAGTTTAAAATCTTTTGACGTGCGGAAATCGTGAACTGGGTGAAAAAACGGCAATGTTACCGGCTCACGGGCCTCAGGCCAAGGGATGATTGACAGTTCAGTGAGCCGCGTTATCTCTCTGTAGACGGATATCAAAACGCACGGCGGCCATCCGCACAATGACAATAAATGACAGACCGATGGTCAGGGCCAGGGACTCGCTTTCCAGGAACCACTGGCAGACGAAATAGAGCCAGCAGCCGGCAAACGCGATGGAGGCGTAGATCTGGTCTTTACGGAAGATAAACGGCACTTCGTTACACAGGGTGTCGCGCAGGGCGCCGCCGAAGCATCCGGTCATCACTCCCAGCATGGACGCAATAAACCACGAATGCCCAAGATCCAGCGCCAGCTGGGCGCCGAGGATGGAGAAAATGCCCAGCCCGATGGCGTCTGGAAACACAATGCGGGACTCTTTCAGGCTGTGGGCCCGGCTCCAGTAGCTGAACACAATTGCCATGGCCAGGATCAGGATCGGCTGCTCTTCGTGCTTGATCCAGTAAAGCGGGTGGTTGTCCATGATCAGGTCGCGCAGCGTGCCGCCACCCAGAGCGGTAATGAAACCGATGGCAAAGACCCCCACCGGATCCATGTTTTTCGAGCGCGCGACAATCATGCCGGAAATGGCAAACGCCACAATGCCGATCATTTCAAGGGTGTAGATAATGTCGAACATGGCCGGCTCTGGGGCTGAGAATGGATGAAAAATGCATTCAGAACGGGAGCGCGAAGCATAGCCGAAAATTCCCTGTGATTCATCCGGTCGATAACGCAAGGTGCTTGAAGTGGGAGGGCTCACGCGTTGTTATTAGCACGGCTAATAAAGTCCGATAAGCTAACTTTATTTGCTTCATACCGGAACTCTGTTTAGCTTGATCTCCCTCAATAAAATACCGAACAACAACGGTGCCCCCTGTGTGCGGCGGCGCCATCAGGAGAGATCATGAAAGCCATTCTGTGCAAAGAGTACGGCCCCGCCGAAACACTGGTCATCGAAGACGTACCCAGCCCGAAAATGGGCGACCGGGGCGTAAAAATCCGCGTGAAAGCCGCCGGCCTGAACTTTCCCGATACCCTGATCATTGAAGGCAAGTACCAGCTGCAGCCTCCCATGCCGTTTTCCCCGGGCGGTGAGCTGGCGGGTGAAGTCATTGAAGTGGGCGACAAGGTTACCCGCTTCAAACCCGGCGACCGGGTAGCCGCCCTGACCGGCTTCGGCGCCTTTGCCGAGGAAGTCGTCGCCCCGGAATCCAACCTGCTGCCGGTACCGGACAACATGCCGGATGAAAAAGCCGCCGGCTTTATGATGGTGTACGGCACCTCCTACTATGCACTGAAACAGCGCGCAAACCTCCAGCCCGGCGAAACCCTTCTGGTGCTCGGCGCCAGCGGTGGCGTTGGCCTGGCAGCGGTGGAACTGGGCAAGGCCATGGGTGCGAAAGTGATTGCGGCGGCCAGCAGCTCCGAGAAGCTCCGCATCGCCAAGGATGCCGGTGCCGACGAGCTGATCAACTACACCGACGAGCCCCTGAAAGATGCGGTGAAGAAGCTCACCAAGGGCAAAGGTGTGGACGTGATCTACGACCCGGTCGGCGGCGACTTCACCGAACAGGCCCTGCGCACCATGGCCTGGAACGGCCGCCACCTGATCATCGGCTTCGCCGCCGGCGATATCCCGAAAGTGCCGGCCAACCTGACGTTGTTGAAGGGCTGCTCGGTGGTTGGTGTGTTCTGGGGTGCCTTTACCCGCAACGAGCCGGAGGTGAGTGCACAGAACATGATGGAGTTGCTGCAGATGTACTCGGAGGGCAAAATCGACCCGAAGGTCAGCGAGGTGTTCGATTTCGAGCAATACGCGGAAGCCCTGGGCGCCCTGACAGGTCGTCGGGCTACCGGCAAGGTCGTGCTTCGTGTCGGGGCTTGAGTGGGTGCTTAACTTGGGCTCCTAGCCTGTTTGTTTCGGGGGTGTGCCCGGGTTGGGGCGCGCTTCCAAAAAACCGCTACAAGCACGTCCCTGTGCGCTTCTCTCCGGCCATCCATGGCCTCCGAAATTTTTTGGAAGCGCGCCCCAACCCGGACTTTCAGCCTACGAGTAATAGTCAGTAAGCTGATTGCCGCAAAGGTGAGTTTTTTGACTATTACTGCGAAGTTGGATTGGCGTCTGGGAGGCATGCCCCACAGACGCGCCCCCCAAAACCAACAGGCTAGGGCCGAAAACAGGCCCCAACTCAGGGCTAAAACCGAACCCCACCAGAGTCGATGTCAGAAACCAGCTCAGGCGTCAGTCGGGTATAACCGGACGTACCGGGAAGCCAGGCATAGACTTCCTCGTGGGGCCGGTCCAGGGAATAGCCGAGCTTCTGGATATCCACCTTCCGGTACTTGAACGTTCCCGTTTTCTCGATGGCGTGGGTTACCCGCACAAACACCGGAATGGCATAGGCTGGCAGGTTGTCGCTCAGGTAAGCGAACAGCCTGTCCACGTCAAAATCTGCCTCCGGATTCTGGGGCACCAGGGTTACCATGCCGGCCTTGCCGTTGGTGTTCGGGATTTCCACGCCGTACACGATGGCTTCCTGCACCATGCCGGAGCCGTCGATGATGTTTTCCACCTCGGTGGTGGAGACGTTTTCGCCCTTCCAGCGGAAGGTGTCGCCCATTCGGTCGACGAACTGCAGGTGCCGGCAGCCGATTTCTTTCAGCACGTCACCGGTGTTGAACCAGGCGTCGCCGTTTTTGAAGGCGTCTCGCAGGATGGATTTTTCGGTGGCTTCTTTCTGGGTGTAACCTTCGAACGCCCATTTCTTGGTGATTTCGCCAATCAGTAAGCCCGGTTCGCCTTTTTCCACTTCTTCCAGCCGGCCTTTTTCGGTGCGGATCGGGTCCCGGGTGCCTTCGTGGTATTTCACCAGTTTGTAGGGCGCGGTGGAGAACCCGACGGTGTTGTCCATGTTGAAGAAGTTGCTGAAGCCGATGTTGCCCTCTGAGGAGGCGTACAGCTCTGCCACGGTTTCAATGCCGAAGCGGTCCTTGAATTCCTTCCAGATGGAGGGGCGCAGGCCGTTGCCGATCATCTTGGTCAGGCTGTGGTTGCGGTCCTGGTCGCTGGGGGGCTGGTTCAGCAGGTAGCGGCAGAGTTCGCCCACGTAGCCGAAGGTGGTGGCTTTGTAGCGGCGGACATCGTCCCAGAAGGCGCTGGCAGAGAATTTCCGGCGCAGGGCGATGGCTGAGCCGCCGGCCAGTACCGAGCCCCAGCAGACCAGCAGCGCAGTGCCGTGGTACAGAGGCAGGGTGCAGTAGAGAACGTCTTCCGGTTCCATGGCCAGGGACAGCATGCCGAAGCCGCCGTAGGCGCGGATGAATTTGCGGTGTGAACCCGGGGCTGCCTTGGGCAGGCCGGTGGTGCCGGAGGTGTACAGGTACACCACGGTGTCGCCCATTACCACCGGGTTACTCAGGGTTGGCCGGGCCGAGGGGCAACGGCTGACTTCCTGTGCCAGGTTGACGTAGCCCTCCGGCGCGTCGCCGTAGATGTTCAGGGTGTTGGTGTCGGCCAGGTAAAGGAACGGGTTGCTGTGTTTAAGATCGATTTCTTTGCGAATGCCTTCGGCGTGCTCCAGCAGTTCGTCCCCGACCACCAGCATTTTCGGTTCAATCAGGTTGATGCTGTGGGTCAGCACCTTGCCTTTCTGAGAGGTGTTGAGCATGGCACAGGCCACGCCTACTTTGCCGGCGCCGGCCACCAGGGCCAGCAGCTCCGGGCGGTTGTCGAGCAGCACGGCAATGGCGTCGCCTTTTACCAGGCCCTGGTCTTTCAGGTAGTGGGCGATCCGGTTGCTCCAGGCATCGAATTCCTGCCAGGTGATGGTCTGGTCGTCGCACAGTATCGCGGGCCGGTTCGGGTATTTACTGGCATTGCGCTCCACCAGCTTGCCCAGTGTCAGTTCCTTTTTGTCATCTTTAACGGCGTAGTAATAAAGCCCCCTGGCGATGAATGGGAACCGGCGCAATACGCCCGGCAGGCTGCGCATCAGGTCTCTGGCGGTTACGTTGTCTTGGCTCATGGCGCGTCCGTTCCGTTGCTGACAGGGCAGGGGTGCTGCCCTGCGCCTGTTATTGTGTTTGTTCTTCGGTTTCGTTGGCGGCCAGCTCTACCAGTAACTGGCTGCGCCGTACCTGGTCTCCGCTGCTGGTGTGCACCGCGGCAACGGTGCCATCCCTGTCCGCTTTCACCGGATGCTCCATTTTCATGGCTTCCAGGATCACCAGCGTCTGGCCTTGTTGTACGGTGTCGCCGGCGGCAACCAGCACATCGATAATCGCCCCGTCCATACTGGCCTGGATACGGCCACTGCCGGCGCCCTGGGCACCTGTGGCAGGCTGGTGGGTGATGTCGGTTACCGACCACGACCGGCCGAGTGCCTGCAAATATAGGGAATCACCGGCCCGGGAGTATTGGCACCGCTGACGAATCCCGTTGTCGATAATGCACAGCTGGCCTTGTTCGTGGCTCTGGATCAGCAGTTCATATTGGTCATCGCCATGGGAGACCAGCAGTTTGTGGCCGCTGTGACGCACCAGCAGTTCGACGGTTTTTTCCTGGATCTCCAGCTTCATGGGAATCACTGTGGCCGGTGCGTTGCTCCAGCCTTCCTGCCCGGTACTGTTGAGGCTCAGGGCGCAGGCGCTGAGGGCCAGTTCGCGGATGCTCAGTGCTTGCGGTGCCAGCGATGGGTCATCTTTGAACGCCTGCTGCAGGAACGCCGTGGTGGCTTCACCGGCACCGAAGGTGTCATCCGCGATGATGCGGCTGAGGAAGTGGCGATTGGTGGTTACGCCGAACACGGTAGTGTCTTCCAGGGCCCGGACCAGCCGTCGGCGGGCTTCGTCCCGGTTCTGGCCCCAGGCGATGACTTTCGCCAGCATGGGGTCGTAGTGGGCGCTGACTACATCGCCGGAGCGCACGCCGGTGTCGAACCGCAGGCCTTCTCCCTCGGCCGGAGTGAACTCGTGCAAAGTGCCGGTTTGCGGGGTAAAGCCGTTGGCCGGGTCTTCGGCGTACAGGCGCACTTCGATGGCGTGGCCGTTGAGTTCGATCTCTTCCTGGGCCAGCGGCAGTGGCCGGCCTTCGGCGACCATCAGCTGCCAGGCTACCAGATCCTGACCGGTGATCAGTTCGGTGACTGGGTGTTCCACCTGCAGGCGGGTGTTCATTTCCAGGAAGTAGAAGTTGCGGTCTTTGTCGACCAGGAATTCCACGGTGCCGGCGCCTTCGTAGCCGCAGGCCAGGGCGGCTTTGACGGCGGCTTCGCCCATGGCTTTGCGCAGTTCCGGGGTGACAAAAGGTGAGGGCGCTTCTTCCACGACTTTCTGGTGCCGGCGCTGTACGGAGCAGTCCCGTTCGCCGAGGTACACAGCGTTGCCGTGGCGGTCGGCGAAGACCTGGATTTCTACGTGGCGGGGTTCGATGACGGCTTTTTCGATGATCAGTTCGTCGTCGCCGAAGGCCTGTTTGGCTTCGGATCGGGCCCGTTTGATGTTGTCGGCCAGCTCGCTTTCGCTTTCCACCAGGCGCATGCCCCGGCCACCGCCACCGGCAGAGGCTTTGAGCATGAGGGGGTAGCCGATGTCCTGGGCGGCGGCAATGAGTTCGTCGTCGGCTGCGTTATCGCCCTCGTAACCGGGGACGACCGGTACGCCGGCTTCCTGCATGGCGATTTTTGAGCGGCGTTTGCTGCCCATGAGTTCAATGGCGTTTTCAGGCGGGCCTACGAAGGTGAGGCCGGCTTGTTTGATGGCTTTGGCGAAGCCGGAGTTTTCGGAGAGGAAGCCGTAGCCGGGGTGGATGCAGTCGGCGCCGGTTTTGGCGGCGGCATCGAGGATGGCGTCGGCGTTCAGGTAGGATGCGGCGACTTGTGCCGGGCCAATGCAGACGGCTTCGTCGGCTTGTTCAACGTGCAGGGCGTTGGCGTCGGCTTCGGAGTAGACGGCAACAGTTCGATAGCCCAGCGCCTTGGCTGTGCGGATGACCCGGACGGCGATTTCGCCTCGGTTTGCGATGAGTAGTTTTTTTAGCATACGCGTTATCTGCCTTGTTACTGGACCGCCCCAGGTTGGTGTTCGTCCGCACCACTGGCGGGATCAGCCTCCGGAAAACCGCTACGAGCACATCCCTGTGCGCTTCTCTCAGGCCATCCTTGGCCTTCGAAATTTTCCGGAGGCTGATCCCGCCAGTGGCGCTCCCGCGACCTTGGTTGTTTGCCTGCCCAATGATTATTGAGTGGCTTGTTTAAGTTTTTGTATGTGTTATTTCCCAGCCCACTTTGGCTCACGCTTCTGCATGAATGCCATGGTGCCCTCAGTACCCTCTGGCCCGCCGATGGCTGCGGCGAACTTTTCGGCAGCGTCATCCAGCAAACCGGTCATCGCTTCATGGCCGACTCGATGCAACAGCGCCTTGGTTTCCGCCGTGGCATTCGGGGCGCACAGCCGAACCCGTTCAAGGGCTTGGTTCAGCATGTCGTCCAGCTGTTCTTCGGATTCCGCAACCTGGTGAACGATGCCCAGTGCGCAGGCTTCCGCTGCGTCTATTCTCAACCCCAGAAGTGCCAGCCGGCGGGCCTGGGTCAGGCCGATTCGTTCGACCACGAATGGAGCGATCTGGGCCGGGATGACGCCGAGGGTGGTTTCCGGCATGCTGAATTTCGCGGTCGGCCCGGCGATGGCGAGGTCGGAGACGCAGGCCAGGCCGAAGCCGCCGCCCATGACGGCGCCTTCGGTGATGGCGATGACGACTTTGGAGGATTCGTTGACCTGCTGGATCATCTGGCCGAAGGCGCGGTTGAGTTTGTAGAATGGGTCGTCCTTGCCTTCGCCTTTCTGGCCCCGGGCGCCGGCCATGTCCTTGATGTCACCTCCGGCGCAGAAGTGGCCGCCGGCGCCGCGGATGACGACGGCGCGGATGCTGTTGTCGTTTTCAACTTCGGTGAACAGGGCGGCCAACTCCGCGACCATCTGCAGGCTCATGGCGTTGCGGACGTCCGGACGGTTGATGGTGAGAAACAGGGACGGGCCTTGTTTCTCGAGAATCAGTGTTTCGCAATGTGGTAGTTGGTATTCCATAAAAGGACTCCACGTAAAATGTTCGGGGCCGTGAGGCGGGGATCCCTTTTCGGGACCGTTGAGGGCCATGGACGGCCCGAAACGAGCCTACAGGGACGTACTCGCAGGCGTGTCCCGGAAAGGACAACCCGCCTCATGGCCTTCCGTCAAACTCGTTAATCAGTCGCGATTTTTGCCAGGCAAAGTGCCCATTAGCTTGCAGATGATGCCCAGCATGATTTCGTCGGCGCCGCCGCCGATGGACACCAGACGCACGTCGCGGTAGGCACGGGCCAGGGGGTTTTCCCACATGTAGCCGTTGCCGCCCCAGTACTGCAGGCAGGTGTCGGTGACTTCACGGCCCAGACGGCCGGCTTTGAGCTTGGCCATGGAGGCGAGTTTGGTCACGTCTTTACCGGCAATGTGCAGTTCACAGGCCTGGTAGGTGAGGGCGCGCAGGGCTTCCACTTCGGTTTGCAGTTCGGCCAGCCGGAAGTGGATGTACTGGTTGTTTAACAGCGGCTGGCCGAAGGTCTTGCGCTCGCGGCAGTATTCGATGGTCTGGTCAATGCAGTTCTCCAGCGCCTTGATCACGTTCGCCGCGCCCCACATGCGTTCCTCCTGGAACTGGATCATCTGGCACATGAAACCGGTGCCTTCCGCGCCGATGCGGTTGCGCTGGGGAACGCGCACGTCGTCGAAGAACACCTGGGCGGTTTCGGATGAGCGCATGCCCAGTTTGTTCAGATGCGGGCTGAAGGAAATGCCCGGGGTGTTCATGGGCACGACGATCAGGGTTTTGTTCTTGTGGGGCTTGTCGTCGCTGGTGTTGGCCAGCAGGCAGATGAAGTCGGCTTTCGGGGAGTTGGTGATCCACATCTTGGAGCCGTTGATGATGTAGTCATCGCCGTCTTTCTTAGCCGTGGTCTTAAGGCCGGCTACGTCGGAGCCTGCATCCACTTCACTGACGCCGATACAGCCCACCATGTCGCCGGCGATGGCGGGGGCCAGGAAGTCCCGTTTCAGCTCGTCGGAACCAAAGCGGGCGATGGCCGGGGTGCACATGTCGGTTTGAACGCCGATCGCCAGCGGCACGCCGCCGCACTTGGCCATGCCGAGTTCTTCTGCAGCGACCAGGTTGTAGCTGTAATCCAGGCCCATGCCGCCGTACTCTTCCGGCTTCTGGATGCCCAGCAGGCCCAGGTTGCCAAGTTTTTTGAACAGGTCGTGAATCGGAAACTCGCCGGCCTCTTCCCATTCATCGCAGTGCGGATTGATTTCCTTTTCGACGAAATCGCGGACGGTCTTTCTGAGGGCTTCGTGTTCGGCTGTGAATTTCATTATTGTTCTCTCCTACTTTTTTAAAGACGGTCAGTTCTTGTGTTCTTTGTTTGGTGCTTGCCCGGTAGCTTGGGGCGCGGGTGTGTGGGCCAGCCTTCAGAAAAACGCTCCTTCGGCACGTCCATGTGACGCTTGGGCTCCGCCATCCATGGCTCCGCACATTTTCTGAAGGCCCCACCCCACACCCGCTTGAGTTCGAAACTTTGGTGCACCCAGCTCACAATTTAAAACCGAGCGACACCGTAGGAATTGGGCCGCAGTTGTCGTTGTTCGGCTTCGCGGCAAACCGAAAGCACCAAGGCCAAGACCCTCCGGGTATCCCGTGGGTCGATCAGGCCGTCGTCCCAGAGCCGTGCGGTGCCGAACAGGGCGGTGGAGCCGTCTTCGAGTTTCTTGGCGGTGGCCTGTTCCAGAAACGCCAGGGTTTTCTCGTCGGGTTCTATGCCGCTTTTGCGTTGTTTGTCTTCCGCCACGATGCGCATAACCTTGCCGGCCTGGGCCGGGCCCATGACGGCGGTGCGGCTGTTGGGCCAGGCGAAGATGAATCTCGGGTCCAGGCCCCGGCCGCACATGGCGTAGTTGCCAGCGCCGTAGGAGCCGCCGACCACCACGGCGATTTTCGGCACCCGGCAGTTGGCGACGGCCTGCAGCATCTTGGAGCCGTGTTTGATGATGCCGTTCTGCTCCGAGTGCGTGCCCACCATGAAGCCGGTGGTGTTGTGCAGGAACAGGATGGGCGTGCCGGCCTGGTCGCAGAGCTGGATAAACTGCGCCGCCTTGGTGGAACCGGCCGGGGTGATCGGGCCGTTGTTGCCGATGATGCCTAAACTGTGGCCCTGAATGCGGATGGTGCCGCACACGGTCTGGCTGTCGTAGTCGTTCTTGAAATCCAGAAACCGGGAGCCGTCGGCGATGCGGGCGAGGATTTCGCGCACGTCGTAGGGCTTCTTGGCGTCGGAAGGAATTACGCCCAGCAGTTCGTCCGCCGGATACAGCGGCTCATCCCAATGTGGCTCCTTGCGCAGCGGCAGGTTTTCGTTCCAGGGCAGGGCGCCGAGAATCTCCCGGGCCTGGCGGATGCCGTCGGCGTCGTCTTCGGCCAGGTAGTCGGCGGTGCCGGCCACGGTGGCGTGCATTTCTGCACCGCCCAGTTCTTCATCGGTGGCGACCTCGCCCGTGGCCGCTTTCAGCAGCGGCGGGCCGGCCAGGAACATCTTGGCCTGCTCGCGTACGGTGATTACATAGTCCGACAGCCCCGGCTGATAGGCGCCACCAGCGGTGGCGTTGCCGTGAACCACCGTTACTTGCGGAATACCGGCAGCCGACATGCGGGCCTGGTTGGCAAAGCCCCGGGCGCCGAGCACGAAGATGTCGGTAGCGTAGTTCAGGTTGGCGCCGCCCGATTCCGACATCGATACGACAGGAAGCTTGTTCTCCATGGCGATCTGCTGCAGACGCAGGGTCTTGTCCAGACCGGCGGGGGTAATGGTTCCGCCCTTGATGGCGCTGTTGCTGGCCACCACCAGGCAGCGCACACCGGCTACCCGGCCAATGCCGGCAATAATGCCGCCGCCGGCCATGGAGCCGTCTTTGTCATCGTGCATCTTGTAACCGGCAAGTGAACACAGCTCCAGAAACTCACTGCCACGATCCAGCAGCCGATTGATACGATCCCTCGGCAGCAGCTTGCCGCGCTTGGTGAACTTCTCCCGGGCCGATTCCGCCAGGTCCAGAACCTTCTGTTCCACATCCCGGAAGGCGGAGATGTGCGCTTCCATGGCCTCCACATTGGCCCGGAACTCGTCAGACTGGGGGGTTATTGTTGTTTCCAGTACCTGCATGGGAAATCCTCAGTCGTCACTTAAAACTTTCGGCGTTACCGCCCGATGGAAACCGTTATAGGGCTCGTTATTCTTCGCCTTCGGCATCGGCCAAACACGCCCGCCCTGAGAAGCCGCCCCGTCAATCCGCAGGCAGTCGCCACTGATAAACGCCGCGCCCGGGCTGAGCAGAAAACAGATTGCCGAACTCACCTCCGACTCCGTCCCCATCCGCTTGATCGGCACCGCATCCGCCAGGCTGCGAATCCACGACTTCATATGAGCCGGGTAGTTATCCATCCCGCTGGAAGCAATCCACCCCGGCGCCACCGCATTCACCCGAACCCCGGAAGGCGCCCACTCAACCGCCGCCGTCTGGGTAAAATTCACCATCCCGGCCCTGGCTGCACCAGAGTGGCCCATGCCCGGCATACCGCCCCACATGTCCGCCACAATGTTCACGATCGAACCACCAGTCTTGCTCAACGCCTGGGTGTAAGCCTCCCGAGCTATCAGAAAACCACCGGTCAGGTTGGTGCGCACTACGGTTTCCCAACCCTTCTGGTTAATCCCCGTCAGCGGAGACGCAAACTGCCCGCCGGCGTTGTTCACCACCCCGTTCAGACCACCGTGGGTCTCAATAATGGCCTTCACCGTCGCCTTGACCGACTCCTCCTCGCGAATATCGCAAGCGTGGGCGCTGGCAATGCCGCCGTCGGCCTCAATCTCGGCTTTTACCGAATCGACCTTCTCCTGCTTACGACCAACGAGAGCAACCCGGGCACCGAGGGCGGCCAGTTCGTGGGCGGTACAACGGCCAATTCCAGAACCACCACCGGTCACAATAAACACCTGGCCTTCAAACAGCCCCGGCCGAAGAACAGACTGATAACTCATAAAAAATCCTTATCCGAATAGACTGAATCCACGTAAAAAGTCAGAGCGCCCTGGTGGGGGAACGCCCTACAAAAATCTCGTAGGCCATGGATGGCCGGAGCGAAGCGCCACATGGATGTGCCGAAGGAGCGTTTTTTGTAGGGCGTTCCCCCACCAGGGCGCTTGCCCCACAGTTTGATTATGAAGTTCACTGAGGCGCCAGATTCGAAGGCACCGGCACCGGAAACTCCAGCAGCTGCTGTGCAAAAGCCTTACCCTGCGGATCAATCCGAAGGGAGGCTACACCACCGCCACCCAGACTGTGCTCCAGCAAGAAATTGAACGCATGCAACCCCGGCATCGCCCAGCGCGTCACCTTGCCAGACTCCGGATTCAGCGTATGGCTCATCCACTGCGCCACCGCCTGCTCCGTCAACGCCGCCTCAATAAACGGCAAAAACTCCGGATCCCGCGCAATCACCCCGATATTGCTGTGATCACCCTTATCACCAGACCGCGCCCACGCCAGCTTGATCAGCGGCACCGTCGTGTCTGTTGAAACCTCCATCCGTGACTCCGGCTCAGCAGCCAGCGAGCCTGGATCAAATCCACCGTCGGTAACCACAGCCACTTCGGATTTCTCACCAGCCAGCTCCACCGAAACCGCCACTTCCGACTTCGGCACCAGGCAGGAATACAAACGAATCTTCGGCCACACCGTCGGACGGCCACCGACAATGCCGGTGATGCCTGGCGCCATGCCCGTGGCCGCCTGGGCAATTTCCCTTGAGAACAGCACCAGCGCCTTTTTGTTCGGGTGGGCGGTGGCAATCTTTACCACCACTTCCCGGCACTGGTCGCCCCGGCCGTGGGCACCGTAGGTGGTTTCGGTGCCCAAAAGCTCGATGCTGGTTTCGGAATAGTCCGGCAGGCCACGCTCGGCAAACATCGCGGATGTCTTCGCCAGAATGGCTTCGGCCACTTTCTGCGCCTTCGCCTTGGCATTGATGCCGCCCAGCAGGAAGGTGACCGTGCATTTGAAGCCATCTGGCCAGGTGCCGGATACCTTGTAGCTGTCAGTGGACGGCAGGCCCTTCGCGCCAGTAACACTAACCTGGTCCGTGCCGATTTCTTCCAGCGTGACCCGGGTGAAATCACAGGTCACATCCGGCAGCAGGTAAGCCCGCGGGTCACCAATCTCGTACACCAGCTGTTCGCTCACGGTGCCCAGGCTGACCAGGCCACCGGTACCTTCTGGCTTGGTGATCACAAAGTCGCCGGAAGCGCTGACCTCGGCTATCGGAAACCCCATATTGGCGTAGCCGTCGGCCACCTGGTCCCAGTCGGTAAAGTTGCCGCCGGTAGACTGGGCGCCGCATTCCAGCAAATGCCCCGCCAGGCTGCCTTGGGCAAGCCTGTCGTAATCGTTCCAGCTCCAGCCGAATTCATGCACCAGCGGCGCCAGTACCAGGGCGCTGTCAGCTACCCGACCGGTAATAATGATGTCAGCCCCCTGTTCCAGTGCAGCCACCAGCCCAGGTGCGCCCAGGTAGGCGTTAAGGCTCACCATCATGGCCGGGAAAGGCTGGCCTGTGGTCATCTCGGTGATGCCAGCGTCGGCCAGTTTCTTTTTCTTCATCAGAAGGTCATCGCCCAGCACCACGGCGATTTTCAGGTCCACGCCCGCATGCTCGCACAGGGCCTGCAAGGCATCGCGGCAGGCGACCGGGTTCACGCCGCCGGCGTTGGTCAGCACCCGGATGCCTTTGTCCTTGATGTCGCCCAGCAGTGGAGCCATGACGGTTTCCACGAAGTCTCGGGCATAACCCTGAGACGGGTCTTTCATCTTCTGGCCGGCCATGATCGACATGGTGATCTCGGCCAGGTAATCGGCTACCAGGTAGTCAATGTTGCCCTGGCGTACCAGTTGGGCGGCGGCGGTTTCTGTGTCGCCCCAGAAAGCGGCGGAGCAGCCGATGCGGATAGGGTTGTCGGGTTGTGCCATGTTGTTTGCCTTGTTCTTTGCGCCCGGCGATTGCGGGCTGGTGCAGCGATGTTATCGACAATACCAAGCAAGCGCTTGGTTTGTAAACAGGCAAATCTCGGGTAGAATAAAAAGTCCCAGCAAGACAACCGGATGGCCTTTGTGAACCAGAACGAGATTCTTCAGTCCCTCATCGCCGAACAGCTTGTTTCCGACCCCGCCAGTGCTCGCGGGCGCTTGTTGAAAGAGGCGGCCAGGTTATTCCGGGACAAAGGCTATGAGCGCACCACAGTGCGCGACCTGGCAGCAGCAGTAGGTATCCAGTCTGGCAGCCTGTTTCATCACTTCCGAACCAAGGAAGAAATCCTGAAAGCGGTGATGGTGGAGACCATTCGCCTCAATACCGCCTTGATGCACGCGGCCATGGAGCAGGCTGGCACCCTGCGGGAGAAGCTCCGGGCGCTGGTGCGGGCCGAGCTGGAGTCCATCAACGGCCAGACCGGTGAGGCCATGGCGGTGCTGGTGTATGAGTGGCGGAGTTTGTCTGAGGAATCGCAGGCGGAAGTACTGGCCCTGCGGGATCACTATGAAGGCCTGTGGCTATCGGTGCTGGAGCAACTGCGCACGGAGGGCAGTATCGATGCGGAACCGTTCATTGTGCGCCGGATGCTGACCGGGGCCCTGAGCTGGACGGTGACCTGGTACCGGCCGGAGCGGGGCGGATTAACGCTCGACGGGTTGACTGATCAGGTGCTCGCAATTATGAAGTTGTAAAATATTCATTCACATACTTAAAAAATTTTCTGTGTCCCCTGATTTTTGGCTGATTCAAAACCTATTGTTTTATATCAATAAATTTCTCTTTTCTTGATTTCCATTCAGGCCATTGGCCTGATCGGCATATCCATTTCGGCAATCGAGCCATTTCTGTCTGACAGCAATCGCCGCATTCTTGCACCCACAACAACAAAGCAAGAAAGGTCGTCGAACTATGATCTCCTCACTGTTTTCTTACATGCGTGCTTGCCCGTCTCGCCTTCGCCAGACAGCGACCGCGGGGGCCGTGCTGTTGCTGGCCGGCTGTTCTGCAAACCCGATCTACACCACCACCGGCGTAGTGCTTTCCAATTACTCGGAGTCTGAAGCAACACCCTACGTGATGCAGATGTCGGATCCGAAGATGGCCTGCGCCCTGGGCGAAGGTGTCGACCCCCTCATGTATTCATTCTCCCGGGTAACCTCTGCACCGGATACCACCGGTTCCCTGCTGATGCTGCTGGCGGCCAACTGCATGGAATACCGAACCTGGGAAGCCGAGCTCGATTACCTGCGGGCCGATTTCAGCGGTGACATTCCTGCCGCCAAGGATGCCCGTGAAAAGGCCAAGCGACTGCACGCCCAGACCGCGAAGCGCCGTTACCAGGCGTTCCAGCGTGCGATGGCGGCCTACGATTTTGATCCTTCGGCAGAACCTCTGGAATGTCCGTTCCTGTTCAGCGAACAGGACGAGCTGACCTTCCTGCTTGGCTTGCTGACCGGTATGCAGGCGATCGTGAACGATTCCAACTCCGGTGCCATGGCTGGCGTGCCCCGCAACATTGCGCCCCAGGCCGAGCGGGCAGCCCAGTGTGTAGACAACGAAAAATGGGGCGGCCTGCCCAATGCCGTTCGTGCACTGGTGTGGCTGCTGCTGCCGGATACCCGTCCGGAACTCGCCCCCGACCCCTGGCAGGTGCTCGAGAACAGCGCCGAGCTGGGTGTGCAAACCGGTATGCGCGCTTCCCACGCCTTGCAGGCGGTAGCGGCTGAGACCTTCGGTCGCCCGCAGGTGCTGGCCGATGCCATCGCCAGCTTCGCAGAGGCGGACGGTCGTATCGAGGTGTGGGACGAGTACCGACTGGTTGATGAAGTGGCCCGGGGCGTTGTGACCTTCTCGTCTGACAAGCACTGGACAGCCAATTACGGGCACCGCACACCAAAGAGCTATTTCGGCAAGATGAGCCCGGAACGCAGCACCGAAAACGTTGAAACTATGGATCTGGACGGCCTGCTGTAGCAGCGCCGTCCGGCACGAAAACCTTACCCACAAACACAAGAATGACCCGGAGGTCGTCATGATCCGCAAATCCCTTGCCGCTTTGTCCCTTGCTGTGGCCGCACCCCTGGCTTCAGCCCAGCCTGTCTCCATGTGCGTGTTCGATGTCATCGGCGCCAACGGTGACGTTTACAACCTGGTGAAAGACTACGCACTGGAAATGAAAGCCCACGGTGTGGACTTCGAGCTCAAGCCTTACACCGATGAAGGCGTGGCCGTAGGCGACTTCAATGCCGGCCAGTGTGATGCAGTAGCGGCGACCGATATCCGTATCCGTCCGTTTAACAAGTTCACCGGTAGCATCAGTGCCGTGGGTGCCATCCCCACCTACGACGACCTGAAAACCCTGCTGGCCACCCTGGCCCAGGCCAAGGCGGCGCCGCTGATGAAAGACGGCGGCTATGAAGTTCTGGGTATTGTGCCGGCCGGTGCCGGTTACCTGTTTGTGAACGACCGCAGCATCGACACCGCCGGTGAACTGGCCGGTAAGCGCATGGCGACCCTGGACTACCAGAAAGACGCCATCCACATGGTGAACTATGTGAAAGCCACCGTGGTGCCCTCCGATATCACCAACTTTGCCGGCAAGTTTAACAACGGCTCGGTTGATGCAGCCTACGCCCCGGCCTTCGCCTACGAGGCGCTGGAGCTGTACAAGGGGATTGGCGACAAGGGCGGCATTGTGGATTACCCGCTGGCCCAGCTGACCATCCAGATTGTTGCCCGTGACGAAGTGCTGGACGACGACACCGCCCAGAAAGCCCGTGATGTTGCCTGGGGTATGTACCCGCAGGCCATGAACCTGATCCAGGGCCAGGAAGAGGGTATTCCGGACGAGCAGTGGATTCGTATTCCCGAGAAAGACATCACCGGCTACCAGGAAATGTTCCGCGAGAACCGCCTGGAGATGCGTGACGATGTGAACAACGCACCGAGTGTCTATCACCCGAAAATGATGAGCCTGCTGAGCAAGATCCGTTGTGCCAGCAACCCGGGTGCTTCCGAGTGCACCGCGGCTAACCGGGAATAATCGGAGACACTGACGATGAACTGGCGAGCGATGACCGCTACCGGCGCAAGGACGCTCTACCCCGTGCACAGGCTGCACGGGGTAATCCTGCTGCTGTTACTTCTGGCGACCCTGGCGCTGGGAATGGGCAACTCGCTCCATTCCAGGCTTTTGTGGGTAGGCGAGCAGGTATGGCCCAATTATTACCTGCTCAACCCGGATGCAACCGAGCCTACCTGCAACCTGTCTGTTGATATCGACACGGAAGTGGAACGCCGGGTAGCCGCCTACAAGCCGGACCCGGACGATCTGTTCAGCTCTCCGCCTAACCCCGAGGCCATACGTAAGTCCCTGCAAAGTAACCTGGCCCTGTGTGAGCAGCGTCACCTGCAGTTCGCTGAAAACCAGAAGCATGCCACCTGGGCGTTGGGTGTGTTCAAGGATATCGAGCAGGGGCTGGCAGACTTTCTGCTCAAGAACATCGACCTGACAAAGTTCCTGTTCATTGGCATGTTTGCCATGGCTGCGGCCATCTCGGCGCTGGATGCGGACCACATTGCCTTGCGCTTGCCGAGAAACCGGGCGGAATGGCGCCTGAGCCAGGGTTCCCAGTTTGTGGTGAACGGGCTGATGCTGCTGTCGCTCAGTGCCTACGTCGGGCGACTGCAGGCATCCCCGGGGGCCGGTGACACCATAATCCTGCAATACGCCTGGTCGCTGGTGTTCGGGCTGTTCATGGTGATCAACGCCATCCGGTTCCTGTTTGTGCCGGAGCGCATGAAAGCAGGCTCCCTTGCCATGTCGTCGGGGCTGGTGGTGCCGCTGTACTGCACCATGGGCCTGATCGCCATGAGCTACTTCTTCTTTGTAGACGGCTACAGCTCAGGCCTGGCGATTTACTTCGGCATGATGTCGAACCTGTCGTCCATGTTCATCAACATCGGCCTGTATGTGCTGGTGGGCATGATGCTCAAGCAGACCCGGGTGCCGGAGCTGTTGCTGAATGTGCTCAAGCCGTTCAACCTGCCTGCACCCATGCTGGCCTCGGTGATTATCTTCGCCACCGCTTTCCCGACGGCCTTCACCGGCGCCTCCGGTATCTTCATCCTGGCTGTTGGCGGGGTAGTGTACGACGAGCTGCGTCGCGCCGGTGCAGGCCGGCAGCTGTCGCTGGCGACCACGGCGATGTCCGGCAGCCTGGGTGTGGTGCTGAATCCTTGCTTGCTGATCGTGGTGGTAGCGGCCCTGAACAAGGAAGTCACCACCACCGAGATGTATGGCTGGGGCTTCTGGGTGTTCATTATGTCGGCTTCCCTGTTCTCCTTCATCGTCTGCAAGACCGAAGGTAACTGGAAACCGCGGCCGGCCCCGGGTGCCGTTCGTGCAGCCGTGCGTGAGCTTGGCCCCCTGATTCCCTATGCCCTGACAGCAGCAGCTGTGATCCTGGTCATCTGGGTTGTACTCGGGCTCCAGTTCAATGAATACAGTGCGCCCCTGATTCTGCCGCTGGTGATGCTGGCTGTCGTGATGCTGGATGCCGGTAAGGCCGGCCAGGAAAGCGGCCAGTCCAGAACCCAGGCGTTCTTCGATCGCAGCAGCTCTGCTGCCAGTGATTCGGCCGTGCATATCGGCGCCTTGTTGGCCCTGATCGGTTTCTCGATCTGCCTGGGCGGGATTCTGGAGCGTTCCGATATCGTACACGCCCTGTTCCCCGAAAGCCTGACCAGCCCCTGGTTGGCGATGATGGTGATCGTGCTGATGCTGACCGTGATCGGCATGGTGATGGACCCGTTCGGTGCCGTTATCCTGGTATCGGCTACCATTGCCCAGCCGGCCATCCAGATTGGTATCGACCCGCTGCACTTCTGGATTGTATGCCTGGTGGCGTTCGAGCTGGGTTATCTGAGCCCGCCGGTGGCCCTTAACCACCTGCTGACCCGGCAAGTGGTAGGCGAAACCGAAGTGCTGGCTGCCGAGCGCACCGGTTCCTTCTGGCATCGCTATCAGCGCCTGCTTTTGCCGCTGGCGGTAATGGTGCCCACGCTGTTACTGGTGGCGTTTGTGCCCATGCTTTTCTACGCTTTATAAGCGCAGTAGCATAAACAAAACCCGCGAAGCTCTGCTCTCGCGGGTTTTTTTACGATCAGGCTGGTGCAATATGCCTGTAAGGGTCGGTCACGGAAGATTGGCCGTATAACCGGTAAACCTGTTGATAACGGAAAACATGCCCCGTGAAATATCTAAGTCGATCTATGGTTCTGGTGTCAGGGATGGCGGTGTTGGCCGGCTGTGGTGGCGGAGGCTCCGGTTCGTCGGTGCCTGCTTTGCCGCCTTCGCCGCTGTCTGGTGTGATCAGTATTGAGGCGAACAGCCGGGTTGACCAGGATACGATGAACCAGCTGGGGCTTGAGGGCGCACAAGTTGCAACCGGCACACAGGCTCTGCCTGCCAGCTTTGTGCTGGCTGGCTATGTCAGCGGGGCGGCAGGGACCTATCCTTCCGCCTCTGCCCAGTGTCAGCCTTTCGCCTATGCAGAGGATGCGGTGGACGAGTACTCGGTGCCCCTGGCGGCGGGGGAGACCCTCGTTCTTGAAAGCTTTGGCAGCTGCCTGGCTGACCCGGAGCTCGAGCTGGTGGTTGAAGGCGCCGGCCCGCTATCGGCCTCTGTCAATGCTGGCCCGGCCCGTTATACCCTCACAGCCGGCGATAGCACGGAATACCGCGTAACGGTGCGCAACACCGGGAATGCGCCCGCCCGCTACATACTGGCCAAGTCGGTCGCTTTTGGCGCCGAAGGGATGGCGTTTGACTGGCCCCGCTATCGCTTTATTGAAGGCGAGGCCGTTGTTGCCCTGGCCGACGATGACACTGTCCGAGCTGCCATGGCGACACCTGCCGCTGAAAAAGCCCGCGCCCTGGGGGCGGGTGAATGGCTGATGACCATGCCCGGCAACCGGGTTCGCAGTGCACAGGCCGGGCCAGTGGCCGAGGATACACTGAACTGGATCCGGGAGTTGCGGGCGACGCCCGGTGTGCTGTCGGCTACGCCTAACTACGTGGTTTCCAGCCAGCAAACCGGCACACCGGTGTCTGAACCGCTGTACACCCGGCAGTGGCATTATGACCTGATCAACGGGCCTGCGGCCTGGCAGCTGGCGCCCGGCGGTGGCGCTGGTGTGAACGTGGCGGTGCTGGATAGCGGATTATTGAGGCTGCCTTCCGGCGCATGGCATCCGGACCTGGACAGCAATGTGCAGTCACGGCCCGCTTACGACTTTGTTGATAACGATACGATTCCTGCAGACCCGGGCAGCAGCGTTGGCGGCGATGTGTTCCATGGTACCCACGTAGCCGGCACGGTTGCAGCCGTGGTGAATGATGCCGGCAGTGGCGGCGTGGCTTACGGAGCGGGGCTGGTTCCGGTACGGGTGCTGGGTGAGGGGGGCACAGGCTCATCTGCAGACCTGATTGCGGCCATCAACTGGCTGGTGGCCGGGAGCGGCGGCCAGCCCTATGCAGACGTGGTCAATATGAGCCTGGGCGGTTTGCCCAGAATTCAAGACCTGGAAGACGCGATTGCCAAGGGGGTCGGCAAGGGAATGGTTTTCGTGGCCGCTGCAGGTAACGCAGCTACATCAACTTTGTCCTATCCGGCCGCATCTCCTAACGTGCTCGCTGTCAGTGCCGTGGACGGCGGAGGCCAGCTGGCTGGCTACTCCAATTTTGGCAGCTGGATTGACCTGGCAGCCCCCGGTGGCGATGCCAGCCGCGATGGCAACCTCGACGGTGCCGGTGACGTGGTCTGGAGTACCAGTGGTGAGCGGGACGGAGGTGTTTCCATTGCGGGTTACCGGGGGCTGCAGGGTACGTCTATGGCCTCGCCCCATGTGGCGGGCGTGCTGGCGCTGATGAAGGCCCGTGACCCGGCCATGAACTATGACAAGGTGCGCGTTTGGCTTCAGGGCGGGCAGATGACGGACGGCCAGGCACGCCGGAATGACACCCTGGGCTGGGGTGTACTGGATGCTGCCCGGGCAGTTTCTGCGGCCGGTAGCGGCTTTGCAGATACCATTCTTTCGGCATCGCCGGCCCTGGTTTCACTCAGCAACGAGGGCGAGCAGAGCGTATCGGTTGAGCTCAGCGTTTTCGGCGATGGTAATGTTTCCAACCTGTCGCTGGGTGATATGCCGGCCTGGATAGACGTCACCGGGTGCCAGTCCGCGCCGCCATGCGCACTGCAAGTAACGTTAATCAAAGACCAGCTCACGCCGGATGAACCGGCCCGGGGCTCTATCGTGGTGAACTACCAGGTAGACGGTGCCAGTGCAGATCCGCTGTCCATCCCGGTCATCGGCCAGCTGGTCAGCGACGAACAGGCCCGAAACGCCGGTCGGCACTTTGTGCTGCTGGTTAACACCGAGCCCAATGAAGATAACCTGTATATGGCCGAGTCCCAGGTTACCCTGGATGCGGAAAACGGCGTCTATTCGTTCCGCTTCGAGAACGACGATGGCGAAGAGCCACAGCAGCTTCGCGAGGTGCGCCCGGGAGACTACTATCTTGTAGCTGGCAGTGACCTTGATGGTGACGGAATCATCTGCCAGCCGGGCGAGGCCTGCGCCGAGTATCCGATTACCGGCTTGCGGGAGGTGATCACCATCGAGGAAGGCCAAAGCCTCTCCGATATCCGCCTGACCACCGGTTTCTCCCGGCCCACGATTTCTGCGGCTTCACCGGATATACTGCCCCGGCCCGGCTTTCAGGGGTATCAGCTGAGGGCTCCCGAGACACAAACCGGCCCGGCCGACAATCGAATCAGGATGACGCAATGAACCGATTTCCCCTTAAACCTGCAACCGCATTACTCGCTGCCACGCTGCTGGCGGCCTGCAGTGCCAATGCCCCCAAGGAAGCCCAGCCTGCGCCGCAGGTGCGGCAGGTTACCCAGTCGGCCCATTGTGGCCTGACCGGTCCCGGTGTGGCGCCGGTCAGCTCGCCGGAAGCGCTGGAAAACCTGTTGGGTGTCAGTGGCCAGAATATGGCCACCGGCGTAATCCGGCAGGTGGACCTGGCGTCAGAGCAGCTCATCATCGTGACTCTTGGGCAGAAACCTACGGCCGGGTACAGTGTCGGCCTGCAGGATGTCCAGTGGCAGGAGCCGGTACTGAAACTGGCCATGCAGGTCAACTCACCGGCACCGGATATGATGGTGGCGCAGGTGATTACCTCACCTTGTGTGGTGCTGGCGGTGAAGGGCGACCACTGGCAAAGGCTGGAAGTGTCTGGCCTTACGCCTCAGCCCATCGTCAAAACCGCTGGAAAGTGACGCGGTCCGGCACCGGCACAAAACAACCGTTGATCTTTCAGCGTGAATCCCTAAGCTATGGCTCAGCTATCACGACCAATTGCGGAGTCATGCCGTCCCTATGAGCCAGCAACAATATAACGCCGACGCTATTGAAGTCCTCAGTGGCCTGGACCCGGTGCGCAAGCGCCCGGGCATGTACACCGACACCTCAAGGCCCAACCACCTGGCTCAGGAAGTGATCGACAACAGTGTGGATGAGGCACTGGCCGGCCACGCCCGCAGAATCGACGTAGTGCTTCACAGTGACAATTCCCTGAGCGTGGAAGACGACGGCCGGGGTATGCCCGTCGATATTCACAAAGAACAGGGCGTGCCCGGGGTCGAACTGATCCTGACGCGCCTGCACGCCGGCGGCAAGTTCTCTGAAGGTAACTACAACTTCTCCGGTGGTTTGCACGGTGTGGGTGTCTCGGTTGTGAATGCCCTGTCTACCCACCTGGAAGTGCTGATCAAGCGTGACGGCCAGCTGCACCGGATGACCTTCGCCAACGGCGATAAAGCTTCCGAGCTGGAAGTGGTCGACACCGTTGGCAAGCGCAACACCGGTACCCGCCTGAAGTTCACGCCGGATCCGAAATACTTCGACAGTCCCAATTTCTCGGTCAGCCGCCTGCGCCATAACCTGCGCGCCAAGGCCGTACTGTGCCCGGGCCTTCGGGTGACCTTCCTGCAGGAAAAGACCGGCGAAAAAGACGAGTGGTTCTACGAGGACGGCCTGCGGGATTATCTGCGCACGGCGCTGGCGGATATCGAAGCGGTCCCGCTGGAACCGTTTACCGGCAGCTTCTCCGGTAACAAAGAAGCCGTAGACTGGGCCATCCAGTGGTTGCCGGAAGGCGGCGACGCGGTGATGGAAAGCTACGTAAACCTGATTCCCACCGCCCAGGGCGGCACCCACGTAAACGGCCTGCGTACCGGCCTGCTCGAAGCCATGCGGGAATTCTGCGAGTTCCGCAGCTTGCTGCCCCGGGGCGTTAAGCTGTCACCGGAGGATATCTGGGAGCGGGTGGCCTATGTGCTCTCGTTCAAGATGCAGGAACCCCAGTTCTCCGGGCAGACCAAGGAGCGTTTGTCGTCCCGCGAAGCGGCGGCGTTCGTGTCTGGCGTGGTTAAGGATGCCTTTAGCCTGTGGCTGAACCAGCATACCGACATCGCCGAGGTACTGGCCGAGCTGTTTATCAGCAATGCCCAGCGCCGTCTGCGGGCCAGCAAGAAAGTAGCCCGTAAGAAAGTCACCTCCGGCCCGGCGCTGCCCGGCAAGCTGGCCGACTGTTCCGGCTCGGACACCAACCGCTCCGAGCTGTTCCTGGTGGAAGGGGACTCGGCTGGTGGTTCTGCAAAGCAGGCCCGGGACCGGGAGTTCCAGGCGGTCATGCCGCTGCGGGGCAAGATTCTGAATACCTGGGAGGTGGATTCCGGTGAAATCCTCGCGTCCCAGGAGGTCCACGACATTGCCGTTGCCATCGGGGTAGACCCCGGTTCTGACGACCTGACCGGCCTGCGCTACAACAAGGTGTGCATCCTGGCCGATGCCGACTCCGACGGCCTGCACATTGCCACCCTGCTGTGTGCGCTGTTCGTGAAGCACTTCCGGCCGCTGGTCTCCGCCGGCCATGTATTTGTCGCCATGCCGCCGTTGTATCGGGTGGATCTGGGTAAGGAAACCTTCTATGCCCTGGACGAGCACGAGAAGCAGGGCATTATTGACCGGCTGGAAGCCGAGAAGCGCCGGGGCAAGCTTCAGGTAACGCGCTTCAAGGGCTTGGGTGAGATGAACCCGCTTCAGCTGCGGGAAACCACCATGGCCCCGGATACCCGCCGCCTGGTGATGTTGACCCTGGAAGACGGCGATGACACCGACGAGCGTATGGACATGCTGCTGGGCAAGAAGCGGGCTTCAGACCGCCGGGCCTGGCTGGAAGCCTACGGCAATATGGCTGACGTGGCGGTTTGATATTCCTTAATAAACTATAAAAATCGATAGTTATTCTTTCTCAGAATTTGTCTGCCTCGCTATCCTGCCAGTTTTTGAACCGGAAAAGACCGAGTTATGGACTGGCAAGGATGGTTTTCCCTGGGGCTTGCGCTGGCAGCCCTGTTATTGATGAGTTCCGGCCGCTTTGCACCGCACATGGTGATGATGGCGGTCTTGGTGGTGCTCAGTGCCAGCGGCATTATCTCGGCTGACCAGGCACTGGCCGGGTTCAGCAATAGCGGTCTGATTACTGTTGTCGCCATGTTTGTGGTAGCGGCGGGTATTCATCATTCCGGCGGCGTTGATCTGTTGGTGAACCACCTCCTGCGCAGCCCCAAATCCGTCCGTTCCGCCCAGGCCCGTATTGCGCTGCCCGTCGCCTTGTTGAGCGGTTTCCTGAACAACACGCCGGTGGTTGCCACCATGATCCCCGCCGTTCATGCCTGGTCACGGAAGATCGGCATCGCACCCTCCAAGCTAATGATTCCGTTAAGTTACTCGGCCATTCTGGGGGGCACCCTGACGCTGATCGGCACCAGTACCAATCTGGTGGTCAACGGGCAGTACCAGCAGCTGACAGGTGAAGCCGGATTCTCGATCTTCTCGATCAGCGTTGTTGGCCTGCCGGTGGCCATCATCGGGCTGGCGGTGATGTTGCTGGTGATGCCACGGGTGTTGCCAGACCGTAAAGACCAGCAAAAGTTTGGCTCCATGAGGGAGTTCACCCTGGAGGTGGCGGTGTCCCCCGGCGGCCCACTGGTCGGGAAAACCGTGGGTGAAGCCGGATTGCGGGAGCTGGAGCGCCTGTACCTGGTGGAGATCGAGCGGGACGGTAGCCTGGTTACGGCGGTACCCTCCGAGGAACGGCTGCGTGGCGGTGATCGGCTGGTGTTTGCCGGTGATACTCAGGCGATTTCAGACCTGTTGCGCATCAATGGCATTGTGCCGTCGGTGCACGATGACGAACCCAGCCTCAGCCAGGACCGTGCGGAACGCCGGCTGGTCGAGGCAGCCTTGTCTCCGCAATCGGATGTCCTGGGCCTGACCATTCGGGATGCCCGGTTCCGGGACCGGTACGGTGCCGTGGTTCTGGCGGTTGCGCGGGGTGGCGAAAGAGTGTCGGGCAATCTCGGTAATATCCGGCTGAAACCCGGGGACGTGTTGCTGCTGGAGGCGCGCCCGGCCTTTGTCAGCCGCCAGCGCTACAACAAGGATTTCCTGCTGATCAATGACCTGGAAACTGAAACGCCGCGCCATGACCGGGCCTGGTTGTCCTGGGGCATATTGCTGGTATTGGTCGGGCTGGCTGCTTGTAGTGTGCTGAGTATGCTCAATGCTGCCCTGCTTGGGGCCGCAATGATGATCCTTACAGGGTGCTGTACCGTGGGCCAGGCCCAGAAATCGGTGGATGTGCCGGTCATTCTGACCATTGCCGCTTCATTTGCACTCGGCGCGGCACTGGAGGAAACCGGGGCAGCCACCTTTATGGCCGAGGGCATTCTGGCGCTCAGTACAGGTCAGGCTTTGCTGACGCTGTTTCTGGTCTACTGCGCGGTTTCGTTTCTGACGGAAGTGATCACCAATAATGCAGCCGCAGTGTTGGTCATTCCGGTTGTGCTATCGATGACCAACAGCATGGGCGTTCCGGCAGAGCCTTTCGTGATTGCCGTGATGATGGCCGCCTCTGCCAGCTTTGCCACGCCCTTGGGGTATCAGACCAATATGATGGTTTTCGGGCCCGGAGGTTACCGCTTTTCCGACTTTGTGAAAGTGGGGTTGCCAATGAATCTTTTGGTGGGGCTGACGACGGTGGCAGTCATTGCCACTGTGTATGGGCTGTAAAAAGAAAACCCGGCCTTGGCCGGGTTTGTCTGAAATCAGTTGTTGCTGGGTACTACTACGGATTCGTCGAAGTCGAGTTCCATGTCGTTTCCTCTCGGTCACTGAGGCCCCGCGACGGGGCGGATTTAAAGTATGAGTAAATTTTATATCCGCCATGAATTTCGACAATCCGTAGAACCGCATACGCCAAAAGTGGTGGATGTCAACCTCTGTGGATTCTTGATCAGAAATTCTGATGCTGGCCTGCAAAACATTCTGGTTGGTTCACTGTCGGAGGCTCTCTAGACTAGCGCGTAAAGATTGCGAACTCGATTTCAGCCCGGGAGGGGCATTGGCATGTCGCTAAAGAATTCTGAACATAACTATGGCTGGCTTGCCGTTGTCCTGCACTGGCTGGTTGCCGTGGTTGTAGTGGGGCTGTTTGCCCTGGGGTTCTGGATGGTGGATCTGTCCTACTATGATGAATGGTATCGAAAGGGACCAGGCCTGCACCGGAGCATTGGCCTGATACTGTTTGCGGTGGTGGTGTTCCGGTTGCTGTGGCGGTTTATCAACACCAGCCCCAGGCCCCTGGCTAACCACCAGCGCTGGGAAGTCGTTTCGGCCCACGTGGCCCACAGCCTGCTGTACGTGCTGATGTTTGTGGCGATGGTCAGTGGCTACCTGATTACCACGGCAGACGGTTCGTCGATCAGTGTCTTCGGCTTGTTCGACGTGCCGTCCGTTACCGGTCAGGTGAAAGGTATGGAAGACACTGCGGGTGCCGTTCACTACTGGAGTACCTGGGCACTGGTCGGCCTGGCGGGCATACACGCCCTGGGCGCCCTGAAACATCACTTTATAGACCGGGATGAAACCTTACGCCGGATGTCAGGCCGCGCCTGACTGCCGGAATGTTGTAGAAATTGCTCAAATAAACTGTGTAACAGGAGAACACCATGAAAAAGATTTTCTTGGCATCTGCATTGTCACTGGCCGTTGCCGGCACCGTTCAGGCGGATGATCACAGCGGCACCTACGCGTTTGATACCCAGGGTGCGCACCAGTTCGTCACCTTCAAGATTTCTCACCTGGGTTACAGCTGGCTGTATGGTCGTTTTAACGACTTCGATGGCGAGTTCACCTACGACGCGGAAAACCCGGAGAACAGCTCCGTATCTGTAACCATCGATACCTCCAGCGTCGACTCCAACCACGCCGAGCGGGACAAGCACCTGCGCAGCGAAGACTTCCTGCACGTGGGCGAGTTCCCGGAAGCCACCTTCAAGAGCAAGCGCGTAGTGCTGGATGAAGAAGGCGAGGCAGACATTATCGGCGACCTGACCCTGCGCGGCGTAACCCGCGAAGTGACCCTGGACACCGAACTGCTGGGCCACGGCCAGGATCCCTGGGGCGGTTACCGGATGGGTTTCGAGGCTGAAACCGAGCTGAAACTGAAAGATTTCGGTATTCCGATGGATCTGGGCAAGGCCTCAGAGACGGTGAAAATCGAGATTTCTGTAGAAGGTATTCGTCAGTAAGTACGAAAAAAGGCGGCTCGGGAATAACCCCGGGCCGCCTTTTCAGCTATTTCCTTTCCTGAACACCGCTCAGCTTTCCTGGGCGTTTCCTGTGTGTTCTGCAGACCGGCACAAGTAACGCTGCCGCCAGAACTGCCCCGAAAAAACCACGATCCAGATAACGAAACCCGCCCATAGATAGGGCTCGGGTACCTGGAAGGTGCCACTGATAGCAAACTCCACCAGTAGCATCAGGACAACCGCCAGAACGGCGTTGACCAGGGCCGTGACCATGGCGTGCCCGCAGGCTTTCAGATTGGGTTTCATAGGTTTCCGCTTGGTTAAAGATAAGACGGCTTTCTACTCACTGTGGCGAGAATACGGCGCACCTTACAGACTCTCCATGCGGGAATTCCGCTATTGGAAATTGGTGTATCCGGGCTGGCGTCCATATAATGTGCCGACATTGCCCGAAGCACACAGCGGGCACAGAGGTTAGCACCACAACCACATTTCAAAACAGGCAGTTAAGGCAAAGAGGCATCTATGCCAGAGTTTCAGACAACGGATGAAGGTTTCGAGCGGGTCTCCCTCAGGGATTATACCGAGAAGGCCTATCTGGACTATTCCATGTACGTCATCCTCGACCGGGCATTGCCCAACGTGGGTGACGGGCTCAAGCCGGTCCAGCGCCGGATTGTATATGCCATGTCGGAGCTGGGCCTGAAGTCCACCTCCAAGTACAAGAAGTCCGCCCGTACCGTGGGTGACGTGTTGGGTAAGTTCCATCCCCATGGCGACAGCGCCTGTTATGAAGCCATGGTGCTGATGGCCCAGCCGTTTTCCTACCGCTATCCGCTGGTAGACGGCCAGGGTAACTGGGGTTCCCCGGACGATCCCAAGTCCTTTGCCGCCATGCGTTATACCGAGTCCCGCCTGGCGCCCTTCGCCGATGTGCTGCTGGGGGAGCTGGGGCAGGGCACCGTGGACTGGACGCCTAACTTTGATGGCACCATGGAAGAACCTTCGGTACTGCCGGCACGCCTGCCCCATGTGCTGCTGAACGGCACTACCGGCATTGCCGTGGGTATGGCGACCGACATTCCGCCCCACAACGTGCGGGAAGTGACAGCTGCCTGTATCCGCCTGCTGGATGAGCCGGATGCCACCGTTGACCAGCTGTGTGAACACATCAAGGGCCCGGATTTCCCGACCCGTGCCGAAATCATTACCCCGCGCAAAGACCTGCGGCAAATGTACGAAACTGGCCGCGGTTCGCTGCGCATGCGCGCCCGCTGGGTTCGCGAGAGCGGAGAGGTAGTCATTACCGACCTGCCGCACCAGGTTTCCGGTAACCGGGTGCTGGAGCAGATTGCCCAGCAGATGCAAACCAAGAAGCTGCCCATGGTGGCAGACCTTCGGGACGAGTCAGACCACGAAAATCCCACCCGCCTGGTGATTGTGCCGCGTTCCAACCGGGTAGACCTGGACGGCCTGATGGCCCACCTGTTTGCCAGCACAGACCTTGAGAAAACCTACCGGGTGAACATCAATGTGATCGGCAATGACGGCCGCCCCGGGGTGAAAGGCCTGCGTACCATGCTGACCGAGTGGCTGGCGTTCCGGAAAACCACCGTCACCCGCCGCCTGCAGCATCGCCTGGATAAGGTCCTGGCGCGCCTGCACATTCTGGAAGGTTTGCTGATCGCTTATCTGAATATCGATGAAGTGATCGAGATTATCCGTACCGAAGACAAGCCCAAGGCCGAGTTGATGGCCCGTTTCGGGCTGTCGGCGGACCAGGCCGAAGCCATCCTCGAGCTGAAACTGCGCCACCTGGCCAAGCTCGAGGAAATGAAGATCCGTGGCGAACAGGACGAGCTGGCCGCCGAGCGCGACGAGCTGCAGTCCATTCTGGGCTCGGAAGACCGTTTGCGGGAACTGATCAAGACCGAGCTGAAGCAGGATGCCGAAACCTTCGGTGATGATCGCCGTTCACCGATCGTTGAGCGGGAAGAGGCCCGGGCCTTCAGTGAAACCGATCTGGTATCCAACGACCCGGTTACCGTTGTGCTGTCTGACAAAGGCTGGGTGCGGGCCGCCAAGGGCCATGATATTGACCCGGTGGGCCTCAGCTACAAGTCTGGCGACCGCTTTGCCCTGGCTGCCCGGGGCCGCAATAACCAGCATGCCATCTTCCTGGACTCCACCGGCCGGGCCTATGCCCTGATGGCTCATAGTCTGCCTTCTGCCCGGGGGCAGGGTGAGCCTTTGACCGGCCGCATCAACCCGCCGTCCGGCGCCACCTTCTCCGGCTTGCTGATGGGTAATCCTGAGCGTAAGGCGTTGCTGGTGACCGATGGCGGCTACGGCTTTGTGACGTCACTGAACGACATGGTCAGCAAGAACCGCGCCGGCAAGGCGGTGGTTTCGGTGCCGAAGGGGGCGCGGATCATGCCCCCGGTGGTAATCCCGGAAACCGCGTCCACCCTGTACCTTGCCGCCATTTCCAATGAGGGCCGGATGCTGGTGTTCCCGCTCACAGAGCTGCCGGAACTGGCCAAGGGTAAGGGCAACAAGATCATCAGTATTCCCTCGGCCCGGGTGCAGAGCCGTGAAGAGTATGTGGTTGCGGTCGCCGTGTTCGGCGAGGAAGACCAGGTGGAAGTGAAAGCCGGCAAGCGCAAGCTGGGGCTGAAATTCGGCGACCTGGAACATTACCTCGGTGAGCGTGGGCGTCGCGGCCACAAGTTGCCGAGAGGCTTGCAGCGGGTGGATGGTATCGACGTGATTCCGTCTGCATCCCGGGCGCAGGAAGAAGCACAGGAACAGGAAGGGGAGAGCACAGACAGTGAGTGAGCTGGTACTGGTAAACGTATCCGGGCGCGACAAGCCCGGGCTGACGTCGGAAATTACCGGCATCATGGGCCAGTATGATGTGCGCATCCTGGATATCGGCCAGGCGGTGATCCACGATCACCTGACCTGGGGCATCCTGATCGAAATTCCGGACGAGTCCAAGTCGTCTCCGGTCATCCGGGACCTGCTGTTCCGACTGCACTCGCTGGACCTGCAGGTGCGCTTCGCACCGATTACCGTCGAGGAGTACCAGGCCTGGGCGGAAGGCCGTAACCGTGCCTGCTACATCGTGACCCTGCTGTCCCGTGACATCAAGGCAGAACAGATTGCCCGGGTATCGGCGATTACCGCCCGCCATGGCCTGAACATCGATAACATCACCCGGCTGTCGGCCCGGCCTTCGCTGAATTCGTCCGATAACCGGATTGCCTGTGTGGAGTTCTCGGTGCGCGGCACGCCATCAGACCTGGAGCAGCTGCGGGCGGATTTCCTGCACATTGCCGGCGAGATGAATGTGGATATCGCCTTCCAGGAAGATTCCATCTTCCGGCGTAATCGCCGCCTGGTGGTGTTTGATATGGACTCCACCCTGATCGAGGCGGAAGTGATCGACGAGCTGGCCCATGAAGCCGGTGTCGGCGAGCAGGTGGCCGAAATCACCGAGCGGGCCATGCATGGCGAGCTGGATTTCAGCCAGAGCTTTGCCGAGCGCCTGGCGCTGCTGAAAGGCCTCGATGAATCCGTTCTGGAGGGTATCGCTAACCGCCTGCGTATGACCGAGGGCGCCGAGCACCTGATCCGCAGCCTGAAGGCGCTGGGCTATCGTACGGCTATTCTGTCTGGCGGCTTCACCTACTTTGCCCGCCACCTGCAGCAGAAGCTGGGCATCGATTATATCTATGCCAACGAGCTGGAGATTGTCGACGGCAAGGTGACCGGCCAGGTAAAGGGCCAGATTGTCGATGGCAAGCGCAAGGCCGAGTTGCTGCTGGAGATTGCCGGGAAGGAGCATATCTCCCGGGAGCAGGTGATTGCCGTGGGTGATGGTGCCAACGACCTGCCCATGCTCAGCCAGGCTGGCCTGGGCGTGGCGTTCCGGGCCAAGCCGCTGGTGAAGGAGTCCGCCCGGCACTCCATCTCCACCCTGGGGCTGGATGCGATTCTCTACCTGATCGGTTTCCGGGAAAGCGAAACCAACCTGTTTTTGCAGAATCCCGACCGCTGAAACGAACAAAGGGCGAGGTATCACACCTCGCCCTTTGTTTTTCTGGCACCTGTTGCCGGATCAGCCTGCCCCGAAATCGTAGTTCATGGCCGGCGACGGTGCCTGCAGGTAGTTACCCTGGATAAAGTTCACACCCGCCTGGTACAGCAGGGCCAGCACGCTGGCATGCTGCACATCCGGGATGATGGTGATCTTGCCAGCGTTCTGAAGGCCCTTCACCATGGCTTTCAGTTGCTCCTTGCCGGCATCACCCTTGTCCACTTCCTCCACAAAGGATCCATCCAGGCGAACGTAGTCGGCTTCAATGTGTTTCAGGGTGTTGTACGGGTCCAGCGCGCAGCCGAACTGGGAGATAGACACCTTGCTGTGCAGCTGGTGCGCCGCCTTGGTGAACTCCTTGGCCTGCTTCATGAAGTTGTTGGCATCGCCTTCACGGAACTGGAAGATCAGGGCATCACCGGGCAGCCTCGCGGCTTGCAGGGCAACGCTCAGCCAGGGTGTGAAGGTCTTGTCCTGAACGGTTTCAGCAGACAGGTTGAGGAACAGCCGGGTATCGTGGCCGCTGGCACGATGGCTGGCCAGTTGCTTGATGGTCTGCAGGATCATCCAGCGGTCAATCCGGGTGGCGGCATCGTCACGGCCAACCGGCGGCAGCTTGTCGAAGGGCGAGACTTCGTTGTTGTCTTTATCCAGCATCAACACGGTGACTTCGTAGTGCTCATCGCCTTCACCGCGCAGGTTCATGATCGGCTGGTACATCACCCGGAACCGGCCATCTTCCATGGCCTTGAGAATCGCATCGGCGGAATTGGATTCCTCGATGGTTTCGTAGTCTGCGGGGTTGTATACCTTGACGCCGTTGCCGCGCTCGTGGCCTTCCAGTTTCTTTACATCGCCGGAAGCGACATGGGCACGCCCCATCAGGTCTTCAGCCTTCGGGGAGTTCTCCGTAATGGCGGCAACACCAATGGATACCGTTAGCGGCACGGTACGGCCATTGATGTCGAACAGGTGATCATCCACCGCCTTGCGAACGCCCTCGCACAGCATGGCCATGCCTTTCTCGTCACAGGGCATGCACATCATGCAGAAGGCGTCGTCGCTGAGCCGGGCCAGGGTAATGCCCTCGCCGCTGTTGTCCTTGAGCAGGGCGGCAACATCGCCCAGCAACAGGTCTGTGCCGGAGATGCCGATCTGGTGTTTGATGCTCTGGAAGTTGTCCAGGGCAATGTAGGCAAGGGCACCGGTCTGGTTGTTCTTGCCTGCCTCGGCGATGGTGCGGGCCAGTTCGTCCATTAGGTACTGACGGTTGTAAAGGCCGGTGAGCAGGTCCTGGCTGCTGATCTGCTTCAGCTTTTCTTCCAGCTCGGCATCATTGTGTTCCGGTTGCAGCACAATCTGGGTGCAGGCTTCGCCGTCGTAGGTGGCGGCAGAGACCGACATGGTAACGGCCAGCTCCTGGTCGTCGCTGCGGCGGGCGGTGCAGTTCATGGTCATGCCGTCTTTGCGTTCTTCGGCAAAGGCTTTCATGAATTCCTTGTACCGCTCCTGGCTCTCCGGCGTCAGGGTATCCAGGACCGGGATGCAAATCAGGTCGTCGATATCGTCGTAGCCGAGGAATTCCATGTACGACTGGTTGGCGTAGATGTGCATGCCGTCGTTGATGTAGGCAATGGCATCCTTGGAGCTTTCCAGCAGCAGCTGGCAACGCTGCTCGGCTTCGCGCAGGTGGGATTCGAGGGTTCGGCGCCGGCGCCGGTCTTCCAGTGCGGCAAGCTCACGCTTGGCCACCAGAACCAGCAAGTCTTTGTATTCAAAGGGTACTGCATCCTGGGCGCCGGCCCGGATGATGTTGACGGTACGCTCGCGATCGTATTCTTCAGTCAGCAGAACAAAGGGAATGTCCTTGTCCATCCGTTTGATGGTAGCCAGGGCATCATCCGGGCCGAATTCCTGCTCCAGGTCCCGGGCCAGGAACAGGTCCCAGTTGGAGTTTTTCAGGGCGTCTTCGAGGTCTTCTTCGGATGTGATTCTGTGCGCCCTGGTCGCTTTGCCGGAGTTGCGCAGCAAGCTGACCATGGATTCTGCGTCGTTCTGGGAGGGATCCAGAATCAGAAGGTGTACGGTCGCGGTTTTTTTCTGCATTCCGAGGGCTCTGCATCAAGAAAGGTAGACATACGTTAATGCCTGAATGATGCAGGGGTTGGCGACCAATAACAACCCTGAAGCGCCCCGGTTGTGGCAGGCGTCCCGTTACAGGGACGGCCAGAGGGAGTCGAATTCGTCTTCCCGGCTACCTGGTGCAGACGGCGGATTCTGGTTATCTCCGGGGAGTATTTCCGGGCTGCGCAGCTTCAGCTCGAACTGGCTGATGCTGCCGGTTGAGGAGACTTTCTTCAGCAGTTGACCGTGGTCTTCCCGGCCATCGTGCATCAGTGAAATGCGGCTGCCGGTCTGGAATGGAAGCCGGGGCGTAATCAGGGTGGCTGCGTGATGCACCGCACTGATTTCCGGTAACAACAAGCCCCGGAGGTATTCACTGCTGTTGCCCATTTTCTGGATCAGCCGGATGGCGCAGGGGGCTGCACTGGGGGCCAGCAATTCAATGCCGATCTGGGTGCCCTGGTTGCGTACTTGCCGCAACCAGCGAACCACCGCAATGCTCCAGGGGTGGCTGCTTTGCTCCCGAACCCCGAGAACTTCTCCGGCCTGCAGGGTTTTGGGTACGTTGTTCTCCCAGGCCACGCAGTAACCGCCGGGGCTGGTGTTCACCAGCAGCGCGTGGTGGGACTTGGGCAGGTTGCGGTCGTGATGTTCGGTAACCGCATTGGTGCTGCCGCGGAAGGTGATCGGGGTGTCAACCGAGTGTAGCCGGTCGTCGTGTGGGCCTGCATCGTGGGCTTCAGACCAGGCATCGGCTTTGCGGTTGGCATTGCGGATAAAACGGTTGTCCTGGTGGTGGCCGTTGTCGTTGCCATCCAGGAACTCCGCAAAGCTCTTCTCGCCCGAGACGAAGTAATGGGTGGCCGACAGGCCAACAGAGATTTCCAGGGTGCCCTGGCTGGCGATACGGTTAAAGTTACGCTTGGCAATGATGCCGAGCGCCTGGCTCAGGTGGGTGAGCAAGGTATCGCTGACCCGGCCGGGAACCTCCAGGCGGGTCTGGGCCTTGCTGTGGGATCTGCGGGCATCAAGGGTTTCGGACAGATAGCCGGATAGCTCCTGGGTGTCGAAGCCGAATCCGTTGTCGCCTGCCTTGCCTTCCAGCAGGCTACGGTAGACCGGAGCGCTGTCCCGCTCCATATTGACCACGAACAGGCTGTCAGGGCCGACATCAGGGCCGCATTGGCAGTATTTTGTCCAGCCTTCGAACAACTCGTAGATCTGGGTCAGCTCGGATTGCCGCAGCTGGTTCGGGCGCGCGCATCCGAGTAACAGGATGCGTATATAGCTGTCGGCCACGGTGCTGCCCCGGCTTGCGCTCAGGGTGTCGTCTTCCACATCGTGGTCTGCCAGCTTGTTTCGGCAGGCAAAGCGGTACAGCCGGTGACATTCAAGCCAGCTGTGGGCCGGGCTGGGGCAGTAGAGCTGGTGCGAACGGACAATGGTGGCCGCCAGTTCGGAAATCGCCCGATGGATGGCGATGGCAATGTGTTTGCGGTTCTTGTCCAGGCCACCGTTATCCAGGTATTCCAGCAGGCAGAGCTTATAGCCGGAAGCCAGGTGCAGCTGAAGGGCCTGGGTCAGGTTGGCAATCTTGCGCTGTTTTTCCGGCAGGGCGACGGCCAGGCCCAGGAAGTGGCGCGAAAGCTCGTTGCACACGAAGTGGATGCTGCCGCGGATAGCCTCCAGGTACTGGATGCGCATCTGGGGTGTCAGAAACAGGTGGTTGAGCTCGATAATGGCGTGGTAAAGCTGCCGCGATGATTCGCCAATATTGGCCATCGGCAGCTGGTCGACCCAGGCCCGGAATGCCTTCGGCGTTGTATCGCAAAACGACAGGCTTGCTGTTTTCTGCTCGGGAACCTTGAGCTCTGGTTTGAGTATCGTGCCTTCCATGTTCTCACGCCAATGTCTGGGCAGCATCGTATTCGGGCTGAAATTGCCACAAATACAGGCCGTTATTGTTAGTCGGTCATGAACTCTAAGATAGCAAAGCGGCAACAAAAAGCGAGAAAAACACGAGTTGACAATGTTTTACAAGTTGCGGTGCGCCAACTTATGCGACAGGTCTCAAACTCCGACAGGAATCGGGGTCTTGCTGGCCTCTCCGGGCAGCTCCCGAACCAGCTTTGGCACCAGGAATCCCGGGAGTTGCTCCATGAGTTCCCGCACCAGTGTTGCAGCCCTGGCATCACTGACATCGAAATGGTGGGCGCCGGCGACCGGGTCGAAGGCATGCAGGTAGTAGGGCAGTACGCCGGCCTCGAACAGGGACTCGCTCAGCTGAGCCAGGGTTGCCGCTGAATCGTTCACGCCGCGCAGAATAACGCTCTGGTTAAGCAGGGTGACACCGGCGGCTTTCAGCTTCCGGAAGGCCTCTTGGGTGGCGTCATCGATTTCTGCCGGATGGTTGATATGCACCACCAGCACGGTTTGCAGTCGGGTGTTCGACAGCCAGTCCAGCAGCTGGTCGTTGACCCGTTGAGGGATCACCACTGGCAGCCTTGAGTGGATTCTCAGCCGGCGCAGGTGCGGCACGGTATCCAGTTGTTGTGCCCAGCTGGCCAGCAGCTGGTCGTTGACGGCCAGGGGGTCGCCACCACTGAAGATGATTTCGTTGATCTCGGGGCTTTGATGCAGGGTGTCGATAACTTGCCGGCGGTCATCCGGGCCAATCTTCTGGGAGCTATAGGGGAAGTGGCGGCGGAAACAGTAGCGGCAGTTGATCGCGCACTGGCCGGTCACCATCAGCAGGGCACGGCTGCGGTATTTCCGGATCAGCCCGGTGGTCTGGATGGCGCTGTCTTCCTGCAGCGGGTCGCGAACAAAGCCCGGTTGCTCGGCGGTTTCTTCCAGCAGGGGCAGTACCTGCCGCAGCAACGGGTCGTCCGGGTTGCCCGGCTGCATTCGCTCGATAAAGGGTTCCGGAACCCTTATCGGGAACAGCGTATGGCCCGCCTGTGCGCCGCCCAGCCAACGCTCGACCGGTAACCCAAGGCGCTCCAGCAGCTGTTCCGGCCGGGTGACAGACTGGCTCAGGATCTGCTGCCACGAGGAGCCGGAATCCTGCTTCGGGGCAATGTTCTGTGTGCGGGACGCGGGTTGGCTCAAATCACGGGCTTCTGTCAAATCATGGGCTTCTATAGGGGAGGGGGTTCGCTGTATCATAGCGACCTTTGAAAATTTAACGACAGTCTGTCAGGTGGACATTTCATGGCTTCATATTCTACCAACGAATTTCGTAGCGGTCTCAAGGTTTTGCTGGATGGCGACCCTTGTATCATGCTTGAGAACGAATTCGTCAAGCCGGGCAAGGGCCAGGCATTCAACCGTGTAAAACTGCGCAACCTGATGACCAACCGGGTCTGGGAACGTACGTTCAAGTCCGGCGAATCCCTGGAAGCGGCCGACGTAGTCGAGCAGGACATGGAATACCTGTATACCGACGGCGAGTTCTGGCATTTCATGCTGACTGACGGCTCCTTCGAGCAGTTCGCTGCCGATGCCAAGGCGGTAGGCGATACCGTGAAATGGCTGAAAGAGCAGGACGTATACACGGTGACCCTGTACAACGGTGCGCCGCTGTCTGTTACGCCGCCTAACTTTGTGGAACTGGAAGTGGTGGATACCGATCCGGGCATGAAGGGCGACACAGCCCAGGGTGGCTCCAAGCCGGCAACCCTGTCTACCGGCGCCGTGGTGAACGTGCCCCTGTTCATCACCATTGGTGAGGTGCTGAAAGTAGACACCCGCTCCGGTGAATACGTGAACCGCGTCAAGAGCAGCTGATCCCTGCCCATGACTGACAAACCTGTCTGGCAGCCCACTGCCTCGCGGGATGTTCTGAAAAACCGCGCACAGCTACTGGCATACGTGCGCGGCTTTTTTGCACAACGGCAGGTGCTGGAGGTGGAAACCCCGGTGCTTGGCCGCCATGGCGTAACCGATGTGAACCTGGACGGCATCCCGGCTTCGGTCAATGCGCCCGGCATCACGTCCGGCTGGCTGCAGACTTCCCCCGAATACCATATGAAACGGCTGCTGGCGGCCGGTTCCGGCTCTATTTTCCAGGTTGCCCGGGTGTTCCGGAATGGCGAGCGCGGGCGCCGCCACAACCCGGAATTCTCGATGCTGGAGTGGTACCGGGAGGGTTTTGACGACCGGCAGCTGATGGCCGAGGTGGCGGACCTGGTCTGCGGCTGGCTCGGTTGCAAGCGCCCCCTGGTGCTTGCCTACAGGGATGCGGTGCAGGCCTATGCCGGTTTTGACCCGATGAAAGTCAGCGATCGGGACCTGGCCCGCTATTGCGAACAATGGCTGGAGCCGGAGCAGCTGGCCGGCATGGGGCGGGATGCCTGCCTGGACCTGGTGATGAGCTTTGTGGTGGAGCCGAAGCTGGGCGTGGATGCCCCGGTATTCCTGACCCGCTATCCGGCCGCGCAGGCAGCGCTTGCCAGGGTATCCGATGACGACGGCTTTGCCGTTGCCCACCGGTTCGAGCTCTATATCAATGGCCTGGAGCTGTGTAACGGCTACTGGGAATTGACCGACCCGCAGGAACAGCTGCAACGATTCGAGGCGGATAACCGACAGCGCCGGGCGGCAGGAAAATCGGAAATGGCGGTCGACCAGGCGTTTCTTGACGCGCTGGATGCCGGCTTGCCGGAGTCTTCCGGGGTTGCGCTGGGCCTGGATCGGTTGTTAATGCTGAAGGTGGGAGCAGCCAGCATCGAAGAGGTGCTGGCATTTCCGGTCGAGCGGGCCTGAGCCCGCCGCCCTGGTCAGGCCTTTGAGGCGCGCAAGGTGCCGAAGGCTTCGCCCATGCGTACGGTTTTACCGGGCACCTGGTTCGGCTTCCATTTCATGGAGCCCCTGGGCATCACCAGCACCACGGTAGAGCCCAGCCGGAACCGACCCATTTCCTCGCCTTTCTCGAAGCTGACGGCCTCGTCGCCCTGATACTGCCAGTGGGATACCTTATGGGGGTTGGGTGCAATCACACCGCCCCAGGTGGTTTCTACACTACCGACAATCATTGCGCCGACCAGAACCAGTGCCATGGGGCCGGCTTCGGTATCAAAGATACAGGCTACCCGCTCGTTGCGGGCGAACAGGTTGGGCACGTTTTCCGCGGTTACCGGGTTAACGGAGAACAGCTTGCCCGGCACGTAGACCATTTCCCGAAGAGTGCCGGCCAGCGGCATGTGCACCCGGTGGTAGTCTTTCGGTGACAGGTAAATGGTGGAGAACTCACCTTCGGCAAAAGGCTTTGCCCGTTCCTCGTCACCACCGAGCAGTTCGGTCAGGCTGAAAGACTGGCCCTTGGCCTGGAACACCCGGTCGTCGCCGACCTGGCCGATCTGGCTGATGGCGCCGTCTACCGGGCTGACAAAGGTATCGGCAGCGTCTGCGACCGGCCGGATGCCGGGCTTCAGGGCCCGGGTAAAAAACTCGTTGAAGGTGGCGTAGGCCTCGGGGTTGGACTCGGCCGCCTCGCTCATATCCACGCCATAGCGATTGATAAACCAGCGGGTGAAGCGGTTTTTAAGTGCGGGTGACTTGTCGCTGTCGGCAAAACGGCCAGCCAGGCGGGAAACCGCCAGTTGCGGCGTTACGTACTGGCTCAGGACAAACAGTTTATCAAGCATCCGGAAAGTCTCTTACCTCGGGAAAGCGGCGAAGTTTATCAAAACGCAGCCGCCGAATAGAAATGAATTCGTGCCATAAGGGGTGTTGATGTCACGGTCAGGGCAGCTTCAGGCCGCGGGCCTGTTGTTCGGCCATGTCTTGCAGAATCCGGTGGAAACTCTTCAGTCGCTCAGTGGAAATGTCCCCCTCCGCAGCCGCCCTCTCCAGGGCGCAGCCCGGATCACCCATGTGCCGGCAGTTACGGAACTTGCACAGGCCGATCAGTGGCCGGATTTCCCGGAACCCGTACTCCAGCTCCTGGGGTGTCATATGCCACAAGCCAAACTCCCGGATACCCGGAGAATCAATCAGGTCACCGCCGCCGGGCAGGTGAAACAGCTTGGCGGTCGTGGTGGTGTGCACACCTTTACCGGTACTCTCTGAGACCGCGCCCACCCGCAACAGTTCATCCGGCAGCAGGGTCTGGATGATCGACGACTTGCCCACACCGGACTGCCCCACAAACACACTGGTCTTGCCCCGCACCAGCGCCTCGACTTCTGGCGCCGCTTCGCCCTCACAGGCTGCAGCCGACGTGCGTTCAACCTGGTAACCCAGGGCTTCGTAGCGGGCCAGCAGGGTTTCGATCTGCTCCCGGTTACGATCGTTAATCAGGTCGGTCTTGTTCAGCAGAATCACCGCCGGAATATCGGTGCTTTCCGAAGCCACCAGGTAGCGGTCAATCAGGTTGTCATGGGGCTCGGGCTCGGGGGCGATCACCAGAATAATGTGGTCAATATTCGCCGCCACCGGCTTCAGCGCCCCGAAATTATCCGGCCGCTGCAGCAGGTTGTCCCGCTCGCACCTGGCCACAATTACCCCGGTTTCACTCTTCCCGGGCCGCCAGACCACCCGGTCGCCAGTTACCAGGCTGTCGATATTGGCCCGGACAAAACACCGGAACACCTGCCCGGTGTCTTCGCCTTCCAGCGCCTCGATATCCAGTTGCTGCCCGTAGTGGGCAATCACCAGCCCTTCCTGCTCCGGCCCCAATTCCCCGGCCTCGGCCTGAGCCTCCACGGCTTTTTCCTTACGGGCCATGCGCTCGGTGCGTTCTTTCTGGATTTTCTCGATGCGCCACTGCTGGCGTTTGTTCAGTTTTCTCTTGGCCATCGGCTCTCAAATGTTCCGGGGGAAGTGGTGTGACACATGATACGTGAATCATGGACAATAGGCAGAGTTTCTGATGTTTGGCGCATGTCTGTCTGGACTCTGACTTGGGTGCAGGTGCTGGCCGGGGACACCTTTCCGGGAGACGCTACGAGCACGTCCCTGTGCGCTTGACTGAAGCCATCCTTGGCTTCAGACACTCCCGGAAAGGTGTCCCCGGCCAGCACCACTAACCACGGCGTGGGTTTCAGCTCAACACGCGGCCAGCAATGTAGCCCGAAGTGCAGGTGTGGTTGTGCTTTCCGGAAATGTGCGGAGCCATGGATGGCGGAGCAGAAGCGCCACATGGATGTGCCGCAAGGAGCGGTTTCCGGAAAGCACAACCACACCTGCACCAGCTCCCAAACTAAACCGCATAGGAAAAAAAGAATGCCCGACCACAACCGTTTAGTGTGGATAGACCTCGAGATGACCGGCCTGGATCCGGAGAAAGAGCGGATCATCGAGATGGCCACGATTGTTACCGATTCGGAACTGAACCTGGTGGCCGAAGGCCCGGTGATTGCCATTCACCAGCCTGACAGCCTGCTGGACGCTATGGACGAATGGTGCACCAACACCCACGGCGCCAGTGGCCTCACCCAGCGGGTGAAGGACAGCAAAACCAGCGAAGCAGAAGCTGAGCAGGAAACCCTGGCGTTCCTGAAGCAGTATCTGTCTGCCGGCGAATCACCGCTGTGTGGCAACAGCATCGGCCAGGATCGCCGGTTTCTGGTGAAGTACATGCCGGAGCTGGAAGCCTTCTTCCACTACCGGAACCTGGACGTCTCGACCATCAAGGAACTGGCCCGTCGCTGGCGGCCGGACGTGCTGGATAGCGTGAAGAAGAAAGGCAGCCACCTGGCGCTGGACGATATCCGCGATTCCATCGAGGAACTGCGCCACTACCGCGAGCACTTCTTCAAGCTGTAAGGCCGTGCCGGCGCAACGCCCAGGTAACGTGCTCCCGCACCAGTTCTGACGGGTGGTCCGCCCGTTGCTTCAGTGCCTCGATCACCGGAATGGTGCTCGGGGCATTGCCCAGTCCTACCGCCAGGTTGCGCAGCCAGTTCTCGTAGCCGGTTCTGCGTATAGCAGAGCCTTCGGTGTTTTTCAGAAACTGCTCTTCCGTCCACAGGAACAACTCGGCCAGGTTGGTGTTGTCCAGGCCGTGTCTGGGCTGGAAGTCGTCTTCCCGGGTGGGCTTGCTGAATTTGTTCCAGGGGCATACCAGCTGGCAATCGTCGCAACCGAATACCCGGTTCCCCATTTTCGGGCGCAGCTCTTCCGGAATCGGGCCTTTCAGTTCAATGGTCAGGTAGCTGATGCAGCGGCGGGCATCCAGTAAGTGAGCGCCAACAAAGGCATCGGTCGGGCACACTTCCAGGCAGGCGGAGCAGGAGCCGCAGTGCTGTTTGTCGAAGGGCTCATCCACCGGCAGCGGTGCGCTGGTGAAGATTTCACCGAGGAAAAAGTAAGAGCCGGCTTTCGGGTGAATCAGCATGTTGTTCTTGCCGATCCAGCCCAGCCCGGCCCTTTGCGCCAGCCCCCGCTCAAGGACTGGGGCGCTGTCCACAAAGGCCCGGTAGTCGTAGCCACTGACGGCTTCATCGATCTGTTTGGCCAGTGTAGCCAGGCGTTTGCGCATCAGCTTGTGGTAGTCCCGCCCCAGGGCATAGCGGGTGATGTAGGCGGTTTCCCGGTTAGTAAGCGCTTGTTTCGGGTTGTCGGGCGAAGGCAGGTAATCCATGCGCACGGAGATGACCCGTAGGGTGCCGGGTACCAGGGAGTCCGGGGTGTAACGTTTGTCGCCGTGATCGGCCATGTAGGCCATGTCGCCGTGGTAACCCGCGGCCAGCCAGCGTTGCAGGCGTTCGGCATGGGGGCCGGTGTCGGCCAGGGTAATGCCGGCATCGGCGAAGCCGAGATCCTTTGCCCACTGCCGGATTTGCCCCGGCAGGGTGGTCAGTTCGGTGCCGGAAGGGTGATTTTCTGTGGTCTCGGGCTGGCTGGTCATGATCGCAACGTCGGCCTTTCAAGCCTGCAGAGATTTAATTTGATTAAGTTATGACCTTTTTTCCTGTTTTGCTATGCTTAACAGGTATCTGGCCAATTTTCTTAAACCGGTTTCTTTAACGGGATGCCCCATGCGCTACGCGGACAGTCTACCAGAAGCCCTGTACTCCGCCGACTCGGTTCGAGCGATGGATCGGTATCTTATTGATCAGCAGGGTGTTGATGGCTTTGAGTTGATGCAGTCCGCGGCCAGGGGAGCGTTTCGCCAACTGCTCCGGCACTGGCCGTCTCCCGCATCGATTCTGGTGCTGTGCGGGGCTGGCAACAATGGTGGCGATGGTTACCTGATCGCCCTGAATGCCCATAAGCAGGGGATTCCTGTGCAGTGTGTGGCGGTCAGCCCGGCCGGCAAGCTGTCGGGGGATGCACTCAAGGCCTTCAAGGCTGCCGAACAGGCCGGTGTTGCCGTGTCTGATTTCACCGGGTTGCCGGAAGGTGACCTGGCCCGACGGCTTGCCGCTGCCGGCGTGGTGGTGGATGCCATGTTGGGTACCGGTGTGGCGGGTGCTCCCCGGGAACCGTTTGCCGGCATTATCCAGGCATTAAACCAGGCCCGGGTGCCGGTGCTGGCAGTGGATTTGCCTTCGGGCCTGAATGCTACGACGGGTGCGGCTGAAGGCGAGGTGGTTCGTGCCACGGTTACGGTCACGTTTATCGGCGCCAAGGCCGGGCTGTTTACCGGTGCAGGTGCCGGTGTTTGCGGGCGGGTGGTTTTTGAATCCCTGGGCGTGCAGGAGCAGTTGCAAGGCTATGCCGGCCAGCCGCTGGCAAGTTTGCAGTCCTGGGCCCGGTGCCGGGATTGGTTTCCTGAGCGGCCCCTGAACGCCCATAAAGGGCAGTTTGGCCATGTGTTGGTGGTGGCGGGTGATCGTGGCTTTGGTGGTGCCGGCATCATGGCGGCAGAGGCCGCGGCCCGTTCCGGCGCGGGGCTGGTCAGCCTGGCTACCCGGCCTGAGTATGTAACCGCGGCCCTGGCCCGGTGTCCGAATGTCATGTGCCATGGCCTGATTCATGGGTCGGAACTGGCGCCGCTGTTGCAGCAGGCAGACATTGTGGTGTGTGGCCCGGGCATTGGCCGCTCGGCCTGGGGCCAGCAGATGTTGCAGCAGGTTCTCGACAGCGGGAAACCGCAGGTGCTGGATGCCGACGCCCTGAACCTGATGGCTGCCCGTGCGGTGGCAACGGCCGACAATCGCGTGCTGACCCCGCACCCGGGAGAGGCGGCACGGCTGCTGGAATGCAGCGTGGCCGAGATTGAAGCAGACCGTCTGAGAGCGGCTACACGGATTCAGAAGCTTTGGGGTGGTATCGTTCTGCTCAAAGGTGCAGGAACCGTGATTACCGACGGGTCCAACACGCCGTTTGTGGTGGCCGGGGGCAATCCCGGTATGGCAACCGGAGGCATGGGTGATGTGTTGTCCGGCATGATCGGAGCGTTTCTTGGCCAGCTGGAGGATTTTACCCGGGCCACGGTTGCGGCGGCCTCTGCCCACCTGGCAGCGGCAGACCTGGCATCGGAAAGGGTTGGATACAAATCCCTGGTGCCAGCAGATGTCCTGGATGCTTTGCCGCCGGTATTGAAGCAAACTGAAACCATGTCATTCCATGACGACCGGGAGGCGCGATGAGTATTTTTGGCAACGAACGCCGGTTGTTTCTCGAAGGCGAGGCCGAAACCGTGAAGCTGGGCTCCGAGCTGGCCCGGCTGGCCCAGGCCTCGGAGCAGGGGCTGACGGTGTTTCTGGATGGCGACCTGGGTATGGGCAAAACCACCCTGAGCCGCGGTGTGATTCGTGCCCTGGGCCATGAAGGCGCGGTTAAAAGCCCCACCTATACGCTGGTGGAGCCCTATGAAGACCTGGAACCGCCGGTTTACCACTTCGACCTGTACCGGCTGGGCGATCCTGAAGAACTGGAATACATGGGTATCCGTGACTATTTCGCCAGTCGCAGTTTCCGCCTGATCGAATGGCCGGAGCGCGGCGACGGCATATTGCCGGACCCGGATATCGAGATTCACCTGGAACGGGAAGGCGAGGGGCGTTCGGTCGTGCTCAGGGCACGTTCGGAACTGGGCGCCAGCCTGCTGAACGAAATTGAGTTAATTGGGCCGGAATCATGAGAGTTGTACTTGGGTTCTTGTTGATAATGACTGCAAGCCTGGCCAGCGCCGCTGCCCAGGTGGAAGGTGTGCGTATCTGGCCGGCGCCGGATCACACCCGCCTGGTGCTGGACACCGCCGGTGCAGTGGAGCACAACGTGTTTTCGTTGTCTGACCCGTCCCGGCTGGTCATCGACCTGAAAAATGTTTCCCTGAAAACCGACTTTAGCAAGGTGGACCTGGAAGGCAGCCCGATTCGCCGCATCCGCAGCGCGCGGCGAAATGGCAGCGACCTGCGCGTAGTGCTGGATCTTGCCAGTGATATCAAACCCCGAAGCTTTGCCCTGGAGCCCAACCAGCAATACGGACACCGGCTGGTGGTTGACCTGATCGACGAGAAAGGCAGCCGCATAGAGCGGGCAACCAGCCCCACTGTCACCCAGGATTCTGCAGGCAAGCGGGATATCATCGTGGTGATTGATGCCGGCCACGGTGGCGAAGACCCCGGCGCCATCGGCCCCCGGGGCACCCGTGAGAAAGACGTCGTTCTGAGGATGGCGAAAACCCTGGCAGACCTGGTTAACAAGCAGCCGGGCTTTACTGCTAAGCTGACCCGTACCGGGGATTACTACATCGGCCTGCGTAACCGCACCGTCCTGGCCCGCAAATACAACGCCGACCTGTTTGTGTCGGTGCATGCGGATGCCTTCCGCACGCCGCAACCCAGTGGAGCCTCGGTGTTTGCGCTGTCCCAGCGCGGCGCGACCAGTGAAACGGCACGGTGGCTGGCCCAGAGTGAAAACAGTTCGGACCTGATCGGCGGTGCCGGAGGTCTTTCGCTGGAAGGTCGGGACGAAATGCTGGCCGGTGTACTGCTGGATCTGTCCATGACAGCCAGCATCAATGCCAGCCTCGGTGTCGGTAGTTCGGTTCTGGGCCGGCTGGGCAACGTGGCCAAGCTGCACAAGCCCGGGGTGGAGCAGGCGGCCTTTGTGGTGCTGAAATCCCCGGATATCCCCTCGATCCTGGTCGAGGCCGGCTTTATTTCTAACCCCAAGGAAGAAAAGAACTTGGCCAGCCAGTGGTACCGCGACAAGCTGGCGAGCGCGATCATGGATGGTATTCATGAATACTTCCGGCGCACGCCGCCGCCAGGCACCCTGTTGGCCTGGCAAAAACAGAACAAGGGTAGCCCGGAAGTGAGTCAGTACCGGATTCGCCGTGGCGATACCCTGTCGGGCGTGGCCCGGCAGAATCAGACCACCGTCAGTGAGCTCATGCGCTTTAACGGCATGAGCGATGATCGTGTTATGGTAGGGCAAACCATTCGTATTCCCTCATCCTGATCAAGAGGTAGTTCCCGGTTATGCCCCACATCCAATTGCTCTCGCCCCGGCTTGCCAACCAGATAGCCGCCGGCGAGGTGGTGGAGCGCCCTGCATCCGTAGTTAAAGAGCTGGTAGAAAATGCCCTGGATGCAGGGGCCGGCCGGGTAGATATCGAGATCGAGCAGGGCGGGGTCAAGCTGATCCGGGTTCGTGATGACGGTTCCGGTATTGCCGAAGCGGACCTGCCCCTGGCCCTGAGCCGCCACGCCACCAGCAAGATCCTGACTCTGGACGACCTCGAAGCGGTGGGTACCCTCGGCTTTCGGGGTGAAGCGCTGGCCAGTATCAGCTCGGTATCCCGCCTGTCCCTGACGTCCCGAACCGAGGCGCAGGAGGCCGCTTCCCGGGTGGAAGTGGAAGGCCGGGACATGGACGCGAAAATCTCGCCGGCCGCCCATCCGGTGGGCACCACGGTGGAAGTGCGGGACCTGTTCTTCAATACCCCGGCCCGGCGCAAATTCCTGCGCACCGAAAAAACCGAATTCAACCACGTGGAAGAATGCATTCGCCGGCAGGCCCTGAGCCGTTTCGATGCCGGCTTTACCCTGCGCCACAACCAGCGGGTAGTGCAGAGCCTGAGACCGGCGGAATCGCCGCTGGATAAAGAACGGCGCATCAGTTCCCTGTGCGGCCAGCAGTTTATCGACAACGCCGTGGTGATCGATGCCGAGGCCAGTGGCCTGCGGTTGTGGGGCTGGGTGGCGCTGCCAACATTCTCCCGCTCCCAGGCGGATCTTCAGTATTTCTTCGTCAACGGCCGGGTTATTCGCGACAAGCTGGTGGCCCACGCCGTGCGCCAGGCCTACCGGGATGTACTCTACAACAACCGTCACCCGGCCTTCGTGCTGTACCTGGAAGTGGACCCGGCCACGGTGGATGTGAATGTGCACCCCACCAAGCATGAAGTTCGCTTCCGGGATGGCCGGCTGGTGCACGATTTTATTTTCCGTACCCTGCACCGGGCACTGGCCGATGTGCGCCCGGATGATCACCTGCGGGGCGCCGTGGCGCAATCGTTCGGGCGTGAGCCGGAGCCTGTTGCTGGTGCGGGTAACGACGCTCCGGCATTCCAGTCGCAGGCGCACCAGATATCCGGGCAGCCGTCGGCCTTTAGTGGTCATTTCGGGCAGGCAGGAAGCCCACAGCCGCAGCAGGAATGGAAAGCCAGCGACCAGATGGCTTTCTATAATTCCCTGAACGAGGGCGGTGGTGTGGCCACCGCATCCCGGTCTGAAGGTTTTACGCCGCAGCCCATGCCAACGCCGCCACAGGATGGCGAGGAAGAACCGCCGCTGGGTTATGCCATTGCCCAGCTGCACGGCATCTATATCCTCGCCCAGAGCCGGGCAGGGATGATCGTGGTGGATATGCACGCCGCCCATGAACGCATTACCTACGAGCGTATGAAGCGTGCGCTGGTAGAGCAGGACCTGAAAAGCCAGCCGTTGCTGGTGCCCCTGTCCCTTGCCGTCAGCCAGAAGGAAGCGGCGCTGGCGGAAACCCATGGGGAAGAATTGCAACACCTGGGCCTGCAGATTGAACGCATCGGGCCGGAAACCCTGGCGGTTCGGCAGATTCCCGCGCTGCTGCGGGGTGCCGACACTGAACAGCTGGTGCGGGATGTGCTGGCCGACCTGATCGAGCATGGCCAGAGTGACCGGGTAGAAGCCGTCACCCACGAATTGTTGGGCACCATGGCCTGCCATGGATCGGTGCGGGCCAACCGGCAGTTGACCATTCCTGAAATGAATTCCCTGCTGCGGGATATGGAAGCCACCGAACGCAGCGGCCAGTGTAACCACGGCCGGCCTACCTGGACCCTGGTGACCGTGTCCGAGCTGGACAAGCTGTTCCTCAGGGGGCGCTGATCGCCATGACCCAGCCCTCTGCCGGTGCCGGACAGCCATTGCCCTCGGCCATTTTTCTGATGGGGCCCACAGCCTCCGGTAAAACCGACCTGGCCATGGCCCTGTGTGAACGGTTGCTCTGCGAGATCATCAGTGTCGATTCCGCCATGATCTACCGCGGCATGGATATCGGCACCGCCAAGCCGAGCGCTGAAGAGCTGGCCCGGGCACCACACCGCCTGATTGATATTTGCGACCCGGCCGATACCTACTCGGCGGCGGACTTTCGCCGGGATGCACTGGCAGAAATGGCCGATATCACCCGCCGCGGGCGAATACCGCTGCTGGTGGGCGGCACCATGATGTACTTCAAGGCCTTGCTGCACGGCATGTCAGGCTTGCCCTCTGCCAGCCCGGAGTTGCGCCGGCAAATCGAACAGGAAGCCGAATCCCTTGGCTGGCAGCAACTGCATGATGAGCTTTCGGCAAAGGATCCGGTGGCGGCTGAGCTGATCCATCCCAATAATCGCCAGCGCCTGATGCGTGCCATCGAGGTGATTCGCCTGACCGGCCGGCCGATTTCTGAACTCTGGCAGGCAGAGTCGGGAACTTCTGCACAGCAACATCGGTCCGGTATTGAGGATTACACGTATTTCACCAGGTGGCAGGCAGACGAAACTGGCGACCTGCCGTATACTGTTTTCCAGTTTGCTCTGGCCCCCGAGGAGCGCAAGGTTCTTCACGAGAGAATCGAAAAACGCTTCCTGCTGATGCTGGAGTCCGGTTTTCTGGAAGAAGTCCGGAGCCTGATGGCCCGGGGAGACCTGAACCCGGAGCTGCCGTCCATGCGTTGCGTGGGCTATCGACAGGCATGGGAGTACCTGGCTGGCGATTGTGACTACGAAACCTTTGTAAACCGGGGCGTGGCGGCTACCCGCCAGCTGGCAAAGCGCCAACTTACCTGGTTGCGAAAATGGCCGGATTTGCACTGGCTGAACAGCGGTGATCCGCAAGTGGTGCTGGAAACCTTGAAAAAGTCCGGACTACCCACCACATTTAATTCTGAAAAATGACGATCTGCACTTACATATAAACAGGAGAATAAACATGTCAAAAGGGCATTCCTTACAAGACCCTTACCTCAACGCTCTGCGCAAGGAACGCATTCCGGTTTCTATCTTTCTGGTAAACGGCATCAAGCTGCAGGGCCAGATCGAATCCTTTGACCAGTTCGTAATCCTGCTGAAGAACACTGTCAGCCAGATGGTTTACAAGCACGCTATTTCTACCGTGGTACCGGCCCGCAATGTGCGTCTGCCGCAAGCGACCGTGGCAGGAGAGGAAGAGTCTGAAGACTGATACCTCCGGAGTTTCCGGTTTTAACACCCGCGTTCCAGGACAGCCCTTGAGCTGGAGTGGCCGCGGGTGTTTGTTTTTATGGAGTAGACCGAATCTTGTTTGAACGTCCTGACGTCGGAGAACGGGCGGTTCTCGTCCACATCGATTTTACCGCCCACGAAGACACTGAAGACCCGGGCGAGTTCCGGGAACTGGTTACCTCGGCCGGCGTTGAGCCGGTTGCCAGCGTAACCGGAACGCGAAAGCAGCCCAGCCCCCGGCTGTTCGTAGGGGAGGGCAAGCTGGAGGAGATCCGTGATGCGGTTGCCGCCAGCGAGGCCGACGTGGTGCTGTTTAACCACGCCCTGAGCCCCAGTCAGGAGCGCAACATCGAGCGGGAGTTGCAGTGCCGGGTACTGGACCGTACCGGGGTTATCCTGGATATCTTTGCCCAGCGCGCCCGCACCCACGAAGGCAAGCTGCAGGTAGAACTGGCTCAGCTCGAGCATATGTCGACCCGGCTGGTACGGGGCTGGACCCACCTGGAACGCCAGAAGGGCGGTATCGGCCTGCGCGGCCCGGGTGAAACCCAGCTCGAAACCGACCGCCGGCTGCTGCGTGAACGCATCAAATCCATTCACAAGCGGCTGGAAAAGGTGCGTAAACAGCGGGACCAGGGCCGGCGTGCGCGGAAGCGGGCGGATATCCCGACCCTGTCCCTGGTGGGCTACACCAATGCCGGCAAATCCACCTTGTTCAACCGGATTACAACTTCCAGCGTATATGCTGCAGACCAGTTGTTCGCAACGCTGGACCCGACCCTGCGCCGGCTGGAACTTCCGGACATAGGGCCGGTCGTAGTGGCGGACACGGTGGGCTTCATCCGGCACTTGCCTCACAAGCTGGTGGAAGCCTTCCGCGCGACGCTGGAAGAAACCATCCAGGCGACGATCCTGCTGCATGTGATCGATTGTCATGACGATCGTCGTGATGAAAACATCGAGCAGGTCGAAGAAGTGCTGGTAGAAATCGGCGCCGACGAAATTCCCCAATTGCAGGTGTTCAACAAGATTGACCTGCTGGAAGATTTCGAGCCCAGGGTAGACCGTAACGAAGAAGGTATTCCGGTGCGGGCCTGGGTATCGGCCGTCACCGGCGCCGGCCTGGATTTGCTGTTCGATGCCATTGTCGAGCGGCTGGCAGAAGACGTCGTGCATCACTTTGTTGTGCTCGGGCCGGCCGATGGCAAGCTTCGGGCATTGCTGCACGAAGCCGGCTCGGTGCTGAGTGAGGAGCATCGGGACACCGGTGAATCGGTAGTAGAAGTAAGGTTGCAGAACCGGGACTGGCAGCAACTGCTGAGCCGGGCAGGGGTGCGTGAAGACGCCATACGCCTTGAGCAGCGGAACGCCTGAATCCACCCGGCTATTGCCGGGGGCAGGATAAATCCCTAGTATTTGCAGCCATTCGATAAAACACGAACGGAGAGAACTATGGCCTGGAACGAACCGGGTGGAAACCGCAACGACAACGATCCCTGGGGGACCGGTGGTCGTCGCGGCAATGATCAGGGTCCGCCAGACCTCGACGAAGCGCTGAAAAAGGGCCTCGACAAACTCAACCGGATGCTGGGCGGCAAAGGCGGCTCTGGCTCCGGCAACAACGGCAGCAGCTCGGGCGGTAGCAGTGGTGGCTTTGGTGCCATCCTGGCGATCGCGGCGATCCTGGTGGTCGGTTACGTGATGTACCAGTCGTTCTACACCGTAGACGAACAGGAGCGCGCCGTTGTGCTGCGTTTCGGTGAATACAGCCGTACCGAGAGCCCGGGCTTGCGCTTCAAGGTGCCGTTGATCGATAACGTGTACAAGGTGCGGGTAACGAACGTACGTACTGCCCAGTCCTCCGGCCAGATGCTGACCCAGGACGAGAACCTGGTGACCGTGGATCTCCAGGTCCAGTACCGGGTTGGCGATGCCAAGGCCTACGTGCTGAACATCCGGGATTCCAACCAGGCCCTGGCCTTTGCCACCGACAGTGCCCTGCGCCATGAAGTGGGTAGTTCATCCCTGGATGACGTGCTGACCGAAGGCCGTGCCGAGCTGGCTGTACGGGTTGAACAGCGGTTGCAGAGCTTCCTGCGTGACTATGGCGCGGGTCTTGAGATCGTTCGTGTCAACGTGGAAAGCACCCAGCCGCCAGGACCGGTGCAGGACGCCTTCCGTGAAGTTCAGCGTGCCCGTGAAGACGAGCAGCGCCTGAAGGAAGAAGCGGAAACCTACCGTAACAAGATTGTTCCGGAAGCCCGCGGCCAGGCCCAGCGCATGATTGAAGAAGCCAGCGCCTACAAGGAAGAGGTGATCGAGCGGGCCCGTGGTGAAACCGCGCGTTTCAACCAGTTGCTTGCCGTGTATGAAAACGCCCCGGCGGTTACCCGTGAGCGTATGTACATCCAGGCCTTGGAACAGGTTCTGGGTAGCAGCAGCAAGATCTTTGTCGACACCGAAAGCAGCGGCAACATGATGTACCTGCCCCTGGATCGTCTGACTCAGGGTCGCCTGCCGGCGAACAGTTCCGGTAATTCCGGTTCCGGTAACCAGCAGCTTGATATCCAGACACTGACCGACCAGGTACTGCAGGAACTGCGTACCCGTCAGGACACCAACATCCGGAGGAGCAGATAAGCCATGGGACCTAAAGGTGTAGTGGGTCTTGCAGGCGCCCTTATTGTTGTCCTGCTCGTGCTGTCCAGCGTGTACATCATTCCCGAAACCCATCGGGGCGTGAAACTGCGTTTCGGTGAGTTGGTGGAAACCAATATCCAGGCAGGCATCCATTTCAAGGTGCCGGTGATCGACCAGATCCGTGAGTTCGATATCCGGGTGCTGACCATGGACCTTCCCTCCCGTCAGTACCTGACCATCGAGAAGAAGCCCCTGGACGTGGACTCCTACGTGGCCTGGAAAATCCGTGATGTGGACCAGTACTATCGGGCTACCGGTGGCGATGAGTTCCGTGCCCAGACGCTGATCCTGTCCCGCGTGGACAATGGCCTGCGTGACGAGTTCGGTATCCGCACCATGCACGAGGTGGTATCCGGCCAGCGTGATGAGCTGATGCACACCCTGCGTGACCGTGCCAACGAAACCGCCATCGCGGAATTCGGTATCGAAATCCTGGATATCCGGGTCAAGGCCATCGAACTGCCGGGCTCCGTCAGCGAGAACGTGTATCGCCGGATGGCGACCGAGCGCCATAAGCTGGCCCAGGAATTCCGTTCCCGGGGTCAGGAGCTGGCTGAAGGTATCCGTGCCGATGCGGACCGTCAGCAAACCGTTATCCTGGCAACGGCCTTTGCCGAAGCGGAGGAAACCCGCGGTGAGGGTGACGGTGAAGCCGCCCGGATCTACGCGGACTCCTACGGTGCTGACGAGGAATTCTACAGCTTTTACCGTAGCTTGCAGGCGTACCAGAACACCTTCGCCGGCAAGGATGACATCATGGTCATCGATTCCGACAGCAACTTCATGAAGTTCCTGAAGGACCCTGCCGGCGCCAACTGATGGGCCAGCAGGCACTGAAAACCGGAATACTCAGGTATTCCGGTTTTTTTGTGTCTGCCAAGGGTGTAGAATTCTGGCGGTTTTGTGCGGGTATTTTTGGCCCGCTCATCCTGAACCCTGAGTCATTCCCCCGGCACGTGGCCGGAAAGGGAAAAACGGACAACCGAATCTCATGACTGTATCTGATCGCTGGTTACTGCCAGATGGTGTCGAAGATATTCTTCCACCGCTGGCCGGACAGATCGAATCCCTGCGCCGGGAAGTAATGGACACCTGCCAGCGTTGGGGCTACCAACTGGTAATTCCCCCGCTGATCGAATATCTCGAGTCCCTGTTTACAGGCACCGGACACGACCTGGAACTGCAAACCTTCAAGCTTACCGACCAGCTGACTGGCCGGATGATGGGTGTGCGCGCCGATATGACGCCCCAGGCCGCCCGCATTGATGCACATACCCTGGGCCAGGACGGTATTACCCGTCTGTGCTACGCCGGCCATGTTCTGCATACCCGCCCGCGCCACATGCTGACCGGCCGTACGCCGATCCAGGCCGGTTGCGAACTGTTTGGCAGTGCCTCTGAATCTGCAGACCTGGAAGTGATCAGCCTGATGCTGGAGGCCCTCCGGGTGGCTGGCCTGCCCCGGGTGCACCTGGACCTTGCCCATGTTTCCATCTACGAAAGTCTGATCTCTGCGGCCGGCTTTGACAAAGACACCGAAGCCTCGGTGTTTGATGCCATGGCGCGCAAGTCGGTGCCTGAACTGGATGAACTGTTGGGCGATTGCGCCGAAGGCTCAGCCGGTGCGCGCCTGCGCAAGCTGGCTCGGGTAAACGGTGGCGTGGAAGCGCTGGATGAGGCCCGCAGTATTCTGGGTGGCGCTTCCGATGCGCTGGATGCTGCCCTGGACCAGTTGTCCCGGGTGGCAGACATGCTGCAGAGGGACTATCCGGAAGTGAGCCTTGGGTTCGATTTCTGCGAGCTTCGCGGCTACAACTATCACACCGGCCTGGTATTTGCCGCCTATGTGCCCGGCCATGGCGACTCGGTTGCCAAGGGTGGTCGCTACGACGCTATCGGCAGCGATTTCGGCCGCGCCCGGCCGGCAACCGGTTTCAGCCTGGATATCCGGGCCCTGGTGGCACTGGGGCAGCGCTCTGTGCAGCGTCCGGGCTCTGTCTGGGCACCGGCAGATACCGATCCTGCCCTGGAGCAGGCGGTCGCCGCGCTTCGGGCAACCGACACCGTCATTCGGGCACTGCCTGAAGATGCACACACCGATCCGGCCTCAAAGGGCTGCGACCGGCAACTGGTCAAGCGTGACGGCCAGTGGATTCTGGAAGCTCTGGGCTGAGACATCGCCCGTTGCTTGCTGATATTTTCGCGTAAATTTGCAAGGCGCCTGCCTCCGGGCTGCCTGATGTGAGAGAGAATCATGGGTAAAAATGTAGTTGTGCTGGGCACCCAGTGGGGTGATGAAGGCAAGGGCAAGATTGTCGACCTTCTGACAGACAAGGTGTCTGCCGTGGTACGGTTCCAGGGTGGCCATAACGCCGGTCATACCCTGGTAATCGATGGCAAGAAGACCGCGTTGCACCTGATTCCGTCCGGTATTCTGCGTAAGGACGTCCAGTGCCTGATCGGTAACGGCGTGGTTCTGTCGCCGGAAGCCCTGCTCAAGGAAGTCCGTGAACTGGAAGCTAACGGTGTGCAGGTTCGTCAGCGCCTGAAGATCAGCCTGGCCTGCCCGATTATCCTGCGTACCCATGTTCGTATCGACCAGGCCCGCGAGCGCGCCAAGGGTAACGACAAGATCGGCACCACCGGTCGTGGTATCGGCCCTGCCTACGAAGACAAGGTATCCCGTCGCGGCGTACGTGTCGGCGATCTGTGCAACAAGGCCGACTTTGAAGCCAAGCTGCGCGAGATCATGTCTTACCACAACTTCGTGCTGACCGAGTACTTCAAGGAAGAAGCGGAAGATATCGATGCGGCCCTGGAAGAACTGATGCAGATGGCGGAGGAAATCCTGCCCATGTCTGCCGACGTAACCGACATCCTGCACGACTACCGCAAGCGTGGCGAGCATATCCTGTTCGAAGGTGCCCAGGGTTCGCTGCTGGATATCGACCTGGGTACCTACCCATACGTAACGTCGTCCAACACCACCGCGGGCGGCACCGCCACCGGTTCCGGTTTTGGTCCGCTTTACCTGGACTACGTACTCGGTATTACCAAGGCTTACACAACCCGCGTGGGCTCCGGTCCGTTCCCCACCGAGCTGTTTGATGCCATGGGTGAGCACCTGGCCGTGAAGGGTAATGAAGTGGGCACCACCACGGGTCGCTCCCGCCGCTGTGGCTGGTTTGACGCCGTGGCCCTGCGCCACGCGATCCAGATTAACAGTGTGTCCGGCATCTGCCTGACCAAGCTGGACGTTCTGGACGGCCTGGAAACGGTAAAGGTATGCGTGGGTTACAAAACGCCGAACGGCGAGATTACCCGTCCGCCGATTGGCTGTGACAGCTACGTTGACATCGAGCCGGTGTATGAAGAGCTGCCGGGCTGGAGCGACAGCACTGTGGGCCTGACCAGCGTCGACCAGTTGCCGGAGAACGCCAAGGCGTACATCCGCTTCCTGGAAGAGCAGATTGAGGCGCCGATCGACATCATCTCTACCGGTCCGGACCGTATTGAGACCATTACCCTGCGCCATCCTTTCGGGGAGTAACGGCCAGGAGTAAAAAAAACCGCCTGCAGCGAGAGCTTCAGGCGGTTTTTTCGTTTCTTTTCCTGGCTTTTCCTTTCAGGGGGGGGGCAGGCTTCAGGGCTTTTCAGCGATGATGGTTGCCCGCTTTGGCCCCGGGTAGCCTTCGATGGTTTTCGAGGGATCGTCCGGGTCCAGGAAATCTTTCAGGGAATTGAAGCGCATCCAGTCGGTACTGCGCTGCTCATCGGTGGTGGTGTCGCTGACATCCACCACCCGGGCATTGCGGAAACCGGTGCGGTCGAGCCAGCGCAGAAGGGTGGGGCAGCTGGGCAGGAACCAGACGTTGCGCATCTGCCCGTAGCGGTCTTCCGGCATCAGGCTGTAGCCCTCCGGGCCGTCCACCACCAGTGTTTCCAGCACCAGTTCGCCGCCCCGGCGCAGGGTCCCTTTCAGCTCCAGCAGGTGATCCAGCGGCGAGCGGCGGTGATACAGCACGCCCATAGAGAAGGTGGTATCGAACAGCTCCAGGTTCTCCGGCAGGTCTTCCATACGCACTGGAAGCAGGTCGACCGGTACGTTGTCCAGATACCCCTTCATCGCCAGGAACTGGAACATGAACAGCAGGCCCGGATCGATACCCACCACCCGCCTTGCCCCGGCCCCGGCCATACGCCAGCAGTGATAGCCGGAGCCGCAGCCCACATCCAGGATGGTGCGCCCGTTCAGGTCCGCCAGGTGCGGTGCCACACGGTCCCATTTCCAGTCTGAACGCCATTCGGTATCAATGTGGGTGCCGAAAAACTCGAACGGGCCTTTGCGCCAGGGCATCAGGCCGCGCAGGCCCTGCTCAAGGCGTTCCGCCTGTTCCGGAGAAAGAGGCTCTGGGCCTGACACCGACACCGCAGAGGTGTTGAGGTCGACGGTGGCATCAGTCACCGATGGCAGTGCGTCAAGGGCGGCCTGCCAGCGGGCCATGTCGCCGTGGGGATTGTCTTCAAAACGGCTGACCAGCCGGCCGGTGAGCACGCTGGCCCAGGCCTGTTGGTGCTCGCCATTGAGGTAGTTCAGGAACGGAGTGAAATGGTTACGCCAGTCGAAAGCTGCCATGGGTCTTGGTCGGTCTCGGAATCAGGGGTTCTTGATGGCCAGCATGGAGACAAAGTTGAAGCACTGGTACCACACCAGTACCTGGTCAAAGCCGGCGTTCATGAGTCGTTCGCGGTGGGCTGACAGGGTTTCCGGGATCAGCACGTTTTCAATGGCGGACCGCTTCTGGCTGATTTCCAGGTCGGAGTATCCGTTAGCTCGCTTGAATTCATGGTGCAGGCGGGTCTGGGTATCCTGCTCGGAGTCTGCTTCAAAGCGGATTTTTTCCGACAGGATCAGCACGCCGCCCGGCAGGGTGGCATCGGCAATGCGGGTCAACAGATCCAGCCGCTGTTCGGGCGGCACAAACTGCAAGGTGAAATTGAGGGTGGTTACCGAGGCCTGGCTCAGTTCCGTCGCCAGAATGTCTTCGCACCGGAGGGTGACCGGCAGTTCGTGGTCATCCAGGGCAATGTAATGTTCGCAGCGCTCGATCATTGCGCCGGAGTTGTCCACGCCCACCAGGGTGCAGTCACCGTAGGGAATGCCGTGGCGCATGGCCAGTGTGGATGCGCCCAGGGAACAGCCCAGGTCGTAGCAGTGGGAACCCGGTTGCACGTACTGCTCGGTGATCACTTCGATCATCGGAATAATGGTGGTGTAGCCGGGCACCGATCGGCGGATCATGTCCGGGAATACGCGGGCAACCGAGGCATCAAAGCGGAAGTCTTCCGGATTGCGTTCCGTGGCAAACAGGCGGTCGGTCAGTTGCTCCGGTTGTGTCGGCTTGCGGTCACTCATTGCCGGCTTCTCCGGCGGGTTCGGAGGCCAGGTCCTTGTCGGTGGGTGAAGGCCGCTGGCAGCGGATACCGCGATTCTTGTAGTCCACCAGGATGCCCCGGAAAGACGGGTCCACATCGGCAGCAATGGCCAGGTAACCGTTATCACACACCGCATGCAACTCGGAGGACTTGCGGGACATCCGGAATTCCTCGCCCGGCTTGACGTGGATGGCCTGAAAGTCGCCCACCGGCACATGGTCCTTGTTGTCCGAGTGGTCGATGCGGCCGCTGGCTTCCAGCACCAGTACGGTGCCCACCACAGCCACCAGGGCGGTGACAATCAGGCTGCGCACGGAATAACGGTTTTCGTTGTCGCTCATTGCTTACCTCTTTACGAAATTCAGTATTGCCCGGGCAGGGAAATAGCAGGCTCCTGCAGGGCCGACAGTTGCTCACGCAATGCCAGGACCTGGTCGGACCAGAAACGGGGCTGGGCAAACCAGGGGAAGAACCGGGGGAAGGCAGGGTCTTCCCAGCGCCGTGCCAGCCAGGCGCAGTGGGCGATCTGCCGATAACAGCGCAAGGGTTCGATCAGGTGCCGCTCCCGCCGGTTGAAGTCCCGGAACATTTCATAGCCTTCCAGCAGCTCGCCTAGCTGGCTGCCCCTTTCCGTGGCCTCGCCGTTCAGCAGCAGCCACATATCCTGTACCGCGGGGCCGGTGCGGCAGTCATCCAGGTCGACAAACAGCATGGTTTCGTCACGACACAGGATGTTGCCGGCGTGGCAGTCTCCGTGAATGCGCAGGGTGTCGACAACACCGGCCTCTTCGATCCGCTGCTGGCAGCCCCTGACCAGGTCCGGAATCAGGCTGTCCCATGCCGGCCGAAGATCGTCGGGCACCCAGCCACCATCAATCAGCAGGGCATTATGATCCTGAATGCCTTGCACCAGATCAAAGCCGGGGCGGTGCTGAAAGTTTTTGATGGCGCCCAGGTTGTGGATCTGGCCCAGCCACTGGCCGAGACGATACAGGGTGTCGGTAATGCTGGTGTCCGGCGCCTGTCCGCCCCGCTGGGGGAACACCGCGAACCGGAAGTCGGCATGCCGGCCAAGGGATTCGCCGTTCTCCATGATCATGGGGGCGATGACCGGAATGTCTGCGGCCTGCAGCTCCAGGGAAAACTCGTGTTCTTCCATAATCGCTGCATCTGACCAGCGTCCCGGCCGGTAAAACTTGGTGATCACCGGCGGCCCATCTTCCAGCCCTACCTGGTACACCCGGTTTTCATAGCTGTTCAGGGCGAACAGGCGGCCACTGACTTCAAAACCGGCGTCTTCCATGGCGTCCAGGATCACTTCGGGTGTGAGACTGTCGTAAGGGTGGGTAGACGCGGCTATGTCTGAAGACTCGGTGTTCATAAGGCCCAACTGGAAGCAGGATTTGGCGCAAAGTATACCTGTTATGGGGGCTGAGGTAATGCAACGGCCCGCTAACTGCGGTAATTTCTGCAGTCCGTGCCGGAAAGCAGGAATGGGTGTGAGCGAAGACAGTTACAAGGTACAAACGGTGGTGATCGGCGCCGGTGTGGTGGGGCTGGCGATTGCCCGCGAGCTTGCCGCTAGCGGGCGGGAAGTCATCGTTCTGGAAGCGGGCCCCCGTTTTGGTGAAGGCATTTCTTCCCGAAACAGCGAGGTTATCCACGCCGGCCTCTACTATCAGCAGGATTCCCTGAAGGCCCGCTTCTGCGTGCGTGGCCGCCAACTGCTGTATGACTACTGCCGGAGCCACAAGGTCGGCCACCGCAAGTGTGGTAAGTGGATCATCGCCACAGACGCGGCCCAGAGCGAAAAGCTGGCTGGCATTCGTGAACAGGCGGCCCTGAATGGCGTTTCGTTGCAGCTGGCAGACGGCCAGGAGATCACCCGGAAACTTCCGGTTATTAATGCCGAAGCTGGTCTTTGGTCACCGGAAACCGGCATTGTCGACAGCCATGGCCTGATGTTGTCCTTGCTGGGGGCGCTGGAAGACTCTGGTGGCCAGCTGGTGCTCAACAGCCCGGTGACGGCCGTTTGCTCGGACGGCCCGCTCCATACCCTGACCGTTGGTGGAGCTGCAGGCGTAACCCTGCAGGCCCGGGAAGTGGTCAATGCCGCAGGCCTCGGCGCTCCGGCCCTGGCCGGTAGCTGGCAGGGCTTGCCGGATACTGCCCGCCCCCGACAATGGCTGGCCCGGGGCGTTTACTTCAGCTACAACGGCAAGCATCCTTTCGACAGCCTGATTTATCCGTTGCCAGAACCGGGTGGCCTGGGCGTGCACCTGACCCTAGACCTGGCGGGCCAGGCGCGCTTTGGCCCGGACGTAGAGTGGATTGATTCCGAAGATTACACCGTGAACCCGGAGCGGGTGCATCGCTTTGTGGAAGGTATCCGGGCCTGGTGGCCGGGCATGGACGCCGGTCGCCTGCAACCCGCCTACGCCGGCATTCGCCCCAAGCTTACCGGCCCTGAGGGCGGCTTCTTCGATTTCCGCATCGATGGCCCGCAGCAACATGGCCTGGCCGGGCTGGTTAACCTGTTCGGCGTAGAGTCCCCGGGGCTCACGTCCAGCCTGGCCATCGCCGGGTATGTGAAATCGTTGCTTGCGGATACCTAACCCGGAGTTCGTGCCAGGGCCCAGACCTGAATATCCCGGGCACCGGCGTCGCGGAGCGCATCAGCCAGCAGCTTCGCCGTTGCCCCGGTGGTCACCACGTCATCCACTATGGCGACCCGCGCCGGCACCGGCCCGCACACCTCAAAAACCCCCGCCAGGTTGACCAGCCGTTCGGCCCGGTTCAGTTTCCGCTGGGCCGTTACCCGCCGTCGACGCCGAACCACATCGCCTGCCACCGGAATATCCAGCTGTGAACCGACGAACTCGGCGATATCCAGGGCCTGGTTGAAGCCTCTCTGCCACCTGCGTGACCAGTGCATGGGGGCGGGAATAAGGGCATCGGGCCGTTGATCGGCAGCCAGTTGTTGTTCGACAAACTCGCTGAAGCCGGCCAGAAGTGGCCGCACAAACTTTCGGTGGCCGTTGTACTTGTAGCGGCCGATCATGCCGTCTACCGGGAACTGGTAGCGCCAGGGAATCAGTGCGCGGGAAAAGGGTGGTTTTGTCACCTGGCATTCCCCGCACTGGAGTCCGGGGCTGGCAAAGGGCAGCGGCAACGCACAGGTGTGGCAGGCCCAGCGAATGGCTGGAAGGTCGTCCCGACAGCCCTGGCACAACCCGAAGCTGGCATGGGGCGAAAGACAGGTGACACAGCGGCCACCCTGTTTTGTGCTGTTAACCTTTTGGCTGATCAAGGTTGACAGCGATTTCAGTCCGTTTATCATCGCGGTTTATCCGTAAACCAAAAACCTTGCGAAGGTTAACAGGACTTTGCCATGACCGCTACTGCCCTCCGTCACGACTGGACGCTTCAGGAAGCCCGGGATCTTTTCAACTTGCCGTTCAACGATTTGCTGTTCCGCGCCCAGACGGTTCACCGGGAGCATTTCGACCCCAACGAAGTGCAGGTCAGCACCCTGTTGTCGATCAAAACCGGCGCCTGCCCGGAGGACTGCAAGTACTGCCCCCAGAGCGGTCATTACAACACCGGGCTGGAAAAGGAAAAGCTGCTGGAAATCGAAAAAGTTGTCGCAGAAGCCCGCGCAGCCAAAGAGAAGGGCGCGTCCCGGTTCTGCATGGGTGCCGCCTGGCGTAGCCCGTCCAGGAAAGACATGCCGTATGTGCTGGATATGGTAAAGCAGGTGAAATCCCTGGGCATGGAAACCTGCATGACCCTGGGCATGCTGAAAGAGGAGGAGGCCCGGGAGCTGGCTGACGCCGGACTGGATTACTACAACCACAACCTGGACACCTCCGAGAAGTACTACAACCACATCATCACCACCCGAACCTACCAGGATCGGCTGGATACCCTGGATAACGTGCGCAAGGCCGGCATGAAGGTGTGCTGCGGCGGCATTATGGGTATGGGCGAAGACGAAGACGACCGGGTAGGGCTGCTGGTTCAGCTCGCGAACCTGCCCCAGCATCCGGAGAGTGTGCCGGTGAATATGCTGGTGAAAGTGAAGGGCACGCCGCTGGAGAATGTAGACGACCTGGACCCCTTCGAGTTTGTTCGGATTATCGCGGTGGCGCGGATTCTGATGCCGGCGTCCCATGTTCGCTTGTCTGCGGGGCGGGAGCAGATGAATGAGCAGATGCAGGCGCTGTGCTTTATGGCGGGTGCCAACTCCATCTTCTACGGCGAGAAACTTCTGACCACGTCCAACCCTGAGGCGGATGCGGATATGCAGTTGTTCCGTAAGCTGGGTATCCGGCCGGAGCAGCGGGAGCAGTGTGCTACGGAGGAACAGGAGGTGGAGGCGCTGTCTGATGCCGTCGAGTATGAGGCGACGCGGCATCTGTTCTATGACGCGAGTCGGGAGTCGGCTGCCTCAGTCTGACTTTGGTCTTGGCCTTTCACCGGGGCTCACGGTGGAGATCCGCAGGGCGGGGTCCCCTTTCCGGGACTCGCTCAAGACGTCCCTGTGCGCTCAGGTCGGGCCATCCATGGCCCTCTATGGTCCCGGAAAGGGGACCCCGCCCCGCGGCCAGTAAACCTGGGCGATTGTGACCCTGCAGGCTACGCCCCAAGTGAGCGGCGAACCGGGTAGGGCTTTCCGGGACTATCTTTCGCCAGGGATGGCGAAAGCTAAGCGCACAGGGATGTCTTGAGCGTGTCCCGGAAAGCCCTACCCGGTTTGCTGCGGAACCTTAAGTACAGCATTTGAGAGTAAGCGACACTATGCGTGACTTTGGCGCCGAGATTGAACAGCGAAAACAGGCCGGGCTGTACCGTACTCGCCGGTTAGTGTCTGGGCCCCAGAAACCTGAGCTGATAGCCGATGGGAAGCCGCTGCTGTCGTTCTGTAGTAACGATTATTTGGGGCTGGCGAATCATGCTGGAAATATTTCAGCCTTGAGTGAAGCTTTGCCTGAAACCGGTCTGGGCGGCGCCGCTTCTCACCTGGTTTGCGGCCACCACGATGCCCATCATCAGCTGGAACAGCGGCTGGCGGAGTTCACGCAGCGTAGTTCGGCGTTGTTTTTCTCGACTGGGTACATGGCCAACCTGGGTGTGATTTCAGCGTTGGCAGGGCGGGGGGATACGATTTTTTCGGATCGGTTGAACCATGCTTCGATTATCGATGGCTGCATTCTAAGCCGGGCGAAGGTGCGCAGGTATGCTCATGGCGATGTGTCTTCGTTGGAGGCGATGCTGGCGCAGACGTCGGGCCATAAGCTGGTGGTGACTGATGGCGTGTTCAGTATGGATGGTGATATCGCGCCGTTGAAGGAGCTTGCCAGGGTGTGTAAGGCCCATGATGCGTTGTTGGTGGTGGACGATGCCCACGGTATCGGCGTGCTTGGCCCGCAGGGGCGGGGTAGTGTGCTGGAGGCGGGGTTGTCGGAGGCGGATGTGCCGGTTTTGATTGGCACCCTGGGCAAGGCCGTGGGCACCAGCGGGGCTTTTGTGGCTGGGACGGAGGTGTTGATGGATTACCTGGTGCAGAAGGCGCGCACTTACATCTACACCACCGCCATGCCGCCGGCGCTGGCGAAAGCGACTTACGCCAGTATTGACCTGATCGAGCAGGATGATGCTCGCCGCACCCACTTGCAGGCTTTGATTGCCCGGTTCCGTGCGGGTGCGCAGGAGCTGGGTTATCAGTTGATGCCCTCGTACACGCCCATCCAGCCCATCATGGTAGGGGATAACCATGCAGCTCTGGCATTAAGCCGGGCGCTGGAGGAGCAGGGCATACTGGTCACCGCCATCCGCCCGCCCACGGTGCCGGAAGGCGAAGCCCGGTTGCGGGTTACCCTGAGCGCCGCGCATTCGGAAGCGCAGGTTGATCGGTTGTTGAAAGCCTTGGCCCGGTGCCGCTCTCTGTTACCGGAGCAGGCCGTTCAGGAGCCGGTGGCGGTATGAGTGCCTATACCGATCTGACGGCAATAGCCCGTTCCGAAGGCGGAACCGGCAGCAAAGCCTGCATCGCCCGGGGCTTCGGCAGCGCCAGCCAGACCTACGACAGCGCCTCCCGCCTGCAAAAAGCCATGGGCGACACCATGCTCGCCCGCATTCCCGAAAACTTCGAACCAACAAGCATCCTGGACCTCGGCTGCGGCACCGGCTGGTTCACCCGCAAACTGGCAAACCAATACCCGAACGCCACCATCACCGGCGCAGACCTTGCCTCCGGCATGCTGCAACAGGCCCGATCCTTCAGCCCTGAAACCATCACCTGGCTTAACGCAGACGCCGAACAGCTCCCCCTGGCCGACAACAGCGCCGACCTGATCTTCAGCAACCTGATGATCCAATGGAGCACCCGCCCGGATACCGTCCTGGCGGAATGCCAAAGAATCCTCAAACCCGGCGGCACCCTCGCCATCTCCACCCTGCTGGATGGCACCCTCGAAGAACTCAAACAAGCCTGGACCAAAGCCGACCCCGGCCAACCCCACGTAAACCGTTTTACCCACCATGCTGACTGGCAGCAATTAACCAGTCGGCAACTCCCCGGTTCCAGCCTCGAGACGGCAACCCTTACCTTGCCCTATGATTCCCCCATGGCCCTGAACCGTGAGCTCAAGCACCTCGGTGCCGTGTTCAAAGGCGAAGAACGCCGCAGAACCGTTACCGCTCCGGGACGGTTCAGGGCAATGTCTGCCGCTTATCCGACAGCGGAAAACGGTGAGATCATCGCCAGCTACCATGCAGGCTGGTTGTACTGGTCAAAGCTGATCTGACTACGACTTTCAATGACTGGATGAGGACGGCAACCTCGAAAGTTTGCGGTGAGGGTGTGGTGTGTCTTTCCGGGACTATAGAGGGCCAGGGATGGCCCGACCTAAGCGCACAGGGAAATCTTGAGCGTGTCCCGGAAAGACACACCACACCCTCACCTTGCACCCGAAACCGATACAGTAGGAACTCCAGAAAATGGCAAAGAAAACCTATTTCGTAACAGGCACCGACACCGGCGTAGGCAAAACCATCGTGGCCGCCGCCATCCTTAAGGCCGCCAAGGCCCAGGGCAAGCGCACCCTCGCCATGAAGCCCATAGCCTCCGGCTGCGACCAGACCCCCGACGGGCTGCGCAATGAAGACGCACTGATGCTGCAAGCGGCCATGACCGAACAACTGGCCTACGACGCCATCAACCCCATCGCCATGGAACCCGCCATCGCCCCCCACGTAGCCGCCCAGCAAGCCGGCAAACAACTCAGTGCCCAGCGGCTGGTCGGCTTTTGCCGCGGAATGCAGATTCGCCCGGCCGATCTTATGCTGGTGGAAGGCGCCGGCGGCTGGCGGGTTCCTCTGAACGACCGCGAAACCTATGCAGCGGTGCCCCGCGAGCTGAAACTGCCCGTGGTCCTGGTGGTCCCTCTCAAGCTCGGTTGCATCAATCACGCCATGCTCACGGTGGAGGCCATTCAGAATGACGGCCTGACGGTAGCCGGCTGGGTAGCAAATCACCCGGAGCAGGAAACCATGAGTTGCGAACAGGAAACCCTCGGTTACCTGGTCAACCATATTCCGGCGCCGTGTCTGGGCATATTACCCCGCCTTGATGGCACAGCAACCGAGCGCCTGCCGGCCCGGCTGGCGGAGTTTCTGAATATCTCGCCGTTATTTGACGGCTGACAGGTTCTGCAGGCCGGGCCACACAAAATTTGCTCAGGGCTATTGACAATTCCGTGCCTCAAAACGTATGTTTCAAACAAGTGTTTAATTAAGGCCGCGGTGCAGCGCATCGTGGTGTCTGAGCAAACCCAAGGCCGAAGGCTGTTACTGCATTCAGCCGAGACCAAACCGAGGTGGATTCCATGCCTGAATACAAAGCGCCCCTGCGTGACATTAAATTCGTAATGAACGAGCTGCTGAACAGCGAGCAGCACTACGCCAATCTGGAAGGTGCTGAAGACGCGACTCCGGATATGGTTGATGCCATCATCCAGGAAGGCGCCAAGTTCTGTGAGCAGGTATTGTCTCCGCTGAACCAGGTAGGTGACCAGGAAGGCTGTACCTGGAGCGAAGACGGTGTGAAAACCCCGACCGGCTTCAAAGAAGCTTACCAGCAGTACGTTGAAGGTGGCTGGCCGTCCATGACTGCCGACCCCAACTACGGTGGCCAGGGCTTGCCGCACTCCATCGGCCTGGTGGTCAGTGAAATGGTTGGCACCTGCAACTGGTCCTGGGGTATGTACCCGGGCCTGAGCCACGGCGCTACCAACACCATCGAAGCCCACGGTACCGAAGAGCAGAAGCAGACCTACCTGACCAAGCTGATCAGCGGTGAGTGGACCGGTACCATGTGTCTGACCGAGCCGCACTGTGGTTCTGACCTGGGCACCCTGCGCACCAAGGCCGAGCCGAACGCTGACGGCACCTACAGCATCACCGGTACCAAGATCTTCATCTCTGCCGGTGAGCACGACATGGCCGAGAACATCGTCCACATCGTACTGGCCCGTCTGCCGGGCGCACCGGAAGGCACCAAGGGTATCTCCCTGTTCATCGTGCCCAAGCAGCTGCCGAACGAAGACGGTTCTGCCGGTGAGCGTAACGCGGTTTCCTGTGGCTCCCTGGAGCACAAGATGGGTATCCACGGTAACGCGACCTGCGTGATGAACTTCGACGGCGCCAAGGGCTGGCTGATCGGGCCTGAGAACAAAGGCCTGAACTGCATGTTCACCTTCATGAACACTGCCCGTATCGGTACTGCCATCCAGGGTCTGGGTGCTGCAGAACTGGGCTTCCAGGGCTCCCTGGCTTACGCCAAAGAGCGTCTGGCCATGCGTTCCCTGAGTGGTCCGAAGAACCCGGATGGCATCGCTGACCCGATCATCGTGCACCCGGACGTACGCCGTATGCTGCTGACCCAGAAGGTTGTAGCCGAAGGCGCCCGCGCCCTGATCTACCTGGCTGGCCAGCAAGTGGACGTGGTTCACAGCGGCAAGACCGAAGAAGAGCGCAAGCACGCCGACGCACTGCTGGGCTTCCTGACCCCGATCGCCAAGGCGTTCCTGACCGAGATCGGTTACGAATCTGCCAACCTGGGTATGCAGGTCTTCGGTGGCCACGGCTTTATCGCTGAGTGGGGCATGGAGCAGAACGTTCGTGATTCCCGCATCGGTATGATCTACGAGGGTACCACCGGTATCCAGGCACTGGATCTGCTGGGCCGTAAGGTTCTGATGACTCAGGGCGAAGCCTTGAAAGTGTTCACCAAGCAGGTTCACGTATTCTGCAAAGAGAACGCCGACAACGAGCAGCTGAAAGAGTTCATCGAGCCGCTGGCTGCGATCAACAAGGAGTGGGGCGATCTGACCATGAAGGTTGGTATGACCGCCATGAAGAACCGCGAGGAAGTCGGTGCCGCTGCTGTGGATTACCTGATGTACTCCGGTTACGCAGTCTTCGCTTACCTGTGGGCCCGTATGGCCAAGGTGGCACTGGACAAGATGGCCGAAGGCACCTCCGAGGAGATGTTCTACAACGCCAAGGTTCAGTCTGCGCGCTTCTACTTCAAGCGCCTGCTGCCGCGCACCAAGACCCACGCAGAAACCATGCTGGCCGGTGCAGACAGCCTGCTGGATATGCCGGAAGAAGCCTTCGTTATCTAAGACGGGGTTGCTATCTGGTTGAAGGCACAGCAAAAGCCCGTTCTCCGCTCGGAGGCGGGCTTTTTTCATGAGTTTGGTGGCACGTTTGAGGTAGAATGGCGAGCCACAGAATAACAACCTTGTTTCGGACACATAGCCGAGCGGGCGAACCAGAAGACCTTTACACAGAAGGCGTTGTTACCCGGTTCCCCAAGTGACTGACTGAATTTCTGGAGAGTTATACATGGCTGATTATCAGGCACCCCTTCGTGACATGCGTTTTGTATTGAACGAAGTGTTCGACGCGCCCGCACTCTGGGCCTCTCTGCCAAAGATTGCCGAAAACGTAGACCCGGACACTGCCGACGCGATTCTTGAAGAAGCTGGCAAGATCACCGGCGGCGTACTGGCGCCCCTGAACCGCGAAGCGGACGAGCAGGGTTGTAAGTGGAATGAAGGCGAAGTAACCAGCCCGGAAGGCTTCAAGGAAGCCTACCAGACCATCGTTGAGGGTGGCTGGAACGGCCTGGGCGGCAACCCGGAATTCGGCGGCATGGGTATGCCGAAAACCCTGGTGGCCCAGTTTGAAGAAATGATGCAGGGCGCCAACATGGCCTTCGGCCTGGCCCCGATGCTCACCGCCGGTGCCTGCCTGGCCCTCGACGCCCACGGCAGCCAGGAGCTGAAAGAGAAGTACCTGCCCAACATGTATTCCGGCGTATGGTCCGGTGCGATGGACCTGACCGAGCCCCACGCCGGTACCGACCTGGGCATTATCCGCACCAAGGCCGAGCCCAATGACGATGGCTCTTTCAACGTGACTGGCACCAAGATCTTCATCACCTGGGGCGAGCACGACATGGCGGAGAACATCATCCACCTGGTGCTGGCCAAGCTGCCGGACGCGCCCAAAGGTCCGAAGGGTATTTCCCTGTTCCTGGTGCCCAAGTTCATGGTGAATGACGACGGTTCCCTGGGCGAGCGCAACCAGTTCAGCTGCGGTTCCATCGAGAAGAAGATGGGTATCAAAGGCTCAGCCACCTGCGTGATGAACTTCGACGGCGCCAAGGGCTGGCTGGTTGGTGAAGAAAACAAAGGCCTGGCCGCCATGTTCACCATGATGAACTACGAGCGTCTGGGTGTGGGCATCCAGGGCATCGGCGCCGCCGAAGCTTCCCTGCAGAGCGCCCGCGAATACGCCAACGAGCGTATCCAGAGCCGCGCGCCGACTGGTGCCCAGCAGCCCGAAAAAGCCGCTGACCCGATCCTGGTACACCCGGACGTACGCCGCATGCTGCTGACCATGAAGAGCTATGTGGAAGGCGGCCGTGCCTTCTCTACCTACGTGGCCCAGTGGCTGGATATTTCCAAGTACTCCCAGGACGACGAACAGCGCAAACACGCCGAAGGCATGGTTGCCCTGCTGACCCCCGTCGCCAAGGCCTTTCTGACCGACCGCGGCCTGGAAACCACCATCATCGGCCAGCAGGTATTCGGTGGCCACGGCTTCATCCGCGAGTGGGGCCAGGAGCAGCTGGTACGCGACTGCCGCATCACCCAGATCTACGAAGGCACCAACGGCATCCAGGCCATGGACCTGATGGGTCGTAAAGTCGTCGGCAGCCAGGGCAAACTGTACGAACTGTTCGTACAGGACGTAGCCACCTTCATTGAAGCAAACACCGGCGACGCCGCCCTCAAGCCCTACCTTGAGCCGCTGGCGGCTGCTGTTGAGCGCCTGTCTGACGTTACCGAACACGTCATCAAACAAGCCGGCGACAACCCCAACGCCATCGGCGCCGCGGCGGTCGATTACCTCGACATGTTCGGCTACACCGCCCTGGCATACATGTGGGCCAAAACCGTCAAAGCCGCCGCTCCGAAGGCAGAGGGTGACACCTCCGGCTTCTACACCGGCAAGCTGAAAACAGCCCGCTTCTACTTCGACCGCCTGCTGCCAAAGACCGTGTCCTTGGCCGAAGGCATTCGCAGTGGCAGCGATGCCATGATGGCTCTGGCGGCTAACGAAATCTGATACAGGTTTCGTTCTTCCAGCAAGCAAAAAAGCAGGCCCAGGTGGCCTGCTTTTTTGTTGATAGCGAACTGAAATATATGGGCGCCGGTCAGGGTATGGCTATCCAAAACCTTGCGGAGCCAGGGATGGCGGAGCAGAGCGTACACGGACGTATCCACAGCGTGTTTTGGAAAGCTACCCCCTGACTGGTGCTTACTCCCAAAGTGAGATCAAAGCCTCAGAGCCGACTAATCAACCCGGGATTAACCACAAATGGATTCTCATTACCCTGAATCTCGGCAATCCGGCTATGCCGCGCCAACTCGCCATCATCCGGCGGATCCATCTCGTTCCAGCCCTGGAACAGCGTAGTAGCCCCCAACCACGGCAAACCGTACGTATCGACCATGTACGCCATGGTCCGGGCCACATCACCCTTGGCATGCTCGGGCGGCTCGAAAAATTGTGTGCTTTCACGAATACCGCAGTCATCCGGTTGGGCACTGGCGCCAATGTTTTCATAGCGGGCATTGCGGCGACGCATCTCTATCCGGCTGGTTACCGGCACCATATTGTGCAAATCCGAGGCAATCTGCCGGTAGCGGTTATCCCGCTTGCACTGCGATGTAGTGCCGCAATCCAGGGCGGAACGCACATCCGCCAGCGGGTAGATATAACCGTCGGTCAGCACAAAGCCCTTGCTGGTAAACGGTTTTTCGCAGAAGAAGGATGAACCGCCTTCCGCATACAGGTTGCCCCAGAACTCATTCTTGATAACGGTTTCGGGATCACTGAAACGGATGTTCTGGCCAGTAACCAGACCGGCAGAGAGGGACAGGGCGAGAGTGACAGAGAGTGCAGTAACTTTTTTCATATGACAGGTATACCTCACAGTATGTGCCATATTCCTTGGCCAGCCAGACGGCAAGTTGGTGGCAAAATGAACAACACGACAAAATTATGACGCAAGATTCATTTCTTACTGTGAAGTATGGCACAGAGACGATGAGAAGTGTGTCTCTGTGCCTGTCTTGATGTGTCTGTTTGTTAACGGGTTAACGTTTACTTCAGCTTGTTGCGGATGTTCTGGTAGCCGGATTTAAGCTCTTCACCCATCTTGCGGGCGGTTTCCCGGGCTTCCTGGCTGGCGTCTTCTGCGTCATGGAAAATCTGGTCGAGCTTCGAACGGAACTTGTCCCAGTTCTGCTCCAGGTCGTCCCATTCGTCCTTCACATCTTCCTTGGCCAGGTGCATCTGCACCTTGGCTTCGTCGCGGTATTGTCTGACTTTCTCGGACAGTTTGTTGAATTCGTCTTGCAGGCTCATGGCAGGTTCTCCTTCCCTGATTGATTGGAGAATGTACAATGCGCCCGATTGCAAAATCGTGTCAAGTGCCGCCGGGGCCGGTACTCTCCCGGGTTTGACCCAGGTCAGCCGTTACGGGTTGCGGCCAGCAGAATTGAGAGGTCACGCAGGTAATGCCAGGGCGTCAGGTCATCAAAGCCCTTGGCGGCCCGGTCAGTCTGGCTGCACAGGGCCAGGGCCTGGTTCAGGCGGGGCAGAGTCAGGCGGCGGGCTGCCTGCTGAATGGCAGACGCTCGCCGGGGCTGGAAAACGCCCCGTTTCTTCAGGAAGCCCGAGGGGTTATCGCCCGGGGGCAGGGCGGTCTTCAGCTCGATAATCATGTTCAGGTCGCGCACCAGCACGCTCAGCAGGCCCAGGGGATTTTCCCCTTCCTGCTGCAGTACGCCGATGATGCGGCTGGCGTGGCCGGCCTTACCAGTGAGCAGTTCGGTGACCAGCTCAAAGCCGTTGAAGCGGGCGCTGTCCTGGACTGCCTGCTCTACGGTTTCCTCGTCAATGGTTTTGCCGTTGGTCAGCAGCGTCAGGCGATCCAGCTCCTGGCTCGCCGCCAGCAGGTTGCCTTCCAGCCGTTCAGCCAGCATTCCCAGTGCACCGCGAGTCAGACTCAGCCCCTGATTACTTGCCCTTTGCTGCAGCCAGTTGGCGAATTTGTCCGCCTCAACCGGCCACACCGGCACATGTACGCCGGTTTTCTGAAGGTCCTTGTACCATTTACGCTTGGTTTCCGCGGCATCCAGCCTGGCGCTGATCAGCAACAGGATGACGTCTTCAGGCGGGGCCTGCAGGATTTGCTCGAGTACCTTGCGGCCATCGCCGAGTTTGCCGGTGGGCAGGTGAATCTCGATCCGGCGTTTTTCCGCAAACAGCGACATGGCGTTGCATTCGTCTGCTACGGAATTCCAGTCAAGCTGGTGATCTGCGTGGTAGGTGAGGCGGTCCTGGTAACCGGCATCCCGGGCGGCCTTTCGAACCTGGTCGCAACACTCCTGAACCAGCAGGGGTTCATCACCGGAGATCAGGTAAACCGGTGCCAGGCCTTTTTTCAGTAACTGAGGGAGCTGGCCAGGCTGGGTTTTCATTGCGGCTCAGCCTGTTCCTGGCTGGCCCGGTAATCCTCGATGATGGTGTCTATCCGTTCCCGGGTCATGGGCGCCAGGCGGAAGATAACCTGCTGGGCCAGCCGGTCGCCCAGCTGTTGCCGCAGTTCCTCTTCCTCGCGCTGCTTGGCGAGTACGTTGGTTTCGTCGTAGCGGTAAGTTTCGCTGGCATTCAGGTTGGTGCTCGCAATCAACGGGATCCGGTCAGCCGTGAGCAGTTCAATGGCTACCGTGTGGCGCAGAACGTACTCTGCGGCAGCGGCCTGGGCGGTAATGGCCGAGGCCCGGCGATCCTGCCGGTAATCTCGCAGGCGCAGGATGTAATCGGCCTGGGTGGCGCTGTCGGTAACCTGTACACCGCCCAGGGTCAGCTGATCCCGGACCGATTGACAGAAACGGCCGGGCAGGTTGTCCGGGCAGTCTACCGCCAGGGGTTGCAGCGCGGCCGGTACCGGCGAGGTGCCCCGTAACTGAAAGCCGCAGCCGCTGGCCAGCACCAGGGTAGCCAGTGCCAGGGCGGCGAGTTTCAACGCTTTCAGGAACGGGGCGGTGGTGGTCATATCAGTTAGCCACCACGTTGACCAGTTTGCCGGGCACTACAATCACCTTGCGAACGGTATTGCCTTCAACAAAACGCTGAACGTTTTCGTTCTCCAGGGCCAGCTTTTCCAGGTCCGGCTTGCTGATATCGGCCGGGACTGTGGCCTTGGCCCGTACCTTGCCGTTGACCTGCAGGACCACTTCGATCTCACTGCGGACCATGGCGCTTTCATCGGCAACCGGCCAGCTGGCGTCAACCACCGGCTCACTGTGGCCCAGCACCTGCCAGAGTTTATGACAGATATGAGGCACGATCGGAGCCAGCACCCGTACCGCGGTGTCCAGGGCTTCCTGGCGCACGGCGCGGCTCTGGGGTTCGTCATCACCCAGGCGGCCCACTTCATTCAGCAGTTCCATTACGGCTGCAATGGCGGTGTTGAAGGTCAGGCGGCGACTGATGTCGTCACTGACCTTGGCAATGGTCTCGTGGGTCTTGCGGCGCAGGTCTTTCTGGCTGCTGTTCAGAGCGCTGGCATCCAGGGCAGCAACATCGCCGCCGGCCGCATGCTCGGTCACCATGCGCCACAGGCGCTTGAGGAAGCGGTGCGCGCCCTCCACGCCGCTGTCAGACCACTCCAGGGACTGCTCTGGCGGTGCGGCAAACATCATGAACAGGCGCACAGTGTCGGCACCAAACTCATCGATGATCGACTGGGGATCGATGCCGTTGTTCTTGGACTTGGACATCTTGGTAACGCCGCCGATTTCCACCGGCTGGCCATCGGCTTTCAGGATGGCGCGTACCACCTGGCCCTTGCCGTCGCGTTCTACGGTGACGTCCGCCGGGTTGAACCAGGTCTTTCCGCCGTTGTCTTCGTTACGGTAGTAAGTTTCGGCCAGCACCATGCCCTGGGTGAGCAGGCGGTTGAACGGCTCGGAACTGTTTACCAGGCCCACGTCCCGCAGCAGCTTGTGGAAGAAGCGGGCGTACAACAGGTGCAGGATGGCGTGCTCGATACCGCCGATGTACTGGTCTACCGGCAGCCAGTAGTTGGCGGCGGCCGGGTCCAGCATGCCCTTGTCGTAGTTGGGGCTGCAGAAACGGGCGTAGTACCAGGACGACTCCATAAAGGTGTCGAAGGTATCGGTTTCCAGGGTCGCGGCCTGGCCGTTGAACTCGGTTTTGCACCACTCCGGGTCGGCCTTGATGGGCGACTGCACGCCATCCATCTCGACATCTTCCGGCAGGCGAACCGGCAGCTGATCGTCCGGAACCGGCATTTCGGTGCCGTCCTCCAGGGTCATCATCGGGATGGGCGCGCCCCAGTAACGCTGGCGGGAAACACCCCAGTCGCGCAGGCGGTAGTTAACGGTGCGCTTGCCAATGCCGTTGCTTTCCAGGTGGCTGGCGATTTCCTCGAAAGCTTCATCGCTGGTCAGGCCGCTGTATTTGCCGGAGCTTACCAGTACACCTTTTTCGGTGTAGGCCTTTTCCTGAACATCGATATCTTCGTGGTTGCTCGGCGCAATCACCTGCTTGATGGCCAGTTTGTATTTGCGGGCAAACTCATGGTCACGGTCATCGTGGCCCGGTACGGCCATCAGGGCGCCGGTGCCGTAGTCCATCAGCACAAAGTTGGCGACCCAAACCGGAATTTCTTCCTGGGTCAGCGGGTGGATGGCCTTGAAACCGGTATCAATACCTTTCTTTTCCATGGTGGCCATTTCGGCCTCAGCGACCTTGCTGTTACGGCACTGGTCGACAAACTCTGCCACGTCGCGATGGCGCTCTGCCGCCGCCTTGGCCAGCGGATGCTCGGCAGCGACCGCCATGTAGCTCACGCCCATCAGGGTGTCCGGGCGGGTGGTGTACACGGTCAGGCCGTCTTCACGGTCTTTCAGCGGGAAGGTCAGCTCGGTACCGGTGGACTTGCCGATCCAGTTGCGCTGCATGGTCTTGACCTGTTCCGGCCAGCCTTCCAGGTCGTCCATGTCGTTCAGCAGTTCTTCCGCGTAGTCGGTGATGCGGATGAACCACTGGGGAATCTTTTTCTGCTCTACCAGCGCGCCGGAGCGCCAGCCGCGGCCGTCAACCACCTGTTCGTTGGCCAGGACGGTCTGGTCAACCGGATCCCAGTTAACGGTGGACATCTTCTTGTACACCAGGCCCTTCTCGTACAGGCGGGCGAAGAACCACTGTTCCCAGCGGTAGTATTCCGGGTCACAGGTGGCCAGTTCGCGGCTCCAGTCGTACCCGAAACCCAGCTGTTTAAGCTGGTTTTTCATGTAATCGATGTTGGAGCGGGTCCACTTTGCCGGCGCGGACTTGTTGGCAATGGCGGCGTTTTCCGCTGGCAGGCCGAAGGCGTCCCAGCCCATAGGCTGCATCACGTTCTTGCCCTGCATGCGCTGATAACGGGAAATGACGTCGCCGATGGTGTAGTTGCGAACGTGGCCCATGTGCAGCTTGCCGCTGGGGTAGGGGAACATGGACAGGCAGTAGTACTTGGGCTTGCCCGGCTCTTCCTTCACCTTGAAGGTTTCGTTGGTTTCCCAGAAGTTGCGGGCGGTCTGTTCTACGTCACGTGGGTTGTATTGCTCGTCCATTCCTGCCATTACCAAAAGTACCCTGTGAGAAAAGGATGTTCGAAAAGGCCGAACATTCTAACGCACCGAAGGCTTAACAGGTAGTCTGCCAAATTCTGCGGGATGTGCCAGACTATCAGTAATGGCGAAGGCCGCAGGCCAGTGCCCCGAAGTCAGGTTGGAAGTCAGGTTGAAGGAGCCGTTATGACAGAACCGGAACGCAGTCACCTTTCAGGTAAAGCGCTCGAGGCCTATGACCGGATGCTGGAGCGGGTGCAGACCCGCCTGCACGATCTGCAGGAGACGTCCCTGCAGACTCTGGAAGAAGAAGTGCAGAAGGCGGTCGAGTTTGAATACGAACTGGAGGAGATGACCCGGGAGGAAGCAGATCTGCTGGGCGCCTACCTGCAGCGGGACCTCCAGCATTTGATGCACTTTGTGGAGGAAACCGGGGAGGGCCTGAAAGAGTGGCTGCAGCTGGACATCTCCCTGCTGGAGCAGACCCTGGCCGACCGCCTGCTGTCGGTGGCCGACCAGACCCTGGTTGACACCCTGGAGCTGTCGCAGAAGCTGGAGAACGAGGATGTCAGCCACTACATCTCCGGAGAAGTGGCCACCGCAGGTATGTTCCGGTGTCTGAACTGCAGCCATATGCTGTGCCTGACCAAAATCAGTCACCTGCATCCCTGCGAGGCTTGCGGTTCCCACTACTTTGAGCGCGTGACCAGCCGGTGGCCGCCAAAAAAAGAGTAATTTTTGCCACGGAATCCACGGAAGGACACGGAAAAATAAAAGACTTAAAGACTTTTTTGCCACGAAATCCACGAAAAAACACGAACAAAGATTACTGACTAGAACCTGAAACGTCTTTGTCTTTATTTCGTGTTCTTTAGTGGATTTCGTGGCAAATCATTTTTCTTTTTTCCGTGTCCTTCCGTGGATTCCGTGGCCAAAAAGTCAGTTTTTAGGAATCACCCGCTCCCGCACAAACACGATCAGGATCACGGCCAGGGTCAGCACCGGCCAGGAGCCGGTCTGCATGTAGGGCGTGCTGCCTGTGGCGGAGAACACCTCGCCGGTGAGTACGGCCCGCTGGAACTGGGGGATGCGCTCGGTGATCTGGCCTTTTTCGTTGATGATGGCCGTCACCCCGTTGTTGGTGCCGCGCAGCATGTAGCGCCCGGTTTCCAGGGCGCGCATGCGGGCCAGTTGCAGGTGCTGAAGGGGGCCGATGGAGTCGCCGAACCAGCCATCGTTGCTGATGGTCACCAGCATGCCGGTATTCCGCGCGTTGAACGCCACAAAATCCGGGTAGGCCACTTCGTAGCAGATGTAGGGCATCAGCCGGGTATCGGTGGCGCTCAGGCCGGATTGCTGGCCCGGGCCCGGGGTGAAGCTGCTCATGGGCAGGTCAAAGAAGCCAATCAGGCCCCGCAGTAATCCCTGCAGCGGCACATACTCGCCGAAAGGCACCAGTTTCTGCTTGTGGTATATGCCCTCGCCGCCACCGGCAGCCAGGATGCTGTTGTGGAAGGTGTAGTCCTCGATGTCGCCGCTGTAGCCATACCAGGGAATACCGGAAATCAGTGTGCTGTTCTCGCCAAGCCGTTCCTCGATGTGGTCAATGATCTTGCCGGCCTGGTCCTGGGGAATGGGAATGGCGGTTTCCGGCCACAGGATGATGTCTTTATTCCAGTGTTCTTCAGTCATCCCCAGATACGCCACAATCTGGTCTTTCAGGAACTCCGGATCCCACTTGATCTGTTGCGGAATATTGCCCTGCATGGCGGCAAAGCTTTTCGGCTCCTCGCTGATAGTGGTCCAGCTGACCTGATTAAGGGCAGGAGCCAGCAGCCAGGGTAATACCGCGATCGCCGCCGTTGCACCCGCCGCAGTTTTTCGGCCAGCCAGGATCAGCCACCACGCCCCGTAAGCTGCTGCGCCGGTAACCACGATCCAGAAGGTCAGCCCGTGCACACCGGTTAATGGTGCCAGCCCGGCCAGTGGGCCATCGGTGTGGGCCGTGCCCAGGTACAGCCAGGGAAAGCCGGTCAGCAGCCAGCCCCGGAGCCAGTCCCCCAGTAGCCAGATGGCGGGAAACAGGATCAACCGTCGCACCATGCTTTGCCTGGCCAGCTTGCCCCAGAACCAGAACGCCAGCCCGTGGAATAGCGCCAGCCCTGCCACGAACAGCACCATCAGCAGAACTGCGATGGGCACCGAGGTGTTGCCGTGCTTGCTGATGCTGATGTAAATCCAGCTCACGCCGGAGGCAAACAGCCCAAGGCCGACAAACCAGCCGGCGCGAAACAGCTTCTCCGAGGGCAGGTTCAGGGTAACCAGGAGGATCAGAAGAACCGATACCGGCCCCAGCGCCCAGATATGGAACGGCGAGAAGGTAAGGGTTTGCAGGGCGCCGGCGATCATCAGGATCACCGGCCCCAGCCAAGGATGGGCAGTAAATTTCAGGTTGAGCGGATGGCTCAGGCCGTTTTCATGACTCACTTCGGGTTACCTGCAGCAAACGGATGACTCGGTTATCGGCGTTCGCAATAGTAAACTGCAAACCGCCGAATTCAACCGTTTCGCCCCGTCTGGGCAGGTGGCCGAACTCTTTGAGCACCAGGCCGCCAATGGTATCGAACTCCTCTTCGTCCAGGCCGGTGCCAAAAAATTCATTGAAGTCGTCAACCGGAGTCACGGCCTTCACCGCAAAGGTGCCATCGCCCCGGGCCTTGATATGGGTTTCTTCGTCGAAATCGTGTTCGTCTTCGATCTCGCCGACGATCTGCTCCAGCACATCCTCAATGGTAATCAGGCCTGCCGTACCGCCGTACTCATCCACCACGATGGCCATGTGGTTGCGGTTTTCCTTGAACTCCTTGAGCAGCTGGTTCAACCGCTTGCTCTCGGGCACAAAGGTGGGCGGGCGCAGGATTTCACGGATGCGGGACCAGTTGAGGTCGTTGTTCAGGGCCAGCGGCAGCAGATCCTTGGCCAGCAGAACACCCAGCACGTCGTCCGGGCTTTCACCAATCACCGGGAAACGGCTGTGGGCAGATGACATGATCTCGGGCAGGAATTCTTTCGGTTCCTGGGAGGCTTTCACGGTGATCATCTGTGAACGGGGGATCATGATTTCATCCACCCGCATATCGATCACCTGCATGGCACCTTCGATGATGCTCATGGAATCGGTATCAATAATGCTCTGGGACTCGGCGTCCCGCAGAATTTCCAGCACGTCCTCAACGGACTCAGGCCCGCTGGAAAAGGCCTGTGATATACGCTCCAGCCAGGACTTGCTGCCCTGGCTGCGACTCGACTGATCGTCGCTCATGAGTCTGGTTCCGTTTCCTCTGCTTCGTAAGGGTTAGCAAATCCGAGCTGCGACAGCAGCCGGACCTCGAGGGCTTCCATGACCTCGGCTTCGTTATCTTCAATATGGTCGTAGCCCTGAAGGTGCAACATACCGTGCACCACCATATGAGCCCAGTGGGCTACAGGCTCTTTATGCTGTTCCTGCGCCTCTTTTTCAACAACCGGTGCGCAAATAACCAGATCTCCGGCCAATGGCATCGTTATACCCGCTGGCGCTTCAAATGGGAAGGACAAAACATTGGTGGGTTTGTCCTTGCCCCGATACTGGTGGTTCAGCTCCCGGCTCTCGTCGTTATCGACAATACGGATGGTCACCTCGGACGGATCCTCGCCCAGCCAGGCCTTTTCGGCCCAGCTGTGGAACTGCGCTTCATCCGGCACACCCGCACCGTCAAAGGCCTTCTGGAAGTCCACAGTCAGCTTGTTCATCGGCTGCCGGAGCTCCCGTCATCAAAGGAATCGTAGGCTTCCACAATCCGCTGAACCAGCGGGTGGCGCACCACATCCTTGGCTTCAAACCGGGTAAAGCCAATGCCCGGCACCTTGCTCAACACGCCGGCGGCGTGAATCAGGCCGGAATTCTGGCCCCGGGGCAGGTCCACCTGGGTGGTATCACCGGTAATCACTGCCGTAGAGCCAAAACCGATCCGGGTCAGGAACATCTTCATCTGCTCCCGCGTGGTGTTCTGGCTCTCGTCCAGAATAATGAATGAATTGTTCAGGGTACGGCCGCGCATGAACGCCAAAGGCGCAATCTCGATCACGCTCTTCTCGATCAGGCGGGTGACCTGGTCAAAGCCCAGCATTTCATAGAGCGCGTCGTACAACGGCCGAAGGTACGGGTCCACCTTCTGGGCCAGGTCGCCCGGTAGAAAGCCCAGTTTCTCGCCGGCTTCCACCGCTGGCCGAACCAGCAGAATCCGCTTCACCTGCTCGTCTTTCAGTGCCTCAACCGCACAGGCCACGGCCAGCCAGGTCTTACCTGTACCCGCCGGCCCGATACCGAAATTGATATCGTGGGTGCGGATGCTATGCACATACTTCTGCTGATTCCGGCCCCGGGGCTTGGCGGTCAGTTTGGGGGTCTTGATGACGGTAATCTGGCCTTCATCATAGGGCACGTCATCCGGCAGCCGTTCAAGGCCGGTCTCGCGGATAAACAGGTGCACAGTATCCGGCGGAATGTCCTCGCTGGCCTCCGTTTCCCGGTACAGGTGCCGAATGACCTCGGTAGCCGCCGCCACGTTTTCAGTGTGGCCTTCCACCCGGAAATGATGCCCGCGCCGGCCCACTTTCACTTGCAGGCGCTGCTCAATCATCTTCAGGTGTTCATCAAACTGCCCGCACAGGGTCGCCAGCCGACGCTGGTTCACCGGGTGCAGGTCAAATTGTCTGGTATCGTGAGTGTTCAAGTTTTCTCCGAGTTTCCTACTCCCGGGTATCAGGGAGTATGCATTTCTTGAATTGGGCAGTATGGCCGATGCGTGGGTTCGCTTCCACAGGGACGCTCAAGACGTCCTGTTCGCTTAGCTTCGGCCATCCATGGCCTACGATACCCTGTGGAAGCGAACCCACGCACCGGCCTTTCTTGCTATGTGCAGGTTCGCTGATTAAAAATCAAGCTGGCTTGGCTGTTGCTTCATGATGAACGCACTATGGTGAGCGTTTTGGCATGCTGCACTGTTGATGGTCGGAGCTTGGGCGGGTAGGCCTTCCAAAAATGTGCGGAGCCATGGATGGCGGAGCAGAAGCGTCACAGGGATGTGCCGTAAGGAGCGGTTTTTGGAAGGCCTACCCGCCCAAGATCCCGCCCCCAAACAACAAACACATAGGTGCCGAAGCCTAAAACAACTCAGAACTAACCGGCACACCACGAAGAGAGTTCGGGTAGGCCTCGACGATTTCTACGTCGATGAAGTGGCCAACCACCTCAGGATTCTCGTGGCGGAAGTTCACGATGCGGTTGTTCTCGGTACGCCCCGCATACTCGCCCGGGTCTTTCTTGGACAGACCAGTCACCAAAATCCGCTGAGTGGAACCCACCATCTTCCTGCTGATATCCATCACATTCTGATTCAGGCGATCCTGCAGAATACTCAACCGCTGCTTCTTCACCTCCATCGGCGTATCGTCCGGCAGATCCGACGCCGGCGTACCCGGACGGGCGCTGTAGATGAAGCTGAAGGACATATCAAAGCCGATGTCGTTGATCAGCTTCATGGTGTCCTCGAAATCCTTATCGGTTTCACCCGGGAAGCCGATGATGAAATCCGAAGAAAAGCTGATGTCCGGGCGGATCTTGCGCAGGCGGCGCAGCTTGGATTTGTACTCCAGCGCCGTATGGCCACGCTTCATGGCTGCCAGGATGCGGTCGGAACCGCTTTGTACCGGCAGGTGCAGGTGGCTGACCAGTTCTGGTACCCGCTCGTAGACCTCGATCAGGGCATCGCTGAATTCCACCGGATGGGAGGTGGTGTAGCGAATTCGATCGATGCCGTCGATGGTGGCGATTACTTCGATCAGCTCCGCCAGGTCCATCTGGTCGCCGTCGTGGGTGTCACCACGATAGGCGTTTACGTTCTGGCCCAGCAGGTTCACTTCGCGCACGCCCTGGGCAGCCAGGTGGGCCACTTCGGCGATCACGTCGTCGACCGGGCGGCTGACTTCTTCGCCGCGGGTGTAGGGCACTACGCAGAAGGTGCAGTATTTGCTGCAGCCTTCCATGATAGAAACGAACGCAGAAGGGCCGTCGGCACCAGGTTCGGGCAGGTTGTCGAACTTCTCGATTTCCGGGAAGCTGACGTCGACCACGCCTACGCCGTTACCTTTCATGCGCACTTCGCTGATCATGTCCGGCAGGCGGTGCAGGGTTTGCGGGCCAAAGACCATATCTACGTAAGGTGCCCGGTCGAGGATGGCCTGGCCTTCCTGGCTGGCAACGCAGCCGCCGACGCCGATGATCATATCGGGCTTTTTGCTTTTGAGACGTTTCCAGCGGCCGAGCTGGTGGAACACTTTCTCCTGGGCTTTTTCGCGAATGGAGCAGGTGTTCAGCAGCAGGATGTCGGCGTCATCCGGGTTGTCGGTCATTTCAACCGCTTCGCCGGTTTTGAGCAGGTCTGCCATGCGGGCAGAGTCGTACTCGTTCATTTGGCAGCCGTGGGTTTTGATGAACAGCTTCTTGGCCATGGGTCTCACGTAGTTTGGTGTGTGTTGCGCCGGGGTGGTGTGGGGCGCTGGCAAAAATTGACTGCGTATTATAACGGGGTGCCTAAACTTCAACCACCGTTGTCTCGGATTGTCTCTAGTTTTGCTGTGGTATCATTTCCAGCTTTCCGGCGTGGGTGCAAGAAGGCTTGTGGGATGGGGCTTCCAAAAAACGCTCCTTACGGCACCCCTTCGGGGTCCGGCCCACAATCACAGATTGTGGTCGCTCAGCTGTCGCATGAAGCATTGCTTCATAAGCGCTCGGCTGAGCCCCTGTGGCGCTTCTGCTCCGCCATCCATGGCTCCGCAAATTTTTGGAAAGCCTCCCCCAAAGCCCTTCCCGGACCGCTGTGCTGTCATTAACAAGGCCTGGATTTTACCCATGACCCCCGAACGCCTCGCCCGAATCAAACAAGTCCTGAACACCCGCCAACCCGACCTGCGGGTGCTGACGGACCAGGTGCATAAACCCCGAAACCTGTCCGCCATCATCCGCTCCTGCGACGCCTTTGGTGTGGCGAACATGCACGTGGTCTGGCCGAAGGAGGGTTTTCGGGCGTTTCGCAAAACAGCCGGCGGAAGCTTTCACTGGGTAACAACCCACACCCATCCCACCATGGACAACGCGGTGACCGAGCTGAAGGCGCAGGGGCACAAGCTGTATGCCGCGCAATTGTCCGACCGGGCGGTGGATTTTCGGGAGGTGGATTTCACCGTGCCGTGCACGATTATCATGGGTAACGAGGTGGACGGGGTGAACCCGGTGACCGCCGAGCAGGCGGATGAGCATATCGTGATTCCGATGATGGGGATGGTGGAGTCGCTGAATGTGTCGTCGGCCTGTTCCATCATCCTCTCGGAAGCCCAGCGGCAGCGTAAGCTGGCGGGGATGTTTGATCAGCGACGGATGCCGGATGACGAATACAACCGCCTGCTGTTCTGCTGGTGCCAGCCCACGGTGAAGCGCTACTGCGACGACCGCAACCTGCCGTATCCGCCCATCGACCACGAAACTGGCGAGCTGGTTGACGGGGTAGGGTGGATGCAGGAAGTCAGAAAGATAAGGGCGAATCGCCCCCGGTGGGATGAGCAGCCAGAGAATATCGAAGCAGGCTAGTCTTGGTGGACTAATGCTCCAACCTGTTTCTCGAGATCGCTCGCAAATTCTGTCAGCACGCTGATCTTGGAGTGCGCCGTGATCAGCGCATCAAATAATGTCTGAGCGTTCTCGATGTACTCGTGGATCATTTGGTTGCGTAACTGCCTGAGTGCAATCCATTGCTCAGAAGATTCAAGCCAACCATACTTCTCGGCTTTTTCGAGGTTGAATAACAGAGCCTGTTTTGGTTCGCCCAAGGCTATTAACAACGCGGGAAGTAGTTTATCTCCCAAGGTGTCTTGCAGTCGGCAAAAGCGGCTGGTGAAGGCTTCGACCTTCATTGCCAGCTCCGGGTTTGAGTCCAGTGTTTCAACCGACTGAAAGGGTAAAACTGGATCAAATACCTGTTGTGCGGCGTAGTTCAGGTGCTTGATTTCCTTGTCAATCACTCGGCTCAAAAATTTGAGCCTTTCCTGCATTTCTGGTGATACCTTCACAGAGCAATTCCTTGTGCCCGGGCAATTTGGTGAATTACGGCTCGCTCAAGATTTGGGGCATCCAATAGAATGTCAATCTTTCGGTCGCCTAGCTGTTTGATGATTTTGGCCTGAAGTCTGGCTACATCCCAGGCAGGGTGGTCTGCTACTTCGTCGATAGTGACCAGCAGGTCGATGTCGCCCCCTCTGGCTGTGTCATCGGCGCGCGACCCAAACAGGGCCACTCTGGCGCCCGGGCCAAAAATCTCCCTGACAGAGGCTTTGATAACAAGTACCTCTTCAGCCGTTAACCTCACAGTGACGCCCCCCTTGTTAACTCCGCCATTATCCAACCATGGAGACAAGCATAGACTTTCCCGATCAGACTGACCATCGTCGTAGTGTTCCCCATAGAATCCGAAACCTAAGCGGTCAGTATGGAGCAATGCCGGTGCGGGGTGGGTGAAGCTTTTTTCTGCCGGAAAAAGATGTCTGAGCGAAGCGAGTTGTTTTTCCAAAGAAAAAAGCTTCACCCACCCCGCGACCCGCCCCCAAAACCAGCAGGCTAGGAAAGCACAACTCAGTCCTCGCGGGCTTCCAGGTACCGCTGCAGCTGCTCCCGCAGAGCCTTGGGCAAGCGGGTAATGGTCAGGGCGTCTTTGTCACGGTCGTAGTAAACGGCCTGGTTCACCAGGTCAGAAGAGAAAGACACGCTCATACCCCCGCCAGAGCCGGCAATGCGCACCAGTTTTTTGACCTTGCGGTGGTCCGGATGCAGCACGCCGGTTTCGGGCATTTCTGCGTTCTTGCTTGCGAATTCCTTGAAGCGCTCAGGCTGGCTTTCGTCCAGGTAATTGGACAGCGCCTCGATGGCCACCGGCTCGCCGAGGGCGTGCTGGTCTTTGCAGAATTCGTAGGCCTTGGCGCGGACTTCCCCGGCCTTTTCCGGTTCGCTGGACTTGGCGAAGGCTTCCACTGCGTCCAGGAAAGTCATGGTTTCCTTTTCCACATCCACGCTGTTGGTGAACGCGCACAGGCGCAGGAACAATTCGCCGGGGTCGCCGGTGCCGCGGGCATGAACGACGGTCATGTAGTTGTCGCTGGTGTTCTCGTTACGCCATTCGTCCAGTTCGATTCGGACGGCGAGGTTCAGGCGTGACAGGCTCAGCACGTCTGTGGCGTCCAGTTTCTGGCTGCCGTCGAAGCGCATGGCGCCGTCGGTTTCGAGGATGAACAGGTAAACCACTTCGGAATCCGCCAGGGCGTCGTGCACCACCATCAGGTGGCCATCAAACTCTTCCTGGCTGCCATTGAGCAGTTCCTGCCACTGGCCGAACAGGCGGTCGGTCATGGCGGTGAAGGTTTGTTTGTCTTCCAGGTAGTCTTTAAGCCAGGCGCTGAACGGGCATTCGCCGATGTCGTCCGAGAAGCGGCCGTATTTCTTGCCGGGTTTGCTGTTGAACAGGCGCTTCATCTGCTTGTGCAAGGCTTCGTAATCGCCACCGGGCTCCTGCAGGGCCTCGCCGGCAACAAGGCGGGCGGGCTGGCCCGGCTGGTACTGGCTGGCGAAGGCGGTGCGCAGGTGTTTGATGGCCATTGTGTTCAGCTCCTGTGGTTAATCTTGGTGGGCGGGGGATTTTGCCATGGTTCGGCGTGGGATTCATTGTAGCTTTCGAGTTGTGGGGGCGGGTCGCGGGGTGGTGGTTTATTTTTCTTTGGAAAAACAACTCGCTTCGCTCAGACATCTTTTTCCGGCAGAAAAATAAACCACCACCCCACGACCGGCAGACCATTTGAGTGAAGTCGGCTTTTTCTGGAACTGCTGAGGATAAGGGGGTGTTTGCTGTCAGTAGTGATATCGGAGCTGGGCGATGAGTAGGGCGTCTTCGGTGACTTTGTAGACCATGCGGTCTTCTTCGTTAATCCGGCGTGACCAGTAACCGGCGAGGTTGTGCTTTAGTGGCTCCGGCTTGCCGATGCCTTCGAAGGGCTCCCGCATGGTCTCCTTGATAAGTTTGTTGATGCGACTAACGACCTTTTTGTCAGTTCTCTGCCAGTACAAATAGTCTTCCCAGGCGTGCTCGGAGAAGATGAGTTTCATTCAAGAAGGTCCTTTTCCTGACTGCCGCCTTGTTCCAGTTCAGCGACGGATTCCAAAAGACGGCGGGCGTTTTTGGGTGCCCGTAGCAGATAGGCGGTTTCCTGCAGTGCTTCGTAATCCTCCAGCGAAATCATCACCACAGACTGGGCCTTGCTCCGGGTAATAATCACCGGTGAGTGGTCTTCACAAACCTGCTCCATGGTTTTCGCCAGATTACTTCTTGCAACGGTATAGCTGATAGCGTCCATAAAATATGCCCTGTACAGAATGCTGTACTGTACAGGATACTGTGCAGGCCAAAAAGTGGCAACCACCAACAAACAGTTGGATTACAGCCCCCCCCCTAAAAATCTCTGCCGGCGTCGGGGTGGGGGATGGTTTTCTGCCGGAAAAAGATGTCTGAGCGAAGCGAGTTGTTTTTCCAAAGAAAACCATCCCCCACCCCGGCAGCCCGCCCGCCAAGGATGGGGAATCAAGAGCTTAAACCCGCTGACTCCGAGCCAGTTCCGGCAAGAGCCCGGCAACCGCAGCTTGAATATCGGTCTCCGAATCAGCAGAAACGCTGGCATTGGCAATGTCAGTGCCCAGGTTCACCGCCACAGCCACCAGGCCATGGGCGGTCAGCAGCTGAGCCACGCGCCGGCGCTCGTCGGCGTCGCCGGTGTTTTCTTCGGACACCACCACCGCCGTCTTGCCCTGGTCAAACAAAGCCCGCTCCACGGCCAGGGCCAGTTGCGGGGCCTGTTTGCCGGTGCAGGCGATGATGGCCGGTTTCTGGGCCAGGCGGCGCTCGCGCTCCTCAGAAGTAACCGGATCAAGCGATTCCAGGCCATCGGCCAGGCCGGCGATCATACCGGCGCCGACCGTTACGTTGGTCAGGCGGTCGATGACGATGAAGCTGCCGGTGGCGTGGTTGCGCTGGTAGGCGTCGAACGCGATGGGCTGGTTCAGGGTCAGTTCGCACAGGCCGATTTCGTTGAGCTGAAGCTGGCTTGGGTTCGGGTTCTGCTCCAGGGTGTTTACATCGGTCTGGTGGTGAATCTTTTTCACCGTGCCGGAGGTAAACGTGGGCCCCAGCTTGATGTCGTAGAGGCGGCCGGTTTCCAGAGGCGCGTCGGTCATCCAGACAATGTTGGCGTTAAAGCGGTTGTGAACTTCCGGCTCGTCGTCCGCTTTCACCAGCATGTCGCCACGGCTGATGTCGATTTCGTCTTCCAGGGTCAGGGTCACCGCCTGGTCGATGTAGGCTTCGCTCAGGTTGCCGTCGAAGGTGACGATTTCCTTCACTTTGCTGGTGCGCCGTGAGGGCAGGGCCATCACGGTTTCGCCCGGGCGGATCACGCCGGAGGCGACGGTGCCGCAGAAGCCCCGGAAGTTGAGGTTGGGGCGGGTGACGTACTGCACCGGGAAGCGGAAGTGTTCCAGGTTTTTGTCCCGGGAGACCTCCACTGTTTCGAGGATTTCCATCAATGGCTGGCCGGTGAACCAGGGGGTGTTCTCGCTCTTGTTCACCACGTTGTCGCCGTCCAGGGCGGAAATCGGCACGAAGCGGATGTCCTTCAGGCCCAGCTTGGTGGCAAAGGCCAGGTACTCGTCGCGGATTTCGTTGAAGCGCTGTTCGCTGAACGCCACCAGATCCATCTTGTTCACCGCCACCACAATGTGGCGAATGCCCAGAAGTGAAGCGATGAACGAGTGCCGGCGGGTCTGGGTCATAACGCCGTGGCGCGCGTCGATCATCAGGATCGCCAGTTGCGCGGTGGAGGCGCCGGTGGCCATGTTGCGGGTGTATTGCTCGTGGCCCGGGGTGTCGGCGATGATGAACTTGCGCTTGTCGGTGCTGAAGTAGCGGTAGGCCACGTCAATGGTGATGCCCTGTTCACGCTCGGCCTGCAGGCCGTCGACCAGCAGGGCCAGGTCCAGTTTTTCACCGGTGGTGCCCATCTTGGCGCTGTCGGTTTTCAGGCTGGCCATGTGATCTTCGTAGATCATTTTGGTGTCGTGCAGCAGGCGGCCAATCAGGGTGCTTTTGCCATCATCCACGCTGCCGCAGGTAAGCAGGCGCAGCAGCTCTTTGTTTTCGTGTTGTTTCAGGTACGCCAGAATATCGTCGGCGATCAGTTCAGACTGGTGTGACATCTCAGAAGTACCCTTCCCGCTTTTTCTGTTCCATGGAGCCGGCGGAATCGTGGTCGATTACCCGGCCTTGCCGTTCGGAGCTGGTGGCCAGCAGCATTTCCTGGATGATGTCCGGCAGCGTATTGGCCCCGGATTCAATGGCGCCGGTCAGGGGGTAGCAGCCCAGGGTCCGGAAACGCACCGACTTGAGCATCGGCTTTTCGCCTTCTTTCAGTGGCATGCGGTCGTCGTCCACCATAATCAGGGTGCCGTCGCGCTCCACCACCGGGCGCTCGGCGGCGAAATACAGGGGCACTATGTCGATGTTTTCCAGGTAGATGTATTGCCAGATATCCAGCTCGGTCCAGTTCGACAGCGGGAACACGCGAATGCTTTCGCCCTTGTTGACCTTGCCGTTGTAGATATTCCAAAGCTCCGGGCGCTGGTTTTTTGGATCCCAGCGGTGGTGTTCATCCCGGAACGAATACACCCGCTCCTTGGCCCGGGATTTCTCTTCATCCCGGCGCGCGCCACCGAAGGCGGCATCAAACTTGTACTTGTTCAGAGCCTGTTTCAGGGCCTGGGTTTTCATCATGTCGGTGTGCTTGGCGCTGCCGTGGGTGAAGGGACCTATGCCCTGCTTCACGCCTTCTTCGTTGGTGTGCACGATCAGATCCAGCCCGTAACGGCTCACCTGCTTGTCACGGAATTCGATCATCTCCCGGAATTTCCAGGTGGTGTCTACGTGCATCAGGGGAAAGGGGGGCTTGCCCGGATAGAAGGCTTTGAGCGCCAGGTGCAGCATCACGGCGGAATCCTTGCCGATGGAATACAGCATAACCGGGTTGTCGAACTCGGCCGCTACTTCCCGGATGATGTGGATGCTTTCTGCTTCCAGCTGCTTGAGATGGGTGAGGTTGTATGTGGTCATGGTTTTCCGTTGCCGCAAAGGCCAGTAAGGGCTTTAACTCAGAAAACCGACTATATCAGAGGGCAATATGGAATAAAAAGATAGGCAACAAGAACTTCGGGTTCTAAAAATATAGCGACTCGCGGGCAGTCCGGCGGGTATGCCGGTCAGCTTCCTGCCAGCAGCTTGGCCACGTAACGGTCTACATAATCAAAGCCGTTGCCTTCAAATTCGCAGAAACGGATGCCCAGGTGAAACTCGTCCCTGGCAACGCGGCGCATGTGCACGATATTGCCTTCGGCTACCACGGCAACCGGTTGGGTGGGTAATACCGGCACGCTGAAACGGGTGGTTACTTCCATCGACTGGCCGGGAGCCGGCGGGACAAGGCCGGGTAGCAGTGTCCGGGCAGTGTCCTGTGAGCAGGAAATCATCACGCCGGAGCGGGAAAGGTTGGCAATTTTGCCGTCAAGGCGGCTGCCATCCGCTCGTTCAATCAAAATGTCGGCAGACACTTCCACCCGTTGCTGGTTGCGCAGGTTGTGCCTTGCAGCGATGGGCTTGACCCGAACCCTTCTGGCGAATGCAGTTTCCAGATGTGTTGCCTTTCCCATAGATGGCTTCCGAACAGGTGTTTGATTGCTGAGAGAGTGTAGTTGTTCAAATTATGACCAGCAAGGGTATTGAAGCATATTATTGCAAATTTATGAATTAAATCTGAACCATGGTTCACAGAATGGCCTGCGGTGATCCGTATTATCCACCCACGACCGGTAGCCGGATAGTGCTGCAGTTGCAATTCTGCTGAGGTAAAATCGCCGCCTACATTCATCAGGAGCTTTGCTCCGGGATTCCTGCAGAACCGTTATGACCGAGAAAACAGAAAACACCGCCAAGGGCGGAAAAGTCGGCTTTATCAGCCTGGGTTGCCCGAAGGCACTGGTTGATTCCGAGCGCATTCTTACCCAGCTGCGCCTGGACGGGTACGACGTAGTGCCAACCTACAACGACGCCGACATCGTGGTGGTAAACACCTGCGGCTTTATCGATGCCGCCAAGCAGGAATCCCTGGACGCCATCGGCGAGGCCATCAGCGAGAACGGCAAGGTCATCGTAACCGGTTGCATGGGCGTGGAAGCAGACAAAATCCGTGAAACCCACCCCGGTGTGCTGGCGGTATCCGGCCCCCAGGCTTATGAAGAAGTGGTAGGCGCGGTGCACCAGTTTGTACCCCCGAATAAAGACCATGACCCCTTTGTGGACCTGGTGCCGCCCCAGGGCGTAAAGCTGACCCCGCGCCACTATGCCTACCTGAAGATTTCCGAAGGCTGCAACCACAGCTGCACCTTCTGCATCATCCCGGACATGCGCGGCAAACTGGTCAGCCGTCCCATTGGTGATGTCATGGACGAAGCCAAGCGCCTGGTGGATGCCGGCGTGAAGGAACTGCTGGTGATCTCCCAGGACACCTCCGCCTACGGCGTGGATATCAAATACCGCACCGGATTCTGGCAGGGCCGGCCCCTGAAAACCAAGATGCAGTCCCTGTGTGAAGCGCTGGGTGATATGGGCGTGTGGGTTCGCCTGCACTACGTATATCCGTACCCCCATGTCGACGACATTATTCCGCTGATGGCGGAAGGCAAGATCCTGCCGTACCTGGATATCCCTTTCCAGCACGCCAGCCCGAACGTGCTCAAGGCCATGAAGCGCCCGGCCCACGACAGCAAAACCCTGGAGCGCATCAAGAAGTGGCGGGAGATCTGCCCGGAACTGACCATTCGTTCCACCTTTATTGTCGGCTTCCCCGGCGAAACCGAAGAAGACTTCCAGTACCTGCTCGATTGGCTCGACGAAGCCCAGCTCGACCGCGTGGGCGCCTTTACCTACAGCCCGGTAGAGGGCGCGAAAGCCAACGAGCTGGAAGGTGCCGTGCCGGAAGAAGTGAAGGAAGAGCGCCTGGCGCGCTTTATGGCCAAACAAGCTGAAATCTCAGCGGCACGCCTGCAGGCCAAAATTGGCAAGACCATTGATGTGCTGATTGATGAAGTTGACGAAGAAGGCGCCATCGGCCGCTCCAAGGCCGACGCCCCTGAAATCGACGGCATGGTCTACCTCAATGGCGAGACCGACCTGCAGCCAGGCCAGATTGTCCAGGCGGTAGTAGAACATGCCGACGAGCACGACCTCTGGGCCGTACTGGCCTGATCGGAATAAGGGGCGGGGTCTTGGCGTGTGAGGCCAAGGTCTGAAAGGGTGGGGTGGGGATGCCTTCCCGCAGGAAAAAAAGATGTCTGAGCGAAGCGAGTTCTTTTTTCCCGGAGGGAAGGTATCCCCACCCCGCCCAAACACCACACAAAGACGTCAGGCCTCAGCAACCCGAGCAATCGTCTCCGCATAATAGTCATCGAAATTCTTGAACTCGATGCTATCCCGCCCGCAGCAACGAATGTTGCCGGACTTGATATCGTACACCCAGCCGTGAATCTCGATCTTTCCGGTAGCCAGCTTGGCCGCCACCACAGGGTGCGTGCGCAGGTGCTGAACCTGCTGCAGCACATTTTCCTCAATGGCTTCGTTCAGGTATTTCGGATCCAGCGGCGTGTCACCGTCAATGCCATGGCGTTCACGAACGATTTCCATGGCGGAACGGCAATGCCCCAGCCACTCTTTTACGTGGGGCAGGCCCTTAAGGGCCGGGATATCCAGTGCACCTTTGATGGCACCGCAGTCGGTGTGGCCGCAGACGATGATGTGTCGCACGCCGAGCACCGCCACAGCATATTCGATGGAAGCGGTCATGCCTCCGGTCTCGTTGCTGTGGGGCGGGATCACGTTGCCGGCATTACGGCAGATGAACAGGTCACCGGGGTTGGAGCCGGTCACCATGTTCGGGTCGATGCGTGAATCGGAACAGGTGAAGAACAGAACATCCGGGTTCTGACTGTCGGCCAGGGCGCCAAACAGGTCTTTGTGTTCCGGGTAAACGTTCTTGCGAAAATCCAGTACGCCGCGAACAATGTGGTCCATAGTGTTTCCTCCTGCCGGTCAGGCAATCTCGATCAATACTTCGCCCGGAGTAACCCGGTCGCCCTTGGTGACGTAAACCGCCTGCACGGTGCCGTCCACGCTGGTGTGAATTTCGGTTTCCATTTTCATGGCTTCGGTGATCATCACCGCCTGGCCAGCGGCGACAGTATCGCCTTCCTTGACCAGTACATCCACCACATTGCCGGGCATGGTGGTGGTGACATGGCCCGGATCCGTGGCCTGCTTGCGGCCGCTACCGCCGGCTGAGGCCTCGTATTCGTTCAGCGACTCGAACACCACTTCCTGGGGCATGCCGTCCAGCGACAGGTACAGCTTGCGCTTGCCGGGGCCGGATGCGCCCACGCCGGTAACGGCGACTTCGTAGGTTTCCCCGTGCACGTCAATGCGGAACTCGGTCGCCACGGCAGTGCCCATTCGGTCACGGCCCTTGTGCTCGGCCGGCAGCAGTTCTTCCGGCTTGAGGGTGCCATCTTTTCGCTGCTGCAGGAACTCCCGGCCGAGGTCCGGGAACATAGCGTATGTGAGCACATCCTCCTCGCAGGTGGCCAGACTACCAATGTCTTCTCGCAATTTGTTCAGCTCCGGGCTCAGCAGGTCTGCCGGCCGGCCTTCGTTTACGCTTTCATTGCCGATGGCTTTCTTCTGGATGTCGGCATTCACCTCAGCCGGCGGATGGCCGTAGCCGCCTTGCAGGTAGCGCTTTACCTCGTTGGTGATGGTCTTGTAACGCTGTCCGGCCAGAACGTTGTACACCGCCTGGGTTCCGACAATCTGGGACGTGGGGGTTACCAGTGGAGGGTAGCCCAGGTCCGCCCGCACTCGCGGAATCTCGCTGAACACGTCCCGGATTTTGTCCAGGGCGTTCTGCTCCTTCAACTGGTTGGCGAGGTTGGACATCATGCCGCCCGGCACCTGGTTGATCTGTACTGACACGTCTTCCCGGGTGAATTCGCTTTCGAACTGATGGTACTTCTTGCGCACTTCCCGGAAGTAATCGGCAATTTCGCTCAGCAGTTCCAGGTCCAGCCCGGTGTCGTATTCGGTGCCTTTCAGGGCGGCCACCTGGGATTCGGTGGCCGGATGGCTGGTGCCGTTGGCAAAAGAGGAAATGGCGGTATCAATCCGGTCGGCACCGGCTTCGATGGCTTTCAACTGGCACATGGCTGCCAGGCCTGCGGTGGCATGGCTGTGAATCACCAGCGGCAGGTCGACGGCGGATTTGATGGCGTTCACCAGCTCAAAGGTGGCATAGGGGGTCAGCAGACCCGCCATATCCTTGATGGCGATGGAATCTGCACCCATGGCTTTGAGTTCCTGGGCCTGCTGAACAAACAGCTCGGGAGTATGCACCGGGCTGGTGGTGTAGCAGATGGTGCCCTGGGCATGCTTGCCGGCTTTCTTCACCGCTTTCATGGCGGTTTCCAGGTTACGCAGATCGTTCAGGGCATCGAACACCCGGAACACATCAATGCCGTTGTCGGCGGCTTTCTGTACAAAGGCTTCCACCACATCATCGGCGTAATGCCGGTAACCCAGCAGGTTCTGGCCCCGCAGCAGCATTTGCAGGCGCGTGTTCGGCAGGGCCTGGCGCAGCTGGCGCAGGCGCTCCCAGGGGTCTTCTTTCAAAAAGCGCACGCAGGCATCAAAGGTGGCGCCGCCCCAGACTTCCAGCGACCAGTAACCCACCTGGTCCAGCTTGTCGCAGATTGGCAGCATGTCTTCGGTGCGCATGCGGGTAGCAATCAGGGACTGGTGCGCGTCACGAAGGATAACGTCGGATACTTCAATTCGTTTGGCAATTTTCTTGGCGTTACTCATGTTCAATCCTCCTGCGGATTACCAGCCGGCATGGGCTGCGATCGTGGCGGCAATGGCCAGGGCAATTTCACTGGGGTGACGTTTGGCGGAATAGTTCAGCAGCTCCGGGTGGCTCGGCACAAAGCTGGTATCAAACACACCGGCCCGGAAATCCGGGTGATCCAGAATCTGCTGGTAATAGTTCGCGGTGGTGGTAATGCCGTGCAGGCGCATGTCATCCAGCGCCCGCTTGCCCCGGGCAATCACCTCGTCCCAGGTCAGGGCCCAGACCACCAGCTTCAGGCACATGGAGTCGTAGTAGGGCGGAATTTCATAGCCAGTATAGATGGCCGTATCCACCCGAACGCCGGGGCCGCCCGGTGCGTAATAATGGGTGATGCGCCCGAAGCTGGGCAGAAAGTCGTTCTTCGGGTCTTCCGCATTGATCCGGAACTGCAGGGCATAGCCCCGGTAGGAAATGTCCTCCTGCCGGTAGCTCAAAGGTTCGCCGGCGGCGATCCGCAGCTGCTCGCGGACAATATCCACCCCGGTGATGGCTTCGGTAATGGTGTGCTCCACCTGCACCCGGGTGTTCATCTCCATGAAGTAGACTTCGTTGCCGGTGAGCAGAAACTCCACCGTACCGGCGTTCTCGTAACCCACCGCTTTCGCCGCCTTTACCGCCAGGCCGCCGATGTACTGGCGCTGTTCCGGGGTAAGCTGAGGGCTGGGGGCGATCTCGATCAGCTTCTGGTTGCGGCGCTGGATGGAGCAGTCCCGCTCGAACAGGTGGATGGCATTGCCGTGGCTGTCAGCCAGCACCTGAACCTCGATATGGCGCGGGTTCACAATGCATTTTTCCATGAACACCTCGGCCGAACCGAAAGCCTTGGTGGCCTCGGAGATCACCCGCGGGTACTGGGTTTTCAGCTCTTCCGGAGAGTCGCACCGGCGAATGCCCCGGCCGCCACCACCGGAGGTGGCTTTCAGCATCACCGGGTAGCCGATCTCGTTAGCCAGCTTCAGCGCGTGATCCAGGTCTGCCAGGTTGCCCTCGGAACCCGGGGTAATGGGTACGCCAGCTGACCGCATACTGTCCCGGGCCTGGGTTTTGTCGCCCATCTTGTGGATAACATCGGATTTGGGGCCGATAAAGGTAATCCCGTGCTGCTCGCACAGCTGGGCGAAGCGGGCATTCTCCGACAGAAAGCCGTAGCCGGGATGGATGGCATCGCAGCCGGTCTCCAGCGCCAGGTTCACAATCCGCGCCGGGTCCAGGTAGCCGGCCAGCGGGTCTTCGCCCAGTGAGTAGGCTTCGTCGGCGCGCTTCACGTGCAGGCCGTAGCGATCCGGCTCGGTATAAATCGCCACCGAGCGGATGCCCATCTCGGCGCAGGCGCGGACAATACGCACCGCAATTTCGCCACGGTTGGCGATCAGAACTTTTTTAAGCGTGGGCTTCAACATGGGCGATTCCTCGTCTCGTCGTCCCGAATGAAGGTGGGAAAAGAGTAACGGGGATGACGGATCACGAAAAATTGATATTATTTCGCTTATGTATAACTAATATCTTATGAATAGACTGATTCGGGAACGCCCATGCCCCTGAGTATCCAGAAACTCGCCAACCGCCTGACCTTCCGGCAGCTGCAGGTTTTCAAGGCGGTCTACGACCTGAAAAGCTACAGCAAAGCCGGCGACCTGCTGGGCCTGACCCAGCCCGCAGTCAGCAGCCAGGTACGCCACCTGGAGCAGGCCCTGGGCATGCCCATGTTCGAATACGTGGGCCGCAAGTTGTATTGCACCGCCGCAGGCGAAGAAATGGCCGCCTGCGTGCGCTCGGTATTCCACGAACTGGCAGACATGCAGAACCGCCTGGCGGCGTTGGAGGGCAGGGTAGCGGGGGATCTAAAACTGGTGGCCGTCAGCACCGCGCAATACGTGGTGCCCTACCTGCTGCGCTCATTCCTGCAACTGAACCTTCAGGTCAACGTCTCGGTGGCCGTGGTCAACCGCGCCACCGCACTGCAGCGCCTGAACGACAACAGCGACGACCTGGTGATCATGGGTATGGTGCCGCCCGACCGTCCGCTGACCTCGCTGCCGTTTCTCGACAACGAACTCGTCCCCATCGTCCCGGCTGGCCATCCGCTGCTGGAGCAGGAGGTTGTAGCACCCCAGGACTTCCTAAACAGCCAGCTGCTAACCCGGGAAACCGGCTCCGGCAGCCGCCTGGCGCTGGAGGTCTACTGCCAGCAACACCGCCTGAAGATGGAGCCAACCATGGAACTAGGTTCCAACGATGCAGTGAAGCACGCAGTCCTGGCCGGTCTGGGTGTGGCGGTAGTGCCAAAGCTCAGCGTGCTTTCAGAACTGGCCCTGGGTTCCCTGCAGGCCCTAAACATCACCGGCTTCCCCCTGCGTCGCAGTTGGTGCGTGGTCTACCCCCAGGCCCGGCACCCGACTCCGGCCATGCAGGCGTTCATAGACTACATCCAGCAAAATATCGCCCAGTTTGAGCGGCTGTTTCGGCGTATGGGGTCTTAGCTTGGTGGTTTGCGTCTTGTTTCGGCCCTAGCCTGTTTGTTTCGGTGGTGGGCTGTGTTTGGGGCCCCTTCCCAAAAACCGCTCCTTACGGCACATCCCTGTGGCGCTTCTCTCCGGCCATCCATGGCCTCCGAAATTTTTGGGAAGGGGCCCCAAACACTGCCATGCGGACTACGCAGTAATAGTCCGTTGAACGGCGGGCGCGCCGGGGCTTCACGTATGCATTCAGTTTGTAACTGAGACTGCGTTGATATTCCTACAGGGTACAGTGGGCGGACTATTGTGCAGAGTCAGAAAAGCCTTGGCGGGAGGCTCCTCCCAAAAATTTGCGGAGCCATGGATGGCGGAGCAGAAGCGCCACATGGATGTGCCGTAAGGAGCGGTTTTTGGGAGGAGCCTCCCGCCAAGGCCCTCCCGCATACTGGGCAGGCTGCGAACAAAGCCGCCCTCCCCACAATCCGAAAGCTAGGGCCGAAACAAAACGGCCCACGCCAATGCTAGCCGCCAAGCTTGCGAACAAGAATCTCATTGAACAGCTTGGGGTTGCCCTGGCCCTTGGAGGCCTTCATCAGTGGCCCCATGAAGCCGCCGAGCATCTTCTTGCGCTTCTTCGGATCTTCCTCGTTCTGGTATTGAGCCACCTGATCCGGCATGCCGGCCAGAACTTCGTCCACCATGGACTCCAGGGCGCCGGTGTCGGATACCTGCTTCAGGCCCTTGGCTTCGATGATGGCGTCGACATCGTCGTTCTCGCCCGTCCACAGCGCCTCGAACACCTTCTTGGCGCCGGCGGAGGACAGCGTGTTATCGGCGATGCGGGTCACCATGGCACCCAGCTGTGCGCCGGTGATCGGGGCTTCGGCTACGGACTTTTCTTCCGCGTTCAGGCGGGCGGAGAACTCGCCCTGAATCCAGTTGGCGGCCAGTTTGGCGTCTTCGCCGTGTTCCGCGGTTTCTTCGAAGAACGCGGCCAGTTTGGCATCGGCAGACAGGATGCCGGCGTCGTAGTCGTTCAGGCCGTACTGCTCCTTGAAGCGGGCCTTGCGGGCATCCGGCAGTTCCGGCAGGCGGGCGCGGGCGTCTTCGATGAAGGCGTCGTCGATTTCCACCGGCAGCAGGTCCGGGCAGGGGAAGTAGCGGTAGTCGTTGGCTTCTTCCTTGGTGCGCATGGAGCGGGACTCGTCCCGGTCGCCGTTGTACAGGCGGGTTTCCTGGGTGATGCTGCCGCCGTCTTCCAGGATATCCATCTGCCGCTCCACTTCGTGGGCGATGGCCTGTTCCATGAACCGGAAGGAGTTCAGATTCTTGGTTTCGGTGCGGGTGCCCAGGGTGTCGGAGCCTTTCGGTTTCAGGGAGATGTTCACGTCAAAGCGCATGGAGCCCTGAGACATGTCACCATCGCAGATGCCCAGGGAGGTGACGATGCTGTGCAGCTTCTTGGCGAAGGCTACGGCTTCCTCGGCATTGGTCATGTCCGGCTCGGTCACCACCTCGATCAGCGGTGTGCCGGCGCGGTTCAGGTCGATGCCGGACATGCCATGATAGTCCTCGTGCAGAGACTTACCGGCGTCTTCTTCCAGGTGGGCGTGGTGAATGCGCACGCGCTTGGTGCTGCCGTCGGCCAGGTCGATATCCACGTAGCCGGGGCCAACAATGGGCTGCGCCAGCTGAGTGGTCTGATAGCCCTTGGGCAGGTCCGGGTAAAAGTAGTTCTTACGCTCGAAGACCGAGCGGCGGCCGATTTCTGCATTGGTGGCCAGGCCGAACATCACCGCATAGCGGAATGCCTGCTCGTTGGGTACCGGCAGGGTACCGGGCATGGCCAGGTCAACGGCGTTGGCCTGGGTGTTGGGCTCGGCACCGAAAGCGGTGCTGGAGCCGGAGAAAATCTTGGTCTGGGTGGCGAGCTGAACGTGAATTTCCAGCCCGATCACGATATCCCACTGCATGTGTTCGTCTCCTAGTCCGGGCTTATTGAGGTTCACGCTGGTGCCAGTCGGTCACCTGCTGGAACTGATGGGCGGCGTTCAGCAGGCGCGCTTCGGAGAAGTAGTCCCCGATAATCTGCAGCCCCACCGGCAAGCCGTCAACAAACCCGGCCGGCACCGACATGGCCGGAATACCCGCCAGGTTGATGGCGATGGTGAACACGTCTTCCAGGTACATGGACACGGGATCGGTGTTCTTTTCACCCTGCTTGAATGCAGGTGTTGGCGACACCGGGCTCATCAGCACGTCCACTTCTTTAAACGCATTGATGAAATCCTGCTGGATCAGCCTGCGAACCTTCTGGGCCTTCAGGTAATAGGCATCGAAGTAACCGGCGGACAGGGCATAGGAGCCCACCAGAATCCGGCGCTTCACCTCGTTACCAAAACCTTCCGCCCGGGTGCGGGTGTACATATCCATCAGGTCTTTCGGATCTTCACAGCGATAGCCGTAACGCACACCGTCAAACCGGGACAGGTTGGCCGAAGCCTCTGCCGGCGCAATCACGTAATAAGCCGCAATGGCCAGCTTCGCGTTCGGCAGCGACACTTCCTTCACCGTCGCGCCCAGCTTCTCGTACTCGCGAATCGCGTTACGAACCTGTTCTTCCATAGCCGGAGACAGCTGATCGCTGAAGTATTCCTTCGGCAAGCCAATCTTCAGGCCCTTCAGCGGCTCGTTCAGGGTGGCGGTGTAATCCGGCACTGCCCGGTCGATGCAGGTGGAATCCTTCGGATCGTAGCCCGCCATCACATTCATCATCAGCGCCGCGTCTTCCGCCGTGCGCGCCATCGGCCCGCCCTGATCCAGGGAAGAAGCAAAGGCGATCATTCCATAGCGAGACACCCGGCCGTACGTCGGCTTCAGGCCAGTAATGCCACACAGCGCTGCCGGCTGGCGGATGGAACCACCGGTGTCGGTACCCGTCGCCGCCGGCACCAGCCGCGCCGCTACCGCAGCCGCAGAACCGCCGGAAGAACCACCCGGCACCCGCTTGTCACCGCTGGACAGCCCCCAGGGATTGGTCACCGCGCCATAGAAACTGGACTCGTTGGACGAACCCATGGCGAACTCATCCATGTTGGTCTTGCCCAGACACACCGCACCGGCCGCCTTAAAATTGGCTGTTGCAGTGGCGTCGTAAGGAGGCACAAAATTATCCAGCATCTTCGAACCACAGCTGGTGCGAACGCCACTGGTGCAGAAAATGTCTTTATGGGCAAACGGCACCCCGGTCCACACCGTGGCCTTACCGGCTGCGCGCATCTCATCAGCGGCCTTCGCCTCAGCCAGCGCCTGCTCGTCGGAGATGGTAATAAAACTGTTGTACTTGCCGTCTTCCGTTTTCAGACGGTCCAGGAACTGCTGAGTCAGCTCCACACTCGAAATCCTGCCACTCTCCAGCTCTTTGGAAAGCTCTGCTACAGACTTGTTATGCATGATAAATCCCGAAATCTCTGATGGACGACCAAATCACTCAATAACCCTGGGCACCAGATACAACCCATCCTCGGTAGCCGGCGCAATCGCCTGAAACGCCTCCCGCTGATTGGTCTCGGTAACCACATCCGGCCGCAGCTTCTGCACCGCATCCAGCGGATGCGCCATGGGCTCCACCGAATCGGTATCTGCGGCACTCAACTGATCCACCAGATCCAGGATATTGCCGAGATCTTTCTCCAGAGCCGAAACCTGCTCGCCGTCCACCTTGATGCGGGCGAGCACGGCAACTTTTTCGATGTCCTCGCGGGAAATGCTCACGTTGCCTCCAATAGGAATAAAAGAGTGTGAAAACAATTTAATGACTGTTTTGAAGCCAGGAATAATGTTTGGAGATGCTTGTGGGTAGGGCTTTCCAAAACTGTGCGGAGCCAAGGATGGCGGAGCCCAAGCGCCACATGGATGTGCCGAAGGAGCGTGTTTTGGAAAGCCCTACCCACAAGCATCTGCGCACCGAAAGAAAGGCGCACAAGACCCTAGCTGCAATAAAGGTCGATATATTAGCAGAATCGCAGCCAAGATTGGCCCCGGAACACGCCCAAAAATGTGAGAATGGTAAGCTCCCGCCCCGGATGGCGCCTTGCCTGAAAATGGCGCCACTGCTAAAGTTGCCGGATTCTTCTACATCCGCAACCGCAACTCTCAGGTTGAAACTACACTAATGCTGATCAAAAGACTCCGAGGCCTGTTCTCAAGCGACCTGTCCATCGACCTGGGCACCGCCAACACACTGATTTTTGTACGTGATCGCGGAATCGTACTGGACGAACCCTCCGTTGTCGCCATCCGCACCAGCGGGTCCCAGAAAATGGTCGCCGCCGTAGGCGCCGAAGCAAAACGCATGCTTGGCCGTACCCCGGGCAACATTACCGCCATCCGCCCCATGAAAGACGGCGTGATTGCAGACTTCGTTGTCACCGAAAAAATGCTCCAGCACTTCATCCACAAAGTGCACGAAAACAGCTTCATCACCCCGAGCCCCCGCGTGCTGGTGTGCGTGCCCAGCAAATCCACCCAGGTTGAACGCAAAGCCATCCGCGAATCTGCCCTGGGCGCCGGTGCCCGTGAAGTCTTCCTGATTGAAGAGCCCATGGCGGCGGCCATCGGTGCCGGCCTGCCGGTAGAAGAAGCCAGCGGCTCCATGATCGTCGACATCGGCGGCGGCACCACCGAAATCGCCATCATCTCCCTGAACGGGATCGTTTATGCGGATTCCGTGCGTGTCGGCGGCGGCAAATTCGACGAAGCCATCGTCACCTACGTGCGCCGCAACTACGGCAGCCTGATCGGTGATTCCACCGCCGAGCGCATCAAGCACGAAATCGGCTGCGCCTACGAAGGCCTGGAAGTGCGCGAAATCGACGTTCGCGGTCGCAACCTGGCCGAGGGTGTTCCCCGGGCCTTCACCCTGAACAGTGAAGAGATCCTGGACGCCCTGCAGGAATCCCTGGCCCAGATCGTCCAGACCGTGAAAAGCGCCCTCGAACAGTCTCCGCCCGAACTGGCCTCTGATATCGCAGAGCGCGGCATCGTATTGACCGGTGGTGGCGCCCTGCTGCGTGGTCTGGACAAACTCATCAGTGAAGAGACCGGTCTGCCGGTGATCATCGCCGAAGACCCGCTGACCTGTGTTGCCCGTGGTGGCGGCAAGGCGCTGGAAGTCATTGATCGCGGTGGCATCGGAATGTTCTCCCAGGAGGGGTGACCCTGTGGGAGGGCTAAGCCATTAAGACCATCTTCGTCCAGGGGCCGGTTCCCGGCTTCAGACTTCTGCTTGTGATTCTGGTATCGGCAGCGTTAATCGCTGCCGATGGCCGTTTTGACAAGCTGGCACCGGTGCGCAGCGTGATTGCTACCGGCCTTGGCCCCGTTTACTGGCTGGGCAACGCGCCCTACCGCTTCAGCGACTGGTTCTCCGGCCTGTTTGTCAGTCGCGACGACCTGCAGCAGGAAAACGAAGAACTCAAAACCCGACTGCTCATTCTCGAGCGTCGGGCCCTCAAATACGCCGCCCTGGCGTCTGAAAACAACGAACTGCGCCGCTTGCTGAACTCCTCCGAAGTGCTGGATGACCGGGTGATTGTCGGCGAAGTGGTCGCGGTCTCCCCGGACCCTTTCTCCCATGAGGTTGTCATCAACAAAGGCAGCAACGACGGTGTAACCACCGGGCAGGCGGTGCTCGATGCCGAAGGCCTGTTGGGCCAGGTGATCCAGACCAGCCAGTTTACCTCCCGGGTATTGTTGGTGTCGGACAGCAGCCATGCCGTGCCCGTGGAAGTGGTTCGCAACGGCCTGCGCTCGATTCTGCTGGGTAACGGCGAGACCGACGAACTGGAACTGGTGCATGTACCCGACACTGCCGATATCCGCGAAGGCGATATGCTGGTGAGCTCGGGCCTGGGTGGTCGTTTTCCCCGGGGCTATCCGGTGGCAGAAGTCAGCAGCATTTCCAAGGAGCCGGGCGAGCCGTTTGTGGATATTGTCGCCGTGCCAAAGGCCCGGCTGAACCAGAGCCGCCTGGTACTGGTGGTGTTCCAGCAGAAGGATGAGCCAGCCGAAGCCCCGCTGGTACCGCTCGGAGAAGTGGAGGAGCAGAACTGATGTTGTCGGTGATCAGCTACCCCCTGTTTGCCCTAACGGTCGTTCTGGCGCTGGTGCTCAGCATTTCCTGGTTCCCGGTGGGCTGGTTCGAGTTCCGCCCCGAGTGGCTGGGGCTTATCGTCTTTTACTGGACCTTCCGGGCGCCCGCTCAATTCGGCATTGTGATGGCCTGGTGCCTGGGTCTGTTGCTGGATATCCTGGAATCCACACCGCTGGGCGTCAACGCCATGGCCATGGCCCTGATTGCCTTCCTGGTGCTGACGGTTCATCACCGCCTGCGCATGTATCCCTTGCCCCAGCAGTGTCTGATGGTGTTTCTGTTAGTGGGCATCAACCAGATGCTGGTGCATTTCGTTAAACAGCTGTTCGGCGCCGACACACCCGGCTTCAGTTACCTATGGCCGGCGCTGACCAGTGCCGTCGCCTGGCCCTTCGTGTCTGGACTGCTCGACAGCCTGAACCGCAAACTCGGATAACCCTATGACCGGCCTGATCCTGGCATCTGCCTCTCCCCGACGTGCCGAGCTGCTGAGCCAGATTGGCGTAAACCACCGGGCCTGCCCGGCGGATATCGACGAAACCCCGCTGGCCGGCGAATCCCCTGAACACTACGTAGAACGGCTGGCCCGGGAAAAGGCCCTGGCGGTTGCTGCTGGCCATCCGGAAAACCTGGTGCTGGGCTCAGACACCACCGTGGTATTGGCCGGCGAGATCCTGGCCAAGCCGGAGTCGGATGACCATGCTTGCAGCATGCTGTCCCGTTTGTCCGGGCAAACCCACCAGGTCATGACCGCCGTGGCGCTCGCCAGGGGAAGCGATTGCCAGTCCCGGGTGAGCATCAGCGAAGTAACGTTCCGTACCCTGGACGAGCCGGAAATTCGGGCCTACGTGGCCAGTGGTGAGCCGATGGATAAGGCCGGCGGCTACGGCATTCAGGGCCGTGGCGGTATTTTTGTCAGGGAACTGAAAGGCAGTTACAGTGCCGTAGTGGGATTGCCACTACAGGAAACCGCCGAATTACTCGCTCAGGCCGGTTGTCCGGTCTGGCAGAACTGGCCGCGCAGTAAGGAGAACCAGGCATGAGCGAAGAAATTCTGATCAACGTAACCCCGGTGGAAACCCGGGTGGCACTGGTTGAAAACGGCATGTTGCAGGAAGCCTATATCGAGCGGACCAGCCGCAAAGGCATCGTTGGCAACATCTATAAAGGCAAGGTGGTTCGGGTTCTACCGGGCATGGAAGCAGCATTCGTGGATATCGGCCTGGAACGGGCGGCGTTTATCCATGCCTCCGATGTGGCCTGCACCCAACAGCCCAGCGACGAGGGTGGAGACGGCCCGAAAACCGTGCCCGACATCCGCACCCTGTTGCGCGAAGGCCAGTCTCTGGTGGTGCAGGTCACCAAGGACCCGATTGGCACCAAGGGCGCTCGCCTGACCACCCAGTTATCGATCCCGTCCCGCTACCTGGTCTTTATGCCCGGGGTCAGCCACGTCGGTATTTCCCAGCGCATCGAAGACGAAACCGAGCGCGCCCGCCTGAAAACCCTGATCGAAGAAGCCGCGGCCGAAGACAGCGACGTGCAGGGCGGTTACATCATCCGCACAGCGGCAGAAGCTGCCCAGGCGGAAGAGTTGATCGCCGACATGACCTACCTGCACCGGCTGAGTGTGTCCATCAAGGAACGGATCGGCAAGGTGCAGGCTCCGGCCGTTGTTTACCAGGACCTGCCGCTGTTTATCCGCACCATCCGGGACCTGATCCGGCCGCAAACCGAAAAGGTGCGCATCGACAGCCGCGAGAGCTACCAGCGGGTAATGGAGTTTGTGCGGGAGTTTGTTACCGAGTTTGCCGACAAGGTAGAGTACTACCCCGGTGAGCGACCGATCTTCGACCTGTATTCCGTGGAAGATGAAATCCAGAAGGCGCTCAGCCGCAAGGTGCAGCTGAAGTCCGGTGGCTATGTGATCATCGACCAGACCGAGGCAATGACCACCATCGACATCAACACCGGGGCTTTTGTCGGCCACCGGAACCTTGAAGAAACCATCTTCAAGACCAACCTGGAAGCGGCCCGGGCCATCAGCCGGCAACTACGCCTGCGCAACCTCGGCGGCATCATCATTATTGATTTTATCGACATGGAAGACCCGGAGCACCAGCGCCAGGTGCACCGCATGCTGGAAAAAATGCTCGAGCGGGACCATGCCAAGACCAAGATTACCGGGGTGTCGGAGCTGGGCCTGGTGGAGATGACCCGCAAGCGCACCACCGAAAGCCTGGGCCAGGTGTTGTGCGAGCCGTGCCCGATTTGCGATGGTCGGGGTTTCCTGAAAACGGCCGAAACGGTGTGCTATGAAATTTTCCGGGAGATCCTGCGGGTAAACCGGGCCTACGAGGCGGAAAACTACCTCGTGATGGCGTCCCAGAAAGTGGTAGACCGGCTGCTGGACGAAGAATCCGACAACGTTGCCGACCTTGAAACCTTTATCAGTAAGACCATTCGCTTCCAGGTAGAGCCTTTCTACAGCCAGGAGCAGTACGATGTGGTTCTGCTCTGACGCCTGACCGGCGGAACCAGCCGGGGAGTTCTCTGCCATATGTCGAGCCGCGATCAGAACACCGATCAGCCCGAGCTGCCCAAAAGCGGCCCGGTTGGCCGACTATTGGAGCTGATTGCAGGCGCGGTCTGGTGGTCGATCCTGGTGGTTCTGGTATTGCTCGCCCTGTATGCCGGCATCGGCCGGCAGCTGACCGCCCAGGTCGACCGCTTTTCCGACCGTATTGCGGCTGAAATATCTGCCCAGACCGGGCTGGGCGTGGATATTACCCGGCTGTCCTCCAGCTGGAACTGGCTCGACCCGTCCCTGACCGCCTCCGGCCTGACCCTCTCCAACCCCGATTCCGGCCGTACCATTGCCGAGCTGGAACACCTGCGCCTGCGGCTGGATTTTCTGGCGTCGGTATCACGGCTTCGGCTGGTGTTCGAGGATTTCGAGGCCGATGGCCTCGTGCTTACCCTGATTCGGGCACCCGGAGACCAGCTCTCGGACCCGGTCGAGCAGATGGCTGAACTGGAACCGCTCAATGAAGGGGCGGCCCGGGAGTGGCTGAAGCTGGCGGGCCAGTGGTTATCAGAGCCGGAGGTACGGATTACCCGGGTCAGCCTGGCCATCGGCCAGAACGAGGACCACCTGCGCCATCTCTATATTCCCCGGCTTGATTTGCTGTATACCCGTGGGCTGTTCCAGGCCTCCGGCCGTGCCATGCAAAGCGGCACGGCCACCCAGCTGGCCAGCTTTGCGCTGGTAGGCCAGCGCTTTTTCCGTGGCGACTTTACTGGCCAGCTGTATGTGGACGTGGATTCGGGCCGTCTGTTTGATGGCCTGATCGACGATCTGAGCTGGCGCGGCATCCGGGTGGAAGGCTTCGATCTGGGCGGCCGGGCCTGGCTGACCTTTGAAAACGGCACCTTGCAGCAGATACAGGGCACCCTGGAGACCCCGTACCTTCAGCTGGGTGTCGGCATGGCTTCACTGGCTCCGCTGGAAGACATCAGCACCCGCTTTGGCTGGCGCCGGGGCGGCGACCTGATGCTGCAGCAATTGCAGTGGCAATGGGATGGCGACCAGGTTGAACCCTTCAGCGTGCGCCTGCTGAACCAGCCCGATTCCTCTGCGCTGGTGGCTGATGCGGTGCCGCTGGGCCCGATCCGGCGGCTGGTGCGGGCTCTGTCTGTCTTGCCCGAGGTGGCCGAAGATGCACTGGACCACTACCGCCCCACCGGCTATCTGGACGACATGCTGCTGGATTTGCCGGAGCAGACCCGGGATTTCATGTTGTCCGGGCAGGTAAGGGGCTTAGGGGTTGAACCTTGGGGCGGCGCACCTGGTGCCACCGGGCTAAACGGCCGTCTGCAGCTTACAGCCGATCAGGGCTTTGTTGAGCTGGATACCCACCAGCCTGTCACCCTGGGTTTCCCGGAATTGTATACCGGCAGCTGGACTTTTAACGCCATGACCGGCCGGGTGTCCTGGCAAGTGTCTGGTGGTGTCAGCCGGGTTCGGGCAGATGACCTGGTGTTTTCCTATCAGGACAATACCCGCCTGACCGGTGCCTTCGAGCTGCGGCTGGACCGCGCCGGGGACGACTACCTGGGCCTGCGCGTAGGCGTGGAGAACGCCGAGGCCGGAATGCTGGCGGAATTTGTACCATCGAAAGTGGTCGACGAGGGGCTGTATCAGTGGCTCACCACCCGGATTACCGAAGCCGACATCACCGGCGGCCAGTACTATGGTCACGGCCGGATTGATTCCGGCGCGCCCAACGGCTCCTTTGTGTCATCCATGTGGTACGAGTTCGAGAATGCCCGGGTTCGCTACGACGACCGCTGGCCGGAGGTAGAGGCCGCCGCCGGCCGGGTTGAAGTCCAGAATGCCGACACCCTGGTTACCCTGAACAGGGCCCGGACCGGGGGCCTTGAGGTCAGCGAAGGCGTGGTCCGGGTGGTGCCGGGCAGTGACGAGCAGCCTACCCGGGTGCTGGTGGATGTGGCATCCGGCGTGCCGGGCGAGGCAGTCGCCTGGTGGATGGCCAACAGCCCATTGGGCGAACTGGCAGGGCAGGCGGTCAGTGGCGCCGGGTTTGCCGGCCAGTTCCAGCTCGGCCTGAACATCGATATTCCCCTGAGCGATGGCGCTGATACCGCCGTGCAGGCCCGGGTTCAAACCGAAAACGGCGGTTTCCGCCTGCCAGGGCCCGACCTCAGCTGGACCGGAATCCGCACGGACCTGACCTACCACACCGAACGGGGTTTTTCCGGTGGCCCGGTCCATGCCCGTTTTATGGATCAGCCGGTCAGCGTCTCGTTCACACAGAATGCGGCGGGTGATGCACTGTCGATCCGCCAGGACGGCCGCCTGGCCCTGCCGGCGTTCTTGCAGCAGTGGGAGCCGGGTGAGGACAGCAGCTTTGGCCTGGCGGGTACCCTGGATTACAGCGCGGGGATGCGGATTGATGCCAGCGGGCCCTCGAGCATTGTGATGACCTCCGACCTTGCCGGCCTGAACGTAGACTGGCCGGAACCGCTGGGCAAAACCGCCGACCAAACCGCGCAGCTGGAAGCCCGGGTTGATCCTTTCGCTCCGGAAGGTGTGCGCATTACCGGAGACTGGCAGGACCGGATGGCGTTCGACCTGCTCTGGAAGGAGTCTGCCGTGGACCTGCAGTTTGATTACCTGAGCCTGGGTAGCCACCGGCTCACCGATATCACCATCAGCGCGCTGGACCTGGGCGACCGCTGGGTGGTCAATACCGAATCGGAACGGGCCGCCGGCCGGGTTGTTATTCCGCAGGGCGACGGCGTGGTTGAGGTCGACCTGCACACCCTGCACCTAAGTCGGGAGGACGCTTCAACCGAACAGGACCAAGCGCCTGAGCTGCTGACCCTGGAGCAACAGCTGGAAGCCTTCCGCCAGCTGGATATTGGCAGCTGGCCGGATGTGGACGGCCGCATCAGTAACCTCAAGCTTGGGGATGAGTCGGCGGGCAGCTGGAGCTTCCGGTTGCGCCCGGCCCCGCACCAGCTGAATGTGGAGGCGATTGAAGGCCGCCTGGGTGCCCTGGAGCTGTCAGGTGACATGGTCTGGCGGGTCGTGGATGACCGGGAAACCACCCGCTTTCAGGGCCAGCTGACCGGCGGTGCCCTGAAAGACCTGGAAGCCCTGACCGGCAGCTCCATCCCCCTGACCAACCAGGCCACGGCGGTGGAGCTGGATATTGACTGGCCTGGCGGCCCCAATGATATCGGCCTGAGTGCGCTCAGCGGGGAAGTCAGCGTGCGTCTGGACGATGGCGTGATCCTGGAACAGAACAACTCGGCCCAATTGTTCCGGGTCTTCAACCTGCTGAACACCGACACTTTGTGGCGCCGCCTGCGCCTGGACTTTTCCGACCTGTACGAGCGGGGCGTGGCCTTTGATGCCATTTCCGGCAAGGCCCGCATCAGTGACGGGCTGGTTACCATGGACCCGGAGCTGCAACTGGTGGGCCCATCCGGTGCCTTCAAGATCAACGGCTCCACCAACATGGCCGATGAAAGCCTGGATATGCGACTGGTGGTGGTGTTACCGGTTACCCAGAACCTGCCCCTGGCTGCCATACTGATGGGGGCCAGTGCACCGATTGGTGGCGCCTTGTTTGTGCTGGACAAGATCCTGGGTGATCCCTTGAGCAAACTGACCAGCGCCACCTACAGTGTCACCGGTAGCTGGAGCGAACCCGAAGTTGATCTGCGCAGTGTGTTTGATACTGCCGAACAGTAAGGAGGGAAGGATGACACAGGTAGCCGCCATACAGATGGTCAGCAGCCACGATGTTGCAGCCAACCTGGACGAAGCCGGGCGCTTGCTGGCCGAAGCCGCGGGGCAGGGCGCGAAGGTGGCCGTGCTTCCCGAGAACTTTGCCGTACTGGCCACGGCGAAGATGCGTGGCTGCGGCGAGCAGGAGGCAGGGCCGGAACCGGTTATCCGCCGTTTCTTGGCTGACCAGGCCCGGCAAAACAAACTCTGGATTGTCGGCGGCTCCCTGCCACTGGCAAACCGGCCTGACGGCAGTGATATTCCGGACCGGGTGCGGGCGACCTGCCTGGTGTATGACGATCAGGGCCACGAAGTTGCCCGCTATGACAAAATCCACCTGTTCGATGCCATGGTGGACGATGCCCACGGCCAGTACCGGGAGTCAGACAGCTTCGAGCCCGGGCAGCAGGTGGTTACCGTGGATACGCCGGCGGGCAGGCTTGGGTTGGCGATCTGCTACGATCTGCGCTTCCCCGAGCTGTTCCGGGCGCTACGAGAGCAAGGGGCAGACTGGGTGTGCCTGCCCAGCGCCTTCACCTGGCAGACTGGTGATGCCCACTGGCATGCGCTGATTCGCGCCCGGGCCATCGAGAACCAGGTATGGGTGGTGGCAGCGGGGCAGGGTGGCCAGAACAGCGAACGCCGCAAAACTTACGGCCATAGCTTGATTTGTGATCCCTGGGGCGAAGTGGTCTGCGAAATAGAGCAGGGCCCCGGAGTGGTGCTGGCCGACCTGGACCTGGAGCGGCTGGAACAGCTGAGAACCCGCATGCCGGTGTGGCAGCACCGGCGCTTGTAAAGCGGTGGGGCGTTGCGCCCCACCGTGATTACTGCTGCTCGGCGTCGTCGATCCACTCCCGCAGGGCGCGGAACAGTTTTCGGGACTGGCCGGTATTCTTCTCTTTCTCCACATCCTTGCGGGCGTTGCGCACCAGGTTGCGCAGATGCTGCACCTCGGCGGTCGGACAGTAGTCAATAAACTCGCCCACTACCTTGTCGCCCTCGGCAATCATCCGGTCGCGCCAGCGCTCGGCCAGGTGGTGCCGGCGCGTGTGTTCCTCGCTGCCGGCGTGGAAGGCATCAATGGCCCGGCTCACCGCTTCAGGGTCATCTTCCTGGCGGATCACCTTGCCGATGTATTGCAGGTGCCGGCGCCGGGCTTCGCGCTGGTTAATTCGGCGTGATTCCACAATGGCGGCTTTCAGGGTTTCGCTGATGGTCAGCGAGGCCAGTTGTTCATCGCTCAGGTCCAGCATGCGTTTGCCCAGTTCCTGCAGGGCGTGCATCTCCCGTTTGAGCTGGGATTTGCTGGGGCCAAGGTAATCCTCGGAATCCTGGTCGTGGGGCATGTCGTCGTGCTGGCTCATGGTGGCTTCCTCAAGCGTAGAAATAGGTGGCGAGCCCCAGGAAAGAGAGGAATCCCACAACATCTGTGGTCGTGAGCAGGATCACGCCGCCGGCAAGTGCCGGGTCAATTTTGAGTCTTTTCAGTGTCAGTGGCAGCAGGGTGCCAACAACCGAGGCAACGGTCAGGTTGATGACCAGTGCCAGTGCAATCACCAGGCCAATGGTTTTATCTCCGAACCAGACCATGGTGGCGGCTGAAACCACCAGGGCGAACAGAACGCCGTTTAGTGCCGTGGCCAGGAATTCCCGGTTAAGCAGCCAGCGCACGCTGGCGTTACTGACCTGCCCTACCGCCATGCCCCGGATCATCAGGGTCAGGGTCTGGCTGCCGGCAATGCCGCCCATGCTGGCAACAATAGGCATCAGCACTGCAAGGGCAACCACCTGCTGGATGGTTTCCTCAAACATACCAATCACCGAGGCCGAGGTGAAGGCGGTAAATACGTTGACCCCCAGCCAGACGGCCCTGCGGCGAGTGGTTTTCAGTACCGGGGCAAAGGTGTCTTCGTCTTCGTCCAGGCCGGCCATACTCATCAGGGAGTGGTCGGCGTCTTCCCGGATAACATCCACCACGTCATCGATAGTGATCCGGCCCAGCAGGCGGTTGTTCTCGTCCACCACCGGCGCGGAAATCAGGTCATAGCGCTCGAACAGGGTGGCGACTTTGGTATCGGACAGCGACACGGGAATTGGTTCAATGTCCGTGTCCATCACTTCCCGCACGGTAGCGGCGGGATTGGATACCAGCATCCGGGTAATGGGCAACACGCCGATAAACTCGTCACGACGGCTCACTACAATCAGGCTGTCGGTCATCGGCGGCAGGGTGCGGTGCCGGCGCAGATAGCGCAGAACCACGTCAATGCTGATATCCGGCCGCACCGTTACCGTATCGGTGTTCATCAGACCACCGGCGGTGTCTTCCGGGTACGAGAGTACTTCCTCTACCCGCTGCCGGTCCTGCTCGTCCATGGTGTCCAGGACTTCCTGGATCACCGTATCCGGCAGCTGCTGCAGCAAGTCGGCCAGATCGTCCGATTCGAAGTCTTCCAACAGGTTGGCCAGTTCCTGGGCGTTGAACTCGCTCAGGAAGTCGGCCCGGATGTCGTCCGACATGTACTGGAGGACTTCACCTTCCAGTTGCTTGTCGACCAGCTTCCACAGCAAAACCCGCTGCCGTGGCGGGGAAGATTCCAGCAGGTGGGCAATATCACTGGGGCTCAGGCCGCCATTCAGGATGCGCGCTACCTGTTTGAGGGCACCACTGTCGAGGGCCTCACTGAGGGAACGAAGCCGCTGTCGGGCCTGACTTTTTTCCAGAATGTCGGTCATGAAACCACCTGCGATCAGAAAACCTTTGTATTATAGCGGAGTTAGGTTACACAGGTGAGGAAGACTTGTAGGTGAATTGCGAAGTTTTATTCACCCTCGCCGAAATAGTCGTCGATCAGTGCAACCAGGGCGTCGATGGCTTCCTGTTCGTCCGGGCCATCGGCGGCCAGCTCCACTTCGGTACCCTGGCTGGCGGCCAGCATCATCACCTGCATGATGTTGCGGGCATCCACTTCCCGGCCCTTGGCCTTCAGGGTGATCTTGCTGTCAAACCGGGAGGCGGTGGTCACCAGCTTGTTGGTCGCCCGGGCGTGCAGCCCGAGCTTGTTGATGATGGTGATGGGGCGGCAGATCATGGCGGCTCAGATCTCCCCCCGGGCTTGCAGGTGGGGCAGCTCGGTATGGCGCACCTGCACGTTGCGGTACTGCTTGCGGAAGTAAGCGCCCAATTGCTCGCACACATACACCGACCGGTGCTGGCCACCGGTGCAGCCGATGGAAATGGTCATGTAGCTGCGGTTGCTGTCGGCAAAGGACGGTAGCCAGGTGTTCAGGAAACCTGTGAGGTCGTCCACCATTTGCCCGGTCAGCGGTTCCCGCTCCAGGAAATCGATTACCGGCTGGTCGGTGCCGGTGTGCTTGCGCAGGCTGGTGTCCCAGTACGGATTGGGCAGGCAGCGCACATCAAATACATAATCGGAATCTACCGGCACGCCGTGCTTGAAGCCGAATGACTGGAACAGCAGGGCGATTTCCTGTTCCTTGCGGCCGGCCACCCGCTGTTTCACCATGTCGCGCAACTCGTACATGGATAGGCCAGTGGTGTTGATATACAGGTCGGCCAGCTTCGACAGCGGTTCCAGCAGCTGTTTCTCGTTGCTGATGGCTTCGCGCAGGGAGGTCTTGTCGTCGCTCAGGGGGTGCTTGCGCCGGGTGGCGTGGAACCGCTGCAGCAGGGATTGCTCGTCGGCATCGAGGAAGATGATTTCGATCTCGATCCCGGTATCACCCAGCCGCTGGTAGATGTCCTCGAAATTGGCCAGTTCACCAGACAGGTTGCGGGCATCGATACTGACCGCCATTTTCTTCAGGCGGCCGGGGGCTTCGTGGGCCACGGCTTCCCGGGTCAGGGGAAACAGCAGGCCGATGGGCAGGTTGTCTATGCAATAGAACCCCAGGTCTTCCAGTACGTGCAGTGCCGTACTCTTGCCCGACCCGGACCGGCCACTGACGATGATCAGCTTCATGGTTAGGCTTCTCCCGTACTTTGACAGCCGTCGGTTACTGGCTGTCGGTGGTCATGCCCTTATACAGGGAGTCGGCATCCTGGCATTTGCGCAGGCGCTCGCAGAATGCGCTGTCGTTGAAACGTTCGGCAAGCTGGCTCAACAGCTCCAGGTGCTCGCTGGTGGCTTCTTTGGGCACAACCAGGGCGAACACCAGGTCTACCGGCTGGTTGTCGATGGCATCGAAGTCCACCGGCTCGGCCAGGGTCATCAACACTCCGATTACCCGATCCAGGCCTTCCAGGCGGCAGTGGGGTATGGCGATACCCTGCCCGATACCTGTGCTGCCAAGACGCTCCCGGGACACCAGGTTGTTGAAGATGTCGTTATCGTTGAGAGTCTCGTCCTGATAGTGAATCCGCTCGGCAATAAACTCCAACACCCGTTTCTTGCTGGACGCCGGTACCTGGCACAGCGTCAGTGCCGGGGCCAGGATGTTGTCGATGGTCAGGGATGTATCGCTCATGGATTAACTGTGAACCCGTAAAAAAAAGGCTGCGGCCGGTAGCCCTGCCGCAGCTCGTTCGATTGAATTACCCGGTAGCCTGCGCCTGAAGGCGCTTAGCCGTTACCGTGCATCCGGTCTACGTTCTTTTCCTTGTGCTTGAGGATCTGGCGGTCAAGCTTGTCCACCAGGGCATCGATTGCCGCGTACATATCCTCGTTTTCAGCCTTTGCGTGAATCTCGCCACCAATTACGTGGAGGGTAGCTTCAGCCATCTGGCGAACTTTCTCAACTTCCAGCGTCACCTGACAGTTACTGATGTGGTCAAAGTGGCGCTCAAGCTTCTCGAACTTGGTGTTGACGTAATCCTTCAGTGCAGGGGTCAGTTCTACGTGATGGCCTGAAATGTTGAGTTGCATTGGCGTCTCCTGTTGTCATCATGCCGGCGTTCCGCCGGACTGAGTACCAGGGCTTCGTGCCCCGGTGAATATTGGTAAACGATTGCCGGTAAAGGCTTAAACCAGTCGCTTGCGTTCGTTCGAAGGAGGTATGTGCATGGCCTCCCGATACTTGGCCACGGTGCGCCGGGCCACGTTGATACCCTGTTCCCCTAGCATGGCCGCAATTTTGCTGTCGCTCAACGGCTTTTTCGGGGTTTCCTCTGCAATCAGTTTCCTGATCATGGCACGAATTGCCGTAGAGGAACACTCCCCGCCTTCGGCGGTGCCCACGTGGCTGGAGAAGAAATACTTCAGCTCGAAGATGCCCCGGGGTGTGTGCATGTATTTCTGGGTGGTTACCCGGGAGATGGTGGACTCGTGCATCTCCACGGCCTGGGCGATGTCCGACAGGATCAGGGGCTTCATGGCCTCCTCACCCTGGTCCAGGAAGCCCTGCTGGTGCTCGACAATGCGGGTGGCCACTTTCAGCAGGGTTTCGTTGCGGCTCTGCAGGCTCTTGATGAACCACTTGGCTTCCTGCAACTGGTCGCGCAGGTAGGTGTTGTCGGCGCTGCTGTCGGCCCGGCGAATCAGCGAGGCGTAGCTGGCGTTCACCCGGATGCGCGGGGCAATTTCCGGGTTCAGTTCCACCCGCCACCGGCCTTCATGCTTGCGCACGATCACATCGGGGATTACGTAGTCGGTATCACCGTGATCAATCACATCCCCCGGTTTCGGGTTCAGGCTGGTAATCAGGGCCAGGACTTCCCGCAACTGGTCTTCCTTCAACCGGCTGCGGCGCAGCAGCTGCGCGTAGTCACGGTTACCCAGCAGGTGCAGGAACTGGGTGACAACCTGGCGCGCCTGGCGCAGCCAGGGGGTGTCCGGTGGCAACTGGTTCAGCTGGATCAGCAGGCATTCCTGGAGGTCCCGGGCAAACACGCCGGGCGGGTCGAAATGCTGCAGGCGGTGCAGCACGGCTTCTACCTCATCCAGGTCCAGCGGGTCTTCATCGCTGTCTTCACGCAGGCCGGCGTGGATTTCGTCCAGTGGTGAGGTGAGGTAGCCCCGGTCGTCCACGGCGTCCATCAGGGCGTGGGCGATGGCCTGGTCCCGTTCGCTCAGGGGGGTGAGGTTCAGCTGCCATTCCAGGTGATCCCGCAGGGTTTCCGCAGGGGAGTTGCGGGTTTCGAAGTCCGAGTCGTTCTCGTCGTCGTCTTTCGCAGCGCTGGCCGGGGCGGTCTGGTAGATATCTTCCCAGGCGGTATCGACCGGCAAGTCGTCAGGAATGGTGTCGGTAATGTCGTTTTCCGAGTTCCAGTCCGGCCCGTTTTCGGATTCGTCCCAGTCGTTACTGCTTTCCGGGGCGTTGTCATCCTGGGCGCTGGCGGTTTCGTTATCCTGGTCGTCAGAACTTTGCGGTTCGGTGGTGTCGTCCGGGCCGTGATCGTCGTCCTCGGCGGTTTCCAGCATGGGGTTGGAGTCCAGCGCCTGCTGGATTTCCTGCTGGAGATCGAGGGTAGAAAGCTGCAACAGGCGGATGGCTTGCTGCAACTGGGGCGTCATGGTCAGGCTCTGGCCCAGTTTTAGCTGTAACGAGGCTTTCATAACCATGGCTTTAGATCCATAACAGACTGGTATCCCGGTAAAAAATCGAATTTCCTTGCAAGATCTTTGCCGAGTTTACTTGTTACCGTTCTGCAACACAATCAGACCTCGGTGAAAGGGCGGGGCGCTCCGCTTAAAGGCGGAATTCGTCCCCCAGATACACCTCTTTTACCTGCTGGTTGGCGAGGATGGCCTCGGAGTTGCCAGAGGCAATGATGTGGCCGCCGGACACAATGTAGGCGTTCTCACAGATGTCCAGGGTTTCCCGCACGTTATGGTCGGTAATCAGTACGCCAATGCCCTTATCCCGCAGGTGCCGGATAATGTGTTTGATGTCGCTGACGGAAATGGGGTCTACCCCGGCGAAGGGCTCGTCCAGCAGGATGAAGGCAGGCTCCATGGCCAGGGCCCGGGCAATTTCCACCCGGCGACGTTCGCCACCGGACAGGGCCATGCCGAGGCTGTCCCGGATATGGGTGATGTGGAATTCTTCCAGCAGCTCTTCCAGCTTGGCTTCCCGGTCTGCCCGGTTCAGGCCCTTGCGGGTTTCCAGGATGGCCATGATGTTGTCCCGCACGGTGAGTTTGCGGAATACCGAGGCTTCCTGGGGCAGGTAACCGATGCCCTTGCGGGCGCGGCCGTGCATGGGCAGCGGAGTGATGTCCTGGCTGTCGATGGTGATGCGGCCCCGGTCTGCCGGCACCAGGCCTACGATCATGTAAAAGCAGGTGGTTTTGCCTGCGCCATTAGGGCCCAGCAGGCCGACGATTTCTCCGGAGCGGATCTCCAGGGAAACATCCAGGACCACTTTTTTCTGCTTGTAGCTTTTGGCCAGATTACTTGCCCTGAGTACTGCCATCAGAACCTTCCCCGTTACTGGACTGGCCGGTGTTACGCGGCTGGATGACCATTTCGACCCGGCCGGAACCGCCGGTTTCTGTATTGCCGCCCTCGGCGGTGACCACCCGGCTGACCGTATTGTAATGAATGACGTCACCCTTGAAGGTGTTGCCTGCCTGTTCGATGACGGCCTGGCGCTCGAAGGTCAGCTGGTTGTCTTTCGCGGCCCAGGTAATGTTCAGGGCGCTGGCATTGGTCATGCCTTCGCCTTCCCGGGAGGGCTGGCGGTAATGGGCGGGTGATCCACTGGCTTCAATGCGGCTCAGGCCCTGGTCGTCCCGGTACAGCACAACGCGCTGGGCTTCCAGCCGGGTGCGGCCCTGCACCAGTTCCACGTCGCCGGTGTAGGTGGCCACGCCGGCGCTGTCATCCAGCCGGGCGGAGTCGGCACTCACCTGGATGGGGGTGTTCGAGTCCATATCAAAGGCCATCGCCGGGGCGGCCAGCATCAGCGCGGCAGCCAGCAGCGCCGGCGGATAAAAACGGAGCTTACCTGACGGTTTCATATTGCCCTTCCACCCGGGAGTTGAGTTCCAGTATGCGTTGATCAATCCAGGCCTTCATTCCGGTGGCCTGGGTGGTACCGAACGGCTCGGTAATGGTTACCGGCAGGTCGGTGAAAACGGTGCCTTCGTTGTTGTCCAGGGTCAGTGCTTCGGTGGCTAGCGTGGCCTGGGAGTCGCCGCTGGTGCGCAGTACGGTCACGTTACCTTCCAGGTGCATCAGCCCCTGAGACTGCAGCAGGCTACCTGCATCGGCTTCAATTATCCACGGTTCGGCCTCACCCTCGCCGAACAGGCGGGCGCGCGGGTCTGTCATCCTGGCGCTGCTGTCGTGATCGAACTGCTCGATGCGGGGGCTGGTCATGTGGATTTCCAGGGTGCCCTGTTCATTCCAGGCCCGGTAGTCGGCGCCCACTACGAAGCCGTCCGGCTCGGCGGGGCCCCGAAGCTGTGCCGCTTCGGGATCGGGTACCGGTGGCTCGCCGCTTTGCCACATCAGGTAAACCGTGGCGGCAACCGTAGCCGCCAGGGCTAGGGTGCGCAGCCAGGGTTTGCCGGCCTGTGATGAGAAGAACCGCTGGATCATGCCCGGTCGTCCTGTGATTCGGCCAGGTAGGGGGCCAGGGTGTTTTCCAGCTGGCCCTGGGCCCAGAGAATCAGTTCGCAGGCTTCGCGCACCGCGCCCTGACCGCCCGCTGCCTGTGTGCAGTAGTCGGCATGCTGGCGTACCAGCCAGTGGCCGTTTGGCACGCTGATGCCAAGGCCGGCGTACTGCAGGGCAGGGAGGTCCGGCAGGTCATCGCCCATGTAGCCGATTTGCCCGGCGGTAATGCCCATGTCAGCCACCAGTTCCTGCAGGGCCACCCGCTTGTCTTCCCGGCCCTGCATCAGGTGGCTGATGCCCAGGTCGTTCATGCGCTTTTCGGTGAGCGGTGAGCGCCTGCCGGTAATCACCGCCACGGTAATGCCGGCGTGCATCAGCTGTTTCAGGCCCAGGCCATCCAGTATGTTGAACGTTTTCAACTCGTCGCCGCCGGCGCTGAAGTACAGGCGGCCATCACTCATAATGCCGTCTACGTCAAAGGCCACCAGGCGGATGCCGGCGGCTTTGGCTTTCAGTGCGTCGTCCCACTGGTTTTGCAGGGGGTGAACCATTCCGGTCATTCAGATAACCCCCGCGCGCAGCAAGTCGTGCATGTTGATGGCGCCGGTCAGCTGGCCGTTTTCATCGGTTACCGGCAGGGCGTTGATCTTCAGTTCTTCCATCATGTTCAGGGCTTCGGCTGCCAGGTGGTCGGCGCGGATGGTTTTGCCGTGGCGGGTCATGACATCCCGGATGGTCGTGGTGTGCACATCCACGGATTTATCCAGGGTACGGCGCAGGTCACCGTCGGTGAAGATGCCGGTCAGTTCGCCCTTTGTATTCACTACCGTGGTCATGCCCAGACCCTTGCGGGTGATTTCCAGCAGAGCGGTGCTGAGGCTGACATCCTCGAAGACTTTCGGAATCGCGTCGCCGGAATGCATGATGTCGGAGACCCGCAGCAGCAAGCGCCGGCCCAGGCTGCCGCCGGGGTGGGAGAACGCGAAGTCTTCCGCGCTGAAGCCACGGGCTTCCAGCAGGGCAACGGCCAGTGCATCGCCCATCACCAGGGTGGCGGTGGTGCTGGATGTGGGCGCCAGCCCCAGGGGGCAGGCCTCAATAGCGACGCTGACATCCAGGTTGGCGATGGCTTCCTTGGCCAGGACCGAGTTGGGGTTGCCGGTCATGCTGATTAGCGGAGCGCCCATGCGCTTGATCAGGGGCAGGATGGTAACCACTTCGCTGGTGCTGCCACTGTTGGAGATGGCAATGACCACATCCTGCGGGGTAATCATGCCCATGTCGCCGTGGCTGGCTTCGCCGGGGTGGACAAAGAATGAAGGCGTGCCGGTGCTGGCCAGGGTGGCGGCAATCTTGTTGCCGATGTGGCCGGATTTGCCCATGCCGGTCACCACCACGCGGCCCTTGCAGGCCATGATGACCTCGCAAGCCCGGGTGAAGTCGCCATTAATGCGGCCTTCAAGGGCTTCGATAGCTTCCCGTTCGATGCGGATGGCCCGCAGGGCAGAGGTGCGGTAGTCCTGGCCACCTGAAGAATTGGAGTCTGTCATCTCGGCTGGTTTTCCCTCTGTCCGCTTGCTCGGTCTGGCTGCCCCGGCTACCATCCGGGCCGGGAGCGATTGGCTGGCAAGTATATCATTTATGAACCTCTTGTCTTAATGTAGGCGCTCCCCGAGAAGGATGGATTATGGAGTCATCTGCTTACATAACGCTTAAAGATGTGGTGTTTTCCCGGGCTGGCCGCCGCATTTTCGACGGCGTAACGCTGGATATACCCAAGGGCAAGATCACCGCCATTATGGGCCCCAGCGGCACCGGTAAGACCACGCTTTTGCGCCTGATCGGCGGCCAGCTAAGGCCGGATTCCGGGCAGGTTTCCGTGGACGGCCACAATGTGCCGGCCCTCAAGCGAAAAGACCTTTACCGGCTGCGGGAAAAAATGGGCATGCTGTTCCAGAGTGGCGCCCTGTTCACCGACCTGAGCGTTTATGAAAACGTTGCCTTCCCGCTGAGGGTGCATACCAAATTGCCGGAAGACATGATTCGCGACATCGTGCTGATGAAGCTCGAGGCCGTGGGCCTGCGTGGTGCCCGTAAACTGATGCCTTCCGAGCTGTCCGGCGGTATGACCCGCCGGGTCGCACTGGCCCGCAGCATTGCCCTGGACCCGGAACTGATCATGTACGACGAGCCGTTTGCCGGGCAGGACCCCATTGCCATGGGCGTGCTGGTGAAGCTGATCCGGGATCTGAACAGTTCCATGGGGCTGACCAGCGTGCTGGTCTCCCACGATGTGCCGGAATCTCTCAGCATTTGCCACTACGCCTGTATCCTGGCGGACGGCAAGGTGATCGGAGAGGGTACTCCGGAGGAACTGCGCCAGCATCCGTCTGATCGAGTCCAGCAATTTCTGAATGGCCAGCCCGATGGTCCGGTGCCGTTCCATTATCCGGCCAGCGATGCCGCTGCGGACTTTGGCGTAACCGGAGGCGCACTATGATGGATCGTATTGCCGCCCTGGGCCGTGGCGGGCTGGATGTGATTTCTTCCTTCGGCCGGTCCGGGCGCTTTCTGGTGGGCGTTCTGGCAGGCATTCCCCGGCCGGCGACCGGGTTTCCGTTGCTGCTGCGCCAGCTGTATTTTGTCGGCGTACTTTCGCTGGCCATTGTGGTGGTGTCCGGGCTGTTTATCGGCATGGTGCTGGGCTTGCAGGGTTACACCATTCTCAGCGATTACGGCTCCGAAGCTGCGATTGGCCAGATGATCGCCCTTACGCTGGTGCGAGAGCTGGGGCCGGTGGTAACGGCTCTGCTGTTTGCCGGTCGGGCCGGTTCCGCATTGACGGCAGAGATCGGCCTGATGAAAGCCACCGAGCAGCTCTCCAGTATGGAGATGATGGGTGTGGACCCCTTGCGCCGGGTGATTGCGCCCAGGCTCTGGGCCGGATTCATCGCCATGCCGGTACTGGCTATCATCTTCTCTGTAGTGGGTATCTGGGGCGGCATGCTGGTGGGCGTGGACTGGCTGGGCGTGTTTGAAGGCGCGTTCTGGGGCAATATGCAGTCGTCAGTGGATTTTGTGGATGACGTGCTGAATGGCGTTATCAAGAGCGTGGTGTTCGGTTTTGTCTGTGCCTGGATTGCGGTGTATCAGGGCTACGATTGCGTGCCCACCTCCGCCGGCATCAGTTCTGCCACCACCAAAACCGTTGTTTATTCATCGCTGGCGGTGCTCGGGCTGGACTTCGTCCTGACGGCCGTCATGTTCGGCGATTTCTGATCAAATTTTCAGGGAGCCTGCAATGGCACAAAGAACCACAGAAGTAATCGTAGGCCTGTTCATGATCGCCGGGTTGGCCGCCCTGCTGTTCCTGGCGTTGCAGGTGAGCGGACTGTCTCCGAAATCGGCTGGTGATCGTTACACCCTCTATGCCAACTTCAATGACACCGGAGGCCTGGCGCCCCGGGGCAAGGTGTCGATGGCGGGTGTCACCATCGGTGCCATCGAATCCATCGAGCTGGATACCGAAACCTTCCAGGCCCGGGTAGTGCTGGCTATCGATGCCGGCATCGACAATATCCCGGCGGACAGTGCAGCAGTAATACGTACATCCGGTCTGCTGGGAGATCAGTACATTGATATATCGGTTGGTGGCGACCTCGAGTCCCTGAGCCCGGGCGACACCTTTTATTCCACTCAGTCTGCCATGAATCTCGAGCGGCTGATCAGTAACTTTGCCTCCGGACGCTGATGCGGGGCAGAGCACAGAAACGAATGCGGGAGAACACAATGCTTGCCCTGAAACAACGATTCATCTGGATGTTTGCCATGGTTGCCCTGGTGGCGGGCCAGGCTTGGGCCGGTCCGGAAGATGACCTGAAACAGTATGTAGACGAAAACACCCAGAAGCTGGTGCAGAAGCTCAATGAAGAAAAGGGCCTCTACGAGCAGGACCCCGAAGCCTTCTATGCCAGCATGGATGAAACCCTGGACCAGTTTGTGGATTTTCGCCGCATTGCAGCCCGGGTAATGGGGCGCTACGCTCGCCAGACCTCTCCCGAACAGCGGGACGAGTTTGTGGCCAAGTTCAAGCGCAGCCTGTTCGATAGCTACGCCCAGGCGCTGGTGAGTGCCGAGAACTTCGAAATCAACGTGCTGGACGCGGAAATCCTGGCTCAGAACGACGACCGTGCATCTGTGCAGATGGAAGTGATCAGCGCGTCCGGCAACCGCTATCCGGTCACCTACTCCATGTACCGCAATGGCGAAGGCCGCTGGATGATGGAGAACGTGATTGTGGAGGGTGTGAACATCGGCCTGGCGTTCCGGGATCGCTTTGCCCAGGAAATGGAGCAGAACCGTGGCCAGGTTCAGGCCGTGATCGATGGTTGGAGCGATGCCGTCGAAGCCCTCAAGCTCGATGAAGAGCTGGACCGTTCATGACCGCTCCGGCTGTCGAGCTCTCAGGTAATACACTCGCCGTAACCGGTGAGGTGAACGCCGATACAGTGATCGCCCTGCGCAAGCAGGGTGAACAATTGATCGGGGCAGCCAGCGGCCCGTTAACCGTTGACCTTTCCGGCCTGGCCACCGCCCACAGTGTGGTGTTGTCCATGCTGTTGTGCTGGCACCGGCTGGCCCTGGAAAAACAACAATCCCTCACCTTTCAGGGTGCCAGCGACCGCTTGTTGTCGCTGGCTGCCCTCAGCAATCTGGAAGACCAGATTCCCGGATTTGCCACACACAGCTGACCGGCGCCCGGGAATTGGTTACAATTCCGCCCCTGATTTCAAACCAGTCGAGGAATCCCTATGGACGCCGCCCAGGTTACCGAACTTGTTAAAGAAGCCCTGCCCGGTTGCGAGGTTCAGGTACAGGTCGATGGCAGCCACTACCTTGTGGTTGCTGTGGGTGACGTATTTGAAGGCCTGCCCACCATCAAACGGCAGCAGATGATCAACAAGGTACTGTTCCAGCACATTATGGACGGCACCATTCACGCCCTTCACCCGAAAGCCTACACCCCGAGCGAGTGGGCCGAGCGGCAGGCCCAGGCCTGAACAGCACAGGACAAGTATTGTGGACAAACTTCTGATCGGGGGCCGCAAGCCCCTGGATGGCGAGATTCGTATTTCAGGCGCCAAGAACGCGGCCCTGCCCATTCTGGCGGCCACGCTGCTGGCCGATGAGCCGGTAACCATCGGCAACCTGCCGCACCTGAACGACATCACCACCATGATCGAGCTGCTGGGCCGCATGGGCGTGGAGCTGATGATCGACGAAAAGATGAGTGTGGAAATTCACGCCAACACCATCAAGCACTTCCACGCGCCCTACGAGCTGGTGAAAACCATGCGCGCCTCCATCCTGGTGCTGGGCCCGCTGGTGGCGCACTTCGGCGAAGCGGAAGTGTCCCTGCCCGGTGGCTGTGCCATCGGTACCCGCCCGGTGAACCTGCACATCCACGGCCTGGAGCTGATGGGCGCAGACATCAAGGTGGAGAACGGCTACATCAAGGCGAAAACCAACGGTCGCCTTAAAGGTGCCCACATCTTCATGGATACCGTCACCGTAACCGGTACCGAGAACCTGTTGATGGCGGCCACCCTGGCAGAAGGCAAGACCATTCTGGAAAACGCCGCCCGGGAACCGGAAGTGGTCGACCTGGCCGAATGCCTGATCGCCATGGGTGCAGACATCAAGGGCCATGGCACCGCGACCATCGAGATCAACGGGGTAGAACGCCTGCACGGCTGCCACTACAACGTACTGCCTGACCGTATTGAAACCGGCACCTACCTGGTGGCGGCAGCGGCGACCGGTGGCCGGGTAAAGCTGAAAGATACCCGGGAAGACCTGCTGGAAGCGGTACTGCTGAAGCTCGAAGAAGCCGGCGCGGAAATCACCACCGGCCCGGACTGGATCGAGCTGGACATGAAGGGCAAACGCCCGAAAGCGGTCAGCCTGCGCACGGCACCGTACCCGGCGTTCCCCACCGACATGCAGGCCCAGTTTGCGGCCATGAATGCCGTGGCGGAAGGCACCGGTACCATCGTGGAAACCGTGTTCGAAAACCGCTTTATGCACCTGCAGGAACTGATCCGCATGGGTGCCGACATTACCCTGGAAGGTAATGCGGCCATCATCAAAGGCGTCGAGCACCTGACCGGCGCACCGGTGATGGCCACCGACCTTCGGGCTTCTGCGAGTCTGGTGATTGCAGGGCTGGTTGCCGATGGCGATACCATCGTAGACCGCATTTATCACATAGACCGCGGCTATGAATGTATTGAAGAAAAACTGCAGCTGCTGGGCGCAAGTATTCGCCGTTTGCCGGCATAATTAACCAACGGGAAACCGGATAGATCCATGACAGATTCCATCACCATCGCCTTGTCGAAGGGACGAATCCTCGAAGAAACCCTGCCGCTGCTGGCGGAAGCCGGTATTGAGCTGGTGGACGACGTGAAAAAGTCCCGCAAGCTGGTGTTTCCGACCACGGATCCGAACGTGCGGGTACTGATTATCCGTGCCACGGATGTGCCCACTTACGTTCAGTACGGCGGCGCCGATCTGGGCGTGACGGGCAAAGACGTGCTGATGGAGCACGGCGGCGAGGGGCTTTACGAGCCGCTGGATCTGAACATTTCCCGCTGCCGGTTGATGACCGCTGGCAAGAAGGGCGAGCAGCCTCCGGCGGGGCGCATCCGCGTGGCCACCAAGTTTGTGAACCTGGCGCGGCGCTATTACGCGGCTCAGGGGCGGCAGGCGGATATCATCAAGCTTTACGGGGCGATGGAGCTGGCGCCGATTCTGGACCTGGCGGATGAGATTGTGGATATCGTGGATACCGGTAACACTCTGAAAGCTAATGGTCTTGAGCCGCGGGAGCTGATTGACCATATCAGTTCGCGGTTGGTGGTGAATCGGGCTTCCATGAAGATGAAGCATGGGCAGATTAATCCCATCATCGAGAAGATGGCGGTGGCTGTGGATCGCCGGCGTTCTGAAGCGGAGTAGGGCGTCCTTTTCAACTTGGGTGCTGTCAGCCCTTGGGAAGGCCTTTCCAAAAACCGCTACAAGCACATCCATGTGCGCTTATTTCGGGCCATCCTTGGCCCTCAAAATTTTTGGAAAGGCCTTCCCAAGGGCTTTTTTGAACTCTGTACATCGGACGCCGTCAGGTAGGCTCTTCCAAAAATTTGCGGAGCCATGGATGGCGGAGCAGAAGCGCCACAGGGATGTGCCGCAGGAGCGGTTTTTGGAAGAGCCTGCCTGATGGCGTGAGCTTCCAAGTGAAAGGCTCCCGCAATTGCCGGCGGGTAATCCGGCTGACTTGAGTTATCAATCCAACGTAGGATTAACGAGATGAACGACAAGATCACCAGACTGAATACCACCCAGGGCGACTTTGACAGTGCGCTGGCCAAGCTTTTGGCGTGGGATGACAGTGTTGATCATCAGGTGAATGAGTCGGTTCGGCATATCTTGCGTGACGTGAAAACCCGCGGCGATGCGGCGGTTCTGGAGTTTACCGAGAAGTTTGACCGGTTGAAGGTTGGCTCCATGGCGGAACTGGAGATGGGCCAGGAGCGACTTCAGGAAGCTTTGGAGCGGATTCCGCAGGATCAGCGGGTGGCCCTTGAGAAGGCCGCTGAGCGGGTTCGGGGTTATCATGAGCGGCAGAATCAGAAGTCCTGGCAGTATCAGGATGAAGACGGAACGATTCTGGGGCAGAAGGTGACGCCACTGGATCGGGCGGGTTTGTATGTTCCGGGTGGTAAGGCTGCCTATCCGTCTTCTGTGCTGATGAATGCGATTCCTGCGAAGGTTGCCGGGGTTGCCGAGGTGATTATGGTGGTTCCTACGCCGGATGGTGTGGTGAACGACATGGTGCTGGCGGCGGCGGCGATTGCGGGTGTGGACCGTGTGTTCACCATCGGTGGCGCCCAGGCGGTTGCGGCGCTGGCGTACGGTACGGAAACTGTGCCTTCGGTGGACAAGATTGTGGGCCCGGGGAACATTTTCGTGGCGACGGCCAAGCGGGAGGTGTTTGGTGTGGTCGGTATCGACATGATTGCCGGGCCTTCCGAGATTCTGGTGATCTGCGATGGCAAGACCGACCCGGACTGGATTGCCATGGACTTGTTCTCCCAGGCCGAGCACGATGAGCAGGCCCAGAGTATCCTGGTGAGCTCGGATGCGGATTTCCTGGATGCTGTGGAAGCGAGCATCAACAAGCTGCTGCCGACCATGGAGCGTGAAGACATCATTCGCACTTCCATGCTGGGCCGTGGTGCACTGATCAAGGTGGCTGACCTGAAAGAAGCGGCTGAGGTGTCCAACCGCATTGCTCCTGAACACCTGGAGCTGTCGGTAGAAGACCCGCAGGCGATGCTGGATGATATCCGCCATGCCGGGGCTATTTTTATGGGCCGCTACACTGCCGAGGCTTTGGGCGACTACTGTGCTGGTCCGAACCACGTACTGCCTACCAGTGGTACTGCCAGGTTCAGTTCCCCGCTGGGTGTATACGATTTTCAAAAACGATCGTCCCTGATCGGTTTTACTCCGGAAGGCGCTGACCGCATGGGCCGTGTGGCTTCTGTGTTGGCGCGCGGTGAAGGCCTTACGGCCCATGCCCGTTCAGCTGAGTACCGTATCAAAGACTGACTGATTCCTGCGGTGTCCTTGGGTGCTGCTGGTCCATCTGAATAGCTTGAGAGCCGGGTTGGTTTTACTGGAAGGTTCGAATAGCAGGGCAGGTAGGGCTTTCCAAAAATTTGCGGAGCCATGGATGGCGGAGCAGAAGCGCCACATGGATGTGCCGTAAGGAGCGGTTTTTGGAAAGCCCTACCTGCCCTGCGAAAACTCCCAAATAAATACAACCAACCCGGCTCCTGCACCATTTTGGAGTTCAAGAGATATGAGTAAATACTGGAGCCCGCTGGTCAGCGAATTGCAGCCGTATGTACCTGGCGAACAGCCAAAAATGGCTAATTTGGTGAAGCTGAACACCAATGAAAATCCGTTTGGTCCGTCGCCGAAGGTGATCGAAGCGATTCAAAAAGAGCTGAACGACAACCTGCGCCTGTATCCGGATCCGGAAGGCCAGGCGCTGAAAGAAGCGATCGCCGACTACCACGTTGATTTTGCGATCAACGCAAAGCAAGTGTTTGTCGGCAACGGCTCGGACGAAGTTCTTGCGCACATTTTTCAGGGCTTGCTGAAACACGATAAACCGATCCTGTTTCCAGACATCACCTACAGCTTCTACCCGGTGTACTGCGGCCTGTACCAGATCGAAAGCACGGTGATTCCGCTGACCGACAGCTTCGAGATCAACCCGGAAGACTACAAACGCCCCAACGGTGGCATCATCTTCCCGAACCCGAACGCGCCGACTGGTCGCTACCTGGGCCTGCAACATGTGGAAGAGATCCTGCAGGCCAACCCGGACAGTGTGGTGGTGGTAGACGAAGCTTACGTGGACTTCGGCGGTGATACGGCGATTCGCCTGGTTAACCAGTATCCGAACCTGCTGGTTTGTCAGACCCTCTCCAAGGCCCGTTCGCTGGCAGGGCTGCGCGTCGGCTTTGCGGTGGGTAATGAAGAGCTGATCGAGGCTCTGAATCGCGTGAAAGACAGCTTTAATTCCTATCCGCTGGACCGCCTGGCGCTGGCTGGCGCCGTTGCCGCTTTTGAAGACAAACAGTGGTTTGAAGATTCTTGTAGCGGTGTGATCCGAGAGCGGAAGAGAGTGACGGAAGAGCTTGAGCAGAGGGGCTTTGAAGTGCTGCCATCAAAAGCGAACTTTGTGTTCGCTCGTCATCCCGGCCACGAAGGTGCAGAGATCGCAGCAAAGTTGAGAGAACAGGGCATCATCGTTCGCCACTTCAACAAGCCACGAATTAGTGATTTCCTGCGAATCACCATTGGCACCAGCGATCAGAACAACGCTTTGATCAAAGGTCTTGATTCCCTCCAGAGTGACTAGGGCGTACGCTGGCGTTCGGGCTTTGGTGTAAGCGTAAGGGGCCGCAGGGACTTTCCGGAAACCGCTACAAGCACGTCCCTGTGCGCTTCTCTCCGGCCATCCATGGCCTACGAAATTTCCGGAAAGTCCCTGCGACCCCTTACTCTCTGGCATCATGCACGCCAGCTATACCCCAATCCAACTGAACCCAAGTTATGAGGTTTGTATGGCTAACAGAAACGACATCCTCGACAGAATTAACGCATGGTTAACGCCAGAAAATTTTCAGGACTATGCTCCGAACGGCCTGCAAGTTGAGGGCAGCGAGACTGTAGGCGTTATCGTTTCAGGTGTAACCGCATCACAGGCACTGATCGACGAAGCCGTAAAACAAAACGCAGACATGATCCTGGTCCACCACGGCTATTTCTGGAAAGGTGAAGACCAGACCATCCGTGGCATGAAAAAGAACCGCATCAAACAGCTCCTGGACAACGACATAAACCTCGTCGCCTACCACTTGCCATTGGATGACCACCCCGAGTACGGCAACAACCGCCAGCTGGCCGATATACTTGGCATCCAGAATCCACGTCCAATGGGTGGATTAGTGTGGCAAGGTGAATTGCCCGAAGCCATGTCATCCGAAAAGTTCGGCCTGCACCTCGCAAGAGCCCTGCACCGGCAGCCGCTTCACGTAGGCAATGGCCCGGAAATGATCAAGACTGTCGCCTGGTGCACCGGGGCAGCTCAGGGGTTCATCAACGTGGCCTTGGATGCGGGTGTCGACGCCTACATCAGCGGCGAGATCTCCGAGCCGACGACTCATACGGCCAGAGAGTGCGGGATCCACTACTACGCGGCCGGCCACCATGCGACCGAACGGTATGGTGTTCAGGCTCTGGGCGAAGCATTAGCAAGGGAATTCGGAGTAATGCACCAGTTCATCGACTGCGATAACCCGGTATAAACGACAGGGTAGTTGAAAGGGGAGGATCATTCTAGCGGACCCTGAGCAGTTAGGGTCGGCCAGTCTGGGGAACGGCTTTCCAAAAATTTGCGGAGCCATGGATGGCGGAGCAGAAGCGCCACATGGATGTGCCGTAAGGAGCGGTTTTTGGAGAGGCGTTTCCCAGACTGGCCAGCCGCCAAACCCAGAAGGCTGGCGGATCCGAGGCGCCTAGTTCTAAGGCCTGTATCTACTCAGTAAAGAATCAGGCAGACCGCTTAGAACCATCCGCATTCAGGCCATAATCCTCAGCCAGAGTACCCTTGGCCTCCGGATCAGACTTCGGCGCATAATCCCGAGGCGGCTCGGAAGGCTCAGCCTCCGAATGGCCAAGGCGACCAGAAGAATCCTGCCCCAGCTCCTCCAGCCAGTCCTCGTCATTGCACAGACGATTTGCGCCCCGGGCCATATGCTGATTCACATCCCGGTACGTATCGTTAAACCGCCGCAGCAAATGCGCAGACTCCATAAAATGCTCATTCACCTGGGCCTGATACCGCGTAAACTCACTACGCAACTCATCAACCTGCTGCTCCGCCCGGCGCTGTCGCAACGAAGCTCCCTGACCAGACCGGCCAAACATAAGCCCGATGACAATGCCAACCACCAACGCGACAACCGCCGCCACAATCAGGTTTGTCATATAAAAATCGTCCTTTCATTGCCTGCAAGTGAGCCATTCCTCATTCAAGGAGTATAACCCCCCGAACGGATGTATCCCATGCCGAAACACTGCGCCAATCGTCTTATTGCCCCGGCGCCCGTGCGGCGTGGCGAAAAAACGTGAAATAAGCGACAATACCGCGCCCGAAAATCCACCTAGCAGGCAGGAAAATCCTGATGACAGAAGCCATGTCCTCCGAAACCGTCGCGAACCTGACCCCTTGGCAACGCTACCAAAAGGATCTTGAGCGCCCGGACTTTCACAAGGATCCGGCCCAGGAAGATGCCGTGAAGCGCCTGCAGGCACTGTACGACAAACTGGTGGAAGCCGAAAGCGAACGCAGCAAGGGCGGCCTGTCCAAGCTCCGCCGCAAACTGAAGAAGGGTAAGGAAGATCCGGTCAAAGGCCTGTACTTCTGGGGCGGCGTTGGCCGTGGCAAAACCTACCTGATGGACACCTTCTTCGAGGCGCTGCCGTTCGATCGCAAAATGCGTGTGCACTTTCACCGCTTTATGCAGCGGGTGCACAACGAGCTGAAGCAGCTCAAAGGCGAGAAGAACCCGCTGGAAATGGTCGCGAAGAAATTTGCAGACGAAACCCGGGTTATCTGTTTTGACGAATTCTTTGTTTCCGACATCGGCGACGCCATGATCCTCGCCACCCTGATGGATGGCCTGTTCAGCCGGGGCGTTACCTTGGTGTGTACCTCCAACATCGTGCCGGATGGTCTCTACAAAGACGGCCTGCAGCGGGCCCGCTTCCTGCCGGCCATCGCCCTGGTGAAACAGCACACCGATGTGGTGAATGTCGACGGTGGCGTGGACTACCGGCTGCGTACCCTGGAGCAGGCGGAGCTCTATCACTGCCCGCTGGACGACCAGGCCGATATCAGCCTGCGTAACAGCTTCGATGCCCTGGCGGTAGAAGCGGCAAAGCACAGCAAAACCATGGAAATTAACGGCCGCAAAATCCCGGCCGAAGCCCATGCAGACGACGTGGTGTGGTTCGATTTCAAAGCCGTGTGCGACGGCCCCCGCAGCCAGAACGACTACATCGAAATGGCCCGCCAGTTCCACGCCATCATCATCAGCAACGTGCCTCAGCTGGGCAAGAACAACGACGACCAGGCCCGCCGGTTTATCAACATGATCGACGAGTTCTACGACCGCAACGTAAAAGTCATCATCTCCGCCGCAGCGCCCATCACCGAGCTGTACACCGGCGGCCGGTTGAGTTTCGAGTTCGAGCGTACCGAGTCCCGGTTGCTGGAAATGCAGTCCCGGGAGTATCTGGAAGCACCGCACAAGCCTTAAAGAGCCTTCGGCCACGGACACTCGTGGCCGCCCTACCCAAGCTTCGCCCTTAGTCATTCCGAAGTGGTTGCACTCCCGAATCTTGTCTATAGTGAGGGAGTGCGAGAACACCATGAACGGAGAGTGACTGCAAAATCATACTTTTGACTGATCAAAGCCCCCACAGGCCTTGGATATAGTGCAAGCATCACGGCACTGTAAGTACAGCCGCCAGGACAAAAACACCAGAACAACCGAGCAGCGACTCAGAACAACAACGGAGTAGCCTTCCAATGACAAGAAAAACTCAACCGTGGCAGCGTTGGACCAAGTTACCACTGGCCGTAGCCATAGCCGCCGGCGTATCCACACCGGCCTCCGCCATCTCGTTTTACATGGGCGATGTAGAAGCTCAGTTCAACACGACGCTGTCTGCGGGTGTTGGCTGGCGGGTGGAAGATCCGGACAGCCGCCTGATTGCCCAGGGCAATCTGGGTCCTGAGTATGCGTTTGGTCCTGTCGGCGCCTCAACTAATAACTATGATGACGGTAACCTCAACTTCGAAAAGGGCGATACCTACTCTAAGGTCGTCAAAGGTAACAGTGAGCTGTTTATCGATTATTCGGTCGATAGCAATGTCCTGACGCGTGTTGGTGGCTTGCTCCGTGGTCGTTATTGGTACGACTTTGAGTTGAAAGACGAAAAGCGTGCAATTGATCCAGTCGGTCAGCGCCGGTCACTAAGCCCGGACGGTATGGATAACGCCTCTGGCGGAGAGATCCTCGATGCTTACGTATTCTCTGATTGGTATTTCGGTGATGTGCCAGTCAGCCTGCGTTACGGTAAACAAGTTGTATCCTGGGGCGAAAGTACCTTTATTCAGGGTGGTATCAACACCATCAACCCGATTGACGTTCCAGCCTTTCGTGCTCCGGGTGCCCAGCTGAAAGACGCGTTGTTGCCCGTTGAGATGTTCTACATGTCTGCCGGTGTCACCGAAAATATCACACTGGAGACCTTCGTTCAGACAGACTGGGAAAAGGTGCGCATTGATGATTGTGGTACTTTCTTCTCGACCAACGACTTCGTAGCTGACGGTTGTGGCCCGGTTCTTCTGGCTGGTCAGTTGCCGGACTCGCAGGCTGAGGCCCAGGGCTTCATTGCCCCCCGTTTGGGTGACCAGGAAGCGGATGCAAAAGACCAGTTCGGTGTTGCCATGCGTTGGTATGTTCCAGCCCTTAACGACTCTGAACTCGGCTTCTACTACATCAAGTACAACAGCCGACTGCCGTACATTAGCGGTGTTACCTCCAATCAGGCTGAAGGCGGTCGATTCCCTAGTTACTTTATTGAGTACCCTGAAGGTATTGACCTTTACGGTGTAAGTATCAACACAACGACGCCCGGCGGTTGGTCTCTGGGTGCCGAATACAGCTACCGTGACAAGTTGCCTATTCAGTGGAATGCTTTCGAACTGATTTACGGCGGTTTGCAGCGTGATACAAGCTTGCTCTATCAGCGAGAGGCTCCTCGCCTGCAAGAGCAGTATGGCACCACAGATAATTTGGCAGTGTCAGGGTATGACAAGTATGGCGTTTCCCAGGCCCAGATGACTTTGATTAAGTTCTTTGATCAGATTATGGGCGCAAGCCGAATGTCCTTTGTAGGTGAAGTGGGCGCAACCTATGTTCATAATCTTCCGGGTAAAGACGAAGCCCGGTACGGACGCTCCGGCACCTTCGGTATTGGTGCCTTGCCCGGTGGGCAGTGTGAAGCTGGTGAGTCTGCCAACATCAATCCGACCTATTGCACCAACGACGGCTACGTAACTGACTTCTCCTGGGGTTACCGTGCCCGTTTTGTCTGGGACTACCCGAACGCGATTGCAGGCATCAACCTGTCTCCGCAAATTGCCTGGAGTCATGACGTAAAAGGCTACGCCCCGCAACCCGGTGGCGCCTTCAACGAAGGCAACAAATCCATCGGTTTGTCTCTGACAGGCGTATACCAGAACAAGATCACCGGCAACATTGGTTATACCAACTACTTCGGTGGCAAGCCGTATAACGAAATGACCGACCGGGATTTCGTGAGCGCGAGTGTTTCCTACTCCTTCTGAACCGGACCGAATTCGTTTAACGAGGTAACTTAAATGAAACTGAACAAGAAACTACTGGCCACCGGCGTTCTGACTGCAAGTTTGTTTGCAGGCCAGGCCTGGGGCGCGGTTTCTGCCCAGGAAGCAGCCAAGCTGGGTGATACCCTCACTCCGATGGGTGCGGAGAAAGCCGGCAACGGCGGCGACATTCCGGCCTGGGACGGCGGGCTTTCCGAGCCTCCGGCCGGATACAAGGGGGACGGCATTTACGTGAACCCCTTCGCCGGTGAGCAACCGAAGTTTGTTATCGACCGGAGCAATGTCGACCAGCACGCAGACAAGTTGTCTCCGGGCCAGGTCGAGATGATCCGCAAGTACGATAACTACAGGATTCCGGTATATCCGACTCACCGTACCGCCACTTATCCGAAGAAGATCATGGATGAGACCGTAGCGAATGCGACCAAGGCAGAACTGGTGTCTGGCGGTAACGGTATCGACAACTACCAGGATGCCACGCCGTTCCCGATTCCCCAGAACGGCCTGGAAGTAATCTGGAACCACATTACCCGTTACCGGGGTGGTTCTGTGCAGCGTAACGTGGGTCAGGTAACTCCGACCGCGGGCGGCGATTTCTCTGTGGTGAAATTCCAGGAAGAACTGGTGTGGAACAGCTACCTGACCGACTACGAGCCGGGTAAAGACGATAACGTCCTGTTCTACTTCAAGCAGTCGATCACCGCGCCGGCGCGCTTGGCGGGTAACGTACTGCTGGTTCACGAAACCCTGGACCAGGTAGCCGAACCACGCCGTGCCTGGTTGTACAACGCCGGCCAGCGCCGTGTTCGCCGTGCGCCCCAGGTTGCCTATGACGGCCCGGGTACCGCGGCTGACGGTATGCGTACCTCAGACAACCTGGACATGTACAACGGTGCTCCGGATCGCTACAACTGGGAGTTGATTGGCAAGAAAGAGATGTACATTCCGTACAACTCTTACAAGCTGCTGGATCGTGGCCTGAGCTACGACGAGATTATCCAGCCTGGCCATATCAACCAGGACCTGGCCCGCTACGAGTTGCACCGTGTGTGGCATGTGCGCGCCACCCTGAAAGAGGGCGAGCGCCACGTCTATGCCCAGCGTGACTTCTACATTGATGAAGACACCTGGCAGGCTTCTGTGATCGACCATTACGATGGCCGTGGTGAGCTGTGGCGTGTGGGCGAAGCACATGCGGTTCAGATGTACGACCAGGACGTTCCCTGGTACGCCATCGAAGCACTGTACGACCTGCTCTCCGGTCGCTACCTGGCACTGGGCCTGACCAACGAGGAGAACACTCCGTACTCCTTCGGCGTTGAGCGCCAGTCCCGTGATTTCACTCCGGCCGCTCTGCGCCGGGCGGGAACTCGCTAACCGGTCTCACGTAACCGGTTGAGAAAGGCGGGCCAGCGATGGCCCGCCTTTTTTTTGTGAGCGCTATCACATTACTGCGCTGGAAAATCGTCACTAACCCCGTTTAGCCCCGCCAATTTTTTGCAGCCAGACCCCGCTTTGGTTTACTCTCGAGGCCAATCTCTAATACTAAAGGTGTAATCGGGGCCGTGAGTGAAATCCTTTAACGAAGGCAACGCCGCCAACGACGAGTTTCAGGGCGCCAATACCAGCCTGCAAAACGGCGAGCTGGTTCGGGATTTACTGGAGCACCGGCTTCAGTTGCCGGCCATTCCAAAAGATCACCAGCCCCGCCCAGCGCTTTCCAAACAGATCCTGGATAGCCTCGCGCCCCGCTCCCTGTTGATGCTGGAAGCGCCCTGCGGTTACGGCAAAACCCACAGCCTGGTCAGCGCCCTGAGCGAGGGTGCCAGTGAGTTTGACCGGATTCGCTGGGTTACCCTGAATGCCGGCGACAACGCGCCGTCCCGTTTATTATCCCTCATCGCCATGGCACTGGATTTGCCGCAGTCCCTGCACCCCGGCAATCAGGGCGGTGGCACGTTTGAAGACAACCTGGCCGTTATGCTGGTGGCCAAGGGCCGGCTGGAGCAGCAAGGCCGGGATGTGCTTGTGCTGGATAACCTGCACCACCTGACCAATCCGGCGGTGGGCGGGCTGCTGCAGCAGCTTGTCTGCGATATGCCAGAAAACCTGTCGGTAGCTTTTACCTCCCGGCTGCCTTTGCCGTTCGAATGCCACACCCTTGAGCTGGAAAACCGTTACCAATGTATCGGCCGCGAGAGCCTGGAATTCACCCGTTCGGAAACCTTTGCCTACTTCCAGGACGCCCGGCCGGACAGCCTGATTACCAGTGTCGCCATTGATCACCTGTATAGCCTCACCGAAGGCTGGCCCACGCCGCTGGCCCTGTACCGGCGGGAGTTGCTGCGCAGCCCGGAACGCCGGCCGATGCAGGAAACCGGCTCCGTTGAGCGCTTCCTGAAAGGCTCGGTGCTGGGGCAGATGGCGCCCGGCCAGATGAATTCGCTGCGCATGATGGCGGAGCTGGACGGTGTGTCAGATGAACTGTTTATCGCGCTGCAGGCATCGGTTGGCGACTCGGGTATGCTGCCGTCCGTTGCCTGTGAAAAGGGCTTGCCCCTGCAGCCGGTATCCGGCCGTGGCCGCTGGTATCGCCTCAATCCTTTACTTCAGGCCTGGCTGAAAACACCGGCACTGGGTGGTTACAACACCCGCATGCTGCTGGCCAGCCGCTGGTTCGGGCAGCGGAACCAGTTTCCGGAGGCCTTGAAATACGCACTGCTGTCCGGAGATGCCGAAGAAGTCGTGCGCATTGCCTCTGAGGGCACCGAAGCCCTGTTGCTGGGGCAGGACACCGCATCGCTGCTCACCCTGCGCAAACACCTGCCTGCCGGCTTGCTGGAGCGCAGCGCGCGATTACGCATTGTCTACAGCTGGGTTCATGCCATTGGCGGACAGTTCCACCAGGCCCGGCAGTTGCTCGAAGGCTTCTCGCCGGAAGACCGGGAACAGCAGGAAGCCCGTATTTATGCCCTGAAAGCCTTTATCCTGCGGGGCGAAGGCTATGTGCAGCCAGCCCTGGCCATGGCAGACAAGGCGCTCGCCGCTGGAGGCTTATCACCCCAGGCTCAGCTGGTCACCCAGATTGTTCGTGCCAGCGCCTTGTGTGCCGCCGGCAAATTTCATGAAGCCCGGGACGCCAACCGCGCCGCGGCCAAGCTGGCCCGGGAAGCGGGAGACTCCGGTTCCGAGGCGCTGGCGGTTTACGCCCACGCCCGCATTGAGCTGGGCAAGGGCGCGCTCGGGCATGCCGAGCAGCTGCTCAGAACCGGCCTGGACACCGCCATGCACGAACTCAGCCGTCCGGCGCGTATCGGCGAAACCCGGCTGGAACTGAACCTGGTACTGGTGCTGTGGCACCAGGGCCGGCTGGACGAAGCCGATCGCCTGTTGGTGAGCTGCTCACGCCATGCCGAACAGACCCGGGACCTGGGCCTGTTGCTGGCCATGGCCCTGAGGGTGCTGATGTGTAAAGCCGAGGGCCGCCTGGAAGATGCCTTTGTCTGGATTGGCCGGGCAGAGCGGGCCATGCACGCCTGGCAGGTGGATGAATCCCTGTACGTGCCGGTACTGGAAGCCCTGAAAGCCAGCTGCTGGTTATCCCATGGCCAGACAGAAAGTGCCGCCCAGGCCATCGAAAAGCTCCAGCCGTATCGACAGGGTGGCTGCGTGCCGGAATTATTCCCCATGATGCCGGGGCTGATGGACTGCCTGCAGGTTCGGGCGGACATGGCCAGTGGTGACCTGGTTCGTGCCAGGGCGCAGTTGGACGCGGTTCTGGGCCGTTACGGCGATACCTTACCCTGGGGGCTGGAACTGCACGTTGGCCTGCTGAGTGCCGTCCTGCTGCAACAGGAGAAGGGTTTGCCGGCCGCCAGGAAACAGCTGGAGCAGGTGATTCGCCAGGCTGCCAGCGAGCGCTTTATCAGCCCGTTTGCGGAGCTGGTCAACGAACTCACACCGCTGATGCAGAAATGCTTCCGGCAATTACCGGAAAACGCCTTCAACCGGGATTTGGGCCAGCTGTTTGGTCTCAACAATGCGCCTGTCGCCACAGAGACCCTTGCTGAACCCATCAGCGACCGGGAGCAGGGCGTACTGGAGCTGATCGCTCAGGGCTTGTCGAACCAGGAGATCGCAGACAAGCTGCACATTTCCCTGCACACCGTGAAAACCCACGCCCGCCGGATCAACGCCAAGCTGGATGTGAAATCGCGAACCCAGGCCATTGTCCGGGCTCGCGAACTGGGCATCCTGTAATCAGGCGCCCACTTTCAATTCCTCGATGCGGGCGTCTTTCTCGGCCCAGATCCCGCTTACCCAGCGCTGGAAGTCTGCCCGCAGCTCCCGGTTACCTTCGTAATCCATGCCCAGAAAACGCTCCGGCACTTCCCGGGTGCGGATATCGATGATAATCCGGCGCACCCGGCCGCTCAGGTAATCCCAGATCCCGGGCCGTCCGTCCGGGTACACAATGGTCACATCCAGCATGGTGTGGATCATCTCGCCCATGGCGCCGAACACAAACGCGGTGCCGCCGGCCTTCGGCTTCAGCAGGTTCTTGTAGGGGGAGTTCTGCCGGGCGTGCTTTTCCGGGGTAAAGCGGGTGCCCTCCATAAAATTGAAAATGGTCACCGGGGTGTAGCGGAACTTCTCGCAGGCCTTGCGGGTAGCCTCTATATCCTTGCCCTTCAGCTCCGGCCGCCTGGCGATCTGCTCCTTGGTGTGCCGGTGCATGAAGGGGAAGTCCAGCCCCCACCAGGCAACACCCAGCAGCGGCACCCAGATCAGTTCCTTTTTGAGGAAAAACTTAAGCAGAGGAATCTTGTTGTTCAGGGCGTACTGGATGGCAGTAATGTCAGTCCAGCTCTGGTGGTTGCAGGTAACGAAGTACCAATGCTTCTTGCTCAGCTCCCGGGCGCCGCGAACATCCCACTCAATCTTGTGGAACAGGTCCGCCAGGGTGTTATTGAAACCAATCCAGTACCAGGCAATCAGGTTCACCATCCGTGTACACAGGGTACGCACCAATTTCACCGGAATAATCAGTTTAATGATCGCGAACAGCAGCAAAAATGGCAGGAAAATAAGGGTGTTCGTCAGGATAAGCAAAACCACCAGGACCCCTTTCAACGGGGCGGGCAAAAAGTCCAGCATGGAAAAGTCTCGTCAGTCCAGTTGAGCCCGGAATTGCTTGTCGTAGAATTCCAGGTTGTTGTAGCGAATCATGGCGCGGATCTCTTTTATATATTCCTCGCCCCTTTCGGAATAGCTCAGCAGGCCTTGTGCCAGGGCAATGCCGGAAAACGCATCACCGTCGGCCCTGGCTGCCGAGCGTATCGACCGCAGCTGCTGGTAGGCAGGGTGCCGGTTCAGATTCTGGATGTAAGAGCGCACAGAATAATAAGGCGACGAAAACTTTGCCACCTCATGGTTGGCCCCTTCCGGGCGGCTCAGCGGCACCAGCCCGCAGCCACGGGTAAAACACCACTGGCCAAACAGGTTGTTGCCCTCGGTGGCAAAGCGGGAAGTGCCCCAGGCAGATTCATTGGCGGCCTGGGCCATAATCAGGGACGGAGGAATCACATCCAGCTTTTCCGTGAGTTGCTCAAGCTGTTTGGGGCTGCCGTTCTTCGCCTCAACTCTCAGCCGGTCCGCCTGCCGTTCCAGCCACTCCAGCTCATCGTCAGCCAGCTCGTCTTTGCCAGAGAGGGATTGCAGGTATTCCCGCTCCAGCAGAATGCGGTTGTTGGCCAGTTCAATGCGAGGGTAAAGAAACGAGAAAAAGGCGGCCTTCTTTTCGGTGGTGTCCTGGTACCCGGAAAAATCCGGCAGGCCGTCGGCGGTCCATTCAGGCAACTTGGGCAGGGAGCCCAGGGCAATGTCGGTGTCTTCACTTTCCGGGGGTTCGGGGGAATACAAAGCACCGGCAATCGCAAATAACACCAGGGGAACACACAGCAAAAGTGCCCGGGAGATTAACGTCATAAAACCTCTCGCCAAAATCGATATGGCAGGAATTATAACAGGTTATACGGCTTACGCCTGTTCACTGAGCTGCCGTTGATTCCGGAATGAGTGTGGCGATCAGCAAGCCGGTGCGTAATTCCGGGCCGGTGTTGTCCTGGACCACCAGGAAGATCTGGTCACCGGATTCGGTGTAGAAGCCGTTCAGAACCAGCTCGCCTCCCGTCAGTTGGATGGTGCCGTTGCCACCGGGTGTCACGGTGAACCCAAGGTCGAGCAACTCATTTTCCGGAGTGCCGACCGCGTTCTCTGTGATGGTATGGCTAACCCGGTAGCTGGCGGCGGTAAGGTCTGCGCCGGTTTCGGATAATGTGAGCGTTCCTCCGGCCACCTGGTACAGCTGGTTCTGGTTGGCATCCAGAGCGATCATCGTGCCCTGAACCCGGTAATCGCCGGCAATGGGAGCAGTCAGGGAAGTGGTTTTGCCGGCGATCACCAGGCCATCGCCAAGTCCCGCGTCGTCGAGATTGAACGCCAGCAGGGAGCCATCGGGCGTAGCGGCGCCAAGACCCAGCGGCGGCTCGCTTTCGGTACAGCTGCGGCACAGGCTTAGCCGGCCGATATTCTTGGTGCCGGAACTGAGCTGGGCCGGCCGGTTGGCAATGTTCCAGGTGTCGGTCACGGCCGAAGACGCTCCCGCTCCCGCAGCCCCCGTGTTGCCACGGTAGATGGTCGCGTTATTTGTGGTCAGTGCACCATCAGCGCCGCCCAGCTCACCATAGCCGGTCTCGAAGGCTGCCGGATTACTGCCGCCAAACTGGGCAGTCAGGTACACCAGGTTGTAATCGCTGCCGGTAATGCGGGCCATGTCGAAATCTTCGCTGCGTAACAGATGCAGCTCCAGCACGGAGAGATACTGTTCTTCCAGGGTTTCCTGGCGCTTCAGCTTGCCCTCTGCATCAGCCAGGGCGATGGCCTTGCCGGCGGTAAAGTAACTGCCCAGCACCCTGTCCGGGCTTTGGTTCTCATCGCCGGGGGCGGAGGTGAAGGCATCCATGAAATAGGGATTGCGGGTCCAGCCATTGTTGGCACTGCCCGGTTCATCGGTAATGCTCTGGTACAGGGCGCGGCCGGCCAGCAGGCGGGCAGGGTCGGAGCCGTCTTCTGAGGGCGGTGTGAGAGTGGCCGCTCCCGGTGAGCTGGAATGGCTGTTTCGGGTCCAGCTGTCTTCCCGGGAGAACTGCTGGCCGTCCGGATTGGTAAAGCTGTGAGCCAGGGTGCTCCGGTCATAGGGAATATCGGTGGCCAGGGAGGTCACGTTGATATTGAAGGCCTCGAAGGAGGTGAGGGTCAGGGCCGGATACAGAAATGCCCCGCCCAGGTCTTCCTCCTGTGCGGTGCGCGCACCCCACTGGCCGGCACCGGGGAAGCGGGCATCACGGAAAGTCGGGCCCAGCTCCAGCCCCAGAAACACCGAGTTGTAATCTGCGGAGCTGGCGCGGATGGTGCCAGACGCATTCGGGCCTAGCAGGGCATAGTCCGCCATCTGCTCAATATAGCCGGCGAAATCCGCCCGCCCGGCCAGCGTACTGACGGCAGCATCCAGCGTCAGGTTGCCGGCAATATCAATCTCGAAATCGTGCACCTGGTCGGCCAGGCTGGACCACACATACTTGTTCAGGCACAGGGCGCCGCCCCGGTCGTTCACGCAGTCCATCACGGCCTGGAATTCTGTGGAGGAGTAACCGCCAAGTCCGTTTTGCACCAGGTAATGGGAGAAGGGGTTTACCTTCACATCCCGGTCTGAATCGGCTGCCAGGGCTTTCATCGCAATGGTTTGGCCGCCGCCGGAATAACGGGCTTCAATCACCACATCCGGGCCGATGGGCTGGCCGTCCGGAAAGGCCACAACCCAGTGGCCGTCTTCACCGGTGCTGGTGCTGTAGGGCACGGTGCCCAGATTTTGCCCGCCCTGGTTGCTCCGGTACACCTGCACCTGGTCCGGAACCACGATTCTCAGGTTGCGCCGGGTTTGTTCCGCATCCGGGGCATAAAAGGCGGGCACTTCCATGGTGATCCGCACTTCATTAGCCTTCAGGCCGGCGGTGTTGCCGGAATCACCGGTGCTGCCGGGATTAAAGTCGTCCAGGGCGTTGACGGTATTACCAAAACGGTTGGGAATCTCGCGGGCACCGTCAATGGCACTGTCACCACCACCGCAGGCGGTCAGAAGAAAGGGCAGGGCAAGGGCAGAAATCAGGCGACATTTCATGCAAGCAATCCGGATGATGTATCTCGGCACAGCCTAGCAGCAAAACAAAGGGGAGAGCGTGAAAGCGGGCACGAATCGGCCACCCGGCATCAAACCGGATGGCCGCAAGGCGGGTGTCAGAAGAAGATCTTCATACCGGCCATCACCCCTTCGTCCAGGTTGATATCCGGAGAGCCGCGGAAATCCAGTTCGGTGTTCAGGTAACGGTAACCGGCGAACACTTCTGCGTTGCGGATCACACGGTAGCTGCCGCGCAGTTCTACGCTGGTCATGTCGTCGGAATCACCGAAAGACAAAATGCTCGGGGCGTAGTGCAGGGCGCCGGTGAAGGACAGGCCCGGCACATCCGGAATGTTCAGGGTAGCAAAGCCACCAAGGCCCACCGCGCCGCCGTCTACCTGGTCGTCATCCCAGGCGATGCCGCGCAAACCAATGCCAGCGGTGGTAGGCAGGTTGCCAAGGGCGGTGCGGCCCTGGGCGTGGAAGTCCACGTTGCCTATGTGGCGGCTGCCTTCGTGATAGGTGTAGCCAGCGCCCAGCTGCAGTTCATCCTGGGTGCCGAAGAAGTTTACCTGGCCCTTAACGGAATCGTTGGTCAGGCTCAGGTCCAGGTCGCTGGCGAATACCGGAGCGGCAGCCAGGGACAAAGCGAGGGCAGAGATGCGGGTAATCTTCATGATGACACCTTTGTTGCTTTCATTTTAATTCGGAGGGAATGGTAAACACCTGCGCGCGGCGCCACAACTTAAATGGCTGTAAGTCGCTGTTAAGGGGTGACGGGGCGGGGTTATGAGGCGCGAGCTTAGTCCGTACTGGCCGCGGCCTGGCAATACTGGTCCAGCACCGCCCGCAACATCTCCATGTTCACCGGCTTGGCTACGAAGGAGTCCATGCCCGCCGCCCGGCATTTTTCCTCGTCTTCTTCCATGGCGCTGGCGGTCAGGGCCACCACCGGTATCCGGGGTTTGTGGTTGTCCCGCTCCCACTGGCGCAGCCGACGGGTGGCTTCAAAGCCGTCTACCCGGGGCATCACACAGTCCATCATGATCACATCATATTGGTGTGTCTGGTACAGGGAGGGCGCGGCTTCGCCATCGTTGGCGGTCATCACCTGGCAGCCCAGTTTCTCCAGCAGTCGGCGGGTGAGGGTGCGGTTAACCGGGTTGTCCTCCACCAGCAGCACCTGCATGCAGCCGCAGGCCAGCTCCCGGCGTACGGAGCCGGTGTGGTTGATGGATTGCAGGGAAAAGCGGGTCAGGAACCGGCGCTCCTGCTGCTCGGCATCTGCAAACAGCTGGTTCAGAATCGGAATCAGGTAAGACTCCCGCAGGGACTTGCTCAGGAACGCATCGGCCCCGGCTTGCCGGAAATGCTCGGCATCGCCCCGCTGGGGGTTGGACGAGAGAATCAGCAGGCGCATATCCTGCCACTGCTGGTTGCCGCGAATCTGCCGGCACAGCAGGTCGCTGTCCATATCCGGCACAAAGCCGTCCAGAATGATTGCATCGTAGGGCGTGCCCGCATCAAAGGCCTGGCGCAGAAAGGTAAGCGCCTCGCCCGCCGAGCGTACCGCCTCAATGTGAACCTCGTGGCGGGACAGCATTTCCAGGGTAATCTTGCGGGACAACTCGTAGGAATCTGCCACCAGAATGCGCTTGTGATGTACTTTTCGGGAATCCGGCCGCACCCGGGCCGCGCTGTCTGCCGCTTCCGGCAGGCTGATTTCCGCCCAGAAGGTGGAGCCTTCACCGGGGCGGCTTTCCAGGTCCAGCGAGCCACTCATCAGCCCGATCAGCTGCCGGCAGATGGTCAGCCCCAGCCCCGCTCCCGGTGTTTGCCGCTGGAACTGCTGGCCCAGCTGCACATAGGGCTCATAAACCAGCGGAACATCTTCCGGGTTAATGCCCACGCCGGTGTCTTCCACGGCCAACCGCAGGCGTACCTTATCGCCCCGCCGGCCCAGCACTTCAATGCTGATCAGCACATGGCCGGAATCGGTAAACTTGATGGCGTTGGACAGCAGGTTCAGCATCACCTGGCGAATGCGCACCGGATCACCCACCAGCGCCCAGGGCAGGTTCTCATCCACCCGCACTTCCAGTGCCAGGCCTTTCTCCCGGGCACGGCTGCCGAGCATGTGGATGAGGTCGTTCAGGGTTTCCCGCAGGTCGAACGGAATGGCTTCCAGCTCCATCTTGCCGGCTTCCATGGCGGAGATGTCCAGCAGGTCATTAATGATGGCAGAGAGGTTTTCCGACGCGCCCAGCAGGGTATTCACATATTCCCGCTGTTCCTGGTCCAGCGGCGTGTCGGTCAGCAGGTTGGCGTAACCGAGCACGGATTGCAGGGGGATTCGCAGCTCGTGGCTGACGTTGGCCAGGAACTGGTTCTTGGCATGGTTGGCGCGGATGGCTTCGTCGCGTTCGTCACGGGATTTCAGGGTGTCCTGGCGCAGGGAGCGGGTGTCTTCCAGAATCTGCAGGCGCATGCGGTTCAGGGCCTGCTCCAGTTCTGACAGTTCATCCGCCCGTTTGGGAGCCTTGCGGCGCAGTTTCAGCGGGTCAACGAGGGCGTCCAGGTTCAGCCTGGCGGCGTAATCCGCCATGGTTTCCAGGTGCCGGAACAGGGTAATGCGCACAATCAGCAACAGGCCCAGAGTGCCCAGCATCACCACGATGGACTGGAACCAGAGATTGTGCAGCGCCTGGCCCAGCACCTCGTCATAGAACTGCTGGAATGAGGATACCTTGGCCAGCTCGCCATACATCTGTGCGCCGGTGGCCACCAGCGACAGCACCACGCTGTACAAAAGCACCCAGGCCAGCAACCGCAATGCCAGCGGGCGAACACCTAAACGCTTGATTAACTGCTTGGATGGCAAGGCACAAATTCCCTGTGTCGACTACAAAATCACCAGCGGCAGTTTAGCAGACCGACACCACTTCCACACGCACGGCAGCGCCCTCGTTTACAAAACGAAAACGAACATTCAGATCGTACAGGTGTGCGCCGTAAATGCGCTCCTCATCCCGGCCCCGGCGGAAAGACGGGCGGGGGTCGTAACTCACCACATCCTCGATCAGCCCGCGCAAATCCGGGTAGTCGGCTGGGGGCAGGGCGGCCAGTTGTGCGTCGGCCTCCGGGGTGAAGCTGACCGGCAGGCGCTGCAAGGGTTCTTCCTCTGCCCAGCCCAGGGAGGCCTCCGGTAAGGCATCAGCAAAGGGCAGGTAGGGTTTGATATCCAGGATCGGTGTGCCTTCAATCAGGTCGTGGTCGCTGATCTTCAGCACCAGCCGGCCGTTGTGCCTGTCCAGGCCTTCATTTTTTACCACCGACAAGCCCAGGCTGTTAGGCCGGAACGGCGAGCGGCTGGCGAATACCCCCATCTTCTTGTTGCCGCCTAATCGGGGTGGGCGCACCACAGGCCGCCACTCTGCCCGCACCGCTTCGTGGAACTGGAATACCAGCCACAGGTGACTGGCGGACTCCAGGCCCCGAAAGGCGTCTTCCCGGTCGAATGGTGGCTCGATCACCAGGCTGGCGTGGGCATTCCTGGTGAGCCCGGGTTGGCGCGGCACCCCGAACTTATCCTGAAAGCAGGAGCGGGTGTAGGCAATCGGGGTAAGGGTGAGGGCTTCCGCAGCGGGTTTGCTTTTGTGGCGGGGTCTAGTCACGGCTGATGGTTCCGGAGAAATACATTTCGATACGCAATACCACCGAGGCCCGGTCCTGGAAGCTGTCTTCCCGGGGGAATTCCAGGGCCGGCACCACCTCGGCAAACAGCCAGTCTTCGTACATGCGATAACGCCAGGTGAAATCGGCAAAGTAGGAGGTAGTGCGCCAGGATGGCTGGCTCTCGCCCAAAACGCCAATGCGGGGCGTAACCACCGACCGGTTATTCAGGCGCTTGCGCACACTGAAAATCTGAGCCGCATCGAACCGGCGTTCATCGTGAATCCACTCAAGTTCTGACGACGCAAAAAAATGCCAGCCATTACTCACCGGCCGGTCCCAACCCATCCAGGAGCGGGCGCCCCAGCCTTCGGTGTGATAGTAGTAAACCCGTTGTTTAAGGTTGAATGCCCAGTCTTCATCGATTCGCCAGCCCTTGCTGGCGGTCATGCGCCAGAAGGCTTCCGGGGGCAGCCGCAGCCGGCCGCCGATATCCGTGGACAGGTTGATCGCATCGCCCACCTGGGTCAGGTAGCGCAGGGCACCGGTGGTTTCGGTTTCGGTACGCTCGGGCTCGGTTAAGGTGCGGTCCCGTTCCCGCTCGGCCAGGGGGATCAGTTCCTCGCTTTCGCTCTCCACCACCAGCCGCAGCCTTTCCTCGGCCGTGGGTACATCCAGCCGGAACCGGGCTTCAGGCTCGAAACTGGCCAGGTTGCTGTATTCCGATTCTGCCGCGAAGCCCAGGCGAAGGTAGCTTTCGTTGTTGGGCAGAACATGACTAAAGCCAGACAGGGTCTGGTCTGCCCAGGCGCCCATGGATTGCACGTTAACCCCGTGCCGGCGTTCCTGGCGAATCACCCAGTTACTGAAATCCAGCCACCAGGAATCTTCCGGCTCGGCCCAGTATTCATCGGGATCAAAGGTATAGAAAGATGCTGGCAGGCGATAGGGCGACAGCACTTCGGACACCGGCGCCGCTTGCATATTGAACACCGGCTCGCCGCCACGGGCTGTGGGTGCCAGAACCGCGCCAAAGGCCAGGAACGAGACAAAAAAAGAGGTGTAACGCAGCCGAAGCTCCTTAACTGAATTCAGCCAGCAAACGGTTATGCAGCTCACAAACCTGAAGCTCCACGTTATCCAGTGGGCGGTTATTATCAATAATAGCGCTTGCCAGCGCCCGCCGCTCGTCCCGGCCCAGTTGCGCCGCCATAATCCGCTCCACCTGTTCCCGGGAATTGGCGTCGCGGGCCATAGTGCGGTCCAGCTGCACCTCCTCCGGCACATCCACCACAATCACCTGCTCAACCAGCTGATGTTGATTGGTTTCCAGAAGCAGGGGAGATACCAGCAGCACATAAGGTAACGGATAATCGCCGGAGTTGCCCTTAGCCGAAAGGCTGGAAGGGTTACGCAACTGGCGAACCAGCTCCTCGCGAATCACCGGGTGCAACAACTGCTCCAGCCACTCCCGCTCCGCAGGCTCCGCAAACACCCGCTGCCGCAACCAGGCGCGGTCTAAAGAACCATCTGCCTGTAACACCTCAGCACCGAAATGCTCCGCAATTTGCGCCAATGCCGGCTGCCCCGGTTCCACAACTTCACGGGCCACATTATCGGCATCCACCCAGTGCACGCCCAGTTCGCCAAATAGCCGGGCCACGGTGGATTTTCCGGAGCCGATACCACCTGTTAAGCCAATAATCCTCACGCATCAAACTCCCAAAAACCCAAACCAGAAGCGCTGAATCTCCGCCCCAAACCACAATCCAAGCAACCCGGCAGCCGCCAGATAAGGCCCAAACGGAATCGGCACCTCACGCCCATGCTTCCTGAACACCATCAGCGCAATACCAACCACAGCCCCCACCAGAGACGACAACAAAATCACCGCCGGCAACAACTGCCACCCCAGCCAGGCCCCAAGCGCCGCCAGCAATTTGAAATCCCCATGGCCCATGCCTTCCTTACCGGTGGCCAGCTTGAACAGCCAGTACACCGACCAAAGCGACAAATACCCCGCCACGGCACCCCAGAAGGCACTCTCAAAATCCGTCAGCACGCCAAAATAATTCAACACCAACCCCAGCCACATCAGCGGCAGGGTGATGCTGTCCGGCAGCAACTGGGTATCAAAATCAATCACCGTCAACGCCACCAGCGCCCACACCAGCAGCAAGGCCCAAAGAGCGGCTTCGGTCGGCCCCAGCAAGAACACCGTAACCACCGAAAATGCTGCGGTAACGGCCTCAATCAGAGGGTAACGAACCGAAATCCGGGATTTGCAGGAAGAACACTTGCCGCCAAGAAACAACCAGCTCACCACCGGAATATTTTCCCAGGCCCGAATCTTGTGGCCACAGGAAGGGCAGGTGGAGGCAGGTTTGGACAGGGTGATGGTTTCTTCTTGCTTGCGCTGGGCCTCCGGAACCTCCAGAAATTCCTCACACTGGCAACGCCAGTCCTGGTGCATCATTTTGGGCAGGCGCAGGATGACCACATTCAGGAAACTGCCGATGCAGAGGGAGACGAGGGTTGCGGTTAGGTAGAGGAGCCAGGGGGTGTTGAGGAATACGTCTAGAGAGGGCATTCAGGAACTCATTGGAAATGTTGGGAGAATGCCTGCTCCCCAAAGAAACGGGGAGCAGGAACGGGCCGGTGTTTAGCCGACAACCTGACCCATCTGGAAGATCGGCAGGTACATGGCAATGATCAGGCCGCCGACCAGCACACCCAGAACCGCCATGATCATCGGCTCCATCAGGGCGGTCAGGTTGTCTACCATGTCATCCACCACCGCCTCGTAGTGCTCGGCAACCTTCTGCAGCATCTCATCCAGGTTGCCGGACTCTTCACCAATAGCTGTCAGCTGCACCGCCATTACCGGGAAGATGTCCTGCTGACGCATGGAAGCCTGTAGCTGGGTACCGCTGGAAACATCGTTCTTGATACGCTGGATGGCATCGCGATAAACCGCGTTACCGGTGGCCCCGGCTACGGAATCGAGGGCGTCGACTAGCGGTACACCGGCGGCGAAGGTGGTGGATAGTACCCGGCCGAATTTGGCGACGGCGGATTTGTCGAGGATTTCGCCCACAACCGGCAGTTTCAGCACGTGCTTGTCGACAATATCTGAGAATTTTTGGGAACGCCTTTTGGATTCCTTGAAGAGGAAGATTGTGCCCACAATGCCCAGCAGCACGACAAACCACCAACTCTGCATCCACTCAGATAGCCGAACCACCATCTGCGTAAATACTGGAAGCTCTGCCCCGAAGCCCTGGAACAGACTCTCGAACTGTGGCACCACCTTTACCAGCAGAATCGCAGTAACCACGATTGCCACCACGATAACGGCGATGGGGTAGGTCATGGCTTTCTTGACCTTCTTCTTGAGCAATTCCGTCTTTTCAAGATAAGTCGCAATCCGATCCAGCATCGCTTCCAATGCACCGGCCTTCTCACCGGAATCCACCAGGTTGCAGTACAGATCATCAAAGTGCTTCGGATGCTTGCGCAAGGAAGCAGCAAAGCCGGAACCGGAAGAAATATCATTCCGGATGGTTACCACCAACTCCTGCAGGCCCTTGTTCTCAAGCCCATCGGCCACAATGTCAAAGCTCTGCACCAGCGGCACACCGGCCTTCATCATAGTGGCCAGCTGGCGAGTAAGCATGGCGATGTCAAAAGGCGTAATCTTCTTGCTGCCACCGAACAACGGCTTGGGCTTTTTCTTGACCTTATCCGGAATCACCCCCTGCTTGCGCAGTTGGGCTTTCACAAGGGCAAGGTTAGAGCCCATGATCTCGCCCTTGGTTTTATTGCCCTTCCGGTCTTTACCTTCCCAAACGTACGATTCGAGTCTATGCGCTTTTTCTGCCATGCTTAATCCTTCGTCACGCGGTTGGCTTCCTCAAGGCTGGTCACCCCCTGAATTACTTTCAGAAGGGCGGACTGCCGTAGTGTGCGGAAGCCTTCCGCCTGAGCCTGCTTTGCTATTTTTATGGAACTGGCTTCTTCCATAATCATGTTGGCCAGCTCGTCTGTAATCTTCACCACCTCGTAAATACCAACGCGGCCTTTGTATCCCCCATTGCATTTATCACAGCCCTTGGGGCGGTACAACGTGAAGCCTGTATCAATTTGTTCTTGTGTGAACCCTTCCTGCAAAAGCACATCCGCCGGAATATCCGCGGGCTGTTTGCAGCCATTACACAACCGCCGACCCAAACGCTGGGCAATGATCAGGCTAACCGAGGTGGCGATGTTGAACGCCGGCACGCCCATGTTCATCATCCGGGTCAGGGTTTCGGCAGCGCTGTTGGTGTGCAGGGTAGAAAGCACCAAGTGCCCGGTTTGTGCCGCCTTGATGGCGATGTTGGCGGTCTCCAGATCCCGGATCTCGCCCACCATGATCACGTCCGGGTCCTGACGCAGGAACGCCCGCAGCGCCTCCGCAAACCCCAGACCCACCTTGTTGTTCACGTTTACCTGGTTTATGCCTTCCAGGTTGATCTCCGCCGGGTCTTCTGCCGTGGAAATGTTGCGCTCGGTGGTGTTCAGGATGTTCAAGCCGGTATACAGGGAAACCGTTTTACCGGAACCGGTGGGCCCGGTCACCAGAATCATACCTTGCGGCTGTTCCAGTGCATCCAGGTAGAGCTGCTTCTGGTCTTCCTCGTAACCAAGCACATCAATACCCAGCTTGGCCTGGCTCGGGTCCAGAATCCGCAGCACAATCTTTTCGCCCCACAAGGTGGGCAGGGTATTCACCCGAAAGTCGATGGCCTTGGTTTTGGACAGTTTCATCTTGATCCGGCCGTCCTGGGGCAACCGGCGCTCGGAGATGTCCAGCTGCGCCATAATCTTCACCCGGGCAGAAATCTTAGGTGCCAGCTTGATAGACGGGCGGGAAATCTCTTTCAGAATGCCGTCGGTACGGTACCGAACCCGATAGGTCTTCTCGTAGGGCTCGAAGTGCACATCCGATGCACCGCCACGAATGGCATCCAGCAGCATCTTGTTCACATATTTCACGATGGGCGCATCATCTACCTCGGCTGTGACGGCCTTTTCGTCGTCCTGGTCGCCAGCCTCCGTCTCCACTCCTTCCAAGTCGGCGTCTTCCAGGTCGCCCATGGTGGAATCCTGGCTTTCCAGATACTTGTCGATGGCGGCACGGAGCTTGGCGTCATCTACCAGAATCGAGTCGGTGCTCAAACCTGTGTTGAATTTGATTTCGTCCAGCGCTTGCAGGTTGGTCGGGTCTGAAATGGCCACAAACAATCGGTTGCCACGCTTATAAAGTGGCAGGGCGTTATGTTTGCGGATGAGCTTCTCGTCGACCGTCTTTTCCGGCAGCATTTCCGGGGCAAAGGCGTCCAGGTCCAGTACCGATACACCAAACTCCATGGCGGCAGAAAACGCCAGCCTGCGGCTGTCGGCCAAATCGTTCTGGGTGAGGTAGGTGATCAGCGGAATACGGTTCTTGGAGGCCTGAAGAAAGGCATCCTTCGCCACGTCTTCGTCCAGAAGCCCGTCTTCCACGAATCGACGGGCCAGGCCCGTCAGCGTCACGTTTCGATTGCTGCTCGCCATAAATGCTCTGAGGAAAGTCTTATAAGTGGCTGAATCTCGGATTTATGAACCAGAGTTTAGATGGATGGTACCGCTTTGGAAAGCGGGGTGTGTCTCAGGTTTGATCTTTCTCAAGGACGTGTAGGGAAAAGTTGCGTGTCTGGGATTGTCATTTTCGGGGTGACGAAAATTGTCACCTGTGGACGGTGGGCGGCACACGCTTTTTGCCATGGGAGGGCGTTGACCGGCGTTTCTTGATTTAAGTCACTGTATGAGCGCTGATTTTTAACATTTTCTTGCATTTGGCATGGGGCCTGCTTAAGTTACACCACGCTCAGCGCGGAAACGGGGCACAGCTCCACCGCCCCGGAGCTGGAAAACCAAAAATGAGAACTCTTTGAGGTTTATAACATGCAAAAAATTCAGATGAACAAAGGTCAGCAGGGTTTTACTCTGATCGAACTGATGATCGTTGTGGCGATCATTGGTATTTTGGCGGCTATTGCTATTCCGCAATACCAGAACTACACTCGTAAAAGTGCTAATAATGCATGCTTGGCTGAAGCAAAAGGAGCGGCTAATGCTCTTTTGATCGCTTTCTCTGAGCAAGATGAGGATTTCGAGGAAATCGATTGGGCCGCTTGCGATGAAACTACTGCGTCAGGCTATCCTGGAGATCTGACGGATGATGGCGCCCCAGAGAATCCGCCTAGCTTTACAATCGAGCCAGCGTCTCCAGGTGGTCCTGCCGATGATGAGACGGCACTGGAAGTTAGTTGTGGAAATAGTGGGTCTTGCTCAATTGTTGCGACTTAATTAATCCTTGATACCAAGAGCCGGCGCTGCCGGCTCTTTTTTTGGTGAGTATGAAGTTTGAGTAAAGGAAGCTTTTTAAATATGGTGCTCCGTGCCTTTTTTGGAGCTTTACTTTCATTGCTTTTTATTCAGCTGCTTTTCTCTGAAATTTTGCCTGGTTCCTTTGGTAGCTACAATTATCAAAGGTTTAGTTTTTTATTTTTGGCTTTACTTTTTGGTGTTTTATTTTTTCTTTATTACTTTAGGGTAGGGTTTGAGGTAAGTTTTTTTTTCATTGCTTTTCCGCATCTTTTTTTTGTGTTTTGTGTTTTATCTGCCTCTGCCTCTGCCTCTGCCTTATCTGGTTATTCTTACTCTTTAGTTGAGCCAGCATTTTTTTCTTTTTATTTTTGCCTATCCTTCTTTTTGGGTAAGCTTTTGGCTGATATGGGTCGGATTTTGTCAGCATGCTTTTTCTTTTTATATTTTGCTTTCTTTTTCTGTGCCATGTACGGCTTCTCTTTGATTAGTATATACATCTTCGCAATCTTGGATAGCGTTAGTGACTTAAGTGTTTTTATTCCTTCAGGTTTCGTGAATATTCGCTACTGGAGTCATGTTGCTACTTGGTTTGTGCCTCTTTTTCCTCTTGCTGTATTAGTGGGTCCGCTAAAAAACAACATGTTGTTGAAGGTGATAATGCTATTGGCTTCAGGATTATGGTGGTGGGCTCTTTTCTTAACTACCTCTCGCGGATCTATTTTGGGCATAATTTTTGGGGTGTTAGTCGTGCTCTGCTTTTTCCACCGAAAAGCCATGCCCTGGCTGAAGGTGTTTCTGCAATATCTCTTCGCAGGCATTGTTATCTGGCTTTTGCTGTCTGTCGCTATCCCTTCGTTTATGGCGGATGGCGTCCAGGTCCGAAGCATCAAAACGGATAGTTCAGGCCGTATTCCCCTGTTTGTGGAAGCTTGGAAGATGAGCCTGCAAAACTTTCCGTTCGGAATGGGGCCTCAATCCTGGCTGACCCATGAGCCAATCACAGAAGCTTATGCTACCGGCAAGAAGTTCGGTCACCCCCATAACATGTACCTGATGTGGGCTGCCGAATATGGTTGGCTTTTGATTGCTGCCATGGGATTGGTGGTTGTTCAGGCCATCCGTAATTTTTGGCGGCGGAGGGCGGAGTTGTTTGAGTCTGGCGACTCCAACCAGCTGCTGTTGCTGGCGGGCTTCACGGCATCCGTTTCTGCTGCGTTGTTTCACGCCGGGGTCTCGGCTGTTTTTATGGCACCAGGATCTATGTTGGTGGGGTTGTTTGTCCTGATAGGTTTTTGGGCTTTGATCCTGCCTGCAGGAGATTCGTTGCAAGAGGCTAGGTCGACCGCTAATCCTCGGCGTCGCATGATTGTCGCGGGTTTGCTATCAGCCGCTTTCCTGATTTTGTGGGCGCTCTGGATGAATGAGGTCTGGCAGTATTATCAGGACATGCGGGCGGATGAGGCTTACTACTACGAGCATGAAAGCGAAGGCACGCTCCCCAGGTTCTGGTTTCACGGTAACTACCCGCGGGATTAACACAAGTTGATCATGGACAGGCACTAGCCTGACCAGATCCCCAAAGGCCCGGCGGTTTCGACCCCGGGCCTTTGTTGTTTCTGACTTTCGGTTTCACTGCGCCTAATTCGGGGTTATGGCAAAACGGCGGCGGCATTCCACCGTGAATTGTGGAAATCTGCCGATTTCAGGCGAGCGACGTCCTCGGCGGGCGCGCCGATAGTCTGATTTGAAAAAGAAGGGGAGGGAGCCTAAGCCGCTTGTCGTCGCCGTCCAGGATTTCGGTAGTCCTGATAGCTATCTTCAAAGGCAGTCGCCCGGTGGCACCACCGTTCCGGGTCCAGATTCAGCCGTTCCAGAATCGGCAGCGCGCTTTCGTCAATGCAGCCGCGTTTGTCGCTCTGGCTGATCCGCCCGGTGCAATCGACCAGCTCCAGGTAATCTTCAAAACTGAACAGGATGCCTCGCTGGAAGCCGTTCGAATGAGGCCCTCAAAACCCAGTAGCGGTTTTAGCGGCACGGAAAACTCATTCAGTGCCTGCTGTTCCGTCTGTCGTGCAATCGCTTTCTCGCAATTGGTTCATTCAGGCATTTCATAAACCAGCTCAAATCCGCCAACCGCTGCCGGAAGGTTTCCGCGTACGCCTCCACTCGCCGAAGCTCTGCAGCACACAACTCGTCGCCCCGATGATATCGCTGCACTAGTGGCGGCCCTTTGTAAAGGCTGCACCAGCGCGCCAGCACCTCATCCATACTCCAGGGTACCACCTCATCCGGGCTGAGCTTCACCACCAGGTGGTAGTGATTCGACATCACCGCATAAGCGGCAACATCTACCGCGAACACAGATGCCAGAAGCC
>NZ_NEFY01000002.1 GCF_002258215.1 Marinobacter vinifirmus
ACCTGAAAGCCACCGTTTACGACTTCGCCCCAAGCCGGGCGGGTGAACACGCCCGTACCTTCCTGGGTGACTGGCAGGGCAAATTGGTCTGTGACGACTACGCCGGCTACAAGGCCGGGTTCGGTAACGGGATCACCGAAATCGGCTGTATGGCCCACGCCCGACGCAAGTTCTACGACCTGCACGAGGCCAACAAGAGCGAACTGGCGGCCAAGGCCCTGGAATACATCGGCGGACTCTACGAGATCGAACGGGAACCCAAAGACCTGCCGCCGGATAAGCGTCGGGACATCCGACAAGCCAGAGCTAAACCACTGGCTGAGGCACTGCATCAATGGATGCTGGAGCATCGCCAGAAAGTGCCGGATGGTTCCGGCACGGCCAAAGCACTGGATTACAGTCTCAAACGTTGGGAAGCGCTGACGCGCTACCTGGACGATGGCGCGGTGCCCATCGACAACAACTGGGTGGAAAACCAGATCCGGCCCTGGGCACTGGGCCGCAGCAACTGGTTGTTCGCGGGATCACTACGCAGTGGCCAACGGGCGGCTGCGGTGATGACCCTGATCCAGTCCGCCAAGCTGAACGGGCATGATCCCTATGCCTATCTGAAGGATGTGCTGACCCGCTTGCCGACGCAGAAGAACAAAGCCATCGACGAGCTGTTGCCCCACAACTGGACGCCGGCTACACCTGACAAGGTGTGATGGGCGGACGCTTACGTTTCAGCAAGTTATGGATACAAAAAACGGCTTATCGGGATTGGTAACCGCCGCTGTGTTCTCGGTGTGCCTGTTTGCGTTTCCTTCAGGTGCAGAGACGCTATGGGATGGACAGCCTGCGGTCGTGGAGTTTTCTGTGCCCGTCGAACGGGTGGAGAAAGCGTCGATCTCGGAAGACGGACTTCTATGGATTGTTCTGGACCAACAGGGCCGAGCTGAGCTCCACGAAATGACCAGGGCAAACCTGGGCCAGCCCGTGCAGATTGTGATGGCCGGCCAGGTTGTTCTGCATTTTACCGTTATCACAGAGTTGGAAAGTGGCCGGCTGCGTGTGCAGAATCCCCACCAAGGCCTGATTGAGGCTTTAGAGGCATTTCTGTGAAATGCGGCGGGGCCTGTGGTTGCCATTCTGACGACATGAAGGGCTTACCTGTTTGAACAGATACCCCCATACCGTACTGCGTATAATGTATATTATGTTAAATACGATATCTGACTGGGAGACTTTGTGATAAGCGCCATACAGGTTTAGAATCGCCAACGACTTTCCCGGCGGCTCATTCAGGGGCAGCTATTCCTTTTCTGCGGTTCAGGATCCTAATATGCCTGTTCTTGATGCTGTTCTGATTGCGGTTGCGGTACTTGCGCTTCTTGGCGTGATTTTCGAAGAAGTCATCCACGTTAATAAGGCAAAGACGACCCTGTTTTTTGGCACCCTGAGTTGGGTGTTGCTGTTTCTTTTCAGTGTCAGCCCGGATGAAACTGCCGCGGTCTCTGCCGGGCTGTCTGAAAGTATTGCCGAGATTGCCGGGCTCTGGTTGTTCCTGGTGGCGGCGATGACCTTCGTGGCTTACCTGAACAAGAAAGGCATGATCGAGAACATGATCTATCTGATCATGCCACGCAAAGTGACGGAACGCCGGTTGCTGTTTCTCACCGGGCTGTTCTGTTTTGTGTTCTCGTCCCTGGCGGACAATATCACCGCTACCCTCGTTTCCTGCTCACTGATCCTGTCCCTGAACCTTGAACTCAAGAAACGCCTGCAATTTATTGTTCTGGTTGTGTTTGCGGTGAACTCCGGTGGTGTCTCGCTGATTACCGGCGACGTAACCACACTGATGATCTTCCTGGCCGACAAGGTGGAAATTCTGACATTGCTGACGCTGGCCATTCCGGCCTCGATCACGGTGTTTATCCTGGCGGTGTTGCTCTCCGGCGGGCTGTCCGGAACGGTGACGCTGCAAGCCAGCTCCAATGAAGTGCGAAAGGTTGATGTGATCATCGCGATTCTGTTCCTGGCGACCATTATCGGCACCATCAGCGGAAATGCCCTGTTTGGCATCCCGCCGGTTCTTACCTTTCTGTTCGGTCTTTCTATCATGTTCCTGGTGTCCCGGTTCATGAGCAGCGACGAAGACCTGGACCCGATCCTGGAATACATCCGGGTGATCGAGTTCGAAACCCTGCTGTTTTTCCTCGGTATTCTGTTGCTGGTGGGTATGCTCAAGGAAATCCACGCGCTGGATTCGCTGGTAGCCATCTATGACGTACTGCCGCCAATCTACGCCAATTATCTGATGGGCATTTTCTCGGCGATTATCGACAACGTTCCGTTGACCGCTGCGTTGCTGAAATCCGGGATTGATATGAGCCCTGCGGAATGGATGGGGCTTACCTACGCCGTGGGCGTGGGCGGTTCTTTGCTGGTGATCGGCTCTGCCGCAGGCATTGTGGCCATGAGCAAGATTCAGGGACTCACCTTTGGCACCTACATGCGCTACGCCCTTCACTTGCTGGCTGCCTATACGCTGGGCTATGGCGGGGTGTTGTTACTCGGATCCTTTATTAACGGCTGAGCATGAAAAAGCCCGCGGGAAGAGGCTTCCGGCGGGCTTTGAGCCGTTGGGCGCGGGGTTAGAAATTGACCTGCATGCCGATGCCCAGGCCGTCCACGGTTACATCGTTATCATCGTAGTAACGCATGTACTCCAGGTTCGCGGACAGGTTCGGGGCGAAGGCGAAGTTTACGCCAGCGCCATAAGAAAAGTCGGAGTCGTCGTCCTTGGCATTACCCGCCTCAGCTTCGATACGGGTGAAACCCAGTACGCCGTAAGGCGTAATCGGGCTCTCATTCACCATGTTGAAGGTAGCGTAGCCGCCGAAGAAGTTGTCCAGTTTAACGTCAACGCCCCGAACGGTATCGTCATCTACACCAAAGCCCGCGCGTGCTTCCAAGCCAAAGTATTCGGTGGCCATTACGCCCACTTTGCCGGACAGTGTGCCCGCGTCGGCATCACCAATTCCGTCAAAATCCGCGTTCATAAACGTGTAATTCGCACCCGCATACAAACCTCCAACGCCAGATTTGTACATATCCTGGGCCGATGCGGCACCAGCCATGGCAATGCCGGCCGTAGCCACAGACGCAATCAGAACATTCTTTTTGATAGTCATAGCGTTTCTCCTTGGTGAAAAACGGAGCTGTGTTGCACTCCTGTTATCAACTTGCACCAACTCAACGGCACTGACCATAGTAAGGTTCCGCATTTACCCGGAATTTACAGTGTTTTAATTTGCCGGTAATCCTGCGCCACGCGGGCTGTTACCTTGCGGATACAGGGCACCGCGGGTATCCTGACGGCCTCTCACTGTCAGCTGGTACGGGCGCACCTTGAGAAATCTAAATCCTGTTATTTTTATTGTCAGCGTGATGTTTGTACTTTTGAGTGCTTTCATGACGTTACCGGTGTTTCTCCTGGCCGGAACTCCCTCCGGCGCGCCTAATGCCATGGCGTTTGCAGAGTCTGCTGCGATCGTCTGTGTGCTGGGTATTCTGGGTATCCTGCTTACCCGCAACAATAATCGGGAGCTCAAGCCCCGATACATGTTTGTTCTGACCGTATCCAGCTGGTTTATTATCGCCCTGCTCTCGTCCCTGCCTTTTTATCTGAGCGATAACGGTATTTCTGCTGCCGATGCGGTGTTTGAAGGCACCTCCGGCATTACCACCACGGGCGCTACCGTGTTCAGCGGGCTGGACAACTTTGACCGGGACCTGCTGCTCTGGCGCTCCATTCTGCAATGGCTCGGTGGCATCGGGATTATCGGTATGTTCGTTGCCGTTCTGCCGTTCCTGCGGGTGGGCGGTATGCGCCTGTTTGCGACCGAATCCTCGGAGTGGACTGACAAGGCCCTGCCCCGGATGAAAACCCTCAGTCGTGGCCTTCTGTTCGTTTATTTGGTGTTCACCGTCATCGCAGTAACGACCTATTGGTTATCCGGTATGAGCCTGTTTGATGCGTTCAACCACGGTTTGACCAGTATCGCTACCGGTGGCTTCTCCACCTCCGACATGTCCATGGGCAAGTTCAACGACTTGATCCTTATGGAAGCAACCTTCTTTATGATGCTCGGCAGCTTGCCGTTCTTCCTGTTTGTGCGGGAAATGCACGGCCAGCACTTTGTGCTGTTCAAGGATCAGCAGGTACGCCTGTTCCTGGCGATTCTGCTGGTAGTGCCACTGTTGCTCACGCTGCACCGGTGGTGGGTATCGCCGGTAGCATTCGACCCCTTCCATAACTATGTTTCCACGCTGTTCAACGTTACCTCGGTGGTGAGTACCTCCGGTTACGCCTCGGAAGACTATTCAGCCTGGGGCCCGCTGGCGTTCGTCGCCTTCTTCTTCCTGATGTTTGTCGGCGGTTGTTCCGGCTCTACGGCCGGCGGTATGAAGATTTTCCGCTTCCAGCTGTCTCTGATCATCCTGCGGGAGCAGCTGATGCGCCTGTTGCACCCCCGCGCGGTGTTTACCCGGAATTACAACGGCCGGGCGGTCAGCGACGAGATTATCTCCTCGATGATCGCCTATACCTTTATTTTCCTGCTGTGCCTGCTGATTATTACGGTACTGCTGGCATCCCTGCAGCTGGACTTTGTCACTTCGCTGTCGGGCGCGCTGACATCGCTCACCAACGTTGGGCCTGGACTGGGCGACATTATCGGCCCGGCCGGTAACTTCGGCCCGCTGCCGGATGCCGCCAAGTGGATTCTTTCGGTGGGTATGCTGATGGGCCGGCTGGAGATTCTCAGCGTGGTGATTGTGTTATCACCGGGATTCTGGCGCGGCTGATTCTATCGGTACCAAAGGATGTGGCTGTCTTCAAGCGGCAGGTTCAGGCGGGCATCCTTTACCCGGATTCTCGGAGTGAAGTGGCCTGCCGGGCGCGGGGGCACGGTTGCCCGATACAGATAGCTGTCTTCTGATCCCTCCAGTGCATGCTCCATAGCCATGGGTTGCACCAGTCTTGGCCCGAACTCCGACGCTTCCGCCACCAGTTCCACCGTCAGTTGTTCATGGCCCAGGCCATCCAGGTAAACGCAGAGTGAAAAGGTCTGGCTGTTGTCACCCGTCTGTTCGGTCAGTTCGCCAAACCTGAGTTTTGGCCAGTGCCGGCAGACGTTCTTTCGGTTGGCGACCAGCTCGGCCGCGATTTCCGGAGTGCGCTCGTTACCCTGGGCCGCCATCGGCAGGTAAAAGTCGGAAACATACTCCCGCACCATGCGGTTTGCCGAATAGCGGGCGGTCAGCTGGTCCATACTGGCACGGATGCGTTGCAGCCAGGTACCGGGCAAGCCCTTGTCATCCAGGTGGTAGAACTCCGGAATCACCTGCTGTTCCAGCAGTTCATAAAGTTCCCGGGCATCCGAGTCGTCATGGCTGCCATCCAGTGCCAGTTCTTCAAAGCTGGCCCCGGGCCGTATCGCCCAGCCAACCTGATCGTTCCAGGCTTCCGCCCACCATCCATCAAACTGGGAAAGGTTGAGTCCGCCGTTCACCAGAACTTTCATGCCACTGGTGCCACAGGCTTCCCACGGGTGGCTCGGGGTGTTCAGCCACACATCAACGCCCTGAATCAGCTGGCCGGCCACGGCAAGGTCGTAGTCTTCAATGAACACTACCTTGCCTTCCACTTCCGGGCGCTGTGAAAAGGCTTTCCAGCGCCGGATCAGTTCCTTGCCAACCTTGTCCTTCGGATGTGCCTTGCCAGCCAGCACAATCTGCAGGGGCTGGTCACGGTTGGTCAGCAACCGGACGAGCCTTTCCGGGTCTTTCAGCAACAGGTCCGGGCGTTTGTAGGCCGTGAACCGCCGTGCGAAACCCAGTGTCAGGGTTTCTGCATCCAGCAACAGGCCGCAGGCGGCGTCCGGGTTGCTGCCGTAGTTGTGTTCGCAATGTTGTGCGTGCAGGCGTTTGCGCAGATAACCCACGAGCCGGCGGCACTGACTGCGGCGCATTTCCCAGATAGACAGGTCATCAACGTCGCACATGGGTTCCGGTTCGAGCATTGGCTGGCGCCAGCGGTCCTTGCCACAGGCACGAGTCCAGAGCTGGTCGGATTCCGGAGAATCCCAGCTCGGGGTGTGGATTCCGTTGGTCACGTAGTCTGCAGGGATATCCGGCGTGGGCCAGCGACCAAACCAGGGCTGGAAGATGGTCTGGGTCACCTTTTGGTGTATTCGGCTGACACCGTTGAAGCGGCCGCTCATACCCAGGGCCAGCCCCGCCATATTCAGGTCTGATGTGCCACCATTGGCGATGCCCAGCAGGTTCTCCAGGCGGTTGCCCTGCCCGGACAGCCAGGGTTCCAGGTACAGGGCCGCCAGTGCACGGGGAAAACGGTCGAACCCGGCGGCCACGGATGTGTGGGTGGTGAACAGGTTAGTGGCCCGGGTGGCAAAGCGGGCGACTTCGAAATCGGTTTGCTGGCTGCGCTGCCACTGGTGGGCCCGCTCTACCAGGGCCAGGGCACTGTGGCCTTCGTTAATGTGGCAAAGTGCCGGTTTCCGGTCCAGAAGCTCCAGCAAACGCCAGCCTCCGATGCCCAGAACCATTTCCTGTTGCAGACGCTTTTCCGGGTCGCCACTGTAAAGTTCGCTGGTGATACCCCGGTCGCCGGGTTCGTTGCGTGGGTCGTTACTGTCCAGCAGCAGGAGCTCGCAACGCCCCACCTGGCCTTTCCAGCCCCGAAGCCGAACCTCCCGGCCCGGAAAAGGTACGGTTACCCTCGCCCATTCGCCGTTGCTGTCCCGTAAGGGCGATACCGGCAACATGGTGGGATCGTTGTAGGGATGAAATTCGATCTGTTCACCTGCCGTGTTCAGGGCTTGCCGGAAGTATCCTTGCTGATACAGCAGGCCCACGGCCATCACCGGAACACCGAGGTCACTGGAAGCTTTGAGGAAATCGCCAGCGAGTACTCCAAGCCCGCCGCTGTACAGAGGCAGGGATTCGGAAACGCCATATTCCATGCAGAACCAGGCGATTCCGCCATCGAGTTTGTTATTGCAGGAATCCGAATACCAGGTCGCAGCTCGGGTAAACTCTTCGTGCCGGCTGACCTGCTCCTGATAGAGCGTCAGGAAATCCGGATCCTGGGATAACGCCTGCAGGTGCTCCACTGCAACCCCGTTGAGCACCAGCCAGGCATTATGGGTGGCTTCCCAGGCTTCTTCGTCCAGGGCCCGCCATAACTGATCGCCGCCGTGATGCCAGGTCCAGCGCAGGTCCAGTGCCAGGGAGATAAGCCCCGACAACTGGTCTGGCAGGGCCCGCATGGAATAGGCGGCAAGTGTCATGGGCTGGTCTCAAGCCGTTAGTGTGCGGTGTAGCCACCGTCGATCACCAGCTCGCTGCCGGTTACAAACTTGGATTCATCCGACGCCAGGTAAACCACACCCCAGGCTATATCGTCAGGCTCGCCCATATGGCCCAGCGGGTGCAGGGCGGCGGTGGCCTTTTTCGCCTCTTCCGGATCCACTCCGGTGGTTTTCATGTGGCCCTCTACCATCGGTGTCCAGATAAAGCCGGGGTGTACAGAGTTCACCCGGATTCGGTCTTTGGCGTAGATCATGGCGTCAGTCTTGGACATCAGCCGCACCGCACCCTTGGAGGCATGGTATGGCGGTGCGTCGGGTGCCCCTACCAGGCCATAAATGGAGGATAGGTTGATGATGCTGCCGCCTCCGGCTTTCAGCATGTGCGGAACCGAGTGCTTGGTGCAGAAAAACACACCCTTTACGTTAATATCCTGAACTTTGTCCCATTCTGCCTCGGTCACTTCGTGGGTCGGCTTGTTGGCACCGGAGATACCGGCATTGCTCACCATAACGTTCAGCTTGCCAAAGCGCTCTGCCACGCCATCCAGCGCTGCTTTCACCTGGCTTTCATCGGCCACGTCACAACGCCAGTAAGCCACCCGGAAACCTTTCTTGGTGAGTTCCTGCACCAGGGCTTCGCCTTCTTTATCAAGCACGTCGAGCACACCTACTGCCGCGCCCTGCTCTACCATCCGTTCCACCATGGCCCGGCCCAGGCCCAATGCTCCGCCGGTTACCGCTGCTACCTTGCCTTCCAGTCTAGCCATTACTGTTTCTTCCTTTCGTTTCGGGTTTTCAGTGAATCTTGCGATGTCTGAGGGCTGCGCGGCCGTCTGCGTCTTTGTGGTCTTCCAGCCAGAGTATCAGCTCGGAAATGACCCTTGCGTCATTCTCTGCGCTGTCAAAATCGACGCCGAGCCCCTGGTCGGCCCTTCGAACCACATGGGCCTTCAGTGTATGGTGTTTCTCGGGTTGCTCGGGAAACCGGAACGACAAGTGCAGGGCCTGGTTCAGCCGCACATCATCAAAGCCGGTGACAATAAAAAGCCCCCGCCTGGACGCATCTTTTATCGCCCCGATAGCTACAGGCATACCTCGCTTGTACACCAGTATAGGCAACTCCCCTTCAATTCGCTGGCTAAGACGGTGTTCCATTCGAGCCCCCTTTCACAAACTTTTGTTTTCTGGCGGATACAGGTTAGACCTGTTCATTCACCAGTTATATCTGTTTGTTTATTGATCAACTTGACTCTGATCAATAAATAACCGGAGCAACATTACCGCCCGTATAGCTGAACCGTTTCCCTGAGCCGGGCAATATCCACAAGCTCCTGATAATGCTCTGGAAGCTGCCATATCCAGTTGTTCTCGATGGTACCGGGGGTGTTGAATCGGGCATCAGAGCCCAGGCCCAGCAAGTCCTGTACGGGCACAACCACCAGCCCGGAGACCGATCCCATGGCGGCCTGGATAATTGGCCAGGGCATCTGCGCTGCCTCTTCGCCGGTAATTCTCAGGTAGTGGTTTACGTGTTGCCGCGTGCGCTCATCAAGGCTGTGGTACCAGCCCAGGGTGGTGTCGTTGTCGTGGGTTCCGGTGTACACCAGGTCTTCCGCCCTGTGGTTATGCAGCAGGTGTGGATTGCCCGGGCTGCCGTCAAAGCCGAACTGCAGAACCGTCATACCGGGCAACCGGAAACGGTGGCGCAACTGCTCCACATCGTCGCCGATAATGCCGAGATTCTCGGCTACCAGGGGAAGGTCCGGCAGTTCCCGGAAACAGGCCGACAGAAAGTCATCCCCCGGGCCGGGCACCCAGTAGCCGTTCACCGGCCGGGGGTCACTGGCAGGAATTTCCCAGAACGCCTGCAGGCCCCGGAAATGGTCTATCCGCAACAGATCAAACTTTTCCCGCTGGCTGGCCAGGCGGCTGAGCCACCACCGGTAACCATCCCGCGCCATGGCCTGCCAGTTATAAAGCGGGTTACCCCAGTGCTGGCCGTCCGGCGAAAAATAATCCGGCGGAACGCCAGCCACTGCCAGCGGCTGACCGTTTGCATCCAGCTTGAACTGCTCCGGATTGGCCCAGACATCGGCGCTGTCATGGGCCACAAAGATGGGAATGTCCCCGAACATCAGCACGCCCCGGTCCCGGGCGTATTGCCTGAGCGCATGCCATTGCCGGTGGAACAGGAACTGTTCGTATTTCACCTGTTCGATGGCTGATTCATTGGCCCGGGAAAACTCTGCCAGTGCACTGGAGTCGCGCCGTCGCAGGGGGTCGGGCCAGTCCGGCCAGGCTGTTCCCGGGTATCTGGCCCGGATGGCCATAAACAGTGCGTAGTCATCCAGCCAGTGGCTGTGGCTGGCCAGAAATTGTGGCCAGGCATCGTCAATCTCCCGGCTTTCCAGCTTGCCGGGCAGTTCCCTGAAGTCGATCAGCTCCGGGTTACCGGCGTGGGCCGACAGCGACTGATAGGGTGAAAGATCCGGATGGGTCGGCCCGATAGGCAGCGTTTGCCACACCGTTACACCGGCCGCTGCAAGCCAGTCCACAAACCTGCGAGCGCTTTCGCCCAGCTTGCCGTGGCTGCCCGGCAAGGCTGTCGGGTGCAGCAGCACACCGGCACGGCGGCGGGAAAACACAGAAACGGGCGGCAGGGCTTGAGTCATGCACCCTCACCCGATTCGTGCCCCGGCCGCATGGCGCCGCCCCGGGCTGGCTCGCCACCGCCCTGGCTCAGGGGCTGGAACAGGCTCGGTGGTGCCGGGTATCCGATGGCATCGTACAGGTTGACCAGGTGGCGCCGGTAAAGGTGTTCGAAATCTTTCACCACCGCAGCCGGGTTGTAATCCCCGAACCACCAGAACCAGTCCGAACCCTCACACAAGCCCAGCTGCCGTGCAGCCGCCGCCTTCTGTTCTGCGTTTAACGAGCCGTTGTCCATCACCTTGTCGTAATGCTGCTTGGCTTCACACAGCAAATCCCAGGCACGGTTTTTGTCGGGGTCGCCAATCCAGGTTGAGAAGGTTCCGTAAATCCAGCTGCCGGCAACAAGGTGAGGCAGGCCCTCGGGCTGGCAGTCAGGAGTATCCAGGTAATCCCGGTAGGTGGTCAGTTTCAGATCCGGATGGTTCTCCAGAACCCGGTACAACTCGTCCAGAAAGTAGTAGCCGTTCTCCGGGTAGTATTCCCAGGCATTCTCTCCGTCCAGAATCACCGAAATCACCGCATTGGCATTGTTATGGTTGTCCTTCGCAATATTCTCCATGTGATGTACCAGGTCACCCACGGCATCCCGGGCGTGCCAGTCGGCATAGGTAAAGCCGATCAGGTCAGACAACCCGTCATCACGGAAAAACACGGTCAGCGGCTGTTCAGCGAACCGGAATGGCCGGTGGATACTGCCGCCGCCATCGTCGGCACCTTTGTTTCGGGCCAGCTTCATGCTGTTATGGATCACGGAATCGCCACTGGCGGTCCAGCGGAATCCATGGTCATTCAGAAGGGGTAACAGTGACTGGCTCAGCGCGCCTTCGGAAGCCCAGCAACCGGTGGGCTGTTTTCCGAAAAACCGCTGGAACACTTTCTTGCCCTCTTCCAGGTGCCATCCCGCCCGCTGATCTCCCCCGGGGTAGTGCCCGTGTTCGGGCAACCGGATATCAGGAATCGCTTCACTGGCGGATTTCAGGTCCAGCAGCAGCGGCATGATGGGGTGCGCCCAGGGGCTCATTGCCAGTTCTACCTGCCCGTTCTGCTCCAGGTGCCGGTATCTCGGGCCGATGCCTGCCAACAGCTCGGCAATGACATCCAGCACGGCCAGCCGGTCTTCCCGGGAATACTGATGGCCTTTTTCCTGCAGGCTGCGGATAACGGGGTGAGACCGGCGAACGGTTTCTCCCATCCAGCCAAGGTGGTACCACACCAGCAGGTCTTCCAGGAACTGGGCGGAGATATAGCGCTGTATATCCGGCCGGGCGCGATAGAAACCGGCCAGCTCAGACAGCCTGCGGTACGGGGGGAAACGCTTTATGATTCGGTCGGCATTGGCCCGAAGACACTTGTCCATCAGATCCAGGAAGCCGGGCGAACCGGGCTCCAGCAGGGACTCGCTCACCAGGGCTGCCAGTACCGGATCACCAATACCGGTGCCTTTATGTCGCCAGCACTCGATCTGCACCAGGTATTCTTCAATCTGTTCCAGCAGCACCGGCGCAAAGTTCACCACGGCCCGGGCATCCGGGTGGGCTTCCAGGTGGGCGGCCATGTCGGCGTAGTCTTTGATGCAGTGCAGGTACACCCAGGGGAACAGGAATTCGCCAGTGCTCTGGTCCTGATAGTCCGGCTGATGCATGTGCCAGCAAAGCACGACCGGTGTGCGGTGGTCAGAGGCCATGGGGGTAGTCCTGCTCCAGCATCTCCGGGGTTACCAGCACAATGCCTTTGGGTGATACGTAGAAACGTTTGGCATCCTGTTCTGCGTCATAGCCGATACGGGTCCCTTCCGGAATGCGACAGCCCCGGTCGATGACGGCCCGGCGGATTTTGCAGTTTCGGGCAATATCCACATCGGGGAAAATAACTGTGTCTTCTACAGTACAAAAGGAATGGACAATCACCTTGGAAAACAGCAGTGAACGCTGCACCTGCGCGCCGGACACAATGCAGCCGCCGGCCACCATGGAATCTACGGCATAGCCCCGCCGGTTATCGTCATCAAACACAAACTTGGCCGGGGGCATCTGTTCCTGGTAGGTCCAGATGGGCCATTCCGAATCGTACAGGTTGAGTTCAGGGCTGACGCCGATCAGCTCCATATTCGCCTGCCAGAGCGAATCGATAGTGCCGACATCCCGCCAGTAGGCCGGTTTATTGTTGACCGGGTCCCGGAACGGAAACGCAGACACCCGAAGGCGTTCGATAATTGACGGGATAATGTCCTTGCCGAAATCGTGGGATGACAGTGTGCTGAGTTCGTGGTCCCGCAACAGCTCATCAAACAGGATTTTGGTACTGAACACATAGATGCCCATGGAAGCCAGGGCTTTATCCGGCTGCCCGGGCATGGGTTTGGGATTGTCCGGCTTTTCAACAAACTCGGTAATCCGGAGCTTGTCGTCCACCGACATCACCCCGAAGGCCCTGGCGTCTTCCAGGGGCACTTCTATACAACCGACCGTAACGTCTGCCTCCTGCTCCACATGGGCGGCCAGCATGGTGCCGTAGTCCATCTTGTAAACGTGGTCACCCGCCAGGATCAGCACATACTCCGGATTGTGGCTGCGGATAATGTCGAGGTTCTGCAATACCGCGTTGGCGGTGCCTTCGTACCAGGAGGTTTCGATGCGCTGCTGGGCTGGCAGCAGCTCCACAAACTCCCCCATTTCGCCCCGCAAAAAGCCCCAGCCCCGCTGGATATGTCGCATCAATGAGTGGGACTTGTACTGGGTAATCACACCCACCTGGCTGATGCCGGAGTTGATACAGTTGGAGAGTGGAAAATCGATAATCCGGAACTTGCCGCCGAAAGGCACTGCTGGCTTCGCCCGCCACTTGGTGAGGTCTTCCAGCCGGCTGCCCCGGCCTCCGGCCAGCACCAGGGCGAGGGTTTGCCGCGTCAGGCGGCTGACGTAACGCTTTGCCATTTGCATAGTTCTGCTTCCCTGAAAACCCGCTTGGTCCTCTGCCCGTCCTGAGCGAACGGTAATAGACACTGCATTGACGATTTATAAGATTCTAGAACACTACCATCCAATTATGACGTAAAATTGTCTCAGGTCATTTTTCGATCAGCGGCAAAAACGTCCAATGGTCTAACCTCCAGCCGTACCATTCTGAACGGGAACCCGAGGACTATGGAAAGCCCCACCCTGAGCGAGTTCGACCTCTACCTGCTGGCCGAAGGCCGGCACTGGCATATCTATAATGTGCTTGGCGCACATCCCATGACCCATGAAGGCATCGAAGGTGTGCGTTTTGCGGTCTGGGCCCCCAATGCCAAGGCTGTCAGTGTCGTCGGTGATTTCAATCACTGGCAGGCCGACGCAGACGCCATGCAGCTGCATGAAGGCTTTGGCGTATGGTCGGCGTTCATACCTAACGTCCAGGTTGACGCCCTGTACAAGTTTTCAATTACAACCCGCGACGGTCACCAGCTCAGCAAAACGGATCCTTACGGCCAGGCCTTCGAACTCAGGCCGTCAACCGCCGCCCGGGTTACCGAGCGCCGGGGCTATTGCTGGGAAGATGGCGACTGGCTGGAAAGCCGCAACCGGTTTGACTGGCAACGCAGCCCCATTTCCATTTACGAGGTGCATCCCGGTTCATGGCGCCACCACGGCTCCGGTCGCTGGCTGAGTTACCGGGAGCTGGCAGAGCAGCTGATTCCCTATGTACTGGAGACCGGCTTCACCCATATTGAATTGCTGCCGGTAACAGAGCATCCCCTGGATGAATCCTGGGGCTACCAGACCACCGGCTACTACGCGCCCACCAGCCGCTATGGCAGCCCGGATGACCTTCGTTACCTGATTGATCAGTGCCACCAGCACAATATCGGGGTAATTCTGGACTGGGTTCCCGGACACTTTCCGGACGACGAACACGCCCTGGCAAAGTTTGACGGCACCGCCCTATACGAACACGAAGACCCGCGCCGGGGCCGGCACCAGGACTGGGGCACCCTGATCTACAACTACAGCCGCCATGAAGTAAAAAACTTCCTGATTGGCAGTGCCCTGTTCTGGCTGGATACCTTCCATGTGGATGGCCTGCGGGTAGATGCCGTTGCCTCCATACTGTACCTGAATTACTCCCGCAATGAAGAAGACTGGTTGCCGAACGAATACGGCGGCAACGAGAACCTGGAGGCTATAGCCTTCCTTCGGGAGCTCAACCAGGTGTGCCAGGGCCGGTTCCCCGGGGTGCTGATGATGGCGGAGGAATCCACCTCCTGGCCCCAGGTTACCCGGCCACCGGAAGTCGGCGGGCTGGGCTTCAACCTGAAGTGGAATATGGGCTGGATGCACGACACCCTGCACTACTTCCAGCAGGACCCTGTTTACCGGCAATTCCACCACGACAAGCTCACCTTCGGGCTGCTGTATGCCTTTTCCGAGAACTTCCTGCTGCCGCTGTCCCACGATGAAGTGGTGCACGGCAAATCCAGCCTGATCCAGAAAATGCCCGGAGACGACTGGCAACAACGGGCATCGCTGCGGCTGCTTTTCAGCTACATGTTCACCTACCCGGGTGCCAAGTTGCTGTTTATGGGCGGTGAGTTCGGCCAACGGCAGGAGTGGAGTGAAAAACGGGAGCTGGACTGGCACCTGCTGCAACACGAAGGGCATCAGGGCATCCACAAACTGGTGCAGGACCTTAACCGCCTGTACCGGGAACAACCTGCCCTGCACCGGCTGGACTACAATGCAGCCGGTTTTGAATGGATTGATTGCCACGACTCCACCCAGTCGGTGGTCAGTTATCTGCGCAAACCGGACCAGCACGGTGGCGAGGCCCTGGTGATCGTGGTCAACTTTACCCCCGTGCCACGGCATCACTACCGGATTGGTGTTCCCCTGGCCGGCAACTGGCAGGAGATCTTCAATTCCGACTCCACCTACTACGGTGGCAGTAATCTGGGCAATCCGTTTACCCTGACTGCCACCGACACCCCCTGGATGGCCAGGCCGGCGTCGGTGGAGGTTACCCTGCCACCCTTGGGGCTGATTATTCTGAAGGCCGATGCATGACCCGAATTCTGTTTGCCACCAGCGAAGTCTTTCCCCTGGTAAAGACCGGGGGCCTGGCCGATGTGTCCGGCAGCCTGCCGGAAGCCCTGTGCCGGCTCGGCTACGATTGCCAGATCCTGCTACCGGGTTATCCCGCTGCACTCAAGGCGGCCCGGGACGCCGGTTCTCAGCGCAAGGCCCGCTTCCGTTTCGGCCAATACGATGTATCACTCTGGCAAACCCAGGTGCCGGAGACCCAGGTACTGCTCTGGCTGGTGGATTGTCCGGCCCTGTTCGACCGGCAAGGTGACAGCCCGTACCAGAACGAAAACGGTGAAGACTGGTGGGACAACGCCCATCGTTTTCACCTGTTTGCCCGTATCGGGGCCATGATGGCGCTGGGGCAACTGGGGTTATCCTGGAAGCCGGATATCGTGCATTGCAACGACTGGCAAACCGGTCTGATCCCCGTGTTTCTGCACAACGACAAGCACGCGCCCGCCACTGTCTTTACCATCCATAACCTGGCGTATCAGGGCCTTTTCTCCCATGAAACGTTCAGGGCGCTGGGGTTCCCAGATCATCTCTGGCGTTTTGACCAGCTGGAATTTCACGGCCAGTTTTCCTTTCTCAAGGGCGGCCTGGTGTTCAGCGATGCCATCACCACTGTGAGCCCGAGCTACGCCCGGGAAATCCGCACGCCGGAGTTTGGCTATGGGCTCGACGGTTTGCTGGAGCACCGGTCCCATGCCTTGACCGGCATATTGAACGGCATCGATAACCGTTACTGGAACCCGAAGTCAGACCAGCACCTGGATTTCCACTACAGCCCGGACGATACCTCCGGAAAAGCCCAGTGCCGGGCAGCCCTGCAGCGCAAACTGGGGCTGGAAGTCAACGGCGCTCCGGTGCTGGGATTTGTCGGGCGTCTGGTAGAACAGAAGGGGCTGGACTGGCTGCTGGAAGCACTGCCGACTTTACTGGAAAAGGGTTGTCAGTTTGCCATTCTCGGTTCCGGAGAGGCCCGTTACCAACAGGCGCTGCAACACCTGGCCCGGGACTGGCCCGAACGGTTGTCACTTACGCTGGGTTATAACGAGGCCCTGGCCCACGAAATAACCGCCGGCGCGGACATCTTCCTGATGCCATCCCGGTTTGAGCCCTGTGGCCTGAACCAGATGTACAGCCTGCGCTACGGCACTATTCCGGTGGTGCACGGCACGGGCGGGCTGAACGATACCGTACTGGACCCCGGCGAGGTGCCGGTACGGGACGCCAACGGATTTGTTTTCCGGGAGCCCAACGCCCACGGGCTGAAGCGCGCCGTGAACCGGGCGCTCGAGGCCCGCAAGCACCGGAAAACCTGGCAACAGCTGCAGCAAAATGGCATGACCGCAGATTACTCGTGGAAGCACCGGGCCGGCGAATACGCCGCCCTCTACAACAAGCTCAGGCATAACCAGTAACCACAGGGAGGTTCTGAACATGCACAAGGCTACGGAATTCCGGCTTGAAGCCCGCCCCCAACTGCCCGAAGCCCTGCATCGGCTGGGGGAGCTGGCAAACGACCTGTTTTACAGCTGGAACCACGGCGTAAGGGGGCTGTTTGCCCGTATTGATCTGCGCCTGTGGCAGAAAGTGGAGCACAACCCAAAGCTGTTTCTGCGGCGGGTATCCCAGCACCGGCTCGAAGAAGCCGCTGCCGACCGTGCCTTTCTCGCCGAATACCGTCGGGTGCTGTCCAGTTACGATGCCTACGTAGAGGCCGGGCCGGGTGCAGAAGTAGTGGAGCTGCTCAACCCCGAAACCAGCCTGGTGGCCTATTTTTGCGCCGAGTTCGGGTTTCACGAAAGCTTTCCGATCTATTCCGGTGGCCTGGGCATCCTGGCCGGTGACCACTGCAAGGCGGCCAGCGATCTCGGCTTGCCCTTTGTGGCCGTCGGGCTACTGTACCAGCAGGGCTATTTCATGCAGACCATTGATGCCCAGGGCCAGCAAGTAGCCCGGTATCAGTGCCACGACAGCGACGAGCTGCCCATCAGCCCGGTAGAACAGGATGGCGAGCAACTCAAGATTTCCGTGCCCTTCCCGGGGCGGGAGCTGTGGGCCCGGGTCTGGCAGGCGCGGGTTGGCCATATCCGCCTGTACCTGCTCGATGCCAATACACCAGAGAACAACGAGCAGGACCGGGAACTGACCCTGCAACTGTACGGCGGCGATTCAGACACCCGCATCAGCCAGGAAATCCTGCTGGGCATCGGGGGCACACGCGCGCTGGCAGCACTGGGCATCAAGCCCACCGCCTGGCACATTAACGAAGGCCACGCCGCCTTCCAGATCCTGGAGCGCTGCCGGATGGCCATGGAACATGGCCTCAGCTTCGAGGCCGCCCTGGAATCCGTTGCCGCCTGCACCCTGTTTACCACCCATACGCCGGTACCCGCCGGCCATGACATTTTCCCCCGGGACCTGGTTGCCCATGCCCTGGGCCCGTATACGGAAACCGCAGGGCTGGATTTTGACCGGGTTTTCGAGCTGGGCGCCAAGAACGGCGATGGCACCTTCAACATGACCAGCCTGGGCTTGCGGGGCTCGCGGTTCCACAACGGTGTCAGCCGTATCCACGGCGGGGTCGCCTCAGAAATGGAAGGCAGCATCTGGCCGCAAATTCCTCCGGAAGAAAACCCCATCGGTTACATTACCAACGGCGTGCATGTTTCTACCTTTCTGGCGCCGGAATGGGCAAGCCTGTTTGAAATGCAGGCGCCCACCTGGAAAAGCGAGCTGAGAAACCCGGATTTCTGGAATTTTGTCGACAGAATTCCGGATTATCACTACTGGAGCGTGCATAAAGCCCTGAAACAACAGATGGCAGAATTCATCGTGCGCCGGTTGAGGCGCCAGCATCAGCGCAACGGTACCGGCCATTCGGTCACCGAGCGCATGACCCGAAAGCTGGTATCCCCCGAAAAAGACGCCATGGTGATCGGCTTTGCCCGGCGCTTTGCCACCTACAAGCGGGCCACCCTGATATTTTCCGACCTGCCGCGGCTGGAACGGTTACTGACAGACCCTGACAACCCCGTAGTCCTGGTCTTCGCCGGCAAGGCCCATCCCAAGGACAACCCGGGGCAGCAACTGATCAAGGTCATCCATGACCTGTCCATGCAGCCTTCCCTGATGGGCCACATTATTCTTCTGGAAGACTACGACCAGGCCATGGCGAGGCGGCTGTTAAGCGGCGTGGATGTCTGGCTGAATACGCCGGAATATCCAAAAGAAGCCAGCGGTACCTCCGGCGAGAAGGCCGCCATGAACGGCGCCCTTAACCTGAGTGTGCTGGATGGCTGGTGGGGCGAAGGTTACGACGGCAATAACGGCTGGGCCATTGCCCCCCGGGATATCCGTCTGGACCAGGAATTCCGCAACCGTGAAGAAGCCCGGGACCTGCTCGACCTGCTGGAAATGGAAATTATCCCGCTGTACTACAAACGGGAAGCCCAGGGTTACTCGAAAGACTGGGTCGCCCGCTCCAAGGCGTCCATGAAAACCATCACGCCCCGGTTCAATTCCCAGCGCATGGTGATGGATTACGTACGGAACTATTACCAGCCGGCCAGCGCCCAGGGCCACCGCCTGGCAGCAAACAAAGGCGAACTGGCCAATGAGCTGGCGCAATGGAAGGCGCGGATACGGGCAGCCTGGCACGGGGTGAACATTCAGATGCACGGTTGTGTCACAGACCGCTGCAACTGGGATGAAGAAGTGGAGCTGAGCGTAGAAGTGGCCCTGAACGGGCTGGCACCAGAGGATATCCGGGTGGAATGCGTGGTGTCACCGGACTGTACCGGTAGCCATGGCGAGCCCGGGCCGGACAGTTTCATCCTGGAACCGGCAGGTGACCAGGATGGCAAAACCCTGTTCTCCGCGCGCATCAAAGCGCCCTACCCGGGCCTGCAAACCCTGCGATTGAGGGCCTATCCCTACCATGACGCCCTCACCCATCCGCTGGAGATGGGCGCCATGCTCTGGGCCTAGGCTATTCTTCGGTTGGCGTCAGCGCCTCGCCGTTGTTATTGGCGGCCAGGGCGTTGACCACCGGATTGGCGTACATATCCAGCAGGTACGGCCGGATAGCCGGATCACAGGCTTCCAGCCTGCGCTCCATTTCCGCCCGGGCCGCTTCCAGGTCCGCCGGCGACCAGGTTTCTGCCGTCACCACGTTTTCGCTGACACTGCCCGGCGTTTCCCGGGCTTCCGGGTGAACGCCCCGCATCTGGTAAGCCACCAGGTTGGATGCATGCAGATGGTAATTGGCGTGCATTTCGTGGTCGATGCGGGCAGCCAGGGCTTTCGGATTGTCCGGTGCATCGGCAATAGGCGCACCGAAGTGCACATGCACATGCCCCTTGTAACCGGTCAGGCCTTTTACAATCTGCTCGGAATCTTCCCCTTCGGTTTTCTGGTAGCTGCCGGTACGGGCCTTCACTTCCAGCTCCCGGGCCTTGTCGGCATCGCAGGGGTCGTACTCGTAGGCAATAGACACCGGCACAATATGCAGCCGGTTCATGGCCTCGCCAAAGTCCAGCCCGGATTTTTTCCGGCTCATGTAGAACATCTTGATGATGGCAGGGTCCGTGGCGTCTATACCGTCCTTCGCGCGGCCTTCACGCTGGGCTATCCAGATGCTGTGGTTGGTGTCGATGCTGTGGTTGATAAACCCGGACAGCGTCAGGTAGGCATCGCGCATTTCCCGGGGGCTGGTCATGTTACGACGCACCACAAAGCTCTTGTTCAGGCGCATCATCTCTGCAAACACCCGGTTCTGCAGCAGATTGTCGCCAATGGCAATGCGGGTGGTCAGGAAACCGTTCTGGAACAGCAGGTAATTCACCACCATTGGGTCAAACACGATGTCCCTGTGGTTGGAGATAAACAAATGGGCGTTGGTCTTGCTCAGGTTCTCCAGGCCGCTGTGGGTTACCCGGGAGGTGGTGCTTTCAACCAGTTCGCCCACGTACTTTGACAGCTCCGCCTGCAGGTCATCCACCCGGTGGTAGTGGCCGAAGTTGCCAACCAGCCAGCGCCGTACAAACATCCGCAAGACCGCCGGCGCCCACTTCGCCGCCAGGGGGGACTTGAAGCGGCCCACCATGTCGAGGAACTCCCGGTCATTAACCAGGCGTTTGATGGCCGGCGCTGTTTCTTCATCCGAATAGGGACGGATTGCGTCAAATTCCTGCATGCAAGCCCTGTTGTTGTTCGAAGCGGTTAATCAAGTGGTTGGAAATTGGCGGTATTCTATCCTGTCTTGGCACTCATTTCCTCCACCGAAATGGCGGGGTTAACCAATCCCGCCGGCGGATCTGTTATCATCCCCGCCCTGAACATTTCCCGCCCACAGGCAAAGACCAGCATGTATCCGGACCAGGATTTTGACCAACTGACCCGCGAACCCCCTTCTGCCACCGGCCGAAGCCCGGAGCAGGTTCTGCACGAGGTATTCGGTTACGAAAGTTTCCGGCCGCTGCAGGGCGATATCGTGCAGGAAGTGGTGGGCGGTGGTGATGCCCTGGTACTGATGCCCACCGGCGGCGGTAAGTCCTTGTGTTATCAGGTGCCGGCCCTGGTTCGACCGGGTACGGCGGTGGTCATCTCGCCGCTGATCGCCCTGATGCAGGACCAGGTGGCCGCCCTGAAACAACTGGGCGTGAGAGCGGCGTTCCTGAACTCCACCATGGATTTCGAGCAGGCCCGGGCCACCGAATATGCCCTGATGACCGGCGAGCTGGACCTGCTTTATTGCGCACCGGAACGGCTGATCCAGCCTCGTACCATTGAACTGCTGCACAACGCGTCGCTGTCGCTGTTTGCCATCGACGAAGCCCACTGTGTCTCCCAGTGGGGCCATGATTTCCGGTCTGACTACCTGCAGCTGAGCATGCTGGCGGAAGAATTTCCCGGCATTCCCCGAATTGCCCTGACCGCAACCGCCGATGAACGTACCCGAAAGGAAATTGCCGAGCGCCTGTCGCTGACCCAGGCCCGGCACTTCATCAGCGGTTTCGACCGCCCTAACATCCAGTATCGAATCACCCCGAAAACCAATGCCAATAAACAGTTACTGGACTTTATTAAAGCCGAACATGAAAGTGACTGCGGCATTGTTTACTGTCTTTCCCGGAACAAGGTAGACGCCACTGCCAAGCTGCTGGCCAGCAAAGGCTACCTGGCACTGCCCTACCACGCCGGCCTGACTGCCGAGGAACGAGCCAGGAACCAGGAACGCTTTCTGCGCGAAGATGGCGTAATCATTGTGGCGACCATCGCCTTTGGCATGGGCATCGACAAACCGGATGTCAGGTTTGTTGCCCACCTGGACCTTCCCAAGAGCCTGGAAGCCTACTACCAGGAAACCGGCCGGGCCGGTCGTGACGGCAAACCCTCGACGGCCTGGATGGTTTACGGCCTGCAGGATGTCATCAAACTGCGGCAGATGCTGGAAGCGTCCCCGGGCAACGACCAGTTTAAACGTGTCGAGCGGCAGAAGCTGGATGCCATGCTGGGCCTGTGTGAAGTCACTCAATGCCGCCGGCAGGTTCTGCTGCGCTACTTCGGTGACACCCTCGAACAGCCCTGCGGCAACTGCGACACCTGCCTGAACCCGCCGGAAACCTGGGATGGCACGGTTGCAGTACAGAAAGCCCTGTCTTGCGTGTACCGCACCGGCCAGCGCTTTGGCGTTAACTATGTCATTGATGTGCTTCGTGGTTCAGAGAACGAACGTATCCTGCAATCCGGCCACCAGGCCATTTCCACCTATGGCATCGGGCAGGATTTATCGGCGACCGAATGGAAGTCGGTATTCCGGCAACTGGTGGCTAACGGATATCTCCGCGCAGATCCGGAAGGCTACGGCGCCCTGCAACTGACCGAACGCTGTCGCCCCTTGCTGAAAGGTGAACAGCCTATCCAGCTGCGTAAAGACCCGGTGCAGAAGAAGGGCTCTGGCAGCAAGTCATCCGGCAGTCGCGCCAGCGGGCAGGATATCCGGGACCAGATCACCGACTATGCTGGCTGGGACGCCTTGCGGGCCTGCCGCAAGGAGCTGGCAGACAAGCAGGGGGTGCCGCCCTATGTGATCTTCCACGACACCACCCTGTTCGAAATGCTCCAGCGCCGCCCTGGCAGTATCGAAGAGCTGGGCGAAATCAGCGGTGTTGGTGCCGCCAAGCTGGAAAAGTACGGCGAAACTTTCCTTCAGGCCATCGCTGAACTGGGCGCTGGCTAACCAAGCGAGGGCAGATTATTCCGCCTTGAAGCCCTTTTTCCGGACCCGGTCCGGCCGAACCTCCTCTATACTGTCGATCAAAGCCATGAATTTGGTGGCCTGGTTCCAGTTACCGCGAATTTGCGTTGCAAAATTGCCCGTAAAGCAACAACAATGCAAATCAGAACAATACAACGACATTTCACGCATCTTCCAGAAGGAAAGCCGACTTGGGTTGTACTCCCCTTTTCCGCGTCGTTTCTTTCGCGGCCTGCCTGCTGGCAAGCCTGGTGCCCGCTACCCATGTAGTTGCCGAAACAACAGACAACCACCGGGAGCTCACCCTCTGGTACCGCAACTACGACAGCCCGGCAATTCGCAACCTGGTGTTGCTGGCCCTGGATAAAACCCCCGAGTACGGCAGCTACGAGTTACTTCGCAGTTTGGAGGTCAGCCAGGGGCGGGCATTGCTGGAGCTGACCAAACGTAACAACCGTATCCTTGATATTGCCAACGTTGCCACCACGGCTGATCGGGAAGACAGCCTGAACCCGATCCCGGTTCCGGTAGATGGCGGCTTGCTGGGTTTTCGGGTTTGCCTGGTAATGCCGGAAAACCTGCCAAAGTTCAAAAATATTTCCAGCCTTGAAGACCTCAAAGCCCGTAAAATCAGTATTGGCCAGGGAACGCACTGGCCAGACACCCCGATTCTCGAGGCCAACGGGCTGAGGGTCATCACCAATCCACGTTTCGAAGTGCTGTTCGGGATGCTGCTGAACCAACGTTTCGACTGCTTTGCCCGGGGCATCAGTGAAGTGCTTTTTGACCTCGAACAGCCTCGCGCCAGTGGCCTGGTGATTGAACCCGATCTCCTGATTGCTTACCCGTTACCTTCTTACCTGTTTGCCGCAAAACACGATCACGACACTGCCCACCGGCTCCAGCTCGGCATTGAGCGCGCCATCAATGATGGCAGTTTTGCGGACTATCTGAACCAATACTTCGGCCGCGCGATGAACGAACTTAATCTGAAGCGTCGCACCATCATCACCCTCAAGAATCCGTACCTCAGTGATGAATCCAATGGTGTTGGCCGGAAAACGCTGGAAGAGCTGAGCCGGCGTATTAAACACCTGGACCAATAGTCCCGGGCGAAGTATTCAGGAACCTCTGTTAAACTGATGCATCTTGAACCGTGCATCCGCTCGTCAAAAACGGAGAATCTCTGAATGGCCCACGAAGAACTGCACCTGAACCTGCGCAACCTCACCCTCGAGGATTACCCACAGCTCCAGGAACTGATGGACGATGTTTATGACGACATCGGCGGTGCATGGCCAAAAGAAACCATCAAGGCGCTGGTGGAACAATTCCCGGATGGCCAGATCTGTATTGAAGACAATGGCCACCTGGTAGCCGTAGCACTAACCGTAAGCGTTAAGTACGAGCGGTTCAGCAACCCCCACGCCTACGACGACCTGATCCTTCGCAACGAAAAGATCTGGCACAACCCCAATGGTGATTCCCTGTATGGGCTGGATGTGTTCATCCACCATGAATATCGCGGCTATCGTCTGGGCCGGCGCTTGTATGAAGCCCGAAAGGAACTGTGTCGCTCCATGAACCTGCGGGCCATCCTGGCCGGCGGCCGCATTCCCAACTACTTCAAGTATTCCGAGCAGTACACACCGGAAGAGTACATCCAGCGGGTAGACCGCAAAGAGATCTACGATCCGATTCTGAGCTTCCAGCTCTCCAATGACTTCCAGGTTACCCGGCTGATGCACAAATACCTGCCGGAAGACGAGAAATCCATGGGCTATGCCACGCTGCTGGAGTGGCGAAACATCCTGTATACCCCGCCCTCCTCAGTACTGGACGTGAAGAAAACCCAGGTGCGTATGGGTGCAGTTCAGTGGCAGATGCGGGAATTCACCTCGGTTGAGGAAGTGCTCAAGCAGGTGGAGTACTTCGTTGATGCCCTGTCGGACTACAAAAGCGATTTCGCCCTGTTCCCCGAGTTCTTCAACGCGCCGTTGATGGGCCTGACCGACCAGATGGACCAGACCCGCGCCATTCGCTTCCTGGCCGGCTTTACCGAACAGTTCCGTAACGAAATGTCGGAAATGGCGGTCAGCTACAACATAAACATCATCACCGGCTCCATGCCGCTGATCGAGAACGACCGGGTATACAACGTCTCATACCTCTGCCACCGGGACGGTCGGGTTGATGAGCAGCGCAAGATTCACATCACACCCCATGAACGCCGTGACTGGGTGATCGAAGGAGGCAACAGCTTCGAGGTGTTCGAAACAGATGCCGGCCGCGTGGCTATCCAGATCTGCTATGACATCGAATTCCCGGAATTGGGTCGTATTGCAGCCAGCCAGAACGTCGATATTATCTGTGTGCCCTTCTGGACAGACACCAAGAACGGCTACCTGCGGGTACGCCACTGCGCTCAGGCGCGAGCCATTGAAAACGAATGCTATGTGGTGATCACCGGCAGCGTGGGCAACTTGCCCAAGGTGGAAAACCTGGACGTTCAGTACGCCCAGTCATCCGTATTCTCGCCTTCGGACTTCGCCTTCCCCCACGATGCCGTGATGGCGGAAACCACGCCCAACACCGAGATGATCATGTTCTCGGATATGGACCTGGAAAAGCTGAAACTGGTGCGTAACGAAGGTTCTGTCACTAATCTTAAAGATCGCCGTGTTGATATGTACGAAATCAAAACCCGTTCACGGTAACGGATCTGGCCCGGAATCACCGGCCAGGCTCTTGAACCATTCCCTGAAAGGGTTACCGTAGACGGCTGACAGCATTGCCATAATTGCTTTCGCCGTCTATTGTTTGATCTATATACACATTCTGATGTACTGAAAAACGCAGAGATACAGGTTAATGAACGACCCACTACCGGATCTGGTTGCCCGCTTCCGTGTTCGCCAGGGACTGTTTCGTAAAGAAACCGTCGAGGCCCGCGTGTACGAGCTGGACAGCTATGGCTGCGTGATGAAAACCGACAAGGTTTTCGAGCCGGGCGATACCCTGGTTCTGGAGCTGGTAATGGATATGCCGTTTGAGGAAATCAGGGCCGAGGGTGTCTCCGGCCTGGTCACCGAAAAGAGAAAGCACTGTAGCAATTTCTTCTATTCGATTGATTTTTCTGACCTTAACACCAAAGACGCATCTCCCCTGTCAGAAAAACTCCGGCGCATTCACGAAGTACTTCTGAAAAAACAAAGCCTCAAATCCCGCCGTGGCCCGGGCCCCGTCGCGAGCATGAGGCAACTGGCCTGATACCCCGTAGTACTTACCAAGCATCCGTCTGCAAGGAGACGTCCCCATGGCAAAGAAAGCCAAACCGAGCGTAGATAAGATCGTCAAGAAGGTGAACAAGGAGTTCGAGAAAACCTCTGCCCAGATCGAGGGGCTGATTAGCGATGCCCTGCAACAGTTCGACCACCTGCAGCACCAGATTCAGGACCCCGTGCGCAAGCTGCTCAAAGACATGGACGAGCTGCGTGACCGGGAAATGAAGCGCTTTAACGAAGAGTTCGAGCGCCGGATGAACGAATTCCACGAATTGCAGGCCACCCTGCTGGAGCGCGTGGGCATTGCCTCCAAGGAAGCCCGCAAAGCGGCGGACGAAACAGCCAGCAAGGCCAAGTCTGCGGCCAAATCCGCTACAGGCAGCAAGCCGGCTGCAAAAAAGGCGCCTGCCAAAAAGCCTGCCGCCAGGAAAGCTGCTACTCCGAAGGCAGCCAAGCCTGCGGACAAGTCTGATCTTACCCGCGTGAAGGGTATCGGACCGGCGACTGCGAAGAAGATGAAAGAAGCAGGCATTACTTCCATCGAGCAGATTGCCAACCCGAGCGCCGAAGACAAGCAGAAGCTGGAAGCCTTCAAGAGCATGAAAGGCTACAGCCAGCTGACCGCCGAGGCGAAAAAAGTACTGTAAAACGTACCTTAGCCTCGAATGTCGAGTACCCGCGCCAGAGCCTCGTCCAGGCTCTGGCGTTCTTTTTCAGGAGTGAAGGTTTCAGCGAGCGCCGACACAGCTGCTCTCAGTTTTGCCAGGTACTCCGGTTCCCGCTCTGCCCGGCTCATCAACTGGGCCAGTGCCTTGTCATCCCCAACCGGGAAATAGCCCGGATAATCCTCACCCAACAGCCCCTTGTTGCCCGGAATATCCGACGCCAGAATTGGCAAGCCTGCCCTGCAGGCTTCAGAGACCACATTCGCGCCACCTTCCATCACCGAGCTGATGACCATCACACTGCTCACGGCCATCAGATTTTCCAGGCCCGGCTTATCTAGCTCCCCTAACCAGTGAAAGCGCGGGTTATCCTTGCTTTCTGACAGAGCTTTCTCGCGCCACTCCTCGGTGTGCGGGCGGCCGGCACAATTAACGACAATGCTTGAATCTTCCGGCAGGTGGCGCGCGGCAAGGGCGGCCCGAAGGCTGTCTTTTTCATCACGCAGGTGGCCGATCACACAGATATTGAACTGCCCTGGTTCCGGCCGGGAGCCGCCACGCACGGCAGGCTGCGCCGCAGACTGGCGAAGGGTAACCAGTTTGTCGCTGAACGATTCCGGAATGTCCCGGGCTACCAGGTCGTGCAGGCCTATCAGCAAATCCGCCGTGTCCATCGAAGCCAGGGTAACCCCGGGATATTCATGCTGGTGATGATAGATATCGGTACCCGTCAGCACGACAATTAATGGCTTGTCCGGATTTTGCTCTCTCCATGCCTCTACCGCATGCGCACTGCGCCATGCGTGAAGGGCGATCATAAGATCAGCCGTTTCTCCTTCATACCCGGTCAATACCTGGACCTGATGGCCGGATTGCTCCAGCAGTACCTGCCAGCGCAGGGCCGTGGCTCGATTACCGGCCTTGGAGTCCGGGCCGGCAGGAGTGATGATCAGAAGATGCATAAAGGGTGTCCGATAAATTTACCGAAATTCTGCACGGGCCAGTGCTCCGGGTAAAGGATTCCTGCGTATACCGGTTCAGACTTATGGCAATTCACGGTATCCTGAGGCTGCCTTCGGCGCTCGCCGGGCCACCCAAAAGCTCCCCGACAAAAAGGAATGAATCATCATGGTCATCAAACATCTACGGAAATGGCTGGTTTCCGGCCTTCTGTCTTTTTCTGCCGTAACTGCCGTACAGGCACAAACCTTCGTGTTTACGGCTATTCCTGATGAGGATGAAACCAAGCTGGTAGAGCGCTTTCGCGGCGTGGCTGATTACCTTTCCGAGCAGCTCGACGTAGACGTTCGTTATATCCCGGTGAAATCCTATGCGGCCGCGGTATCCGCCTTCCGCAACAACCAGGTGCAGCTGGCCTGGTTTGGCGGGCTGTCCGGTGTGCAGGCACGGCGCCTGGTGCCGGGTTCTGAGGCCATCGCCCAGGGCGTGGAAGACGAAGCCTTTGTCACCTATTTCATCGCCAACACCAGCACCGAAATCGAGCCGGCAGGCAGCCTGGCGGACCTTGAGGACAACCTGCGTGGCAAAACCTTTACCTTTGGTTCCAAGGGTTCCACCTCCGGCCGCCTGATGCCCGAGTTCCACCTGCGCGACACCTTTGGTGAGGCACCGGAATCTGTATTTTCCCGTGTTGGTTTCAGCGGTAACCATACCCGTACTCTTCGCCTGGTAGAGGCTGGCACCTATGAAGTGGGCGCGCTCAACTTCCAGGTCTGGGAAAAAGAGCTGGCAGATGGAAACATCGATACCGATGCCGTTCAGGTTATCTGGAAAACCCCGGCGTACCCGGATTACCAGTGGACCATCCGCGGTGACGTGAACGAGCGGTTCGGTGAAGGTTTCAAAGACAAGGTGACCAAGGCCCTGCTGGAACTGGACGATCCGGCACTGCTTGAAAGCTTCCCCCGTTCCGGCTTTATTCCGGCGTCTAACGATGATTACGAGCCCATTCGCAAGACCGCTGAAAACATCGGAATCCTCGATTGATGCCAGGATTTGATTTTCATGGTCTGACAGCCAGCTTTAACGGAGAGCGGGTGATTGGCCCGCTCTCCCTGCACGTAAATGAAGGCGAGCATGTGGCGCTGGTCGGCAAAAGTGGCGCCGGCAAGTCTACGCTGATCCGTTTGCTTTATGACCGGCTTGAGAGTGAGGCATCCCTGATTCCGCAAGGCCTGGGGTTGGTGAACGCGCTGCCGGTATTTCATAACGTGTTTATGGGACAACTGGACCGACATCCCGGCTGGTATAACGCCCTGACCCTGATTCGCCCGTTCCGTCGCGACCGCGACACCGTAAAGGCCTTGCTCAAAGAACTGGAAATTCCCGAGAAACAGTGGATACCGACGGCTGCACTGTCTGGCGGGCAACGCCAGCGGGTGGCCATTGCCCGGGCCATCTACCGGCAGGCCCCTGTGCTGTTAGCGGATGAGCCCATTTCGGCACTGGATGGCCCCATGGCGCACCTGGTCATGAAAACCCTCACCAACCGGTTCTCCACCTCGATTATTGCTTTGCACGATGTGGACATGGCACTGCGTTACTGTAACCGGATCATCGGCATTCAGGACGGCCAGGTAGCGCTGGACGAAGCGGCTTCCTCGCTTGTCGCATCCGACATCATGTCTCTGTATTAACGGGCCAGAACCAGTTTATGTTTTCCTACCCCACCGTCAGAGCCAGTTTCATATTCCTTGCCATTGCGCTCGGCGGTTTGCTGGTGGCCGATATTGCCATCACCACCGCCAACCCCTGGCAGGATCTTGGCCGGTTCTTTCTGGGCGTAGCTACCCCCAACTTTTTCAGCACCGAAGGCCTGATGACCGCCCTGCTGCGCACGGTGGCGTTCGCCTTCGTGGGTGTAACCATCGGCAGCCTGGCAGGATTTCTGCTGGCGCTGGGTTATCGGTTTCTGCCGGTTCGAATCTTCTGTGCCTTCATCCGTTCGATTCATGAGTTGTTCTGGGCGCTGATCTTCTTACAGTTCTTCGGTTTCCACCCACTGACCGGCGTGCTGGCCATTGCCATCCCCTATTCGGGTATCTTCGCCAAGGTGTACTCGGAGATCTTTGAAGAGTCTGATCCGGAGCCCGGCCGCCTGCTGCCTCCCGGCACCGGTTCGGTGTCAGCCTTTCTGTATGCCCGTATTCCGGATTGCTGGGAACAGATCCGCACCTACACCTCTTACCGCCTGGAATGCGGCCTGCGCTCCTCGGCCATTCTCGGTTTCGTGGGTTTACCTACGCTGGGGTTCTACCTGGAATCGTCGTTCTCCCAGGGCATGTATTCCGATGCCGGCGCCATGCTGATTCTGTTCTATATCCTGATTGCCACCCTGCCCCTGTGGGTTCGGCCGAAATTGCTGCCGTTCTACATTCTGGCCGCTCCGTTCTTTCTGGGAGACGGGTTCCCCATTGTCTGGGGCAACGTGGAGCGGTTCTTCACCGAAGACATCATCCCGGCGCCGCTGCGTGATGGCGAGGGGCTTGCCGGCCTGTCTGCCTGGTTCGGGGATGTAATGGTCACCGAGGCACTGCCGGGCATCTGGAACACCATTGTCCTTACCCAGATTGCCCTGGTGGCTACGGGCATTATTTCCCTGCTGGCATTCCCCCTGATTTCCAACCACTTCGGTGGCCCGGTGCGCCGTACCTCCGGCCATGTGTTGCTGGTGATTGCCCGCTCCACGCCGGAATACATCCTGGCCTACATTCTGTTGCAACTCTGGGGGCCGTCTATGCTGCCGGCGGTGGTGGCACTGGCCCTGCACAACGGTGGCATTATCGGCCACCTGATCGGTCGCCAGACCAACACCATTCAGTTGCGCCCGGATTCGCCCACCGGCTTCACCCGGTACAGCTGGGAACTGGTCCCCCGGGTTTACCGCTCGTTCCTGGCTTTTCTGTTCTACCGCTGGGAAATCATCATGCGGGAAACAGCCATCCTGGGCATCCTGGGCATCTACACGCTGGGCTTCTATGTCGACAGCGCCATACAGAACATCCGTTTCGACCGGGCCATGGTGCTGATACTGATCACCGCGTTGCTGAACATCGGCGTTGATGCACTGGGCCGCTACATTCGCCGGAAACTGGCCCTGCAGACCATGCAAACCTGCTGATCAGCTGAGACCAGCATCACAATTCCCGCGCCTGAAATGCCGGTACCGCCAGAATTGGGAAGCCGGTTACCTTGCCGATCGTTACATATCGTTACAATGCCTTATCGTTCTAATTTCAGGAATGCGAGGCAAGATACCCTTCATGGTCAACGGACTGGTCACAGTTACTGAACTCGGCTTGCTGGCACTGGTCGGCATTCTGGCAATCCGGATGGTTGCCCTGTCCCGGGGAGAAGCACTTCAACTGGCAGGTGGTATAGCCGAACCGGAAATACCCGGCCCGGTGGCAAGGCGCACGGCGCGTACCGGCAAGCGGGTGAAAATTGCCTCCGCCCATGGCACCGAACTGCGCACCCAGCTGCACATTCTGGCCGGGCTCCAGGAGCGGGATTGTCGGGACAAGGGGCTTTTGCTGGCCGAGGCGCCAGAGGCAGTGCGGCTGTACGCAGCCGCCTGGTTGTATGGGGCCGGTTGTGCACTGAGCCGCCAACCGGTGCGCCATTCCGATGCCCTGGCAGGCATGGTGGCACGCATTGTCAGCCGTAAAACAGGCATTCGCCAACCGGAAGCATTGCAGGCTATCAGCACCCTCACCTCCAGTTCCGTGTTACTGGCCTGCTACCGGGCCGGCCTTGAAGGCGCTGAACACTGGCAGCAACATCAGTATGTGCCGGCTCACTCCAGCCTTTATGATGCAGCCACCAGCAACGCGTTTATCTGACGGCTTCAACTTCCCAATTACTACCAAGGTTAATCGCTGTGGTGCCGGTTTCATCCTCTGCAGGCACTCCGGCGATCACCGGCCGGGTAAATCCGCCGTCGTCAGTGTGCTGCATGGAGTCGACATCCACAGACCGTACCAGCCATGATTTCCCGCCTGCGTTCACACGCGCCCGGTGGGTGAGCCCGAAGACAAAGCGGCAGTAATCGAGTTTCAGCTGAAGCAAATCCTGTTCTGCCTTGAGAATCTTTCTGAGCAGAACCTTTTGAACACTTTCTCCGTAATCCATCACATTTCCCTGGAGATTGTTGTATTTTCCAGGAATTTAACTACTTCTCCGCACGAAAGACCAGTGTTGACGGCACATTTTCGATTAAATCCTGGCCATCCTGAAAATCGATTCTCCAGATCATTTCACTGCCCGTGGTACAAAACGGCGCGGTAAACCTGGCCCGGTATTCCAGCGACTCTTCCCGTACCAGCGGCACCGGGTACTCGCCCATGTACATGTTTTCGCCCCGCAGCACCGCCAGAAAACGATCAGGCGCCTCGGGCACGGTCACCTGAAGCTGGTACTCCACGCCCTGGTCTCCTTCCGGGCCGGGGGTCAGCATGACCTGCCACTGGCCTTGATCCGTTTGCCAGCTGCAAGGGCCTGCAAGCAGGTCGCACGGTGGTTTCTGCTCCTCGTTGCTGGCTTCGTTCAGGTAGTCGGGAGCAAATGCCAGTATCGCTACAGCAGCAATCAGTAAACCCCCTGTTACGATGGCTCGTATCATATCAGCAGCCTCTCATCCCCTTTTTGAAGGGGGCATTATGGGCATAAATGCCGACATGGCAAAGGTTTCTAAACCGCGGCCAGCATGAGAAAATGCCCGGCTTTCAGGCTTGAATCACCCAAGAAACAGGATACCGCTGTGCAACCGGACATCTCCGTAAAGCACCTGAACAAGATCTACGAAGACGGCTTTCAGGCCCTGAAAGACGTTAACCTGGAAATCTACCCGGGAGAGATCTTCGCCCTGCTTGGCCCCAATGGTGCGGGCAAAACCACGATGATTTCCATCATCTGCGGGATAGTGAACAAGAGCAACGGTGAAGTAACCGCTGCCGGCCACGATATCGTTAAAAACTACCGCAAGGCACGCGAAGCCATCGGCCTGGTACCTCAGGAGTTGAATACCGATTCCTTTGAAACCGTATGGGATGCGGTGTCGTTCAGCCGTGGCCTGTTCGGCAAGGCCCCGAAACCGGCCCACATAGAGAAGGTACTGAAAGACCTCTCCCTGTGGGACAAGCGCAACAACCGCATCATGTCGCTGTCTGGCGGCATGAAACGCCGGGTGATGATTGCCAAGGCCCTGTCCCACGAGCCTCGCATCCTGTTTCTGGACGAGCCCACGGCCGGCGTGGATGTAGAGCTTCGCCGCGACATGTGGGAGATGGTCCGGAAACTCCGCGAGAACGGCACCACCATTATCCTGACCACCCATTACATCGAAGAAGCCGAGGAAATGGCGGACCGCATCGGGGTGATTCGCCAGGGCCAGATTATCCTGGTGGAAGACAAGGACACCCTGATGTCCAAGCTGGGTAAAAAAGAACTGCGTCTGCAGCTGCAGCACAAACTCGACAAGGTGCCAGGCGAACTCACCCTGGAGCCCATCGAGCTTTCGGAAGACGGCTACGAGCTGATCTACACCTTTGACTCCCAGCAACAGCAAGCCGGCGTTGCCCGCTTACTGCGGACCCTGGGGGATCTGGGCATCGAGTACCGGGACCTGCAAACCCGGGAAAGCTCCCTGGAAGAGATTTTTGTGGGCCTGGTGCACGAATAAGCCGCCCGAACGGAGAGTGCAAAATGAATCTTTACGGTGTAAAAGCCATCTACAAGTTCGAAATGGCGCGCATGAAGCGGACCATCATGCAAAGCGTGCTGTCGCCGGTGATCTCAACCTGCCTGTACTTCGTGGTATTCGGTTCTGCCATCGGCTCCCGCATGGGCGATATCGACGGCATCGACTACGGCGCCTACATCATCCCGGGCTTGCTGATGCTGTCCCTGCTGATGCAGAGCATCTCAAACGCCTCTTTCGGCATCTATATGCCAAAGTTTTCCGGCACCATCTATGAAGTGCTGTCTGCGCCTGTGTCCTATGCCGAGATCGTTCTGGGCTACGTCGGCGCTGCGGCCACCAAGGCGGTTATTCTGGGGCTGATTATCCTGGCGACCGCACGGCTGTTTGTCGACTACTCGGTACTGCATCCCGTGTCGATGCTGGCCTTCCTGGTGCTGACGGCAGTGACCTTCAGCCTGTTCGGGTTCATCATCGGCATCTGGGCCGACGGCTTCGAGAAATTGCAGATCGTGCCCATGATGATCGTAACCCCGCTGGTGTTCCTTGGCGGCACCTTCTATTCCATCGATATGCTGCCCCAGGTCTGGCAAACCATCAGCCTGTTCAATCCGGTGGTGTATTTGATCAGCGGCTTCCGCTGGGCTTTCTATGGCGTATCTGATGTGCACGTGGGCATCAGCGTTGCCATGACCCTGATATTCCTGGCCATGTGCATGACCACCGTCTGGTGGATCTTCAAAACCGGATACCGGCTGCGTTCGTGATGTTTCGTGTATTGCTGGCAACCTGCGCCCTGGTGGCGCTGGCCGCCTGCGGCGCGGCAGACGCCCGGGACGAACAACCCTTGCCGGTGATTGAGGCCTGTTTTGTAACCGCTGATCGCTCCTACCCGGTCATGCTTGAAGTAGCCAGTGAACCGGAGCAGCGGCGCCGGGGCCTGATGGGCCGGGAACACCTGCAGGATAACGCCGGCATGCTGTTCGAGTACCAACAGCTGCGACCGGCCGACCACGGATTCTGGATGTACCAGACCCTGATCCCACTCGACATCGCCTATCTAGGTGCACAGGGCGAGATAGTAAGCCTGCGGCAAATGCACCCCTGTGCATCCTCCCGCAGCAGCGACTGCCCGGCTTATCCGGCCGGCAAGCCCTTCCTGAGTGCGGTGGAAATGAATGCCGGCTACTTCCATGAACGCGGCATTGGCACCGGTGACCGGCTGGTATGGCCAGCCAACGGTGCCTGCAAGCCCTGAAACAACTCCGGCTATTTGTGCTGCCAGTTCGGGTCCCGCTTATCCAGGAACGCTGAAATACCTTCCTGTGCATCTTCGGCTGTCATAGTGGTGGCCATCACCCTGGCGGTGTAATCGTAGGCATCGGCCAGGGGCATTTCCAGCTGCCGATAGAACGCCTCTTTACCGATCTTGAGGGTGTGGCCAGATTTACCGGCAATGGTTGCGGCCATGTTGTAGACGGTCTCATCCAGGGCTTCCGGTTCCACTACGCGGTTCACCAGCCCGATATGCTCTGCGGTATCCGCATCAATCATTTCGCCGGTTAACAACATTTCCATAGCATGTTTGCGGGAAACATTGCGCGACAGCGCCACCATCGGCGTGGAGCAGAACAGCCCGATGTTCACACCCGGCGTGGCAAACCGACTGCCCCGCTCCGCTACCGCCAGGTCACAGCTGGCCACCAGCTGGCACCCTGCCGCTGTTGCCACACCGGCTACCCGGGCGATCACCGGCTTCGGCAGGTTCACAACCTGCTGCATCACCTTGCTGCACTGCTGGAACAGGGCCAGCTGAAATTCGTGGCTGTCGAATTTATCCCGCATCTCCCGCAGGTCGTGGCCGGCGCAAAACACATGGCCGGCGGAAGCCAGCACCACTACCCGGCTGCTGTCATCCCGGGCGATTTTCTCAAGGGCTGAAGACAACCCTTCCAGCATGGCCATCGACAGGCTGTTCCGGCGTTCCGGCTGGTTCAGGGTCAGCGTGGTAATACCATTTTCTGTACGGACTCGCACTGGGCGTTCTTGCGCGGCGGACATAATTCAGAACTCCTTGATGGCTATCGTCCCAGTATTGCCAACAGCTGCCAGCCTGTCGAACAGACTTTGGGCGTATACAAATAGTTGCAATTTGCGGCTATTACCGAGTATTCGCAGGCAACCCCGACCGGTACGATGAATGTTTAAAACAAGCAAGCGGGCCAGGAACTCGCGCGCATCGAAAATTCGTTGGAGCAGAACCACAATGCGCTGACAGCCCAAACCCGGGACTGGGCGCACTGGGATGACACTTACCAGTTCATCCAGGATGCAAACAGCGACTACGCCACCAGTAACTTCAGCCAGGAGATGTTCGAAGACCTGCACGATCAGGCCATGATCTTCATCAGTGAAGACCAGCAACCAATGTGGATTGCCGGCATTGATCCGGATACGAACACCTACGACACCTGCACCTCGGCAACGGGCGACTGCAGCTGGGCGGCACCGCTCATCGCTGAGGTTCAGCCGTTTCTGGGCGAGGTAGAAGCAACGGGGCTGTCACTGAGCTTTGCCTCCCCGTGGCCTGCACTCGCTGCGATAGCACCAATATTGCAAACCGACAGGACAGGCCCGTCCCGGGGCTGGCTTATCAAGCTTCGGCTTATTGACGAACGGCTGACGGATTTGCTCGAGGAGCAGACCGGGCTACCGGTACAGATTTCCACACGGCCAGCCCCAGCCGATACGGAACGGAAAATGGCTCTTGAGCGAGGGCCAGAACTGCTGCATGCCGCCAAGCCCCTGTTAACCCATTCCCGTGGGCCCGAGCTGGTGTTGAGTACTGAAATTCCGAGAGACCGCGTAAAAAGGGCGTCGCGAAATTTTCGCTATTCACTCGCCTGGACGGCCGTTTTGCTGGCCGTTTTGCTGGCCGTTGTGATCGGGGTGGTACTGGCACTGCTGTATGGTCTGGTACTGAAGCCACTGGGCCAGTTCACCCGCTTTGTTACCGGGAAACAGGGCGAGAATTCCCTTGCCCAGCGCGAGAACCTGGCAGACGTACCAGGCAGCCTGTCCCAGCACGACCCCCTGACAGGCCTGGCCAATCGCCGACTGTTCGATGCCAGCTTGCAGCAAAGCCTGTCGGATGAACCGGAAAAGCCGACCTCCGTGTTGATGCTGGATATCGACCATTTCAAACTTTATAACGACCGCTATGGCCATCCGGAGGGTGACAGGTGTCTCGCCAGAGTTGCGGAGTGCATGGAGCAAACCGTCAAGCCCCATGGCTTTCTGGTTGCCCGTACCGGGGGTGAGGAATTCAGTGTGCTGATGCCCGAAACAGGTTTGGAACAAGCCAGAACCTGTGCCGAAGAACTCCATAAAGCCATCGCAGGCCTGAAACTGCCCCACGCAGACTCTCCGGTCAGCGATGTCGTTACCGTGAGTGCCGGTGTTGCCAGTAGTGTAAACGTGGACAATGTTTCCGGCTCCACACTCATGCGCAGCGCAGACCTGGCGTTGTACGAAGCGAAGGATCAGGGCCGGAACCGGGTTGCCTGCTTTGGTGAGGATGCGGCAAACATTTTCGGCTGAAGGGCCGGGGAAATCAGGATGGTGCTCCGGGCCGGAATCGAACCGGCACGACCTTACGGTCGAGAGATTTTAAGTCTCTTGTGTCTACCAATTTCACCACCGGAGCATCGGGGGAAAACTGAAGGCCGGAATTGTATAAGGCCCGGATGGCTAACGCAATTCCGCTGTCAGAATCGCTCAGTAATTGAACAGTTTTCGGCCAGGGCTCAGGTTAGTCCGGCTTGGTTGCCCTGCCCTTGTAAATATAGCCGGCAATTTTCGGTGCATTGGGCATATACAGATTCTCCAGCTCCTGGATCTCAAAGCCGGCGTGTTCAATCAATTCCGCAATGTGCCGGTTCAGGTGACAGCCGCCGGCCAGCTTTCGCCAGCTTGGTGTTATCCGGTGCTGCCATTTGCGCGTGGTGTCGTGTGGGGCTTCTCCGTGTTCCAGGAACAGCAGGTCGCCACCGGGCTTGAGTACCCGCTTCATCTGCAGCAAGGCCGTGTGCCAGTCCGGAATGGTGCACAGGGTGAAGGTAAGCAGAACGGTATCAACCGAATTGTCCTGCAGCGGAATCTTCTCACCGGGCAGATCCAGCCATTCAACCCGCACCGGTGACCGGCCCAGGTTCGACAAGGCTTTGCGCCGCATGCCTTCCGATGGCTCCAGCCCGTACACCATTTCCACCTGGTCCTGGTTATAGAATTCCAGGTTAATACCCGAGCCCATTCCCACTTCCAGCACACGGCCGCGAGCCCTTGGCACAAGTTGGCTGCGCAGTTTCATTACCTGGCCCATGGAGCAGGCCTTGTCGATAATGTGGGGAAGAATCCGGTCTTCGTAGAAGCTCATAGGTTCACCGTCATTGTTTTATATCAAGGGTGCGACAAACTGCCCTATTTCTTTCTGCTACAATTCCCGTAGCATCATAATTAACTGCCGGTAATAACAACATAACAAAATCGCCTAAGGCAGCGGCCGGGCGGGTTAGCACCTGTCTGTTGTGATTTGTGAAAGTTACCGGAGGTTCCTGTGGAACTAGATCCCCTCATCCTATCGCGAATCCAGTTCGCGTTTGTCGTGTCATTTCACGCCATTTTCCCGGTATTTACCATCGGGCTTGCATCTTATATAGCCGTTCTGGAAGGCCTTGCCTTCAAAACCCGTAACCCGGTATGGACGAAGCTTTCCGGATTCTGGACAAAGGTCTTCGCCGTTGTCTTCGGGATGGGGGTGGTCTCCGGGATCGTGATGTCGTTCCAGTTCGGTACCAACTGGAGTAACTTCTCCCAGGCTTCTGCCAACTTCCTTGGCCCGATTCTGAGCTATGAGGTTATCACGGCCTTCTTCCTGGAAGCGGCGTTCCTCGGGGTTCTGCTGTTCGGGCGCAACAAGGTTCCTGCGGGCGTTCACCTGTTTGCGGCCATTATGGTTGCCACCGGCACGTTCATTTCCTCGTTCTGGATACTGTCGGCCAACAGCTGGATGCAAACTCCGGCGGGCACTGAGCTGCGTGACGGCGTGTTCCATGTGGTGTCATGGAGCGAAGCCATCTTCAACCCGTCATTCCCCTACCGCTTCATGCACATGGGGCTGGCTTCATTCCTGACCGGCAGCTTTGTGGTAGCCGGTGTGAGTGCCTGGTACCTTCTCAAGGGCCGGGAGGTAGAAGCCAACCGCAAGGCGCTGTCCATGTGCCTGTGGCTGCTGCTGTTTATTGCCCCGGCCCAGTTGGTGGTCGGTGACTTCCATGGCCTGAACACACTGGAACACCAGCCTGCGAAAGTGGCTGCTATGGAGGGCAACTGGGAAACCTCTTCCAATGTGCCGCTGTTGCTGTTCGCCATTCCGGACCAGGAAGCACAAACCAACCATTTTGAAATCGGCATCCCCAGCCTGGCCAGCATGATTCTCACCCACGAGTGGGATGGTGTGGTACCTGGCCTGAAGGATGTTCCCAGAGAAGAGCAGCCTCCGGTGGCGATTGTGTTCTGGTCGTTCCGGGTGATGGTTGGCCTGGGTATGCTGATGATCCTGTTCGCGGTAACCGGGCTGGTGCTTCGGGCCGGCGGCCGCTACTACAAGGCCCGCTGGTTCCTGCAGGGGCTGCGCGCCATGAGCATTGCGCCCTTCTTCGCGGTACTGACCGGCTGGTTCGTAACCGAAGTTGGCCGGGCTCCCTGGCTTGTATACGGCATTATGAACCAGGCTGATTCGGTAACACCCTCGCTGACCGGGGGCATGGCGCTGTTCACCCTCATCGGTTACATCCTGGTGTACGCAGCGGTATTCTCCGCCGGTGTTTACTACCTGATGCGGGTGTTGTTCGTCGGCCTGGAAGGCGATGAAGACGATACCGACCATGAAGCCGATCGCCCTGCCCGCCCGCTCTCGGCGGCCCATGTTCCGTTCGAGATCGAATCCGGCAAGGGTTCGGTTAACCACGCAAAACCCGTTAACGAAGGAGGGCAATCCTGATGGAACTGTTTGATCTGGCCCTCATCTGGGCGTTTATTATCGGCTTCGGCATCATCATGTATGTGCTGATGGACGGCTTCGACCTGGGCGTCGGCATTCTCTTTCCCTTCGCCCCCTCTGAAGAAGACCGCGACACCATGATGAACTCGGTGGCACCGGTTTGGGACGGCAACGAAACCTGGCTGGTACTGGGCGGTGCCGGGCTGCTGGCCGCCTTCCCGATGGTGTACACCATCTTCCTGCCTGCGCTCTACATTGGCGTGTTCCTGCTGCTGGCCGGGCTGATTTTCCGGGGTGTGGCGTTCGAATTCCGGTTCAAGGCGCGCACGTCCCGCTACCTGTGGAACTGGTCGTTTGCCGGCGGTTCCACCGTCGCCGCCTTCGCCCAGGGGGCGGTGGTTGGTGCCTATATCCAGGGTTTCAACACAGTTGATGGCGTGTATGTGGGTGGCGCGCTGGACTGGCTTACCCCGTTCACCGTATTGACCGGCCTCGGCACACTGGCAGGCTATGCCCTGCTCGGCTCCACCTGGCTGATCCTGAAAACCGAAGGCCGCCTGCAGGACTGGGCTTACCGGGTAACAACGCCGCTGCTGTTCGCCGTGCTGGCCATCTTCGCCATTATCAGCGTGTGGACACCGTTTGTGGACGACATGGTGCGTGAACGCTGGTTTGACCACATCGGTATCATCTGGATCCTTCCGGCCCTGACACTGTTGTGCGCCTTCCAGATCTGGCGCTCTGTGCGCAACCGCTTCGAAGGTATGCCCTTCGTAGCCACCATGGGGCTGTTCATCACCACCTATCTGGGGCTTGTGGTCAGCCGCTGGCCCTATATGGTGCCGCCCAACTACACCCTTTGGGATGCAGCGTCTGCCTATGAATCCCAGCTGTTCCTGCTGCTGGGCCTGCTGTTCGTAATTCCCATTGTGCTGGTATACACCGCCTGGACGTACTGGGTATTCCGCGGCAAGGTGCGGGCCGGCGAAGGGTATCACTGAGTGGCAGAACCGGCACAAGCTGATATCAAAGGCTGGCTGGCCGGGCTTGCCCGGACCAGCCAGCGCTGGATAAACGCCACAGTAGTCGCCGGTACCCTGGCCGGGCTGGCCACCATCGTGCAGATGGTGTTACTGGCCTGGCTGGTTTATCAGGGGGTAATTGCCGGTGAGCCGGTCTCTGCCCTCACCCCCTGGTTTCTGGTTTTGGTGGGCATGCTCGTTGTGCGGGCAGTTTGCCAGGGCCTGCAAACACGCTTTGCGGCGCGCTGCAGCGAACAGGTACGCCGGCATGCCCGTCGCCAACTGAATGACCACTGGCAAGCTGCCGGCCCCGTAGCTCTGTCGGAAGCCTCTGCCGCTTCCCTGGCCCGAGAATGGCTGGACCACGTGGAAGCCTTGCACGGTTATTTCGCCAGGTTCCTGCCCCAGATGATCCTGGCCACCGTTATCCCTCTGATGATTCTTGCGCTGGTGTTCTGGCTCGACTGGCTGGCCGGCATCTTTCTGTTGTTATCCGCGCCCCTGATCCCTCTGTTCATGGCCCTTGTCGGTATGGGTGCAGAGAAAGTGAACCAGCAGCATTTCGAAACCATCAGCCGGCTGTCCGGGCAGTTTCTGGACAAGGTTCGAGGCCTGACGACCTTGCAGCTGTTCGGCCAGACCGCCCAGGCCAGCGATACCCTGTATCAACGCTCGGATCAGTACCGGCGTATCACCATGAAAACCCTGAAGGTGGCCTTTCTGTCGTCGGCGGTACTGGAGTTCTTTTCCTCGGTCGCCATTGCCGTCATCGCCATTTACATCGGTTTCGGGTTGCTGGGCTATATCACCTTTGGCCCCAGCGATCAGCTCACCCTGTTCTCCGGCCTGCTGATCCTGCTGCTGGCACCGGAGTTCTTTCAGCCATTACGGACATTATCCCAGCATTATCACGACCGGGCCGCCGCCCTGGGCGCCGGAGCAGAGATTCTTGCCCGGCTTCAGGAGCCCGTTTCCGGCGCCGGAAATGTCCAGGCACAAACCAAACCCACCGCCACGGCGGACACGATCGCCCTGAGCGGCGTATCCCTGCGCTATTCCGATAGCCCTCCAGTGTTTGATCAGTTGAACATGCAGGTAAAGCGCGGTGAAGTGATCGCGCTCACAGGGCCGTCCGGTGGCGGAAAGTCGTCGTTACTGCACCTGTTAGCCGGGTTTATCCGCCCCGATGCCGGAACAATATCGGTGTTCGGACAATCTGCGGGCTCATCCCCTTTCGGCTGGCTGGGCCAGAAAGGCTTCTGGATTCAAGGTTCCTGGGCGGACAATCTAAGGCTGACCAGCCCTGACGCATCCGACATAGCCATTGAGAATGCCCTGCGCAGGGTCGGCCTTGCCGAGTTGCTCGACAGCCGGGAACAGGGCATCAACAGCCGTATTGGCGAAGATGCCCAGGGCTTGTCCGGCGGCCAGGCCCGGCGGCTCAGTCTTGCCCGCATTTTTCTGGCGGATCATGAGCTGGTTCTGCTGGATGAGCCGACCGCCGGCCTGGACGCCACCAGCGAAATCTGTGTTCTGGAAGCTCTGCACAAGCTTTCCGAAGCCGGCAAGACCGTGATTTTCTCTACCCATCACCAGGCGCTGCTGGCACTGGCCAACCGGGTTCTGATCGTCTCCGGCGCAGAGGTGCGCAATGCGTGAACTCAGGCCCTGGTTACAGCTGATTCTTCGCCGCCGGGGTCGGCTGGTGGCGGGCGGTGCCCTGCTGCTGGCAACACTGATATCCGGCATTGCCTTGCTGGCCCTGTCCGGATGGTTCCTGACCGAAACTGCCCTGGTGGGATTGCTGTTTGCGGCGGGCGTTCAGGCGTACATCAATCTTTATGTGCCCGGCAGCGGGATTCGATTCTTTGCGGTGTCCAGAACGGTTTCCCGATACCTGGAGCGGCTTTACAACCACAATACGGTGCTGAGCCTGCTTACCGATATTCGCGTAGCGCTGTTCAACCGGCTGGCGCAGGCGGGTAAACGCCAGCGAGGCGATAAAACCGGAGCCCAGTGGTTGTCACGCCTGACTGCCGATGTAGACGCCCTGGACACCCTGTACCTGCGCCTGATTGCCCCTACCGCACTGGCGGCGCTGGTTACCCTGATGATTGTCGGCCTGGCCTGGCTGCTGTTCAGCGGCACCATTGCGCTGATACTGCTGGGTATTCTGGCAACAGCCTTCGGTCTCGCCACCTGGGGGCTGTATGTTCGCACCCGGGCGCTGTCGGGACAGTTAAACGAACGGCAGGAACAACTTCGCGGCCAGGTGATTGAACACCTCGAAGGCTTTGCAGAACTCACCGCCGCCGGCCGTACGGGCAAACATTCGGGCCGGCTGATGCGCCACGCCTTTGCGCTTTCACAAAGCCAGGCGGAGGTCGATGCCAGGGTGGGCTGGCACCTCTCGGTAACAGTGTTGCTTGTAAACCTGTCAGCGGTGATCGCCCTGTGGGCCGGCTTTGGCTTGTTCCAACAGGATCTCGTATCCGGGCCGGTTCTGGTGCTGCTGCCCATTGCCCTGCTTGGTCTGGGAGAAGTTTACGGCATGCTGCCTGAAGCCTTTGGAAAGTTTGGTGCAACACTGGCAGCCGCCAGGCGTCTCAATGAAGATGTACAACCCGCAGATGAACAGCCTGGCTTCCAGAAGAGGCCGGCCGGACAGGGCGCAAAACAAAGCGCGCTGACCGCGAGCGACCTGGCCGTTGGCCACCCGGGGCAGTCTTCGGTTATCACCCACTTCTCGGTAGCGGTCGAACCCGGAGATCGCCTGGGCGTAGTCGGGGTGTCTGGCAGCGGAAAATCATCCCTGGCAGATACCTTTGCCGGTTTGATTGATCCCGTTGCAGGTTCTCTGGAGTCCCTGCCCTGCACCTACCTGACTCAAACTACGGTTGTGTTCGACGACACCGTCAAAGCCAACCTGTTGCTGGGTAATCCAGAAGCAACGGACGGCGAACTCTGGCATGTACTGGAGCTGGTGGAACTGGCCGAGCGCTTCAGCCGTGAGGTTGCAGGCCTGGATACCTGGCTGGGGAACGGCGGCAGCCGCTTGTCGGGCGGTGAAGCCCGCCGGCTGGTATTGGCCCGGGTATTGTTGAGTAAAGCACCGCTGGTGATTCTGGATGAACCCTTTACCGGCGTGGATGCCGATACCCGGGGCCGCATAGCTCCCCGGATTGATCAGTGGCTGGACGGGCGCGCAGTGATTTCATTGGGCCACGGGCCGGAGGCATTGCTGCCATCCGGCCACATTCTGCATTTGAACTAGCGGCTCAGCGGGTTTCGAGCAGTTCGAAAGTCAGCCCCGCCCTGGTAGTCAGGCGCTCAAGCAACTTACCGTTAAGCGCAGAGGCCGGAGTCCAGAAACCACCAGGCACTTCGTCTTTCACATCAAAGGCCAGGCACATACCGGATTCACCCAGCATCTTGCCGGTAGAGCCGTAGCCCGGATCCCGGTCGCCCGTCACCTTGGTGATCAGGGTCTTGCCATCTTCTGTACGTCCGACAAAGCGGATGTCGTAGAAGCCTTTTTCCTGTGATTCCGGGCTTGGCCCCTCACCCGGCTTGGGCACCAGTTTTTCCACCACCCAGCGGGTTGGCTTGATGGCCGATGCGGTAAAGAAGGCGCCCAGGGCGGCCACAATGCCATAGGCCGTCAGGCGTCCCTTGGTGCCTTTGCCGGTCATGATGGCTTCGTCGTAGGTGAATTCCTTGCCGTAGCGGGCTTGCTGCAGGGCGTTAGAGCGATGAACCACCCGGGTATTGATGGCACCCATCACAAACGGTGCCAGCCAGGCATTGAAGGTTTTATCGAATTCCGCTGTTTTAAGGCTCGGCTGGCGCGTGCTGGAACGATGTTCCGGCGGGCAGATGGAGAACGGGTTAGCAAGCTCTTTCCGGAGCTTCGGGTCTGCCCCGGCCTCTTTGGCTACGTTGATCATGGAGGCTACAGTTCCGCCGGACAGCCCGCCCTTGGCCACTTTCACACGCATACGCACATCGCGACAGGGCTGGCCGAAGGTCTCTTCGGATTTCTGCTGCAGGAACCAGACGCCCATATCGGAAGGAATCGAGTCAAAACCGCAACAATGAACAATCCGGGCTCCGGTCTGCCTGGCCTGGTCTTCATAACGCTCTATCATCCGGCGAATCCACTGCACTTCGCCGGTCAGGTCGCAGTAATCGGTGCCGGTGGACACGCAGGCTTTCACCAGCGGCTCGCCATACAGCGCATAGGGACCAACGGTAGAAATAATCACCCGGGTCTGTCGGCACATGGCGGCAAGGGCGTCGTCGTCAGAGGCATCTGCCAGAATAACCGGCAATGCAGAGGCGTTATCCCCCAGCTCAGCCTTCAGGCTGGCCAGTTTGCTCTCGGAACGGCCGGCAATGGCCCAACGGACTTCACCACCGGTGCCGTAAGTCTCCATCAGATACCGGGAAAGAATCTGGCCCACAAAGCTGGTGGCGCCAAATACGACCAGATCAAACTCTGCCTGTGTGGTGTTGGTCATTATCTATCCTTATTCAAACGGGTGTTGGGTTACGATGGTAACAGGTTTGAACACAGGTTCTACTTTCCTGTTTACGCTGTCCGGGGCGTCCTCCCGGCCAATCGTTTGTCATGCAGACTGGGGCACACTCTGTACATGCACACAAGACACCCGGGAGGTGCCCTTTGAACACGTTGCTTGCACTCACCAGCCTGATTCTTCTGGTGTTCAGCGCCCTGCTGCTCTGGCAATTCCTCGAGCAGAAGAAGATGATCGCCCAGATGCTGGAGAACGAAGGTATCCCAGAGACCAGCCAGGATCCGGAATTGATACTGACCCTTCGGGTGCTGGACCCGATTTCCCTGGCCAAGCGGGAATCCCGGACCGGCCGGCTGCTTGCCGATCGCTTACCGGTAATGACCCGGAAAATGGTCTATCAGGAAGTCATGAAAGAACTCGAAGTGGAACTCGAAGAGCGTGATATCGATGTCGAAATGCACATTGAATACCGCTGAGGAGCCTCGGCCATGATCGCCCAGATTCTTGTTGCCCTGAGCCTTGCCGCCACCGCCGGCTGCCTGTTTGCCGGTTTTCGTGTATCCGGCGATAACCGCCGTGATCTGAGGATTCTTAACACCCACCGCATCAGTGCCCGCAGTGCCGTCCAGAAAAGCCGTATGGAACTGCTGGAAGTCCGTAACCGTGCGAAATTGCTGGAGGATACGGTCTCTGGCGGCGCCATGGCGGTCGAGAAAGTGCACAAGGCCATCGCCAACACCACGTTTGGCCTGATCGACATGTTTTCCAGCGATGAAGAGTTTCGCAACAGTACCAGGAAGGTCCAGCAAACCCATCACGAAAAAACCGAGCAGGTGTACAAGGCGGTCCGTACCACCAACCGGGCCCTGCATATCCTCGCGGATACCCTGATTATCGGTAAAGCCGAAAAACACATTGTTTCAAAAACAAAAAAGGCACCCTGAGGTGCCTTTTTTGCTAAAGAGATCCGAAAGTTACAGAACTTTCTTCAGCTCTTCTTCGAACTGCGGAACTGCTTCAAACAGGTCCGCAACCAGGCCGTAATCAGCAACCTGGAAGATCGGCGCTTCTTCGTCCTTGTTGATCGCAACGATCACCTTGGAGTCAGACATACCCGCCAGGTGCTGGATGGCACCGGAGATACCCACCGCAACGTACAGCTGCGGAGCAACGATCTTACCGGTCTGACCAACCTGCATGTCGTTCGGTACGAAGCCGGCGTCAACTGCGGCACGGGATGCACCAACAGCGGCACCCATCAGATCAGCAACCTGCTCCAGCATCTTGAAGTTGTCGCCGTTCTGCATGCCACGACCACCGGAAATTACGATACCGGCAGAAGCCAGGTCCGGACGGTCAGACTTGGCCAGCTCTTCGCCTACGAAAGAAGACAGGCCGGCGTCTTTTACAACGTCCAGCTGTTCTACCGAAGCAGAACCGCCTTCAGCAGCAACCGGGTCGAACGCGGTCGGACGTACAGTGATAACCTTGATGCTGTCGCTGGCCTTTACGGTCGCGATGGCGTTACCGGCGTAGATCGGGCGAACGAAGGTGTCGTCAGACTCAACGCGGATAATGTCGGATACCTGGGCAACGTCCAGCAGCGCAGCAACGCGCGGCATGAAGTCTTTACCGGTGGTACCGGCAGAAGTCAGGATGTGGCTGTAGCCCTTACCCACTTCAGCAACCAGGTCACCCAGGTTCTCACCCAGGAAATGACCGTACGCGGCGTTGTCTGCAACCAGTACCTTGTTCACGCCTTCTGCCTTGGCAGCGGCTTCAGCGACGGCGCCTACGTTCTCACCGGCAACCAGCACGTCGATGTCGCCACCGATGGCCTTGGCAGCCGCTACAACGTTCAGAGTAGCCTGCTTCAGGCTGCTGTTGTCGTGTTCAGCAATTACCAGGATGCTCATTTAGATCACCTTCGCTTCGTTCTTCAGTTTATCCACCAGCTCAGCTACGTCTGCCACCTTGATACCAGCCTGGCGTGCAGCCGGGGCTTCGACCTTCAGGGTGGTCAGGCGCGGGGCGATTTCAACACCCAGATCGGCGGGGCTCATGGCGTCCAGCGGCTTCTTCTTGGCCTTCATGATGTTCGGCAGAGAAGCGTAACGCGGCTCGTTCAGACGCAGGTCAGTGGTAACAACCGCCGGCAGGTTCAGGGCAACTGTCATCAGACCGCCGTCTACTTCGCGTGTTACGTTAACCTTTTCACCGTCAACAACCACTTCGGAAGCGAAAGTGCCCTGGCCCATGCCAGTCAGAGCGGCCAGCATCTGGCCAGTCTGGTTGTTGTCGGAATCGATGGACTGTTTGCCCAGAATAACCAGCTTGGGCTCTTCTTTCTCGACAACCGCCTTCAGCAGCTTGGCCGCTTCCAGGGACTGTACTTCTTCGTCAGTCTCGATGTGGATACCACGGTCAGCGCCAAGCGCCAGTGCAGTACGAATCTGCTCCTGGGAAGCCTTCGGGCCAATGGATACAACCACGATTTCACTGGCAACGCCCTTTTCCTTCAGACGAACCGCTTCTTCAACTGCGATTTCGCAGAACGGGTTCATTGCCATCTTGACGTTGGCGAGATCAACGCCGGTGTTGTCCGGCTTGACACGCACCTTCACGTTGTAGTCGATAACTCGTTTTACAGCGACCAGAACCTTCATAGATTCCTCGTTCTTCTACGATGGGTTTAATGAGTCTTCACAGTCAAAGGACCGGGTTGACCCGACCTGACAATGAGACGATACTAAAAATCGACTCAAAACACACGATATTTCGGTGTATACGTACAATGCCAAAGGTAAGGGCAGATTTCAAACAAACGTTTGTTTGATTCTTGAAATGCGCTATCCTTCGGGTTAATAACATTCATTAGAAGCTGTTTGAGGAGACCAACGTGGAACGCGAATCGATGGAATTTGATGTTCTGATCGTCGGCGGCGGCCCTGCTGGCCTGTCTGCAGCCTGCCGCGTCATGCAACTGGCGCAGGAAGCTGGCGAAGAACTGACTGTCTGTGTAGTAGAAAAAGGTTCTGAAATTGGGGCGCACATCCTCGCAGGTACCGTATTCGAGCCTACTGCCCTGAATGAACTCTTCCCGGACTGGAAAGAAAAAGGCGCTCCCCTGAATACGCCGGTTACCCGGGACGACATTTTCCTGCTCAAGAACCAGGAAAAAGCTACCAAGGTTCCCAATGCCTTTGTGCCCAAGAACATGCACAACCACGGCAACTACATTATCAGTCTGGGCAACCTGTGCCGCTGGCTGGCCGAACAGGCCGAGCAGCTGGGCGTAGAGGTTTACCCGGGCTTTGCCGCCTCTGAGACCATCATTGAAGATGGCCAGGTTAAAGGTATCATCACCGGCGACATGGGCGTGGCCCGTGACGGCTCCCAGAAAGATGGCTACATGCCGGGTATGGAGCTGCGCGCCAAGTACACCCTGTTCACCGAAGGCTGCCGCGGCCATCTGGGCAAGCGCCTGATCAGCGATTTCAAGCTGGATGAAGGCAAAGACCCTCAGCACTACGGCATCGGCATCAAAGAACTGTGGGACATTGACCCGGCCAAACACGAGCCGGGCCTGGTGGTTCATACCACTGGCTGGCCGCTGAATGAGTCTGGCTCTACCGGCGGTTCTTTCTTGTATCACCTGGAAAACGGCCAGGTTTATGTTGGCCTGATCACCGATCTGTCCTACAGCAACCCGCACCTGAGCCCGTTTGAGGAATTCCAGCGTCTGAAGCACCACCCTGAGGTGAAGAAGTACCTGGAAGGCGGCAAGCGTGTTGCTTACGGCGCCCGCGCCATCGCCAAGGGTGGCTACAACGCCCTGCCGAAAATGAGCTTCCCGGGCGGCTTGCTGCTGGGTTGCGATGCCGGCACCCTGAACAGTTCCAAAATCAAGGGCTCCCACACTGCCATGAAATCTGGCCTGCTGGGCGCCGAAGCGGTGTTCGAAGCTCTGAAAGAAGGCAAGTCTGGCGAAGAGATCACCAGCTTCCAGAAGCGCTTTGAAGACAGCTGGTTGTACAAAGAGCTGTACGCCGAGCGTAACTTCGGCCCGGCCATGCACAAGTTCGGTAACATCGTAGGCGGCGCCATTGCCTTCTTCGAGCAGAACATTCTGCGTGGCAGCCTGCCGATCACGTTCCGCGATACTACCCCGGACTACGCCACCATGAAGCCGGCATCCGAGTGCAAGAAGGTCACCTATCCGAAGCCCGATAACAAGCTGACTTTCGACCGCCTGTCCTCGGTGTTTATCTCCAACACCAACCACGAGGAAGACCAGCCGGTTCACCTGAAGCTGACCGATCCGGACATTCCGCTGAAGGACAACCTGCCCAAGTTCGACGAGCCCGCCCAGCGCTACTGCCCGGCCGGCGTGTACGAAGTGGTTGAAGCGGAAGATGGCAGCGGCAAGAAGTTCCAGATCAACGCCCAGAACTGTGTTCACTGCAAGACCTGCGACATCAAGGACCCTGCCCAGAACATCACCTGGGTAACGCCGGAAGGCGGCGGTGGTCCCAACTACCCGAATATGTAAGCGGGTGTACTGACCAGAAAATGCCGGAGCTCGTCTCCGGCTTTTTTGTGTCTTTTTTCGTGTTTTTTCGTGGATTTCGTGGCAAAAAACCAAAAAAAACGGCCCCCGCAGGAGCCGTTCTTTGATCAACCTTTCGGAAGAGATCAGTGCACGTGGCCGTGCTCTTGCTCTTCGTCGGTTGCTTCGCGAGCTTCTACTACTTCAACGTCGAAGTGCAGAGTCTGGCCAGCCAGCGGGTGGTTGGCGTCGATGGTGACGGTCTCGTCACTGACTTCAACAACGCGAACAACCTGGGGGCCGCCCGGAGTCTGGGCCTGGAACTGCATGCCCGGCTCGATGGTGTCGACGCCTTCGAAGGCAGAACGCGGAACCGGCTGGATCAGTTCTTCGTTAACTTCGCCGTAGCCTTCAGCAGGAGCTACAGAGACTTTAACCTGGTCGCCAGCGCTCTTTTCGTTCAGTGCGTTTTCCAGTCCACCGATAATGTTCTGTGCACCTTCCAGGTAAGACAGCGGCTCACGGCCTTCTACGCGGGAGGAATCGAGTTGCTCTCCCTGGTCGTTAGTGAGCGTGTAATGGATGGTGACAACACGAGGTTGGGCCATGTGATCTCCTTGCGTGTCGCAATGACTGTGTATTTAAGATGTAGGTAATCGAAAGTAATCTTGAACAGCCATACTGCACAGAGGGACTAACGACCACCGGGCCTCGTTAGAGAGCCAGGCTCGATAACAAGTAAGAAAAAACAGTTTAACAAGTGACAGACTGCGTTTTCTACCTCATTCATTGGGGTGGTCAGGGGCTTTTCAACCGCCCTGCCCGATTTTCCAGAATTTTCCGTGGCTAAAAACTCCCAGCACGGTTTCGCCGTTTACCGTTTGCTCTTCAACAAACTCTGCCAACTGGTAAAAGGCATTGGTCACCAACCGTGCTTCCACGCCGTGCCTGACGGCGACAACTGGCCGGGGCTCGTCGCTGTCGGGATAGGCCCCCACCTCAAGCGGATGGTCCGGGCCGATTTCCAGGGTTTCGCCCATATTGGTGGTCACCGAAATCACCTGGCTATCACCCTCTCCCGTGGCCTCTGCCGAGTGGGCCAGCAGCGGCGTGTCTTCTACCGCAATCCGCCACTTCTCAACCGGGGTGACCAGGTAGTAGGCGCCGTCCTGCTCTTTTCTCAAAATCGTGGAAAACAGTCGCACGATCGCTTCCCGGCCGATGGGTTTGCCCTCGAACAGCCAGGAGCCGTCCCGGGTGATCAGCAGGTCCATGTCCCCCAGCAGCCCCGGGTTCCATTGGTCTAGCGGTGGCAAGGCCTTGCCACCGGCATTCTGTTCAACAGCTGAGGCCAGTTCATCAGGCTTTCGGGTCATAGTGATCTACTCCGTTTACAGTCCGCGCATCCACTCGGGGCGCAGCGCCGCCGCACCGGGATTGCTGATGGCCAGGTTGACCTGCTCCAGCATTCGCTGCTTGTCCCGGCCCAGGGTGCCCTTGAGCACCAGGTAGTTGGAGGCATGGTCACTGCGGAAAATGGTTTTCTCCAGTTCCAGGTGCTCGAGGAACAGGCGGATTTCCTCAAATAAACCTTGCTGGCTCAGGGGTACGAAATCATCACCAAAACCCTCCCGGAAACGCTCTTCGCCCTGGGGAAAGCTGACAACCAGTGTCGACAGGTAATCCGGCTGGGTTTCGTTGCACAGGGTGGCGGTGTTGATGGCATGCTGGCGCGACAGGGTTTCACCACCCAGGCCGTTAAGCACCATCACAGAGCTGGTCAGGCCTGCCTCGCGAATCTTGGTCAGGGCGGAACGGGTGGATTCCCAGCTTTCACCTTTATTGATGCGTTTCAATACTTCGTCGTCGCCGGATTCCATGCCCACGTACAGGATGCCAAGCCCGGCTTCGCGCAACTGCACCAGGTCTTCAACAGATTTCTTCGCCAGGTTCCGTGGCAGGCAGTAGCTTGAAACACGCTGGAGTCCCGGAAAGGCGGCTTTCAGGTCGCTCAGGATTTCCAGCAACCGGCGGGTTGGCAGCACCATGGCATCGCCATCGGCCAGAAACACCCGGCGGACGTCACCGAAGGCCTCGGCAGCCTTTGCGATATCGGCCCGGATGTCCTCAGGCTTCCTGGCCCGGAATTTCTTCTGGGGCTGGGTGTACATTTCGCAAAACGTACACTGGTTCCAGGAGCAGCCGTTGGTCACCGGCAGGATCAGGGACTTTGCCTCGCTCGGCGGGCGGAACACGGGTTCGATATACTCGATCGGAAAGCTGTACATGGCGTCTCGAAACTTGAGAAATGGAATGACAGGGTAAAGATCAGGGCAGAAACTGCTCTTTCAAGTCAGCGCAGCCCGGGCCCACCACCGGCATATCCAGCACCACGGCCTGGGCGGTCATAAAGGGAATGCCCTTGCGATGGCCGTCCACCAGCAAGGTAGACAGGCTGCCCACCAGGGGCATGTGGGACACCAGCATCAAACGGGAAATATCGGTTTCCAGTAAAGCGTCAAGGCAAAGCCCAGGATCATCGTCCGGGGTAATGAACGGCTTTTCGTCTACCGGGCAATTCAGCACTTCAGAGACAATCGCTGCGGTTTGCCGGGCCCGGGTGTAGGGGCTGCACCAGATCCGGTCCGGGCGCCAGGAGGATTTGCCGATTGCCGCGGCCACGGCTGCAGCCCCGTGCCGACCCACATCGGTGAGCTCCCGTTCCTGGTCCAGGCTGTGCCAGCCGGCTTCGCCATGGCGCATGATGATCAGTTGCATAAGCGCTCCTCGTTCGCAGAAGCCTTTACTGGGTGATAGTCCGGGGCAGAATAAATTCTACGTCAGAGTTCTGTACCGCCATCATCAGGCTGCTGATGACCGCGTTGATCGAAGCACCGTTGTACAGAATCTCGTAAAGCCCCCGCACCAGCGGCATGTAAATGCCGATGGATTCCGATTTCTCCCGCACCAGTTTCAGGGTGTAGATGCCCTCGGCTACCTGGCCCAGCTCTTTCACCGCTTCGTCCAGTTGCTTGCCCTTGCCCACGGCGTAACCAATCCGGTAGTTCCTGCTTTTGTTCGATGTGCAGGTAGCAATCAGGTCGCCAACGCCCGCCAGCCCCATAAAGGTCATCGGGTTGGCCCCAAGGCTTACGGCAAAGCGGCTCATTTCCGCCAGCCCTCGGGTAATCAGCATGGCCCGGGCGTTTTCACCCATCTCCAGCGCCGAGGCCAGGCCGGCCACAATGGCGTAAATGTTCTTGAGGGCGCCGGCCAGTTCTACGCCATACACGTCTACGTTGGCGTATACCCGGAAATACTCGCACCCCAGTAGATCCTGCACCGTGCGGCGAACTTCCGGATCCTTGGCGGCAATGACCGTGGCGGTCAGCTCACGATTGACGATCTCGGCCGCCAGGTTCGGGCCGCTGAGAACCCCGGAGCGACAGCGTGGAAGCTCCTCCATCAGGATTTCGCTCATCAGCTTGAAGCCGTGTTCTTCAATACCCTTGGTCAGGCTAACTACAATCTGCCCCTCCCGGAATGCGTCGGCATTCTCGCGGATCACAGAGCGGAACGCCTTGGAAGGGATAGCGACCAATACCACTTCGGCCCTGGCAACTGCTTCGGCCAGATCTGTGGTGGGCTGCACGTCGCCTTCAATGGTGACATCCGGCATGTAGCGCTTGTTCACACGGGTACGGCGAACTTCCTCCGCCTGGGCTTCATCGCGCATCCAGAAATGGACGGTGTGGCCGTTTTCGCCAAGAACCTTGGCCATGGCGGTACCAAAGCTACCGCCACCCAGCACTGCAACGTCGTAAGACTTCGCCCCGTCTTTCGGGGGAGTGGTGTTTTCAGGCATATCATTTCCGTTTTATTGCGTACGGGCAGCGCACCCGTGGTGTTCTGAAACCTAGCCGGTTTCTTCACACTCGAGGGCACGCACCAGATTCTTGAATTCTTCCCTGTTCTTGCTGTTCATACCCATCAGGATTTTATGGGCGTCCAGAACCTTGTCTCTCACCTGCTGCTCGCTGGCCTTGAGTACGGGAATTTCTTCGAGTTCTTCTATCCGGGAAGCGGGCTCGCGCACAATGATAAAGATCTTGTCGAAACCCATTGAGGTAATAATGCGGGTAATATCAGGGTTGGTCGAGATCAGAGTCGGCAGGAAGCGGCTCTGCTTTCGGGCAGCCAGGGCAATCTTGGCCAGCAACCCGAGGGTGGTGCTGTCGATAATTTCGGTCTCTGTCAGATCGATAATTACCGTTTTGAACTGCGGGTTACCCGTGATGGTCTCAACCAGATTGTCCAGCGTCGAACACAGGTTCAGCCGGATTTCCCCAATAAACTTCAGGACGTAAATTCCCTGCTTTTCTGCTTGCAGGATCTTATAACCAGCCATTTTTCACACTGCCACTACGTCGACGACGTGTTATCTGGCCCGTCAAGGGCATCAGTTACCGAAACTATCGCGATATCGTCGGGCAACTCGGAGATGGTATCCAATCCCAGAGCCTCACTCAGCGATGCGATAGTGTGACTACCTCCAGACACGAGTTCAAGTAGTGTTCGTTCCTTTTCATCCAGCGATTTCGGAGCAATTACTTCCAGAATGCCGTCTGAAAACATCAACAACCTGAACGGCCGGTCCAGATGAACCTGATACACCTCCCATTCGGGATCTTCGAATAACCCCACCGGCAGGCCATTGCCTTCCAGAAACCGGGTTTCGCCGTCTTCAAACGACAAAATCGGCATCGGGAAATGTGCACCCACCGCATAACTCAGTATACGTTCAGATATGGAAATTATCCCCACAAACACGGTTACGTGTTTACCCAAACCGGTATCGAGCAGTTCCGAGTTGATCCGCTCGAGAAAGCGCTCCGGGTGAAGGATGTCGTCGCTGGACTGCCGTTTGAGGTTGCGCTGCAAACGATTGGTCAGGTTTTTCAGCAAGACGGTGACAAAGGCAGAGCTGGCACCGTGGCCGGAAACATCGGCGATGTATACCAGCACCTTGTCTTCGGAGATGCGGAAATAATCGAGGAAATCGCCGCTCAGGTAGAGCGAGGGTTTGATCTTGTGGTCGACCTGCAGCCCGGAAATCTGCAAATCGTGGTCCGGAAGCATTCGCAGCTGGACTTTGCGCCCGGCGTTCTGGTCTGCCCTCAGCTCCGCAATACCGCTACGCAGCTCCCGGTTGGTTTCTTCCAGCTCCTGTCGGTACAACTGGTTCAATCGGTTAACCCGCACCCGGTCGAACAGTTTGCCGATCACATCATCCAGTGCGCCTTTGTCGTCGTTGCAGGGCTTGAGCACCACATCGGCGGCACCGGCCCGCAGCGCCTGGATAACATCGGTACTGGAGTTACTGGCCGTGCAGGTAACCACCGGAATAAAGCTTTCCGAGTCCGCCAGCCGGGTGGTGAGATCACGGATGGCGTCGGCGGGCAGGTCTGCAAAGATGACGTCCGGGAGTTTATCTTCGAACAAGCCGCGGGCGGACTGGATATCGGGATACCCGGTCACGTAGAAACCCCTCGCTTCAAGGTAGCGTGACAAATCGTTTCGAGCCTGTTCGTCGGCATCGATAATCAGTATGCGCTCGGTGCGCGAGTTCATGTTGATTGCCTTAAACTACCAGCGATAAAAGAGAAATTCGGGTCATATCGCCTATTCTGGCATGCCCCTGTGATATAACAAGGTCGCTGTCATCATTTTGGGAGAATTGTAACCATGCGACGTGCCGTCAACGACCTGCTCGGAGCCTACGACAAGCTGATCATGGATCCGGTTCACGGGGGTATTCCCCTGTACCGCCATGAAATACAGGTTATTGACCACCCGCTGTTCCAGCGTTTACGCAACATTTGCCAGAACGACATTCTCAGCCTGGTGTTCCCCGGTGCCACCCACTCCCGGTTTCTGCACAGCATTGGCGTAATGCATGTGGGCACCCGGATGTTCCGCTCGATGATCGATGCCTACCTGCGGGAGCGGCAACTGAGTGAGCGCATGGACCTGAGCCTGAGCCAGCTTGATGCCATCGACTACCTTGCCAAGACCATCCGGCTGGGGTGCCTGCTGCACGACAGTGGCCATTCCAGCTTTTCCCACCAGTTTACCCAGGCCCGGCGCATCCGGGAGCTGATGTCCCGCCCCGGACGGTTTGCCGACCTCTGGCAGGGCGTGGATTACTCGCGCTATCACCGGGGCGAGCCGGACGAACTGGAGCATGAGCATTATTCTGTGCGGGTGGCGCACGAAGTGCTGACCTCTGTCGACCTGGAAAGCGCCGGCCTGGATGGGGTGGATGTGATCGGCATTATGGAGACCACAGACGTCACCCCCAGTGACACCTTCTGCCGCCACGCACGCACCTTCTGGGATTTCATCGCCGGCGACGATGCCGTTGCCGGGGCGATTCCGGAACGCGACGTACCCGGGCTGGTCACGGGACTGTTGTCGTCTATTGTATCAGGCGAGATTGATGCCGACCGGGCCGACTATATGCTGCGGGACGGCTTCCACAGCTCCGTCACCATCGGTGGCTTTAACCTGGACCACCTGCTCAGCAACCTGCGGTTTGGCTGGGACGTAACCGAACCCTGGATGGGGCTGGCCATTACCCAGAAAGGCCTGGGCGCGCTGGAAGACTTTGTGTACAGCCGTTACCAGATGTACCGCAAGGTCTATGCCCACAAGACCGCCCTGGGCTTTGACTGGCTGCTGCGCGAGGCAATCAACGAAGTCCTGGAAGACCCGGAAAGTTTCGAGTGGATCGATACCTGCCTGAGCGATATGAACTACTTCGCCGAACTGACCGACAGTTTCTTCTGGGAGGCGTTCCGGAAAGTGGCAAGACGGCAGCCGAAGAGCTATTCCTTCAGCATTGTGAACCGGGTGAAGCTCAAGCACCTGGACACCCGGGAGAACATGGCCAAGGCAGAGATTACCCAACACGGCAACTGGCTGGCCGGAGAGCTGGGCCTGAACCCGGTGGATGTGGTCACCTGCTCCATGCGGGCCCGGTTTTCCAACATCCAGGACAATTTCAACGGCATCAAGGTACTGGTGAAGAACCCCGTCAGCCGGGAGCGGTCGCTGCGGAAGATCACCGATGTCAGCGCGTTCTTCTCCAAGTTTGGCGATGGCACCATCACCCACTTCTACCACCGGCCGGAAGTCACCACCCGGGCCCCTTCCGACCTGATGGAATAATCAGCCCAGGGCTTCAACCAGTCGGGTCGCGCTTTCCCAGGCGCCCTCTACCCGGCCGCCATTGAGCCAGTCTCCTGCCAGGCCTACGCCCAGCCCGGGTTCCAGCAGATAACCCGGCTGTTCCTGCTGCACCGAGCGGGCGTAAAGCCACCTGTGCGCTACGGCATCGGTCGCAGCGCCCTGATACCCGGTCAGTTCGTAAAAGGCAGCCAGCAGCTGCTCCGACACTTTTTCGGCGGGCTCCTCTACGTGGGCCTGCGTCCATTCCGGCGTGGCATGCAGCACCCACCACTGGCCCTGATCGTTGCGCTCCGGTTTAGAGGAGTTGTTAGCCACCCAGTAAAGCACGTCGGAATCCGGCCGCATGGCATCAAAATCATCGCTCGGCGCTTCTTCAAAGTGCGCGGCCACCGCCCAGCAGGCCAGAATACTGTCTTCAGAATGGCCAAGACCGCCGGCAAGTTCGTTCAGCCCACTGGCCTCCAGCAGATCCCGGGCCTGGGCCGGAGGCGCTGTGATGATCACCTGGTCGTAGCTGCCGTGGTCGTTGCCTTCGGTGCAGATCAAGCGCCATTGCTCCCCGACCCGCTCCAGTTTCGCAATCCGTACCTGCGCGGTTACCGGAACGTGTTCGGACAACGCCCGGGTAATGGCGGTCATTCGGGGTACGCCTACGTAGCGGGTTTCCTCGGGGAACGCCTGCCACTGTTTATCGTCGCCCTGAAAGCCGAAACGGCCCTGCCAGGGGGCAAAATTGTCGGCTCCGGCATACGCCTTCAAAAACGCCAGAAATTCCGGGTGACGGACCGTGAAATACTGGGCTCCGATGTCCGCCGAGCTTCCGGAAACCCGTTTAGACGACATACGGCCACCGGGGCCACGACTTTTCTCGAAGACCCTGACATGATGGCCCTTTCGGCCAAGCAGAATTCCTGCGGTAAGGCCCGCAAGGCCTGAACCAATAATCGCGATACTTCGTATTGATGGGGTGTCTGACGTTACATTGAGCATGGTTATTTATGACCCGAGTGAATTACTGGCTGACAAATATTCTGAGATGGTTCGATTCCGAAGCGGGATCAGATCACCTAGATACCTCGTCCCGAACCTTTAACTGGGTACGGGTACTCCCGTTTATTGCATTGCACTTGGCTTGTCTCCTGGTATTGGTGACCGGCACAAGCACCTTCGCGATGGTGTTTGCCCTTGGATTTTTCCTGGTTCGGATGTTCGCGATTACCGGCTTCTATCACCGCTACTTTTCCCACAAATCCTTCAAAACCAGCCGGCCCGCGCAATTTGTGTTTGCCGTTCTGGGCGCCAGCGCCGCGCAGCGCGGTCCTCTCTGGTGGGCGGCGCACCACCGGCACCATCACCAGCATTCAGACCGCGAGGAAGACCTTCACTCCCCCCACCAGGGCGGATTCTGGTGGTCCCACGTGGGATGGTTTACCTGCGATGCCGGTTTTGCCATGAACGAGCGCCGGGTAAAGGACTGGCTCAAGTTCCCGGAACTGCGCTTTATCAATCGCTTCGACTCCCTGGTGCCTGCCGCCTTCGCAGTCGCCATTTACCTGCTTGGCGAAGCCCTGGCTGCCTGGGCGCCCGGGCTGGGCACCAACGGCCTGCAACTACTGGTTTGGGGCTTCTTTATCTCCACCGTGGTGCTGTTTCACGCCACCGTCTCTATTAATTCCCTGTCCCACGTGTGGGGCAAGCGCCGCTTTGAAACCAGCGATGACAGCCGCAACAACTTCTGGCTGGCACTGATCACGCTGGGCGAAGGCTGGCACAACAACCACCATCGCTGGCCGACGGCGGTTCGCCAGGGCTTCCGCTGGTATGAAATCGACATTACCTGGTACGGCCTGTGGGTATTGTCGAAACTGGGCATTATCTGGGACCTGAATCCGATCCCCGACCATATCCGTAAGGAAACCCTCGAACTCGACCGCAACCGTACCGGGAGGGCAAGCCAATGAGCCAACACCTTTCCAGCGTAGACACCAGCACACCGGTTGCTGAATTACCGGAAGTGCTTGAGCGCTTCTGCACACTGTACAACCAACTCGACAAAGGCAACCTGAGCCAGCTCAAGGACGTGTACAGCCAGGACATCCACTTCCAGGATCCGTTCGGCCAGGTGTCCGGGTTGAACGAGCTTACCGAATACATGGCCGGGGCTTATGGCAACGTACTCCATTGCCGGTTCCGTTTCAGCTCGCCGGTTATCCAGCAGCAATGGTGCACCATCCCCTGGGTAATGGAGCTGCGCCACAAGCGCATCCGTAACGGAAAGACCGTGTTCGTAGACGGCATCAGTCACCTGGAAATCAGCAACGGCAAGGTGCGCTTCCATCGGGACTATTTCGATGCCGGGCAACTGCTTTACGAAAACCTGCCGGTGGTCGGTGGCGCCATCCGCTGGGTGAAGAGGCAGGCAGGATGAACAAACGACTGCAATCCGCATCGAACATCTGGCTTACCGGCGCTTCTTCCGGAATCGGCGAGGCCCTGGTGAGTGAACTGGCAAACCGCGGCCACAACCTGGTCATTACCGGCCGGCGGGCCGAGGCGCTGGACAAGCTGGCCAGCCAGCACCCGAACCGGATTACATCCGCCGTGGCAGACACCACCAGCCTGGACGATTTGTCTGCCATTCAGGGCGATCTCCAGCATTTTGGCGACTTGGACATGGCCATTCTGAACGCCGGTACCTGCGAGTACCTGGAAGTCGCCAACTACAACAGCCAGGTTATCGAGGCCAATATCACTACCAACGTGCTGGGCACCGCCCGCAGCCTGGATATCGCCCTGCCCGCATTGCGGGCCACCCGGGCAAAGGGCAAGCCAGCAACCCTGGTGATTGTCAGCTCGTCGGCCTGGTGGTTTCCGTTTGGCCGGGCCGAAGGTTATGGCGCATCCAAGGCCGCCCTGACCTACTTTGCCCATGCCCTGCGGGCAGACCTGGCTGCCGAAGGCATTGATGTGGTGGTGGTCTCACCGGGTTTTGTAAAAACGCCGCTGACCGATCGGAACGACTTTCCCATGCCGTTTATGGTGACCGCGGATGATGCCGCACAAAGGATTGCCAACGGGCTGGCCAAAGGCCGCAACGAGATTGCCTTCCCGCGGCGGTTTACCTGGCTGCTGAAAGTGCTGGGCGCCTTGCCTCAGGGCGTGGTGGATCACATGGCAGCATCCATGGCCCGCAAAGCCGACCAGAATTCCTGACCAAACCTATTTTGTGAACAAACCGCTTAAGGAAAACCATCAATGAATCAGGACCGTCAGCGCATTGCAGTTATTGGCGCCGGTGTTTCAGGACTGACCGCCGCCTGGCTGCTCAGTGAACACCACGACGTAGAATTGTTCGAAGCCGCCGACTATGCCGGCGGCCACACCAACACCGAGCTGGTACAGGCCGGGGGTCGTACCTGGCCGGTCAACACGGGCTTTATCGTCTTCAACGACTGGACCTACCCGAACTTCATCAAACTGATGGACCGGCTTGGCGTGGCCTCGGAAGTCAGCGATATGAGCTTCAGCGTGGACTGCCACACCAGCGGCCTGCAATACAACGGCACCAGCCTGAACACCCTGTTCGCCCAGCGAAAAAACGTCCTGAACCTGCATTTCCTGAAAATGATCCGGGAAATCCTGCGCTTCAACAAAGAAACCCGGGCAGACCTGGCCGCCGGTGACATTCCCGAAGGCGAAACCCTGGGCGAGTACCTGAACCGCAACCATTACAGCCGATACTTCCGCAACAACTACATCGTGCCCATGGGGGCGGCCATCTGGTCCGCGCCGGAAATCGTGCTGGAGCAGTTCCCGATCCGGTTTTTCCTGCAGTTCTTCAACAACCACGGCATGTTGTCGGTAGATGACCGGCCCACCTGGCGGGTCATTTCCGGCGGTTCCGCCAGCTATGTCACCCGCATGATGCAGAGACTGGGCGACAAAACCCACCTGAACAGTCCTGTCTCCGCCATCCAGCGGGATGACGACGGCGTAACGCTGGTTGTTAACGGGAAAAACCACCGCTTCGACCAGGTTATCCTGGCCTGCCACAGCAACCAGGCACTGGCCATGCTGAGCGACGCGAGTGAACAGGAGCGGGACATTCTGGGCGCCATCGGCTATCAGAAGAACGACGTGGTGCTGCACACCGATGCCAGCGTGCTGCCCTCCAACCGTCGTGCCTGGGCGGCCTGGAACTACATGATTCCCGAGCACAGCACCCATCCGGTATCTGTCACCTACAATATGAATATCCTGCAGAACTTCGACGACGCTCCGGAGACATTCTGCGTAACCCTGAACCGCAGCCGGGATATCGATCCGGGCAAAGTGATCAAGCGGTTCGAATACGACCACCCGGTGTTCACCCTGGAAGCTGTTGCCGCCCAGCAGCGCTATGACGAAATCGGCAACCATAACCGCACGCACTTCTGCGGTGCGTACTGGTTTAACGGCTTTCACGAAGACGGCGTGCGCAGCGCCCTGCGGGTGACACAGGCCTTTGGTGTGGAGCTTTGAGCATGGCCAGCCAGTGGCTAGAAGGCACTATAAGACATCGCCGTAAGTTGCCGGTACAGCATGATTTTCTGTACAACATTGGCATGCTGGCACTGGACCTTGAGGAGTGGTCTTCTGTCACTTCCATCAGCCGCTTTTTTTCACTGGAACGGTTCAACTGGCTGGGGCTTTGCCGGAAAGATTATCTGGACCCTCACATTCCGGACCTGCAACAGGCAGTGGTGCAGCGGGTTCAGATCGCCACCGGCTGGCAGCCGGACGGTCCGGTTCAACTGATCACCCACCCGCGGTATCTGGGGTATATTTTCAACCCGGTCAGCTTTTACCTGTGCTACGAAAAGGGCCAGGACCCGGCCCTGGGTGACGTGCCCCGGGTGATTCTGGCCCAGATTACCAATACCCCCTGGAAGGAACGCCACGTGTATTGCCTGGAATGCCGAAATCACGGGCCGGGGGATGCAAGCAACTGGCAAACCGAGCGTTTTTCCTTCAGCAAGCGTTTCCACGTGTCGCCGTTTAACGGCATGAACCAGCACTACCAGTGGCTGTTCAGCTTCCGGGGCCCGGAACTGCGGATCCACATGAACGTGGAACAGGAAGATCACAAACATTTTGATGCCACCCTGGTAGTCCAACGGCAGGCACTTGATCGTAAAACCCTGCATCGAGGCCTGAGACGTTTCCCCCTGGAAACCCTCAAAGGCACCGCCGGTATTTACTGGAACGCCCTGAAACTGAAACTCAAGGGCGCCCCGTTTTACACCCACCCGGACAAACTGGAGCCACAGGCACCTGAGTTCCGCCGGGGAGTGGAAGATCAGGGGTTTGATGTCAGTGAACCGGCCATCAACGCGTCAAATGAACAATCTTCAGGAAGGGTAAGCTCATGGAGAACCTGAATACCTCCGTCAACAGCCAGGATTCCGGGGTTGCCAACACCGGCACCATCAGCCGGGTTGCCCGCAAGCTGGTATGCCATCAGTTGTCCATGCTCGGGCACGGCAAACTGGTGGTACGTGAACGCGGTTACGACGACCAGGTATTCGGCGACAACGACCAGCGTTACCCGACCGCAGAACTGGTCATTCACAACCACAGCACCTGGCGGGACCTGGTTACCGGTGGCAGCGTGGGTGCCGCGGAATCCTACGTGGCTGGGGACTGGAGTTCACCGGACCTGACCGCCCTGTTGCGCTTCTTCACCCGTAACCTCGATACCATGAATGCCTTCGAGGACAAGTTCAGCTGGATCAGCAAACCGGCCCTGAAGGCCCTGCACTGGCTGAACCGCAATACCCCGGAAGGGTCCCGCAAGAACATCAGCGCCCACTACGACCTGGGCAACGACCTGTTCCAGCTGTTCCTGGACCCCACCATGATGTATTCCTCCGCCATTTATCCGGGCGAGGAGTCCACACTGGAACAGGCTGCGGTTCACAAGCTGGATGTTATTTGCCGAAAGCTCGACCTGCAACCCGGCGACAAGGTGATGGAGATCGGTACCGGCTGGGGCGGCTTTGCCATCCACGCTGCCAAACATTACGGCTGCCACGTAACCACCACCACCATCTCGAAGGAACAGCTGGAGCTGGCCCGGGAGCGTGTGAAGGCTGAAGGGCTGGAAGATCGCATTACCCTGCTGTTCGATGATTACCGCGACCTCACCGGCCAGTTCGACAAGCTGGTGTCTATTGAAATGATTGAAGCGGTTGGTCCGCAGTTCCTCGACAGCTACCTGTCCCAGATCAGCAATTTGCTGAAGCCGGATGGCCTGGCCCTGGTGCAGGCGATCAATATGCCGGAACAGCGTTATGAGCGTGCCCTGAAGAACGTGGACTTTATCCAGCGTTATATCTTCCCGGGCAGCTTTATTCCTTCGTTTGGGGCGATCCTGCAGTCGATGGGCCGCGGATCAGACCTGGTACTCACCCATAACGAAGACTTCGGCTTCCATTATGCCCGCACGCTTCGGGATTGGTGCGAACGCTTCATGGCCAAGCGCAGCGAGCTGGATGCCCTGGGTTACGACACCGCCTTCCAGCGCCTGTGGCACTTCTATTTCGCCTACTGCGAAGCAGGCTTCAGTGAGCGTGCCATTGGTGTGGCCCATTTGCTGATGGCCAAGCCCGCCAACAAGCGCGCCAACATCATCAGCCTATGATCACCTCGGAAACGGTCCGGAATGTCCTGAACTTCGTACTGTTCCAGGCCGGCTGGTTCGCTTGTGTGCTGTACCCGGGGCTGCCGGTGACAGCCCTGGCATTGGGGCTTTTCATGGTCCATATGCTGCTGGTGAGCCAGAAGCGCTTTTCGGAACTGCAGTTTATCGGGGTAGGTGTTGTACTTGGCGGGCTGCTGGACACGCTCTGGTTCCGGCTTGGCATTCTCGGCATCCCGGGTATCGAAGAAATTGCCGTTGTGCCGCCCTGGCTGGTGGCTATTTGGGCCCTGTTCATGACCACCCTGTGTCACTCACTGGCGTGGATCGGCCAGCACCGATGGCTGCCGTTTGTGCTGGCACCGTTTGCCGGGGCACTGGCTTACTGGTCTGCCGCCAAGCTAGGCGCAGTCACACTGCCGGACACTGCCCTGTCAGTAGCGGCCATCGCGCTGGGCTGGCTGGTGATCTTCCCGCTGCTGCTGTTTATCCGGAAAAGTTTGTACACGGAGCTTGAGCCATGAAAATGACAACAGCGGTTGTTGGCGCCCTGCTCGGTTGCAGCCATGCCGGTGCCGCTGTCTTCGAGTTCCATGGCAGCGCCCGGAGCCTTGATGACGACAGGCCGATCTACCAGGAACACCATGCCGTCAGCGGCACTTGTGAATCCGGCGTATTCGTTCCGGAGCAACACCGGGTCGATTACCTGAGGGCAAGTGACGACACGGGCTTTGCCAGCAAGCAACTGACTTACCGGCAATCTGTCCAGCTGCCGGAGGTGGATTTTCACCAGCCGGAGTTCAACGAGCGCCTGGAGATCAGCTACCCCGAAGCCAACACCCTGGACATCACCTGGCAGAAGCCTTCCAGCGAAACCGCCATGGTCGAGCTGCGCTTTGGCAGCAAACTGGTGGTGGATGCCGGCTTTGACCAGTTCGTACGCGCCAACTGGGCCGCGGTAACCAGCGGTCAGTCTGTGGAATTCGATTTCCTGGCACCCACACGGGGCGATTACTACGGCTTTGTGCTGGAACCCGGCCCGAAAAACCGGGTAGATGCCGACATTGTGGTGCAAATCCGCCCCACCAGCCTGATGCTGAGAGTGCTGGTTGATCCGATTGTGCTCGGCTACAACCGCCAGGGCGCCCTGACCCACTACCTGGGGCTGACCAACATTCGCAAGAACGCAGATGCCAATCACACCGCTGCAATCAACTACCGGGTCATCCGATACCCTGAGTGTGAACTGACAGACTGACTGCGCCCCTTCAGCCACACGGCATACGCCATCCCTTATGGTAAACTTCCGGGCAAACTGATCCGGAGATTCCACGCCATGATGTTTGTGTCGTTTAACGTAAACAGTATCCGCACCCGCCTGCACCAGCTTGAAGCCGTGATTAAAGAGCTGAATCCCGACTTCATCGGCCTGCAGGAAACCAAGGTGACCGATGCGGAATTTCCGGAGGAAGCCATCCGCCAACTGGGCTACCACGTGCATTTCCATGGCCAGAAAACCCACTATGGCGTGGCGTTGCTGTCGCGGATGGAACCGGAGCATGTGGTTAAAGGCTATCCGTCTGATGGCGAGGATTCCCAGCGCCGCCTGATTACCGGTCGCTTTACCGTAAATGGTGAGCCGCTGACGGTCATCAACGGTTACTTCCCCCAGGGCGAAAGCCGCGACCACCCGGTTAAGTTCCCGGCCAAGCAGAAATTCTACGCGGACCTGATGGCCTATCTGGACGACCTGAAACAGCAACCGGGCCATGTGGTGGTGATGGGCGATATGAACATCTCCCCCACCGACAAAGACATCGGCATCGGCCCGGACAACGCCAAGCGCTGGCTACGCACCGGAAAATGCAGCTTCCTGCCGGAAGAACGGGAATGGCTGGGAGAAGTGGAAAAACGTGGCTATACCGACGTCTTCCGCCACCTGCACCCGGATGAAGCCGATACCTTCAGCTGGTTCGACTATCGCAGCAAAGGCTTCGAGCGGGAGCCGAAACGGGGCCTGCGTATCGACCTGATCATGGCCAGCGACAGCCTGCTGCCAAAAGCCAGGGCAGCCGGGGTGTCCTACGACATCCGTGCCATGGAGCGGCCATCCGACCACTGCCCGGTTTGGGCCAGCTTCGAGCTGTAAAGGCGCGCCACTGCCCTTATGAAAAAGGTCAAAACCAGAGACAGGATTCTCGACACCAGCCTGCAACTGTTCAACAGCCTGGGCGAACCCAATGTCACCACGCTGCTGATCTCCGACGAACTGGAGATCAGCCCGGGTAACCTGTATTACCACTTCAAGAGCAAGGGCGACATTGTCGAGGAGCTGTTCGACGGCTTTGAGGCGGAAATGCTCGACCTGCTGGCGGTGCCGGAAGATGTGGAGATTTCACTGGACCAGTTCGGGTTCTTTCTGCACATGCTGTTCGAGGCGGTAGCCCGTTACCGGTTTATGTACCAGGACCTGGTCAATGTGCTGTCGCGCTACAGCCAGTTGCAGGTCCGTTTCCGGCGCATTCTCAAAAAGAAAACGACAGCGTTTCGTACCCTGTGCGAGAGTTTTCGCGGCCAGCAGACCATGGCCATTGAAGAGGCAGAACTGGAATCCCTGTGTGAACAGCTCACGCTGACCGTGTGCTACTGGAGCAGTTTCGACACGCTGTCACACCTGGATAACCGGGAGTCGGTGGATCCGGGCAAAGGGGTGTACCAGATGCTGCACCTGATACTGCCCTACATGGCGGCTGAAGAGCAGGAACAGATCCGTCTCACCAGCCACACGTATCTGTAAGGCTTATTCTTCTTCGTCACGGGCCAGGGGGCTGGAATCGCGAAGGCGGGTCAGTTCAGATTCAAGGGCCGCAATACGATGTTCGAGGGCTTCGATTTCTTCCCGGCGGTGTATACCCAGGCGCCGGAGCGCGCCGGACACCCGCTGGTCAAACATGTGCTCGAGCTTGTCCCAGGTACCGGTTGCCCGCTCGCGAACTTCGCCAACCCGGTCTTCCACGGTACGGATCTGCTTGCCGACCACGCCACGGGTTTTCGATTCCAGTTGTTCGCCCTCCTGAACCAGGCGGTCGAAAAATTTACCGGCGTCTTCCTCGGCCTTGGTGTAGGCGCCCAGCCCGGCCAGCCAGATCTGACGGGCAGAGCCCTTGATTTTGTCTGCCAGCTGCGGATCATTCTCCGGCGAATTTTGGTCTTGGTCGGACATAGCTACCTCTTGAATGCGGGCAAAGGGTGTTCAGCGCCCATTGTATTACAGCCATACCGCGATTTCAGTGTTACCTTGGGCAGCCCTGAAACCCGCATGGGAAAAGGCCGCAGTATAAACACGGGGGCGATATGAAAAAATGTTTTCAAACGAAAGGGCCTCTGGCTTGAACTGCTCAAATTATGGTCAATACTTCTCGATACCGGTATCCGAGTTGATGCCGGTTTGTCTGGAAGTCTTTCATGGATACTACTCGCACGCCTCTGCCCGGCATCCCTTGCCGGGCTTTTTTTGTTATTATCACACCCCATTATATCCTTATTCCAAAACCAACCATTCAATCCGGAGATTCTGAATGATTGATATTGCGTGGAGCCAGTTTACCCCTGGCGCAGCCCTCACGGGCGGTATCCTTATCGGCCTGGCAGCGGCCAGCTTCCTGCTTCTGAACGGGCGTATTGCCGGCATCAGTGGAATTCTGGGCGGGCTACTCACCCCCGTTCGCACCGACATCCTGTGGCGCGTTGCCTTCCTGGGCGGCCTGATCGGCGCGCCAGCGGTCTGGGCCCTGTTCGCCCAGCTTCCGCCGGTTGAAATCAATGCCGGCTATCCGGCGCTCATCGTGGCCGGTTTGCTGGTGGGCATCGGCACCCGCTACGCGTCCGGCTGCACCAGCGGCCATGGCGTATGCGGGCTGTCCCGCTTGTCGCTGCGCTCGCTGGTTGCCACGCTGAGCTTTATGGCCACCGGTTTCATTACCGTCTTTGTTATTCGCCACCTGATCGGAGCCTGATGCCATGAAATACTCTTTCGCTTCGCTGTTCGCCGGCCTGGTCTTCGGTATGGGCCTGATTGTCTCCGGCATGGCCAACCCTGAAAAGGTACTGGGCTTTCTGGACATCGCCGGTCTGTGGGATCCTTCCCTTGCGTTTGTGATGGGGGGCGCCATCATCGTTGGGCTGGTGTCTTTCGCAGTCGCCCGTAAACGCACCCTGTCGTTCCTCGGCTTCAACATGAAGTTGCCGACCAATAACCGAATCGAGAAACGCATGGTTATCGGCAGTATGATGTTCGGCATCGGCTGGGGCATTGCCGGTTTCTGCCCGGGCCCCGGACTTGTGGCACTGGGCGCCGGCGAAATCAAGGGCGCCGTGTTCGTGGCTTCCATGGTGGCCGGCATGGTGCTGTTCGAGTTGTTCGAGCGCAATCGTGCCCGGGGCGACTCTGAAACCGATCGAGAATTCGCCGGCAGCGATGCCGCCTGACAGAACGTTGGAGAATGCTAGTGGAAATCAGAAAGATCGATGACAACCTCTCCGTAGCACCGCAGATTGCGGTGCAGGATGTCGCAGAAATCGCACGCCTGGGGTTTAGAACCCTGGTTGCCAACCGGCCGGACCGCGAAGAGCCGGGCCAGCCGTCCATGGCCGATATTGAAGCCGCTGCCGCCGAGCACGGGCTCAAGTGGGTCTACCTGCCAGTGGAGTCCGGCAACATTACCGATGCGGATGTCGACAACTTTGCCCCGATGATCCGGGATGCCGACAAACCCGTATTCGCTTTCTGTCGATCTGGCACCCGCTGTACCGTACTATGGGCCCTGAGCGCCGCCCGCGAGCTTGACCCACGGGAAATCCTGACCAGGGCCCACCGGGCCGGCTACGACATTACCGGCTTGATTCCGCGGCTTCAGCAGCAGGCAGACCAGCACTAACTACCCAACACCGGAAAGCTTCAATGCCATACAAAGGGACAGAGAACTTCAGCCACAAGCAGTCGGAGCGCCTTGGCGTTCTGGTAACCAACCTGGGCACCCCGGATGCCCCCACTACCCCGGCACTGCGCAGGTATCTCGGGGAATTTCTGTGGGACCCCCGGGTGGTTGAAGTTCCCCGCCCCATCTGGTGGCTGGTCCTGCATGGCATTATTCTGCGCATCCGTCCGAAGAGAAGTGCTGAAGCCTACGCCAGCGTGTGGGACAAAGACGGCTCACCCCTGCTGATCCACACCGCCAACCAGGCGGAGGGCATCCGCAAAGCCCTGCAAGCCCGATATGGCAACGACGTGGTAGTGGGCTTTGCCATGCGTTATGGCAACCCGTCTATTCCCCGCGTACTGGACGAGATGCAGGAACAAGGTGTACGCAAGCTGCTGGTGCTGCCACTTTACCCCCAGTATTCGGCCTCAACCACGGCCTCAACCTTTGATGCCATTGCTGGCGATTTCACCAAGCGGCGATGGTTGCCGGATTTCCGGTTTGTTTCCCATTACCATGACTTCCCTCCCTATATTGAAGCCATGGCGAAGCACATTGAGAGCCACTGGGCCGAGCACGGGCGCAAGCAAAAGCTGATCCTGTCCTACCACGGGGTGCCGCTCAAGTACCTGCAGAGGGGCGACCCGTACCATTGCGAATGCCACAAGACTTCGCGCCTGCTGGCCGAGCGACTGGCACTCAAGCCCGAAGAATACATGACCACTTTCCAGTCCCGCTTCGGGCGTGAAGAGTGGCTGCAGCCCTATACCGACGAAACCCTGAAATCCCTGCCGGGCAAAGGCGTGAAGAGCATTGATGTGTTCTGCCCCGGCTTCTCTTCCGATTGCCTGGAAACCATCGAGGAAATCAACGAAGAGAACCGCGAATACTTCATGGAAGCCGGCGGCGAAGGCTTTGCTTACATCCCCTGCCTGAACGCCACCCAGGGCCATATAGACGCCCTGGTGCAACTGGTAGAAGATAACCTGCAGGGCTGGGCCGCACCTGAAAGCAGACCGGAAGTGCTTGAGCAGAGGGCCGCGCTGGCCAGCGAGCGCAAGCAGGCAACCTGGCCCGGCCGGGACGACCTCTGAGCGAGTCGATAGCATCAAGAGGGGGGTACCATGAAGCTGAACTGTGATCTGGGCGAAAGCTATGGTGCCTGGCAAATGGGCCAGGACGACCTGGTTATGCCGCTGATTGATATGGCCAACGTGGCCTGTGGCTTTCACGCCGCAGACCCGATGGTGATCCGGCACACCCTGGTACTGGCAGCACAACACAAGGTTGAAATCGGTGCCCACCCTTCCTATCACGACCTTCCAGGCTTTGGCCGACGCTCCATCTATCACACCCCGGATGAAATCGAAGCCCTGATGCTCTATCAGTTAGGGGCACTGGAGGGCATGTGCCGCAGCGAAGGCCTGGCCGTGAGCTATGTAAAACCCCACGGCGCCCTCAACAACGACATGATGAAGGATAAGGACACTCTGGCAGCAGTTATGAAAGCGGTACGAACCTTCCGTGAAGGCCTGCCGCTGATGATTCCGGTAACTCTGGGTTATCGGGAGCATCAGGCCCTGGCTGAGAACCTGGGTGTGCCGTTGCTGCTGGAAGCCTTTGCCGACCGCGCCTACGACGATCAGGGCCAACTGGTGTCCCGCCGCCAGGCCGGTGCTGTGCACGAAGATCCGGAGTTGATCGTAAAGCAGGCCTTGTCTTTTGCCCGCCAAGGCGGAGTCACAAGCGCAACCGGGAAATGGCTGGATTTACCCGCCGACAGCCTGTGCGTTCACGGCGACAACGAAGCCGCCCTTGAAGCCGTTCGCGCCATACGGACAGCACTCGGCAAAGCGGCATAAAGCCCGGCGCCAGGAAACCGACGGAAGCCCCTGATTACTCGGCAGGGTGCGAATGACCGGTTACCCGGGTTGATTTGACGTTGGCGTCGTCTTCAAGGTCCGGCACCGCCTGGCAAAAGGCGCACTCTTCGGCATCCACTGCCGCCCCACCCGTTTCCACGTAACGAATGCGATGGCTGGCCTTGCCCCGATTGGCAGACACAGCAAAGCGACGATTCTTGCGCTCGTTTTCGGTTTCAGGAGTTTGATGTTCGTCCATAGCGACACCTGCTGTTTTCGGTAAACGGTTCAGCAGTGAGTGTACGGCAAAATCGGAATTGATTGGTGAAGCGGAGGAAAATGCGTATTCGGGAAGGTGTGTCTGAGAGAAAAATGGCGGTGGGCCAGGGATTCGAACCCCGGGACGGCTATTAACCGTCGGCGGTTTTCAAGACCGCTGCATTCAGCCACTCTGCCAGCCCACCGTCTTGTTGGATCGGCGATGACTCGCCTTTCCTCAGCTGCCTTGCGACAGCGGGTGGAATGATACCGGATTTGCCTGTGCTGTCAACGCCCTGTAGAAAAAACGATGTAAATTCCGGAGCTTCTGAACAATCCATAAACAAGATTACAGCGGTTTAATGGAATCCAGAAGGCGAATTACTGTCGTAAATGATTGAAAGTTGCGGATTCAACATTATGATGGGACACAGTATCCAGTTTCACTAAACGGAGATGACAATGGAAGACAGACGTTTCGGCGTTCAGAACAACCAGGCTGCCTACGACACGACCGGGGAAAGAAGCCAGGTCACTGCGGGTATCAGCGATGATGCCATGAAGGTGCTTCGCAACACTTACATGTTGCTGGGCATGACCCTCGCCTTCTCAGCCCTGACTGCGTTCCTGAACATGAACGGCACTCATCCGGGCTTCCTGATCACCATCGTGGGTTACATTGGCCTGCTGTTCGCTACCTATAAACTGAAGAACAGCCCCTGGGGCATCGTAACCACCTTCGCGCTGACCGGTTTCATGGGTTATACCCTTGGCCCGATCATCGGTGCGTTTGTGGCAGCCGGCGCCTCCCAGATTGTGGCCCAGGCCCTGACACTGACAGCAGTGGCCTTTGTTGGCCTGTCTGCGACAGCGATCATCACCAAGAAAGACTTCAGCTTCATGTCCAGCTTCCTGACCGCTGGCGCATTTGTGCTGATCGGTGCCATGCTGCTGGCGTTCTTCATGGAAAGCTCTGCCCTGCACCTGGCGGTGTCTGCAGGCTTCACCATCTTCGCCTCCATCATGATCCTGTTTGAAACCAGCCAGATCATCAAAGGCGGCGAGCGTAACTACATCATCGCCACTGTTGGCCTGTATGTATCCATCTACAACCTGTTTGTCAGCCTGCTGCACCTGCTGGCGGCATTCAGCGGCGAAGACTGATCTCCGGTCAGTCCCTCGCTTCCAGAAACCCCGGCCTTTGCCGGGGTTTCTGCTTTAGGTACACTGCAAATCCTCAAGATTCACTCCCGGGTGCAGGACGCCATGACGCCACTGAGCTATACCCTCGTAATCACCGGAGCCCCCTGGTCTTCCCAGGCCCCCCAGAGCGCCCTGGCCTTTGCCCGGGAATTGCTTGTTGCGGGCCACCGGATTGACCGGGTATTCCTGTATGGTGAGGGCGTATTGCTGGCCTCGGCGCTGGCGACGCCACCCTCTGACGAGGTGAACTGGCCGAAGCAGTGGGCCGGCTTCCTGGCTGACAACGCCATTCCCGCTACCGTTTGTATTGCCTCGGCGCTGCGCCGCGGAATCATTGATGATACCGAACAGGCCCGCTACGAACTGCCCGGCAACAACCTGCTGGAGCCGTTTGGCATTGCCGGCCTTGGTGAATGGGTGGAAGGTAATGTGAAATCGGACCGGGTTATCTATTTCCACGGGAGTAACTGACGGTGAGCACGCTGATCATAGTAGACCAACCCCCATATGGTACCTGGGCCGGGCGCGAGGCCCTGGACATGGTGTTCTCGCTGGCCGCCTTCGACCAGCCGGCTGCCCTGCTCTTTACCGGCGCCGGGGTCAACTGGCTGCGCAAGCAACAGGCTCCGGACGCCATTGGCCAGAAATCCGTGGAGAAAAACCTCTCGGCAGCGCCCATGTTCGGCGTGGAAGAAATCCTTGCAGACACGGCGTCCTGCGAGCGCTTTGGGCTTGGGCCGGAGCAACTGGTTTCCGGTGTCACCCTCGCCGAAAACCTGCAAGACGTCATGAACGCCCACAGTAACGTGGCCTTTGCAGGCTGAGGCAGGAAGATAATGACAAGCACGCAGCCAGCAAACCCGACACTGCACATTCTGAACAAGCCACCGGGGCACCCCCGGTTTGAAACCTGCCTCCAGGCCATCCAGGACTGCGATCAGCTGGTACTTACCGAAAACGCGGTACTTGCCCTGGCCGATCGCTCCGTTACCCTTCCTGCCGCCTGTAAGGCCATGAAAGCGGATGTCGACGCCCGGGCGCTGAATGAGCAAACCCGGACAGGAACGATCGACTACGCCGAACTGGTACGCCTGACCGCCAAACATTCACGCATCATCAGCTGGTAAACCATGCCGATAACTGACATGCCGCCCCGCAATAACGAAGGTTTCCTGGAAGACGCCAATCAGTGGACACCGGAGGTGGGCCGCCAGATTGCCGCAGATGACCAAATAGAGCTATCAGAAACGCACTGGGAAATCATAGAGTTCCTGAGGGGTTTTTATAAATCACATGAAATGTCGCCGCCATCAAACCGGCTGTTCGTAAAGGCGGTAAAGGAAGCACTGGGCGAAGAAAAAGGCAACAGCATCTACCTGATGCAGCTGTTCCCCGGCACACCGGCCAAAACCGCGTGCCGGATAGCAGGTTTGCCCCGCCCCACCAACTGCCTGTAGGCCTGAACTACAGTAATCAGATCAGCACAAACTGGATAAAGCCCGCAATTGCCCCGAACAAGCCACCGATCAGCATCAGCTGGATTTCCTCTTCCCGAAATGCCGGGCGCAGGATTTCCTGGAATTCTTCGGGTTTGAGGGCTTTCATCTGGCCCGCCAGCACACCGGCGACGACCGGGGCCCGCTCCTTGTTGAATGCCGGGTCAGAGAAGACATCCCGGGTAGCCAGTACCGCCTTGTCGTTCATGGCCCGCTTCAGGTCGGTATAACCGGACATACCCACGGTAACCTGCGCAGCCAGCCGCATGACCATGGAGTTATCCAGCATCGGGCGCAGGTGTTTCTGCAAAATGGAGCGGGTACGGGCGCCGTGGCGACCGTTAATCATGGCATCCGCCACCTTCTCCACGGTAATCAGTTCCTCGGCCACCAGCTGCGCCCAGATGTCGCTGATTTCGTCCTGTCGCTGCAAAAACAGGCCCTGAAACCTCCAGAACAGCATCCGGCGCGGCCTGAGCGGGGCAAAAATCAGGTTGATGGCCAGCCAGTTGGTGATAAAACCGATGGCAAAGCCACCCACCGGCAACACCCACGGCTGCGGGTAGGATATCCAGAACGGCACCAGCAGAGCGCCCAGCAAGGCACCGATCAGCGCACCCCGGTTGATCACGGACTGCAATTCCACGGCACCGGCCTGTTTGAAAATGCGGTTCATCAGGTCCGGATGGTGTTGCAGTTCGCGGCTCAGCAGCGCTTTCAGGTCTACCAGGTCGTCCAGGTCGTCACCAAAGTCTTCCACCAGCTCCTCTATGCGCGATGGCAATTGCTGTCGCGCCCACTGGTAAATGCGCTCTTTCACAAACATCGGCAGGTTGTCCCAAAGCACCGGCTGCACTTCGTACATCACTTCATCGATGTATTCGTCCATGCGCGGCGATACCTGGGTCAGAACCTGCTGGACAATGCGCTGGGGTTCGAGCTTCTGGTACACCGAGTTGAGGTCGCCGAAATGCTGCAGGGTGCGGTCGATGCAGATGTGGGCCATTTTCTCGGCTTTGCGGGGAATCACGCCCTGCCAGCCAACGACGCCGAAACCGATGAACTGAACCGGATAGAACGACATCTGGATAGCCAGCCAGTTAGTAAACCAGCCAACTACGGCAGCCATCACTGGCACGGATAGAAGTGTTAGGTCCGACAAGACTTACCCCGAGTAAATACCAAGTCATTCTGTTGATGGCGGGAATAATGAAACAGAAGGCACTCTCGGGCATTGGCCGTGTAGCCACGGCGGAGGGGTGTCTGTGGCAGACTGTCCAGGCTCGGGAAGTCAGCCTGCCACAGCAGTCGCTTACTGGTAGTAAGCGTTTTCGGTGTTGGTGTGGTCCGTTACGTCACGCACGGCGGTAATTTCCGGCACGCGTTCTTTCAGGGTTTTCTCGACACCCTGCTTGAGAGTCAGACTCACCGCTGAACAACCCTGGCAGCCACCGCCAAAACGCAGCACGGCCACAGACTCTTCAACAATCTCGACCAGCGATACATCGCCACCGTGAGCCGCCAGGTTGGGGTTGATCTCGGAGGCCAGTACGTAGTTCACCCGGTCCGGCAGCGGTGCATCGTCAGATACCTGGGGTACCTTGGCGTTCGGCGCCTTGATGGTCAGCTGGCCGCCCATCTGATCCTTGGAATAATCCACGTAGGCTTCTTCCAGGAAGGGTACCGAGTTGTGATCCAGGTACAGCGTAAACTTCTGCAGGTCTACCGTTTCGTCGGTGGGGACAATTTCGTTCGGCGGACAGTAGGCCAGGCAGGTTTCTGCGTTACGAGTGCCGGGCTGGGTCACAAAGATACGAACCCCCATACCTTCGACATCCTGCTTTTCGATCAGTTGTGCAAGATAGTCCCTTGCAGAATCAGTAACAGTTACCAGAGCCATGCTTCCTACCTGTTTTCAAATGTGACCTCCATTTTAGGAGAGTTCGCAGGAACTTAAAAGACCAAGTAAAATAGTCGGGCATTAATCGGGCTAATGAGTTTCCCTTATGACCCGGCTAACCGCCGCGCACGGCAAGGCACTTGATAATGATCATCCGTACTAAGACGAACTGCTCGCTTTTTGCTATGATCCCGCGCCATTAACCGTATTAGACGTTATTCACGACATCCGGAAGATTTCCCTATGACCGATCGCAACACCCGTCTGGACCAGCTTAAAAAGGCACTCAAGGAACGCATCATTGTTCTTGATGGCGCCATGGGCACCATGATCCAGAACCAGAAACTGGATGAAGCCGCGTTCCGTGGCGACCGGTTCAAAGACTACGATCGGGAAGTCCAGGGCAACAACGACCTGCTGAACCTTACCCAGCCTGCCCTGCTGCGCAATATCCACGCAGAATACCTGGATGCCGGCGCCGATATTATCGAAACCAACACCTTCAACTCCACCCGCCTGTCCCAGGCCGACTACGGCATGGAAGAGCTGGCAAGGGAGCTGAACGTGGCTTCGGCCAGGCTGGCCCGGGAAATCGCTGATGAATACACCGCGAAGAATCCCGACAAGCCCCGCTTTGTGGCCGGTGCCGTGGGCCCCACCTCCCGTACCGCGTCGCTGTCGCCGGATGTGAACAACCCGGGGTACCGCAACGTCGATTTCCAGACTCTGGTGGATAATTATTACGAGGCTGTGTCAGGCCTGGTGGAAGGCGGTTCTGACCTCATCCTGATTGAAACCATTTTCGACACCCTGAACGCCAAGGCAGCCATCTACGCTACCCAGCAGTTCTTCGAAGATTCCGGCATTGAACTGCCGATCATGATCTCCGGCACCATTACCGATGCTTCCGGCCGAACCCTGTCCGGCCAGACTACCGAGGCGTTCTACAATTCCGTGGCCCACGCCAAGCCGATTTCCATTGGCCTGAACTGCGCCCTGGGTGCGGATGCCCTGCGCCCCTATGTGGAAGAACTGTCCAACAAAGCGGAAACCTATGTCTCCGCCCACCCCAACGCCGGCCTGCCCAACGAATTCGGTGAGTACGACCAGACTCCGGAAGAAATGGCCGAAATCATCGAAGGCTTCGCCAGAGACGGCTTCCTGAACATCATCGGCGGTTGCTGTGGTTCCCGCCCGGAACACATTGAAGCCATTGCCAACGCGGTCGCGAAATATCCGCCCCGGCAGATTCCCGATCGCCCGAAGGCCCTGCGCCTGGCCGGCCTGGAGCCATTTACCGGCGACGAAAACACCCTGTTTATCAACGTGGGTGAACGAACCAACGTGACCGGCTCCAAGCGTTTCCTGCGCCTGATCAAGGAAGAGCAGTACGAAGAGGCCCTCAGCGTTGCCCGGGACCAGGTGGAGAATGGCGCCCAGATTATCGATATCAACATGGACGAGGGCATGCTGGATTCGAAGGAGGTAATGGTTACCTTCCTGAACCTGGTTGCCTCCGAGCCGGACATCTCCCGCGTGCCCATCATGATCGACTCTTCCAAGTGGGAAGTGATCGAAGCCGGCCTGCGCTGCATTCAGGGCAAGGCAGTGGTGAACTCCATCAGCCTGAAAGAAGGCGAAGAGGCATTCATCAAGCGGGCAAAAGACTGCATGCGCTACGGCGCCGCCGTGGTGGTTATGGCCTTTGACGAAGACGGCCAGGCCGATACCTACGAGCGCAAGACCGAGATCTGCAAACGTTCCTACGATGTGCTGACCAGCATCGGCTTCAACCCGGGCGACATTATCTTCGACCCGAACATCTTTGCCATCGCTACCGGCATCGAGGAACACAACAACTACGCGGTGGATTTCATCAACGCCACCCGTTGGATCAGAGAGAACCTGCCCCACGCATCCATTTCCGGCGGCGTCAGCAACGTGTCCTTCTCGTTCCGCGGCAACGATGCCGTGCGCGAAGCCATCCACTCGGTGTTCCTGTACCACGCCATCAAGGCCGGTATGAACATGGGTATCGTAAACCCGGGCCAGCTGGTGATTTACGATGAAATCGAGCCGGACCTGAAAGAACTGGTGGAAGACGTGGTGCTGAACCGCCGCGAAGACTCCACCGACCGCCTGCTGGAAGCGGCCGAGAAGTTCAAAGGCAAAGGCGGCCAGGCTAAAGAAGAAGACCTGGCCTGGCGTGAATGGCCGGTTGAGAAGCGGCTTGAGCACGCTCTGGTTAAAGGCATCACCAACTTCATCATCGAAGACACCGAAGCCTGTCGCCAGAATGCCAGCCATCCGATCGAGGTGATCGAAGGCCCGCTGATGGACGGCATGAACGTGGTCGGCGATCTGTTTGGCGATGGCAAGATGTTCCTGCCCCAGGTGGTGAAAAGCGCCCGGGTTATGAAGCAGGCGGTCGCCCACCTGATTCCGTACATCGAGGCGGAAAAAACCGAAGACCAGCAAGCCAAGGGCAAGATCCTGATGGCCACGGTGAAAGGCGATGTGCACGACATCGGCAAGAACATCGTGGGCGTGGTGCTCCAGTGCAACAACTACGAAGTGATCGACATGGGCGTGATGGTGCCCTGCGACAAGATCCTGGAAAAAGCAAAGGAAGAAAACGTCGACATCATCGGCCTGAGCGGCCTGATCACTCCATCGCTGGACGAAATGGTGCACGTTGCCCGTGAAATGCAGCGGCTGGACTTCAAGATTCCGCTGATGATCGGTGGTGCCACCACCTCCAAGGCCCATACTGCGGTCAAGATTGAGCCTCACTACAAGAACGACATTGCCCTGTACGTGTCCGATGCTTCCCGTTGCGTCAACGTGGCGTCACAGCTGCTGAGCAAGACCGCCAAGCCGGCCTTTGTGGAAGCTGCCCGCACCGAATACGACGAAATCCGTGAGCGCCGCAAGAACCGTGGCGACCGCACCAAGCTGGTATCCCTGAAAGAAGCCCGGGCACGGGCGCCGGAGATTGATTTCGAAAACTACCAGCCGCCCAAGCCGGCGTTTACCGGCGTGCGGGTGTTCGAAGACTATGACCTGAACGAACTGGCGGAATACATCGACTGGACGCCGTTCTTTATCTCCTGGGACATTGCCGGCAAGTACCCGGCGATTTTCGACGACCCCAAGCGTGGAGAAGCCGCCCGCAACCTGTTCGACGACGCCCAGAAACTGCTCAAGCAGATGATTGAGGAGAAGCGGATCAGTGCCCGTGGCGTGATCGGCTTCTGGCCGGCCAACCGCCGGGGCGACGACATCGTGGTGTACACCGACGAGACCCGCACCGAGGAACTCACCACCCTGCACCACCTGCGCCAGCAGGATGAGAAGGCCCCGGGCAAGCCGATGATGGCCCTGTCTGATTTCGTGGCCCCGGAGAGTTCGCACCTGGGTGACTATGTGGGCGGCTTTGCGGTCACCACCGGCATTGGCGTGGACGAACTCACCACCGAGTTCAAGAACGCCCACGACGACTACAGCGCCATCATGGTTCAGGCCCTGGCGGACCGCCTGGCCGAAGCCTTTGCCGAGCGCATGCATGAGCGGGTGCGCAAGGAGTTCTGGGGCTATGCTAACGACGAGCAAATGGCCAATGACGACCTGATCAAGGAACGCTATCGCGGTATCCGCCCGGCACCGGGCTACCCCGCCTGCCCGGACCACACGGAAAAAGCCACCCTGTTCAAACTGCTGGATGCCACCGCCAACACCAGCCTCGAGCTAACGGAACATTTCGCCATGTTCCCGACCGCTGCGGTTTCCGGCTGGTATTTCGCGCACCCGGACTCCAAGTACTTTGCCGTGGGTAAAATTGGCGTGGACCAGGTTGAGGACTATGCTGAACGCAAGGGGCTGTCAAAAGCGGAAGCCGAACGCTGGCTGATGCCGAGCCTGGCCTATGATCCCGCAGAATAAATCAGGGCGGTAAACCATGACTGACGTTGCCAACAAAAACAAAAAGGACAACGAAGACCAAAAAACCGGTTCGCCGGGTGTTCTGAAAATCATGCAAAGCATCCTGGCCGGCGCCCTCGGTGTGCAATCAGACCGCCGGCGGCAGGAAGACTTCTCAAGCCACAGCCCCGCCCCCTACATTATCGCGGGGCTGCTGTTTACGGCCGCCTTCGTAGGCGGCCTGATCCTTGTTGTGAACCTGGTACTGGCCGGGCAGTAAGCTATTGGCCGGCTACCCAGAACACGGCAAACGACACCGTTAACATCACCAGCAGAACGGCGGCTACGGCATCGGCCTTGCTGTCTGAACCTGCAGATTTGCTCATGGTTACCCTCACCTCTTGGTTTGTTGTTATTCCCGGTGGTTCCACCTTCAGTTAAGCAGTTAATTGATATTCGTCCAGCCTCGACAAACCTGGCTTATCGCCTGAATCGATAATGTTATGTTGAAATAATCATTTTGAGAATAAAAACACGGTGATATCCTGCCCATCAGGAATAAGGCGCTCCACTTCGCGCCCGAAAATGCAGACACTCAGATGTAGCAGGCAGGACGTTACCCTATGTACGTTTACGATGAACACGACAAGCAAATCGCAGCCGAGCGCGTGGCCCAGTTCCGGGACCAGACCGAACGCGCGCTGGCCGGCGAGCTTTCCGAAGAGGAATTCCTTCCCCTTCGCCTCCAGAACGGTCTCTATGTTCAGCGTCATGCCCCCATGCTCCGAATCTGCGTGCCCTACGGCATGCTGCGCTCTGAACAATTGCGCCGGCTGGCCCGGATTACCCGGGATTACGACCGTGGCTACGCCCACGTAACCACCCGGACCAACATCCAGCTGAACTGGCCGAACCTGGAAGATGTGCCGGATATCCTGGCGGAACTGGCCGAAGTGGAAATGCATGCCAACCAGACCAGCGGCAACTGCATCCGTAACACCACCACAGACCAGTTCTCCGGTGTGCAGGCAGATGAAATTGCCGACCCGCGCCCCTACTGCGAAATCATCCGCCAGTGGTCTACCTTCCATCCGGAGTTCGCGTTTCTGCCCCGCAAGTTCAAGATCGCGGTGAATGCTTCGGAGAAAACCGACAGGGCGGCCATCCAGGTTCACGACATCGGCCTGCAGATTGTCCGCAATGAACAGGGTGAACCCGGGTTCCGGGTACACGCAGGCGGTGGTCTGGGCAGAACCCCGATGGTGGCCCCGGTTATCCGGGACTTCCTGCCAGAGCTGGACCTGCTGACGTACCTGGAAGCGATCATTCGCGTGTACAACCGCTATGGTCGCCGCGACAACAAGTACAAGGCCCGTATCAAGATTCTGGTGAAAGCACTGACCCCAGAGGGTTTCGCACAGAAGGTGGAAGCCGAGTGGGCCGAAATCAAGGATTCCCCTACCCGCCTTAACCGGGAAACCATCGAAAAGTTCCAGGGCTACTTCACCGAGCCGGACTATCAGGCGCTGGATAACGCCAGTGAATTGCTGGGCAAGCAGCGGTTCGAGAGCCGCGAGTTCGACAAGTGGCTGACCCACAACGTCAACGAGCACAAGAAGCCCGGCTATGCCATCGTCACACTGACCCTGAAACAGACCGGCACGCCGCCCGGGGATGTCACCGATACCCAGTTTGAGCAGATTGCCGACCTGGCCGACGAATACAGCTTTGGCGAAGTGCGGGCTACCCACGAACAGAACATTGTCCTTGCAGATGTGCGCCAGGACCGCCTGTTCGAGCTCTGGCAGCGCATCACCCCGATGGGCTTTGCCACCGCCAACCTGCACACCCTGAACGATATCATCTGCTGCCCGGGCGGCGACTTCTGCGCCCTGGCCAACGCCAAGTCCATTCCCATCGCCGAAGCTATCCAGCGCCGGTTTGATGACCTGGACTACCTGTATGACCTCGGTCCGATTGACCTCAACATCTCCGGTTGCATGAACGCCTGCGGCCACCACCATGTGGGCAATATCGGAATACTGGGGGTCGACAAGAAGGGCGAGGAGTTCTACCAGGTGAGCCTGGGTGGTGCCTCACAGCACGACGCCAGCATTGGCAAGATCCTTGGCCCTTCGTTCGCACGGGAAGAAATGCCGGACGTGGTCGCCAAGCTGATTGATGTGTTTGTAGAAAAGCGGACCGAGGAAGAAACCTTCCTGGACACCTATCGCCGGGTCGGTCTTGATCCTTTCAAGGAGCGGGTTTATGCCTGAGGTAATTGCTGCAGACGGCAGCCTTCGTAACGACAACTGGGCAGTAGTTGCCCGCCCTGAAGCCGGGGAATCCCTGAACATTCCCGAAGGCCAGCCAGCCTTAATTCCTGTGGACCTGTGGTTGGCAGGCGCTGACCACTATGCCGGCCGCGACGACATCGGCGTGTGGTTCGACAGCCATGATGAGCCGGAGCAACTGGCCTCGCGGGTGCACGAACCTGCGCTGATTGCGGTGAACTTTCCGCGCTTTGTGGATGGTCGTGGCTACAGCATTGCCCGCCTGCTGCGCGAGCGCTACGGCTACAGCGGCGAGCTGCGGGCGATTGGTGATGTGCTGCTGGACCAGCTGCAATTCATGAAACGCTGTGGCTTTGATGCCTTTGCCTTGCGGCCAGACAAGGACGCCACCAAGGCAGCCCGCTGCCTGAACTTCTTCTCCCAGACCTACCAGGCGGCGGCCGACACCGACGTGCCGCTGTTCCGCCGCCGGGCTTCCTGAGGAAGCCCGTTACTGGATCTTCTGGTTACGGAACGCGCTCAGCACTTTCCACACAGTGTGCTCGAGCGCGGCACTCGTAGCCAGCCCGAGTTTTTCCGGCAGTGTACGCTTGCGCTGGAAAGATACCGACACGACATCCCCCCGATCACAAGCCTCTATCAGGTATTCGTCTGAGGTTTTGATCTCGTCAATCAGTTTGACCTCCAACGCCCGCTTGCCAAACCAGATGTCACCGTTCGCCACCGCCTGGATATCCAGGTCAGGACGGCGCTCACTGACGTATTCCTTGAACAGGCCGTGAGTGTCTTCAAGGTCTTCCAGGAACTTCTGGCGGCCTTTGTCGGTGTTCTCACCAAACACGGTCAGGGTGCGTTTATGCTCGCCGGCTGTCAGCACTTCGAAGTCCACGTCGTTCTTCTTCAGGAACCGGTGGAAGTTGGGAAGCTGTGCCACCACGCCTATGGAGCCAAGCACCGCAAAGGGCGAAGCAATAATCTTGTCGGCAACGCAGGCCATCATATAACCGCCACTGGCAGCCACCTTATCGACACAGGCCGTCAGCGGAACGCCCTTGCTGCGGATGCGGTCCAGCTGCGCAGCAGCCAGGCCGTAGGCGTGTACCAGGCCGCCACCACTTTCAAGGCGCACCACTACTTCATCGGTTTTCGGGTCTGCCACACTGAGCACCGTAGACACTGAACGGCGCAGGGTATCGGTGTCGCTGGCCTTGATGTCGCCATCAAAGTCGATCACATAGATCCGTGGCTTGCCGGGCTGCTCACCCTCACCTTCCTTACTGCTGCTTTTTGCGGCCTTTTTCTCAGCTTTGTCTTCTTTCTTTTTCTTCTTCGTCCAGCTTTTGTATTCCGCATCGGACATCAGGCGGGTCTGGATAGACTCTTTCAACTTGCGGTACTGGTCGTTCAGCTTGCGGATTTTCAGCTCACCTTCACCTTCGTGGTCATCGCGATCACGATGGGCAGCCGAAAAGATAATAGAGGCAAGAATGATGGCCGCCACAACGAAGGTGGCAACCTTGGCAAGGAACAGGCCGTATTCGGTGAGAAATTCCAAAATGCAGTCTCCGGAAGTGTTTCGCAAAGCCAAGAGTGTACCCGCTCGGGCCAAGTGTGATAAGCCCGAAAGAAAATTAAAACAAGCGTTCGATCAAGCTTGACACACACACTCTGTGCCCATAAAGTCGAATTGCGAAGTCACCATGACAAGACAACCACCAAAAAGGGTAAAACAATGTCTGTAGCTCAGGTATTTGAAAAGCTGGAACAGAACTTCAACGCAGACGCGGCACAGGGCCTGGACCTGGTCTTCCAATTCGATATCGAAGACGACAAGACCTACAACCTGGAAATCAATGACGGTACCTGCAAGATGAACGAAGGTGCCCACGATGATCCTTCCGTTACCCTGATCATGAACTCTGAAACCCTTCAGGGCATTGTTTCCGGCGAAACTGACGGCATGCAAGCATTCATGGCGGGTCAGCTGCGCGCCGAAGGCGACATGATGCTGGCTACCAAGCTGGGCGAACTGTTCAACATGGGCTAACTCCCTGTCGAACGTTCCACAAAAAAACCTGCGCAAGTCGCAGGTTTTTTTTGTGGCTGGATAAAAGCCCGAAAAGCGGGCCGGCCATTACAGCCCCACGTCATCCAGTGATGATTCCGCCAGCTTCAGAAGATCGGTATTACGCTCTTCCCGCCGGCCGATGCTCTCAATGTAGTATTCCAGCGAGGTCAGTGCATCCGCCAGGGCTTCCAGTACCTGGGAAACCGGTGCTTCGCGGGCATCCAGCAAACGCTCCTGGATAGAAGCGGCAACGCGCGCGATCACATCTGCGGCCTGCGGATCGTTGACCATCACCAGGCCACCCCAGATACTTCGCAATGTTCCGGGCAGGTTTGCCAGGTGCAGCTTGTCGTAGTCAGATTCAATAAACGCGGTAATTGCCCGCTTGGCCAGGGTCAGTGCACTTCGGGCTTCGTCTGCTACCACCCAGACCGCTTCCTGCAGGTAAATCGACTCTCCTGCTTTACGCTCACTGGTGGCCAGGGCGTCGGTTTCAGAGGTAATACCACGGGACACAATCTGCATCACCGCGTCTTCAACACCCAGCACCGAATCGGCCAGGCGATACAATTCATCTTCCTCAGGCAAGCGATCCTCTTGCTGCCACTGGCGAAGCTTGCCAGCTTCTTCACGGGCAACGCCGGCCAGACGGTTCAGGTCGAGCATCACCAGGGTATTGGCCAGGCGTTCGAGAGACTCGGCAATGGACACCAGTTCAGCGAGGTCCGGCTCGATACCCCGTTCGATAATATCCAGTTTGTCCTTGAGCTGGTTCAGCTCTTCCTGCAGAGCTTCCGACAGGGATTTCAGGACATCGGAACCCGGCCCGTACAGGCGGCGGGAATGGGCTTCCAGCAGGGCATCCGGGAAGTCAGACGGTGCTACCTGCCAGGCTGACAAGACTTCGGCGACTTCCGGGTTGCCGGAACCACTGCGGTACAGCAGGTAGACCAGGTCACGAATCAGGGAGTCAGGGGCGTCTTTTGCGGTAGCAACCTTGCCCACATACACCACTTCTCGGGCGTATTTCTCAATACGCATCAGCAGCCGCTTGCGGGCTTTATTGAACACCATCGCCCGGTCGAGCATGGTGTCCGCCACAGTGGCCAGCAAACACCACATCTGCCCCATGGGTGCGCCCTGGCATAACCTTGCAAAGCCCCGGGCCGAGCGGGCGATCAGTTTTTTGCTGACCACTTCGTTCCTGTCCCGGAGAACACCCAGCAACGCCACCTGGAAGGTCAGGCGCATGCGCCGGGCAAGGATTTCGTATTCCGCTTCGCCACCTTCCAGCGGCTGAATCGCCTTGCCCTTGCAGAAATCCGGACGCTCCCTGACCTCCAGGTCAAAAAAGCAGGATTCGGGATAAGGTTTTTCGCGGCGGGCTTCGCGCAGATCGTTTATCACCGGCAGCAACAGTTCGGGATGGTCTTCCCGCTGCTGGTGGTAATACTCCACATAGCGGCGAAGGATAAACAGCGCACCGCTGAGAGTGGTCAGGAGAATGTTTTTGTCGTCGTTGGCGCCAACAGGTACATCGTTGGCCAGACTGACGGCTTCCTGGCAAAGCAGGGTGCCACCGCGCAGCTCCACCAACAGGAAAATGCCGCGAAGCTGGTTCAGGTAATCGACACAGTTTTGCAGGTCTTCCCCGCTCTCGCGGTTTTCCTGGAAACGTTCAAGGCTGGCCTCGGCCTGCTTGATGGTCTGTTCGATTTCGCTTTTGACCAGATCAAACGACTGCGATTTCGTCGCCAGAGACGATTGAACCATAAACGTTTCCTGCTTCCTTACAAAGAATAATCAGTTACCAAAAAACTGGCGAACTTCCCATTACTTATAACACAGAATTCAAGTACCTCAAGAAAGCCGGAATGTAACATTTGGTACACCCTGACCCAGTTCTCATTCTGTTCCCTGTAACTTGCTCCAAACCGTTCCGCCGGCCTGTTTTTCCATCATCGCCATGAACGCATCATGGGCTTCGGCTTCTTCATCACTGGCGCGTACAACGGCCAGCGGCTGGCGCTCTGAACTGATCCTGCGCAGGCCTCCGGCGCTGCCATCGTCACCGGCGCCGCTGTCCAGTGACAGCGCGGTCTGGCCGCCGGTCATCAGCAGATAGACATCGGCCAGGATCTCGGCATCCAGCAAAGCGCCGTGCAGGTCACGGTTGCTGTTATCTACGCCGTAACGCTTACAGAGTGCGTCCAGGTTGTTCTTCTGGCCCGGATGCTTGGCCCGGGCGATAGCCAGGGTATCGACAACACCGCAGTGGTCCGCCGTTTTGCGGACAGGCTTCAGGCGTGCAAACTCGGAATCCATGAAGCCGACGTCGAACGCCGCGTTATGGATAACCAGCTCGGCGCCCTTGATGAATTCGAAGAACTCGTCGGCAATCTCCGCAAATTTCGGTTTGTCTTTCAGAAATTCGTTGGTAATGCCGTGAACGGTTATGGCTTCGGCCTCTACTTCCCGTTCCGGATTGATGTAAACGTGGTAGTTCCTGCCCGTCAGCTCCCGCTCGACCACTTCAACACAACCAATCTCGATAATCCGGTGGCCGTCGTTGGGATCAATACCCGTGGTTTCGGTATCCAGTACGATCTGTCTCATTGCTTACCTTCAGAAATACCCATCAGACTTTAGAAAATGCCGGTTCAGCTGCCGGACAACTCAGCCACGCCACGATTCGCCAGCTCATCCGCCAGCTCGTTATCCGGGTGGCCGGAATGCCCTTTGACCCAGTGCCAGCTTACCTTGTGCCGGGCGGCTTCAGCATCAAGCTCCTGCCAGAGGTCGGCGTTTTTCACCGGTTTCTTTGCCGAGTTTTTCCAGCCGTTACGCTTCCAGCCGGCCATCCATTCGGTGATGCCTTTACGGACGTATTGGGAATCGGTGTACAGTTCCACCTCACACTCCCGCTTCAACGCCCTCAAGCCCTGAATGGCGGCCATGAGTTCCATACGGTTATTGGTGGTTTGCGCCTCTCCGCCGTGCATGGTTTTGCAGGCGTCGCCATAACGCAACAATACACCCCACCCACCGGGGCCCGGGTTACCTTTACAGGCACCATCGGTATACATCACTACCTTGCAGGCCATTCACACTCCTGAACTGTTCTGCTGTTTCTTTACCGTACCGGTGCTGGCGCAGGTTCCGTGGGAACCCACAGCCCCGGGTAACGACACGACCCGGGTTTTACGCCACGGCACCCGCCGCTGCAACCGAGCATAGACACGTTTGCGGGCAAGGATACAGTAATAGGCCCCGACTGGCAGGAAATGTCCATGACATTCCAGGTCTTTGCTTTGCCGGCTTATATAGTTGCCCTTTCTTTGCAGCGGAAGCGTACAGAAAAACGTGGCACTGCCCTCCAGCTGAAACCCCAGCAACCGAAGCCAGTCTTCCATCCTCGCCCGGAGCAGAAAACGACCGCCCCATGGGCCAAGCTGATGCCGGGAAACAAGCTTGCGCGCGCCCCAGAGACTCAGCGGGTTAAATCCGATCAAAGCCAGGTGCCCTTCTCCCCGCAAAACCCGGGCCGACTCCCGGAGCACCTGGTGTGGATCCGGTGAAAAGTCGGCAGTGTGGTGCAGGATGACGAGGTCCATGGAATCCCCGGGAAACGGCAACTCGTCCGCATCGCAAACCGCTACGCCGTCCGGCATGTGGGGATACCAGGCTGGCGTGGTGATAATTTTCTGGGAGAAGTCGGTACCGCTGGCCAGGGGCAATCGATGGCTCAGCCCCACCTGCAATTGCCGGGCGCCGGTTAATCCATCCAGGTGATGGTCAAGGACACGCCGCTGGCTGGCCAGCAGGGCGCGGCCAAGCGGGGTCTGTATCCAGCGCTCGAAACTTTCGTGGCGTGCGGAATAATCTACAGGCTGCAAACCTTTCACCAGGATTTCTCCAACATCAGCGCCCCTGTTCCGGGCCGGATTCACGGGCGCGCTTCTTGGGATGACAGCACGGTTGCATTATCATAACAGGCACATTCATCGAGCACATGGGGTCACCATGTTCAGTATTCACCCGATTCCGGCGTTTTCAGACAACTATATCTGGTGCCTGGCAGACCAGGACACCGGCAAGGCACTGATTGTAGACCCGGGGCAGGCCCAGCCGGTGAAAGACTACCTGGCCGCCCACAACCTGGTTGCAGACACCATCCTGGTTACCCACCATCACCCGGACCACGTCGGCGGCATCAAAAACCTGCAGCAGGCATGGCCAGACGTGCGCGTGGTCGGGCCGGCGGAATCCCCGTTCAAGGGCAGCAATCACCCGGTTCACCCCGGTGACGAAGTTGTCTGGCAGGGGCTGACCTTTGACGTGCTGGCCGTGCCGGGCCACACCCTCGACCACCTGGCTTATTTCAGCCCCACACAGGTCGATGGCAAGCCGGTACTGTTTTGTGGCGACACCTTGTTTGTTGGCGGTTGTGGTCGCTTGTTCGAAGGCACGGCGGAGCAAATGCACCAGTCCCTGAGCACCCTCCGGGACCTGCCCGGGGATACAGCCGTGTATTGCGCCCATGAATACACCCTGGCCAACCTGCGCTTTGCCCGCAGCTGGTTGCCCGACGACCAGGCCCTGGCGGATTTCGAGCAGCAGTGCCAGGCACGCCGTGACCAGGGCCTGCCCACCGTGCCCTCAACCATAGCCGCCGAGAAATCGCTGAACCTGTTCCTGCGCTGGGACGACCCAGCAGTGGCAGAAGCCGCCCATCGGTACTGCGCCGAGCAGGGTTTGCCCTCCGGCTCGGACAGCGAAATTTTTGCAGCCGTCCGGCACGGAAAGGATCATTTCTGATCCTTTCCGGCGCTGCCGGTTAACAGTTCTTGTCACAGCTGTAACACGGCAATTCTTGACCGCCGTGAAAGGGCTTTCTTAGAATCCCAACCTGCTATCGACCGTAACCAGTCATTTCTGCCGGCCCTTTATACATGACGCTGCCGGCGCTACTCGGAACTCTTTTATGCCGGTCAAACGACTCTCATATGTGTTACTTGCTTCCTCGCTGCTTTCTGCCTGCAGCAGTCCCCAGATCATGGAGAACTGGAACTCCCCATCAGCCTGGTTCGGATCGGACACTGACCAGCAAGGCAACCCGGTGGATTCCGAGAAGATAGTAGTAGCCCGGGGAGACGAAGACCTGAAAGCCTCGGTGGCTGCCGGCAATAGCGATGAAGCCACGGATGCCCCGCTGGATGACGCCATATCCCCGGAACTGCGCGCCAAGGCGAAGGATGCCCGGCAAAAGCTGGATGATCCGAAAACCCGGGCAGATGCCAGTGCCGACAGCCAGGACCTTTGGGACCGGATGCGTTCAGGTTTCGCCATGGACCACGCTGTCGACAACGCCAGGGTCAAATCGCAACTCGACTGGTACGCCCGCCACCCGAGCTACATCAAGCGGGTTGTCGAACGAGGCTCCCGTTACCTGCACCATATTGTGGAAGAAACCGAGGCACGGGGTTTGCCGACAGAAATGGCCCTGCTTCCGATTGTCGAAAGTGCGTTCGACCCGTTTGCCTACTCCCATGGCCGGGCAGCCGGCCTCTGGCAGTTCATTCCTTCTACCGGCAAATACTTCGGCCTGACCCAAAGCTGGTGGCACGATGACCGCCGAGATGTGCTGGAAGCAACCGACGCAGCCCTGACCTACCTGGACCGTCTGGCGAAGCGGTTTGACGGTGACTATACCCTCGCCCTGGCCGCCTATAATGCCGGTGGCGGCACCGTATCCAGCGCCATGCGGCGTAACCGGAATGCTGGAAAGCCGACGGATTTCTGGTCTCTGTCACTGCCCAAGGAAACCAGACACTATGTGCCCAAGCTGATTGCACTGGCAAAGATCTTCGACAACCCCGAAGCCTATGGCATCGAGTTGCCAGCACTGGACGACGAGCCCTACTTCGAAGTGGTGGATACCGGCTCACAGCTGGACCTGGCCCAGGCTGCCGAGCTGGCCGGGGTGGATATTGATGAAATCTACCTGCTGAACCCGTCTTACAATCGCTGGGCCACCAACCCGGAAGGCCCGCACCGTCTCCTGGTTCCGAAACAGAATGCCGGAGAGTTCCGCCAGGCCCTGGCGAATTTCCCGAAAGAACAGCGTGTATCGTGGCAGAACTACAAGGTCCGCAAGGGCGACAACCTGAACAGCATCGCCCGGAAGTTCGGCACGACTACGTCCGTGGTGCGCCAGGTGAACAAGCTGGATTCCGACCTGATCCGCATTGGCCAGAGCTTGCTGATTCCATCCTCAACCCGCGGCGCTGATGCCTATGCCCTGAGCCAGTCCCAGCGCCTGCAGCGCACCCAGTCACGCAAGCGGGATGGCAACAAGGTTGCCTATACCGTGCGTTCCGGCGACACCTTCTGGGACATCGCCCGCGACCACCGGGTGTCGGTGCGTGAAGTGGCCGCTTGGAACGGCATGGCCCCCGGCGACCCACTGATTCCCGGCAAGAAGCTGGTTATCTGGTCCAAGAACGCACAACCCACCGTTGCCTCCAACAACTCCGCCCGCAGCAAGGCGATGGTTCGCAAGGTAGGCTACCGGGTCCGCAGTGGCGACTCACTGTCTGCCATTGCCAGCCGTTTCTCGGTGAATGTGCGGGACATCGCATCATGGAACGATCTTAATACCAAGCGTTATCTGCAACCCGGACAAAGTCTGGTACTCTACGTTGACATAAGAAACAGCCCTTAACGTGCGAGAACCATGATAAAAACACGGAAAGCCGCCTTTTCACTGACCAGTATTTTCACCTCCCTGGCCCTGATGGCCGCCGCAGCAACCAGTGTTGCGGAAACCCCGGCGGCTTCGAATCCCGCTCCCGTGCACGGCATTGCCATGCACGGAGAGCTGAAGTATCCGGAAAATTTCAGCCACTTTGACTACGTAAATCCGGACGCCCCGAAGGGCGGCACCCTGCGTATGTCTGTGGTCGCCAACGGCTTCGACAGTTTCAACCCGTTTGTTATCCGGGGTGTTGCGGCAGCTGGCGTCAGTACCTACGTTTACGACACCCTCCTGGAATCCTCTGCCGACGAACCGTTTTCCGAATACGGACTGATCGCCGAGAGCGTTGAAGTACCGGAAGACCGCAGCTACGTGATCTTCAACCTGAGGGAGCAGGCCCGCTTCCAGGACGGTGAGCCCATTACCGCCGAAGACGTTGAATTCTCGCACCGGATACTCACCACCGAAGGCCACCCTTTTTACCGCAACTACTATGCAGACGTGAGCAAGGTCACCGTCGAAAACAGCCATCGTATCCGCTTTGATTTCGGTGCCACCGAAAACCGTGAGCTGCCCCTGATCCTCGGGCAGATTCCTGTGATGCCGGCCCACTACTGGGCCGACCGCAAGTTCGAAGGTAACGGCCTGGATGTCCCGGTTGGCAGCGGCCCTTACCGCATCGACAGCTACGAGGCCGGGCGCTCGGTAACCTATGAGCGGGTCGATGACTATTGGGCGGAAGACCTTGGCATCCGCAGGGGCCGCTTCAATTTCGATCGCATCAAGTACGAGTACTACAACGACGACACCGTCGCCCTGGAATCCTTCAAGGCCGGCAACTTCGATTTGCGGGTGGAGACCTCCGCCAAGAACTGGGCCACTGCCTACACCGGGCGCGGCTTCGACAACGGCGAAATCACCAAGGAAGCAGTTGAACACCACCGCCCCAGCGGCATGCAGGGCTTTGTCTTCAACACTCGCAAAGCAGTGTTCAAAGACCCGAAGGTACGCAGGGCCCTGGCCTATGCCTTTGACTTTGAATGGGCCAACCGCAACCTGTTCTTCGATCAGTACACCCGCACCGACAGCTATTTCGAGAACAGCGACCTGGCCTCCTCCGGCCTGCCCTCCGGTCGCGAGCTGGAGATTCTCGAGACGTTCCGGGATCAGCTGAACCCGGCTGTTTTCACCGAGATCTACACGCCTCCGACGACCGGTGACGGCACTTCCATGCGGGATAACCTGCGCACGGCCATGCAACTGCTGCAGCAAGCCGGCTACAGCGTCCGCGACGGCAAGATGGTGCACACAGAAACCGGCAAGCCACTGGCCTTTGAGGTGCTGCTGTTCCAGAAAAGCTTCGAGCGCGTTGTCCTGCCCTTCCGGCAGAACCTTGAGCGCCTCGGGATTGATGTATCCGTGCGGCTGGTGGACAGCAACCAGTATGTTCAGCGGGTACGGGATTTCGATTTCGACATGATCACCCAGGTATTGCCCCAGTCCGATTCTCCGGGCAATGAGCAGCGTGAATACTGGCACTCATCCAACGTGGATGTGTCCGGCTCCCGCAATTACATGGGTGTGAGTGACCCGGTGGTGGACCGCCTGGTGGAGATGGTCATCCAGGCACCGGACCGGGACGAACTGGTATACCGCGTCCGCGCCCTGGACAGGGTATTGTTGCACGGCCACTACGTGATCCCCCACTGGCACCTGACCAGGGACCGGGTTGCGTACTGGAACAAACTGCAGCGCCCTGAGGTCACACCGAAAAACGGTATCGACCTGAACAACTGGTGGGTCAAACCCTGATCCGCCGGTTTATTCCACAGCAGTAACGGAAGGACTCCTCCCCTCAATGGGCATTTACATACTCCGCAGGCTGGCCCTGATTATCCCGACCCTGGTCGGGATAATGCTGCTGAATTTTATCATCGTGCAGGCGGCGCCCGGCGGGCCTGTAGAACAGCTGATCGCTGAAATGGAAGGCCACGGCGGCAGTGCCCTTGCCCGGGCCGGTGGCGGGGACACCGGCGGCGAGGTGGCGACCGGCTCTTCTGACAGCCGGGGTTCCCGGGGCCTGCCTCCGGAACTGCTGCAAGAAATCGAGGCAATGTACGGCTTCGACAAGCCCGCCCATGAACGTTTTCTGATGATGTTAAAGGACTACGCCACCTTCGATTTCGGCGAGTCTTTCTTCCGGGATCGTACGGTCATCGAACTGATCATCGACAAAATGCCCGTTTCGATATCCCTGGGGCTCTGGTCTACCCTCATCATTTATCTGATCTCTATTCCCCTGGGTATTCGCAAAGCGGTCTCGGACGGTTCGCGCTTCGACGTCTGGACCAGTTCCGCCATCGTGGTGGGCTACGCCATCCCCGGCTTTCTGTTCGCCATCCTGCTGATCGTACTGTTTGCCGGTGGCAGTTACTTCGACTGGTTCCCGCTGCGGGGGCTGACCTCCGCCGATTTCGAGCAGATGACCTGGTACCAGAAGATTGGTGACTACTTCTGGCACCTGGCCCTGCCGGTAACCGCCAACGTAATTGGCGGCTTTGCCACCCTGACCCTGCTCACCAAGAACTCCTTCCTGGATGAAATCGGCAAGCAGTACGTGGTTACGGCCAGGGCCAAGGGCCTTGAGGAAAAACAGGTGCTTTACGGCCATGTATTCCGTAACGCCATGCTGATTGTGATTGCCAGCCTGCCCGGGGTACTGGTGTCGCTGTTCTTTACCGGTTCCCTGCTGATTGAAGTTATCTTCTCCCTGGACGGGCTGGGCTTGCTGGGTTTCGAGGCCGCCCTCAATCGCGATTACCCGGTCATCTTCGGCACCCTGTACATCTTCACCCTGATGGGCCTGGTCCTGAAGCTGATCAGCGACATCACCTACGTGCTGGTGGACCCCCGTATCGACTTTGAAAGCCGGGAGGGTGCGTAATGCCAACACTCTCTCCCATACAGAAGCGACGGCTTAGTAACTTCAAGGCCAACCGGCGCGGCTACTGGAGCCTGTGGTTGTTCCTGCTGCTATTTGGCCTGTCCCTGGCCGCCGAGCTGATCGCCAACGACAAGCCGTTGATGGTGTCCTATCAGGGCGACTGGTATTTCCCGGTAGTACAGAACGTACCGGAGGAAACCTTTGGCGGCTTCCTACCCACCGAAACGGACTACCGGGATGATTTTATCGCCGGGGAAATCAACGCTAAAGGCTGGATGATCTGGCCACCGATCCGCTTCAGCTACAACACCATCAACTACGACCTGGATGTACCGTCACCAGCGCCCCCCAGTGCGGAGAACTGGCTGGGCACCGATGACCAGGGCCGGGATGTCGCCGCCCGCGTTATCTACGGTTTCCGGATTTCCGTGGTGTTCGGCCTGACCCTCACTATTGCCAGCTGTATTGTGGGCGTGATTGTCGGTGCCATTCAGGGCTATTACGGCGGTAAGGTTGACCTGTTCGGGCAACGGTTCATCGAAATCTGGTCCGGCCTGCCCATGCTCTACCTGCTGATTATCCTGTCGGCTATCGTTCAGCCCAATTTCTGGTGGCTGCTGGGCATCATGCTGCTGTTCAGCTGGATGGGGCTGGTGGATGTGGTGCGCGCCGAATTCCTGCGGGCCCGAAACTTCGAGTACGTGAAGGCTGCCCGTGCCCTGGGCCTGGAGAACCGTCACATCATGTTCCGGCACATACTGCCCAACGCCATGGTCGCCACCCTCACCTTCCTGCCCTTTATCCTGACCGGTGCCATTACCGGCCTGACCTCACTGGATTTCCTGGGTTTCGGCCTGCCATCCGGGTCGCCATCCCTGGGGGAACTGATCGCTCAGGGCAAGTCCAACCTGCACGCACCCTGGCTGGGCATTTCAGCGTTCGTGTCTTTGTCCGTAATGCTGACCCTGCTGGTGTTTACCGGTGAAGCCGTGCGTGATGCCTTTGACCCGAGAAAGAACTGATATGAGCGAACTACTGAACATCTCGGGGCTTTCCATCCGTTTCGACAAGGGCCCGCTGGTGGTGGACGACCTGTCGCTATCCATCAACAAAGGCCAGACCCTGGCGCTGGTGGGTGAAAGCGGTTCCGGCAAGTCGGTTTCCGCCCTGTCGGTACTTCGCCTTCTGGACGAGCGCCACGCCGACTATCCGTCTGGCAGCATCACCTATCAGGGCGAAGACCTTCTGAAGGCCCCGGAAAAACGGTTGCGGCAAATCCGGGGGCGAAAGATCAGCATGATCTTCCAGGAGCCCATGACCTCCCTGAACCCGCTGCACACGGTAGAGAAGCAGATCACCGAAACGCTGGAACTGCACATGGGCCTGCGGGGCGAGCAAGCCCGGGCGCGATGCATGGAACTGCTGGCGCTGGTGGGCATTCCGGAACCGGAACGTCGCCTCAAGAGTTATCCGCACCAGCTTTCTGGTGGGCAGAAGCAACGGGTCATGATTGCCATGGCCCTGGCCAACGAGCCGGAGCTACTGATTGCGGACGAACCCACCACCGCCCTGGATGTCACCGTACAGAAGCAGGTGCTGGAACTGCTGAAATCCCTTCAGCAGAAGCTCGGTATGGCCATGCTGCTGATTACCCATGACCTGAGCCTGGTGCGCCGGTATGCCGATAACGTGGTGGTTATGGAGCGCGGCAAACGGGTCGAAGAAGCACCGGTCGCCACCCTGTTTGAATCGCCATCCCACCCCTACACCCGCAAGCTGATTGATGCGGAGCCACCGGAACACCCGGTTGCGGCAGAAACCGGCGGCCCTGAGCTGATCAAAGTCGATAAGCTGAACGTGCACTTCCCCATCAAAAAGGACCTGTTTGGCCGGGTAAAAGAGAGCTACCACGCCGTTCGGGACGTGGCTTTCACAGTGCGCCCCGGGGAAACCCTGGGCATTGTCGGCGAAAGCGGCAGTGGCAAGACCACCATCGGCCACGCGTTGTTAAAGCTTACCGGCGCAACCGGCAACATCCAGCTGGGTGGCACCGACATCGGCAACCTCACCCAGAAAGCCTTCCGGCCCTGGCGCAAGCGTATCCAGATTGTGTTCCAGGACCCGTTCGGCAGCCTGAGCCCGCGCATGTCCATTGCCGAAATTGTTGGCGAAGGCCTGACGATTCACGACCCGGACAACCAGGACCAGCACGAAGCCCGTGTCATCCGGGCCTTGCAGGATGTCGGCCTGGACCCGGAAGCCAGGCACCGATACCCCCATGAGTTCTCCGGTGGGCAACGCCAGCGCATTGCCATCGCCCGTGCCCTGGTTCTGCAACCTGAGCTGATCATCCTGGACGAGCCGACATCCGCGCTGGACCGAACCGTGCAGAAACAGGTGATCGAACTGTTGCGGGATATACAGCAGCGATATCGGTTAAGCTATATCTTTATCAGCCATGACCTGGCCGTCGTCCGGGCATTGAGCCACAAACTGCTGGTGCTCCATCATGGCAGCATCGTGGAGTACGGCGATGCGGAGAAGATTTTCCGGCAACCGGAACAGCCGTACACCCGGGAATTGCTGAACGCAGCCTTCTTCTACCAGACTACGACCAATTGACCGTTACCCGCGTGTACCCCGGTCGGGGATAATACGCGCAAATCACAGGAACACAGGGAGCAGATACCCATGGGAATTCTCAGTGGCAAGAAAGCACTGATTGTTGGCGTAGCCAGCAAGCATTCCATCGCTTACGGCATTGCCGAGGCGTTCGCCCGTGAAGGCGCCGAACTGGCCTTCACCTTCCAGAACGAAAAGCTGCAGTCCCGCGTTGAGAAGTTCGCGGAACAGTGGGGCAGCACCATCACCCTGCCCTGCGATGTCGCCAGCGACGAGGAAATCGAGAATGTGTTCACCGAGCTGAACAAGCACTGGGACAACATCGACATCATCATCCACGCCGTTGGCTTTGCCCCGGCCCACGAGCTGAACGGCAACTATGTGGATGTCACCACCCGCGAAGGCTTCAAGATTGCCCACGACATCAGCTCCTACAGCTTCGTGGCGCTGGCCAAGGGTGCCCGCAAGATGATGCACGAAGGCAGCAGCCTGCTGACCCTGAGCTACCTGGGTGCCGAGCGTGTCCTGCAGAACTATAACGTGATGGGCCTGGCCAAGGCCTCACTGGAAGCCAACGTCCGTTACATGGCCGCCAGCCTGGGCGAAGAAGGCATCCGGGTGAACGCGATTTCTGCCGGCCCGATCAAGACCCTGGCCGCCTCCGGTATCGCCAGCTTCCGCCGTATGCTGAGCGAGAACGCCAAGCGCGCTCCGTTGCGTCGTAACGTGACCACCATTGAAGTAGGTAACGCCGCTGCGTTTATGTCGTCTGACCTGGCTTCCGGTATCACCGGCGAGATTCTGTACGTAGACGCCGGCGCCAATATCTCCGGCATGGGTTCGCTGGACGACTGAGCACCGCCGTTGAAAAGCACTGCCAAATAACGCAGACTAACCAGCTCACCGGCGGGCGGACAACCGCCTGCCGGCACCATTTGCGTTAATCTTCAGTCACCGGGGAAGCACTACAAGATGTCGGGCAAGAAACTGGAAAACCTGAACGTGGCCAGCCAGGAACCACTGATCACTCCTGAAGCCCTGAAAAGCGAACTGCCGCTTTCAGATACCGCTGCAGAAACCGTGGCCAACGGCCGTCAGGCAATCTACGACATCATGGACGGCAAAGACCACCGTCTGTTCATTGTGGTTGGCCCCTGCTCTATCCACGACGTGGACGCTGCCCGGGACTATGCCAACCGACTGAAGAAACTGGCCGACGAAGTCAGCGATACCTTGCTGCTGGTGATGCGGGTTTACTTTGAAAAGCCGCGGACCACCGTTGGCTGGAAAGGCCTGATCAACGATCCGCACCTGAACGATACCTTCGACATCGAACAGGGCCTGCACATCGGCCGTCGCCTGCTGCTGGACATCAACGAACTGGGCCTGCCAACGGCAACCGAGGCGCTGGATCCGATTTCTCCGCAGTACCTGCAGGACACCATCGCCTGGTCTGCCATCGGAGCCCGTACCACGGAATCCCAGACCCACCGGGAAATGAGCAGTGGCCTGTCTATGGCGATCGGCTTCAAGAACGGCACCGACGGCAGCCTGGATGTTGCTGTTAACGCCATGAAGTCGGTCTCCCATCCTCACAGCTTCCTGGGTATCGACCAGCAGGGTAAAGGCGCCATCATCCGCACCAAGGGCAATAACTACGGTCACGTAGTACTGCGCGGTGGCGGTGGTAAGCCCAACTACGATTCTGTGAACGTTGCCTTGTGTGAGCAGGCGCTGGAGAAAGCCGATCTGCGCAAGTCCATCATGGTGGACTGCAGCCACGCCAACTCCAGCAAAGACCCGGCCATCCAGCCGCTGGTAATGCAGGACGTTACCCACCAGATCCTGGAAGGCAACAAGTCTATCCAGAGCCTGATGGTGGAAAGCAACATCAACTGGGGCAACCAGTCTATTCCGGAAAACCTGGCAGACCTGAAGTACGGCGTGTCGGTAACCGATGCCTGTATCGACTGGGAAACCACCGAGAAAGCGATCCGCACCATGCGGGAAAAGCTCAAGGACGTACTGCCCAAGCGAATCGACTGATTCGATTCGCAAGGCATAAAAAAACCGGGTTCATCCAGCCCGGTTTTTTTGTGCCTGATGTTTGGCCAAACTCAATATGGCTCGGGTTGTACGCCCAGCCAGTCCAGGCGGTTGCGCAGAGTGACCACCTCGCCAATAATCACCAGCGTGGGCGCGGCCACTTCCCGGTTTTCGATGATACCCACGATGGTCTCCAGCGTACCGGTAATGACTTCCTGCTCCGGCGTGGTGCCCTTTGACACCAGTGCAACCGGCATATCCGGCGCCATTCCATGGGCTATCAACTCCCGACTGATAATCGGCAGGCCCACCAGCCCCATGTAGAACACCAGGGTCTGGCTGGTCTGTACGAAATCAGCCCAGGGCAGATCACAACTGTCGTTCTTCAGGTGGCCGGTAATAAACCGGACCGACTGGGCATAGTCCCGATGGGTCAACGGAATTCCCGCGTAGGCCGAACAACCAGAGGCGGCGGTAATACCCGGCACTACCTGAAACCGCACCCCGGCCTGGGCCAGGGTTTCGATTTCCTCGCCACCACGGCCGAAGATAAACGGATCGCCGCCCTTCAGGCGCACTACCTTATGCCCTTCACGGGCCAGGTCCACCAGGCGCTGGTTAATCTGATCCTGCGGCAGGGTATGGTTAGCACGCTGCTTGCCGACGTGGATCTTCTCGGCACTTTCCGGAATCAGCGCCATGATTTCCGGTGACACCAGGCGGTCGTACAACACCACCTCCGCGTTGGTAATCAGCCGCCAGGCCTTCAGGGTCAGCAACTCGGGGTCGCCGGGCCCGGCGCCCACCAGGGCAACCTCTCCGGCAGAGTTGTTCGGGTTTTCGGTAATCGGATTCACCCGATACCTTGGTGCGGCAGAGGCCACACCAATCGCTCCTGGCGGTGGCGTACCTTCTTTATTCTGGCTCATTGGATTCTGTCCAGGCCTCTCATATACGGCTTCAGCACTTCCGGAACGAGGATGCTGCCGTCCGCCTGCTGGTAGTTTTCCATCACCGCAATCATGGCACGGCCCACCGCCAGGCCGGAGCCATTAAGGGTGTGTACCGGCTCCGGCTTGCCGGTTTCCGGGTTGCGCCAGCGGGCCTGCATACGGCGGGCCTGGAAATCGCGGGTATTGGAACAGGAAGAAATTTCACGGTACTTGCCCTGCCCCGGCAGCCACACTTCCAGGTCGAAGGTCTTGGCTGCAGAGAAGCCCATATCGCCGCCACACAGGGTCATCACCCGGTACGGCAGTTCCAGCAGTTGCAGCACTTTCTCGGCGTGGCCGGTGAGCTGCTCCAGCGCCTTGGCCGAGTCTTCCGGGCGCACCACCTGAACCAGCTCTACCTTGTCGAACTGGTGCTGGCGAATCATGCCCCGCACGTCGCGGCCGTAGGAGCCGGCTTCGCTGCGGAAACAGGGTGTGTGGCAAACCAGGCGCAGCGGCAACTCCGCATCATCCAGAATGGTGTCAGACACCAGGTTGGTGGCCGGCACTTCCGCCGTCGGAATCAGGTACAGCGGGTTGTCACCGGCGGTACGGAACAGGTCTTCCTCGAACTTCGGCAACTGACCGGTACCAAACAGGGTATTGGCATTCACCAGGTACGGCACATAGGCCTCGGTGTAACCATGCTCTTCGGTGTGCAGGTCGAGCATGAACTGCGCCAGGGCCCGGTGCAGGCGGGCCAGCTGGCCCCGCATAACGGCAAACCGGGAATGGGCCAGCTGGCTGGCTTTCTCGAAATCCAGGCCTTTCAGGTCTTCACCCAGTGCCACGTGGTCTTTCGGCTCAAAGTCGAATTCCCGGGGGGTGCCCCACAGGCGGGTTTCAACGTTGTCATCTTCATTCTTGCCCGCCGGAACGTCTTCGTCCGGCAGGTTGGGAATGCCGGCGAAGAAGGCATTCAGGGATTCCTGGACGGAACGCAATTCATCTTCCGCTTCGGCCTTCTGGCGCTTCAGGTTGTCCACTTCCTCCAGCAAAGGTTTGATATCTTCCCCAGATGCCTTGGCCTTGCCGATGGACTTGGAACGCTTGTTCTGCTCGCTCTGCAGTGTTTCCGTACGAACCTGGATGGCTCGGCGGCTTTCCTCTAACCGTTCGAAGGTAGCCACATCAAACTCGAAGTTCTTAATGGCCAGCCGGCGGGCGATTTCTTCAGTCTGGGTACGGACACGTTTCGGATCGAGCATGATCTTCCTGAATTTTCCGGTTAACGAATGAATTAGAATATAGCGGCATTATACCTGCCGGAGTGCTGCTGGCCACCTTCTGCCCTGCGCCCGGCACAAATTCAGTAAACCGGGGGTATCAATAGCGCTTTTTCGGGCTCTGGGCATCCAGGGTGTCGAGTCGTTGGCGTTTCTCGGCCAGCCTGATTTCCAGCCCGCGCATCACCGGTTCGTAATAACGGCGCTGGTGGATGGCTTCCGGCAGGTAGGATTCGCCGGCGGCGAAGGCATCCGGCTCATCATGGGCGTAACGGTATTCCTCGCCATGGCCCATGCTTTTGAGGAGCTTGGTCGGGGCATTTCGCAGGTGCACCGGCACTTCATAATCCGGGTCTTTGCGAATGTCGGCCATGCACTGGTTGTAGGCCTTGTAGACCGCATTGCTCTTGGGCGCCATGGCCAGGTAGGTAACCGCCTGGGCCAGGGCCAGTTCCCCTTCCGGAGAGCCGAGCCTTTCCTGTGCATCCCATGCCTGCATGGTGATCTGCAGCGCCCGGGGGTCCGCGTTGCCGATATCCTCGCTGGCAATCCGCACCAGCCGCCGCGCCACGTAAAGCGGATCGCAACCGCCGTCGAGCATCCGGCACAGCCAGTACAGGGAGCCGTCCGGGTTGGAGCCACGTACGGATTTGTGCAGGGCGGAGATCTGGTCGTAGAACACGTCGCCACCCTTATCAAAGCGGCGCAGACTGGTTTGCAGCACCTGTTCCAGGGTGGCGGCGGTAATGCGGCTGGATTCGGGGCCTTTCGGGTCTGCCAGGTCGGCCGCGACTTCCAGGATATTCAGGGCGCGGCGGGCATCGCCACCGGCGGATTCGGCCAGGGTGTCCAGTACGTCTTCGTCAATCAGCAGCCTGCCGCCAAAACCGGCGTCACTGGTGAGCGCCCGGTTCAGGAGTTGCAGGATGTCATCCCGCTCAAGGTTTTTGAGCACGTAAACCCGGGTGCGGGATAACAGGGCGCTGTTCAGCTCGAAGGAAGGGTTTTCCGTAGTGGCGCCCACAAAGATAAAGGTGCCGTTTTCGATATGGGGAAGAAAAGCATCCTGCTGGCTTTTGTTGAAGCGGTGTACTTCATCCACAAACAGCAGGGTTTCGCGCCCCTGGGACTGTTTTCGGTTACGGGCCCGCTCCACCACTTCGCGGATTTCTTTCACCCCGCTAAGCACCGCAGACAGGGTTTCATAGGAAAGCTCGCCAACATTGGCCAGCAACCGGGCAAAGGTGGTTTTGCCCACCCCGGGCGGCCCCCACAGGATCATGGAGTGCAGCAGGCCCTGCTCTACCGCCCGGCGCAGGGGCTTGCCGGGGCCAACGAGGTGCTTCTGGCCTACGTAGTCATCAAGGGTTGCCGGCCGCATGCGGGCGGCCAGCGGCTGGAAACCGGCTTCAGTCTGAAACAGGCTGTCCTGCATCAGACGCCGTCCCGGATAACATCAACCTCCTCCGGGTATTCCAGCCGGAAGGCGCTGCGTTCAATGTCTTCGTTCAGGCGGATCTCGTCAAAGCTGAGAATGCTCATCTGGGACAGGGAATCCTCCATGCGCATTTCCTGCAGCTCACCATCGTAGAAGCTCAGGCGCAAAGAGGTGAACAGCGAATCGGCGCTGCGGGGCTCCAGGGTAAACTCCCGGGTATCTTCTCCGATACTGCGACCGGACACCCTGTAGCTTTCATTCAGGTTACCCACCTCGCCACTGAGCAACAGCGCCGGAGTAGTCTGGATACGGTCATCCAGGGTATGGATGGTCACCTGCTCCAGGTCCGGATCGTAAACCTCTACTTTTTCACCATCACTGACAATGAACTGGGACAGCGGCGCACCGGTTTCCCAGTAGAACAGGCCCGGGCGCTTGGCCTTCAGGTTGCCCCGGGTTTCCTGCACGCGGCCGCCGCTGGAGTCCACCACAATCTGGATAAACCGGGCCTGGTAGGTTTCGTAGCTGCGCAGCATGGCGGACAGCTGCTCTGCTGCTTTCAGGGATTCCTGCTCGCTGTCAGCCAGGGCCGGTGCTGCCGAGCCAAGGGCCGTCACCAACGCGAACCCGGCCAGCAGTGATCTGATCATAGTACCCTTCAAAGCACCTAGCATAGTTGATCTCCTAGTCTCTTGGCGGCGGGGGCGCCAGCACTTCACGCGCGCCATTGTGTCCCGCCGGACTGACCACACCGGAAGCTTCCATGGCATCCACCAGATTAGCGGCCCGGTTGTAGCCGATTTTGAATTTACGCTGCACCGACGAGATCGACACCCGCCGGTTTTCTGTGACAAAGGCCACCGCCTCGTCAAACAGGGCATCCCCTTCGTCTCCACCGCCCCCTTCCGAGAGGGTTGGAACGCCCGGCAGATTCTCGCCCTCGGCGCCATTAAGAACGTCGTCCACGTATTCCGGCTCGCCACGGGCTTTCCAGGCGCTGACGACCCGATGCACTTCGTCATCGTCCACAAAGGCACCGTGAACCCGAACCGGCAGGCCGGAGCCTGGCGGCAGGTACAGCATGTCTCCGTGGCCCAGCAGCTGCTCTGCCCCGCCCTGGTCCAGTACTGTGCGCGAGTCGATCTTGGACGACACCTGGAACGAAATCCGGGTCGGGATGTTGGCCTTGATCAGGCCGGTAATCACGTCCACCGACGGCCGCTGGGTGGCCAGGATCAGGTGGATACCGGCCGCCCGGGCTTTCTGGGCGATACGGGCAATCAGCTCTTCCACCTTTTTGCCGACAATCATCATCATGTCTGCGAATTCGTCGATCACCACCACGATAAACGGCAGGGTGTCGAGTTCCGGGCGTTCCTGCTCGTCATTGGCCAGGTATTCGTCCGGTTTCCAGAGCGGATCCAGCAGGGGTTCGCCTTCGGCGCGGGCGTCCTTCACCTTCTTGTTGTAACCGGCAATGTTACGCACGCCCAGATTCGCCATCAGGCGGTAGCGGCGCTCCATCTCGGCCACACACCAGCGCAATGCGTTGGCGGCTTCTTTCATGTCGGTTACGACCGGCGCCAGCAGGTGGGGAATGCCGTCATAGATGCTCAATTCCAGCATCTTCGGGTCCACCATGATGAAGCGAACTTCTTCCGGAGTAGCCTTCAGCAGCATACTCAACAGCATGGCATTCACACCCACAGACTTACCGGAACCGGTGGTACCGGCCACCAGCAGGTGAGGCATCTTGGCCAGGTTGGCCACCATGGGGTTGCCACCGATGTCGTTACCCAATGCCAGGGTCAGCGCAGACGACGATTCGGTGAATACCCGGGCTCCCAGCACCTCGCTCAGGCGCACCATCTCACGCGCTTCGTTCGGAATTTCGATACCCACCACGGATTTGCCGGGAATCACTTCCACGACCCGAACGGCGAGTACCGCCAGAGAGCGGGCAAGGTCTTTGGCCAGGTTGGAGATCTTGCTGACCTTCACCCCGGCCGCGGGTTTGATCTCGAACCGGGTAATGACCGGCCCGGGGTTCACTTCTACAACCTCGACGGACACCCCGAAATCGGCCAGCTTTTCTTCCAGCAGACGGGACATGTGTTCCAGGGATTCCTCGGAGTAGCCTTTTTCTTTGTGCTCTTCAGCCGGATCAAGCAGGGAAATAGGCGGAATCGGGCTCTCGATGTCCTCGAGGAGAGATGCCTGCTTGTTGGAAGCTTTCTTATCCGCCGGTTTCTGCTCGTCTTTCTTGAACGGAGAAATCTTCAGGGACCGGCTGGCTTGCGGAGCCGGTTTGTCAGAGCTGAGAGCCGGCTCGGGCCGGGGTTCGTCGACTTCACGGGAGCTGAAGCTTTCCAGCCGCACCGGTTCAGAGTCTACATCGGCAAGGCCTTCCAGCCCGGGTTCTTTACGGACTTTCGGCACAGGCGCCTTCTGCTCTTTGTCGGCGGCCTTGGCGCGGCGGCGGAACAGACGGTTCCACCAACGCTCGGATTTTGGCTTGGTGCTGCCCGGACCTTCATCAGCCACCTTGTCCCGAATAACCGGCGGTTCGGGTTCCGGCTTTGCGGGCCGTTCGGGTTTCTCGGCTTTGTTACCCGCGCGGGTAAACAGCGCCTTCACGGCCAGTCCGGCTTTCAGGGTTAAGGCCCCCACCTGGTCCATCAGCCGGAACCAGGACAAACCAATGGTTACCGTCAGGGCAAACAGGAAGATAGCAATTAGCAGCAGTGTGGTGGCCGGAAGGTTAAAGAAGCGCACCATGGCTTCCGACACCGCCATACCCATGACACCACCGGAGGATTCCCCCAGCCCGAACACCGAATACAGTGACAACAGACTGGTGGCAGAGAGCAGGATCAGCAGGAAGCCACCGAAGCGCACCATGAACAACGGCCAGTGCAGATCCAGTGACTGGTTACGCAGGCGGATAAGCATGACCGCATAACCGGCAATCATGGCGGGAAACAGCCAGGAAACATGGCCGAAGAAATCCATCAGCAGGCTGGCCAGCCAGGCCCCGGTACGCCCTGCGTAGTTCTGTACGCTGGTGTCGTGGCCGATACTGGCCCAGCCGGGATCAGACGGGCTGAAGGTAAACAGGGCCATGGCCAGATAGATGCAAAGCACTATCAGGCCGATGACAGCCCCTTCACGGGCGCCCTGTGCCATCAGGCGGCGAAAGCGTTTCTGTTTTTCCGTCAGCTCGGCTGATACTGTTTTTTTCGCTTTAGCGGATTCCGCCATGAATGCCCAAACCGTCAGTGAGTTTAATCTTTCAGTGCCTGAAAACCTCGATCCAGATCGGTTTTCAGGTCATCTATGGCTTCTATGCCAACAGACAACCGAATCAGGTTTTCGGTGATGCCTGCCTTGGCCTTGTCTTCCGGCGCCAGCCGCCCGTGGGTGGTGGTTGCCGGATGGGTGATGGTGGTTTTCACATCGCCCAGGTTTGCGGTGATGGAAATCATCCGGGTGGCATCGATAAACCGCCACGCCTGCTCCCGCCCGCCTTTCACCTGGAACGACACCACACCGCCAAAGCCGTCTTGCTGGCGTTTGGCCAGCTCGTGCTGGGGATGGCTTTCCAGGCCGGCATAGAACACCTTTTCAACCTCCGGCTGCTGTTCCAGCCAACGAGCCAACTCTAACGCATTGGCACAGTGAGCTCGCATACGAATCGGTAAGGTTTCCAGGCCCTTCTGGAACACCCAGGCGTTGAACGGGCTCATGGTGGGGCCGGCAGAACGGATGAAACCGTAAATTTCGTCCAGGTACTTTGCCGGACCAACAACCACGCCGCCTACACAACGGCCCTGACCGTCCAGGTACTTGGTGGCCGAATGCACTACCAGGTCTGCGCCATGTTCCAGCGGGCGCTGCAGCACCGGGGTGCAGAAACAGTTATCCACCACAAACAGGGCATCGTTGGCGTGGGCCAGTGCCGACAGCGCAGCAAGGTCGGCCACATCGCACAAAGGATTCGAAGGGGTTTCGATAAACAGCATGCGGGTTTCCGGCCGCACCGCGGCCTGCCACTGTTCCATATCCGTCAGCGACACAAAGGTGGTTTCCACCCCGAATTTTGCCATGTACTTCTGGAACAGCACGTTGGTGGTGCCGAACACGCCCCGGGAGCAAATTACATGGTCACCGGCTTTCAGCAGCGCCATACAGGTGCTGAGAATGGCCGCCATGCCAGATGCGGTGGCCACGGCTTTCTCGCCGCCTTCCATCGCCGCAATCCGGCCTTCGAAGGCCTGCACCGTGGGGTTGGTAAAGCGGGAATAGATGTTACCCGGCTCCTCGCCTCCAAAGCGCGCCGCCGCCTGGGCGGCACTACCGTAGACAAAGCTGGATGTCGGGAAAATCGCATCACTGTGTTCCAGCTGCCCGGTACGAATCTGCCCTGCCCTGACCGCCAGGGTTTCCACAGACATACCGTCCAGATCCGATTCCGGAATCCAGAGCTGTTCTTCGCGGCCGTAAGTCATCGGGTTCTCCTGGTGCTGGCGTCAGTCTTCATCATTGTGCAGGTCGATAATACCGTTATCTTCGTCCATCACCTGGCCACCGGAACGCTTGGTGTCGTTGCGCTGGTCTTCCAGGCGCGCCAGGTAGGCGGCATCGACATCACCGGTCACGTATTCGCCAGTGAATACCGAACATTCCCAGCCATCGATATCATCGTTAACGTCGTCCACACAGGCCACCAGGTCTTCAAGGTCCTGGTATACCAGCCAGTCAGCGCCAATCAGGCCGCGAACTTCCTCAACCGTGCGGTCGTGGGCAATCAGTTCATTGGCAGACGGCATGTCGATGCCGTACACGTTCGGGTAGCGAACAGGGGGCGCGGCCGAGGCAAAGTAAACGTTGCGGGCGCCGGCGTCCCGGGCCATTTGTACGATTTCCTTACAGGTGGTGCCGCGAACAATGGAGTCGTCCACCAGCATCACGTTCTTGCCGCGGAATTCCAGGTCAATCGGGTTCAGCTTCTGGCGCACGGACTTCTTGCGCATCTTCTGGCCCGGCATGATGAAGGTACGGCCGATGTAACGGTTTTTAATGAAGCCTTCGCGGTACTTCACGCCCAGCTGGTAAGCCATCTGCATGGCGGAGGTACGGCTGGTGTCGGGAATCGGAATGACCACGTCGATGTCGTGTTCCGGGCGTTCGCGCAGCACTTTGTCAGCCAGCACTTCACCCATACGCAGGCGGGCCTTGTACACAGACACGCGGTCCATGATGGAATCCGGGCGGGCAAAGTAAACGTGCTCGAAAATACAGGGGTACAGCTTGGGCGCCTCGGCGCACTGTTCGCTGTAGAGGGTGCCGTCGGTTTCAATATACACCGCCTCGCCCGGTGCAATGTCGCGCACCATGGTGAAGCCGGCGGCGTTCAGGGCCACGCTTTCAGAAGCGATCATGTATTCCTTCTGGCCGCTTTCGTTCTCGCGCACACCGTAGCAGGCCGGGCGGATACCGTTGGGATCACGGAATCCGACAATACCGTAGCCGGTAATCATGGCGATAACGGCGTAGGCACCGCGACAGCGCTTGTGCACGGCCCGCACCGCCGAGAAGATCTCATCCTTGGTGGGGTTCAGCTTGCCCTGCTTCTGCAGTTCGTGGGCGAACACGTTCAGCAGGACTTCGGAGTCTGAATTGGTGTTGATATGGCGCAGGTCGGTGCGGAACAGGTCCTCGGCAAGGTCGTCGGCGTTGGTGAGGTTGCCGTTATGGGCCAGGGTAATGCCGTAGGGGCTGTTCACATAGAACGGCTGGGCTTCTGCCGAGCTTGAGCTGCCGGCAGTCGGATAACGGACATGGCCGATGCCCACGTTACCCGCCAGGCGGCGCATGTGCCGGGTGTGGAATACATCCCGAACCAGCCCGTTGTCCTTGCGCAGGTAAAACCGGTTGTCCTGGAAGGTCACAATTCCCGCCGCATCCTGGCCACGGTGCTGAAGAACGGTCAGCGCATCGTAAAGCAGCTGATTAACGTTGGAAGTACTGACAATACCGACAATGCCACACATGGCTGGGCAACTCTCCGAGTGTTAGAACTGAATGTTATCGGGATGCAGACGCGGGTTGCACGTCTTCGATTTCGTTAGCAGGCACGGGTTGTTCCTGCGCTTTGTCTGCCGGCCCGAGAAAACGGGCAAATTCATCCCCCAGTGTCCGGCGTGACCAGTCTTCGACTACTGCGAGCCGGTCAATCATCACTGAGGTTTTCCACCAGGTATCCTGTGCCAGCGGCGTGTATCGGGTAAATGCGATAGCGACGATAACCACCACCACGCCCCTCAGCAGGCCAAACCCCATGCCCAGCACCCGGTCTGTCGCGGACAAACCGGTGGCCCGGACCAGGTGGCCGATCATGTTATTGATGATCGCACCGATAATCAGGGTGCCGAAAAAAAGAATCGCGAACGCGGCGATCAGCCGCACTAACGGTGTTTCAACCGAAGATTCCAGCAGCGATTGCATCTGGGGGTGAAAGGTTCGGGCGATGATAAACGCGCCAATCCAGGTTACCAGCGAAAGGGCTTCTTTGACGAAGCCACGTTTAAGACTGATAACCGTGGAAACTGTAATGAGGGCAATGATGACCCAGTCAATCCAGATCAGCGTTTCCATGAACATCCCGGTGTAGAAAAGGAAACGCGAATTCTATCAGGAAACCGCACCGCACCAAACTGCAGAGTGCCCAAAACAGCGGTTGATTTCCGGCGCCGGCAGATTATTTACCGCCAGTGGTCACCAGGCTGTTCAGATTGAATTCCTTGTCGAGTACGGCCTTTGCCTTCCTGGCCTCAGCTTCGCTCACAAAGGGGCCGCTGAACACGCGGGTCAATTCGGTGTCACCACGGGTTACTTGCTGCAGGTGCGCTCCGTACTTCATCTCGATCACCTTGTCCCGCAGGCGACGGGCATTATCGGCGTTGCCGAAGCTGCCAAGCTGAACAATCCAGGCTCCCTCAAGGGTTTTGGAGAACTCCTTGGGTTGCTCGGGCTCACTGGCACTGGCCACCGGTTCGGTTGCCTGCTGCGGCTCTGGCGCTTGCTGTGGTTCTGCCTGCGGAGCTGTTTGCGCAGGAGCTGCTTCCGCAGTTGTTTGAGAAGCTGGTTCTTCAACTGTTTCCGCCACCGCGGCATCGGCCTCTGCAGGCTCTTCAACCATTCGGTAACCGACGCTCGAACCGCCTGCTTCAGGCTCTTCAACCATTCGGTAACCGACGCTCGAACCGCCTGCTTCAGGCTCTTCGAAATTCCGGGGATCCGGCTGGGCCGGCATATCCACTTCCGGGAACGGCGGCTCTTCGGGGATGGTGATCGGTGTGGACTGACGTTCCGAGTGCGGCTCATCAAAAATCATCGGGACAAAAATAACCGCCAGTGAAATCAGTACCAGCGCGCCGATTATCCGTTGCTTCAATCCATCCACCGTTGACGGCTCCCGTTCATTATCCGTTCACCACGATACTAACCGCCACCTGCGCCAAGTCCAAGCCCACCGCACGGGAATGGACAAAGTTTAAGAACCGGCACCCGCCAACTTCGCCCGGGCCTCGGCAACGGTATAGAAAGAACCGAACACCACGATACAGTCATCCGGACGGGCATTGGCGATAGCCGCATCCAACGCATGACTGACCGAGCCATAGCCCTCACCATCGGTGATGCCACAGGCGCGCGCATGGGAAACCAGCTGATCAACGGCAAGGCCGCGGGGAACATCCAGCCCGGCGAAATACCACTGATCGGCCACAGACTTCATGGCCGTCATCACGCCTTCTACGTCTTTATCTGCCAGTGCCGCATAGACCGCATGCACCTTTGAGCCTGTACGGCAACCGGCCGAGACCTGCCCGGAAAGCCAGCGCGCCGCATGGGGATTATGGCCAACGTCTGCCCGCACAAACGGACTTCTAGCGAGCAGCTCGAATCTCCCGGGAACACTGACCGTTCGGGCAATATCACCCAGCGATGACGGCGCCACATCTGGCAGCAACTTACGCGCCAGCACAACCGCTGCGGCAACACTTTGTACCGGCAGGGGGCCGGCCGGAAGCTTGATTTGGTCACCCGCCACGGCCAGTTCAACGGTATTGGCATCACCATTGGCCTGTGCCAGCTGGTAATCTCTTCCGGTTACCTGAAGGTCCACTTTCTGCGCGGCCGCTTGCTGCAAAACCGAAGCCGGCGGCTCCGGGTCGGCACACACGGCAAAAATTCCGGGCCGCAAAATGCCAGCCTTCTCAAAACCGATCACTTCCCGGTTATCACCCAGAAAGCCGATATGGTCGATATCAATGGAGGTAATGACTGCGAATTCAGCATCGAGCACGTTCACGGCATCAAGCCTGCCGCCCAGGCCAACCTCGACTATCCAGTCTTCCACGCCGGCATAGGCAAATGCGACAAACGCAGCCAGGGTGCCGAACTCGAAATACGTCAGGGATACCTTGCCCCGGGCCTCTTCCACTTTCTCGAAAGCGCTCACCAAGACCGGGTCTGAAATATCTGTGCCATTCAGGCGAACCCGTTCGTTGTAGTCCTGGAGATGCGGAGAGGTGTAAGCGCCGGTGGTGCGGCCCGCTGCCAGCAACAGCTTTTCCAGGGTGGCAACTGTGGTGCCCTTGCCATTGGTACCCGCCACGGTAATGATCCGGGCATTAGGCTTGCGCGGGAACAGGCGGCGAAGAACCACCAGAACGCGGTCCAGGCCAAGGTCGATTTCGGCAGGATGGATGGCTTCGAGCCAGTTCAGCCAGTCCTGAACGGAAGCCCCGGCGCCGGGGCTGGATGCCGGCGCCGGAGAGGGATCAGTGCCCGGAGGGTTCATCTGTATCGGGTTTCTCGGTAATTTCGAATTCAATCGGAGCCTCGGTCCCCGGCTTCTCACCGCCGGTGAACTTGGCCAGCAGGTGGGCAATACGCTCACGCATGTTATGACGGTGCAGGATCATGTCGATGGCACCGTGCTCCAGCAGGAATTCGCTGCGCTGGAAGCCTTCCGGCAGTTTCTCACGCACGGTCTGCTCGATAACCCGCGGGCCGGCAAAACCGATCAGCGCATAGGGCTCGGCAATGTTCAGGTCGCCCAGCATGGCCAGGCTGGCAGACACGCCACCGAATACCGGGTCTGTGAGCACGGAAATGTAGGGAATCCCCTCTTCCTTCATGCGCTCGAGGACCGCAGCGGTTTTCGCCATCTGCATCAGCGACAGGATCGCCTCCTGCATACGGGCACCACCACTGGCAGAGAAGCACACCAGGGGAATACGGTGCTCCAGGGCCACGTTGGCAGCCTGGACGAACTTCTCACCCACTACCTGGCCCATGGAGCCGCCCAGGAAATTGAATTCAAAGGCGCAGGCAACCAGCGGAACACCCATGGTCGTGCCTTTGAAGGCCACCAGTGCGTCTTTCTCGCCCGTGGCTTTCTGGGCTGCCGACAGGCGATCCTTGTAACGCTTGGTGTCTTTGAACTTCAGGCGATCGGAAGGCTCGAGATCCGCAGCGATTTCCTCACGGCCGTCTTTGTCCAGGAAGATATCCAGCCGACGACGGGCGTTTACCCGCATGTGGTGGTTACACTTCGGGCAAACGTCGAGATTCTTCTCGAGCTCCGGCTTGTACAGGAAGGCGCCACACTTGGGGCATTTTTTCCACAAACCTTCCGGCACGCCGGTACGCTGCCGTGATTCCGAGCGAATCTTGCTCGGCATGATCTTTTCCAGCCAGTTACTCATGCTTTCATCCTGTCCTTTGATGCCTGGACGCCGTTAACTCAGGAGAGACTGTCCAGAGCCTCGCGCATCGGGTGCAACAGATCGGTCAGGGCCTTACGAAGACCGTCCGGATCTGTCTGGTGTCGGGCTATTGTATCCACCAGCACGCTGCCAACAATTACACCATCGGATACTCTGCCTACTGCGGCGGCAGTTTCCGCATCGCGGATACCAAAGCCGACACCCACCGGCAGAGCGGTCAGTTCGTGCACATGTGCTACTTTCCGGGCCACTTCGTCGACGTCAATGGTGGCAGAGCCGGTCACACCCTTGATAGAAACATAGTACACATAGCCGGAAGAGTGCTCACTGATTGCCCTGATTCGCTCATCCGTGGTGGTCGGCGCCAGCAGGAAGATCGGATCCAGCTTGCGCTCGGCGAACAGCGGGGCCACCTGATCTGCCTCTTCCGGCGGCAGGTCTACCGTCAGCACGCCATCAAGGCCCGCATCGGCAGCTGCATCGGCGAACGCCTCATAACCCATGGCTTCCATGGGGTTGAGGTAGCCCATCAACACGACCGGCGTGTCACTATCGGTTTTCCTGAACTCTTTCACCATACCCAGCACATCGCGCAGCGACGTGTTGAACTTCAGCGCCCGTTCACAGGCCAGCTGGATAACCGGGCCGTCTGCCATCGGGTCAGAGAACGGCACGCCCAGCTCGATGATATCGGCACCGGCCGCCACCAGTGTGTGCATCAGGCCCACGGTCTGATCCGGGTGCGGATCACCGGCCGTGATATAGGGGATCAGGGCCTTCCGGCCCTGCTCTTTCAGTGATTTCAGTACACCTTCAATTCGGCTCATGCCTGCTCCTGATACCTTCAGATCTCGATGCCATCCAATTGGGCAATGGTGTGAATATCTTTGTCGCCACGACCGGAGACATTGATGACCAGCATTTGGTCTTTGTCCATAGTAGCAGCCAGCTTGAGGGCGTAGGCCACCGCATGGGCAGACTCCAGTGCCGGCATGATACCTTCAATACGGGTCAGTTTACGGAAACCGTCCAGCGCTTCTTCGTCGGTTACCGAAACGTAGTTGGCCCGGCCAATATCCTTCAACCAGGAATGCTCGGGGCCTACACCCGGATAATCCAGGCCAGCACTGACCGAATGGGTGCCGGCAATCTGGCCATTTTCGTCTTCCATCAGGTAAGTACGGTTACCGTGCAGTACGCCCGGGCGACCGGCACACAGGGGTGCGGCATGCTGGCCGGTTTCAATGCCCAGGCCACCGGCTTCCACTCCGTAAAGCTCAACAGATTCGTCGGTCAGGAAGGGGTAGAACATTCCGATTGCGTTGGAACCACCACCCACGCAGGCTACCAGGGCATCCGGCAGTTTGCCGGTTTTCTCCAGCGACTGGCGACGGGTTTCACGGCCGATCACAGACTGGAAGTCGCGCACCAGCAACGGGTACGGATGCGGGCCAGCCACGGTGCCGATGATGTAGAACGTCTCATCCACGTTCGCTACCCAGTCACGCATGGCATCGTTCATGGCGTCTTTCAGGGTTTTGGTACCACTCTCAACGGCATGCACCGTGGCACCCAGCAGTTTCATCCGGTACACGTTAAGGGACTGGCGCTTGACGTCTTCAGAGCCCATAAACACGTGGCACTCGAGACCAAGACGGGCACAAACGGTAGCCGTGGCCACACCGTGCTGGCCGGCGCCGGTTTCCGCAATAATGCGTTTCTTGCCCAGGAAGCTGGCCAGCAACGCCTGGCCGATGGTGTTGTTTACCTTGTGGGCACCGGTGTGGTTCAGGTCTTCCCGTTTCAGCCAGATCTGGGCACCACCGGTTTCACGGGTCAGGCGCTCGGCAAAGTAAAGAGGGCTTGGGCGGCCAACATAGTCCGCGAGATCCTTGTCGAACGTTGCCTGAAACTCAGGGTCGTCTTTCAGGCGCAGATACTCCCGCTCGAGCGTCATCAGGGAGTCCATCAGGGTTTCCGATACAAACCGGCCACCAAAGGCACCGAAGTGGCCTTTCGCATCAGGAAGCGCCTTGAGCATTTCTTCAGTCAGTTTTACAGACACGGTGAACCTCTTTAATGAATTCGGATAGTTTGGTGGCGTCTTTCCTGCCTTTACTCTGCTCTACCCCACCACTCACATCGACAGCCCAGGGCCGTACCTGCTCGATAGCGCTGGCTACGTTAGCAGATGACAAACCACCGGCCAATATCAGGGGCAGCGGCCGTTGCTCCGGAATCAGCTGCCAGTTGAAGGAATGACCTGTACCGCCGTAACGGTCCGGATCCCAGGCATCCACCAGCAGACCACAGGCATTCTGGTAATCCACGAAGGCCTGTTCGATCTGGCCGGCTTCCTGAACCCGGATCGCTTTAATCCAGCGCCGCCCGAAAGACGCGCAGAATTCCGGCGTTTCGTCGCCGTGAAACTGCAGCAAGTCCAGCGGCACCTGTTCCAGCACCTGTTTGACGAACGCTGGCTCCGGATTAACGAATAGTCCGGTCAGCGTGACAAAGGCCGGAATCCTGGCCGCAAGTTGTTTTGCCTGCTCTGCAGAGACAGCCCGGGGGCTCTTGTCGAAAAACACCAGGCCAATGGCATCTGCACCGGCGCGAATGGCCGCTTCCACATCCTCTGGCCGGGTCAGGCCGCAGATCTTAACGCGGGTTGTCATGATTCCGTTACCGGCTGTTTCGGGTGAATATGGCTTGGCGGAATGGGCTGGTTCGCCTCGGCTGAAAACCAGGGACTGGCAAAACCGGGCCCGCACAGGGCTTTCGGAATACCATACCCGTCAGGATACCCCACATCCACCAGATAAAGCCCGTGTGGCGGTGCGGTGACCCCGGCAAGCTTGCGATCCCTTGCCTCAAGCACGTCGCCAACCCAGTCCACCGATTCCTTTCCTGTGCCCACATCCATCAGGGCACCGGCTATATTCCGAACCATATGGTGCAAAAACGCATTGGCCTGCACATCAATTACGACATAACTGCCGCTTCGGGTTACCGAAATCCGCTCCATGTAACGAACCGGCGTACGGGACTGGCAGCCGGCTGCCCGGAATGAGGTGAAATCGTGCTCGCCAATAAGCGCCTGGGCGGCCTGTTGCATTCTGTGCTCGTCCAGCGGGCGAAAGTTCCAGCTCACCTGCCCTCGCTGGATTCCCGGCCTGACCGCGTGGTTGTAGATGATATACCGATAGCGGCGGTAAACCGCAGAAAAACGGGCATGAAAGTCATCGACCCCATTGCCGGCCCAGTGCACGGCAATGTCATCGGGCAAGGCTGTGTTCATACCCATCACCCAGGACCGGAGGTTTCGTACCGAGGGAGTATCAAAATGGGCAATCTGAAAACTGGCATGCACCCCGGCATCGGTCCGGCCGGCACACACCAGGTCCACCGGATGATCAGCCACCTTTGCCACAGCTTTTTCCAGTTCGGCCTGCACTGATCGCACGCCGCTTTTCTGGAACTGCCAGCCATGGAAGTGCCGGCCGTCGTACTCAAAGGCAATGGCAACACGGCCGTTACCGATGGCGTTGTCTGTGGTCAGGGGTTGTGGAGTAAGAAACAAGGGTCAGCCCGGAATGATGTCTTCTGAAAAACAAAGCGCCGGCACAAAGGCCGGCGCTGTTGCCACGATGGAACTGATTATAACGGATCAGGAAAGATTTTTAAGGAGCTCCTGCGCCTCGGCTTTCTGATCATCGTTACCTTCCAGCGCAACTTCCTCCAGGATGTCACGGGCACCGTCGCTGTCACCCATCTCGATGTAGGCACGGGCCAGGTCGAGCTTGGTGGCAGCCTCATCGGTGCCGGCCAGGAAATCGAAGTCGTCGTCTTCAAGATCGCTTTCGTCGATATCCAGTCCGGTAGCGGGAGTAATCGCCTCGTCTGACGCGCCCTCTTCCGGCATTTCCGGAACTTCAGCGCCAGTGTCGGACGCCTCAGCCTCAGGTTCAGGATCAACATCCGGCAAGTCGCCAAGAGGTTCTTCTTCGGTCTCCAGTTCCTGCAGGGCGTCTTCAAGGCCCAGTTCTTCGTCGACCTCCGGGCTCTCGCTGTCTTCAGAGAATTCTTCCATCAGGGCCAGGTCTTCGTCGGAAACGTCCAGTTCCAGCTCTTCAAGGGAAGAATCTTCAAGGTCCAGCTCTTCCAGGGAGTCATCCTCGCTGGATACTTTCTCCAGCTCGGCATCCAGCTCTTCCAGGAAGGATTCGTCCAGCGACTCGCCCTCGAGGCCAAGGTCAATCTCTTCTTCAGCAGGCTCCTCGGAATCCAGCTGATCCAGGCCGGCCTCTTCAGCGTCCAGTTCGAAATCGGAGAGATCGAATTCAACGGAATTGTCGTCTGCATCGGTTTCGAGTGAGCTGTCGGATTCCAGCTCGCCGAACTCGTTTTCTTTCACTTCATCGGCAGCGGCTTCAAATTCATCCGCCTTGAGCTCATCAGACAGGGACCAGTCTTCTTCCGGCTCCTGCTCCGGTGTCTCGAAGGAAAGTGCCTGCTCCGGTTCGTTATCCGTCAGACTGAAGGAATCGGAACGCAGCTGGGACTCCAGGTCATCAATGCTGGGCATGGACTCCGCTTCGTCCAGACGGCTGCGAATGGCTTCCGCTTCCTGCAGGGCGGACTCGTCTTCCAGCGCCGCTACTTCACCGTACTGCTTCTCGAACGCATCGCGGTCCTGGTTATCTGCATAGACAGACAACAGCTTCAGTCGCAGGTCTGCACGGCTGGGCTCGCGGGAAATTGCGGTTTCCAGGACTTCGATGGCCTGATCGTTACGACCATAGGCAATGTAGGTCTCGGCTTCTGTCAGCGCATCGGCAGTTTCTTCCTGGTCGCTGCCGGCAACAGCCGCTGCAGGGCCAAGGTCTACCGAATCATCTGCCGACTCGTCTTCACCACGATTGAACTCATCGTAGAAATCCTGCTCGCGCTTGGCGTTTTTGCGAGCCACCAGAAGCAGAAGCAGGAGCAACAGAATCAGGCCACCACCCAGCGCAATCTGGTACATCGGGTTGCCCAGAACCGTGTCCATGAACTGACCGAAGAAGCCCTTCTCTTTGGCAGGCGCAGTCTGAGAGGGCTTGGGCTGGGCCCTGGATTCTTCCTGAGCCGGAGCTGCAGCCGCTGCAGGGGCGTCGTCGGCTTCAGCAGCTTCTGTCGCTTCTGCAGACTCGGCGGTTTCACTATCACCTTCGCCTTCAGCAGCACTGGCTTCCGCTTGCTCGCCGTCACCAGACATTGCGGCAGTCGTGTCCGCGCTGCCTTCAGCCATGCCAGCCTCAGTTTCAGCACTTTCACCTTCCTGGGCCTCAGCACTTTCACCTTCCCGGGCCTCAGCGCTTTCGCCGGCCTGAGCCGCCGGTTCTTCTACGTCGGCAGACTCCGTGGCCGCGGCGGTTTCACCATCAGCATTGGCGTCCGCACCTGCGGCACCGGCCTGGGTACTGTCACCCTCAGCCGCAAGCGCTGCCAAAGCTTCTTCCTGGGTCATACCCTGAAGTTCTGCCAACTGGCTGTTCTTCAGCTCGAGCAGGCGCTGCAGGGTCTGAACCTGTTCCTGCATATCCTGCAGGCGACTGGATAGCTCTTCGTTTTCACGACGAGTCGCATCTAGCTCTTCCATGGCAACGGCATTACCGGCGTCTGCACCGCCAGCCTGTTCGCCATCACCACCGGCTGAACCGCCTTCGTCATCAGTACGGGGAGAGGTTTCTTCCTCGGCTACCAGCAGTTTCAGTTCGTCGGTGCCGTTGGCACCGGCTGTGCCAGCTGCCTGTGCCGGAGCGGATTCCGCCTGGGCGGTACGGGTTGCATCAACAGGGCGTGGAGACTGGAATTCCTCGTTCTGTCGGGCAACAACACGATTGGCCTCGGCCTTGGTGCGGCGCTGAATCTGATCAAGGGTCGGCGCACGAAGTACCTGCCCGCGCTTCAACTTGTTGATATTGCCGTCGATGAAGGCATCCGGATTGAGATCCTGGATGGCCAGCATCATTTGCTGCATGGACACAGAACTATCCGGCCTCATGCGCTGGGCAATCATCCAAAGCGTGTCAGACGGTCCGGTCGGACCAAAGGTGTCAGGCTGGTAGCCCCGGGCCGGCGCACGCTGTACAGCCGCCTCGCGACGAATCGATTCCGGACTGCGAGTGGTGGTTTGACGTGCCGGCGCAGATGCCGCCGACGATACAGGCGCGCTCACCTGCTCCCGCACACCGGATTCCTCGGCATAAACCGGGGGATCAACCAGAACCGCGTATTCCCGCATCAGGCGACCGTTGGGCCAGGTCAGCTCCAGCAGGAAGTTCAAATATGGTTCACGCACCGGCTCACGGGACGACACGTTGATGGCAAGGTTACCATCGGAGCCCGTTACCACCTCGAACTTCAGTTTGCTCAGAAACTGGTTCCGCTCCAGACCTACCCGTTGATAAGCAGCCTCCGGTGCCACATTGACGAATACATCACCCGGATCCACACCCGCACTCTGTCTGAGTGAGATTTCTGCGTCCAGGGGCTCATTCAGCCAGGACTGCAGTTCGATTTCACCGAGTCCCAGGGCCTGTGCCATACCGGAGCCAAGCCCTCCCGCCAGCGCCAGGGCAACCGCAAGCTTGCGTACCTTCATGCTTTTTCCTTTCCAGTCTCCGTTATTCGTTACTGCTGACTTTCAACAGAATCGGACGAGGTTGGATGACGTTTCGTCTTGTTATTTCTCGTTTTTATATCGTAAGTCTAACCAGGGTGGGGAAAGTATTGATGATAAGTCCCCTTTTATCAATCAATCAGCTGCAATGCTTGCACTGATTCCTGACCTGTCAGGCGGAACTCCTTACTGCCCTTGAAAATAACAGGGGCGGACGCTGAAATCAGCCTCCGCCCCTGACCGGTTTGCTGAAAACCGGACACAGTTGGCATTAATTGCCCCTGCGTAACATTTCTTAACGCTCTTGCAGAATCCGCAGCATGCGGCGCAGCGGTTCAGCGGCGCCCCAGAGCAGCTGGTCACCCACAGTGAACGCTGAAATGTATTCCGGCCCCATGGCCAGTTTCCGGATGCGCCCGATGGGAATACTCAGGGTACCGGTCACCTTGGTCGGAGTCAGTTCCTGCATGGTGGCGTCACGATCGTTCGGGATCACCTTTACCCAGTCGTTGCCCTTGGCCAGGATGCTTTCGATTTCAGAAACCGAAAGGTCCTTCTTGAGCTTGATGGTCAGCGCCTGGCTGTGAGAACGCATGGCGCCAATGCGCACGCAGATACCATCAATGGGGATCGGGTTGCCGGAGCGGCCCAGAATCTTGTTGGTCTCCACTCCCGCTTTCCACTCTTCCTTGCTCATGCCGTTATCGAGCTGCTTGTCGATAAACGGAATCAGGCTGCCGGCCAGTGGCACACCGAAATGCTCGGTGGGGAAATCGCCGGAACGCATGGTGTCGGTCACCTTGCGGTCGATTTCCAGGATGGCGGATGAGGGATCGGCCAGTTCAGATTTCACGCTCTCGTTCAGGGCGCCCATCTGGTTCAGCAGTTCACGCATGTTCTGGGCACCAGAGCCGGAAGCCGCCTGGTACGTCATCGGAGAAACCCACTCGATCAGGTCCTGCTCCAGCAGGCCACCCAGGGCCAGCATCATCAGGCTGACGGTGCAGTTACCACCAACGTAGTCCTTCACGCCTTTATCAAGGGCGGAGTCGATCACGTTACGGTTAACCGGGTCCAGCACGATCACGGAATGATCCACCATCCGCAGGGTGGATGCGGCATCAATCCAGTAGCCTTCCCAGCCCGCATCACGCAGCTTCTGGTAAACCTCGGTGGTGTAATCGCCGCCCTGGCAGGTCACGATCACATCCATGCCTTTCAGGGTATCGATATCAAAGGCGTCCTGCAGAGGAGGAACACCTTCCTTGCCTACGTCCGGGGCCGGCTTCCCTGTTTGGGAAGTGGTGAAAAACACCGGATCGATATCGGCAAAATCGTTTTCTTCACGCATGCGCTGCATGAGGACTGAGCCTACCATGCCACGCCAACCTACAAGTCCAACTCGCTTCATGTGCGACCTTTGAACCTCACATTATGCCCGCCCATTACCGTTATCGCTGGCAGGGACAGGATGGATGATCCCGCAGCGGCAGCATCGCGCCGCTGTCGGGTCTCGGTTTGCCGGATCAAGCCTGGCTTAAAGTGCGTTCAGTACCGCCTCACCCATTTCGCGGGTGGAGACCTTCTGGCCGCCGTCAGACATGATGTCTGCGGTACGCATGCCCTGATCCAGCACCTTGCTGACCGCCGCTTCAATCGCTGCTGCGGCTTCTTCCTCATTCAGGCTGTAACGCAGCATCATGGCTGCACTGATGATGGTGGCCAGCGGATTGGCAATGCCCTTACCGGCGATATCCGGTGCCGAACCGTGGCAAGGCTCGTACATGCCCTGCTTTTCAGAGTTCAGCGACGCAGACGGCAACATGCCGATAGAGCCGGTGAGCATAGCCGCTTCATCAGAAAGAATATCACCAAACATGTTACCAGTCACAATCACATCGAACTGCTTGGGCGCACGAACCAGCTGCATGGCGGCGTTGTCCACGTACATGTGGGACAGCTCCACATCGGGATATTCCCGCTTCAGGTCTTCCATGATTTCCCGCCACAGCACGGTCACTTCCAGCACGTTGGCTTTGTCTACGGAACACAGCTTCTTGCCCCGTTGCTGGGCCGCCTCAAAAGCAACCCGGCCAATCCGGCGAATCTCGGATTCGGTATATTGATAGGTGTTGTAACCCTGGCGCTCACCGTTCTCCAGCTCACGCACACCGCGGGGCTGGCCGAAATAGATACCGCCAGTCAGCTCGCGCACGATCAGGATATCCAGCCCGGAAACCACTTCCGGCTTCAGGGAAGACGCAGACGCCAGCTGCGGGTACAGAATGGCCGGGCGCAGGTTGGCAAACAGCTGCAGGTTAGAACGCAAACCCAGCAACCCCTTCTCCGGGCGCTTGGCCATCGGCAGGCTGTCCCACTGGGGGCCACCTACGGCGCCCAGCAGAATGGCGTCGGCCTTGCGGGCCTTCTCCAGGGTCTCGTCCGGCAGAGGAGTATCATTAGCATCGATGGCCGCACCACCGACCAACGCGCTGTCAAAACTCAGGCCAAGACCAAACTGTTCATCGACCTTGTGCAGAACCTTTTCTGCCTCGGCAACAATTTCCGGACCAATGCCGTCACCCGGCAGAAGCAATACATTACGGGACATATCCAAATCCTTGTTAATCAGTTTCCAGCGTTAAACAGCCAGGGAGCCGTCTTGCGGCGAGCCTCTTCGTAGGCGCGAATGGTATCGGCATCTTCCAGCGTTACACCAATGTCGTCCAGGCCATTCAGCAGACAGTGGCGACGGAAGTCATCCACATCAAAACCGAACGACTCGCCAGACGGCGTGGTCACAGTCTTGGCTTCCAGGTCAACGGTCAGCTGATAGCCTTCGTTCGCTTCGGCTTCCTTGAACAGCTTGTCGACAACTTCTTCATTCAAAACAATGGGTAACAGGCCGTTCTTAAAGCAGTTGTTGTAGAAGATATCGGCAAAGCTCGGGGCAATGATCACCCGGAAACCGAAATCATCCAGCGCCCAAGGCGCGTGCTCACGGCTGGAACCGCAACCGAAGTTGGCCCGGGCCAGCAGTACACTGGCGTTTTTGTAACGGTCCTGGTTCAGCACAAAATCCGGATTCAGCGGACGGCCAGCACAATCCTGATCCGGCTTGCCTTCATCCAGGTAGCGCAGCTCATCAAACAGGTTCGGGCCAAAGCCCGTGCGCTTGATGGACTTCAGAAACTGCTTGGGAATGATCATGTCCGTGTCCACATTGGAACGGTCCATGGGGGCTACGATGCCCTGGTGTTGCGTAAATGCGCGCATGGTCTCTCTCCTGTGGCTCAGTGCATCAATTCACGGACATCAACGAAGTGGCCGGTTACCGCAGCGGCGGCGGCCATGGCCGGGCTCACCAGGTGAGTCCGCCCACCAAAGCCCTGACGACCTTCGAAGTTCCGGTTAGAGGTAGACGCACAATGCTCGCCCTGCCCTAGCTTGTCGGCGTTCATGGCCAGACACATGGAGCAACCCGGATCACGCCATTCCAGGCCCGCCTCGATAAAGATCTTGTCCAGACCCTCCTGCTCCGCCTGCGCTTTCACCAGTCCAGAACCCGGAACCACCATGGCCTGCTTCAGGCTGGAAGCCACCTTGCGGCCTTTCACCACCGCAGCCGCTTCGCGCAAATCCTCAATCCGACTGTTGGTACAGGAACCGATAAACACCCGATCCAGCCGGATATCGGTGATCTTCTGGTTCGGCTGCAGACCCATGTACTTGAGCGCGCGCACAATGCCCTCGCGCTTGATGGGATCTTCTTCCTTCGCCGGGTCCGGCACATTGCCGTCGACTCCGGTTACCATCTCCGGAGATGTACCCCAGCTCACCTGCGGCTGGATAGTCGTGCCGTCCAGCTCAACCACCTTGTCGAAAACGGCATCGTCGTCGCTGTGCAGGGTGCGCCAGTATTCAACGGCCTTGTCCCAGGTCTCGCCTTTCGGAGAGAACGGACGGCCTTTCACATACTCGATGGTGGTGTCATCCACCGCCACCATACCCACACGGGCACCGCCCTCGATGGCCATATTGCAGATAGTCATCCGGCCTTCCATGCTCAAACCGCGGATCGCCTCACCACCAAACTCGATGGCGTAACCGGTACCGCCTGCGGTACCAATCTTACCGATGATAGCCAGAACCACATCCTTGCCGGTCACACCCGCGCCAAGTTTGCCGTTCACCTTCACCAGCATGTTCTTCATTTTCTTCTGAACCAGGCACTGGGTGGCTAGGACATGCTCAACTTCAGAGGTACCGATACCGTGGGCCAGGCAACCAAAGGCGCCGTGAGTAGAAGTATGGGAATCACCACACACAATGCTCATACCCGGCAAAGTCGCGCCCTGCTCCGGCCCAATCACGTGAACGATGCCCTGACGCTGGTCCTTGATCTTGAATTCCAGGATCCCGAACTCGTCGCAGTTCTTGTCCAGGGTTTCCACCTGGGTGCGGGATACCGGATCCACGATGCCGTCGATGCCCCGATCACGATCGGTGGTCGGCACGTTATGGTCCGGTGTCGCGATGTTGGCATCAATCCGCCAGGGCTTGCGACCCGCAATGCGAAGGCCTTCGAATGCTTGCGGTGAGGTTACTTCGTGCAGCAACTGACGGTCGATGTAAATCAACGCGGAGCCGTCGTCCCGCTGTTTGACCAAATGGTCGTCCCACAATTTGTCGTATAAAGTCTTGCCCGCCATGGTTCTCTCTCACTCTCTGGGGGTTTCTGTTTCTGCTTTGATGCCTCTATCTTACTCTTCCGCCTGACATAACCTCAATTCATCTTTTTCATCCATCGCATTCCCTTTGGTTATGCTCTATATTACGGGTAACCCGGAGTTTGGCGTTAACTTCGATCCAACTCCGTGCCGGGCGCACGTTGGTGGGGGCCGCTTCCCAAACAAGTTCGGTGCCAGGCACAACTGGGTGGAAAGGCTTTTCAAAACACGCCCACGAGTACGTCCCTGTAGGCTCGTTTCGGGCCGTCCATGGCCCTCAACGGTTTTGAAAAGCCTTTCCACCCAGTCGCGCCTCATACAATGGTCGGGGTTTCCAGCAACCAATGATTCGATCTGCTGTAACCCAAAGTTCGAGTTCCGGCTTGTGGGGCACCTTTCCAAAAATGTCGTAGGCCATGGATGGCCGGAGAGAAGCGCAAAGGGGTGAGGCAAGCGTTTATGAAGCTAAGCTTCATGCGTAGCCGAACGACAGCAATCTATGATTGCTGGCTGGACCCGCTTGCGGGTGCTTGTAGCGGTTTTTGGAAAGGTGCCCCACAAGCCGGGACCTGCACAAAGGCACCGGAACACTCCGGAACGAGACGAGCACCGAAAATGGACGCAAATTCCTTAAAAGCATTCCTGGGCATAGTCGACCAGGGTTCCTTCTCCGAAGCCGCAGAAGCCCTGCACCTGACGCAGCCGGCTATCAGCAAACGCCTTGCTGCACTGGAAAACCAGCTGGGCACCAAGCTGATAGAACGGGGACACCGTGAAATTCGTGTCACCGAGGCCGGCGCCAGGCTGCTGCCCCACGCCAGACGCATCCTAGACGAAATTCATAACGCGCGTATGGCGCTGTCCGCCGACGACGGCATCATCAGCGGCGAACTCGAAATCATTGCCAGCCACCACATTGGCCTGCACCACCTCCCGAACTGGCTGCGAGGGTTCGTCAGTGACTATCCGGAAGTAACGGTCAACCTGCAGTTTATGGAATCCGATGCCGCTTACAGTCAGATGCTCAAACGTAACGCAGAGCTGGCGTTTGTCACACTCAGTGACAGCATGGGAAGCGAGTTCGTGGTATACGAACAGTGGTCTGATCCTATGGCCTTTGTAGTAGGCGCCAGCCATGAGCTTGCAGTGGGTAAAAACGCCAGTCTTGAAGATCTGGCCAAGTATCCTGCGCTGCTGCCAGACACCACCACAGCAACGTACCGGGCGGTCAGCCGTTTGTTTCTGGAAGCCAACCTTCCGCTCAAACAGCAGATCCCCACCAACTACCTGGAGACCATCAAGATGATGGCCAGTGTAGGCCTTGGCTGGAGCGTGTTGCCGGTGAGTATGGTGGATGAAAGCCTGCACCAGCTGGATACCGGGTTTCCGGTCAGCCGGGTGCTGGGGGCGGTGGGCTTGTCAGGCCGGCATCTGAGCCCGGCGGCGACCGCCCTGCTCGGTATTGTTCACGACGAAGAAGCAAACCAAACAACCTGATCCGGATAAACAACGGGAGACAAGATGGGCTTTGACGATTACCTGAAAATCCTGGCCAAGCACGATGGCTCAGACCTTTACCTGAGCACCGGTGCTCCGCCCTGCGCCAAGTTCCACGGTACCCTGAAGCCCATCGACCGAATGCCGATGCCCTGGGGCTGCCGCCGATCCTGAAAGACGTGGTGATGGCCAAGCGGGGGCTGGTGCTGTTTGTGGGGGCGACCGGGAAACCATGGAACACGCCCTGGCATTTGCCGAAACCGGACACCTGTGTATTTCCACCCTGCACGCCAACAATGCCAACCAGGCCCTGGACCGGATCATCAACTTCTTCCCGGAAGAGCGCCGGCCGCAGTTGCTGATGGATCTGTCGATGAACCTTCGGGCGTTTGTGTCACAGCGCCTCATTCCTACTGTGGACAAGAAACGTACCGCTGCCATCGAAATCCTGCTGGGCACGCCCACTATCAGCGAACTGATCCTGCGGGGCGAGATCGACGGCATCAAGGACATCATGGAGAAGTCTGCCAACCTGGGCATGCAAACCTTCGACCTGGCCCTGTTCAAGCTCTGGCAGGAAGGCAAGATCAGTGAAGAAGAAGCCCTGAAGAACGCAGATTCGGCCAACAACCTGCGCCTGCGCATCAAGCTGTACGGCCAGGATGGCTCGTCCGCGAAAGACAGCACCAGTTCCGGCGGCCCCAGCGGCAGCGGGCTGTCCCTGCAACTGGAAGACGATGAGGAAGACCCGGATCAATAAACGCCCGGTCAGGCCTCTTTCGGCGGGGGTTGCAGCCCCCGCCAGGTAACCACGATGGCAAGGGCCATGGCTACGGCACCACCCCAGAAGGCGACCGAGGTGCTGTAGCCATCCACCAAGAACCCCGACATCCAGGCCCCGAGCGCGCCACCGGCGCCGAAGGTCAAACCGCTGTACAGCGCCTGCCCCTGCCCGTGGTGATGTTTGCCGAAGAAGCCCTGAATGTACTGCACCGAAACCGCATGCAAGGCACCGTAAGACGCCGCGTGCATCAGCTGGGCAAAGATCAGCACCGGCACAAGCCCGGTGAGCTCGGCAATCAGCCCCCAGCGGATCATGGTCAACACCAGCGAGCCAAGCACAATCTGGCGCACGGTAAACCGGGTCGACAACCGGTGCATGATCAGGAACAGCCCGATTTCCGCAATCACCCCCAGTGACCACAACAGGCCGATCGACAGCTTGCCGTAGCCGTGCTGCTCCAGGTGAATACTGAAAAACGTGTAGTAGGCGCCGTGGGACACCTGCAGCAGGAAGTTCATCAGGAAGAAGGCCACTACGGCCGGATGAGTAACGATGGCTTTCAGGCTGCCTTTGGGCGCAGACTCTTTGCGTTCACCCCGTTCGGACGGCACCAGGAAGGCCGACACGGCAATGCCGGCGAATACCGGCAGTAACAGCCAGGGCAAATAGCGAATCGGCACCAGTTCCAGCAAGCCGCCGACCAGCGCCACCGCACCGATAAAGCCCACCGAGCCCCACAGCCGAACCTTGCCGTAACGTTCTTTTTTTGAACCCAGCACCCGCAGGGTGATCACTTCATACAGCGGAAGAATCGCGTTCCAGAAAAAGGTAAACGCGAACATAACCAACAGCAGGCCGTAAAAGCCGGGCTCCAGAAACACTCCGGCAAAAAACAGGGAACCGGTGATAGCTCCGAAGCGTACCAGCCTTACCCGCTGGCCTGTGCGGTCGCCCAGCCAGCCCCACACGCTGGGGGCCATTACCTTGGTCAGCTGAATGGTCGCCATCAGGGTGGCGATTTGCAGATAGGAAAAGCCCTGCCCCTCCAGGTAGAGGGACCAATAAGGCAAAAGCCCTCCAAGGAGGGCGAAGAACCAGAAGTAAAGGTTAGACAGCCGCCAGTAGATGGTAGCGCCTCCCGGTTATCAGAGCTGGCCGAGTACCGGCGTATCGACGCTTACATCACCATTCTGGCCACGATGGCGCAGGTAATGATCCATCAGCACAATGGCCATCATGGCTTCGGCAATCGGCGTGGCCCGGATACCCACACAGGGGTCGTGCCGGCCAGTGGTGATCACCTCCACCGGGTTGCCATTCACATCAATACTGCGACCCGGCAGGCGCAGGCTGGATGTAGGCTTCAGGGCAATGCTCGCGACAATGGGCTGGCCGGAGGAAATGCCACCCAGCACGCCACCGGCGTGGTTAGACAGGAAACCTTCGGGCGTCATCTCGTCCCGGTGCTCGGTGCCCTTCTGCTCCACGCAGCCAAAACCGGCGCCGATTTCCACACCCTTGACGGCGTTAATGCTCATCAGGGCATGGGCCAGGTCGGCATCCAGCCGGTCAAATATTGGCTCGCCCAGTCCCGGCGGAACACCGTCGGCCACCACGTTGATGCGGGCACCAATGGAGTCGCCCTCTTTACGCAGCGCGTCCATGTAGGCTTCCATTTCCGGCACCTTGTCGGCATCCGGGCAGAAGAAGGGGTTCTGGTGTACCTGGTCCCAATCCAGCTTCTCGATCCTGATGGGGCCCAGCTGTGACAAGTAACCCCGAATACGAATACCCAGGCGCTGCTCCAGGTACTTGCGGGCAACGGCGCCAGCAGCCACCCGCATGGCGGTTTCCCGGGCCGAGGAGCGACCGCCGCCACGGTAATCACGCACACCGTACTTGTGGGTGTAGGTGTAATCGGCGTGGGCCGGGCGGAACTGTTCGGAAATCTTGGAATAGTCCTTGGAGCGCTGATCGGTATTTTCGATGATCAGGCCAATGGGCGTGCCGGTGGTTTTACCTTCGAACACGCCGGACAGAATCCGCACCTCATCCGGTTCCCGGCGCTGGGTGGTATGGCGGGATGTGCCCGGCTTGCGCAGGTCCAGGTCCTTCTGCATATCCGCTTCAGACAGATCCAGCCCGGGAGGGCAACCGTCAATAATGCAGCCCAGAGCCGCCCCGTGGCTTTCACCGAAGGTGGTTACGGTAAACAGTTTTCCAAAAGTATTTCCGGACATAATTCAGCACTTTATCAAGGTTTTATAATAAATTACTTCAGCTGTTTCTGGCCTGCCATTCACGCAGGTCCCGGGCCGTAACCAGGAACACACCGTCGCCGCCATTCTCGAATTCCAGCCAGGTCAGCGGCAGGTCCGGATAGGCATCGTCCATCGCACCCCAGGAGTTACCCACTTCCACAATCAGCAGGCCGTCTTCGGTCAGGTGATCGGCGGCACCGGCAATGATGCGGTGGGCAATATCCAGGCCGTCGTCGCCTGCGGCAAGGCCCAGTGCCGGCTCATGCTGGTATTCTTCCGGCATGTCCGCCAGGTCTTCCGCATCCACATACGGCGGATTGCTGAGGATGACATCATAGCGGCCCTCGATGTTGTCGAACACATCCGAGCGAACCGTTTGTACCCGCCCTTCCAGGCCGTGCATCTCGATGTTGGATTCGGCAACCGCCAGCGCATCTTCAGAGATATCCGACAGGTCTACTTCTGCCTCGTCGAACACCGTCGCGGCGCCAATTCCGATACAACCGCTGCCCGTGCACAGGTCCAGAATTCGCTGAACGTGCGTGCCGCCAAGCCAGGGCTGCAAGCCGTTTTCCAGCAACTCACCCAGCGGTGACCGGGGCACCAGTACCCGCTCATCTACGTTAAAGGGCATGCCCATGAACCAGCCTTCGCCCAGCAAATAGACAATGGGCACACGCTCGTTAATGCGCCGCTCAATACGCTCGATAATCAGCTCCCGCTCGCTGCGGGTCAGCCGCGCATCCAGGAACAGGTTGTTGTTTTCCAGCGGCAGGTGGACGCTGCGCAGCACCAGTTGTACGGCTTCGTCCCACACGTTATCGGTGCCATGGCCAAAGTACAGGGGCGAGGCAGCAAACCGTGAGGCGGCATAGCGCAACAGGTCGCGAATGGTCTGCAGGTCATCTACGGGGCTGGTCACAAAGTCGGTTTCCTGGTCGGTAAGTTTCAGCGCGGCATTATACGCTGATTAGGCCGATGGCTGCAGCTTTCCGCCCGCCTGCCATCACAGCGCCAGCGGGCCGGAACTGCTGCGGCTGGCCTCAAAACGGTCCAGGGCCGCGGTCATACGCTCACGCCCCAGCTGGATCAGCTCCGGCGCCTTATGGAAGTCGTAGCTGCGGGACGCGTTCTTGGGAATGTTGATCAGCAAGTCCGGCGGATAACCGGCAATCTTGTACTGCACCAGGGCGCTCTGCATGGTTTCGATGGTCAGGTTCATCACATCAAACTTGCCAATGCCCAGCTTGTCCCAGTCGATGGTGTCGTGCTCTTCCCGCTTTTCCGCATCCGGGTGGTCGGCAGGCACCGGAGCCTTGGCCTTGGCCTCAATCGCTTTTTCCTGCGACTTTTTGGCAATCTCCCGGCTGATCTTCTGTTCCGGTGTTTCGTCCTCACTGCCCTTGCGGTTAGTGAGCGCTTTCAGGGCATCCCAGTCGAACCAGCGGGAAGCTTTGTCCCGGAGCGCATCCATCCACTCTTCCATGTCGCCGCCGGTATCCTCTGCGGGCGTCAGTGCTGCGTCCGGAATTCGCTGGAGTTGCTCTTCCTCGCCCGCCAGGTTGACCGCCATAATCAGGTCTGCGTGGGCAGAGATGGTGGGAATAATCGGTAAGGGATTCAGCACCGCACCGTCCACCAGCACCCGGCCGTCCAGCACCAGCGGCGTCACTACACTGGGAATCGCAATTGAGGCACGGATAGCCTTGTCCAGGGGCCCTTCCTGGAACCAGATTTCCTTATGTGCCAGCAGGTCAGTCGCTACGGCGGTAAAGGGAATCGGCAGGTCTTCAATGCGGGTATCACCCAGAATTTCCCGCACGATGGAAAACACCTTCTCGCCCCGGATGGCACCGATGGAGCTGAAGGTAAGGTCCAGCAGCTTGATCACATCAAACTGCCCTAACCCGGTTACCCAGTCTTTGTACTCTTTCAGCTTGCCGGCGGCATACATACCGCCAATCAGGGCGCCCATGGAGCAGCCGGAAATCGCAGCAATCTTGTAACCACGCTCTACCAGCACCTCGATTGCGCCAATGTGGGCATAGCCCCGGGCGCCACCGCTACCCAGGGTCAAGGCAACGGTCTTGCCCTTTCCGGTCTTGCGAACATTGCTGCTGGCAGGCGCACTTGCAGGAGAAACATCAGAGCTTTTTATGACCGCGCTGGCGCCGTTATCAACCGGTTTATCCTTCTGTGCCATGGCTTACCTCTTGATCACCAATACTTCTACACGATCACCACGACGATCCGGGTCTTCCACCTGCACCACGGGCCCTACCGTGACAATACGAATCTGGCTGCGGGAGATTCCGGTTTTGCCCAGAACTTCGGCCAGGGCGTCACCTGCCTGTCGGGCGCGCTCCAGGGCCGCCTCCAGACGCTCGCCATCCTGCAGGGAGGAGAACGCGGCCAACACCACCTCGGCGCCCTCATCAGCCGCCCAGTCGGTCAGCCTGCGCCGGTCATCGGCACTGAAATCAAACCGATAGGTAACGCCACCGCTCCAGGGCACCACCACCGGCCCCTTCATTCGCCCGTTTGACGCTTCAAAGCCCGGAATGGACGCACCTGCGCCTACCTCCAGCTGCTCCACCCAGACATACTCCCGCAGGTTACCGCGAGTGACGGTATACACCAGCGTGAGCCACTGGGTGCCGTTCTCGTCTTCCACTGCAGCGGCCACGTAATCCTGGCTGCCGTCACGGCCCAACAGGCGGGATTGCTGGAAAATCTGGTTGGCCCAGACGTTGTTGCGACCGCACTGGATACCGGAACACTGGTACAGAACGCTGGCGCCCCTGGCCCGGAGTTCCGTCAGGTAATGGTCCAGCGCCGCTTCGCGACTGGCGTCCCGGTTGATCTCGAACAGCTGCCCCTGGCCAGACACCGGCAGGCGCGCCATTACATCGGAACGGATTTCGTTGCGAATCTCCCGCACCGGGCTGAACAGCACCAGGTGGCCGCTGGATTCAATCGCTGCGGTATTCTGCAGCGACGATTGCGAGAACTGAACAGGGGCCTGTGCCAGAGCGTTCGCCTGGACAGCACCGGCAGACGCAAACAGAACTACGGCCGCCAAACATCTCAAAAAGCCACTGCTGGGTCGGTTAAACATCAAAAAGAAACCTTTTTATGGCATCACTGACTGGCGTGGTATCGCCATCCAGGTGACAGTGGTGGCCGCCGGGAACATCCACCGTGGTCAGCTCCGGAATCAGCGCCGCGCGCTGATCCAGCCCCTTCCGGTAAGTCAGCAGGCCTTCCTCGGCACGCACAAACAGCGCCGGGGTTTTAATGGCCGCCAAAGAGGCTTCCACCTGTTGCTCTGTCATCATCAAAGCCGTGGGATGCCGCAACCTTGCATCGGTCTGCCAGACATACCCCACCCCGTAACTGCGCATGTTCCGGGGCACCAGCAAGCTGGCCGCCTCGGCACTCAGGGGGCTGAGGCCTCCCTCGCGAATTCGTGCTGCGGTTTCCACATCCGGATAGATCGCCGGCGGTGCCGAACCGTTACGCTTTTTCTGCAATGCCCGGCGCAGCTGGGGAATGGTTTCTTCCGCCGGGCGGCTAAGCGCCCCCAGGCTGTCGATCATCACCAGCCGCCGAACCCGCTCCGGAAAGGCCGCTGCGTACAAAGCACATACGATGCCGCCCAGAGAATGGCCGACCAGGTCTATCGGTTCTTTTTCGCTGTGCGGAAAATGGCTGTCGATCAGTTCGGAAAGGTCGCCCACATAGTCCATCAGCCAGTAGCTGTACCCCGGCGGCCGGTGGCCGGACTGGCCGTGGCCTGCCATGTCGATGGCGTGGACCGGCGCATGGGCGGCAATTTCCGGCGCAAGGCGGGCAAAGCTCATGGCGTTATCCAGCCAGCCGTGCACCATCAGCACCGGTTGCCGGGTGGTTGCTTCGCGGGGCGGATGCCAGCTCAGGCCGGCAAGGGTGATGTTTTCGAGTGGCCAGTGCGCCTCCCGGCAGTCGGCCGGAACTTCGTGCCCACTGTCGGGTAACACTGTGTCATTCATGCAAGGCAGGTCCTACATGGTGTGGGTGGGGCGATCAGAGCTCAGGGAGCCAGCCAGGTATGATTCGATCTTGGTGCGGGCGGTTTCATCATCACCGTTGAACTGCACACCAATACCGGCAGCCCGGTTGCCCTGGGCGCCTTTCGGGGTTATCCATACAACCTTGCCGGCCACCGGGATTTTCTCCGGCTCGTCCATCAAGGTCAGCAGCAGGAAAACCTCGTCGCCAAGCTGGTACTGCTTGTGGGTCGGAATGAACAGGCCACCCTGCTTTATGTACGGCATATAGGCTGCGTACAGCGCGGCTTTGTCGTTGATAGTCTGGGTCAGAATACCACTGCGTGCTCCGAATCCGGGCCCCATATCAAACACCTTCTTTTTTCTGATATTTCGCAATCATAGCAGCTGTTAACCGCTAAAGCTCAACCTGCGGCGCGCTTTCTGGGCATCAAATCACGCCAGGCAATCAACAGCTGGCTGGCTTCCAGTTCCGGGCTGGCATTATACACGGCGGCCTCCCGGCTCTGCCGGACCCGATCCAGCAATTCATGGGCCCGCCAGGGCGGATTGCTGCGGGCCAGGAACATCAGCATGTCTGCCGCTTCGGTATCATTGGGCTGACCGCCGGCGCTGCACCGGGCCAAGTCGGCGGCCCAGCTTTCGAACAGCCAGAGAGTATCCTCCAGGCCGATGGTCTTGAAGCACTTCGCCGCATCACCCACGGTGATCTGCCCTTTCATAAACTGCTTGAACGCCTCGAAGGCCTTGTCCCGTAACCCCGGAAACTCGCCGGTGGCATATTCCAGCGCCAACCTCGGCGCATTACCCGCCAGCATCAGGCTCTTGGCCAGCACCCCGGCTCCGGGGCGCTGATCCTCCTCCAGCCCGGACACCTGCGCCGCCAGCCAGTTCTGGGCCTGTTCTTCCGCCGGCACCGGAATGGTCAACGCCTGGCACCGGGAGCGAATGGTGGGCAGCACTGGCCGGCCACTTTCCTGCAACAGCAGAAGAGTGACATCCGGCAGCGGTTCTTCCAGGGTTTTCAGCAGGGCGTTGGCGGCATTGATGTTCAAAAGGTCTGCCCGGTCGACAATGGCCACCTTGTGATGGGCCACCTGGGGCGAACCCACGGCAAAGGTCGACAGTGCCCTCACCTGGTCCACCTTTACCATGCGGGATTTCTCCGGCGCGTAGATTCGCAAATCCGGATGACTGCCCGCACGCAGCAACTCGCACTGCTTGCAGTGGCCACAAGCCACCAGGTTGCCATTACCCAGGTCTTCCCGGCGATCGCACAGCAATAACCCGGCAACGGCCTCGGCCCAGGCACGCTTGCCCACACCCCGTTCGCCGGCCACCAGCAAGGCGTGAGGCAGCCGGTCTTCCGCAAGCCGGTGCTGAACCGCGTGCCAGGCCTTGGTCAGCCAGGGCATGTCTTGGGCGATATCACTCATTGGGTGGAGTCCGTATTTCGGGTACTGGTTCCGGGCCATTGCGCCGTTGCCGCTTCATGGTGCGCAGCAACCGCTTCAAACGGCGGGTATCGTCGGCAGAGGCCGGCGCAGATGAAGCACTATAGTAATGATTGTTCACGGCCCGGGCAAAGACCCGCGCCGATTCAGACACAGCGGGAACCGCCCGGGACAGCCTTTGCGCCAGCGCCTCCGGAGTTTCACCAGCCCGCACCGGAACACCCGCCTGCTCACAGAACCGGTGCCAGCTGCTGACCACCCGGCGGAACGCATCCTGCCGTGCGCCCCGCTTCATGCCCAGGGCAGACACCAGGCCGGCCACCAGCAACGCCAGGCCCACAATACCTGCAGTCAGGTAGCCCAGTTCCTTCATACCCACGCCACCGAGCAACCGGGACATCAGATCCATCTGGCTCTGGCCCTGATAACCCACCACCCAGCGCTGCCATTGGTAGTTGATGCGATCCAGCTGCAGTGAGGCCCACTGCAACACCTGCAGATCGCTGTAACGCTGAGGCGAGATCAGTTCGTTCTCGAGGAATGAACCTTCGTCTGCCATGGCGTCCCGCAGCCCGGATTCAATCCGGCTAGGGGCGATGGCGGCAGTAGGATCAACCCTCACCCAACCGCGCCCTTCAAGCCACACTTCCACCCAGGCGTGGGCATCGTACTGGCGAACAATGTAATACTCGTTGTTGGCACCGGCGTCGCCACCCTGGTAACCCACAACCACCCTTGCCGGAATACCTGCTGCCCGGAACACAAAAGTAGCTGCACCGGCATAGTGGGCACAGAACCCCCGCTTTTCATCGAACAACAGGGCATCAATGCCATCTTCCGGCATGGCCGGTGGCCGCAGCGTGTAGAAATACTCCTGCTCCCGGAACCGGCGCATCAACTCCATCACCGTTTGTTCCGGGCTTAACTGCGAACCCAGCTGCTGCGCCAGTTCCCGTGCCCGGGGATTCCCCTGGGCCGGCAGCTGCAGGTATCGGCGTTGTTCCAGCGGTGACAACCCCTGCACTGCGCTGCTCGCCGCCACATTGCCAAGAGCCATCCGATAGCGCACAGAGCTGTCTGCCGGGCGCCGGAAACGGAACAGGTTTTGCTCTGCCTCTACCACGTTATCCGAGACAGCTTCGGAGCCGTCCAGGGCGAACGCCCAGCGCTGGTCGGTAGGTTCCAGCAGCACATCGTACTGGTTCGGCTCCAGATCCCCCACGCCGCCATCGATGGCTACCCGGCCCGGCCGGAAGAAACGCTCGGAATCGCCCTGGCGCCAGGTTTCGCCGTCCAGCCGATCCAGGATCAGCCCGCGCCAGTATCGGTCACGGTAATCCGGGGCATCACCACCGAAGGTCACTCGAAAGGCCCGTTCGCTGCTCTGGGCCAGGTTGGAGATATCGCCCGGGCGCATGGTGTCCGAAATCCCGCTCCGGGCCTGGCCAGACACCATGGGCACACTCCACAGCGGCGCCATGCGGGGGAAGAACACAAACAGCAGGATCACCACCGGCAGGGTTTTCAGCATCAGAAGGCCAAGGCGCTTCCAGCCCCGGCCGATGGCATTGGGCAGGTCCGGCGCGTTTATGGTTTGCAGCCCCACCAGCAACAGTGCAATGGCGGCAAAGTTCACCAGCGCCCAGAGAATGTCCTGCCGGAACAGGAAATTCACCGTGGCCAGGTACACCAGGATAAAAAACAGCACATAGAAGTCCCGGGCACTGCGGGTTTCCAGCCATTTCAGGCCCACCGCCAGCACAAAAAACGATGCCGCCGTATCTACCGTAAAACGTCCCTGAACCGTGGCAATGTACACCGCCATCAGGATCAGCATGATACCGGTGCGCAACCAGCGCCCGGGCAAACCCACCCGCCCAATCTGCGCCAGCCAGCGCCAGCCGGCCAGCACCACACAGGCCGCAATCAGCCACACCGGCAGGCGATCCCACTGGGGCACAAGCAATACCGCAAAGGCCGCAATCAGCCACAGCAGCGCCTTACCGGGAATGGTTTCTTTCGGCGGTTCTTCCCGGCCACTGAACAGGCCAAAAGGCAGGGAAAGCTTCATACCGCACTGCCTCCCCCTGCTGCCCGATCCAGTTTCCTGCGGGTACCAAAGGCCCTTGCATCATCATCCCGGGGCTTTTCTTCGCCCCAGATAGCCAGCGCCCGCAGGCAACGCTCCGCATGCACCTTGCCGGAATCAGGTTCAATCAACTCACCGGGCAGGTTCAAGCCAAAACGGGCGCCCTTGGCTGCCCTGTCCTGCACCAGCCAGGCCAGGTAACTCAGCCGCAATTCGTTATCCACACCCGGAAAAGCGGCAAAATCCAGCCAGTGGGGGCTGCCCTGCTTCGCCTCCCAGTCTGCCACCACCATCTGGCCGGAGCGGGCAAAGCGCTTCCACATCACCCGGGGGCTTAAGTCTCCTTCCCGCCAGGGCCGCAAGTCCGCTTCGTCCTGCCCGGCTGTTTTCGCGGCCGCCGCGTTCTCCGGGCCATCCTCCAGGGTACTGAGTGCTTCCGGCGCCGCTAATAGCCGCGGAAACACCAACCCGGCCGAAGACGGCCGCACCCAGGACCAGGCCTTCAGTAAACCAAACGGAAACCGGGTTTCAATACGCACCCTGTCGGGGCGCAGATAGCCGCGCCAGGCCGAAGGGACAGGCAGGGTGACGTCTTTCGACTCCCCGGCTGGCACATGAATGCCCGCAACCCGGGAGTCCTCCACCGACAGGCTGATCGCCAGTGAATCGTCTTTGCCACTGCTGACCCGAAACCGGAAAGGAATGTCTTCACCAGCCACACCCTCCCCAGGCTGAACCAGAGAAAGCGACAAGCCGGACAGATTGCGATGGGTCTGATGCATCGCCCCCACAAACAGGGCGCCCAGCATGAAGGTAAGCAGGTAAATCAGGCTGTTCTGATAATTGATGCCGGTAATCAGCATGATCAGCAGCAGAATGCCGAACACCACACCGGCGCCGGTGGGCAGAATGAAGATGTTTTTCTGGCTGAACAGAACGCTGTCTGCACGGGGAATACGGCGGTTGATCCAGCGGCTGAAACGACGGCCAACAGATTGTTTTATCATGCCCATCAGGCCGGAAGACTCCTGAAAAGTTCAATGCAGTTTACGGACTATGAAACCATATCCACAGTGTTTTTATAACTGTACTCCGTAGGGGAAGATTCTGATCACAATACCGGCACTTTCCGGTTGAAATAGTGTCAGACAAACCGAATACTGAAAAAATGAAGCGCATAGCCTGAATGCCCTTGTTTGAGCAGTCTCAGCAGTCTCAGCAGCGCCTCTGCACACACCGGTTACCCAAGAGGCAACTCATGATACGTCGCAAACTGCTTGCCGCTGCCATAACGGCCGCCATCGCTGCTCCCGCAACTGCGGGCGTACAAACCATGACGTCTGACGAAATGGTGGAAACCTACGTAGAAGACTCTGCCGTTATCGTGGTACCCAAAGACCAGCAGAAGTCCGAGGCAGATCGCCAGCGCATCATCCAGGCCCTGACCATTTCCCCGGGCGAGCCGGTTGTCACCGAAGCAGAAGAAGAAGCCTACCGGGAAGCCCTGCAACGCTACCTGGAAGATGACCGCAAAGATTCCTTAACCGACGCCGAGGAAGAATTCCTGCGCCGCGCCCTGCTGCTACCAGTCGACGAACTGGCAAGGGTCCAGCCACCAGCCGAATTCCGCCCGGACATCCCCCAGCTGATCTTCGGCCAGCAACCGGAAATTCCGGACGAACCCTTTACCCAAACCTTCCTGAACGACCAGCTGGGTATCGGCTTTGACGGCCAGAACCTGAATTTCAGCATTGGCAACCCGCCGGGGATTGACCGGATCAATATTCCGCAGGGGATTAATGAAGGGCCAATTAATCTGACGCCGCGACCTGGGGGTGGGTTTGATCTTTCTATTCAGGTGCCGGACCAGTAAGGCCTGATAGCAACTCTTACGACTAATGAAAAACGGCAGCCGATGAGCTGCCGTTTTTTGTGCCTGCGTGTTCTGCAGAACCAAAAACGCCCCGCCGAGGCGGGGCGTTGCACCAGTTTTGGTGTCAGGTCGGATTAGCGACCGTAGACTGCCAGACGGGTGTCGGAGACGTGCAGGTTATCAATGCCGATGGTACCGATATTGGCGCCGCCGATATGGGTTTCAGCGATGTTGATATCCATCAAGACATCATCAATATCTACACGCAGGACATCCTGCTTGGTGCCGTCGAGATTGTCGCCTTTGTAAACATCTACGCGAGCAATCGCGAACGACTTACCAAGAGCACCGGATGCAAGTCCAACCAAACGAGTCTCAAGCGCCGCGTCTTCGCCAGCCGGGTCACCCAGCAGGCCAGTAAGCTGAGCCTGATCAAGAGTCTGACCTCCATCATTCACACCACGGATACTCATACCCTTGATACCAACGCCCATGAACTCAACGTCAAAGTCCATTTGCTCAACAGTGAAAGCAACGTCCAAGTTCAGCGTTCCGGTACCGGCTACGCCATTAACGTCGTCGGTGTCCACACGGATATCCAAGGCACCCAACAGACCCCATGCATCCATATTGGAAATCAGAGTGGTTTGCTCACCCGCGTTGCCACGAAGTTCCATGGAGTCTGCGGTCATACCCCAGTCAATTGGCATGTAAGCTGGTGAACCATCAGGGTTTTCCACCTGCTCTCCCGTGTCGGGATCAAGTTTTGGCTGAAGTGACCCAACGTGAATAACAGCGTCACCGTCATCCGCAACATCAATATCAATCTTCAGGTTATCCAACAGGCCACCGGCACCCGTCGCAGCGGCATACTGGGTAGCGCTTTCAGAAGCACTAACGGTTGCACCACCAAGATCGATACCACTAACAGCGAAAGTACCTCCAGCAGTTCCATCATCCCCGGAGCCAGCATGACCATCAGTATCTGTGTACGTAAACTCACCAATGCTCACCCGGGTTTCAAGTTCAATGGTCACACCAGCCTGGCCGGTGACATTTCCCATCGTGGAGTCATCCAGGGCTTTCAGATCAGCATTTGCAGCAAACGGAGCTGCGGCGATCGCGGTAACCAATGCAATTTTTTTCAGGCCTTTCATTCTTATCTCCTTATAAACTCATTTTGTTGTTATCTGAGTTTTTGTTTAAGTGCGAGCTCAACTGCTCACGACTCCATTTAAGATTGTTTTACAGTCTTATTCCGTGACTACTCTCACACTTCCAAACACCGCCAGACTTGTTCACTTTCCATCATAGAAAAATTCGAAACTCTTATCCTGCGATACCGCAGCTCTGAACTCTGCGGTACCAGAGTTCAGAGTTACCGGCACTAATTTTATTCCGGATACACCCAAACGGTGCTCGTGTTCAATCGCAACAACTCGGCGCTTCATACCGTTCTTTTCTATAGTTCCAGGGTAAGCAACTAAGCCAGCATCGATCCGCCCGTGGCGAGCTACTGACTTCAGACTTGCGCGATACATTAGTACCTTGATTTCTGGAGGAGCTCCCTTCGCATCTTCTCCTAGCTGAATTTTCTTCAGCTCACCGTTCTTCATCAACATCCAAGCGTTTGGTTCAAAAACACCAGAGGATTCAAGTTCGTCTTTCACCTGGGCAATCGAAGCCTCCGTCATCGCCTTCAAATCTCCTTGCGCCTGTCGCACAACTAACGACAGCTCTTCGGCCGTAAGCTTCCCATCAGCTAGCACATGGTCTTCGTATTCCTTTTCTTGAGCACAGCTCAATGGAGCCCACATACCGGCCAGTGTTAGTGTAAGTATGAGATTCAGCGAGAGAAATTTATGCATTTTCTTAACCCAACATTTGTTTTTTTAGAGCACGAACAAAGCGGATCTCCGTTAGAATGATCCGCTGGCGGCACGATCATTAGATCAGCGCCTGTCCCGATCGGACAACGCCCGTTTTGTGCAGCGTGTAGCATTCTTCCAATTTTTAACGGAGGTAACTTGGCCTTTCCTGTCTGCCAGTCCATTTCCCGCCAGCAATTTGATCAGCTTTGCAGCCATTCGGCAGCAGAGCCGGACTTTGTATTTCTGGGCGGCCAGGCAATTGCGGGTGGGCGCGGAGCTGCGCGGGGGTTCTCCTGCCATGCGGTGGAACGGGTCTCGTTGCCAGCCAATGCAGGCATGGGCGTGGACACTCAGGCTTTGGCCCGGAAGATGGAACGGCTGGCGGCGCCTTACCAGCACGCCCTCAGTTCGCTAAAGGAAGCACCCTGCCCGCTGATCGGCGGCTGGGTCGGCAGCCTGGCCTATGAGTTCGGATACGCCCGGGAGGCGAAGCTGCAAGGGCTGGTGCCGGAGCTGCCATTGCCGCTGATGTTTGCCGGGCTGTACCTGTGGTTTGCCAGTGAAGACCTGGAATCAGGGAACTGTTATCTGTGGGTACACCCGGACTTGCCGCAGGCTCAGCAGAAACAACTGGAGAACTGGCTGGCTACCCCCGCTGAGCCACAGCCAAGGCACTGGCCTTTGCAACAGCCGTTCAAGCCGACTCAAGCCCCGGCCGATTTCCGCAATCGCGTGCAACAGGTACAGGATTACATCCAAGCCGGCGATTGCTATCAGGCCAACTTGTCCCAGTCTTTCGAAGGACACTACAGCGGCGATCCCTGGTTGGCATTCACCGAACTGAGCCATGCCAACCCCACACCCTACGCGGCGTTTCTGCGCCATGAAGGCAGCACGGTGGTGTCGGTGTCACCGGAGCGGTTCCTGGCAATCCGCGACGGGGTGATCGAAACCAGTCCAATCAAAGGCACCCGGCGGCGCGGCGCCACGCCGGAGCAGGACAAGGCCCTTGCCGATGAGCTGCTGGCTTCGGAAAAAGACCGTGCCGAAAACCTGATGATTGTGGATTTGCTGCGCAACGACCTGAGCGTGAACGCCCTGCCCGGCTCGGTGACGGTGGACGAGCTGTTTGCGCTGGAAAGCTACCAGAATGTGCACCATCTGGTGAGCCACATCCGCGCCCAATTGAAACCGGATGTAAGCCCGCTACAAGCCCTGTTTGACGCTTTCCCGGGAGGGTCCATTACCGGCGCCCCGAAAATCCGGGCCATGGAGATTATCCACGAGCTGGAACCCCACTGGCGCGGGCCCTATTGCGGGTCGGTGTTCTATTACGGGCTGGATGGGCGGCTGGACAGCAACATTGCCATTCGCACCCTGCTCTGCGAAGCAAACGGCAGAATTCAATGCTGGGGTGGAGGCGGAATTGTGGCGGATTCCGACCCGGAAGCGGAGTATCAGGAAACCCTGACCAAGGTGAAGCCGCTGATGGACTTTCTGGAACAACTAAAGCGGTAAGCGCGAACGATCTGTGCCGCCAGGTTTCCCTCAGCGGCACAGACCGGAATACCGGAAAATCAGGCGCTGTGAATGGCGCTGGCTTTCAGGAATTCCTGCCTCAGGTCGTCAAAATTGTGTACCGCCGGGAACTGCGGGAATTCGTCGATCACATTCTGAGGCGCGTGGAACAGAATACCGGCTTCGGCCTGGCCCAGCATGGTGGTGTCGTTGTAGGAATCACCGGCGGCAATCACCCGGTAGTTCAGCAACTGGAAAGCCCGCACAGACTGGCGCTTGGGGTCGCGCTGGCGCAGCAGGTAGTTGGTGATCTGGCCGTTGTCAGCCACTTCCAGCTTGTGGCACAACAGCGCCGGGTAGCCCAGTTTCTTCATCAGCGGCATGGCGAATTCGTAGAAGGTGTCCGACAGGATCACCACCTGGAAACGCTCGCGCAACCAGTCCAGAAACTCCCGGGCGCCGGGCAGCGGGTCCAGGGTGCCGATCACTTCCTGGATTTCCGGCAGGCCGTAGCCGTGCTCGTCCAGAATGCGCAGGCGCTGTTTCATCAGTACGTCGTAGTCAGGAATATCCCGGGTGGTTGCCTTGAGTTCTTCAATACCGGTTTTTTCTGCAAAGGCGATCCAGATTTCCGGGATCAGTACGCCCTCAAGGTCAAGACATGCGAGTTCCACAACGGTCTCCTGAATAAATGATAAGGTGGCAGGCACAACAGGCGCCCGACTTGCTGCCGCGTATGATATGAAAAACGAGGCGGGAATGCATCGGGAATCCCGGCCTTTAACCTGCCGGCGAGCTATAAATATATAGTTTGTCATTCCTTCAGGTTATGAGCGGTTTGATGATAGCCTTGCGGCAACACGATAACGATTGCTGGAACAACATGACTGACATCGATTCTCTGCGCACCGAACTGGACGGCCAGAGCCCACGGGCCATCCTGAAAGCCGCCATCGCCCGCTACGACAACATCGCCATTTCCTTCAGTGGTGCGGAAGATGTGGTGCTGATCGAAATGGCCCACAAGCTGACGGACAACCTGCAGGTGTTCACCCTGGACACCGGCCGGCTGCACCCGGAAACCTACGAGTTTATCGAGAAAGTGCGCCAGCATTACGGCATCGAGATCGAAGTCCTGTTTCCGGACTCCGGGGAAGTTCAGGCCCTGGTGGGCAAGAAGGGCTTGTTCAGTTTCTATGAAGACGGCCATTCGGAATGCTGCGGCATCCGCAAGGTGAACCCGCTGCGCAAGAAACTGGCCACGGTGGATGCCTGGATTACCGGCCAGCGTCGGGACCAGAGCCCGGGCACTCGGAACGATGTTCCAGTCGTGCAGATAGACAGCGCCTTCTCCACCGAAGACAAACCGCTGGTGAAGTTCAACCCGCTGGCGAACTGGACCTCTAAAGAAGTCTGGGACTACATCCGCATGGCAGAAGCCCCCTACAACAGCCTGCACGAAAAGGGTTTTGTCAGCATCGGCTGCCAGCCCTGCACCCGCCCGGTACTGCCAGGCCAGCACGAGCGCGAAGGCCGCTGGTGGTGGGAAGAAGCCACCCACAAGGAATGCGGCTTGCATGCCGGCAACCTGATTGGCAAATCCGGCTAACCTCCCTCCAGAATCAAGAAAAGCCCGCCTGTCATCGCTGACGGCGGGCTTTTTAGGTTCAGGGCACTCAGTAAACCGGCAGTTCGACGTCCTTGAACAGTTCCTGGATCTCGGTACGGCTGCCCTGATGGGCCACCACGCGATCCACCATTTCCTTGGTCAGGTGCGGTGCAAAGCGTTGCATGAAGTCGTACATATAGCCCCGCAGGAACGTACCCTTGCGGAAGCCGATCCGGGTAACCGACGGGCGGAACAACTTGCTGGCATCCAGTGCCACCAGGTCGCTGTCGGTTTTCGGGTCGAACGCCATGCTGGCGATAATGCCCACCCCCAGACCCAGGCGCACATAGGTTTTGATAACGTCGGCATCCGCCGCCGTGAACACCACTTTCGGGGTCAGACCCTTGGACTGGAAGGCTTCATCCAGCTTGGAGCGGCCGGTAAAGCCGAATACGTAGGTCACCAGCTGGTATTCCGCCAGCTCTTCCAGTGTCAGCTCCTGCCCCCTGGCCAGCGGATGGTCTTTCGGCACCACCACACAGCGGTTCCAGCGATAGCACGGCATCATCAGCAGGTCGTTGAACAGGTCCATGCCCTCGGTGGCGATGGCAAAGTCCACGGCACCGTTGGCCGCCATCTCGGAGATCTGCATGGGCGTACCCTGATGCATATGCAGCGACACATCCGGATACTCTTCAATAAACCCGCTGATCACCGGCGGCAAGGCATAGCGTGCCTGGGTGTGGGTGGTGGCAATACTGAGGTCGCCCTTGCGCTGGTTGCTGAACTCCTGGGCAATTTTCTTGATGCCTTCTACCCGGCGCAGGATTTCTCCGGCCTCGCGGATGATAATCTCGCCGCCCGGAGTGATGCGGGTCAGGTGCTTGCCGCTGCGGGCAAATACTTCCAGCCCCAGCTCGTCTTCCAGCAAGCGGATCTGCTTGGAAATCCCCGGCTGTGAGGTAAACAGGCTCTGGGCGGTGGCGGACACATTCAAATCGTGGTGCGCAACTTCCCAGATATACCGCAGTTGTTGTAATTTCATTGAATCTGTCGCTCCCTGGATGAGTCTACCGCCCGATAATACGCATAAGAACGGTTATTTTCATTCTTTTTTGATATACAAAAGGTAACTGTATTCAGTGTAGACCAATTCCGTGCTTTCGCAGCCCCGCCAAAGCCTTGCGTCACCGCAGCCCTTGACTTGCCGGCAGCAAAGCACACAATCCATTACCTACATTTCGGTTAACCGGACAACCATGCTGCTGAACACCAAGTTTCTGAGGCCAACACCAGACCCGCGAGCCGTGCGCCGGCAACGGCTCGATTCGCTGCTGGAGCCGGAAACCGGCAAGCGGCTTAATATGGTGGTTGCGCCGGCAGGCTTCGGTAAAACCACCCTGGTAAGCCAGTGGTGTGCCCTGAACAGCCACCGCACCGCCTGGTTGTCGCTGGACGAACACGACAACCAGCCACGCCAGTTCTGGCAGTACGTGGTGGGTGCCTTTGAACACGCAGGTCTGATGGGGCTGGAAGACATCCGCAAACAGCTCGCCCGCAGTGACGGCGAGGACCAGACCGCCGCCATCACCGGTTTGATCAACACCCTGAGCCAGGACGACACGGCCTGGTTCCTGGTGCTGGACGACTACCACGAGATCACCAGCGACACCATTCACCGCCAGCTGGGCTGGTTTATCGACTACCTGCCCCCGGGCATGCTGGTGACCCTTGCTTCACGCACCGAACCACCCTTACCCCTTGCCCGCTGGCGGGTACGGCGGCAGGTGCAGGATATTCATCCGGGGTTGCTGGCGTTCTCTGAAGACGAATGCCGGGCATTCTTCCGGGACACCATGGCCATGGAGTTATCGGAGCAGGAAATCCGCTCGGTGTGCCAGCGTACCGAAGGCTGGGTGGCCGCCATGCAATTGTCGGCGCTGTCGGCCAAGTCCGGCCAGCTCAACCTCGACCAGACTTCCGCACCCCCAAGCCTGAACCCGGACGGCCGGCTGATCAGCGATTACGTGCTCACCGAGGTGCTGCGCCAGTTGCCCCGGGAACTGATGGACTTCCTGCTGGATACCGCCTGCTGCCCTCGCCTGTCCGGCGCCCTGTGCGACGCCATCCGGGAACGCAGCGACAGCCAGGATGCGTTGACCCGGCTACTGGCCCAGAACCTGTTCCTGATTCCGCTGGACACCCGTAACGAGTGGTTCCGCTACCATGACCTGTTCCGGGAAGCCCTGTTGCAACGCATTCAAAGCAAAGACCCCGCCCGGGCAGAGCTGATGCAATCCCGCACCATCGACTGGCTGCTCAGCCATGGCCAGGTGCAGGAAGCCATCGGCCAGATTGTCCGGCGCAAAGACACCGAGCGGCTGGCGCGGGTGCTCTCGGAGCACGGCAACAACCTGATCCACGGCGGTTTCCATTTGCCGGTACTGGAATGGCTGGAGAAAATCCCTGCGGATGTCATCAACGACAGCCCGCAGCTGCAGATGCTCAAGGTCTGGGGCCTGTTCTTCGCCAACCGGGTAGAAGGGTTGGAGCCCTTGCTGACCCGGGTGGAAGACCTGCTGGACCGCCGGGTGGCAGACTCGCACCCGGATGCCGAAGGCGCCCTGGCCATTCACAGCGAAGTATCGCTGGTACGCTCGTACCTGGCCCGCAGCCGTAATGACGAGAAAAACGCCTCGGACCTGACCCGGCAGGTGCTCAAGGACATCGACAAAATCAGCATTCCCCTGAAATCCGTCACCTACTACGGCCTGGGTATGGATTATTTCGGCAAGGGCGAGCTGAACGAGGCCGAAGAAGCCCTGGAAAGCGCCGTGTACTACGGCCAGGTGGAGCGAAAACCCAGTACCGTGCTGTCTTCCGGCGGGTTGCTGGCGTGGATCCAGTACAACCGGGGCGACACCGACCTTGCCCTGGAAACCACCAGCCGGGTACGGCAATGGGTAGACGAACACTACGCCGACCCCAGCCAGCCGCGGCTGATCTCCTGTTGGCAGAACAGCGCCCTGATTGAGATCTACCGGGAACAGAACCAACCCCAGACCGCAGCCGGCTACCTGTCGCCATTGCTCGAACACGTCGAAAAAGGCACCGAGCCCGGCCAGCATGTGGTCATCCAGTTTGTTCGGGGCCACCTTGCGTTCAGTGAAGGCAAGCTGGATGCCGCCATCGATGCCCTGAAAGATGCCGTTGCCGTTGGCCGAAAACGCCGAGATCACATCCTGTTTGATCCGCCTGCTGCTGCTGCCCTGCTGGCGCGCTGTTACCTGGCCACAGGCCAGGCTGACAAGGCCATGGACTGCCTGCAGCCGGCCCTTGAAGAACCAGCCACCAACCCCCTGAACCGGGAGCAGAACCAGATCGCCCTGGCCCGGGTATTGATTGCCCGAAGTGACAGCCAGAAAGCGCAGGAGATACTGTCTGCGCTGATTCCCGCTGCCGAGCGCAACGCCCATACCCGTCACCTGGTAGAGATTCTGCTGGTGTACGCACAGGCATTGTTCCAACAGGGCCACGAGGAAGAAGCCAACCGGATGCTGGAAAGGGCCATGGACAGGGCTGAACATGCCGGCTTCCTGCGCCTGTTTGCTGAAGAAAGCCCGGCACTGCGAGAGAAGATGCTGGAGCTGCCGCGACTGAGAACACCGGGGCGATGGAACCGGGAATTGCTGACCATGCTGAAGGACCAACTGACCGAACCGGTAGTATCTGCCGGTTCAGAGCCGGCAGCGCCGGAAACCGCTCCGGTTACGCCAACACCGCGGCCAGCAGCCAGCGAACTGGCCGAACCTTTAAGCCAACGGGAACAGGAAGTGCTGGAGCTGATCAACCAGGGCCTGGCCAACAAGGACATCGCCGGCAAGATGTCGGTGGCACCGGCGACGGTGAAAGCCCACATCCGTAACCTCTACGGCAAGCTGGGCGTGGGCCGGCGCACCGAGGCTCTGGCCCGGGCCCGGGAGCTTGGGCTGTTGGGGGACACGACCAAAACGTGACGCAGTTCACACTTTGCCCGAATTAAGCCCCCTCACTACGCCCTTTGGACGATCCGTTTACGCCCCCTTACGCCCTATCATTTAACCATGGTGAGGTTAGCGCCTTACCGCGAATTCTGAAATTCAGGCCTTCAGATTTCTTGTTCCGCGTTATTTCGACGCCCGGGTTCGTCAGAACCCCTTGATAAGAGCCACCCGATTGGGATGGCTCTTTTTTTATGGGCAAAGGGAAAGGTTCAGTATTCGATTACGCGCCGGAACGGCGGCAGGGCATCCAGCAGCAGCTGGCCATAGCGGCGGGCGACAATGCGCCGGTCCAGGATGGTCACCCGGCCGGTATCCTGTTCGGTACGCAACAAACGGCCCACGGCCTGAACCAGCTTCACCGAGGCATCCGGCACGGTAATTTCCATAAACGGGTTACCCCCACGCTGGGTAACCCACTCAGCCAGGCTGGCGTCGATGGGATCATCCGGCACGGAGAACGGCAGGCGCGTAATCACTACGTGGTGCAGGTACTTGCCCGGCAAATCGATACCTTCGGCAAAGCTGGCAACGCCGAACAGCACGCTGGGCTTACCTTCATCAATGCGGGCGCAATGCTGCTTGAGCACCTCATTCTTGGCCATGTCGTCCTGGGTACGGATCAGTTCCGGGTATTCCGGAGCCAGGGCATCCCTCACCTGCTGCATCTGTCGGCGGGAGGTGAACAACACCAGTGTGGCCTTTTCGCCGGCCCAGAGTTCCGGCAGGCGCTTGATCAGGGCATCGCCAAAACCGTCATCGGTGGGCATGGCATTCATGGCCGGAACTTCGACCGTGGCCATTTCGCCATAACGGAACGAGCTGGGCACCACCAGATAACGGCTGGCTTCCGGCAGGCCGGCCCGGGACCGCAGGCGATCGAACTTGCCCAGCGCCGTCAGGGTGGCACTCGTCAGCACCGCGCCATAAGCCCGGGACCAAAGCCGTGAATACAACAGGTTGTCGGCCAGCACCGGCGAGCTGTACAGGGTAATGTCTTCAGCGTGGTCCCAGCGCTGGCGCACCGCCCACCGGGCCGCGGGCGGGCCTTTGCGGATAACCGGGGCCGCGTCTGTACTTTCAGTTTGAGTGGTGGCATCGGAACCGGTCGCCCCTTCACACCAGGCCGCCCACAGGCGCAACTGCTCTTCTGCCCGGCTGTGGAAGGCACCGATCATCGGATACCAGGAATCGGCGGTGTCCCGGTCCAGTTCCGGATCTTTGCGTTCGTCGAAGGCATTCTGCAGTTCTTCAACCAGGGTGCCCAACTGCCGGCACAGGCCAGCGGTCACAATGCGCGTTTCGGCCGCCAGTTCCGCCAGGGTATCCGGCAGCTCGCCATCCGGATAGCGCCACTGGGCGCTGCGGCGCTCGTCGTTGAATTCCCAGGCGGTATTAAGCTCCACCTCGTCGTACACCTTGGCAAGGGCGAGGTCGAGATCCCGACCAGACAGGCTGATCTTGTCCACGGCCTTGGCTGCCTGCGAACCACCGGGCAACCAGGGCTGCATTTTCACCAGGGCCTGGGAAAGCTGCTTCAGCCACTGGCGGGTGGAGTTCAGGGGAACCGAGGCAGCAAAGTGGTTCAGGGCCTTGTCTGGCAGGTGGTGGGCTTCGTCGAAGATAAACAGGGCATTTTCGGGCTCCGGCAGGATCGCACCGCCGCCCAGGGCCAGGTCTGCCAATACGAGGTCATGGTTGGCCACCACCACATCGGCATCGTCCAGGTCTTTGCGGGCATCGAAAAAGGCGCAGCTGTCGAAATAGGCGCAGTGGCGATTGGTGCACTGGCGGTGGTCGGTCGTCACCTGGCGCCAGATTTCATCGGGGATCTGTTCCGGCCAATGGTCCCGGTCGCCGTCCCATTCCCGGGAGCCGTAGCTGGCCAGCATTTTTTCAAAGGTAATCCGGCTGGCCGCTTCATCGTCGGCCGGCTGGTCCAGCAGGAACAGCGGCATGGTGTCGCTGTCGCCATGGCCTTCGTCGTGCAGCCGGGATTCCAGGCGGGACATACACAGGTAACGGCCACGGCCCTTGGCCAGGGTCCAGCTGAAATCCAGCTTGCTGTGCTTGCGCAGGTCCGGCAGGTCTTTCAGGACGATCTGGTCCTGCAGGGCAACGGTGGCGGTGGAAATCACCAGGGTTTTGCCCAGCGCCTTGGCCACAGGGATGGCCGCAATCAGGTACGCCAGGGTTTTACCGGTACCGGTACCGGCCTCCACCACGCAGGTGGCCGGCGGCGAGGTGCGCTGGCCATCGTTGTCGGTGATATCGCCCATATAGCGGGCGATCTCGGCAATCATCAGGCGCTGACCATAACGGGCACGGATGTCCTTGCCGGCCAGCAAGTCACGGTAGGCCTGCTGGATTTGCTGCTTTACGTCTTCTGTCAGGGCCATTATCTCGGACTCACCCAGTCCCTCACGGTACCAACACGGAAGTACTGGCCGTTCTTGCTGAGCACTACGCCGTCTTCGGTAATGCGCTCAATGGTGAGCTGCTCGAACCGGTCGCCGGTGCGCAGGTAACGATTATTGATCATCACGCGGCTGGCGGACGGGTCCGAGGAATAGATATGGCTGTTGAAGGTCAAGTCGGGCACGCTCTTCTGAAAGGACAGGGGCAATTCTACCAGATGCGGCACCCTGCCCTCTGGCTGGGGCTGGGTCAAGCCCGGATTGGATTTTGACTGGCTGGGCACGATCACCACCGGTTCTGCCCAGAGCTCTTCGGTGCCGGAATGGGCTTCCGGTACATCCGGAATCTGTGCCGCCGGCTCTGGCTCCAGTTGTACAGTTGCAACCGGCTCCGGTTCGGGCTTCGCTTTCGGGGCGTCTGCAACAGGCTGTTCGGTGGGTACCGGTTGTGCCGGGGCTGGTTCGGACTGAATGACGGTGGCAACCGGGCCGGTGTCCGGCCAGAACACATAGGCCATCACCCCGGCATTTACCAGCAAGGCCAGCACCACAATCCACACCACCGCGGGTATCCGCTTTTTCTTCGGCCGGTACACCATCTGTACCTGGTGGCCGAGATCCGGAGCCTTGCCTTGCCGGCGCTCTGCTTCGGACTTTCTGAGGGCATCAAGAATGTACGACATAACCTACCGGGTGCCTCCCGCCGGGGCTGTTACCAGGCGCGGCACCCGCACTTTAAGGTCGTTGTTCATCTGAATGATGGTCATGGCGCCGGGAATACCGTCTACCGTCAAACCTTTCTGCTCCTGGTACCAGCGCACCTGCTGCTCCATGGCCAGGCGTTTGACCCGGGTACTTTCAGGCCCGGAACCGGCCAACCGGTCTGCGATTTCCATCATGCGGGCACCAATCCAAAGCTCCTGGCCGGATTCATCGCCGTAGAAGCCGTCACCGGTCATGAATTCCGGCACCCGCCAGAGTACCTGGAAATCACCAAACCAATAGCGCTCCAGTTCCCGGAACGGAACCGTTTCGGTGCCCCCCGGAACGGCCAGTGTGGCTGTTTCGCCATCCAGTGAACGCAGTACCGCATAGCGGGCCTCGCCATTTTCCGGCTTGAGCACTAACAGGGCCGGGCGATCAATAAACTCCAGGCTGCGGCGGCTGCCCTGGCGCTCCAGGCAACGCAAGCCTGAATTCCGGGCGTGGTCACAGGCGTTGGGGAAAGCGGTAGGGTTGTAGTCCTTGCCCCAGATATCAAACAGTTCCACAAAGGCCTGGGCGCGGGGCATGGCGTGGCTGTCGAGAACAAACGAAGCCGGCTGGCTGGCAGCGGGTTCTGCCGGCTCGGGGCTTTGTTCGGCAGGAACGGGATCTGTAGTCTCGTCCCGCTCGATGGTGCCTCCGGCCTGAACTTCCGGGTTGCTATCGGCCAGGGCCGTGTTCACCGAATCCGGGCTGTCCAGCAGCCACAGGGTGGCAATAATGGCCAGCAGAATACTCGCCGCCACCAGGGCCAGCTGGCTTTTTGCCGGCCCGCCGGAGCCGGTCCGCAGGCTGCGATTACGGATACCACCGGTCACTTCTTTCGCGGCCCGCTTGATATGGGCGCGGGTTATCTGGTGTTCGCCCTCGGCGTAGGCGCCCAGCAGTGCACGGTCGCTGATAAGGTTGATCAACCGGGGCACACCCTCGCTGGCGCGATACAGGTTTTTGACCGCACCGGCGGAAAAGAGGTCACCGCGCAGGCCTGCCACGCTCAGCCGGTATTGCAGGTAGGCCGGCAGTTCCGCCTGGTCAATGGCATCCAGGTGGTAACGGGCGGTTACCCTCTGGTTCAGCTGGCGCAGTTCCGGCAGGGCCAGGATGTCCTGCAGTTCCGGCTGGCCCAGCAGCACTATCTGCAACAGCTTTTTCTCGGCAGTTTCCAGGTTGGTCAGCAGGCGCAGCTGCTCCAGCACTTCTGCGGAGAGGTTCTGGGCCTCATCGATAATCAGAACCTTGTGCCGGCCGGCGGCGTGGGCCTTGAGCAGGTCCTGGTTGATGGCATCCACCAGGATCTTGATGGTCGCGTTGGCGGCGTGGGCAATGCCCAGCTCGTCGCAGATAGCCGACAGCAGCTCCCGGGCCGAGAGCCGGGGGTTGAGAATCAGCGCAATGTCGACGTGTTCCGGTGCGTTCTCGATAAAACAGCGGCAGACCGTGGTTTTACCGGTTCCTACCTCACCGGTAATCACGATAAAACCGCCCTGCCCCTGAACGCCATACATCAGGTGCGCCAGGGCTTCCTTGTGGCGGTCACTCAGGTACAGGTAGCGGGGGTCCGGCGCTATGGAGAAAGGCGGTTCCCGAAAGCCAAAAAAATCGTAGTACATGTTTCCTCAGGACCTGGCCGGCGCAGTACCGCTGACCAGTTTCAATTCTACCGCCCGCCGGTTCTGCTGCTTAAGGCGGCGCACACAACGTTCGAGGGTCTTGGAAATCCGGGCATGGGTCCGGATCATCGAAATCTTCGGCCAGGTGGCCCGTTCACCAGCCAGGATCATCTCGCGAACATACTCCGGGCTCGGGTTCGACAACATGCCGCGATAGTGCCGCAAGGAATACTCCGGGGCAATGGTTACGTCGCCGGAGTAACGCTGGGCCATGATGGTATACAGCTGTCCGGAGGCCTGCCTGAGCTGTTCAGGGCGCACCCGCTTGCGCAGGTAGTCGAACACGCCACGGCCATGGAACTGCACTTCCGACTTCAGAAAATGCATCGGCAGGCGCGGCAGCGAGAGCTTTTCGTCTGTCTGTTCCGCCAGGAACGGCACCACATGGGGGTTGGTCTGGCTGACGATGCTGAAATTGGCATCGTACAAATGCATCAGGCGCTCGATGGGCAGGTCACTGACCACGGAACCGTCCACAAACTGGATTCTGGGCATATACGGCAGCGCATTGCCGTAAAGGTCTTTCTTCATCAGGGTGACCGGCGGGAACACCCCGGGCACCGCAGCACTGGCCAGGGCGGCACTCCACACCATCAGGTACGGCGAGGTGTAACCGCACAACAACCGGGCTTTCTGATTGGACTGCACCGGCGACACGCTGATGTTAATGCTGCGGCCAGTGCGCTGATAGGCTTCTTCGAAGGTGTATTCGCCGATATTCGCGCGCAGGCATTGCTGCAGGGTTTGCTGGTCCATCAGGCCTTCGCCGCGCATGGCGCTGATCAGCCCGCGCCATTTCCAGGCCTTGAGGTTGTGGTTCTCCGGCACCAGCATTTCCGGTATCTCGGCATCGGTGTGCACCCCGAGAATACCCGCGATAATGGCGCCGATACTGGAGCCGGCGATCACCTGGGGCAGCAGCCCCTTTTCCCACAGTGCCTTGATGACTCCGAAATGGAACATGCCCAGCGATGCGCCACCACTGAGCAACAGCGTGGGCCGGCCAAAGCTGGTCAGGGTATCGCGGAAGAACTGCAGCTTGTCGTAAACCGGAAAGCCCGGCACCGGGTGATCGCACAGGTAATCCAGGGCTTCACACACCTGGCTGATGTATTCTTCGATCAGGTGCTTGGTGCCCACCCGGGAGCGGGTGTAAAGGGCCGGGTTCCCCATATTACCCAGATCGTGGTGCAGGCCTTCACGCAACGCCCGCTTGAGGCGCTCGAAGTCGTTCTGCTGGCGATACTGTTTGAGGTTGCTCAGGCGATCGTAGATCAGCTCGTAGTGGTAAAGGTCAGAAACGAACTCTTCCTTCCACTCGGCATTACCTTCCAGAAAATCCAGCTCGAGCCCGGCTTCCATCCACTGCTCATAGGTCGTGGCGCCGGCCAGGGCTTTACGAAAACGGGAAATTCTGGGGTCCTTGATCACCTGTTGCCTCCCGGCTTTACTGCTCAGAAATCCTCGAGCATGAAATCGTCGTCGTCCGCGAAGGGATCTTCCGTGATCTTACCATCGTTAATCAGGAATTCACGACGCTGCAGGAAGGCATTGCGCACAAACGTGTACTGGTCCCCGGAAATAAAGCTTTCTGCTGGAATCAGGTCTGCCCGCTTATCAACAATCTGCAGGGTGCGCAGGTAATACCATTCCGGGCTGTCGACCGCATCCCAGGCTGACGGCAGCATAAAACTGTCCGAGGCCAGGCCGCTAAAATGCCGTGGCGTGGACGGGCCCAGCAGCGGAAGCATCAGGTAAGGGCCGGAACCTACCCCCCAGTGGCCGAGGGTCTGGCCGAAATCTTCCGGCCGCTCGGGCAGATCCCACGCCGTGGCTACATCAAAGATACCGCCCAGGCCGAACACGGTATTGAAGGTAAAACGGCCAAATGCCACCACTGCCGATTCCCCTTTCAGCTGAAACAGGCTGTTGGTGAAGTTGCGGATTTCGGTGAGGTTGTTGAAGAAATTGGTTACCCCGCGGTCTACGATGTCCGGGGTCACGGTCCGGTAACCACTGGCTACCGGGCGCAGGAACCAGCGGTCGATGGCATCGTTGAAGGCGTATACCTTGCGGTTCCAGTTCTCGTAGGGGTCGTCGGTATTGGCAGGCATCGCCTCGCCTTCCATGGGCGGCTCTTGCAGATTCTGGGCCTGCACGGCTGTTGCACCAAGGGCCAGTGCCATAAACAACAGCATGCCGGGCGCCCAACGCCGGATATCAAACTCTCTCATTTTGCACTCTCGGGTTGTTTAACCTGTTTCAGTTCGTCGACAATACCGGCGCTTTATTATTCTTGTGTCACTGTTCCGGAGGAAACTCAGATGTCTGTACCGGGTAATCCCGTCAGTTCCCTGTCCATGGCCCTGCGCTGGGGCGATATGGATGCATACGGCCACGCCAATAATACAGTTTACTTCCGTTTTTACGAGGAAGCCCGCATTGTCTGGCTGGCGGAACTGGGTCTGGGTAAAGCAGAAGACCCGACCGGACCGGTTATTATAAAGACCAGCGCCACCTTTCTGAAGGAACTGACGCACCCTGCCAGTGTGGTTGTTGAAACTTATGCAGACAAAGCGGGAACGACCAGCCTCGACACCTACCATCTGCTGAAAGATGCCGACACCGGCGATGTTTACGCGGAAGGCTATGCAAAGATCGTGTGGGTAGACCGGACAACCCGCAAATCCACCCCGCTGCCAGACACCCTGAAGGCCCTGGCAGCGAGGTAAACCGGATTAGCGGTGGCGAACCACCACGCTGCCGATGGAATAGCCGGCACCGAAGGAGCAGATCACTCCCAGGTCGCCGGCTTTCAGGTCATCCTTGTGCTTGTGGAAGGCAATGATGGAGCCGGCTGAACTGGTGTTGGCGTATTCGTCCAGAATCACCGGTGCTTCCTGCTCGGTGGCATCCCGGCCAAGAACCTTGCGGGCAATCAGCTGGTTCATGTTCAGGTTGGCCTGGTGCAGCCACATGCGATCCAGGTTGTCCGGTTCCAGATTCAGGGAAGCCAGATGATCCTGGATAGTGGAAGCCACCAGCGGTGACACTTCCTTGAATACTTTCCGGCCCTGCTGGATAAACAGCTTGTCCGCTTTGCCCACGCCACTGTCATCCGCCCGGTTCAGGAAACCGAAGTTGTTACGGATGTTGTTGGAAAACTGGGTCTTGAGCTTGGTGCCCAGAATCTCGAAGCCCTGCCCCGGCTGGGTGTTCTCTTCACGCTCCACCAGAATGGCGGTGCAGGCGTCACCAAAGATAAAGTGACTGTCGCGATCACGGAAGTTCAGGTGGCCGGAGCAGATTTCCGGGCTGACCACCAGCACGGCGCGGGCAGCGCCGTTTTCCACCGAGTTCACCGCTGCCTGCAAGCCGAAGGTGGCAGAACTGCAGGCCACGTTCATGTCGTAGGCGAAGCCGTTAATACCCAGGGCTTCCTGCACCTCAATAGCCACGGCGGGATAGGCGCGCTGCATGTTGGAGCATGCCACAATCACCGCGTCTACATCGGCGGCGGTTTTACCTGCCTGCTCAAGGGCTTCTTTACAGGCTGCAACTGCCATGTCGCACTGCACCGATGGTTCGTCGTTGCTGCGCTCGGGAATGTACGGTTTCATCCGCTTCGGGTCCAGGATTCCTTCCCGGTCGATCACGTGCCGGCGCTTGATGCCAGACGCCTTTTCGATAAAAGCAGATGACGAGGGTTGCAGGGCTGTCAGCTCGCCGCGGGCTATCTCTTCCGCGTGTTCGTTGTTGTACAGCTCTACATACTGGTTGAAGGCTTCGACCAGTTCGTCGTTCTCGATGATGGCGGGCGGCGTAAACAGGCCGGTTCCGCTGATGACGGCTTTAATCACAATAACCCCACGTCATGGTTATAAAACAGTTTTGGACAATTAACTGTCAGAAATACTAACACAGTCCGCCGGATTTGCCCGCTGGACTCTCATCCACGGGCGCCAGGCTGGTGCAATTTATATCCGGGTGTTTTCCCACTGCTTATCCAGCCGCTTGACCGACACCGTCATGGCGGTGCCCAGTTGCTGGGCGAAGAAGGAGACCCGGTACTCTTCGAGCATCCACCGGTACAATTCCAGTTCCGGGTCACGAACGCCCTGGCGTTTCTGCTGTTCCTGCCTGGTGGCATAACGGGCCCAGAGCGGCTCGATGGTGTGCAGAAACTCCCGCTCCCGACCCATTTCCCGGGGCATTTTCTCCAGCCGTATCAAAGCCGCCTCGAAATACACCCCGAACCGATCCAGCCACGTTGCCGGCGTAGCCACCAGGAAACCGGGATACACCAGGTGCTGCAACTGGAATTTCAGGTCTGCCATGCTGTTGGCGAGGGCCAGGTTAATCTTGCCTTTGAGTTGCTTTGCCACCTTCTGGTAGCCGCTCATGGCCTGGAACAGTCGCTCATCAGCCGCTTCCAGGGCTGGAATGAAATCGCCCCGGTGCTGCTCGTAAACCCGGTTAAAGGCGTCTTCATCCCTGGGCAGGTCGCCGGCCAGAAAGTGCTGCATCACCGCAGACAACAGCAGGTCATCCAGCAGTGCCTTCGCCTGCCCGACCGGGGCAAACATCAGTGCCGACTGCTTGAACCGGGGCAGCTTGCGCTCCAGGTCTAACAGGGTGTTTCCGAAACGATTGATGATCAGGCGGGCGATACCACGGCGGGTAGTGTCACCGGCGGTCAGCCGGTCCAGGCAGCGGATTTCCCGAACCTGTTTGCCCAGGTCTTCCAGGGCCGGGTACACGGTTACCTGCATGCCGCCCTTTTCGGTGTGGACCTGCTCCGGCAGGCTACCAAACTGCCAGTCCGGGTATTCCTTTACCTTATGTTCGCCAGTGCTTTCGCTGGTAGCCGACGCCAGCGCTTTGGTTGCCCTGCCCTCCAGCTTCGCCTGCAGCTCGTCGGTGTCCCGGCTTTCGGCAATGGTTTTATCCTTGTTGCCGGTTACCCGAAGGTTCATCCGCAGGTGTCTGGGTAATTCGTCTTCCGGCCAGGCCTGGGGGTCAATCTGCACACCGGTCATCCGGCGCAGCTGCTCGCCCAGCTTCAGGGCCAGCGGCTCGTTACCCGGCTGCATGTTGGCGAGCGCGGCATCGACAAAATCAGGCACCGGCACAAAGTTCCGGCGCAGGGATTTGGGCAAGCCTTTAACCAGTGCGATGCATTTCTCTCGCAAAAGCCCTGGCACCAGCCACTCCAGCCGGCGGGAAGGAATCTGCTTCAGGGCCATCAGGGGCACTTTCAGGGTCACCCCGTCACGCTCGCTGGTGGGTTCGAATTCATAGCTCAGGGGGTATTTCACCCCTTCCCACTCCAGGTAGTCGGGATACTGCTCCGCCGCGCCCTGGTCCAGCGGGCGTTGCAGCACATCGGCTTCGGTCAGTTCCAGCTTTTTCAGTTCTTCTGCCGACAGGCCTTTCCACCAGCTTTCAAAATGCCGGCCACTGACGATTTCCGCGGGCAGGCGCTCGTCGTAGAAGGCCACCAGCACTTCGTCGTCTACCAGCAGGTCCCGGCGGCGGGTTTTCTTTTCCAGGTTCTCGACGGTGTCGAGCATTTCCCGGTTGCGGGCAATGAAGGGGGCTTTGGACTGATAATCGCCCTCCACCAGCGCCCGGCGGATAAACAGGTTACGGCACTCTTCCGGGTCGACCTTGGCGTAGGGTATACGGCGCTTGGGCACCACATCCAGGCCGTAGAGGGTGACCTTTTCATACCCCATGACCTGGGCTCGCTTCTGTTCCCAGTGGGGCTCGAAATAGTGGTGCTTCACAATATGACCAGCCAGCGGTTCTACCCACTCCGGCTGTATGCCCGCCACCATGCGGGCGAACACCTTGCTGGTTTCGACAATTTCTGCCGCCACGATCCACTTGGGGCCGGACTTGGCCACTTTCGAACCGGGGAAGATCATCACCTTGCGGTTACGGGTGGCCAGGTATTCACGCTTTTCGACTTTCACTGCAATCTGGCCCAGCAACCCGGCCAGGATAGCCTTGTGGATCCGGTCGTAGTTGGCGGGGTCCCGGTTCATGCTGAGCTTTTGCTCGCGGCAAATCAGGGTCAGCTGGCGATGGATATCGCGCCACTCCCGCATGCGCATCCAGCTCAGGAAGGTCTTCTGGCACAGCTTTTTGAGCTGGTTCTGGGACAATTCCTGGCGCTGTTCCTCGAACCAGTTCCAGATATTCAGCAAGGTGGCAAAGTCGGATTCTTTGTCGTTGAACGGAGCGTGGGCCTGGTCTGCCGCCTGTTGCTTGTCCTGGGGTCGCTCCCTCGGGTCCTGGATGCTGAGGCCGGCAATCACAATCAGCACTTCGGCCAGGCTGCCGTGGTCTGCCGCGGTGACCAGCATCCGGGCCAGGCGCGGGTCCAGCGGCAGGCGCGCCATGGTACGGCCGAGTTTGGTAACACGGCGCTTGTCGTCAACCGCGCTCAGCTCTTCCAGCAGTTTGTAGCCATCGTTCACCTGCCGGCGATCGGGTGCTTCCAGAAACGGGAAATGGCGAATCTCGCCCAGCCCGGAGGTGGCCATCTGCAGAATAACGGACGCCAGGTTGGTACGCAGAATCTCCGGATCGGTGAACTCCGGGCGATTCAGAAAATCGGTTTCATCGTACAGGCGAAAACAGATACCCGGTGCCACCCGGCCGCAGCGCCCTGCCCGCTGGTTGGCACTGGCCTGGGAGATGGGTTCGATGGGCAGGCGCTGGATCTTTGAACGCACGCTGTAACGGCTGATGCGGGCAACGCCGGTGTCGATCACATAGCGGATGCCAGGCACCGTCAGGGAGGTTTCCGCCACGTTGGTAGAGAGCACAATGCGCCGGCCCTTGTGGGCCTGGAAAACGCGGTTCTGTTCCTGGTTACTGAGCCGGGAATACAGCGGCAGCACTTCGGTGTGCCGCAGCTCGGCATGGCGCAGCACCTTGCTCAGGGCCCGGATTTCCCGCTCGCCGGGCAGGAACACCAGCACATCCCCCGGAGGCTGTTTTTCCGTGCGCTCGTGCTGTTCGATTTCTTCGAGGGCCGAGAGCACCCCATCGGTCCAGCCCTGATCCCGGTCGTCTTCATCGCCCGCCAGCGGGCGGTAGCGAACATCCACCGGATAGGTACGGCCGCTGACTTCAATCACCGGAGCCTTGTCAAAGAACTCGCTGAAGCGCTCTACCTCAATGGTGGCGGAGGTGATGATGATTTTCAGGTCCGGACGCTTGGGCAGCAACTGGCGCAGGTAGCCCAGCAGGAAGTCGATATTCAGGCTGCGCTCGTGGGCTTCATCGATAATCAGGGTGTCGTACTTGTCGAGAAAGCGGTCGTGCTGGATTTCTGCCAGCAGGATACCGTCTGTCATCACCTTGATCCGGGACGACTCGGAGGTGTTATCGGTGAAACGCACCTGGTAACCCACCTGCTGCCCGACCTGCTCGCCCAGCTCCTCCGCAATCCGGGCCGACACACTGCGTGCGGCAATCCGCCGGGGCTGGGTATGGCCCACCAGCCCGCGGATGCCCCGGCCCAGGTTCAGGCAGATTTTCGGAATCTGGGTGGTTTTACCGGAGCCGGTTTCGCCGGCGATGATGACCACCTGGTTTTGCTCGATGGCCCGGCTGATGTCCTCTACCCGGGCACTGACCGGCAGGCTGTCCGGAAAACTGGCTGGCTTGTGCAGGGCTTGTCGCTTCCGCACCTTGTCCAGCCCCTGATCCAGCCAGCGTGCCATTTTCTCCAGATCCTTCTGCCCGGGCTTGCCCTTGCTCCGGCTGACCTGACGAATAATGCGCGCCGCCTCCTGCTGGTTACAGGCGTCCAGCTGGCTCATAAAGGCCTTCACAGCTGCTTGCGGGTCAGCAGTGATGGTATCGGGTGCGTTACTACGGGTCGGTTCTGTCATTGCTCGGTTTACGGGCTCTTGCTGGGGGCTGGATCTGTTCAGGCGCCACAGTCTAACGGGAAATCGCCCCAGCAGAAACACAAAGACCCCGCCGAAGCAGGGTCTCTGGGCTCTCCCGGGAGAGCAGGCAACACCAGGAATCAGGCGTTGGCTTCATCCCGCAGTTCGCGGCGCAGGATCTTGCCCACGTTACTCTTGGGCAGTTCGTCGCGGAATTCAAAGTGCTTGGGCACCTTGTACGCGGTCAGGCGCTCGCGGCAGAATTCCTTGATCTCGTTGGCGGTAACGCCTTCCTTGGTGGGCACCACGTAAACCTTCACGGCTTCGCCGCTCTTGGCATCCGGGATACCAACCGCAGCACACTCCACCACTTTCGGATGGCTGGTTACCACGTCTTCGATTTCGTTCGGGAACACGTTGAAGCCAGACACGATAATCATGTCTTTTTTACGGTCGACGATACGGATGTAGCCGTCTTCCTGGATCAGCGCGATGTCGCCGGTTTTCAGGTAACCGTCTTCAGTGAAGGACTTCTGGGTGTCGTCCGGGCGCTGCCAGTAACCACGCATTACCTGCGGGCCTTTCACGCACAGCTCACCAGGTTCGCCAACCGGGGTTTCATTGCCGTCGTCATCAATGGTCTTGATCACGGTAGACGGAATCGGCAGGCCGATGGTGCCAATCTGGATGGCGCTGCGGGGGTTGAAGGTAACCACCGGGGAGGTTTCGGTCATGCCGTAACCTTCGCTGATTTCACAACCGGTCACCCGCTCCCACATCTTGGCCGTGTCGCTGGTCAGGGCCATACCACCGGAGGCGGTCAGCTTCAGGCCGGAGAAGTCCAGGTCCTGGAATTCTTCGTTGTTGCACAGGGCGACAAACAGGGTGTTCAGGCCGATAAAGGCAGAGAACTTCTGCTTCTGAAGCTCCTTCACAAAGCCTGGGATATCACGGGGGTTCGGGATCAGGATGTTGTGGGCACCGGCTTCCATCATGATGCCGCAGTTCAGGGTGAAGGAATAAATGTGGTACAGGGGCAGCGGTGCGATCACCACTTCCTTGCCTTCTTCAATCTGGTCTTCCAGCATCGGGCGAACCTGGGTCAGGTTAGCCACCAGGTTGGCGTGGGTCAGCATGGCACCCTTGGCTACGCCGGTTGTACCGCCGGTATACTGCAGTGCAGCCAGGTCATCCAGCTTGATGTCGACCGGGGTGAACTTCTCGCGAGCACCGGCGCTGAGTACGGCTGGCAGCTTGTGGGCACCGGGGATGTTGAACGGCGGTACCATTTTCTTCAGGTACTTAACCGCAGCGTTCATCAGGGTGCGCTTGAGCGGTGAATGCATGTCGGCCACTTCGGTAATGATGACATGCTCGATACCGGTATGAGGCAGCACCTTCTCCGCGTTCTCGGCCATGTTGGCCAGTACCACCAGGGCCTTGGCGCCGGAGTCGTTGAACTGGTGCTCCATTTCACGAGTGGTATACAGCGGGTTGGTGTTCACCACGATCATGCCCGCACGCATGGCACCGAAAACCACAACCGGGTACTGGGAAACGTTGGGCATCTGTACCGCGATGCGGTCGCCGGGTTTCAGGTCGGTTTTGTTCTGAAGCCACGCAGCAAAGTTGCGGCTCTGGGTATCAAGATCCTTGTAGGTCAGCGTGGCGCCGACTGCGGAGAATGCCGGGCGGTCACCGTATTTCTTAACGGCCTGCTCGAAGACATCCACCATGTTCTTGTATTTCTTAAGGTCTACCTCCCGGGGAATGCCGGCGGGGTATTTGTCTTGATAGAACTGCTCGAAATCCATCACCATCTCCTGTCTGAACGGCGCGAATTGATTAAAAAATCAACCCTACAAAAGTATCAGCCTCAAAAAGTGGTGGAGAGAATAGCAGTTTTGTTAACGATGAGGTAGGTTTCAGGACAACGAAAGCACTCCCCTTGCTGGAAACACCAATCACCGGAGCCTGTGATGAGCGACACCCTCGATACCCTGGAAAATATCACCTACAGCGAGCTGAATGAAGGCGATTCTGCCACCTTCACCCGGACCCTGACCGAAGACGAACTGGTGCTGTTTGCGGCCGTGTCCGGAGACGTTAACCCGGTGCACCTGGACTCGGAATTTGCCGCCGAATCCATGTTCAAGGAACGCATTGCCCATGGCATGTGGAGTGGCTCGCTGATTTCTGCCGCACTGGCGACCGTGATGCCGGGCCCGGGCACGATCTACCTGGAACAAAGCCTGGCATTCAAGCGGCCGGTGAAGCTGGACGATACCCTGACCGTCACCCTCACGGTGCTGGCCAAGGAACCGAAGAACCGGGTGGTGTTCGGTTGCGATGTGCGCAACCAGAACGACCAGCAAGTGGTAAGCGGCGAAGCCAAGGTGATCGCCCCTACCGAGAAAATCTCCCTGCAGAAACCCCGCCTTCCGAAGATTACCATCGAAGGCTGAACCGGCGCTGATCAGCCCGGAAGGAATTCAATCGGGAATTGAACCTTCCGGGTTTCCACCTGCGCCGATCCGAAGTTGAACATCCGCACCCGCATGGCGATACGCTGCTCAAGGCCGGGGTTACCAAGTTCTGAGCCCACCACCTGACAGGCCGAGACACTGCCGTCCGGCTCGATAACCAGTTCCAGGGTAACCTTGCCTTCCAGGGTCGGATCCTGCCGCAGCTCCCGCTGGTACAGCGAATACAGCACACTCTTCTGGGCATCGAATACCTGCCGGATATTGCTCATGGCGCGCTGGCCAACCGAAGGCCTGGCAGCAGGTTTCGCCCGGGCCACCTGCACCTCTTCTTTCGGTGCCTTCACCTGACTCACCTGGTGTTCGGCAACCGCTACCTCCCTGACTGGCGCGTCACTGTCCTGCACGCCACCACTGCCGGCTAACGCTTGCTCCCGGGTCACCTCGGGTTCCGCCACATCAGATTCATCACCGGTGATATTGGCCTGCCGTGCCACCGGTACCGGCGTTTGTTCTGCCCGGGTTAAGGCGGCCAGCCGGTCTTTCATGGCAAAAAGGCCCGAGCGTGCGGCGGTTTCCCTCGCTTGCTCGGTAGTCTGGGCAGGCTTATCCGCGACGGTTGCAGCCGGTTTCGCAGGTTCCGGCTGAGGCTCCGGAGCCGGTTCCGGCGGCGTCACTTCTTCGACGTTTGCGACCGGTTCTGGCTCCGGCTCTGGCTCAGGTTCGGGTTCGGGTTCAGGTTCCGGTTTGACTGGCTCAGGCGGTTCTACCGGCGCCGGGGTTTCGACCAGCCGGGCCAGTCTGGGCGGCACCTTTTCGGCCTCGGAACGCTCCGGCTCGGGCACGGTCAGACCCGGGATGATCACCGCAGGCACCAAGAATGCCGCCAGCATAACGATCACAATTACGCCAAAGCGAATGCTTTCTGCCCGGTCACGGCTCCAGGGTAAACGGGTGCTTCCGACCTGCTGACGCTCAGCCATTGCGAACCTCCGCTTCCACGGCCAGCCGCACCTGGCGGAACTGCTCGTCTACACAGGTTTTCATGATCTTTCGTAACAGGCGATAGTCGGTCTCCCGGCCTGCCATAATGGTGACTTCCAGCCCCTGTTCCGGTACCTCCGCCCAGCGATTTCGGCGATAGGCCAGCTCTTCCGACAAGCCGGCCACGTGCAGGTCATCGGCACCAATAGTATCCACCCGGGCGACTTCCCGGCCCTGCACCAGAATGGACTGGCCGCTGACCTGAATGGTCAGGTTCTCAACGGCATCCTTCTCCGAGGTGGAAACCGGTAAAGGCACATCAGCGGTGTTCTGCATCACTTTTACATCAGAGGAATTCACCATCAGGAAGAACACCAGGATGGTGAAGATATCCATCAACGACACCAGGTTCAGGCCTCCGGCCCGGTGCATCCTTCGGTAATGACGCTGGCGCAGCCTTGCTCTGCGGGAGGTTTTCATGCGCCCTCCCCATTTGCCGCATCTGCCCGTGCGGCCAGTGTCCGGCCCTCTTCAGCATCCATCAGGGAAACGTCCGGAAACAGCTCCGCTTCCACCACGCTGGCGGCCACCACCGCCGAATAGGAACGCACCGTATCCATGACGGTCACCAGGGTCTGGTAATCCACCTCCGGCCCCACTTCCAAGATCACATCGGTTTTATCCGGCACCCGGGACTTGATCTGCTGCAGCACCGTGCGCAAGCCCTCGTAGTCCTGATTCTGCTCTTTCGCCGGCAGCACCTCGATCAGCCCGCGATCGCTGTCGGCTACTTCCAGCCCATCAGGAATCACGGTAACCACCAGCCGGAACTGGTCTGTCGGTGGAGCCTCTCCCGCTTCCATGCCCGGGAAGTTGAGCTCGATCATGCGGATCTGGGTGAACACCATGCCCAGCAGCAATACCGGAACCAGGACGATCATCAGGTTCAGAAACGCGGTAATGTCCAGGTCCGCCGAGGCCTCAAGCCTGCGATGTCGACGTCTCATATCGCCATACTCCTGTTTGTCCTGGCTTTATGATGCGGGCTCACGCAGCGACCGGTGCATCCGGGTCGGACACGATATTCAGCAGTTTCACGCCGGCCATTTCGAAGCTGTCGACAATTTCATTGGTGCGGGTTTGCAGCAAGGCGTGGAACAGCAGCAGCGGAATGGCAGAGATCAGGCCAAAGGCGGTGGTGTTCATGGCTACGGAAATACTTTCCGACAGCAAAGTGGCTTTCTGGGCCGGATCCGCCGCGGCAACGGCCGTAAAGGCAGCGATCAGGCCGATGATGGTGCCAAGCAGGCCAAGCAGCGTGGCGACATTGGCCAGGGTTGCCAGGTACTGGGTACGCTTTTCCAAGCGAGGTAAGACTTCCATCAAGCCTTCTTCCATGGCGTATTCGATGTCTTCACGGCGGCTGTTGGACAGCAGGCGGGAAATCCCGGCCCCCATAACGGCCGCAATGGTGCTGTCGGAGGTAGACGCAGCTTTCATGGCCCGCTTGAAATCCCGCTTTTGCAGGGCCGGCAGAATGGCCCGCTCAAACGCGAGCCGGTTTCTGCGCCGCACCGCTCCCAGGTAGATGAAGCGTTCCAGTGTTATGGCCAGGCCAAGCGCCAGAACCAGCGCGATGGGGTACATGAATGGGCCGCCTTCCTGAAAGAATCGGATGATGGTGTCGAGCATGGTGCGTTTCTCCGTTTACTGCTGTGTCACGGTTGGGTCTGGCCGGGTGCTGCGGTTAAGGGCTGCAGCACCAGCGGGTTCAGGGTCTGCCGGAACTGGCGATGGCTTTCCAGAGTCCGGGTTGAAAGTGGTTGATCCAGTTCCGGGGCTTCCCGGTTCAGTTCAGCGCGAGGCCGGCGCGGCAGGCTGGGTGCCTGCCAGGGCAAAATGTAGAGCACCCGGGGGTCATCTTCGCCGCCACTGGCGGAAATTCCGGCCACCTCAAAGCCAGGCTGCTCCGGCGATTCGGCCTCGGTTGTGTCGGCACTTTGCGCCAACGCGGCATGGGCAAAAACCAGCATCAGGGCGGTTGCGACAGCACGAACTACTGCGCTCATTGCAATCTCCTCTGAAGGTCGGCCATCCAGCCGGTGACAGCCTTGTCTTCCTCCGCGGCCAACTCGGTATAGCGCTGGTAATGGATAAGCGCAGCGGAAAGATCGAGCAGGTAAATTTCTGAAATAACGGCCAGGTTGTAATGGAGATCAGCCACATCCGGGCTAGCCTGGATGGCGGTTTTGAGCACGCCGGCGGCTTCTTCAAACCGGTTTTGCTGCTTCAGCAGCAGGGCCAGGTTGTTGGCCGCCGCAGCGTCGGTCGGGTCCAGCGCCACGGCTTTTTGTAATGCTTCAATGGCCACCGACGTCTGGCCTTGCTCGTGCGCGAGCATGCCCTGCCGGGCCAGTTCCCGGGCCTGCTCCGGCGAACGTACAGGCTCCGGTTCCGCTTGTTTGGAGACAGGCCCGGTAGAAGCACACCCCGCCAGCATAACCAGTCCGATCAGTGCACCGACCGTACGGCAGCGAAGACTGAACTCAGGCATCGTCGTTACCCTCCATGTTCCAGCTCATCCATCGCAGTTCCCTCTGGTAACGGCCCGGATGCATACCTGCCAGCGCTTCCAGGCTGCGGGCGATCCACTGGTCATAGCCCTGCCCGGTAATGCGCTGATGGTTACGGGCATGCAGTGCCATGGCCCGTTCTTCCAGCGGGAAGGCTTCTTCCTCCAGCAGCATCTGGTATTGCATGGTTTCCATATCGTTCAGTTCGGCCGGCACCTCTGATGCCATCAGGTCACTGGCCAGGGTTCGGTAGAGCTCTGCCCGCCGGTACAAGACTTCGGACTGCACGTCCTCACCGGCAAAGGACTCCGCTTGCAGCAGGTAGGTTTGCGCCTGCTCCATGGCTTGCTGCTTTCTGGCGAGGGTGGTTTCGAGGGGCGCAGTCAACGCAATGGCTGCGAAACGTTCAGCAGCACCGGAGCCCAGCGCCAACGCAGCATCTGCGGCCCATTGCAGGGTCTCTTCCGAGTGCCACTCACTGGCGTCTTCCCGGGCCAGCAGGATGTTCTGCTGATTGGAAACATCGACGCCAGACTCAATCAGGCGCTGACGCATGGTCTGCTGCTGCAGGTGATCCTTCGCATCGGCGGGCTCAGGCGCAACGGCCAGCCACTGCTGGTAAAGATCGTTACGTTCCGGCTCAGCACCCGCCTCGTGGTACAGCGCTGCGGCACGCAATTTTATGGGCCAGGGCTCTGGCGCAGAACCGGCTGCGGCCATGAGTTCGCCCGCGGCTTTCACCGGCTGGCCGGATTGTTGATAGGCGTAGACCAGCTTTTCGCTGGTTTCAGCCGTAAGGGCATCTTCCGGGAAATCGAGGCGGAACCGGCGCAATTCATTAATGGCGGTTTGCCAGTCTGCAGCCTTCAGCAGGGTGTTGGCAGCGTCGAAGCGGGCCTTGATGGCGATTTCCGAGCCCGGGAGGATGGTTTCCACTCGCTGGAAATTGGCAACGGCCAGTGCCGTCTTGCCAGCGCCCGCTGCGGTTTCTGCTTGCCGGTATATTGCGGTGGCCAACTGGTTCTGGATTTTTTGCTCATCATCCCGGGACTCGGCCACCTCCGGAGTTGCCTGCACCAGTTGCAGCGCCTGGCGCCAGGCTGCCTCCGCCTGCGGATAGTCGCCATCACCCTGCCGTACCCGGGCCGTAACCAGCCAGGCGGCGTACTGTTCCCGAGGGCTGGCTTGTGGCCAGTCCAGCGTGGCGCGCGCATACAGAAGCGCCTGCTGGCCGTCGCCGGCTTCAAGCCAGCGGTTGGCGAGATCCGCGCGCAAAGCGGACAACCTGGCATCCGGCCCGAAGGCATTGGTGTAGCGTTGTTCGGCGGAGCTCAGGCTGGCCAGTGCCTCGGTAACAGGTTCGGAGCGGTTGCCCAGCCTGTCCCGCAGAATGCTGATCGCCGCCCAGGCAGATTCCACAGAGCGGTCATGGGAATACGTGTAGGCCGCTTTCTCGAAATTGGCCAGGGCCTGGTCGAGGCGCCCCATCTGCAATCTTGCATCGCCCGCCAGGTGCAGGATTTCGCCGGTGTTATCTGCTCGCAACGCCAAGGATTCGTAATAATCAGCCGACTGGCTCCAGCGCTTGCCGGCGTAGTGATAGTCGGCCAGGAACCGGCTGTAATCCCGCCAATTTGCCTTCTGGTTGCCGTTCAGGGCGGTATAACGCGCATCCGAAGCGAAGCGTGCAACATAATCGGAACGTGCGACTCTGGCGGCCTCGACATCTCCGGCCATCTGCCAGAACTCAACGCTCTGAGCCAGCATATCCGATGCTGCGGCGTTGTCCGGATAGGCTGCCGCAAAGGCTTCATTCACCGCCACTGCCTGCTGGTAGCCGCCCTCATGGGCGTGCAGATCCGCCAGCCGGTCATAGAGAATGGGAACCCAGGGCGCGGGGTTGCGCCCGGCAAGCCAGCGGTCCAGTGATCGGGCGTTATCGGAGCGGGCCGCCATCACGGCCAGGATACGGAAGCTGTCTTCGATCATGTCCCGGCTCTCGGCCGGCGGTGACTTCAGCCGTTCGGGCTCCGGCAGGTGCTGATCCAGCAACGCCATGAACGATTCCACCGAACGATCCCAGGCGCCTGCCCCCTGCTTGAACTGGCTCCAGCCCATCATGTAGCGGGCTTTTGAGGCGATATCCTGTTTACCATCGCCATCCAGCAGTTGGCGATACCCCGCTTCGGCCTCCCGGTAACGACCGGCGGAAAAGTCGGCTTCAGCAACCCGGAACCGGGCTTCCGGCACCAGCGGAGATTTCGGATACAGGCCGATCAGCTGCTCAAGCCGGTCGATGGACTGCTGGTGCTGGCCGGTCAGCGCGTGGGCTTTCGCCATCTGGTACAGGAGTTCATCCAGCCGGCCGGAGAAAGACCCCCTGGCCAGGATGTCTTCATAGCTCTCCAGCACTTCCTCGTAGATACCCGCCTCCTGTTCGGCGGAAAAACCCACCTCCTGGCCGGAGCGGTCACGGATGTTGTTCAGGCGGTTGAGGGCATCGATGCGCACTTCCGGTTCGTCAGAACTCTCGAACAGCTTCTGGTAGCGGCGAGCAACTTCGGCAGGCGAAATGGCCGGTAATGGCCGGCTTTCGAATTTCAGGAACACCGGGCGCATATCGCCCAAGGTTTCCCCGTCGCGACCAAGCTCCACCCGGAAGGATTCCTGGCCCAGTGCCGGTGCCGATACCAGCGCTGCCATCAGCAAGCAGGTGCGTAACTTCAGCCGGGCGGTGCTTTTCATTGGGGCCATCGGGGTCATTGGGCGCCCTCCCCGCTGGCTTCATAAGCCAGTTTTTCCAGTGCCAGGTATTCGTACAGGTGCGCCACTTGTTGTTCGGTTCTGTCTATGGCGTGTTCCATGCGCCGGTCTTCGTTGGCCACAAAGGCCAGGGCCAGTTCGTCCAGTTGGCCGGACGCCTGCTGCCGGGTTTGCAAAACCTGCTGGCCAAGCGCCCGGCCAGTGGTAGCCAGTTCCCGGGCTGCTACCAACAGATCGCTCATGCCACCGTGGTGTTCGATTACCCGCGCAAATACTTCAAGGTTGTGCCGGTTCTCTTCAAGTATTGCCGACATCTCGTCCAGCCCGGCTACCCGGCGTACCGCGATCTGGGTGTCGGCTTTTTCCAGGAAACGAAGCAAATAGGCCATGCGTGGCTGGGTCAGGGTTCGGCTGTCCGAAAGGAACCACTCGGTCTGCGGGCCGCGGGCATCGGTTACCAGGGTTTTATAGGCGCCATCGCTTTTGATGCCATCTGCCAGCCTGGAAAGGGTTGTCCGCTCGCCTTCAAAGGCCACGTTGGCGGCCAGCCAGGACTCCCCGGCCTGGCCGGGATATCCCGCAATGTCGTAGCCCCGCCCCATACCAATCCAGGCTTCCGCCACACCGGGAAACGCCAGGGGGAATTTCTTGGCCCGGTGCCAGCTCTGCATGGCGCCCCGGTGGTTTTCCTTGCCGGAAAGAGCGAGGCCATGCAGGTAAAGCGCCCTTGGTGCGTGGTAACTGTCGAGCGAGACCTTTTCCAGAAACCCTAACGCCTTGTCGTATTCCTCGTTATTCAGGGCCAGGTAACCGGCCCGCAGATGCAGCTGGTCGAGTAGATCACGGCTGCGTGCCGACTCGGAATCATGGGCGGCCATCGACATAGCCACCCGCAGGGCAACCAGCGCCCGGGACGGATCAAGGTCGGTCTCGGCAAAGTCAGCCGCCAGGTTCATGTAACCCACCGCGGCCAGGTAACCTTCCTTCATCCCGGCCAAGATCTGACCGGCCTTATCGAGCCTGCCCTGCTGCCGGGCCTGCTCGGCATCCTGCAGTAATTCCTTTTGCCGGTTGGGCCGGCCAATTGCAGCATTTCCGGCTTGAGAGGGCGTTGCCCCGGCCCACGGCTGTTTGCCCAGGCTAACCCGCGGCTCGTAGTCCGGCCCGGTCGCGTCAATGCTCATCTGCAGCTGCATCGCACCCGACACTTTGCGGAACGGGTTCACCACCTCACGACGGACAAACCGCTTGTTCACTGCCCTGGCGTTGATAACGGCGGTCAGCTGATGGTTGCCATCCGCCATATGGCCAGTAAACAGGGGGTAGCTGCGGCCGGCTTCAAGGGAATCCCTATCGGAAAGGGTAAAGAGGTGATTACCGACCGGCCGGCCATTCAGGAAAAGTTCGACAGAATCCAGGTCCAGTGCTTCCGGATTGGCGAGGGAGAGGTAAACCGCAACGCGGGTATCGATGGTCTTGCGCAGCTTTTGCTCAAGGGTGTGCACGCTGGCAGCATGGCGTGAGACCTCAGCCTCCAGGCCACTGATGGCGTTGTCGATGGCCGCAGCACTGGCCTGGGCCATGGCTGCAATCACCAACATAACAGGAAGACCGGATATCCAAAGCCCCCTGCTCCGTGGGGGTATCCGGCACTGTTGTGATTTTTGTCTGCCGAACATGCTGATCCTGCTGTGTAACAATTCGAAAGGAAGAGTAACACCGGCTACAAACCAAGAACGGTATCCAATTCACCAAATGGCATTTTGGGTCAGACAACAAAAGTGTCGGTTTATTTGACAGATAGCGGGAGCAGAGGGACTAACCAGACAGCGATGTTCCGGTTAACTTATTGATCTTGCTTCAGAAGGGAAAGGGTTGGCCCCTGAATTGCTTTAACGGAAGGGGCGGGAGCGCTGAATGGGCAACCCCCGCTTGAATATGCCGAGCTTTTGCCGATGCGTTAACCGCGCATCGGCTTTTTTTATTTGCTCAGCTGCTTCATGGCCGATTCCAGGCCTTCAATGGTAAGCGGATACATGTGGTCTTCCACCAGCTGCCGGGTAATCCCCAGCGACCCTCCGGTACCCCAATAGCTCTCCGGCAACGGATTCAGCCAGACCACCTTGTTGAAGTGCTCGGTAATCCGCTGCATCCAGGTGGCACCGGCTTCTTCGTTCCAGTGCTCGATGGAGCCGCCCGGGTGGGTAATCTCATAGGGTGCCATGGTGGCATCACCCACAAAGATCACTTTGTAGTCCGGCGTGTACTTGTGAAGGATGTCCCAGGTGCTACTGGTTTCATTCATGCGGCGAATATTGTTCTTCCACACACTCTCGTACACGAAGTTGTGAAAGTAAAAATACTCCATGTGCTTGAATTCCAGCCGCGCCGCCGAGAACAGCTCCTCGCAGACCCGGATGTGCGGGTCCATGGAACCACCCACATCGAAGAAAATCAGCACTTTAACGGCATTATGCCGCTCCGGAACCATCTTAAGGTCGAGGTAACCGGCGTTACGGGCGGTGGAGCGGATGGTGTCATCCATATCCAGTTGATCGGCCGCCCCCTGTCGAGCAAATTTACGCAACCGGCGCAGGGCCACCTTGATGTTACGAATGCCCAGGGTAATGCTGTCGTCCAGGTCTTTGAATTCGCGTTTTTCCCAGACCTTAACCGCCCTGCCCTGACGACCATCTTTCTGGCCGATGCGGAAACCTTCCGGGTTGTAGCCGTTGGCGCCGAATGGTGAGGTGCCGCCCGTACCAATCCACTTGTTGCCCCCGGCATGGCGCTCTTTCTGCTCTTCCATGCGTTTCTTGAAGGTTTCGATCAGCTCTTCCAGCCCGCCCAGGGATTCGATCTTCGCCTTTTCTTCCTCGGACAAATGCTTCTCGAACTCGGCCCGCAGCCAGTCGTCCGGAATCAGTGCCTCGAGCAGATCATCCAGGTTTTCGATGCCTTCGAAATACGCCTTGAACGCCCGGTCGAACTTGTCGAAATGGCGCTCGTCTTTCACCAGGCACACTCGCGCCAGGTAGTAGAACTCTTCCATATCGGCAAAGGCCAGGCGCTGCTGGAGGGCTTCCAGCAGGTCCAGGAATTCCCGCAGGCTGGCCGGAACCTTCGCCCGGCGCACTTCGAGAAAAAAGTCGATCAACATAAAGCGAAACTCTTGCCAGAGATCAGTTGCGGCGGCGCGCCATGAACGCCAGCTTCTGCAGCAGGTGCACGTCTTGCTCGTTCTTAACCAGTGCACCATAAAGCGGCGGCAGTGCCGAGCTGCTATCTTTTTCCTGCAGCGCCTTGGCAGACAGTTCATCGGCCATCAGCAGCTTCAGCCAGTCGATCAGCTCGGAGGTAGACGGTTTTTTCTTCAGGCCGGGCACCTTGCGCACGTCAAAGAACACTTCCAGCGCGTCCCGCACCACTTGCTGCTGCAGCCCTGGGAAATGCACGTCCACGATTTCCTGCATGGTGTCGTGGTCCGGGAAGCTGATGTAGTGGAAGAAGCAACGGCGCAGGAAAGCGTCTGGCAGTTCTTTTTCGTTGTTACTGGTGATGACCACGATGGGGCGTTTCTTCGCTTTGACGAACTCCTGGGTTTCGTAAACGAAGAACTCCATGCGGTCGAGTTCCAGCAGCAGGTCGTTCGGGAATTCGATGTCGGCCTTGTCGATTTCGTCGATCAGCAGCACCACCTGGTCGTCGGCCTCAAAGGCTTCCCACAGCTTGCCTTTGACGATGTAGTTACGAATGTCTTTGACCTTCTCATCGCCCAGCTGGGAATCCCGCAGGCGGGAGACCGCGTCGTACTCGTACAGGCCCTGCTGAGCCTTGGTGGTGGACTTGATGTGCCAGGGAATCAGGCGCATGCCCAGGGCCGCCGCCATTTCTTCCGCCAGCAGTGTTTTGCCGGTGCCGGGCTCGCCTTTGATCAGCAACGGGCGCTGAAGCGCGATCGCTGCGTTAACAGCCATCTGCAGGTCATCGGTGGCTACGTATTTTTCGGTACCGGTAAACTTCATGGGTCTGTGTCCTGTTTGGTTTCTTTGAAAATTATTTGCGTACCAGGCGGTAGCGAACGAGATCCAGTATCCACACCAGCAGCATCACCAGCGATGCCACGGTGAAGTTGAATATGGCGGAACCGGCCGCGCTGATGTCGCCAAGGATCAGCTCGTAGCCGGCAAACAACCAGGCCGGGATATACCAGCCTGCCACTTCCGGTGATTCCACGGGGGTCAGCAACAACACAACCAGTGCTGCCAGCAGCAAGGTGCGCAGCCCGTAAAGTGGCAGAAGGCGGAACAGCGCTTTCATCATGTAGAAAAACACGACAAACGCAACGGCGTAGGCCGCCCAGAAAATCCCGTATGCCAGTGAGGCGTCAGTATCCATCATTACAAAATCCAGTGAATGATATGTTCTTCCCAGTCTTGTTCGGCAACGTCGTCTTCAGAGACCACCTTGCCCCGTACTGAAACACCGGCCCTGTGCACGGAATCCGGATCGCCGCTTCGCAGAGGGTGCCAGTCCGCCAGCGGCCTGCCTTCTGCCAGGGTGCGATAAGCGCAGGTTTGCGGCATCCAGTGGTACTCGTTCACCGTGTCCGGCGTCAGCACCGTGCACGCCGGTACCTTTTTCAGGCGCTCGCTGTAAACCGTGCAGCGGCAGGTTTCCAGGTCCATATACCGGCACGCGAGGTCGGTATGGTACACCTCGCCGGTGTCTTCATCTTCCAGCTTCTGCAGGCAGCACAGGCCGCAGCCATCGCACAGGGATTCCCATTCGGCCGGCGTCATCTCATCCAGGCGCTTGCGCTGCCAGAAGGGAATCTCGGCAATCATTTTTGACGCTGCTCGATCTTGCGCTTGAAATCGACGATATAGGTTTCCTGCTCTTCCGGCATCTGGAGGAAGAAGGATTTATCGTGGATAGCTTCAAGGACTTCTTTCCCGGTCGTACGGGCCAGTTTCTTGTCCGGTGTCAGCAGCAGGTCCATCGAATGGACCGGCTTGCCGAAAATGCTCCGCAATGCTTCCGGCAGATCGTCCCAAACCTGGCCGCGGCGTACGTAGATATAGGTGTCCATCTTCTTGCTGCTGCGAAACACCGAAACGAATTCACGGTCTGTCATGGTCTGAGAAGTTCCTCGATGTCGGTTTCTACCGGCTTCAGCAATTCGCCTCGCCAGCCTTGAAAAAATTCGTTTCCGGCCAGGGTGCCGTCTTGCAACACCTTCTCGATACGCTTCCTGGGAGCCAGAAGTTCTATCGGAATATCATGATCTTCCGCCACTTTGTTAAAGCAACGCTTTACCTTTTTATAAACCGCTTGCTGGTCCCGGCTCAGGGGCCGGGGGATTGGCTCGAGGTTGGCATTATCGGCTTCCCGACCTTCGCGGACAAGTTCCAGCAGGTGCTCGCCATAGCGTTTTACGATACCGCCGGGAACGCCCTGGATGTCGTTCAGCGTTCTCAGTGAACCCGGCAGGCGTTCGGCGATGGCAATCAGCAGGCCATCGTTCAGCACCCGGTTTCGGGGGCGGTCGACCTTCTGGCATTCCCGCTCTCGCCAGGCCACCAGCAACCGCAAAACGGCCTGTTGCTCCCGGGTGAGAGTCCAGCCACCGCGCAGTTTCAGGTAGTGCTGCTCCGGGTCTTCCTGGCCTGCGGCTTCATCGGCAAAGCGCTGGGATTCCTCGGCCAGGGCCTGCTCCAGGTTCCGCTTCTGCAGCTTTTCAATCACCCAGTTATACAGGGGCTCCAGGAAACGGATGTCGTCTATAGCGTACCGCTGTTGCTCGGGTGACAGCGGGCGGGACACCCAGTCTGAGCGGGTAACGGATTTATCGAGGGCTTCTCCGAACAGGGTTTCCACCAGCTTCGCGTAACCGAGCGAGAACCCGGCACCGGCCATGGCGGCGCCAATCTGCAGGTCCAGCAGCCCGGCCGGTGCCACGTTCAGCCAGTGGCGGAACAGTTCCAGGTCTTCGCTCATGGCGTACAGCAGCTTCGGGCGAGCCGGATCTGCGAGCATATTACGGAACCCTGCCGAGCCTTCGGCTACGTCCGGGTCAATCAGCCAGTACTCGCCTTGCCCGCCCAATTGCACCAGGCCTGGGATGGGGTAAAAGGTGGAGACCCGTTCAAATTCAGTATCCAGCGCCACCGGCGCGCCGGGCGCCAGCTGCTCCAGCCACTGATCAAGCTCCGCCGGGCTGCTTAGCCAGCGGACAGTCTCGGGGGCCGGGGGAACCGGTGCGGCCAATGGGCTATCTGTCATAGGAAAACCTGGAGTTATTCGGAAAGGGGTTTACGGCCCCGGAAGGCGTGTGTGAGGGTAAAACCGTCAACGTAACCCAGCTCGCCACCCACCGGAATACCGTGGGCCAGCCGGGTAATGAGGATATTCTGGCCATCCAGTCGGTCGGCAATATAGTGGGCCGTGGCTTCGCCTTCCACCGTGGGGTTGGTGGCCAGGATCAGCTCGGTAACGCCTTCTTCGCGCACCCGCCTGAGCAAACGTTCAATGCCGATTTCTTCCGGGCCAACGCCATCGATGGGCGACAAGTGTCCCATCAACACAAAGTAGCTGCCACGGTAGTCACCGGCCTGCTCGATAGCCAGTAGATCTGACGGGCTCTCCACCACACACAGGGTACCGGTGCGGCGTTCGGGCTTTTCGCAGATCTGGCAGATGTCGGTATCGGAAAAGTTCTGGCAACTGTCGCAGCGGCGCACACCGTCCATGGCCTGGCTCAGAGCGCCGGCCAGCCGGGTGCCGCCGGAACGACCCCGTTCCAGCAGGTGAAAGGCCATGCGCTGGGCGGTTTTCTGGCCTACTCCGGGTAAACACCGGAGTGATTCCACCAATTCATCAACCAGGGGACTGAATGCCATGAATACTCCTCAATTCCGATGGCAGGCTGGCGTCAGAACGGCATCTTGAAGCCGGGCGGCATGCCCATGCCAGACATCATGCCGGACATTTTATCCTTCTGGTTCGCCTCTACCCGGCGAACGGCATCATTCACCGCGGCTGCCAGCAGGTCCTCCAGGATTTCCTTGTCTTCGGACAGCAAGGAAGGATCGATCTCTACCTTTTTGACGTCGTGTCGACCGTTCATGGTGACTTTCACCAGCCCGGCGCCGGATTCTCCGGTCACTTCCGCCTTGGCGATTTCTTCCTGGGCCTTCTGCATCTGCTCCTGCATCTGCTGGGCCTTTTTCATCAGGTCGCCCATATTGTTCATCATCTGCTTATCTCCTGCCTGTCTCTGCGGGGCGGATGGATTCTTCTACCACCCGTCCTTCAAATCGTTCAACAATGCTCTGCACCACCGGATCTTGCCGGATGGCAGCTTCTGCGGCTTTCTGCCGGGCGACCCGCTGGCGCTCTTCAAACGCCGCCGGAGTATGGGGCCCGGGAATGCCCTGCTCTATCTTTAACTGTGTGGCGTCGCCAAAGTAGGATCTCAAGGCCGCCACAATTTTTTCTTCATGTCGGGCGTTCAGCAGCCGGGCATGGCCTTCATCCAGGGTAAGCACAACGGTTTGCCCGTCCATGGCCATGGCGCTGTAGCTGGCCAGGTTGCCGGGCATGCCGGTGATTTCCAGCTGCCGGTAGTCACGTTCCCAGACAAAGCCGTCCCGGTTAACCGGTTCGGCCGGCGCCACGGCTTCGGGCTCTGGATCCGGCTCGATCACAGCCTCCGGTGTTTCGACCGGCTGCGGGCTACGGGGTTCCGGTTCGCTGACCGGCTCCTGCGCTACCATTGGCTCCGGCGCCACCTCATCATAATACGGGGGTTCCGGCTCATCCTCCCAGGGCGGGGTATCCATAACCGGTGGTTCCGGCATCGATTCTGCCGCAGGCTCCGGTGCGGGCGCAGGCACCGGATCCGGAGATAGCGCTACGGGCTGCGGCTCAGGTTGCGGATGTTCCGCTACCGGGGGCGAGACGGGGCCAGGGTCGGGCTCCGGTTCAGCGCGGCCGGAGTTTTCCGTGTTACCGGAAGTCACTGCCGGCGGCTCTCGACGGTCAGCCCCTGGCCGGAACGCAAGCATGCGCAGCATGGTCATTTCAAAACCCATGCGGGCGTCTGGCGTTACCGCGAGGTCTTTGCGGCCGATCAGGGCGGTCTGGTAGAACAGCTGGGCATCTTCGGCACTCAGCTGCCTGGCCAGGGCCTGCACCTGGGCGGCATCACCCAGCGAGTTATCGGCACTGCCCGGCACCACCTGTTCCATAGTCACGCGATGGAACAGGGAAAGCAGGTCGGCCAGGATGACCCCGTAATCCGGCGCAAATTCCGAAATCCGACTGATTTCCGCCAGCAACCCGGGGCCGTCCCGCTCTACCAGGGTACTGACTATCCGTTCAATGTCCCGCTGGTCGATGGTGCCCAGCATATTACTGACATCGCTGGCGCTGAGGTTCTCATTGCCAAAGGCGATGGCCTGGTCGGTCAGGCTCAGGGCATCCCGCATACTGCCGTCGGCTGCCCGGGCCAGCAGCCACAGGGCCGGCTCTTCAAAAGGAATGGTTTCTTCTGTCAGCACGTGTTTCAGGTGGCCGACAATGTGTTCCGGCGTCATCCGTTTGAGGTTGAACTGCAAACAGCGGGACAGCACGGTAACCGGCAGTTTCTGGGGGTCGGTGGTGGCCAGCAGGAACTTCACGTGCTCCGGCGGCTCTTCCAGGGTTTTCAGAAACGCGTTGAAGGACTGGTTAGTGAGCATGTGCACCTCGTCAATGAGGTACACCTTGAAGCGGCCACGACTGGGGGCGTACTGAACGTTATCGGTCAGTTCGCGCATGTCATCCACGCCGGTGCGGGATGCGGCGTCGATTTCGATAAGATCGACAAACCGGCCTTCCAGGATCTCCTTACAGCTGTCACATTCGCCGCAGGGGTTCGGGGTAATGCCGGTTTCACAGTTAAGGCACCGGGCCAGCAGGCGGCCAATGGTGGTTTTACCCACACCCCGGGTACCGGTGAACAGATACGCATGGTGCAGGCGCTGGTGTTCCAGTGCGTGAACAAGTGCCTGCAGCACGTGCTCCTGCCCAACCATGTCTTCAAACGTACGGGGGCGCCATTTCCGGGCTAAAACCTGATAGCTCATGTTCCGTCAACTGCTGTGAAAAATGCGCTTAACTCTAGCATGGACCCGGTTTCAGAAGAAGGATGACGTGGCTATGAATCCATGCCGGCCGTGCGCTCTAGGGCGCGAATTCGCCGACGTTCATGCTCTTCGGTGAAGATCCGTTCCCGCAGGGCTTCCACCGCCGCCTGCCGGTCGGCCGGAGCCAGGCCTTCGTTATTATCGATCAGGGCCTTTTGCTGCCGGTATTCACCCAGCCGGTTCTGCCACTGATTCCGCTGTTGGTCGAGCTTTGCCAGGCGTTCGGTAGCTTCCGCACCATAGGCCTGCAAACGCAACTCCCGCACTTCGGCTTCCGAAGCACCCTGCTCCCGCAGTTGCTGAACCTGCATGGCTGTTTCGACCACGGTTCGGGACCTGCGCCGGAGTTCAACGGAATACTCTGGCAACAGCTGATCCAGCTGCGCCAGGGCGCGGTCACGCTCGGAATCAGTCAGGCTTTCGTCGTTGAGAATCTTCTGGCGGTCGAGCATCACCTGCAACCGGCGCTCTTCTTCGCCAAAAAAGCCTTCCGCCACATCCGGGCCGAGATGCTCCCGGCGCAGGTCATGAATCTGACCCAGGGCCTGGCGAACGTCGTCAACGCTGTGGTGCTCGTTACTGGCCATCGCTTCGGCAGCTTTCCGGTAAGACAGGTAGTCGTCGAGAATGGCAAGAACCTGTCGCTGAATCTCCGGAGGTAAATCCTGTGCCTTGAGTTCAGACGCCAGGCGGGCCTTCAGGGTTTCGTAATAGGAGGCGCCCCCCGTCAGCCCGATAAAGAAATCCAGGTAACGGCGCAGCTGGCGGTCCAGCACCAGGTTGCCATTCATATCAAGGCGTACCTGTCCGCCCACTTCGATGTCAGAAACGCGTTCATCACGGGGCAAGGCAGGATGATTCACATTATCCGGCACCAGCGCGGAACCCGATGAGCCAGAAGTAACTGCCGGTTGCTGATGTCCCTGCTCCACCACCGATGAGACTGGCTCCGGACCCGTCTTGACGGGACCCGGCATAAGCCACCAGCCGACTGCTCCGAATATAAGCGGCAGGCCAGCCAATACAGCAAATCGTTTCTGGTTCATAAAATCGATCCGTGGCGGGCCGCAGGGGCCCGCCTTCGGTTATCGGCTGTGTCAGAGGCCAAGATTCTTGAGACGGTTTGCCTGTTGCCGGTACAGCTGAACCGGATCCGTCACAAACGGCCCTACCAGCCCCAGCACCTGGTTCACTTCATCCAGATGGTTGTGGCGGTAATCCACACCCAGCACCTTGCCAAGCTTCATGCTGCAGGATGGCACCATGCCATCGGAGGGTTCGTCAAAGATGGGAGTCAGGGCACCCAGCAGCAGATCGCTCGGGTCCAGAACATTGGTGACCGCTTTATTGCCACCCCAGGAGTAGTAGCGGATGCCATTGGCCACTTGTGCGCCATCGTTACCGCAATAAGAAGAAGGAAGGCCTGCCGGGAAGTCTGCGTTGAAGGCAATGCTGCCTTCCGTACTCAGTGACTGGATGGCCGCTGCGGTGTCTTGCGGCAGGCCGCCACCACCGGAGAAGGTATCGATCAAGCCGAAGAACCAGTCTCCCAGGCCGTCCAGACTGCCGTTATTCAGGGTATCCGCCAGCGGGGTGCCCCAGTTAACGCCACCAACACTGGATACCGAAGCCACCAGGTCTGGCCGCACGCCCGCCACATAGCGGATGGTCGGGCCGCCATGACTGTGACCAATCAGGTGCACCTTCTCGGCCCCGGTTACTGCCATGTATTCTTCAATCTGGGCCAGCAACTGCTCACCACGGATCTCGGTAGAGTTGGCAGCAGACACCTGGGGAACAAAGACTTCCGCCCCGCTTTCCGCCAGTTCATCCGGCACTCCGTTGAAATAGGAAACCAGGCCGAACAGCTTATTGAAGCCTGACAGCCCGTGCACCAGGACAATCGGATGCTCGGTCTGGGTATAGGTATCCTGTTTGCTGAACCACCATGCGGAAGCCGGCTGGGCAGTCAGTGCTGCCGCCAGTACACCCGCTGTTACAACTGCTTTTGTTTTGGCACTTTTCATGTGTTTCCCTTTTTGTCTTTGTTGTGTTCGGGCAACGGCACAATACCCAATGGGCAGCATGCCAAAAACACTATAGACAGGGATAAGTGCCAACAGGGCCACATAACGCTCAATTGTGAAACGCATCACAAAGCGATACAGGAAAATAGAGAAAAACCGGAAGAAAAAACAAAGAGGTAAAAATCTGGGGGTGACCCCACCAGCAATCCCCCGGCACACACATCCACCGCTTCGGCTGCTCCCTTCCGGGCCTGACCGGGTTCACGGTTTCATGTTGCGGAGGCACCAATGGGGCCACCATAACGGCGTTTCGGGACATTTCCCCGAAAGCGGCGCGAATAGTATCAGAAGGGTTTCAGGACTACAACGGCCTATAGCGGTAATGGCACTTCATCCTGCCGGAACCAGCAGGCAATGCTGTAACGGGTGCGCCTTGCCGGCAGAACCTCATGGGGTACCTGCTCGCTCAGGAACAGCACCGCCCTGCCTGCTTCCGGACGCACCTGCCCGACCACCTGCCCGGAATCGGCCGCTGCGAACACCCGCAGTTCTCCGCCATCTTCCAGCCCCCAATCCTCGTTCAGGTACAACACCAGGCTGACCACCCGGGAGGCACGGCCACGAAAGCTGTCCAGGTGGCGCTTATAAAAATCGCCGGGGTGATAGGTGGCGTAATGGGCCTCAAACCGCTTAAGCCCCAGATACAGGCGCCGGTTCAGGCCCTCCCTTATCTGTTCGAAGCACTCGAACAACAAACGCTGAGGCTCACTGTAACCATCCAGCCAGGCAATCTTGTCGCGGCGCACACTGCGGTCTTTCACCAGGTCCGTGCCCCGGCCGATGCCGGCGCGGCTCATGGCCTCGGTTTTATCCAGGATGGCTACTTCGTTGCGCAACGCCGCCAGCAAACCAGCCGGCAACCGGGGGGTAAGGTCCAGCTCCATCCAGGCCGATTCACTCAAACCATCCGCCAGCTCATCCAGCCAGAAGCCATCAATCGCTGGCTGAACATCTGCCCCGGTAACGGTGCTTATCAGTTCGTCACCGGCAACCTGTTCGAGCTGGTCGGAAGCACGTTCCAGCACAGGGTCCGGAAACGGAATGATAATGGCCAAGTCGGTGTCTGAATGCATGGTGGGGCCTCGCAGAATTTTCCGGCTATTGTAGGGTCAAACTCGCCGGCAAGCCGTATTTAATTTAATCTGCGGATAAGAAGATACACTTAAGGAAAAACCACCCGCCATGCCTGAAAGCAGCCACACTCCGCCGGCATCCGTCACCCCGGGCCAATGGTCGTTCACCCGCTGGAAGACCATTGGCCAGCTGGAAGCCCTGGAGGTTCATCATCCGGTGTTCAGCGCTACGGTGTTTCTGCAGGGCGCGCACCTCACCCACTTTGCCTTAAACGACGACACCAACTGGCTGTGGCTGAGTGATACCGCCCGATTTGAACCAGGCCGTGCCATCCGCGGAGGCATTCCTGTGTGCTGGCCCTGGTTTGGCGACCCGGCCCGCAACCCGCCGGAGATCCGCAAACGGGTGCATACCCCCTCAGCCCACGGCTTCGCCCGCACTGCCCTTTGGCGGCTGGAGGATGTCCGGGAAAGTGCCCACGAAGTGGAAATCAGCCTGTCCCTGAATGCCAATGAAGACTTTGAAGGCCAGTGGGATGGCCATGCGCTGGCGCTGATCACCTTCAGCTTTTCAGTCCGCGGCTGCCAGATTGCCCTGACCACCACCAATCTATCCAAAGACCCGCTGGCCCTGAGCCAGGCCTTGCACACCTATCTGCCAACCTCGGACATCAGCCGCACACGGTTACTGGGGCTGGGCCACAGCCAATATATGGATACCCTGAAAGACTGGGACTACTTTGAACAGGAAGGCCCGGTTTATTTCGACGGTGAAACTGACCGCATCTACGAATCGGCAGAGCCACTGACCCTGGTCACTCCCGCGGGAAAACGCAAACTGACATCTGTTGGCAGTGATTCCACGGTAGTGTGGAACCCCGGCCCCGAGAAAGCCTTAAGACTTTCTGACTTTCCCGGCACTGGCTGGCAAAAAATGGTGTGTGTCGAAACGGCCAATGCAGCTACCGACTACCGGGTATTAAATGAGGGCCAGAGCCACACACTCGGCGTTGTAATTGGTCGCGGCTGACGGCCTGAAGTAATCGTCAACACAGGGAGCGGGCATGGGCCTGGCATCTTATCTGAAATCCCGACTGGTTCCGGCGGAGCTGGAAGCGCAGTTGAACCGAATTCGCAAACCCATCGGCAGCCTTGGCTACGACCCCTGGGGATTCAACAACGATGCCGTTAAGTACGGCTTCACCCTCACCCGTCAAATCTACGAGAAATACTTTCGGGTAGAGGCCTCCGGCGTGGAGAAGGTTCCAGCGGAAGGCCCGGTATTGCTGATCGCCAACCATTCCGGCCAGCTGCCCCTGGACGGCCTGCTGATCGGCTATGCGCTGGCTTCCCGCCCGGACCAGCCTCGCATCCCCAGAGCCATGATCGAGCGCTTCTTCCCGACCGTCCCATGGCTGGGCAACCTGCTCAACGATGTGGGCGCTGTACTGGGCGACCCCATCAACTGCGCCAAGATGCTGGAGAACGATGAAGCCGTCATCGTTTTCCCTGAAGGGGTTCGGGGCTCCGGCAAACTCTACCGGGACCGCTACCAGCTCAAACGCTTTGGCAACGGATTCATGCACCTGGCGATGAAATACAACACCCCGATTGTGCCGGTGGGTGTTGTCGGCTGCGAAGAAACCATTCCGGCCATTGCCAACATCAAACCCCTGGCCAAGGCGCTGGGCGTGCCCTACGTACCGGTGGCGCTACCGGTAATCTTCCCGGTGAAAGTGCGCCTGAACTTTGGCGAACCCATGTACTTCGACAACAGCGAGATTCCGGAAGAACAGGTGACCGAGCGCGTTGAAGCGGTCAAGACAGAAATCCGCAAACTGATCGACAAAGGCCTGAGCGAGCGGGAGGGGCTGTTCTGATGTCTGAACAACGCAAGCCCAGAATCCTGGTGACCGGTGCAGCCGGCGCCCTCACCCAGCAAGTCATTAACCGCCTGCGCGATAACTGCGACATTGTCGCGGTGGACTTCCGGCAGCAGGTGTACCTGGGCGATGACATTCCCAGCTACTGCATCGACCTGAACAAGCGGGGCTTTGAAGACCTGTTCCGGCAATACCGGTTTGACGGCGTTATCCACCTGGGCCGGCTGATGACCAGCGAACTGACCCGGATGCGCCGCTACAACGCCAACGTACTGGGCACCCAGAGGCTACTGGACCTCTCCCACAAATACGGCATCAAACGGGTGATTATCCTCTCCACCTTCCACGTGTATGGCGCCATGGCCTACAACCCGGCGCTGATTGACGAGGCAGCACCCCTGAAAAGTGCCGGGCTGAGCGCAGACCTGGTGGATTCCGTGGAACTGGAAAACCTGGCCAACATCTACCTGTGGCGGTATCCGGAGCTGAACATCACCATTCTGCGGCCCTGCAACATCGTCGGCCCGGGTGTGCGCAACACCATGAGCGCCCTGCTCTCCAGTGAACGGGCGCCGGTGCTGGCAGGTTTTTCGCCGATGATGCAGTTCATCCATATTGACGACATGGCCGATGCCATCGTGCTGGCCTGGCAAAAGCCGGTTAAAGGCGTATTCAACGTGGCGCCCCACGATTGGGTAGCCTACCAGCAAGCCCTGAAGATGTGCGGCTGCAAGCGTATTCCGATTCTGTCTGTGCCACCCATTGTGCCGAAAGCCATTGCCCGGCTATTGAACCTGAAAAGCTTCCCACACTACCTGCTGGCTTTCTTCAAGTACCCGGTGGTGATTGACGGGCGAGCCTTTGCCAGGGAGTTCGGCTTCAAGCCCAAGCGCCCCCTGAAAGAAATCTTCCGCTACTATCGCAACAACAAGCGCCCGGTGTAACCTTGACGGTGAACGGGCGCCGATTTTCCGGAATTTGATAGACGGAAAGCGGCGAACAGGGATACTCTGTACAAAATAAGTACAGAACTACGGTTCAAGGAATGACCGGATGCTCAGGGATTTCAGCCTGATCAGCTATGGCTCTGCCGCGGCAGTATTCGCGGTATTGTCTGTATTTGTTGCCACCCGCTACCTGCGCCGGGATATCGACCGCGGGCTGTTTCTGGCTGCCTTTGTGACCACCCTCTGGGCCGGCACACTGGTGGCGCAGGACATCTGGGGCCAGCCGGGGTTCCTGATCCGCTATCTGCTGGAATTACTGCGCGACACCGCCTGGATCCTCTTGCTGTTTGCCATGCTTCGAACCGCCTTCCGGCAGGGCCGGCTGGCAGGCCAGATGAAGAAGGTGCTTGGTGCGGCGACCTTTGTGCTTATCGTCACACTGATAACCCTCGGCTCCATCGAATTTGTCTTCAATGTTGATATCGTCAACGGCAAAACCATGCTGCTGGGCCAGATTGCCCTGTCTTTGCTCGGGCTTTCATTGGTTGAACAGATCTGGAGAAACTCCCCCGCTTTTGGCCGCTCCAGCCTTAAATACCTTTGTATTGGCATAGCGACCCTGTTCGCTTTCGACTTTTTCATGTACGCCGATGCCCTTCTGTTCGGCAAGGTATCCGAGGCATTCTGGAATGCCCGGGGCTTTGTGAATGCAGCGTTGATGCCCCTGTTCGCCATCAACGTGATCAACACTCGCAAACAACCGGTCGACTTCCAGCTATCCCGTTCCGCCGTTTTCCATGCCGGCACCCTGATTCTGGCGGCCGGCTACCTGCTCCTGCTGGCCGTAGGCGGTTACTATGTGCGGGCCTTTGGGGGCCAGTGGGGCGAAGCCCTGCAGGTGCTGTTAATTACCGTGTCCATAGCTTTCCTGGTCACCCTGCTAATGTCCCGCCGGGTGCGCGCCCGCCTGATGGTGTTTATCAGCCAGAACTTCTTCGACTACAAATACGATTATCGTGAAGAGTGGCTGAAAATGACCCGGGAACTGGCCAATCTCAGTGACGACCCACCCTTGCCGGAACGGGTGATTCGAATTCTGGCCGGGCTGGTGGAAAGCAACTCCGGGGCTATCTGGCTGAAAGATGACCAGGCCGGTTATGCAATGAAGGCCAGCGCCAACCTGGCCACTCCCCGATACACTATTATTGACGACGATTCCGACCTGGTGCGCTTTTTCCGGGAGCAGGAATGGATAATCGACCTTCAGGAGTATCAGGAAGACCCTATCCGGTATGACCTGATGGAGCTGCCGGACATAATCCGGAACACCCCGGATGCCTGGCTGGTGATACCGCTTTACCTTGGTAACGAACTGTACGGGATCGCCCTGGTTGGCAAGCCCTATGCTCACGTGGAGCTGAACTGGGAAAACTTTGACCTGATCAAAGTGGTGGCCCGGCAAACCTGTAACCTGCTGGCCCAGACTGATGCCCAGAACCGGTTGTCCCGCGCTATGCAGTTCGAGGCTTTAAACAGAGCCTCCGCGTTTATGGTGCATGACCTGAAAACCCTGATCGCCCAGCTCTCCCTGCTGGTGAAGAACGCGCCGAAACACCGGGACAATCCAGCGTTCATTGACGACATGATTGCAACCACAGACCACGCGGTTCGCAAAATGTCGAACCTGGTAGACCACATCCGGAAGCCACATACCACTCCGGACCAGGCCACCGATACCAGCCTGGACCTGACCGGGCTGCTTGAGGAATTAATCGAGCACAACAGTCGACGCAGCCCCGCCCCCCGCCTGAAGGGCAATCCGGCCCCCATCATGGTTCGGGCCGACAAGGAGCAGCTTCGCAACGTGCTGGGCCACCTGATCCAGAACGCGCAGGATGCCACCCCACCCGATGGCGAGATCACCATCAACCTCAAGCCTGCCAGGGGCAACGTTGTGATGTTTATCCAGGACACCGGCTGCGGCATGACCGAAGAGTTTATCAGCACCCAGCTCTTCAAACCCTTTGCCAGCACCAAGGGGCTGACCGGCATGGGAATTGGCGCCTACCAGGCCCGGGAATACATCCGGGAACTCGGGGGCAGTATTGATGTAACCAGTGAGCCGGGCGTGGGCTCCTGCTTCTCTGTGCGCCTGCCTGTTGCGGCTTCTACCCAGCAGAACGCCAAGTATTTGCCGGCCACTACGAACCCCAGACCCAAACAAGGCGTCAACTAATTGACGTTTTGCAGACTTTTACAAATTCAAACATTGCAAACCGTCAACATTAAGTTAAGAATCGTAACAAGAGACAAACAAAGGATTGATTGTTGTTGTGAAGCGACTGCTGATAGTAGAGGACGACCCCGGACTGCAAAGCCAGATGCGCTGGTGCTTCAGTGACCAAATCGAGGTTTCGGTTGCGGCTGACCGGGATTCCGCACTGGCTGCGCTGCGCCGCATGGAACCGCAGGTAATCACACTGGACCTTGGCCTGCCCCCCGATGCCGGTGGCGCTTCCGAGGGCTTTGCCCTTCTGGAAGAGATCCTCCGGCTGGCCCCGATGACCAAGGTGATCGTGGTGACAGGCCGGGAAGACAAGGAAAACGCCGTAAAGGCGATCGGCATGGGCGCCTCGGACTTTTACCAGAAACCCCTGGACGCCGACATACTTACCTTTGTGGTTAACCGGGCCTTCCGGCTGGCAGAGCTGGAACAGGAAAACCGCGAACTCATCGGCCAGACCAACGGCGCCAGCATAAAAGGGATCGTCGCCGCCAGTCCTGAAATGATGGAGATCTGCCGAACCATCGAGAAAGTCGCCCCCACCGACGTAACCACCCTGATTACCGGCGAGACCGGTACCGGCAAGGAACTGCTGGCCCGGGCCCTGCATGACCTGAGCCACCGGACAGACCAGCCCTTTGCCGCCATCAATTGCGCGGCTATCCCAGAAAACCTGCTGGAAAGCGAGCTGTTCGGCTTTGAAAAAGGCTCCTTTACCGGCGCCACCCAGGCCAAGAAAGGAAAAATTGAAAGCGCCAACGGCGGCACCCTGTTCCTGGACGAAATAGGCGATATGCCCATGGCCCTGCAGGCGAAGCTACTCCGCTTCCTGCAAGAGCGCGTTGTTGACCGGGTAGGCTCGGTAAAACCGGTTCCGGTGGACGTACGTGTCGTGTGCGCCACCCACAGGAACGTTCAGGAACTGATTACGCAGGGAGAATTCCGGGAGGATCTCTATTACCGAATCAGCGAGATAACGCTGGATGTACCCGCGCTGCGCGAGCGGGACGGAGACGCCCTGGTAATCGCCCAGTCGTTACTGAAAAGCCTGGGCAAGCAACTGGACCGGCAAAACCTGAGCTTTTCCGAAGACGCCGTGCAGGCCATCACCAGCTATGCCTGGCCGGGCAATGTGCGGGAAATGATCAACAAGGTGAAGCGCGCCATAATCATGGCCGATGGCAAACGGGTAAGCGCCGGCGACCTGCAGTTAAGCACTGGCGAGGGTGAACCGGTCAACCAGCTGAACCTGAGGCAGGTGCGGGAACAAGCCGAGAAACAAGCCATTCGCCAGGCTCTTCATTGCACCTCGTTCAATATGTCCCAGGCGTCCCGGTTACTGGGGGTCACGCGCCCCACCCTGTACAACCTCACCGACAAATACAGGATAGAAACCTCGGCGGAGTCGCCCGCCTCCTGACCCATTTACCCGCTATTTTGCCTATCGTTATCAAGGAGCAGATACCGTGCACACAACAACAAATAACCGAACAAAACTTCGGCTCACAACACTGCTACTTGCCGGCGCCCTGCTACTGCCGTTACCGGTTCTGACTGGCTGCAACAATCAGAGCACGTCCAACGAAGCAACGTCCCATATTACAAGGGCTGAAACCTACGCAGACCAGGGCCAGTACCGGTCCGCCTTGCTGGAAGTAAGAAACGCGGTACAGGCAGAACCGGATAACGTTGGCCATATCGTCCACCTGGCTGAACTGTATCTGCAGATAGGCGCGTCCCGGCAGGCCTCCGAACTGCTGGAACCCTGGCTGAAAGACCATGCCTCACAGGTAGCCATTCCACTGGCCGAAGCCTACGTAAACCAGGGCAAACATCTTTCAGCCACCGAGACCCTGGCCCTTCACAACGCTTCCAACCCCCAGGAACAGTTACGGGCGTCGCTTGTTCGCGCTGAAACCCTGCGCCTGTCCGGAGACAAGGCTGAAGCGCTGTCCCTGTATCGCAGCCTGATGGACAACAACCCGTCGAACCTGGATGCAGTGACCGGCACCCTGAAAACCCAGATGGACCTGAACCAGACCTCACAAACCATCCGCAGCGCCGATGACTGGATGGCGAGAAACCAGCCCGAGCCAGAGGTGCAATACTGGAAAGGCATGGCCCAGTACCGGGAGAACGACCTGGAAAACGCCGCAGCCACACTGACAGACGCCGCTGGCAGCATGCCGACGTCTGATGTTTTCCTGCCGGTGCGCCGGCAAGTACTGACGGCACTGTCCCGGGTGCTGACCGAGCAGGGCAAGATTACCGAAGCCCAGGTTTACAACAAAATCCTGGCCGACAACCAGAATTCCGGTGCCCGGGAGCAAGGCGAAGCTGCGGTAGCGGCGCTACGTGAAGGCAACATCGACCAGGCCAAAACCATTCTCCGGGACATGCTGAAGCTGGACCCGGAAAACCAGCAGGCGGCCCTGATGCTAGGGGCTCTTGAAACCGGCACCGGCGAGCTGGATGAAGGCGCCCGGTTGCTGACAGAGAACCTTGACCCTGAAACCACACCCACCCCCTTCCTGCGCGCCGCTGCCATGGCACAAATCGACCAGGGCGACCGGGAAGAAGCACTGAAAACTCTGGAACGGGCCATGCAGGCCCGGCCGGACGACAACGAAATCATTGCCATGCACGGCATTCTGGCCCTGAGCCTGCCCGGCAAGGAAAGTGACGGCGTGGCCAGCCTGAGCAAAGCCATCAGCAACGAACCCGAACGCACTCGTTTGCGGTTGGCCCTGGCCCAGCACTACCTGCGCAACAACCAGCCGGAGCAGGCACTGGGCCAACTGCGAATGGCTTTCGCCGCCCAGCCGGAAGACTGGCACACCACCGGCACTTACATGAATGTGTTGCTGGCCCGCGGTGAAGAAACCGAGGCTAAGGAACTGAGGGACTCACTGGTTAATGGCTATGGCGATATGCCCCAGGCGGTGCTGCTGGCCAGCCTGGCGGACAGCCGCCTTGGGGATACTGACGCCGCTACGGCACGGATAGAAAAGCTGGCACAGCAACACCCGGAAATGGCACAACCCAGACTGGCACTGGCCGCCATCCTGGCCCGCACCGGAAACCGCGAGCGGGCCATCGAAGAACTGGTGCAAGTGCGCACCCTGCTGGGAGAAGAGCAAACCTCCGAGACCATTGCCGTAAACCGCCTGCTCGGCCAGCTACTGGTTGCAGAAACCCGCGCAGCCGTTCAGGCAGAAGACTACCCGACCGCCCGGGCCAAAGCGGCAGAAGCCGTTGCCCTGGCACCGGATAACCAGGGCCTGGCCCTGCTGGCCGTGGGTGTTTCGCAGGCTGAGGGCAATCATCAGCAAGCGCTGGAAGAACTACAGGCGGTGGAAGACAATCTCGGCGTTACTACGGCAACCGTGCTGGCGAGGACATCCATACTGGAATCCCAAAACGGACCCGAAGCAGCCTGGACGTACCTGAAGGAACAATGGCAGGAACGCAAGGAAACCGCCCTTCTGCCCACCCTGCTCCGCCTGGCAGCCAGCCAGGGCCCGGAAGCCCGAGGCGAAATCACCAGCCAATGGCTGGACCATGAACCACAAAGCATTGCCGCCAACCTGGCCCGTGCCGACTGGCTGATGAACAACAACCAGGACGAACTGGCCGCCACCCACTATGACTATGTTCTGGAGCAGCAGCCCAACAACATCGCTGCCCTGAACAACCTGGCCTGGCTGCTGAGGGAAAACGATACCGAACGGGCTCTGGAATTCGCGCGCAGGGCCAGTGAACAGGCTCCGCAAAACTCAGCCGTGCTGGACACCTATGGCTGGGTGCTGCACCTGGCCGGCAACCACCAGCAAGCTGTCACCACCCTGGAAAAAGCGCTGGCACTGGCGCCGGGTAACGAAGACATCACCAGCCACCTGGAAAGCGCCAGAAAAGCCTTGTAAGAAATCCTGACAAAACGTCTCTGCCACACGAACCAGAAGGGCCGGATCGCTATAAGAACCGGCCCTGTTTTTTGGGTTGTCGAAAACTTTTACATACGTCTCTGGCTGCCGAAGAAATTCAACGGAAATTCAGTCAGTTAGCTGGTTGGCACGATAATCGCTTAATACAAGGAGAAGATCGGGTTTTATCCCGCTCAGGAGCCAAACCACCCGCGAGGATGGGACGGAAAGCCAAGGATCTCTGGTCAGTATCCGAAGAGACAGCCTGGTTGCAAAGCGAACTACAGGGATTTAGAGCTTCACAACCGGAGAAGACCCATGAATATAAAAATGCTAGTTACCAGTATCGCATTGGCCGGCGTGGCGTTTAGCGCTCAGGCCGTGCCAGTAAACGTGTCCGAAGCCAACGGAGAACGGTCTCTGCAGACGATCATTGCAGAGGATGTTATCGCGCCGGGTTACACCACATCACTCGACGTGAACACAGACCAGGCCTCACCCTCTGACCTGTGGAAGAACTCCGACTCAGGACTCTCACCAACCCGGTACATCGCCTCTATCGCAGGGCTGTCCGGATCCACAACCTTTGGTATCTACGATCCGAACGACCTGACCAAGACCTACACCATCTTCGATGGCTCGGTAGATGGTGTTGGCGCCGGTGATACCTTCGGTCTGGATGCCAACGGTGATGTCTACTCAGATTTCAACACCTTTACCGGTGTGACATTCAGCAGCACCACCTTCGGCTTTTTCATCGATGTAGCCGGCCAGATGATCTATTCCCAGAATTCCCTGAACGCTACCAGCACACTGACGGACCAGCAGCATATGGTGGCCTATCAGGGTCAGGGCGACACCATCAACCTTCCAGGATTTGGAGGTGACACCACCTGGACCCAAGGTGGATGGTTGCTGGCATGGGAAGATACCCTTGGCCAAGGCTCAGACTATGATTTCAACGACCTTGTTGTGTTCATTGAGTCAGCTATTCCGGTACCGGAGCCTGGCACCCTTGCCCTGCTCGGCCTCGGACTGGCCGGCCTTGGTGCCGCCCGTCGTCGCCAAAAAGCCTGATCGTCCTGGGCTTTCAGAAAAGCCAGCTTCGGCTGGCTTTTTTGTGCGCACATTTGTTTTATGTCGTCACAAACAACGGTATTCTGAAGCTGTAGCAATGCCGGTGGACAGAAGATGTTAAGGAAGACATTAGACAACCTGCCCTATGCCCTGCCGTACCTGATCGTAACTGCAGTCAGCGTAGTTTTGTTCTATCCAACCTGGATAAGGCTGACATCAGAATGGCTGGAGTTTGAGCAGGTACTGGCCCATGGATTGGCCACCGCGGTTATCTACGTAGCGCTTCTCTTGATCCACCCTCCGTTGCCGACCAATACGCAAGCCCCTTCAGCATCCAGGTTTCAGGTAACCGGCATCCTGATTCTGTTAGTCACCACGCTTGTCTGGGCCTTACTTGAGCTGGTCAGGATAGACACCCTGACCTATCTGATGCTGCCTGCCGGCCTGCTTGCCACCAGCTGGGCGTTACTGGGTTTTTACAGAGCGCTGCGCTTACTTCCCTACGTTATCCTGCTCGCCCTTTCCCTACCGATCTGGGCAGATTTCATCCCCACCCTAGTCGCCATTGCCAGCGCCGTGGTGAGCAACTGGGTTCGATTGTTCGGGATGACCGCATTGATTGAAGGCAACAGCATCACCCTGCCCTACGGCCGCCTGGTTATTGCCGATGGCTGCTCCGGCATTCGCTACTTCGCTATTTCCATTTTGCTCGCCGCCATGATGTCTATCCTTAACGACTACCGCTGGCGAGGATGGCTGTGCTTCCTGACCGCAGCCATGGTTCTCGGGTTGATTGCCAACTGGGTAAGAATCTTCATTCTGGTCGTTGTCGGTTACCAGACAGAAATGCAAAGCGACATGCTGACCGACCATGAACTGATGGGCTGGGTAGTCTACGGCGTGTTTATTCTGCCAGCGCTCTACTTCGCGCCGGTTAACCGCCGGAAAACAGCCGATGCACCCGAGGCCAAGCGGTTCTCACGCAAAGGTGTCGTCGCGGTTCTGGCTGCGCTGGTGGTAGGGCCACTAGCCCTCAGCGTCCTTCAACTCTCCGGCAATGAAACCAGCCCCTGGGCGCCACAGAATGCGGCTATGATTCCCGGCCAGCCCTCCGAATTGCCCCTTCAGCTGCGGCTCCCGGATAACCTAGACCACAAAGTTTGGGCAACGCCGGGTGGTGCCTGGCTATCAGTGGCTCAAAGTGAGCGCTCTGCCGCCACCGATCATAAGCTGGTGCCCTACCTTCGGCCCCCCATTGATACGGAAGAGTGGCTGCTTCAGGAAACCCAGGGGCAGGTGAAAATCTACCAGAACCGCGTTGGCAGGCAGCGGGTAGCTGTTTTGCAGTGGTATCAGGTTGGGGATTACGCAACCGAAAGCTACCGGGATGCGAAGTTATGGCAGATTCCGGCGACATTAAGTGGAGCAAACCGGTTTGCGCTGGTTTCAGTGATGGTGGAGTGTGAGCCCAGGCAATGTAACCGGGCTATCGAAAACGTGGGAGCAGCCCAGAACACCATTAGCCTGAGCCCGTTACCACCAGAGAACAAGGCAAGCTCGCAATGAACCAAAGTAATGCTGGCACTGCCAAGATCAACCCGAGAAGCACCGGGTTCATCAATAATGAGGTTTACCGCAAGCATACCAGTGAGCGGAGCCTGGCCGACGAAGCCGGAGAGCTGCAAAGGTGCATGCAACTAGAGGTTGCCACAGAAAACGTCAGCCCCATACGCCTAGTGGATTTTGATACGGCCACCAACACCCTCACCACCGAGCGCGTTCACGGCGATGAACTGTTCCACACACTTTGGAATGCAACCTACTTACTGGGTCGTCTCAGAGGCCACTGCCTCAATGATCCGCAGACGATCTTTTCAAGGATTAGAGAACTTGGCGAATGGCTGGCCCTCTACCACAAAACATCAGCCAACCAAGGCGTCGATAACTCCAAAGCAGCGTGGCTTTTGCAGGACACCGTACGCAAGATCCGGGACATCCGGCAGGAAAAGCTTCTGCCCGAGCGGTTACTGAACAAAATCGAGGCCAGGTTTCTACCAGTTCTGGAGAAACTGAATACCCAGACCTTTCTGGCTGAAAACGGTGCTTTCGTTTGCAGGGCTCACGGGGACTTCATTGTCTATAACGTTCTTATTGATCAGAACCGCCAGCTTCACGTAGTAGATTTTGGTGATACACGGGTGTCTGGCAACTATGAAGATGTGGCCCGCATGTACAGCAGCCTCTATGCGATTGCTGACACCAACCGGACCCGCAGGCGACGCCTTGGCCACTTGCCATCGGTATTCCTTAATGGCTACGGGTTATCAATGCAGGCTACGGAAACCCCATACTTCAAGTGCAACATGGCCTATAATTACCTCACGCATCTTGAAGGTCAGCACTATATGAGAGACCTGTTGTCCTGGAACTCGAACATCGAGATGAGCCAGATAACCAGGGCCGGAATGCGATGGATTAAGCGCCAGCTTTAGCGTGTTGTATAAAAGGAATTAGGTGTGAAATGGCAACATCGGTTGATATTGTCCTCAAGGAAGAATCCGGAATTCACAGAGTAAGCGAGCCGCTCTCTGTAGGGATTCCTTTTGCCAAAGGCCAGCACCCGGCAGGGACAACGTTCCAGCTTAAAGATGCTCATGGCAACAGCGTGCCAGCAGTTTTCAAACTGCTATGCCAATGGCCAGACGGCAGTATTTTCTGGGCGCTCGCCGAGTTTCTTTACAGCCTATCCCCTCACCAGGTAGAGACCCTGACAGTCTCTGAACAGCCCTCACCCGAAGCATCCGTCACGGGCATTACTCAAACACCACGTGGATGGACCATTTCAACTGAGATTGGAGATTTCCTGCTTCATAAGGGCCGGCCTCACTGGGAGTTTTCGGGGGTAACCTCTCCCATAACAACTGAAGCAAAACTCACTTCTAAAGGCGGGCTACCCTGCCACCCTGTCACGAATGGCGACTGGGAAATACAGCACCAGAACCCCGTCTATGTTGAAGCCTCGCTTAGCGGCCATTGGATTCAAGCAAACGAAGCTCGCCTTGCAGATTTCAGTTGCCGACTGCGCATCTATCTCCAGACTGGACTCACGAACATTGAAATGCAGATCCATAACCCGAAGCGGGCCAGGCACCCCGGTGGCCTATGGGATCTAGGTGACGAGGGTTCCATGTATTTCGGCAGCCTGGAGCTAATTACCGAAACCGGCTGTCCACAAGAGGTGAGTATTCAGCCCGATTCCCTGAACGCTCCGAAGGCGGCATTTACGCTGCGAGATTTTGAGCTGTATCAGGAGTCATCTGGCGGAGAAAACTGGAACAGCCTCAACCACATTGACAAAAATGGCGACCTCACAACCCTGTACCGCGGATACCGACTGACCTCGGAGAACGCCCTGGAATACACAGGAGATCGGGCAAACCCGCTGTTATCACTGACGGGTGACGGACAGCCATTCCAGCTGGCCATGCCGACCTTCTGGCAAAACTTCCCCAGCAACATTGGGTACCAAAAAGGGAAAATTATCGTCGGACTTTTCCCTGCGCGGCCAGATAACCAAAGCTACGAGCTCCAGGGTGGCGAACGAAAAACTCTTCGCCACCTGATGGCCTATGCAAATACCAGCAACCTGACATGGGCTTACGCCCCACTCTGCCCACGCCTGGCTCCTGAGGTTTACGAATCAACAGACGCATTTCCCTGGTTCAAAGCCAATGCAGAAAAGGATGCGCTCGATACCCTGATCCAGGAAGGCCTGGATGGCCCCTCAAACTTCTTCCAAAAACGGGAAGTAATCGATGAGTACGGCTGGCGCAACTTCGGTGACATTTTCGCGGATCATGAAACCCTGTACCAGGCGCCTGGCGAAGCGCCACTGATCTCCCACTACAACAACCAGTACGATGCCATCTATGGCTTCGCCCGCCAGTTCGCACTCACCGGCGATCGTCGCTGGTTCGAGTTGATGGATGACCTGGCCCGCCACGTCACTGATATCGACATTTACCATACAGAGGAAGACCGGGCCGAATATAACAACGGGCTGTTCTGGCATACAGACCATTACCTGCCGGCCCATACGGCGACACATCGAACATTTTCTCGGCATAACGACACCAGCAGTACTCCGGGCCAAACAGGCGGTGGCCCCGGAGCTGAGCATTGTTATACCTCCGGGTTGCTTTACCACTATTTGCTAACTGGAAATATGAACTCCCGAGAGTCGGTTCTTGAGCTCGCTCGTTGGATGGTTAACTTGCATGAAGGTGGTCGGGGGCTATTAGCCCAACTGATGGCAATGAAGCGCTATGAAGTCCCAAAAGTTAAAGCATTGATAATGGGCCAGAAACCAAGCAGACACCGCTATCCCTTTACAAGGGCTACCGGAAATTACATCAACACTCTTTTAGATGCAGCGATATTGGAACCGAACAGAAACTGGCTAACCAAAGCAGAGCTGGTAATTTTAGAAACACTTCACCCCAACGACGCCATCGAAGGTCGTAACCTCCTTGAAGTCGAAATAAGTTGGTCGTACATCATATTACTAACAGCTATAGCTAGATATCTGCACCTAAAAAAGCAATGGGGCCTCTCTGACCCCAATTATCGCTACGCTCTCCAATCTTTCGTGCATTACGCCGAGTGGATGAGAGATCATGAGCGCCCCTTCTTGAGCGAACCCGACCAACTGGAATACCCAAACGACACTTGGACCGCACAGGACATCCGAAAGGCAACGCTAATGTTCATCGCGGCGGATCTAGCTTCCCCGAAGGCATCCAGACTATACAAAAAAGCCGCCGATAGATTTTTGGCAGAAAGCTGCAACAAACTTGCCGTTAGCCCCGAAAAGCACAACGCGCGAATACAGATAGTGCTCAACCAGAACTATGGACCCCAGCACACACGTGTCACCGACGAACCAGTCATGGCGGCAAGGAAACCAAGCGACGAAATCAATTTTTTTGAACCAAAACTGACTTGGAAAGCACTCATTACAAGGATCATGCAGAGAGTAGCCCTAGGGGTATCTGAATTCAGACCTTCCCGCGAAAAACAGTGGTTAGTAACGAGGCTGCACCGATGAAACCGGCCCGGTACCTAATAAAACGTAGTATTAAAAATCTCGTTCTTCTACTCATGCTGCCAGCGTTTGTTCTATATTGGATACTGAGCGGCGGAGGGAGAAGTGACAGTGTCTTCCAGTCATTTTCCCAGTTCCTCAGCCTGTTTCCAGGGAAAACAGGAGCTTACCTTAGGGCTGCATTTTATCGTCTGGCATGCCCCAACACCTCTGACGAAATATCTATAGGGTTTCTAACAATTCTCTCCCACAGAAACACAACAATCCACCAAGGTGTTTACATCGGGCCACAGTGCAATATTGGGATGTGTACGATTGGCAAAGATACCCTTATCGGAAGCGGGGTTCATATACTTAGTGGAAATGAGCAACACCAATTTTCTGACCCAAAAGTGCCGATACAAGAGCAGGGTGGAAGATTCAAAAAGATTGTTGTGGGAACCGACTGCTGGATAGGAAACTCATGTGTAGTATTGAGCAGCATATCAAATCATTGCATTGCCGCTGCAGCTGCTGTTGTGGTGAGCGAATTTGAAGAGGGCAGCATTTTAGCCGGACTGCCCGCGAAAAAAATATCATCCAGGTCCTCATGAAATTTCGCTATTTAAAGTTATTTTAAGTAACAAAACGTTAGAAAATATTTCTCAGCCAGCCACTCGACAGGCGCTTGCTCAGCTACACTAAGGAATGCCAAAAGGAAACGGAGAATATTCCATGAAACGGCTCATTTACAGCTATCTTTTAACTATTTTCTTCCTATTCAATCTGAACTCCATCGCTCTAGCACAGGAGGCTCCCCTAATTGCATTCTCCGATATCATAAGCGGACCAAGTACTGGACTGGGTGACGGACTCGGAGAAGGTGCGATTGTGACCCTCTGGGGGTATCGGTTCGGTGATCGCCAAGGAGAGGTGTTTATCACCGACAGTTCAGGATCTAGAAAGCCTGCGGCACATATTTATTACTGGAAAAAAGCGAACGGAAAGAGCCCAAGTGGACCTTCAGACTTATACACTTCTCACCAGTTATATGAAATTGCTTTTTCTATTCCAGAATCGCAGGAAGGTAGCGCCAAAATCGAGGTTATCTCCGAAAACATGAAATCACCACCCTATCCCTTCACTATTCGATCAGGAAAAATCTACCACGTAAAAGTTAGTGGAGACAATGAAAGTGGTGACGGGTCATTCTCAAATCCCTGGGCATTCGTAAATGGATGGCCAAGTAATTCTTCTGCGGCCGGAAACAAAAACCTAACGGCCGGTGATTTAGTTTACACACACAATGTTAGAGAGCCAGTTTATAAAGACAGTACGAGAGAAGTTGGAATGTACCTGAGAGCGCTAGAAGGCACTATAGATAGTCAAATAGCGATAATTAGCTATCCAGGCTTGCCATCCGAAGTTGTATCAGCGAAATGGGGCATAAGCCCTTATCTTTCCACTGGGATAGTAATTTCTAAATACAAAGTACTCGGTGGAATGCTAGATGACCCTTTAGACGACAGCGAAACGTTTGGCGCAGGGAATACATCAGACTCAACGATACAAATAAGAACGTCGTCTAATGGACGAATTATCGGCAACTTCATATCAGACATCCCAGGAAAATGCTCCAATGGCTGGGCTGGCTCAATATATAGTACGCGGCTCGATGGCTCAAATGTAAAAGTATATGGAAACTTTATTTACGATATAGGTTGCAATCAGACATCGCACTTTCATCACACAACATACATGTCAAAACGAACCTCATCAAACGAACCTGAATCAATCGCATGGGAATTTGGATGGAATAGACTGGAAAATAACAAATCCGTATTTGGCATACACTTTTATGATCAGTCGCCCTTCAGCTCTATCAATTGTGATCCGGTAACAGGAACTTTCAATGTTCACAATAACTTTATCAAGAACCAAAGAGGGTCAGCAATAAACATATATACTTCAGATTATGACGATATCGGCTACTGCTGGAATGCTGACAGCAAAATATATAACAATATAATTATAAATTCTGGACTCGGCCCAGTTGCGGAGATCAATAATGGAACGCAGCCCTACGCAATTAGCATTGGAGGCGATATAAAAGGGCATTACATGATATTTAACAACCTTATTTTTGGTGTATCAGACGAGAGTTCCAGAAAATATGAGACTCCGGCGGCTTTTCGATTAAGAAATGAGTCAAAAGATAACGATGTATATATTGAAAACAACATAGTTAATACAGATCACCCAATTAAGATGGTCAAAAATGAATCCGTTACAAACCCCATTTACAACAATAACATTTGGTTTACCGGGATGGAGGAGTCAGCTTCTACATCAGTCTATTTTGAGGGCGTAGATAACTCTCTAGTTTTTGATCCGTTAATAATTATGGAGGATCATCTCTATCTAGATCCTGCTTCACCTGCCCTTTCCACAGCTGGTGGATCACATAAACATCAAAGCAATTTTTACGGCGAGCAAGTACAAGATCCGGGGAATATTGGTCCTGTAGGGCCTAAAAATTCTGACGAGAACCTACCTTCCCCACCTTCAGCACCTGAAGATTTGGGCATTCTATTATGATACCAGAAGAAAACAACTTAACTAAAAATATTGTTAAAGAAAAACCAAAGGTTAGCTTTGTAATTCCCGCTCTCAATGAAGAGCGAGAAATATCTGACACGATCTCTACAATAAGTAAATTAAACTTTATCGATTGTGATATAATTGTTGTTGACAATGGATCAACAGATAAAACCAGATCATTATCAATGCGGTCTGGCGCAAAAGTAATTTTGGCTCCAGATGTGTCTATTGCCGAGCTGAGAAACATAGGCGCAAGAAATTCTCTATACTCTGTAATCGTATTTCTTGATGCAGACGTTTGCATAAGCGAATCGTGGGAGGCCGCCTTCCTTAATACTTATAAAAAACTCACCGAAAACCCATGTATTATAACCGGAAACAGATGTCTTCCCGAGAACGACACAAAACCATTAAACAAATATTGGTTTTCCAGGCTTTCACAAAACATACACAAGTCATTCTATATAAACTCAGGGCACATGATAACCACAAAGTTAGCCTTGGAAGCTCTCGGAGGCTTCAATTCCTCACTTTCTACCTCTGAAGACTACGACCTTTGCGCAAGGGCTAAGTCATCTGGAATCGAGGTATTCAATGACGAGAGACTTATTGCAATACATAAAGGATACCCAAAGAATATTTTAGAATTTATAATTAGAGAACTTTGGCACGGCTCTGAAGACTTCAAAAGCTTAACAAAAATAAATAACTCAAGAGTAGCAAAAGTTGCTATCTTAAACGGCCTTACTCTAATGACTTCTTTAATTCTGTCCACTCTAAACAGAACATTATATTATTTAGAATTTTACATGATCTTCGCCATGGCACTATCACTAGCAATATCGACAGTCAAATTCGGAGCAACTCCAATAAGAAAAAATATAGCAAGTTCATTTTTTGCATACATATACATCTCAAGTAGAACTCTCTCACCCTTATTAAAGATAGGAAGACACCGAAATTAACATTTAGAAAAACTTAGAATCAACCTAGAATCAAGAGAAATCAATGTCGACCGAACCCCCCCTTATATCAGTAATAATACCAACGTTCAATTGCTACAGCACTCTACGCTCAGCTATAGAAAGTGCACTATCTCAAACTTACAAAAACATTGAAGTAATAGTCATAGATGATGGATCTTCCGATGAAACGCCATCGATAATTTCCTCTTATATAAATTCAATTATTTACATAAAACAAGAGAACAGAGGTGTAGCTGAAGCTAGAAATGTTGGCGTTAGATCTTCTAATGGAGAGTGGATAGCATTTCTAGACGCAGACGATATATGGGATGAAAATAAGTTGGAGCGTCAATTTTCTAAAATGAATGATGAGGGAAATTCTTGGTCATATACCGACACCCGCTTCGTCGGTGGAGTAAATTCAGGAAGGCTTGATAGCGAGTTCACCAAAAAACATACTGGAAGTGTTTTCAATGAATTACTTACTAACAACTTTATCAGCACGTCAACTGTCCTTTTAAAAAAATCTAAATTCCACAACGCAGGTGGTTTTGATACCACACTACCTGCCATTGAAGACTGGGAATTATGGGTTAGAATTTCATCAAAAAACGCAGTTTCCTATGTCGATCAACCATTAACAACATATAGGGTTCATAAAAAATCGACCTCAAGAAATACAAGGAAAGTACTACCGTATCACTTAAAGGCAATAAGCGTTATTTTTTCTAAAAACCAACTAAACAAAAAACAAAGAAAATTTATAAAAAAAGCAAAATCAAACTCTTACACTATATGCTCTTATATCTCTGAAGAGGAAAATGATCACGCCTTCTCTCTTTATTGTGCGATCAAATCATTTATTAACTGCCCACGCTCTTTAAAATGCATACTGAGAATTATAAGAACATCTTCAAATCTCATAACAAAATCCAAATAAACTTAAAACAGTTGATGAAAAAAGTTATTTAACCTCTCGCATAACAACATTAGATTTCGGGCTCCAAAGACCTCTAGTGTCCCTTGCCCTCACAGCAAAATACCAAAGGCCTAATTCAAGCCCATTGAATGTAAATGCTGTAGGGGAAGAGCTCACCTCTATCCGCTCGAGTAATTCATCCTCACTACGACCATACATAATTTCATACGCTTCAATCTCGGAAAGTGAAATTGAAGATCCGTCAAGTCGTGTTCCAGGAGCAGTCCAGCTCAGCGTAACCGAAGATGATGATTCAGGTAAGGGCGGCTGATCGGCCGTCGGCTCGTCAGGCACTGGGCTACTTCCAACAGCCCATTCTTCATCTGGCGCCAGTGTTCTAGGATCAAGCTTGTCGTTATAGGCCTGTAAGACAGATACACCACTGCTATTTAGAATCTTGGATGCGTTCGCTTCATAGGGGTTGAGACCAAACCTTAAAGCCCATGCATCTGGAACTCCGTCGACGCTGGTATCGGTGAATACCGCTGAATCCATTGGTGTTGCTGATAGGATTGTGTTCTCAGAGAGACGGGTTTTCGTCTCATCATCATGAATTTCAATGTACAGTCGCGCAGCTCCGTAGCTCTCGTAGTATTCTATGACAAGAGGCAAAAGCTCCCCTGCACTAACTGCTTTAGACGTAAAGTAATAGTTCGATGTGCTTCCACCGCCCCAGCGGTCCATAATCCGCTCTCCACCCAGATAGATTCTGACACCGTCATCCCGACGCGCCCGGAACGTATAGCTTTGCGCCCCCTCATTGTGAGGCGGCTGGAAATAACCTACCCAGCGAACGCTAAAGACATCGTTAGGGATTCCCTCGCCTGGCGACCCACTACCCCAGTCGAACTCAACCTTGTCATCTAGGCGAGCGAAGAAGAACTGATCAAGGTCTCGTCCCGAAAAATACTGACCGACCATACCCGGAACCAGTTCCGCCTCCTGCACAGGCACATCCTGGGCATCGGTAAAATCGGTTCCAGCGTTATATTCATCCAGATTGGAAACGCCATCTCCATCCAGGTCGCCACGGGCATCTCCGGGGTTAAGCGGGTCCAAACCGTAGGCAAACTCCACACCATCAGGTATGCCATCGCCGTCTGTGTCCGGACTTCCAGGGTTCGCACCAAAGCGGAACTCATCTGTTGCTGTCAGGAAATCATTGTCCCGGTCAGATGTGGCGTCTGCAGCATCAGAGGCGCTCAGGCCATGAAACTCTTCCCAATTGTCATAGAGGCCGTCCTGATCATCATCAAGTGGCGGATAGGAGGGATTGAAAGCCAGCCCCTGCCCACCATCGAAGTAACCTATCCGGTAGCCCAGCGAAAACCCTTCTTTCGATAGCTCATCACCGGGATAGATGGCACTGCTTTCTCCGTAGGAATACAGGTAATCACCTGCAACTATCGATTGCGTGATCCCCGGGCCTTCCCAGGCAACCGAGAAGTGATCCCCGCCATAGCCCTCACGGTGAATCACTTCAAAGTAGTAGCGCTTACCAGCTTCCAGGTTGAATATTGGAGAGGCTTGGGAGCTGTATTTGTCGAACTGATTGCGAGAACTGTAGCGCGGCACGCTGGCAACGACCTGGGCATCGGCTGAACTGGCGGTGGTACTGAAAACAAACTGCGCTTCGTCATCCGCACTGATAAAGAAACGGTAAGTGCCGCTACTTGGCGGAACAATAAACCCACGAACAAATCCCCCATACTGATCCGCACGGCTATCGAGCATTTCCAGGCGGGCCAGCTCTGAAACCTCGTCCGGGTTATCAGGGAACCGACCCAAGGCCGTAAGCTCATCTATCGACGAAGCCGTAACGTTATCAAAATAACGTAACTCCACCTTTCCCTGCTCGCTTGTCGGCGGTAGGGAGGCAGTGGGTGGCAGTGAATCGATGTCACGTACTGACCAGGACTGACACCCTCCCAACAGGCCAAAGGCCAGAAAGGCCGACAGCTTCATTCCATTTGCCATAGCAGACTCCATAGGTTTCAGTGCGTAACATTACGTGAAGTATTGTATCTACACTCAAAAGCTGCCACTCAGGCCATGTACCGATTGGTGATAACACGCTGATCACACGTGCAAGATTCGTATAACACGAACCAGCTCTGCTCGCAGGGGATGTTTCAAAACAAAAATCAGTCCGAGCCAGACAGGCGGCAATACGCTCGCAACGACCAACAGACCTGCTACCATGCCGAAACCTTGTGCAAGCATGGCCTCATAACAGCCCCAGGCAGCCAGCCCGCACAAAACCATGATGAGGGCATTCTGCCTCCAGGCCCGCACCATAAGCGCCGGGTTCAGGCCCAGATACCGCCAAAGCACCCAACTGGTCACTACAAGGTCGATAGCTCCCGCTCCGGCGAAACCCGCCGCTACGGCCTTAAGGCCAAGCGGGAATAAAAGCAGGATCGCCAGAAAATGTGCGAAGAACACAACCGCCTCTTTGATCACCATGACCTTTTCAAAGCCCCGGGCCATCAGCAAATCACTGGAGAACCAATGCACCATGCGGAAGATTGCCCACCAGGCAATCAGGGACGCATAAGGTGCAGCCTCAAGCCACTGATCACCGAAAAACAGATAAATCGCTGGCAGGCTGACCACACTTGCCACTGCCAGAACCGGCCAGATCAACCCGCCGAGCATCACGCTGGCCTGCAGATAGGCCTGATTTATATCGCCCCCGCTACGCTTTACGTCTGACAGATAAGGCAGCACCACAGGCTTGACGCCCATGATCAGGGTCTGAGAGACAAATTCGATGAATCCGAGCCCCCGGGAGAATAGGCCGACCTGAAGCGGTGTGCCCAGCTTACCAATGATCATATCCGGCACAGTCACCACACCTTTCCGTAAAAAACCCGCTAACGAGGTGTAGATCCCGAAGCGGGCAATAGTCCCCACACGCTGGAAAGAGGGCCCCCAGGGCATACCCGCCGGCCTGTAATAAATCAAAACCAGCAGTTCGACCAAAACAGCAAGTGTGTACCCCCAAGCCAGGGCGTAATAGCTGAACCCGGCCAGAATCAGGCTGATGGTAATCAGCACATTAGCCAGTGTGGTGTAGAGCTTGACTACAAACAGCTCCTTAAACCGGAAGGACCTCATCAACACGGACGTTGGTATGCTGATGAATGGAGCAACAAAGAAGCTCACCGAGAGTATCCGGAAAATAATCGATAAGGGCTCCAGCTCATAGAACCCTGCCACCCACGGCGCCGCCAGCCAGATCACCAGACCCAGTCCCCAGGAAATCAGTACCGTGAGCCCAGTGGCTGAACGGATTTTTTCTTCTGTCAACTCCTGCTCCCGAACCAGGTACGCGCCTGCTCCGAGCAAACGAAATTCGCTCATCACCATTACGATGGCACTGGCGATCGCGAAAGTTCCGATTTCCTCTGGAGTAAGCAAGCGGGCGATAATCATGGTTGAGAAAAGGCCCATGAACCGCATGCTGTAGCGAGTTACAGATGAGAACAGAACGGCCCGCCGGATACTGCTGGACATAAACCTATTCCTTCAGGATAACAGCTGGTAATAGATGCGCAGATAGCTCTTAACCATAGCCTCAGCCGAAAACCGGCTTTGAAATCGGTCTCTGGCAGCTTCTGAAATTTTCTCTCGCAATGTGGTTTGCTGCTGGAGCCTTACCATCTCTTTCGCAAACGCCGCCGTGTCGCTATCCGGTGCAATTAATCCGGATAGCTCATGCTCCACAACTTCGACATTTCCACCGACGGCAGTCACAACAGCAGGCAGCCCCAAGCTCATGGCCTCCAGAAGTGTCATCGAAGTGCCTTCCGTATGAGAGGACAGTAAAAATGCATCCATCAGCGCGAGGTGTTGGGCCGGCTCATTAATGAAGCCGGTGAAGCAAACCTTTTCTGAAAGACCAAGACTCGCGGCCAGAGCCTCAAGTGCCTGCCTTTCCGGGCCATCGCCAACCATAAGCAGATAGCTTTCCGGGTAATCTTTCAGGCAGCGGGCGAAGCTTTGCAGCATCATTGTCTGGTTCTTGACTGGGTCAAGCCGGGAAACGGTCCCATAAACAAAGCTGTCTTCCGGAATCCCCAACTCACTTCTGAGCTCACTAATACGAGCAGGATTAGCCTTCAACGGCTGAATGCCGTTGTATATCACCTGGATTTTGCTTTTGGGCATGAACTCATATTTTGCCAGGGCGTCCCGGGTCGCACCGGAGATGGCCACAATGGCCGGCGTCAGAAGTGCCAGAAGAGGGTTGATCAGAGCGGCCTTACACCGGTAACGGTCCGGGTAGAAACGCCCGTGTTCCGTGAACACCACTTTTGCGCCGGTTCGCAGTGCAGCCAGCCGACCGTAAAGGAACGGAGTGTATTGATGGCAATGAACAATGCTCACATCCTGTGCCCGGATAAGGTTGCGCAGGCCCCGTATTAGTTTCCAGTCGAATCCGGGGGCGCGGGAGATCCGGTGCACGGGAATACCGTCCTCCCGCATCTGCTCCCCGATTGCGCCAACCTGCCCATCGATACAGACTATTTCGTGTTCGACCTCCTGCCCCCGGCTACCCAGAACCAGTTGCCTTATAACCTGCTCAGTGCCCCCTATTCCCATGTTAAACGTAACGTGAAGGACTTTCGGTTGTGGGGAGGTGTTTTTGGGGGAGCCCATCAAAGCAGCCCTCCTACTGCGTGGCCCTTCTGGTAACTCTGCCACCAGAGTTCAAAGGCCAGTAAAGACCAAAGCTCCTGGGTTACGTGGTCCTTGCCGGACTGATGTAGCTCCCACAGGCGGCGGATTCCAGCGGGATCAAACAAATTCGACAGCCCACTGTCCGGTGCCAGAAGCAGCGATTCAGCCATTTCTCGTAGCTCGCACCGTAACCACTGGGCCAGGGGCACAGAAAATCCCATTTTCTTTCTGTACAGCACATCCTGAGGCAGCATGCCTGAGAACGCTTTTTTCAGAATGTGCTTCTTGTCTTTGCCATGAAGCTTCAATCGCGAAGGGATATTGGCTGCGAATTCGACCACGCGGTAATCCAGTAACGGCGCTCTGGTTTCCAGAGAGTTTGCCATGCTCATCCGGTCGACCTTCACCAGAATGTCGCCCGGCAGGTAGGTTTTGATGTCGGTGTACAGGATTCGCGATAGGTGGTCGTCGGCCTTAGCCTGCCGGTAATGGTGCCGGGTTATCTCACCGGGGTCGTAGTCTTGGGTTTCTCTGGCCAGCTCTCCCGTTACCAGTGAGTTCCAGATTTCCGGCCGAAAGAAACAGTTCGAGGTATAGAACGCCTGGTCTGGCTCTGTCGCCAGGGTTCCCAGCAAGGAGTTCGCTTTTTTAGCCGGTGTGTTATCCATCTGGCCAAGCATTTTTGCCAACAACGGAAACAGCGATCGCCGTATCCCCCCGGGCACCAAATTGCGTATCTGATTTTCGATCTGGTCGGTGCGGTATTTGCTGTAGCCGGCAAAATTCTCATCACCGCCATCCCCCGCCAGGGCCACGGTCACTTTCTGCCGTGCCAGTTGAGACACAAAATACGTAGGTACAAACGAAGGATCTGCAAAGGGTTCGTCAAAGTATCTGGAAATCTTGCCCAGTGATCCGGCAACGTTTTCCTTAACGGTAAATTCGTGATGATCCGTCCCAAACTGGTTCGCAACTTTCTGCGCCCACACCACCTCATCGAAGTGCCTGGAGTCAAACCCGATGGAACACGTAGTCACCGGCATTTGGCTGTGCCCGGCCATCAAGCCAACAACCGCACTGGAATCAACCCCGCCACTGAGAAATGCACCAAGCGGAACATCGCTGACCATCCGCAACCGGACCGCATCGTCAATCAAGGCATACAGTTCTTCCGCCAGCGAATCCGCGCTTCGAGATGACGGGTTATCGAACGCCAGATCCCAGTACTGGGCCTGCTGGACTTTTACACCATCGGTTTCCAGCCAATGGCCCGGGGGCAGCTTATAAATATTCCGATAGATGGTTTTAGGGTCTGGAACATACTGGTAGGCAAAGAAATCCTTGATCGCATCGTGCCGCAGTTCCGTGTTCAAGAAGGGCAGGGGCAGCAAGGCTTTGATCTCGGAGGCGAAGGCGAAATGGCCACCGTTGTGATAGAAGTAAAGCGGCTTTTTACCCAGGCGATCCCTTGCAAGAAACAGGCTGCTGGCAGTCTTGTCCCAGACTGCGATCGCAAACATCCCGTTCAGCAGACCCAGACATTCCGGCCCCATAGTTTCATAAAGTGTCAGCAAGACTTCGGTGTCGGTTCCTGTGCGAAAAACATGGCCTTCGCGACACAGGTGTTCCCTCAATTCCTGGAAGTTGTAAATCTCGCCGTTAAATACAATCACATACCGGCCAGAGGCAGACACCATAGGCTGGTTTCCTGCCTCAGACAGATCAATGATGCTGAGCCGGCGGTGGACCATCCCGACTCCATCATCAGTCCAGATAGCCCCGGCATCTGGCCCGCGGTGCCTGATGCTTTCGCCCATGCGCGCAAGCCAGTCTTTATGGGCAGCTCTGTCGGGTGTAGAAGGCGTTCTTAGAAAACCGGCCAAACCACACATTCTCAGCCTGCCCTCCTGACCGATACTGGCTCTCCGACAGTCCCGTTCAGCAGATTGGAAAACAAAGTTTCATACTCCTGAGCCATGCGAGCGGCGGAGTAACGCTCTTTAACCATCTCACGGGCATTCCGGGTAAGTGATTCGGCTAATTCCTTGTCGTTCAACACTCGGCTGCAACACTCGACCAGTGACTCACGATCTCCCAGGGGAGCGAGTAACCCGGTTTTTTCATGCTCAACCAGCTGATCAACCCCGGGAATATCATAGGCAATCACGGGAATTCCCATAGCCATGGCTTCCATCATGCAGCGGGGAATGCCCTCCAGGGAGGAGGTCATCACGAAAAGGTCGAAACGGGAAAGCAGGTTCAGGCGATCACTGCGAAAGCCTAGAAATTCAACGGCGCTCTCACTCGCCATCTTACTGGCCTGAGCCTCCAGCTCTGCCCTTTGGGCGCCATCGCCCAGCAACTGAAGGCGCAGGCGATTATCTGTCTGGTACAGAGCATCAAACACCGCAAGCAGATCAGGAATTCCCTTGCGGGGAATCATCTGGCCGATAAAGCCAATGGTCCGGTGCGCAGACTCATTGGCTCCCGGACGCCCTGCCTCACCGGCTCTGAACGCATCAATCTCGGTTAGATCAACACCATTCCGAATAAAACGGGTTCTGGCGGCAGGCATACCAAACCGTGCCATATCCTGAACCAGCTCTTCCGAAAGCGGCACCACCTGGTCAAAATACCGCAGCATAAAAGTTCCAACCTTTATAAAAGCACTCAGCTTGAACCCCACCTTCCCGGAAAACCCGTGCGGTGTGCTGACGCACTGTATTCCGGTGCGGCGGGCGGCAATCAGGCCGAGGATGTCCGATTTATAACCATGGGTGTGGATGATGTGGATGTTCCTTTCGCGAATCACCCGGCATAGCTCTTTAATTACCCTCGCATCGAACCGGCCGTTCATATCCAGGTAGTGAACCTTCTGTCCCTCACTCGTCGGGTACTGCTCGGCCACTGTGAGATCCTGGTCTGCGCTCTCACGGGTGACGGCCAGGTCGCAGTTCACGGCAGTTGTATCAATATTATTGGCCAGTGCCAGTACCCAGCGCTCTGCCCCGTAGAAGCCGGCAGGCGTGATAAACTGCAACACATTTATCTTATTCATTCTCATAGCCATCCCTGCTTATTCTCGTGCTCCCTAGCCCCCTGCCCACATCTCTATCTTCATGCCGTTTCTGAAGGTAGAAAACATTGATTGCGACCGCTAGAAAAAGAATCATCCAATACAGAATCTCGGCACGAAATCTGTCAATAAAGCTTCCGGCCACTAAATACCCAAACAGAGCGCACTCCAGAGCCAAGATCTTGAAATAGGCATTATTGTTACGTTGTTCAACAACAAACCTCTTTGCTTTACTTGAGAGCCTGTAAATCGACACAAGCATAGCCACGAACAACGCCAAACCTATCCAGCCAACCTCAGACAATCCCTGAAACCACAGCGAATGTACGGCTCGATGCTCCAACCCTCCACGAGTTTCTTCATCCATGTATAGGGGCGAGAGTGCTTGATATCCAAAGGCACCAACACCAAATGGGTGATCGTCCATCATCTCAAAAGTGACCATCCAAAATGCTGTCCGACTCGCCCCACTTTCAGATCTATCTTCAGACTGGAGGGTGCTCATCCTTTCCCAGAACAAATCATCAGCCACATAGAGACCACCGGACAAAGCAAGTAAGATCATGAAAATTGCGGCAGACCGTTGTCCTGGGCGTTGAAAACGCGAAAAAACCATGAAAAACAAAAAAACTGTTAAGCTGGCGACTATCCCTAGAAAGGAACCGCGACTGTTTATTAGTACAATTCCATTTGCAATCAACGCGCCACACACTAGAACAAGAATTTTAATTTTCTTGCTGGACACCCATGCGAAATACATCAGAATTGCTGCAGCCGGAACCAAAGCGGCGGCCGTATCGTTAGCGTCCGGAGCATCTGCGAGTCCTATCCCTTCTACCCTGCCTTGATAATTCCTACCAGTAATATGTGCAAGGTAACCGATGTAAGTACAACCAACCACGTAGGCCGAAAGGCAGGCATCGAGAGCCTTTTCAGTTGTAACCAGCTTGTAAGCCACCAAAACGATGATGATGAGTTTGGTGAAATCAAAAGTGAATTTGTCATGCAACGCTGGGTTAACGGCAACTAAATGAACCGCGTAATACATCAGAGCAAGCAAAACCATCCATTTGAATGCTGGCATTTTCAGCCATGGGCTCAGAGCTGAGTATTCACGGTATTTAAGCGTTAGTGCGAACATCATCAATAACGCACTAATCAGGGAGTATCTCAAGCCCGGAATCGACGCCGACCACCACCGATCATCCGGATTCAGAAAATAGACCAGCTGATACAACACAAACGCTGCCGTGCCGCTATACATCAACGCAGCCACAATCCCGCCAAAGAACACCAACAAAAACAGCAGCGCAAACTTGGACATCAGCTCTGCTCCCGGCCGTTAACCGGCCTGGCACTGTTCCAGGTAACCTGGGTTTCTCCCCGCAAGGCTTTCACAATCCCTCGGACCGCATAGAGATTGACCATCACGAAGTAATAGGGTGTGGAGAGCCAGGCCGGCATTGCGTTTTTGTCTTTGCTCAGGTGGCCGGCACAGGCCAGAATCAGCAGCACAGCAGCGCCCAGGGTGATGAGCTGAAAGAGCCGGAAACCCACCAGCGCCAGTAGTACGCTACCGACTGTTCCGGTTAGCAAGAACAGCGGTATCAGCCAGCGCAGCAGCTTGTGGGAGATAACCTCCCAGGCAAACACCCCTGCCCTGAACGGATTCATGGTGGACGTCACCCGCATCAGGCCGCGAATGCTGCGGTTAACAATGCGCTCTTTACGTGCGATTTCCTTGTCGAATTCACCGGCGGTCTCTTCAAAGCACCGGGCTTCAGCATCAAACACGCCGCGGTAACCCTTGGCTATTATCTGCAACGGGTTCACAAAGTCGTTGATGTCTTTTGGTTGCAGTGGCTCCCACAGGCGGGTGCGAATGACATAGATGGCACCATCTCCGCCGACCACCGAGTGCAGGCGAGACTCCATCTGCTTAATCGCCATTTCATAGCGCCAGTACAAATTCTCATTTCTGGCGCTGGCTCCTGCGTCGCCGTCGGTGTAGAGCGCCGCTCCTACGGCGTAACCCACATCCAGGTCGGCAAAGTTGCGTGCCAGTTTGGTGATGGCATCGGCGGCGTACATGGCATTGGCGTCGCTGAATACCACCAGGTCGGTGTCCACGCTTTCCATGGCCAGGTTCAGGCCCATGGTTTTACCAAGCCGGCCCTCCTGGCGGATCAGCCGCACGCCCTGCCCCTGATACTCGCGAACGATGTCATCGGTGCCGTCATCAGAGCCATCAGACACCACCAGAATCATCAGCTTATCGCGCGGGTAATCCAGCGCCAGCGTGTTATCGAGCTTGGCGCGGATAACCGGCGCTTCGTTGTAACACGAGATAATCAGGCTCACGGTCGGTGTGATGTCACCAATCCGGTGGGTCCGCGCCGGGTAGCCCCGGGTGAAAAACCAGAGCATGGCCGGGTATCCGGCATATACATAGACCGGCACCAGCAGGCTCACAACGGTGATCACTAACAATGTCGACATCATAAGCTGATATGTTTCCTTAACTTCGGCCCCAGCCGGTTGGCCAGCTGCAGTGGCATCATCCGCCAGCAGGTTTCAATCCAGCTTCGAAGTTTCTTTGCCAGCAGCCCCGGTTCAGTAGCCGGGGACTGAAGCACCGAACCATCCGGTTGCCATTTTTGCCAGTCCAGCGCCACCGGCTCTGCACCCCACTGTTTTTTGAAGCGATAGGTGCCTTCGCCGAAAGAGGACCGGCCGAAATCGAACTGTCTGCACCCGGAATCAGTCAGGTAACTCAGTAGCGTCCAGTACAACAGCATGTTCGGCGCCAGGTGGTTGTATTCCGCCAGGGTGGACGCCCAGGGGATGCAGGCGGTCTTGCCCTGCACCAGCACGATGCCGGCACCCACTACCTCATTTTCAAGACGAACAATGCCCACCAGCAGGCGGTCGTCGTAGGCAGTTTTCAGGGCATCAAACCACTCCCTGCCGTGAACCGGAGAGCCGAGGCGCCGCATGTTGGCGGCGAACACCGGGTAGAAGGCGTCGATTCCGGAGGCACCGGTAATCACTTCGGCTGTCAGGCCATTTTTTTCCGCTTTACGAATCTGACTGCGCAGTTTGGGTTTATAACTGGCAAATAGCCGTTCGGAAGACTCCGGTAAAAAAGCAACCATGCTGACTTTGCGGTTGCTTTTCAGCTGCTCCAGTTCGGCGATATCCTGTTCGCAGAGTGCCGGCCCTCTGCGCCGCACTTCCAGGGTGCTTGCACCCAACTCGGAGAGCAGGGTTCGAACGCCGGCTTTCAGGGCCGATTCGCCTTCGGCGGTCTCATACAGGGGGCCCGCCAGGTCGCAGAACGGCAAAGACACCAGGGAGCCACCGCCAATGCGGCGCAACTGGCAAACCGGTAGTACCGCAACCAGACGGTGCCCGCGCCATGCGGTGACTACCCAGCATGGGTGGCCGTATGCCTGCTCCACCGCGTCCAGCCAGGCAATATTGTGATAAGCCGTCGCGTGTGGATGGGAAGCCACAAAATTCTGGTAGGCGCTTCGCTCCACATCCCCGCAACGCTCCACTTTCACATCAGCGGGTAGCGTCTGTTTATGCCCGGTGACATCAGCCATCGCCATCACCGTCATTTCAGCCTCCCTCCAGCCTCGGGAAGGAGCCGGTTACGGGCTTTACGCATCACATCTTCCAGCTTCAGCTTGAAGCGGTCCCGCTGCAGCGACACCTGCACCAGCTGTTTATGAAGGGCTCCCAACTGGGTTTTATAGCGCTCGTCGCCTCCCATAAAGTCGTAATAATGGAATCCGTGGTGGCGGTAATCTTCAATGCACAGGCTGTGGCCCAACAAACCGGGCTTGTAGCGGTTGTCGGGCTCGGTCTTCATCCCGCCCAGATAGAAATACACCTTCTGGTCGTAGAGCAGGTTGTAGAAGGAGGCGATCATGTCGTCTCCGGCCTTAACCGAAACCAGATCGACACCGCCGCTGGCCCATTGGTCCTGAATCAGGCTGCGGTGGAAACGTACAAAATCCGGGTTTGCGTAGCCGCTCTGGTCCGGGCCTGCACCCCAGCGGTTCAGGTGTAACGGCCCGATGCTGTCAAAGATGGCCACGGCTTCTTCGGCGGAATCCGGCCGCACCAGCTCCACAGCGCCCCACGCTTCATAAAGCCGGTGAGATCGATTGATCTGGTAACGAGTGTTTCGCGTCAGGGTATCCAGGTAATGCTGACCGCTGCGGCGCAAGGCATCCAGGTCTACCCCGTAACAGGGCGCTTCCCATCGCAGATGGGCGAAGAGGCCGGTAAGCTCGGCGTAGTGGCGGGCCTCTTCGGCATCTATAGCGCCGACAATGAATTCATCCCACTGGGGCATATCGTTACAGAGGTGCTGCAGGCACGCGGCCGCAACTGACGCTTCCATGCCCTGCTCTGCAAGGAACCCGTTATACTCAATCCAGATCTGGTCTTGTTGCCGGTGCCCGGTCTGGTGCAGTCGCAGGCAGTTGGAACGGAGCACACCATGGCGCCGCTCTTCCGTCTGCACCACAATGCCAAGGCCCACTACCCGATCGCCTTGGGTTACTTCGAGAACCTGCGCCTGAGGTTCATAAACCGCCAGCCAATGCCCCAGCCATTGCCAGGACAAAAACACGGTTGGCGAAGCCCGGCCTTCCAGGTCGCGCCAAAGCGCTTCCAGCCGCTCAAGGTCAGCAACCGGGTAGCGAACAACCTGCAACCGTTCAGAGTTCATATAACGCATCCTGCTCCATGGCGCGTTCAGTGCTTCGGGCTCGGATGTTTCACCAGGTACGGCCCCATCACCAGATAATCCAGCGCCCCCTGCAAGAAGGCCCTGACGGCATCTTCCGGGCTACTGACAATCGGCTCTTCGTGCATGTTAAAGCTGGTGTTAATCAGGCTCGGAATGCCACTTAGCTTCTCGTACTCTTTCAGGATTTCGTAGTAACCCGGGTTAACTTCACGACTGATCAGTTGCGGCCTGGCCGTGCCGTCTACATGCACTGCTGCCGGACAGTTTTCCCGCATAAACTCGGTGCAGTCGAAGGTGATGGTCATGAATTCAGCCGCGTGTTCTGCACCTTTGATGTTGTGATAACAGCGCTCCCTGGCCTCGTACAAGGTCACCGGCGCAAAGGGCATAAACTCGGTGCGGCCCAGGCGTTTGTTCAGCCACTGGTTCACTTCCGGCTCCCGGGCGTGATACATGATGGAGCGATTGCCCAGCGCCCTCGGGCCATATTCCATGCGGCCATCAAAGCGGGCCACCACCTGTCCGCTGTGGATCAGCGCAGCCACTTCTGCCGCCAGGTGTTCTGGCCGGGAGAAACTCAGGCCCTCGGCCTGCAATGCCTTTTCAAGCTGCGCCTCCGGGAAGTCCGGGCCAAAATAGGCGCTGGAAATTGACGGCTTAATACCGCCTGGCCAGCTGTGATAAAGCGCAGCACCGGTGCCGCAGCCGCCATCACCCATATTCGGGTACACGAAGATGTGATTGACCCCTTCAATCTCAAACAACCGCTGGTTCAGCTTGACGTTTGCAGTCACACCACCAGACAACACCAACGTGTCGATACCGGTTTTCTGAACCCAGTGGCGAACGTAGTTGCAAGCCACTTGCTCCAGCACATACTGATAGGCCGCCGCCACGTCGATCTTCGGGAACCGGCTCGCCAGGTAACGGGAGAAATACACGTTATTGGCTTCGTAGATTCGGAAGTCCCCGGGCGTTTGCTCAATCCGGCCCAGAAGGATGTCCCCCAGAATGGACGGATCACCGTATGAAGCCAGCCCCACGATCTTCCCTTCATGGCGGCTGGGCTTGAAGCCGAGGCTTGAGGTGACATGCTCGTACAGTGTGCCGAGGGAATTCGGAAACGGCAGGCCATGGAGGCGTTTGATCTTGCCGTTACTGGCCTCGCTGACGGAACCGGCCAATCCTGAGCCGTAGCCATCCAGGGTCACACACAGAGCACGGTCAAACCCGCTGCATAGAAAACTGTTGGCGGCATGGGAAAGGTGGTGATCCATGCGTTTGACTGGTTTGGTCCAGCCATTTTCGGCCAGTCCGTTATTAAGATCCTGCTCCCAGCGTTTGAAGCTCTCGGTTGCAGCCTCACCCCACTGGCGCGATGCCTTGAACGCGGCGTTGTTGGAAGCCAGTTTCTGGGCCCCCGCCATGCTGTAAAACGAGCTGTGTAAAAAGCTCTTTTCCATGATGGCATTGGGATGTTCCAGGCCATGAATGGGCTGATTGCGATCCGGCACCTTCTCCAGCGCTTCCTTTACCTGCCTGCTCAGGTCCGCGGGCTGAAAGCCTTTGATAAAGGTTTTCTCGTCTTCCAGGTTCTTGTGGAAGAGCTTCTGTTCGTTTTCCCAGGTGAGAAATGGATAGCACACCAGGTCAAAATCCTGCATTTGCAGGCCGGTGTAATCCAGTGCCGCCTCCAGCGCCAGCTGGGGAAAGCCGTCCTGCTGCTTGGTGCGGGAAAAACGTTCTTCCCCTGCGGCGAACAGAATTTCACCATCTTCAACAATGGCAACGGTTGAATCCTTGTCCAGGGGGGAAATCCCGAGAACTTTCATACCATGCTCTCCATAAGGGTACGCAGACGAGTTGGCGTGGTCGCCTTGCCGCCCAGATCATTAAAGAAAAAATCGAAATACTGCCGGAAGCTCGCCAGGAACTGCTCCAGCTGCTGTTCATCCTGAACGTAGGTGGTGTTGCCGGGCACGACACTCGGGCTGTGAAAACTCCAGGTGAAGGTTCGCACCCCTTGGCGGTAAAGGGCTTTGGTCAGTTTCACGTGTTCATCCGGCGTAAAGCCTTCAGGTGACAGCATCAGGCGGTCGACCGCACCGGCCCGGGAAAGAATGCCCGGCGCCTTGAAGCGGATCATTCGGGTTGCCAGCTCATACAGCGGCACGGCGGCGGGTCTGGCCCAGCCGATAAACCCACCGGTACAGGGAATTTCCAGCAGCGGTTGTCCTGCCGGCCCGAACCAGAACGGCCGCGCATCGAAGCGGCGATAGTCCGGGCCGCCATCTGCGCGGGAATCCAGCGGCGGGCATACGGAAAGATCGATACTGAATCCCAGATCCCGAAGAATCTGCCCGGTGTTGGGGCCGAAACCGTATCGCCCCGCCTTGTAGGCTACGGGCGCTACGCCCAGGTTCTGGCGAATGGTTTCCTTCAGAACCGTCAGCTTTTCCCGTTCCAGGGGTTCCGGCAGGTTACCCGGGTAGGTATTCGGCCGCGTAAGTTCCTCTGTCTGGGGCGGGTTCACCCAGGGGTGCAGATGGGCGCCAATCTCACACAGGCCCTGCTCCGCATAGTCCCGCAGTTTCCGATAACCCTGAACTTTGCTGGCGATGGGATAATCGATCACGTAGCAGGGCTGAATGCCGTAGTCGTTGAAAATATCCTGCACCCGGTCGATACAGTCCATGGCAGTGACCCGGTCTTCAAATGCATCCGGCTCGGCCTTCCAGTCGAACTCTTCCTCGGTATCGATCACCACCAGCAATTGCGGCGGCGTTTCCTTTGCAAGTTCGATGTAGCGTTTGTTGTCGAACATGATTCCCTTCTGTCCGTGGTGGTTCAACGTGTTGACGTCAGGCTGAAATCTTTGGCGATAAACAGTCGGACGGCATACTGTTCCTGGTCAGCATTTTCCGCTTTGCGCCGGACCCAGCTTTGTCGCAGCTGCAACCCCATTCGCACGTCTTCCGCCAGCCGGCGGCTAACGCCAAGAATCAACTGATGCCTCTGCTCGTCAATACGCCCGGTTTCAATTCCGGAATCCGCCTGCCAGCTGTAGGAGGCCGTCAGCTGGTGCAGGTTTGTGATATCCACGCCTAGATTCAGGGCCGCGCCGTAGTTGTAAGTGGTTGCGCCCGAAAGCTCGGATTCCAGCCGCTCGACCTGAGCGGTGGCCCCCAAGCTGCACACATCACAGAGTTTGCTAGTGTTATGGGAAACCAAAACCGCATCACTCACCACCAGTTCCCGGAGCTCTATGGTGTCTGGCAGAAAGGCAAACTGAGGCGGAAGGTTCAAGGACAGATCCGTTGTACTGTCTGATAACCGCCGGTTGTACTCCACGGAGGTGGTGGATTCCGGGCCTGCCCAGGTTCGGGTCAGGAAACCAGTCATGGCGTCACTTTCCTGGGTTGACTGCCCCGGGTAGTCGGCTTCAGACCAGCTCTTACCCGCGCCGATGCTGAAAAAACCGTTCTCAAGGTACAGGCTGTAATTCAGCTCTGCGTTGTCGATGGTGGTATCAACACCCGCATCATCAGCCCAACTACGACGGGCACTCAGGCCCGCCGTAGATCGCTCGGTCAACCGGCGCGAGAAATCGGCGCTGACCGTCTGGGACTCGGAATCATTGAGGTCGCCACTGCCGTAGCTTTTTCCCGCTTGGCCAGCCAGTCTCAGGGAAGACACTTCGCCGGGCTGGAAAGTAAGCCCGGCCCCGCCGGTCAGGGTATTCCGGGTATCGTAGTCGCCGGCGTTCAACAGGAAACCGGTGTTGTTACGGACAGACTGGATGCTGTGGCCAAGATTGAAATCCAGGGGGTTGGCAGACGTTGCGTAGTCGTAGCGGGCCGCACCGTTTACCGAGCTGGAATCGGTCTGGTCTCCGGACGGCAGATCTCTGCTGGTAGACAGGCTGCCACCGTAATTCAACGATAAATGATTGGCACCACTTCTCAGAGCGCCCCCCACCTGGCCGGACACACCCGCCCCGGGCTTGGTGTTGTTGCGTCGGCCATCGGCGGTATCCATTCGGGTATGCACGGCTTCGCCATAGGCCGAGGCCGAACCGGACACACTCTCTATCGTGTCCGACAATGACTGGGCCACCACCGGGGCACTTAGAACCACCGCTGCGCATGACAGCGGGGCAACTAACAATCTGAACCTTTCTTCCCTGAGCTTCATGGCTTCACTCCTGGAAAACCAGACCGGCGAATTTCTGCGGATCAACCGCATCCACGCATTCCGCAGCTGTTTCTGCTGTCACATCGCCAAAAGGCACGCCAAACACGATCTGGTCGGCAAACCGCTCCAGAATGCGGGCCTCGGTACTGCGCCGGATAGGCGGCGTGTTAAGGACAATGCAGCGGTCCGGGTAACGGTGCTTGAGCTCTTGCATCAGGTCACGCATACGCGCCGCTGCGAACAGCTCCACTGCATGGGACACCCGGGTACCTGCCGGTACTACCGTTAACCGGTCTACACCGCTGGGGTACAGAATGGACTTGATATCCACCTTTGCATCCGCCACGTAATCCGTCACACCACTGCCCATTTTCGATGAGACCAATGCCGGCAGTGCATTGTCGTGAGGATCGCAGTCCACCAACAGAGCAGAGGTGTGGGCGTCCATGGCAAACGCTGACGCCAGGTTGTAGGCGGTCAGCACCGAGCCGGAATCATTGCCAAGGCTGCTGTACATCACAGTAAAGCCCTTGTCGCCAGCCCGGTTTCTGAGCTGGATACGCAGCTCCCGGTAGGCATCCATCACCCGCTTGTCGGGCATGCCCGGATAGATGATTTTCTTTTCCCGGAGCTGCTGCTGGGTCCAGGGTTTGGGATTGGCAATCATCCCCAGTGACAAGGCAGGGTCGTAAACCGTTGGGCGGTGGTCTGCTGCGTCTGTAACAATGGGGCCCAGGTCCGGAATCCGGCGCTGGGTGCCGGCAAACGGCCTCTCCTTCCGGAATTGCTCTTCGGAACGGGCCTCCCCGGGTTGAGCCTTATGCTGGCGCCGCTCTTCCTGGCTTTTCAACAGCGCTTTGTAGAGTTTGTTGTCGTCCATCAAGCGCCCCCACTGCCAAGCAGCTCGCTGACTTTACGCACCAGCTGTTCCGGCGTTACGCCCATTACACTGAATAGCAAAAACGCAAGGTAGCCGGCCATAAAGATCCCCAGAATAAACAGCAGACCAATCACATCTTTGCGAAGCAAACGGTCTTTCCATGAACTGCTGTAGTGTGGAATGGTAGCCAGCACCGGTATCGCAGGCGGCAGCGCCAACTGGAGTGTCCGGGGCGAGCGTACCCGCTGATCGAACATCACCAGCATCACCAGCAAGCCAAGTACCGTTGCACTGCCCAGGAATGGCCCGGCAATCCCAACCTGATAGAGTTGCAGGCCATCCCAGGACACTGGATAGGATGCGGGCTCCTGGATCTTGTAGCTGACCCCCTCTCCCTGTACGTCCAGGGTCATGGTCAACCTTGCCTTCTCACGGCGCTGCAACATATCTTCATAGACTTCCCGGGTAACGTCGTAATCCCGGGTCAGTTCACTCAGTTCGGCCTGGTTCGCCGCAACCCTTTCACCACGCTGGAAGGCTTCATCCAGCAGGGCCTGCAAAGATGTCAGCCGGTTTTTCTGCCCCGCCAGCCGTGTAGTGCTTTCAGCCAGCTGCAACTTCAGGCTTTCGTATACCGGGTTTTCCATTACTTCGGTCAGGGCACCTTCCCGCTCCTGGGCGGGCTGGGTGGCTATCTGGCGCTGAAGGTCTTCAATCTGCCCAAGGACCGAGACTACATCCGGGTGCTTCTCGTGATATTGCAGCAGCAGGCTGTCCCGCTCCTGCCGCAACGCTGCCAGCCGTCGCTCTGCTGAGGATTGACCGGCATTGAGCGTAATGCGTCGTACCGGCTGCTCTTCGGCCAGCTGGGCACGAGTCAGTTCCACCTGGGATTCGGTCTGTTCAATCTCCAGTTTCAGGGTTTCGATATCACCGCGCAGGCGCTCGATCCGAGCCGTGACATTGCCCTCGGTTCCATCCTGGTTACGAACCCGGAACTCCTTCAGCCGCTGCTCGGCTTCTTCGAGCTGGCGCTGGTAGGCCTTCACCTGTGAATCAATAAACTCGAACGCGCCCTGGCTTTCTGAACGCTTCTTGCGCGCCGTGCGTTCAAGGAAACGGTTCAGTACTGCACTCAGCACCTGGAACGACTGGTCCGGCTCCCCGCTGCTGTAGGTCAGCTCCAGAAAACTCCGGTTGGTTACCCTGAGATTCACCTGCTTGCGCAACGTTGCAATCGCGGCATTGCGCTGCTGGTCCGGCTCCATGCCGGTGATCAGGCCGGTGTCTGCCGCCACCTGTTCCAGGAAAGTCCGGCTCTGGATCAGCTCCCGGGCCTCGTTGATACGGTCCAGTTGCGATACTTCCGCCTGGCCCCGCAAAAGCGGCTGCAGCACACTGCTCTGGTCGGCATAGAGCACGGCATGGGAGGTATAGGTTTTAGGTGTCACAAAGGCCACGGCCAACACGCCGGCCGTCACCAGCATAAAGATCACCGCCGCCATAACCCGCTTGCGGTACAGCTCCAGCTTTACCGCACGCAGCGTATCAAGAAGGAGCTGGAGATCCATCAGAGTTCACCGCGGAACAGCTGCTTTCTGGGAACGCTGATCACATCCCCTGGCTGCAGGGCGTGATTGGCACTCATATCGCCATCTTTCAGCATGGCGCCCAGGTCCAGGCTGTAGCTCTGGTACTGGCCGTCAATCATGCGGGTCAGCGTTGCCCGGCCATCGGCGGCGAAGTCTGTCAGCCCACCCGCCAGCAGAACCAGGTCAAGCACGGTCATGCCCGGCTGGAACGCCACCGACTGGGGCGACATCACTTGCCCGGTAATACGAATGCGGTTGCGGAATTCCTTGCTCACCGGATTGGTCACCATCACGGTCACTTCCGGTGTGCGGATGTAGTCTGCCAGGCCCAGGGTAATTTCTGAGGCCAGCTCTTCCGGCCGCTTACCCTCGGCCTTTACGTCTCCCATGAGAGGCAACGAGATATAGCCATCGGGGCGCACCGTAATGGACTGCCCGAGCTCAGGGTTACGCCACACATGCACGGTTACGGTATCGCCAACGCCGATTTCGTAGGCTTCCGGCTCCAGCTCCGAAGCTGGTGGCATGGTTTCCGAGGGTGGCAAAGCCGAGCAGGCGGCCAGCATCACCGCAAACAGGGCCAGTACTCCGTTTCTGATTACAACCAAGGCATTCATGTAGAACCTCCCGTTCCCTTTTTTATTGCGGCTGTGTCAGCGCACACCTTTTCCAAGCAGTACTACTTCTGCCGTCTGGATCATAATCAGGAAATCCATCAGCAGGCTGCGGTTTTTCGAGTAATACAGGTCGTATTCCAGCTTCCCCCTGGCATCCTCTACCGAGGCCCCATAAGGATATTTAAGTTGAGCCCACCCCATCAGGCCAGGCCGAACATAGTGACGGGTGTCGTAATACGGGATCTTTTCCCGCAACTCCGAGACAAACTCGGGGCGCTCGGGCCGCGGGCCGACAATGCTCATATCGCCGCGAATCACGTTGTAAATCTGTGGCAGTTCATCAAGCCGGGTGTTGCGGATGAATGCGCCAACCCGGGTAACCCGGCTGTCGTTGGCGGAAGCCCACTGGGCCTTACCATCTTTTTCGGCGTCCTGGCGCATACTGCGGAACTTGAAAATGCGGAACTCCCGGCCCAGCAGGCCGACCCGGGTCTGGCTGTAGATAATGGGGCGACCGGTTTCCAGCAGGATCGCGATGGCGGTAAATACCATGAACGGCAGGGTGATAATCAGCAGGAATAATCCAAGGGTGAGATCCACAATCCGCTTGGTCCATTGCTGGCGCCGTGACGCCTGAAAACCCTCGGAGAAAACAATCCAGGACGGGTGCACCAGGTCCAGCTTGACCTTTTTCAGCTCCCGCTCGTAAAAATCGATCCCGTTGGTGACCGCAACACCCCGCAATTTGCATTCCATCAGCTCCGGAACCGGTAACCAGCCGCCTTCAGCTTTCCGACGCTCTTGCTGCAGCACGACAATTTCCGAGATACGGTTTTGCCGGCAATACTGGTAGAAATCTGCGGGCGCGGTAATCAAGCGGTCAGCCGAAACCACGGGAGAGGCGGAATCCGAGACGCACCCAAGGATACGAACGCCCAGCGCCCGCATGTTGCGGTCGTATTCCGCCAGCATCCAGGCTGCGTAGTCTCCGGAACCAAAGATAACAACACGGCGCACGAGCTTTTCAGAATCCACCAGCGCCGAGAAGCTGCGGCGAAGCATGATCACGGCAAAGGAACACAAGAGGATGGCCCAGAACAGATTGGTGCTGCCCGGGTCGAGGTCCGGAAGGAAGGCATAGACAAGCATCAGGCCGATGCCGCCCAGGAAACAGTAGGCAACGAGGGTGCGGAAATACAGCTGGGCGACGGTTTCCTGGACAATACCGGTGTAGCCACCCATGGCCAGGGTGCCCAGGCTCAGAATGCCGGCAAACAGTACTGACGAGTACACATCCTCAGGCGCAGCCTGACCTCCCGCGAACGGGTAGGCTACCGCCAGCACCACGAATATGCCAAGCAGAACTGCAAATTCAAGCACCGCCAATACCAGGTACGGTATTTGGAGGTAATGTTTTCGGAAACGTATATAGGACACGTTAAACTTCCTTGTCGGCTGCCGGAAACTGCCAACGACAACGCAACCTGTTTACAGCATCGCCATCGCGAAACTGTTCCCTTTTTGTACAATTTTCATTCTGCGCCTGGCTCCTGCCAAGCTCAAGCCGATTGTATCTTTTTGTAACATCTTTTTACATTGTTTTAACTTTTGTCTTTAATATTTATCAGGGATTGATTGTTTTCAAGCCAGCTGTAGGTGAAAATCGGTGCAAGCCATACAGGGAAGGAACTCCTATGCCAGACCGGATGCCGTCTGACCAGCCGCTACACGCCATGAGCATAGATGTGGAAGATTATTTCCACGTGGCAGCGCTATCCGGTGTAATAAAACCGGAACAGTGGCCAACCTTGCCTTCCCGTGTGGAACAGAACACCCGCAAGCTTCTTGATCTGTTTGAACGGCACCAAGTCAAGGCAACGTTCTTTGTGCTGGGCTGGGTGGCGGAACACTACCCGGAACTGGTTCGGGAGATTGATCGCGCAGGCCATGAGATTGCTTCCCACGGCTACAGTCACCAGCTGATTTACCGGCAATCTCCGGAAACCTTCCTGCAGGAAACCCGGCGTTCCAAAGCCCTTCTTGAAGACCTTACCGGCAAAGCGGTGCAAGGCTACCGGGCCGCCAGCTATTCCATCACCAAGGATTCGCTGTGGGCCCTCGACATCCTTGCTGAATGCGGTTTTCGCTGGGACTCCAGCATCTTTCCGGTCAGGCATGATAACTACGGTATCCCCGGCTCACCCCGAGCGCCCTACACCATTCGCACGGAAAACGGGGCTTTGTTACAGGAATTTCCGCTAACCACGGCTCGGGTACTCGGCTTACCGGTTCCGGCAGCGGGTGGCGGCTATTTCCGCCAGTTCCCATACCCGCTGTTCCGCTATCTGTTCAACAACGCCTCCGGCAACGGCCATCGCCCCCAGATGTTCTATCTCCATCCCTGGGAGGTCGACCCGGAGCAACCCAGGTTTAATAACGCCAGCTGGTTTTCCCGGTTCCGCCACTACACCAATCTGGACAAGTGCGAGCAGCGGCTGGAGCAACTGCTGAAGGATTTCCGCTTCAGCACCGTCAGCGAGAGCTTCCGCGCCTACAGCCCGGAGCGGCAAACCCTCAGCACCCGGCAGATTCTCGGCATAGCCTGAGTATTCCACAGGAATTGACTATGTACCTGGACTTCTTCGGACTACATCGACACCCCTTCCGCATCACCCCGGAAGACGATTTCATCTACATGAGCCAGCAGCATTCGCGGGCCTACGTGTACATGTCTTCCGCCATCTGGAGTTCGGAAGGTTTTGTGGTGATCAGTGGCGAGATTGGTTCGGGCAAGACCACTCTGCTGAAGAAAACCATCCGGAACCTGGAAGGCAACCTCAAGCTGCTGAACATTTCCTACACCAACCTGGAATCCCGGGACCTGTTTGCCCTGATCCTGCGCAAGGCCGGGCTGGAAGTGAAAGACGACACCAAGGTGGCCATGCTGTTCCAGATTACCGAGTATCTGGAGAGCATGGCGCGGGAAGGCACCCCGGTGGTGCTGACCATCGATGAAGCCCAGAACCTGACCCGTGAGAACCTGGAAGATATCCGCATGCTCACCGGCATGGAGAGTATGGGCGGGCCGTCCATGCGGGTGATCCTGCTCGGCCAGCCGGAACTGCGACAGGCCATAACATCGATTCCGCAACTGGCCCAGCGGGTGAAACTGTTTTTCCACCTAGAGGGCCTCACTCCGGCAGAAACCGCCGAGTATATTGATTACCGGCTACTGGTTTCCGGCCATGGCGGCAACAAGCTGTTCGATGAAGAAACCGTACGGGAGATTCACAAGATCAGCGGCGGCATTCCCAGGCTGATCAACAAACTGTGCGACGGCATGCTGATGTGCGCCTACTCCGAAGACCGGCCGTTTATTGACCCGCACGACCTGAACTCTATTCGTACCGAGATACTGGGCGAAGAGCCGGTGCGCAAGAAGCCCCGCTCCGGGTACCGTCCACAAACAACCCCCGCCTACCCCACCCCGCCACCTTCGACCACCGGCCCTGAGGCTGCACCATCAAACTCTGAGCGTAGCCTGGACCGCATCGCCAGTGCGCTGGAAAAAATCGAGGCCCAATTGACCAGGTTATTCCCTGACGGGCACACAGACGACAGCTTCAAAAAATCCCTGGACAACCTGACCAGCCTGATCCGGAAGAAATAGCCCCCCTGAGGCGCTCGCTCCCTTGCCAGTCCCGCCCGCAACTGTCCGCTTTCTTTACAACCTACAAGCAATATTAGCGGGTATACGAGGCTATCGCTGCCTCAGGAGCCTGATTAAATTCGGAAAGTTCCCCCTTGGTACGGGCAGTGCTGGGGTGTGTGGGCGTCCAGTTATTCGTGGACCAAGGAGTAGAAACAAGGCTTTTGCCAGTGAGGGAACATTATGAACAGGAAAATTTTGATGGCAGGCATGGCTGCCGCAGCATTAACAACAGGGGCCGCATCAGCAGCTACGATTGACATCAACAACGTGGTCGGCACCTGGACAGCAACCAACCCAGGGTCACCTCCTATTGATATCGTTGGATCGGGCGAAGAAATTCGTTGGGGGTCAGGTTCTAGTGGTCCGAGCGGTTATCGCTTTGACTCTGTCACCCCTCCCCCTGTCTTGGGCATTGCTGAGGAGGTGGCTTTTGACCTGGGGACGTTTACCCATTTCAACAACCCGATTTCTGCAAATTCCGCATCGCTGCTTTCAGCAACACTTAAGGTGGTGACGGACTTGGAGATAGACAGCAACCCGTATTCGATAACCTCTTACTTCGATTTTCTGCATGATGAAACACCGAACGGGGCGACCCCTTGTGCTGACGGCGGGGGTCAGGGTTCGGGAGTAAACTCAAACGGCTGCGCAGACCAGGTCACCTTTAGCCTGAATGTGGGAGCCTCCGACAGCATTTCGATCGGAGGGGTCGATTACTACATCGACATTCTTGGCTTCTTCTACAATGGAGAACTGGCCGATGACTTCTGGACCGTGGAAGACGCAACCAACGTGGCAACCCTCAGGGGCGTGTTCACCTCCGACGTTGCGGACGTCCCGGAACCCGGCACTCTGGCTTTGCTGGGTCTGGGCCTCACGGGCCTCGGCCTGAGAAGGAAATTCCGCCAGGCCGCCTGACACGTTCTGTGTAGGCAAATCCAGTGCCGCCCCGCGGGGCTCCGGGGCGGCACTGCGTTGCTCAGAAGGTATCGCCAGGCACCCTCACCCAGCCTTCCATGATAACCCGCGCACTGCGGCTCATGATGGCCTTGGTGGCGGCCCATTCGCCGTTCACTTCTTTCGCTTCAGCTCCCACACCCAGAGTTCCGGAGGGGTGGCCGAACGTCACTTCGGTACGGTCACCGCCGCCGGCAGCCAGGTTCACCAGTGTTCCGGGAATCGCGGAAGCCGTTGCGATAGCGACGGCTGCGGTACCCATCATGGCGTGGTGAAGCTTGCCCATAGACAAGGCGCGAACCAGCACGTCGATATCCGCCGCATTGATCTGCTTGCCGCTGGAAGACACGTAATCCGCCGGCCTGGCCACAAACGCCACCTTCGGCGTGTGTTGACGGTTAGCCGCCTCGGCAACATCCTTGATCAAGCCCATTTTAACTGCGCCATGGGCACGGATGGTCTCGAACATGGCCAGCGCTTTCGGGTCGCTGTTGATGTCGTTCTGCAGCTCCGTGCCTTTGTAACCGATGTCTTCCGCGTTCAGGAAGATGGTCGGTATTCCGGCGTTGATCATGGTCGCTTTCAGGGTTCCGATACCCGGCACGTCCAGGTCATCCACCAGGTTGCCGGTGGGGAACATGGAACCTTCACCATCGGCCGGGTCCATGAATTCGATCTTCACTTCGGCGGCCGGGAAGGTCACGCCATCCAGCTCGAAATCACCGGTCTCCTGCACTTCACCATTGGTGATGGGTACATGGGCCACGATGGTTTTCTGGATGTTGGCCTGCCAGATTCGCACGGTGCAGATACCGTTGTCCGGAATACGTTCTTTGGCGACAAAGCCGCCGTTGATGGCGAAGGCGCCTACGGCAGCGGTGAGGTTGCCGCAGTTACCGCTCCAGTCCACAAACGGCTTGTCGATCGCCACCTGACCGAACAGGTAGTCCACATCGTGGTCCGGCTGCGTCGGTGCGGCCAGAATCACCGTTTTACTGGTACTGGAGGTGGCGTTACCCAGGCCGTCGATCTGCTTCTCGTAGGGATCGGGACTGCCGATCACCCGAAGCAGCAGCTTGTCGCGGGCCTCACCGGGCACCTGGCACGCTTCCGGCAGGTCTTGTAGCCGGAAAAACGCGCCTTTACTGGTACCGCCACGCATGTAAGTGGCTGGAACCTTGATCTGTGGGGGGAAGCTCATGCCGCCCCCTCAGACGCCAGGAAGTTCTGGGCGAAGCGCTGCAGTACGCCGCCGGCGGTGTACACGGTGACTTCTTCCGCGGTATCCAGTCGGCAGATTACCGGTACCCGGTCTTCTTCACCGGTCTTGCGGTGGATGACCAGTTCCAGCTTCGCACCCGGGGCTGCGGCACCTTCTACGTCGTAGGTTTCCGTGCCGTCCAGCTGCAGGGTCTGGCGTGTGGTGCCTTCCTCGAACTGCAGGGGCATTACACCCATGCCGATCAGGTTGGTACGGTGAATGCGCTCGAAGCCTTCAGCAACGATGGCTTCCACACCCGCCAGGGCAACACCCTTGGCGGCCCAGTCACGGGAAGAACCCTGCCCATAGTCGGCGCCAGCGATGATGATCAGCGGCTGCTTGCGTTCCATGTAGGTTTCGATGGCTTCCCACATGCGCATGGTCTTGCCTTCCGGCTCCACACGGGCCAGGGAACCCTGCACCACTTCGCCGTTTTCGTCCCGCACCATTTCGTTGAACAGTTTCGGGTTGGCCAGGGTGGCACGCTGAGCGGTCAGGTGGTCACCACGGTGGGTTGCGTAGGAGTTAAAGTCTTCCTCCGGCAGGCCCATCTTGTGCAGGTATTCACCAGCGGCGGAGTCCATCATGATGGCGTTGGACGGCGACAGGTGATCCGTAGTGATGTTGTCCGGCAGGATCGCCAGCGGGCGCATGCCCTTGAGCTGACGCTCGGCGGCCATGGTGCCTTCCCAGTACGGCGGGCGGCGAATGTAGGTGGACTGCGGGCGCCACTCGTACAGCGGGCTCTTGGCCTGCTCGGCTTCATCCAGGTTGAACATCGGGATGTACACCTGCTTGAACTGCTCCGGCTTAACGAACTCGCCCACAATGCGGTCGATTTCTTCATCAGACGGCCACAGGTCTTTCAGGGTGACCGGCTTGCCGTCCTTGTCGTAGCCCAGGGCGTCCTGTTCGATATCGAAACGCACAGTACCGGCGATGGCGTAGGCCACAACCAGTGGCGGAGACGCCAGGAACGCCTGCTTGGCGTAGGGGTGAATCCGGCCGTCGAAGTTGCGGTTACCAGACAACACCGCAGTGGAGTACAGGTCGCGGTCGATGATTTCTTTTTGGATTTTCGGATCCAGCGCACCAGACATACCGTTACAGGTGGTGCAGGCGTAGGCCACGATACCGAAGCCCAGTTTTTCCATTTCCGGCAGCAGGCCGGCTTCTTCCAGGTACAGGCGGGCAACCTTGGAGCCCGGTGCGAAGGAAGATTTCACCCAGGGCTTGCGCACCAGCCCCAGCTCGTTGGCTTTCTTCGCCAGCAGGCCGGCAGCCACAACGTTGCGGGGGTTGGAGGTGTTGGTGCAGGAAGTGATCGCCGCGATGATCACCGCGCCATCGGGCATCAGGCCCTTCTTCTCTTCTTCCAGGGCCTTGTCCAGGTTCACGGCAATGCCGCGATCGTGCAGGTCGGAAGTCGCCACACGGCGGTGCGGGTTGGACGGGCCAGCCACGTTACGCACAACGGTGGACAGATCAAATTCCAGCACACGCTCGTACTGGGCTTCGGTCATTTCAGTCGCCCACAGGCCGGTTTCTTTAGCGAACTTCTCTACCAGGTCTACCTGCTCGGGCTCACGGCCGGTCAGCTTCAGGTAGTCAATGGTCTGCTCGTCGATGTAGAACATCGCGGCGGTGGCACCGTATTCCGGAGTCATGTTGGAAATGGTGGCACGGTCGCCGATGGTCAGGCTGGAAGCGCCTTCGCCGAAGAATTCCAGGTAGGCACCAACCACCCGCTCCTTACGCAGGAACTCGGTAATGGCCAGGACGATATCGGTGGCAGTGATGCCCGGCTGGCGCTTGCCAGTCAGCTTCACACCCACGATATCCGGAAGGCGCATCATGGAAGGCTGGCCCAGCATAACGGTTTCTGCTTCCAGGCCACCCACGCCCACAGCAATGACACCCAGGGCATCAATGTGCGGGGTGTGGCTGTCGGTACCTACGCAGGTGTCCGGGAAGGCGATCGGATGGCCGTCTTCGTCCGGGCGGTTCTGGATCACCGGAGACATTTTCTCCAGGTTGATCTGGTGCATGATGCCGTTACCGGCCGGAATCACATCCACGTTACGGAACGCAGTGCGGGTCCAGTTGATGAAGTGGAAACGGTCTTCGTTACGGCGGTCTTCGATGGCACGGTTCTTTTCGAACGCGTCCGGATCAAAGCCCGGTGCTTCCACCGCCAGGGAGTGATCCACGATCAGCTGGGTGGGCACCACCGGGTTAACTTTAGACGGATCACCGCCCTTCTCCGCAATGGCATCACGCAGGCCGGCCAAGTCTACCAGGGCAGTCTGGCCCAGAATGTCGTGGCACACCACACGGGCCGGGTACCAGGGAAAGTCCAGGTCACGCTTGCGCTCGATCAGCTGCTTCAGGGAATCGGTCAGGGATTCCTTGTCACAACGACGCACCAGCTGCTCGGCCAGGATCTTGGAGGTGTACGGCAGCTTGGCATAGGAGCCCGGCTGAATGGCTTCCACCGCCTGGCGGGTGTCGTAGTATTCCAGGTCGGTACCTGGAAGGGCTTTTCTGAATTCGGTATTCATGGTTTAAAACCTCTTAAGAACGCTCACCAATCGGCAGCCAATCCTGGTGCTCTGGGCCGGTATATTCGGCACTCGGGCGGATGATTCGGTTGTTGGCGCGTTGCTCTTTTACGTGGGCGGTCCAGCCGGAAACCCGGGACATTACGAAGATCGGGGTGAACAGCTCGGTCGGGATGCCCATGAAGTGATAGGCAGACGCGTGGAAGAAGTCGGCGTTACAGAACAGCTTCTTCTCGCGCCACATAACCTCTTCGCAGCGAACAGATACCGGGTACAGCACGGTGTCGCCCACTTCCTTGGCCAGCTTCTCGGACCACTTCTTGATAATGGCGTTGCGCGGGTCGGATTCGCTGTAGATAGCGTGCCCGAAGCCCATGATCTTCTCTTTGCGCTCCAGCATGCCCATCAAGCCGGCTTCGGCTTCTTCCGGAGTCTGGAACTTCTGGATCAGCTCCATGGCCGCTTCGTTGGCACCGCCGTGCAGCGGGCCGCGCAGGGAACCGATGGCGCCGGTTACGCAGCTGTGGATGTCAGACAGCGTGGAGGCACAAACGCGAGCGGTGAAGGTCGACGCGTTGAATTCGTGCTCGGCGTACAGAATCAGGGAAACGTTCATCACCTGCTCGTGCAGCTCGCTCGGCTTCTTGCCGTGCAACAGCTCCAGGAACACACCGCCGATGGAATCGCTCTCAGTGTTGGCGGTATCGATACGCACGCCTTCGTGGGCGAAGCGGTACCAGTAGGTGATGATGGCCGGGAACACCGCCAGCATACGGTCGATCTTGTCGTCCTGCTCGCTGAAGTCCTGCTCGGTTTCCAGGTTACCCAGCATGGAGCAACCGGTACGCATCACGTCCATCGGGTGGGCGTCTTTGGGGATCTGCTCCAGCACCAGTTTCAGGGCATCCGGCAGGGTGCGCAGGCTCTTGAGCTTGCCTTTGTAGGCATCCAGCTCGGCCTGGTTCGGCAGCTTGCCACGCAGCAGCAGGTAGGCCACTTCTTCGAACTGGGCGTTGTCAGCCAGGTCGGTAACGTCATAGCCGCGGTAGGTCAGGCCGGTACCGGTTTTGCCAACGGTACACAGGGCAGTTTCGCCAGCTACCTGGCCGCGCAGGCCTGCTCCACCTAGTTTCTTTGCTTCAGCCATGTTGGTCTCCCGTAGTTTCTGTTTTGTTCGTTTTAATTAAATCAAGCGATGTCAGGAGTTCGACAGAAGTCTGGCAGGGGGGTCTGACCCCGAGTTCGACAGGGGTCTGACCCCGAACGGGGTCAGACCCCCTTACTCCACTTACTCCCAGTCCCCTTACTCCAACATTTCCCTAGTTATCAGTCTTTCTTCTGGGCAAACAGCTGGTCCAGCTTCTGCTCGAAATCGTGGTAGTTCAGGAAATCGTACAGCTCCATACGGGTCTGCATCAGGTCTACCACGTCTTTCTGGTCGCCCTTCTCGAGGATGTTCTGGTACACCGTCAGCGCGGCCTTGTTCATGGCGCGGAAGGCGCTCAGCGGGTACAAAACCATAGCTGCACCGGCTTCGGCCAGTTCAGACTTGTTGTACAGCGGCGTGGCCCCGAATTCCGTAATGTTGGCCAGAATCGGCGCATCGATCGCCTCGGCAAAGGCTTTGTAGTCGCTCAGCTCGTGTACTGCTTCGGCGAAGATACCGTCTGCACCGGCTTCAATGCACGCCTTGGCGCGGTCAATCGCAGCTTCCAGACCTTCTTTCTGGAAGGCATCGGTACGGGCCATGATGAAGAAGTCTTTGTCTTCCCGGGCATCGGCCGCAGCCTTGATGCGGTCAACCATTTCCTCTTTGGAAACGATTTCCTTGTTCGGGCGGTGGCCACAACGTTTTTGGGCAACCTGGTCTTCGATATGAACCGCAGCAGCACCGGCGCGTTCCATTTCACGGATGGTACGACCGATGTTGAAGGCTCCGCCCCAACCGGTGTCGATATCCACCAGCAGCGGTACGTCTGTGGCGGCCGTAATGCGGCGCACATCTTCTACCACATCGTTCATGGTGGTCATGCCCAGGTCCGGCAGGCCGTAGGAGGCGTTAGCCACACCACCACCGGAAAGGTAAATGGCCTGGTGCCCTACCCGCTCTGCCATCATGGCGGCGTAGGCATTGATAGTACCAACAATTTGCAGCGGCTGGTTTTCTTTCAGGGCCTTGCGGAAACGGGCACCGGGGGAGAGTTTGTTAGCCATGTCATTTACCTCTTTGTTCAGATAGTTAGAACGCCTTCTTGAATCTTTTTCTCAATATTCTTGCGGGCGGCGTTGATGTGTCTTTTCATCAGGAATTCGGCGAGTTCTCCATCGCGCTGGGCAATGGCTTCGACGATACGGCGGTGTTCACCCAGCGCCATGTGCGGGCGCCCGGCGGAGGTGCTTAACCGGTAACGGTACATGCGCACCATGTAATAAAGGTCGCCCAAGAGCATCTGGGCCAGCTTGGCATTGCGGCTGCCGGTGGCAATCCGGTGGTGGAAATCGTAGTCACCCTCGGCCTGGTAGTAGGCCTGGCCCTGAGCTTCCTCAATCATTTTTTCGTGACTATCGAGCGTGGCCAGGAGATCACGGATTTCTTCATCGGGCATGCGTTCAGCCGCCTGCCGGGCTGCCAGCCCCTCCATGACTTCACGAATTCGGTACAACTCAAGAAGTTCTGCGGCACTAACGGACACCACCTTCACACCAGCGTGAGGGCGCCTGACCAGCAATCCACGAGATTCAAGGCGGCCCAACGCTTCACGCAGCGGGCCTCGGGTAAGGTTTAAGCGGGAACAGAGCTCGACTTCGCCGATTTTTTCGCCCGGCGCCAGATCGCCCTTCACAATAGCCGTTTGCAGACAATCAAAGGCCTCATCGGCGCGGGTTTGGGTTTGCAACTGTGCCTGAATCATGCTTTGTTAACAATCCAGAGGTTATTTAGCGTGAAGCTACGCCTACCTCTCACGATTGTCAACAATTCGACCTACACCTTAAGTATGATTGTTTACAGGCCGGACTGACCTTGCCAGCGCAACACCAGTTTGTGAACACGTCGCCCCCAGAATGAATCCGGCGCCGCGCTCCAGGCGCGCCGATGCAGGATTGCCAAAGCCTCTGCGTCTTCCAGCATCAGCGACAGCCTGCCCTGGTCCATGCCCTGATAGCCTCGAGCGATACACGCCTCAAGCTCGTCGGCAATGACGCTTCTCTTCAACCCCCTGGCGTGCTTCCGGGCCAGATGACAGTGGAGCTTGTTGACAACAGGCGAAAGCACCGCTTGCTCAATCGGCGCAAGCGGCGATTCCTGCGGGGGTTCATCACGGAACCGACGGGCATCATCCAGTACCGGTATCGCCGCCCGTTCCTCCGGTGTTAACAAAAACCCATTCCGCGCCAGGGCTTCACCGCTTTGCAACCGGCTAAGCCACACCGTCGTTGGTGCCGCAAGCATCAGCGGTATCGAAACCGGTAATGACCAGAAGAAAAACATAGGGTCCAGGGTCCAGGCAAAGGCCGACCAGGCGCCACCAATTAACAGCCCCGGCAGATGGCGCACACTGGCCTCGCGCCAACCGGTCTCCTCGGTGCGGTTCTGCCCTGCCCAGCTCAACCTGACGTTAAACAGGGCGGAGATCACGGCGTGGCTGTGCGCCAGCATTCGGATGGGAGCCAGCAGTACCGACACAACAATTTCCAGCAGCACGCTGACCAACAGCCTGGCAAAACCACCAAATCCGAGCATCGCCCGATGCACAGCGACATCGGCGATGGCCAGAAACTTGGGCATAAAAAGGAGCGACATGGTGCTCGCCACCAGCGTAATCGCCCATGCAGGGCGCCACTCCGGCCATAGAGGAAAGGGGCTCTCACGGCCATCCGGAAAATAATCAATCGGTGCGATGGTAAGCTGAACCGCGGCAATGGTGGTTAACACCAGAAATAGCAGCCACAACGGCGATGCGGCGTAGGCCATAATGCCATTGAGGAAGGCAAATCGATGGGCAAGGCGCAACCTCGGCGCAAACAGCATGAGCGCCGCATGTTGCAGGTTCCCCTTGGACCAGCGCTGGTCGCGGGCAAGTTCATCATCCAGGGTGGGCGGAGATTCCTCATAGCTGGCGGCCAGTGTAGGCTCCAGCCACACTTCGTACCCTGCCCGCCCCAGAAACGCAGCTTCCACAAAATCGTGGCTCATAATCGGGCCACGCCAGATTCCCACTCCCTTGAGTTTTGGCAGGCCGCAATGGGCCATGAAAGGGGCAATTCGGATAATGGCGTTATGCCCCCAGAAGGCCGCATCCCCCATCTGTATGGCCGCCAACCCGGTGGCAAACAGAGGCGAATAAAGCCGGCTGGCAAACTGCTGAATACGGGCGAACGCGGAACGGCCATTGATAATCGTGGGTGCTGTTTGCAGGATGCCAACCTGGGGCTCCCGGTTCATCACCTGGACCATGGTGCGGATGGTTTCCCCGGCAAGCAGACTGTCGGCATCAAGCACCACCATATACTGATACTGGCTGCCCCAACGCCGCAGAAAATCAGCGACATTACCGCTCTTGAAATTCAGATTAACCCGGCGCCTGCGGTAAAACAGTCGGCCGTGGGCGCCAAGCTCCTCTACCAACCGCCGCCAGATTTGCTGTTCTTCCAGCCAGACGTTCGGGTTCTGGCTATCGGAGAGAATAAAGAAATCAAAATCATCCAGGCGGCCGGATCGCTCCAGGTCGAGATAGATGGCTTTGAGTCCCTTCAGGGTCCAGGCCACTGGTTCGTGGTAGAGGGGCATGACAATCGCGGTTCTCGACAACTCCGTTGCTTCCAGCTCCGCCGGCGAATGGCGTTTAAGCAGAGACTTCCGATCACCGCCCGTAAGCCGAAGCAAAAACCCGTACACCGCAATCCAGAACCCGAATGCAATCCACAGATAAAGCAGGGCAAAAACACCCACAATCAGCCACTCGACGAGATTGCCGCCGTGATACGGCAACACCTGGAGCAGAAACCAGGACGCCAATACCGTCTGGCCTGCCACCAGCAGCGTCAGTACCAGGCGCCGGATCGACGCCCGGAGACGCCAGGGAGAGGAAGGAGCTGGCGAATCAGTCATCGGAGAAGTACCCGATACTGCCCCGCTGTACCGGCGGTGCCACAGGCGGAATGTCTACGGTTGGCACCGGATAGTAATCAGGGATTCGCGATATGAGCATTTCAAACGCAACCCGTTGATCGTCACCCGCGTGCTCATTGGACAGTAACGCCAATGCGTTATCAAAGGCACCGCTATCCGCCCCGGCACCACTCATTTCAAGGTACGCCAGAAGCCGGCCAAGCATTTGGTAAGAAGTCAATGCGTCCATACACACCTCCCTTGATCAGGGTTCTGCCCGTAAACCGGTACCCGGCGGCAAGGCATAGCTCCAGGTTTCCGTGGCCACCTCATCATCTGCCATCAGAAAGCCACGTAGCTGCAGAGTGCGATCCGGGGCTGGCCGGGCCAGTATGGACAAGCGCCAGAGATTCTCTGGCTCCACCCATTCGACGAAGTGTTCCAGAACCTCTACGCCCTCACCGCCAGTCACCTTGCTGACCACCGGAGCATCGGGCCCAAGCTCGGCCAACGATCCACCGGCAAAATCGACCAGAATTCGATAGGCGCCCGCCTGATCACCGCCGCCAATACGATCGCCAGCGCCAACAAAGGTGTTTACTACCCTGGCTCCAGGATGTGGTGCCACGTCGGGCCCACCAAAACGGATGGAGTATTCCAGTTCCCGCGTGGTGCCAGCCGCCACCTGGCCGTCCGGGCTCCAGAAGGCAACGATGTTGTCATTGGTTTCATCATTGGTGGGGATTTCAACCAGTACCACATTGCCTTTTCCCCAGTCTTCCTCTGTACTTGCCCAGGCACTGGGGCGCCGCTCATAGCGAGCTTCAAGGTCTTCGTAATGGCGAAATTCCCGGTCACGCTGGACCAGGCCAAAGCCACCAACACGTTTGACCTGATGAAAACTCGTAGCCAACCGCTCCGGGTTCATCAAAGGTCGCCACAGCCATTCTCCGGTGGCATCGTCGTGAATAAGCAGGCCATCGGAGTCGTGAACCTGGGGCCGCCACTCCCCCAGCGGTCTGGGCGTGTGTTCACCGTAGTAGAACATGGACGTCAGCGGCGCAAGGCCCAGCAATTCAATGGCATCCCGAAAGAACAGCCGGGCTTTCACGTCTACCCTTGTCGGTTCGCCCGGGTAGACCGTGAACTGATAAGCACCGGTGAGACTGGGCCCATCGAGCAGCGCATAGACACGGATGTGGTCGCTGTTTTTGGCCGGGCGCTCCAACCAGAATTCCGTGAAGTCGGGGAACTCCTCCCCGGACGGCAAGCCCGTATCCACGGCAATACCCCGTGCCGAGAGACCAAATGCCGTATCTTTGCTCACCCCCCGGAAATAGCTCGCGCCAGCAAAGACAAGAAACTGGTTGGCAACATCCTTCCCGTCAAAGGGAAACGTCAGCTTGAGTCCAGCATATCCGAGATCCGCCGGAACACGTTTCCGCAACTCCGGGTCTTCCACATTGAAAAGGCCTTTATCAAACGCCTGGGAATGGACGCCTTCACTGTCCACAACATTGATACTGACCGGCCGGGTATAGAACTTTCCTGCCGGAATCAGCATCACCTGGAACCGGGACGATGCTTCTCGCCAAAGGCTTTTGCTCGGGTCAAACCGGATGGACTGATAATCGTCGTAGCTCAGATCCGCCATGAAGTCGGGAATGCGGGCAGGCGCCTCGTATCCCGAGCCTGCTTTCGACTTTGCTTTATCAACAACGTCCTGAAACTGGAATGCCTGAGCATGAAGGGGAAACAACGAGAACAACCCCAGAACCACCAGCCATACTTTCCCTGCGTGCATTGTTCCATCCTCGGTTCGCGGTTTGTCCTTTCAATGTAGCACCGCGCCCGAGGGCTGCGACAAGTGACAAGTTGGTAAGCGAATCGAAAGGCTAGATCTGCATGCTCATGGTAAAGCGAACGTCTGGACGGTCGGGGATCGCAATGGCTTCCGTGGTGGTTGTCAGCACCCGGCCAAGGCTGACATCGGCGCTGAATTGCTGAGCGGTTACCCCCCAGGAAACCTCGCCCGAGGTGACATGGCCGGCCTGATGTTGCTGGAATGATTCATCTGGAACCCAGCCCCGGAGTACGGAAAGGCGAACACTGGACGAAACCCGGGGAAAGAACGGAAGGCCAAACTCCGGGCTGCTGCTGCCCAGGCGCAACCAGCCACCCTCTGCCACACTCAGTGACTGACCGTTGAAACCTGCCGTAAGACCGGCTCCGGCTACCCGAAGATGCTGCGAACCGGGTATATCCTCAGACGCCAGCTGGTACTGCCCGTCCACGTCCCAGTGCCAGGCAAGCAGCTCGCGATCCAGCGATGCCGTGAACACCATGCGCCCGAATTGTTCCTCGCGCTGGTTGCCTTCTGAGCCCGACGAGTTAGCCACTTCGGCTTCAATGCCTGTGACTGCCCGCAAACCGGTGTTCAGACTAAAGCCCCCGTACAGACTGTGGTGTCCATTGGCCTCCAGCCCCAGGCTGGAAATCTGATAGCTGGAGCGGTGCACCTCGTCGCTGTGACGCGTCCAGTATTGGTCCACAGAGGCGTAGTTGGCACGGCCAAGAAACTGATATCCATAGGAGGAGAACAGCGCACGGCGCCCTGTCACGATCAGGTTTCGGGTGCGGCCTTCCTTCTGAAAGCGAGCGCCATCTGCCCGGGACACCGCCTCATAGGCCGTGTTCCTGAGTTCCACATCCAGATGATTGCCCGCCAGCGGCAGACCATAACTGAACCCCAGCACCCGGCGCTCATTACCTACCCGGTAGGTTTTGGCGTCGCTGTATCGAACATCTGCCCGATGATTCGCCCAGAACAGGCCCTTCAACCCCAGGTTCAGGGCACCATCCCGGTGTTCGGCATCACGGTTGGTCCGCCCGGAGAACTGCATTCTGGAGCGCAGCCAGTGCTCCCGGGTCGCCTGCAAGGCATTCTGGGGCAGAAGGGCTTCCCGGGTGGTTTGGCTGGCATTGCCGGCGAGCGTCGACTCAGAGGCTGCCGCCGGCGGACAGTACGCGCCCGCCACGCACAAAAACAGTGCGGACAAGAGCTTCCAGCGGCCAGACGGTTTGGAGATCAGTTGCGGCACCTTGCGAAATCCGGGCAAATGTCAAAATCATGTAAATCCGTTAATGCGGTGCCACTTTAAAAGAATCCGGGTTATTGAACCACCCTGATCATCATAACTTTACAAATTTAATGTTTCGCTAAATCATGTAGTTAAATGCGTTATTGAAACGATTTTCTAGAGATATCAAGCGCTCTTCTTACATCGGAAACAGTCCACAGAATTACCGGAAATCAACACTCGGAAACGAAACCCTCCAACTCGCCATACAACTTGGTTACACTTGGCACGCTTTGTGGGTTACTAAAGCAAATCACCAGATTCCAGATTAAGGACGAACATCATGATCAAAAAGTGCCTCTTCCCGGTTGCCGGATACGGCACCCGCTTTCTTCCGGCCACCAAGGCCATGCCCAAGGAAATTCTGCCGATCGTTAACAAGCCTCTGGTGCAGTACGGGGTGGAGGAAGCCGCCGATGCTGGCATTCATGAGTTCGGCTTTGTCACTGGCCGCGGCAAACGCGCCATCGAGGATCATTTTGATATCAGTTACGAGCTGGAGCACCAGATTGCCGGTACCGGCAAGGAAGGCCTGCTTACCTCCATCCGGGATCTGATCAACAACAACTCTTTTGCCTTTACCCGTCAGAATGAAATGAAGGGGCTGGGCCACGCCATCCTGACTGGCCGCAACCTGGTGGGCGACAACCCGTTTGCGGTCGTGCTGGCAGATGACTTCTGCGTGGGCCCGGAAGATGGTGACGGCGTTCTGACCCAGATGGTCAAGCTGTATAACCAGTTCCGCTGCTCCATTGTGGCCATTGAAGAAGTACCGGAAGACGAAACCCATAAATACGGTGTGATTGCGGGCGAATCCATGAAGGATGGTCTCTACCGCATTACCGACATGGTGGAGAAACCGGCACCGGAAGACGCGCCCAGCAACCTGGCTATTATCGGCCGCTACATTCTTACCCCGGACATTTTCGACATTATCGAGCGCACACCGCCGGGCAAGAATGGTGAGGTTCAGATTACCGATGCCCTGCTGGAGCAGGCGAAGAATGGCTGTGTGCTGGCGTACCAGTTCAAGGGTCAGCGTTTTGACTGCGGCAGCATTGATGGCTTTGTAGAGGCCACCAACTACGTTTACGAGAACATCTACAAGAAAGAGAACTAAAAAAGCGGAATCCGGGGCGCCTAGCGCCCCAGCAACTGCAGAACCATGCGCCGGTTATCGTCTGTTGTCTTGCGGAACCGGCGCAGCAGTTCCGCCTCGCCGTCTGTCAGCTGAACCCGGCTGATTTCCTGCTCCAGCTCCTGCAGCGCTACCGAAAGATCATCACTGTTACTGAAGGCCAGGCCTGGCAGCTCCAGCTGGTCACCGTCTCCGGCCTCTTCCATATCGAGCAGCTGTTCAAGGGGCGTCTCGGTCCTGAGACACAGATCCAGCAATTCAGTAACCCCGGGAAAGCCCCGCTGGCGGCCATCTTCCGCCTCCCAGCTGCGCACCCGCGCCTCGTCTACACCGCAGATTTCAGCAATATCGGCCAAAGACAGCTGCCCCTGCTCCCTTACATGCCGCAGGCGCCTGTTGAACGATTGCAGGTAGCGCATGTCTCAATGCCCCTGAAAATTTGAGAAAAAGTGAATCAATTTGAAAATGTAGCGTACCTACAGCTTTGTACACAATGTTCCTATACTGAAATCACAACAAACATACACGCAGGTAGCCCATGGTCAGGAACGCACTGGACACCGACATCGCATGGCAACTGATTCTCGACGCCGCCAACCGCAGCAACATCACCTTGCCGGCGCCGGGCTCTGATCAACCCGCCCTGAAAATTAACGGTAAAAGCTGGGAGCTGGTACAACCCGCCAGCGAACAGGTGCACAGTCTGTTTTCCTTATTCATGCCCCTGTGCCGGCCACTGGAAGACGCCAGCAGCATCCGGGTGATTGGCCAGTTAGGCCAGAGCCTGGATGGCCGCATCGCCACCGTGACCGGCTGTTCCCGGTTTATCAATGGCGACGACGGCATTACCCACCTGCACCGGATCCGTGCCCTGTGTGACGCGGTTGTAGTGGGCGCAGGTACCGCAAGCACAGACAACCCCCGGCTGACCGTTCGCCGTGCACCCGGCCGGAACCCGGTACGGGTGGTGATCGACCGCCACGAACGGGTACCGGCAAGCCATCACCTGTTTACCGACAAAGCGGCCCCCACCCTGCACCTGGTTGCCGGGCACTATCAGCCGGGCCAGCAGCGCATAGAGCCCGGTGCCGTCACCCGGGTGCCCTGCCTGGGCAGCAGCAGCGACACGCAACCGGTCGACCCCAAGTATATTCTCGAGGTGTTACAGGACCTTGGCTTGCGCAAGATTTTTATCGAAGGCGGCGGCGTGACTGTGTCGTCGTTTCTGCGGGCCGGCCTGCTGGACCGGTTGCATGTGATGGTGGCGCCGATGATTATTGGCAGTGGCCGCCCGGCCTTTTCCCTGCCAGAGATTGACCAGCTTGATGAGGCCCTGCGGCCGGAAGCGCAGCTGGTAAACCTGGGGAGCGATATGTTGTTTGACTTGTCTTTCTACCCGGACCGCAGCTGATCAACGCCCGGAAACCAGTACCAGGGCGCCGGGCAGACTGGCCAGAAACACCATAGCGCCATAACCCACACTCAGAGCCACCCCCTGCTCCGCAGGCAGGCCGGCCAGCGGCCAGAGCAAAGCGGCTGCGCCCTCGCGAACGCCCCAACCGGAAATGGTGACAGGCACCGCCATCGCCAGCAAAAGCAGCACACAGAGCCCGGCCAGCATCCAGGGGGACACGCCCTGCCCCAAGACATCCATATCCGCCGCCAGAAGCAGGAAGACCGCCAGGTAAGTACCCAGCACCAGCAGGGAGGTCAGGCACTGCAAGCAGGCGTTGCGCCAGCCATAGAAAGCCTTCCGGAGATCTGCACCCAGGTTTCGCAAATAACTCCGGAGCCTGCCTCCATTTTTCCGGCGAAGCATGAAGGAGGCACCCACACCCGCCAGCACCAGAGCCACCATGCCTGCACCAGCGCTAAGTGAGGTTCCAGCGTAAGCAGCCTGAAGTTCAAACCGGCCACTCAGCCACAGCGCCGCCATCGCCAGCACTGCCACCGGTAACAGCACCAACTGGCCAGACAAGCGCTCCAGCATCACAGCATGGACAATGGCCCTGGTGGCCCTGGTGGCGTTGCCAGATAGCGGCTCGCCCACCGGGGCCCGGGCATGCCGCCAGGCACGGTTCACATCCCCCATCACGCCGCCCGGAAGTACCTGGTTCAGGAAGCCTGCGAGATAGTATTCACGGATTGCAACCGGATAGCTCAGGGAAACCCCGAGCCGGCGGGCGGTATACCACCAACGCCAGGCCGACAGCGCCACCTGTACCACCGATACCGCCAGCATCAGCACGATAAACGGTACAGAAAGTCTGGCCAGGGACGCTTGCAACGCTCCGGTATCCAACAGCGACAACACCAGCCCAAGCAAGGCCACTGTAACCAGCCATCGAAGGATCAGGCGGGTGGCCATGCCAGCAGGTCCTCGTGTTCGACGGAAATTCGCAGCTCGCCGGCAGCCAGTTGCTGTTTGCGGGTGTGGAGCCAGCGGTTGATTTCTGCCCCTGCCGAAAGCTGTTGTTCGGTCGCTGCCCGGGCCCAGCCCGTCATTAACAAAAGCGCCAGGTCCTGCTCGCCCGAATCCAGCTGCCAGGGGCTGGGCGCTACAGACACCTGGTAGCCAGTGGCCACCAGCAAGGCCCGCAGCCGGCGGGTGGCATCTGGCCCCAGTGCGGCACCGGTGCCCTTCTCGCCATGTTGATGCTGGTTGACCAGCGCCCGGAGCCTGTCGTCTGACGGGTGTTCAGGTGAAAGCTCAAAGCGCCCACTGTAGCTGAGCACAACATGAACAGCCGCATTGCGGGCAACCACGGCACGTACCAAAGCCTGCAACCATTCGTCACTGACCAGGTCAATCAATGCCGAAGCACAGACCAGGTCAGCATCTGCCGGCAGCTCATCCTGCATATTGCCTGCCGACAGGCTTTCTGTCCTTAAGCTTACCGATACGCCGGTACCCTGAACCCGCTCCGCCGCGGTGCCGGCCAGGCTGCCGTCGGGCTCGATAAGGGCCCAGTGCTGCGGCCCGGGCAGGCGGGGCGCAAGGTACACTGGGTTCGACCCCCGGCCAGTACCAACATCCACCAGTTGAAGGGGCCTGACGGTGTCCCGGGTGCGCTGATAACGATACTGGCGAACCTGTAGCCAGGCCGCCAGCTGGCCTGTGAGTTTCGGGTTTCTTGCCCGGTGATCCGCCGGCTCCCTCGCCCGCAGCCAGTGATCATCAAAGCGAGCAGGATCTGCATTTTGTTCGCTCTCAAGGCCAGCCAGGAAGTCCCCGGCGGTGTCTCGCCAGCGCCGTATCCTGGCCCGGCTTTCACGGGCTCCGGCTCTCAGGCGCGCCAGTTCGTCGGGATTCTCAAGCAACCCCGCCAGAGCCTGCCCAAGTGCTGCAACGTCACCCGCCGGATACAGCTGCACACCCGAACGGGCACCGGTTTCCCTCAGTGCGCCACCATCGGAGCTGAGCACTGGCAGGCCGCAGGTCAGGGCCTCATCCACCACCATGCCATAACCTTCATACTCCGAGGGCAGCACAAACAGGTCTGCCTGCTGATAGGCATTCCACAGCCCGGTTTCCGAGACCTCACCGGTCAGGCGAATACAACCGGCCAACCCTGATGCATGTACCTGCGCCTTCACATCCGCCGAATACATCGAATCTCTCTGATCGCTGCCAAGCAGGGTACAAAACCAGGCATCCGTTGCCTGCTCAGCCAGCGCCTGCACCAACTGGTGCTGGGCCTTGCGCCGGGACAAATGCCCCACACACAGGATCTGCACAGGATTTGATGGATCTCGGGCTGGCTCTGAGCATGTCGACAGAGCAAAGAATTCGTCATCCACGGCCGGCAAAGCTGCAGTGACCGAGGCGGCTGGAGCCCCATAATGAGCCAGCCTGCGGGCCGTATAATAGCTGGTGGTGAACACCTTGCAAACGCAGGCGAGAGCGCGCGTCTCGGCATCTTTCAGCCAGGCTTGTTCGGCGGCTGACAGCCCGCTTTCGTCTGCCAGTGGGTGATGTACCAGCGCCATCAGCTTCAAACGCTTCCGGTGGCGCTCCAGCACCTCGGGCATTCCACCCATCGCCAAGCCGTCCAGAACAACGGATGCGCCCTCTGGCAACGCTTTCAAATAGCGGTCCATGGCATTGATGGCTGTGCCATCCGGCCGGGGGAACTCGCCCTCCAGCCCATCAAGGTGAACCTTCAACCCTGTGTCTGCCAGGGCCTCAGCAAGTTTGCGTACATACCGGTAGCCCCCGGTGTTCTGTTGAGGGTCTCCGGGCACCACAAACCAGAGTTCAGATACCGGCATGGTAGCTGGCCCAGGCAATATGGGATTCGCCCAGGGTTACTTTCAGGCTGACCACACCCTTACCGTCTTCGCCCAACCGGCCGGCATGGATGGCTGCGGCCATGCGATCAAACACCACCTTGGCCATGAACTCGGTGGTAGTGTTGCGTCCGGCAAATTCGGGCAAGTCGTCCAGGTTCTTCATGTTAAATTCAGAAAGCACTTCTTTGAGCAGTTCTGAAGCCTGGCCGATGTCGACAATCAGGTCATTGCTGTCGAGCACATGGCGCTCGAAGGTGACGTCTATCACATAGGTGGCACCGTGCAGCCCCTGGGCCGGGCCGAAAATATCTCCGTTAAAGCTGTGGGCGATCATCATGTGATCGCGAACGGTCAAACTGAACATCTGGATTTCCTTTTAGTAAACAATACGATGGCAAAGTGCATCGGCACCGGGCCTGAGTATATCGGCCGCCACCTTTGGAAGCGCTTCAAAACGCGACTCACCGCTGATCAGAACATCCAGCTCCGGGGCAGCCAATAACTCGAGGACCAGCGCCAGCCGCCTGCGATGATCCCAGCGCGGGCGCCGTTCCACGGGCAGCTGGCCAACCTGGCTGGATTTCAGCGTCAGGCGCCCGGGATGGAAGGCCTGCCCCAAGGGTACCTGAACGGGCTGGTCTCCATACCAGCTGAGTTCAATTACCCGTGCTTCTGCCCCCGCCAGGGCCAATGCCGTCGCCAACCCCGCAGGTTGGCCGGACGCGTGAATCACAAGGTCACAGTCGGCAATATCCGGTTCAGTGGAGAAAGCAAAGCCCAGCCGTTCGGCCACTGCCTGCCGTTGCCCGTTCGGGTCGATGGCCAGCAGTTCCACACCGGGAATCCGGCTAACCAACCATGCTACCAGCAGCCCCACCACACCCAAGCCAACCACCGCAATGCGATCCCCGACCGCCGGCTGGGCATCCCAAACGCCGTTGACTGCTGTTTCCATGTTGGCGGCCAGTATCGCCCTGGCCGGTGGCACAGCGGCAGGCAGCGGAATAACAGCCTCGGCCGGCACAGAATAACGCCGCTGATGCGGGTAGAGGCAGAACACCCGTTGGCCTTGCAAATCGGCTGGCCCGTTCAGCACCTCGCCAACACTGGCGTAGCCATACTTCACCGGCCCGGGAAAATCCCCTTCCTGAAACGGCGCCCGCATACGCTGGTGCTCGGTGACCGGCACCCGCTGGTTGTACACCAGAGATTCAGTCCCCCGGCTGATCGCCGAATAAAGGGCCTGAACCACCACCTGCCCGGAGCCTGGTTGAGAGCGCTCCGGCTCCGGAGCCGGCCGGAGTTCCGATGCCTGAAACCCGGTTATCCAGAAGGCTTCGTTCTTATTTAGTTGCATGAAGAGTCCATTTTCTGATTGGCTGCGTACGCAAAAACAGTATCCCCAAACTATAGTTACAAAACGGGGCCTTGCTCACGCCACTTACAGGCTATACGGACGCAACGGTGTATGGATTCCATCAGCACCACAACCACGCCCACATCCACCACAGCGAAAGACCTCGTTGTTGGGGGCTTCACACTTTTTGTGTTGGCATTAGCCCTGCAACTGGCATTCAGCCTGCCCGCCGGCTTTCTTGCTCTCAGTGCTGTGCTGTATGCAGTCCAGGGCGCACTGATTCTTCGTTACTGGCCGGGGCGAAAGCCTTTTGGGTGGGCCAATCGGGCTACCCTCGCCCGTTCGGTTATTGTACTGGCACTGATCGCCTGGGCACCCTATCTCGGCGGGCAGCCGGCTCCGGCGTTGTGGACCTACGCACTGCTCAGCCTGGGAGCCCTGATTCTGGATGGCGTGGATGGCAAAGTCGCCCGCGCCACTGGCAGCCACAGCGAATTCGGTGCCCGTTTTGATATGGAACTCGACGCGCTGTTTATCCTCGGGCTGTGCCTTGCCGTACTGGCACTCGATAAAGCCGGCACCTGGGGGTTGGCCCTCGGCCTTATGCGCTATGCCTTTATCGCCGCCAGCCTTGGCTTTGCCTGGCTCAACGCCAACCTGCCAGACAGTTTTCGCCGCAAAACGGTTTGTGTCTGGCAGGTAGTTACCCTGATGGTCGCTGTTATTCCCATCATTCCACCGGTTTTTGCCAGCCTCACCCTCGGGCTTGCGCTTGTGCTGCTTGCCTGGTCGTTTTTTGTGGACGTTCGCTGGCTCTATCAACGGAGACACAACCATGACTCTGCCAAACCTTAAAGCAATCACCGCCTCTGCCCTTCTGCTCCTGCCGCTGGCCCTGCAAGCGGCGCCCGCTAAATTTGTGGTGGATGAAGAGCATTTCTCCATGAGTTTCGAAATCATGCACGTGGGCTATGCCCCGGTTATGGGCATGTTCCGGGACATTGAAGGAGAGTTTGAATACGACGAGGAAACCGGAGAGCTCAGCTCAGGCAAACTGATGTTCAAAGCCGCCAGCGTGTTCACCAACCACGAAAAACGTGATGACCACGTGCGTAACAAGGATTTCCTGAACGCCGGAGCTCATCCCGAGATCACCTTTGTGGTCACCGGTTTTGAAAAAACCGGAGACAACACCGGCACCGTAACCGGCGACCTGACCCTCCTGGGCCAGACCCGCCCCGTGGATGTAGACGTAACCCTGAACAAATCGGCGGAGTACCCCTTCGGCCATGAGGAGTACACGCTGGGCATCAGCGCCGAAACCGTCATCAAGCGCAGCGACTGGGGTATGACCTACGGCGTCGACAACGGCATGGTGGGCGATGAAGTAACGCTCCGGTTCGGTTTTGAAGCTATTAAAGACGGTGGCTGGTTTTGATCATTGTGCGAATTGCTACCCCTCGGTTTTCGCTGCTTTATTTTTTAGTACCCTAACGATAGATTGATCAACCTTTCCCATACAGCTGGCCTGGTTCGATCATGTCTGACGCCCACAAATCCGATCTGCTGCTTGTTGTCGTTACTCTGTTCGCAGCATTCGGCTGGATGTTCTCCAAAGAAGCGGTGCTGATGATGCCACCGTTAATGTTTATGGCAGCCCGGTTTCTGATAGCAGGCAGTGTGCTGGCCCTTATCGCCCTGCCGTCACTCCTGCGACTGAGCGCAGACCAGCTTGGCCGCGCCGTTGGCGTGGGCGCCGTGTTCGGCATCGCGATGACTTGCTGGATTATGGGCCTGTTCCACGCCGAGAGCATGGGCGAAGGTGCCTTTCTGACCAGCCTGGGTGTGGTGATTGTGCCGGTACTGGCGCGACTGGTATTTGGCGAACCACAACCCATCAGCACCTGGCTGGCCATCCCCATCGCCGTCTCCGGCCTGGCATTGCTTTCCCTGGAAAACGGCTTCCGGCCAGACCCCGGGCAACTCTATTTCGTGGCCGCAGCGTTCATCTTCGCGTTGTATTTCACCCTGAATACCCGGGCCGCCAACCAGCGCACCGTGGTTAACAAGCGCGGCGAAACCATCCAGAAACAAAAGGTACCGGCATTACCGCTAACGGCCATGGCGTTGCTGACCGTGGGATTGGTTACCCTGGCTGAATCCGCCATCAGCGAGCCCTGGGCGCCCACCCTGACCAACCCGCCCCCCATGCTTTATGTATGGGTACTGGCCAGCGCAGTCGTCGCCACTGCGGGGCGCTTTCTGCTGCAAACCTATGCCCAGAGCCTTTCGATACACAGCCACGGAGTGGTGATACTGGTACTGGAACCGGTGTGGGTAGCACTGTTCGCCACCGCCTGGTTTGGCGAAAGCATGACCGCCCTGCAAATGGCCGGTTGCGGCCTGATCTTCGCAGCACTGCTGGTGAACCGCTGGAGCGCCCTGAGCCGCGCCATCAAAGGCCTGCTGAAAGCCAAAAATCAGCCTCAAAGAGGTTGACCAACCCCCGCGAAATCCGTATATTTCGTCTCCGTTGCGAGACAGGACCATAGCTCAGTTGGTTAGAGCGCTACCTTGACATGGTAGAGGTCCGCGGTTCGAATCCGCGTGGTCCTACCAGTCTTGCCTGAAAAGTCAGTCACTTACGATTCCCGTAAGCACTGGCTTTTTTTGTTTCTGCAGCAACTCCCCGGCTTGGTCACCAAAAAGTAAACATCACCCCTTCCTGTGTTCATAGGTGGCATTCAACCTTCCCGCAAGATAGTCCGAACAGGTGATCGGCTCATATTTGGGCGCTTCGTTCGGCTTTACATCCCGGGGGTCCACCACCGCATCCGGGTCCACTTCCAGAAAGAAGGCCACTGAATAGCGTTCCCGCTCTGGCGCCTTCACCCTGTGTGGTGTCGAAAGATAGGTATCGTTGGTCCAGCGCATCAGGCAATCACCAATGTTACAGACAAACGCGCCTGGAACATGGGGAGCATCCAGCCACTGCCCTTGCCGGCTGCGCACCTGAAGACCCGCTACACCGTCCGTCGCCAGAATGGTGATGTTGCCATAATCGGTGTGGGTGCCTGCCCCCGCATCTTCCCGCGCGTTCGCATCCGTACAGGGCGGATAGCGCAGCATTCTCAGGGTTGCAATTGGCTGCTTCAGGTGGGGTTGGAAAAAGTCTTCGGGCAGGCCGAGATCCAGGCTGAAACCGCGATGGATTAATCGGCCAAGCTCCAGACATTCCGCAAAGTAATCCAGTGCCCCGGCCCTCCAGCCCTCAATCGGTGGCCAGAAATTAACACCCCGGAACGGCTTTCCTACCAGTACATCCGGGTGATCTTCAGGGAAATCAGTGCCTATATTAAAGGCCTCTTTCCGGTCTGCGCCGGCTTGCGGGTTCAATCTTTCATCCGCCAGCGCCACATAGCCGCGATTGTGTGGCGACCGCTTGATCGACATCTGCTGCTTCTGCTCGGCTGGCAACTGGAATAACTGCCTGGCCAGATCAAATACGCCCTCACAGACCTCCGCCGGGATGCCGTGGTCACTGACGTAAAAAAAGCCGATATCCCTGCAGGCCCGCCCCAATTCCGCCGCCGTTGCCTGGCGCTCATCCAGATCAGGGCTGCGCAAACCTTGTAGTGAAATCACAGGTAACTCATTCATGAACCTTCCTCAGGCAAAACCGGTTGTATGGGGGTGTTCAGCAGCACTTCGTCGCAGTTAACGCCCGGGCCGGCGCGATCCACCACCAGGTAATCGGAGTCAGCCGCCAGCGGCAGTAGCGGCGCGTGCCAGGTGCCCGGCCGGTAGTTCACGCCTTGCCCGCCCCTGGCCCAAAAAGCCCGAACCTCCGTTTCATTAAAGTCGCCGGGGGGCGCCACCACCGCCAGGAAATCTCCACCGTTCATTGGCACAAATGCCTGGCTCCCGAGGGGGTGTCGTTCCATCATGTGGATTTCCAGCGGTAAAAGCGGCTGGCCCCGGAAAATGGAGAGAATGGCCCGGGCGCCATGGCCCAGGCACTCTATACCCGCCAGCCGATGGAAACGCTCGGTGCGCCCCTGATTGATCAACAAAGGTGCCGGGCCGTGAGTGTCAATGACATCACCGAAGGGCTCAAAAGCTTCGCGGGTGAGCCGCTCAACCGCTATTCGTCGTAACACGCTCACAAAACCGGCTTCCCGAATAACCTCACCCGACTCACCCCGCCATCAGGAATCATGTTGAAGCGGATGTGGGTAATGGCTCCAAGTTCCTTGAGGTCCGTGAATTTAAGTATGGCGTCGGCCTCAAGGGGTTGGGGCTCCAGCAAGGTCGGCCAGAACATGCTCTGGGTGATCAGCGACGCCGCCGTGCCCTCCCCGGCTTCCACACAGGCTGCCTGTACCGAGCAGGCGGCCGGAAAGTTGCCTTTGAAGTGAGCTGTATCTACCTCGAGGCTTTCCGCAATGCCTTTGTGGCCGAGGGCCAGAATGCACCAGTCGTTGCCTGGCTCTCTCCTACGCCGTGTTTCCCAGCCGTCGCCCATATTGATGCCCCGCCCGGGGCGCAGCAGCTTTCGGGGTTCACCATAGTGGGCGTCGCTCCAGGCCACCTGGTCAGCACCGCATTCCAGCGCCAGCAAGTTGATGGATTGGTTGGGGGCTGCCCGGCGCCAGTCCATCCAGGGCCTGCCATAAACCCGCAGGCGCGCAAGCCCACCATCCGGGTAGATGTGCAAACGCACGTGGGTCCAGGGCTGGTCAGAAGTGATGGCGCAGAACCGATGATCGTTGCCGGCAAGCTCGGTAGCCGGCACCAGGGGAATCCACTCGCTGTTGCCATCAGGCACAGCTGCAGGGCTGTAACAGGCTTCCAGTGATGCCGCCGGTGGGAAGTTGCCGGTAAAGAAACTGGTATCAAAGTCCACGCCGGTCAGTACCCCCGGCATGGCCAGCCGCACAATGCACCAGTCATGGCCGGTGGTCCGGCGCCGGCGGGTTTCCCAGCCGTCCATCCACTTGCCGTGGTCATCGTAGCGATCGGGGTAGAAAGCGGCCGGCCCAGGTGCCAGCATTCGCGCCCGGGGTGCAAAAAACTCGTCGGTGACTTCCAGAACTTCGGCCCCCAGAGAACTGTCCGCCAGGTTCAGGCCCTGCCGGGCAAACTCCGGGCCTTCCGGTACCGGGGCAATCACTATATCAGTCATGGCAGATACTCTTGGTGGGTTGAAACTCAAAGGGATGGTGCGCGCGCCAGTGCCGGGCGATGTCGACCCGGCGGCACACCCACACCCGGTCGTGTTGTTCGAGGTAATCCAGAAATCGCTGCAAGGCGCGGAATTTTCCCGGCCGCCCGATTAACCGGCAATGCAGCCCCACCGACAGCATTTTCGGTGTTTCCAGCCCTTCGGCGTACAGCACATCGAAACTGTCTTTTAAATACTGGAAGAACTGCTCGCCGGTATTGAAGCCCTGGGGCGAGGCAAAGCGCATATCATTGGCTTCAAGGGTGTAGGGAACCACCAGGTGAGGCTGCTGTGTGCCGGCAGAGTCGATCACCTGTGTCCAGAAAGGCAGGTCATCGCCGTAATAATCGCTGTCGTACAGGAAACCGCCCGCCTCGACCACCAGCCGCCGGGTATTGGGGCTGTCACGGCCGGTATACCAGCCTGACGGGCGCTCGCCGGTGAGTGCCTGATGCTGCTCTATGGCCAGTTGCATATAGCACCGCTCTTCGGACTCACTCATCTCCTGATAGTGAATCCAGCGCATGCCATGGCAGGCGATTTCGTGGCCGTCTTCAATAAACGCTCTGACCACTTCCGGATTTCGGGCCATGGCCATGGTCACACCGAATACGGTCAGCGGCAGCCCGCGGCGCCGAAACTCCCGCAATACCCGCCAGACACCGGCCCGGGAGCCGTACTCATAGAGCGATTCCATGCTCAGGTGCCGGTCACGATAGGGAGCGGCGCCGATGATATCGGACAGAAAGGTTTCCGAGTGCTCGTCGCCGTGCAGCACGCAGTTCTCACCGCCTTCTTCGTAATTCAACACAAACTGCACCGCGATACGGGCGTTACCGGGCCACTGCGCGTGGGGCGGATGTTCACCGTAACCGCGCATATCCCTTGGGTAGGTTTTACCTTCATTCATCCAGGTCGCTCCAGGCCACAGCCTCTGAGAATAACGTCAACAAGAAAATCCGCGGCATGCTCGAAGTCCCTTGGCTCGTACTCTGCCTTGTTTTCCACCATCAGGATTTGCACCTGAAAATCGGCATAATGCTGGGTCGACGACCAGATCAGGAAAATCAGCTGTACCGGATCCACCGGCGCCATCCTGCCCTCATCAATCCAGTGCTGGATTACCGACGCCCTGCCCCGCACCCACTCGCGCATGTTGGTGCGCAGGTGGTCGAGCAAGAAGGGCGCGCCCTGAATGATTTCCATGGCAAACAATCGTGACGCTAGCGGGTATTGCTGCGACATGTTCACCTTGGTGCGAATAAAGGTTTCCAGTGCAGTAGCCGGATCGTCGTCCGGTTTTATTTCCGAGAATACTTTGTTCCAGCGCAGCAGAATGTCGTCGAACATGGCGCTGTACATGCGTTTTTTGTTGCTGAAGTAATAAAGCACGTTGGACTTCGGCAAGCCGGCCCGTTCAGCAATATTCTGGATGGTGGTGCCCTTGTAGCCGTGCAGGGCAAACTCCTGCTCGGCCGCCTGCAGAATGGCTTCCCGGTTCCGCTCCCGGATCCGGCCAGGCCGGTAGCTCCGGCCCGCTTCAGATGTGTTCTGCTGCACTGACAGTGATCTGGTCATGGTTCACTCACTTGTTGTCCGGTGATTCAGGAGTCCACCCTTTCCATTCCGATGGACTCCTGAAATGGATCAAAAGTGGAATTTCACCAGTGCGCTGACTGAACTCTGGGTGTCTACCAGCGTCTCGTTCAGGCCAAACTTGTTGTTCCAGTACTGGTACTCAATACCGGCGTAGAGCACGCCCGGGTTGCCCATGAAGTTACCCACGTCCAGCTTGATCTGGGGCGTGAACTGGAACTCGGACTCGTGATCACTGGCCGAGGTGGACCAGTCGATGTAACCATCCACCAGGAATTTCGCCGCACCCACATCAAACGGCAGGCCCCAGGTGACCGTCATCTGCCAGTCATCACTGATCTCGCTGTTATCAACGTAGTAGAAAGATGTAGTGAAGTAACGGAACGCAGGCACGTCCCACGCCAGGCCGAAACCGTACATGTAGTTGTTTGCCTCGGTACCGCCGCCAAATTCATACTGCCCGGCCAGGGTGATGTCTTTCACCGGCCCGAACGACAAGTCCTGGCCTGTCAGCCAGCTGCCGCTGATATTGGGCGCGAATTCGCCGTAAACGTTGTCGGTACCTTCAAGGTCTCCCTGAGGCTGGTCCCGGTCGATAAAGAAGAAGGTGCCGCCCCAGTTGTGAGCGGTCACGTTCTCGAACGTAAAGTAGGTCGCCTCGTATTCCATTCCCCCGTTACCACCGGCGTCGAACTGAACGCCCTGGTAATCGGCACTGTGCAGGATGGAGATACTGGAGCCACCGAAGAACTTCTCGGCGTGGGCAGCAGGCGCAAAACAGGCTGCAGCAACGCAGCTTGCGATCAGGGTTTTCCGAAGTGCTTTCATGGCATAGCCTCTCTGGTTACTTTTTTGGGTCATCGGTTGTTAGCAGTACATCGTTTTAGTTAATGTCCCGGCCGGTAGGGCTGGCCAAGAGACAGCGGGGTGTTCAACCGGGTGCGTACCGGGTCGAACGACAAAAGAATCAGCATCAGGATGGTAACCACGTAGGGCAGCATCGCCAGCAACTCAGTGGGGCTGCGCCAGCCCAGCCCCTGGAGCACCAGGTGAAGAATGGAGGCCGCCCCGAACAGGTAAGCACCCAACAGCAAGCGCCCGGGGCGCCAGCTGGCAAACACCACCAGCGCCAGCGCTATCCAGCCCCGGCCTGAGGTCATGTTCTCGGTCCACATTGGGGTGTAGGCCAGCGACAGATAGGCACCGGCAAGGCCGGCCATGGCCCCGCCAAAGGCCACCGCAAGGTAACGCACGGTGAGTACCCGCAAGCCATTGGCGTTGGCCGCACCTGGCGACTCCCCAACGGCCCTCAGAACCAGGCCGCCGCGGCTGAAGCGCAGGAACAGAGCAACACCTGCAAACACCAGCCAGGAAAAATACACCAGCAAATCCTGGGTGAAGAGCGCCCGACCCAGCACTGGAAGATCACTCAACAGGGGGATCGCAATTTTTTCAAAACCCTCGATGGACTGGCCGACAAAGCCGGCACCCACGAAGGCGCTCAGGCCCGTGCCGAAGATGGTTAACGCCAGCCCGGCGGCGTACTGGTTGGCGGAGAGGGTCACTGCCATAACGGCGAACAACATCGACATCGCCAGCCCGGTCAGCATGGCGACAACAACCCCGGCGGCCAGGCTGCCGGTAGACAAGGTCGCGATGAACCCGGCCACCGCGCCCATCAGCATCATGCCCTCCTGCCCCAGGTTGAGAACGCCGGAGCGCTCACAGATCAGTTCGCCCAGGGCCACCAGCAGCAGCGGGGTGCCGGCCACCACCGTGGCGGCAAGAATGTTGGTCAACAGGTCCATATCAGAGCTCCTGGCCGGCCGGGGCGGCGGGTTGGGACAGGCCTGCCGGTAAAGGCCGGCGAAAACGAATCCGGTAGTGAATAAAGGCATCGCAGGTGAGCAGGTAGAACAGCAGCATTCCCTGGAACATGGCGGTCACCGCCTTGGGCATGTTCATGGCAATCTGCAACATCTCGCCGCCAATAAAGGTCAGAGCCAGCAAGGCACTGGCGGCAATAATGCCCAGGGCATGCATCCGGCCCAGAAACACCACGATGATCGCGGTGTAGCCATAGCCCGGCGACACCTGGGGCACCAGCTGCCCGATCGGCCCGGTCACTTCCGCGGCGCCAGCCAGCCCCGCAGTTGCACCACCAACCAGCAGCGCGAACCAGGTCAGCCGTCTGGCGCTAAATCCGGCAAACGCAGCCGCCCGATGATCCTCACCCACCACGTTCAACTGGTAGCCGATGAAGCTGCGGGCAAACAGCACCCATACTGCGACAGCCGCCAGCAACCCGAAGGCCAGGCCGATGTGCAGCCGCGTGCCGTTAATCAACGCTGGCAACAAAGCCGCATCGGCAAACATCACCGACTGGGGAAAACCAAACCCGTAGGGATCTTTCAGGGGCCCGTGCACCGCATAGAGCAGCAGGTTCAGGGCGATGTAATTGAGCATGATGGTGGTGAGGATTTCGTTGCAATTCAGGTGGGTCTTGAGAAACGCGGCAATCGACGCCCATGCCATACCACCGGCGATGCCCGCCAGCAGAACCGCCGGCAAAACCAGGAATCCACCGGCATCCCCCACCGAAACCGCAACAGCACTGGCAGCCACCGCGCCAATCAGGAAATGGCCCTCGGCACCGATATTCCAGATTCTGGCCCGGAAGCAGACCGTCAGCCCGGCGGCACACAGCAACAAAGGCGCGGTTTTCAGGCCCAGCTCGGCAAGTCCGGTGAGGTCACTGATCGGCGTGATAAAGAAGAAGGTCAGGGCCTGGATCGGGTCTTTGCCCATGCCGAGGAATAACAGGAAGCCGGTTGCGACCGTCAGGGCCAGGGCCAGCAGAGGCGATAACCAGCGCAGGGTGGTAGAGGCTTCAGGGCGGCGCTCAAGCTGCAGCATCAGCAAGCTCCTCCACCTCGAAGTTTCCTGCCATCCACTGCCCCAACTGATTGATGCTCAACTCAGAGGCCGGGGCCAGTGGTGACAGACGGCCATTACAGATCGCGCCCATCCGGTGGCAGAGCTGGTAGAGCTCATCCAGGTCTTCTGAAATCAGCAGGATGGCGGCGCCCTCATCGCGCAGTTTTACCAGCGCCTGATGAATAGCCACCGCCGAGCCCACATCCACACCCCAGGTTGGGTGGGAGGCCACCAGAAGCCTTGGTGACTGACAGGCTTCGCGGCCGAGGATGTATTTCTGCAGGTTGCCGCCGGATAAGCTCGAGGCGCTGCTTTGCTCGCCAGAGCAGCGCACGCCAAAGCGTGAAATGACGTCTCTGGCAAACTCCCGAACCCGTTGCCGCCGAATCACACCACGCCGCACCAGGCCCTGCCCTGCAGCGGTCAGCAACGCATTGTCGGCCAGCGACATCACCGGCACTGCACCCCGGCCCAGCCGCTCCTCGGGCACCACAGCCAGCCCCCGGGCTCGCCGTGCCCCGGGAGGCAGGCGGTCAATCGCCTCGCCGGTGAAACGAATGGCCTCGCCCTTGAGGGTGATCTCTCCGGACAAAACCTTGAGCAGTTCCTCCTGGCCGTTTCCGGCCACCCCGGCAATGCCGACGATCTCGCCAGCGCGCAAGGAAAAACCGATGTTCTTCAGGCTGGTGCCGAAAGGGTCACCCGTTTGCCAGCTCAGCTCCTGCACCTGCAGCAGGGTGTCACCGGGTTGGGCAGCGCTGACCTGGGTTGCAATCGGGGTATCGTCGCCCACCATCAGGCGGGCGATGTCTGAGGCAGATAAGTCTTTCGGCTGGCAATGTCCGCTCACCCGGCCCTGGCGCAACACCGTGGCCTGATCGCACAGGCTCCTGACTTCCTCCAGCTTGTGACTGATAAACAGAATGCTGCAGCCGTCCCTTGCCAGTTTGCGCAACGTTTTGAACAGTGTGGCCACTTCCTGGGGGGTGAGTACCGAGGTGGGTTCGTCCAGAATCAGCAGGGTACTTTCCTGAACCAGGCAGCGGACAATCTCCACCCGTTGCCGCTCCCCCATAGACAAGGTGCTGACAAAGCGCCGGGGGTCCAGGGCCATCCCATAGTGTTCGGACACCTCCCGGATACGCTGCTCCAGTGCGCCCCGGTCGCGAACCTCGTCTGCCGGCAGGCCCAGCGCAATGTTTTCCGCCACAGTCAGGGTTTCAAACAGAGAGAAGTGCTGAAAGACCATGCCTATGCCCAGTTGCCGGGCTCGGGCCGGGTTCTCCACTGTCACCGGGTGGCCATTCCAGACAATACGACCGGCATCCGGCTGAACCACGCCATAGATGATTTTCATCAGCGTGCTTTTGCCCGCGCCATTCTCCCCCAGCAGGGCGTGGATCTCGCCGGCGCCCACAGTAAGGTCTACGCCGTCGTTAGCCCGACACCCCGGGTAATCTTTCACGATCCCCTGCAGCTTTAACCTCTGAGCAGAAACTGCCATTCCCGGTCTCCTCGTAGTCTGGGTCAGGTCCGGCCATAAAGAATCTGACCAACCAATCAACATTTGGTAGCTGAGCAATAACCTTGCCAAAAATGAATTGGTGCTCGATTTGAGCAGAGCTAACCAGTTGGTCAGCTTTTTGCAGAAGCTCTGGAAAAGAACCTGATCCGGGCGCCCGCCTTATAAGTGCAAGGCCCCGGAATCCCCTTTCCAGACAGCAGAAGCGGAGACCAAGGTGATCGAATTTGTTCTCAACGGCCGTGCCGAAAAAATTGACCAGGCCGACCCAAACCAGAGCATTCTGGAGTGGCTACGCACCAAAAAGCGGCTTACCGGCACCAAGGAAGGTTGCGGCTCCGGAGATTGCGGCGCCTGCACCGTGATTACCGGGGCGCCAGACAATAACGGTCAAATTCGCTATGAAGCCATTAACAGTTGCATCACCCTGATTGGCAGCCTGCAGGGCAAACACCTGCTGACCATTGAAGCCTTTCGGGAACAGCCGGCACACCCGGTTCAGCAGAGCCTGATGGACTGCCACGGTGCACAGTGCGGTTTTTGCACCCCCGGCATTGTCATGTCATTGATTGCCCTGCACAGCGAATCTGCACCGGGCGACGCCGACGACCACAAACTGATGGAGGCCCTGGCCGGAAACCTGTGTCGCTGTACCGGCTACCGGCCGATCATGGAAGCCGGCCGGCAGGCGCTGGTGCAAAGCTGGCAACCAGGGTCCGATAACCACCCTGCCCGGTATCTGGCCAGGGCCGATCAAGCGGATGGGCTCGCTACGGCTGACGACACCTCGATGACCAGTCTGGAAGCCCGGAACGGCAATCAATACTACGCCCCGGCAACCCTGCCTCAGCTCAAACGCCTGTTGCGCGCTCACCCGGATGCCCGGCTGATTGCCGGAGGTACGGACCTTGTGCTGGAGATCACCCAACAGCTGAAAACCCTGCCCAAGCTGATCAGCCTGGAGCGGGTGCGGGAACTGAATGGCTGCCAGCTGGAAGAAAACCACCTGGTGGTCGGTGCAGCCACCCCCTACCGGCAGTTCCACAGCCAGCTGTCCGGGCTCTGGCCGGCCTTTGACCATCTGCTGGAACGGCTGGGCTCATTGCAGGTGCGCAACCGGGGCACCCTCGGCGGCAACATTGCCAACGCCTCCCCCATTGGCGATATGCCGCCCGCCTTGATAGCGCTCGATGCCACCCTGGAACTGGAAGGCCCGGAGGGGGCCAGGGAACTCCCGGCAGAACAGTTCTTCAAGGGCTACCGGCAAACCGACCTGCAGCCCGGCGAGTTTATCCATTCCATCCACATCCCCGTTCCCGAGCCCAACCAGCGCCTGTTCATCTATAAGGTTTCAAAACGGCTCGATGACGATATCTCCGCGGTGCTCGGAGCTTTCCGGCTGACCCTTCGGAACGGTGTGGTTCAGGATTGCCGGCTCGCCTACGGCGGTATGGCCGCAACCCCTGCCCGCGCACGCCTTACAGAAGCCGCGCTGCTGGGCAAACCCTGGAATCAGCGTTCGGTTGAGCAGGCTATAACAGCGCTGAGCGACGACTTCTCGCCGTTGACCGACGTGCGGGCTTCTTCCGCTTACCGGTTACAGGTCGCGGGCAATCTGCTTTACAGGGCACTACTCGAAAACTCCGACCTGCATCACCTGGATACCCCGCTCATGGTGACCGACTATGCGTAAACTTCCGCTCAATACCCCCACCCCAGCCCACAGCGCTCTGGGCGTAGTGGGCACCGGCGTCGAACACGACAGTGCCTGGCTGCATACCAGTGGCCAGGCCCGGTATATCGATGACCTGCCAGCACCGGAAGGCCTGTTGCACGCGGCCGTGGGCCATAGCGAACAGGCCCATGCCTGGATTCTGGAGCTGGACCTGTCCCGGGTTCATGCGTCCCCTGGCGTTGTCGCCGTGATTACCGCAGCCGATGTACCCGGCCACCTGGATATCGGCCCGGTGTTCCCCGGCGATCCGGTGCTGGCCCAGGACACGGTTGAACACATTGGCCAACCCCTGTTCGCCGTTGCCGCCACCAGTCACGAGGCGGCTCGCAAAGCGGCCCGCAAAGCCATCGTGAAGTATCAGCCACTGGAAGCCGTCATCACCGTTCAGGATGCTCTGGAGCAGCAGCTGTTTGTGCGGCCGGGCCGGCGCCAGCAACGGGGCGACCCGGACCAGGCCATCGCCGGCGCCTGCCACCAGCTTAAAGGCCAGCAACACATCGGCGGTCAGGAGCACTTTTATCTGGAGAGCCAGGCCTGCCTGGTGGAGCCCACCGAAGATGGCGGCATGTTCGTCCATACCTCCAGCCAGCACCCCAGTGAGGTGCAGAAGCTGGTGGCTGAAGTGCTGGGCCTGCCCATCCATTGCGTGCAGGCCGAAGTACGCCGCATGGGGGGCGGCTTTGGTGGCAAGGAAACCCAGGCAGCACCGCTGGCCTGTGTGGCCGCACTGCTGGCCCGGGTGACGGGCTGCCCGGTCAAATACCGCTTGTCGCGCTCAGACGACATGGTGCAAACCGGCAAACGCCATGATTTCTTCAACACCTACCACATCGGTTTTGACGACTCGGGGCTGATCAAAGGCGCGGACCTCATGGTGGCCGGGCGCTGCGGTTATTCTCCGGACCTTTCAGATGCCATTGTCGACCGGGCCATGTTCCATGCCTGCAACGCCTACTACCTGGACCAGGCCCGGGTGGTTGGCCACCGGTGCAAGACCCACACGGTATCGAACACCGCGTTCCGGGGCTTTGGTGGCCCCCAGGGCATGATGATCATCGAACAGGCCATGGACGACATTGCCCGCCATCTGGGCAAAGACCCCCTGGATATCCGCAAACTCAACCTGTTCGGCCCCGGCCGCGATGTCAGCCACTATGGCCAGACCATCGAACAACAGGTGCTCCCGGAACTGATCGCACAACTGGAACGCAGCTCCGCTTACCGCCAGCGGCGCCAGGAAATCATTGCCCTGAATGCCCGCAACCCGGTGCTGAAACGCGGGCTGGCGCTGACCCCGGTGCAGTTCGGCATCTCCTTTACCGCAAAACACCTGAACCAGGCCGGTGCACTGGTGCACATCTACACCGATGGCAGCATTCAGGTAAATCACGGTGGTACCGAGATGGGCCAGGGCCTGTACATCAAGGTAGCGCAGGTGGTCGCAACCGCCTTTCAGGTGGACGTGGCGCGGGTCAAGGTTTCCGCTACCCGCACCGATAAGGTACCGAACACCTCCCCCACGGCGGCCTCTTCCGGTTCCGACCTCAATGGCATGGCTGCGCTTGATGCCTGCGAAAAGATACTGGGTGGCCTGACCGCCTTTGCTTCATCCCACTGGAATGTGCCGGAAGAGCACGTGCGGTTCCATGCTAACCAGGTTCATATCGGAGACCACTGCCTGAGTTGGGAAGACTTTATCCAGACCGCCTACATGCACCGGATATCCCTGTCCTCCAGCGGCTTCTATGCCACACCGAAGATCCACTATGACCACGACGCCGGTCAGGGCCGGCCGTTTCTGTACTACACCAACAGTGCCGCCTGCTCCGAGGTCGTAGTCGACACCTTGACTGGTGAATACCGGGTGCTGCGTACCGACATTCTGCACGATGCCGGGCGCTCCCTGAACCCGGCCATCGACATGGGTCAGATTGAAGGCGGCTTCATTCAGGGCATGGGCTGGCTCACCACGGAAGAGCTGGTGTACAGCGCCGAAGGCCGGTTACTGACCACCGGCCCAGCCACCTACAAAATTCCCGCCGTTTCCGATTGCCCGCCAGACCTGCGGGTAGCGCTGCTGAAAGACAGCCCCAACCACGAAGCCACGGTATTCCACTCCAAAGCCGTGGGCGAACCCCCGTTCATGCTTGGCATTTCAGTGTGGAGCGCGCTTCGCGACGCGGTATCCAGCCTCAGCGACTACCGCTTCAGCCCGCCACTGGACACGCCGGCCACACCGGAACGTGTACTGAATGCCGTTACCGAAACCCGGCGCTGGGTAAACCAACAGGAGAACGGACAATGATGGCAACGCCCCTTAACTGGCACCAGGCGGTCGCCCTCTGTGAGCAGCGTGGTGAGCCCTATGCCCTGGTGACCGTGCTGGGTGTGACCGGCTCGGTACCGCGGGAGCCCGCCACCAAAATGGTGATCACCGGAGAACACTGTTACGACACCATTGGCGGCGGCCATCTGGAGCACCGCATCTGCCAGCAGGCCCGGGAGCGTCTGGCCAAGGGGCTTTACCAGAGCGAACTGGCGCATTTTCCCCTGGGCGCAAGCCTTGGCCAGTGCTGCGGCGGCAGTGTGTCGGTGCTTCTGGAAACCCATCCGGGCAGCCAGCAACAACTGGTGATCTTTGGCGCCGGCCACGTGGCCAGGGCCCTGGTGACCATCCTGGCGGAACTGCCCTGGCGCGTTACCTGGGTTGACCCGCGACCAGAACAGTTTCCAGCCGGACCACCGGCCAATGTCCGGATTCACCACACCGATGACCCCGCCGGCGATGCGCCTGAACTGTGCAACCAGCAACAGGTGTTGATTGTCACCCACAATCACCACCTGGATTTCGAGCTTTGCCGGGCTCTGCTCACGGCCGGTACCCCCGCCGGTATCGGCCTGATCGGCTCTGCCACCAAGGCCGAACGTTTTCGTCAGCGCCTGGCCCATCGCGGCTTTTCGGATACCGACATTGCCCGCATCCGCTGTCCTGTGGGGCGGTCCGACGTGCCGGGCAAACGCCCTATGGAAGTAGCAGTTTCCATCATGGCTGAACTGCTCACCCTGACAGCACAGCCCGATAACCCTGCGTCCAAACGGGGCATTTCCTGGCAACAACTCAAAGGCCTGCTGCCCGAAAAAGAAACCGGAGACCTCCCTTCATGAACCTTGGTGATTTCAATCAACTGCCAGCAGCCGAGGCGGAACCACTGCTGCGGAACTGCTGCGCAGCAGAGACCTGGGTACAAGGCATGCTTAACGCCCGCCCTTTCATGGATCGCAACAGCCTCTACGCCGCGTGCCGGCAACTCTGGCCGATATTGACGGAAGCCGACTGGCTGCAAGCGTTCGAGGCCCATCCCAGAATCGGCAATCTTGACAGCCTTCGGAAAAAATACGCCAGCACCCGAAACCTGGCCGGCGACGAGCAGGCCGGCACCCGGCAGGCGGATGAAGACACCCTGCAAAGACTGAGCACCGGCAACCAGGCTTACCTGGACAAGTTCGGGTTCATTTTCATTGTCTGTGCCACCGGCAAAAGCGCCCCGGACATGCTGGAACTGCTGGAACAGCGCCTGTGCAACACCCGGGGCGAGGAGCTGCAGAACGCGGCACAGGAGCAGGCAAAAATAACCGAATTACGACTGGAGAAACTGTTATGAGCCCGATCACCACACACGTCCTCGATATCGGTAGCGGCAAACCGGCCGCAGGTGTTCGGGTTGTGCTGGAACGGATCACCGAAGGCGGCCCCGAACTCATGGCCGAAGGCGCTACCGACCAGGACGGCCGGATAACATCCTGGCTGCCTGGTCCGGTTGACTCCGGTCATTACCGGCTGCGCTTTGCCACCGGCGACTGGTACCAAAAGCGCAAGCTGGACTGCTTCTACCCGGAAGTGACCATCGACTTCACCGTTGCCGACACCGATAGCCACTACCACGTGCCCCTGCTGTTGAACCAGTGGGGCTATTCCACTTACCGGGGGAGCTGATAGACGTGGACCCATTACTTGCGTTTCCGGCGGGATGCCAGGCTTACCGGGGCAACATCCTCCATTTTCTCAACGACCCGGGCAACGCCCCCGAGCCCGAACCTGACAGTTACGAGTACTACCCGGACGGCCTGCTGGTCGTTCACCAGGGCCGGGTACTGGCCACGGGGCCGGCCCCCGAACTCATATCACGCCTGCCCGGCGGAACCGATATCCGGCACTGGCCCGAGGGCCTGATTATGCCGGGCTTTATCGACACCCATGTGCATATGCCGCAACTGGCGGTGATGGCCAGTTATGGCACCCAGCTTCTGGACTGGCTGGAGACCTATACCTTCCCCCATGAGGCCCGGTTCTGCCAGGCCGACTGGGCCCGGGCCGAAGCCAGCCAGTTTCTGGATTTGCTGTTGTGCCATGGCACCACCTCTGCCCTGGTATTCTGCACCTCGCACCCGGCCTCGGTTAATGCGGTGTTTGAGGGCGCACAAAGCCGGGGCATGGCCCTGACTGCCGGCAAGGTCATGATGGACCGGAACGCGCCGGCGAACCTGACCGACACAGCCCGGGAAAGTTATCGGGACAGCTGCGAACTGGCCAAACGCTGGCACAACCGCGGTCGCCTTCGCTACGCCATCACCCCCAGATTTGCCATTACCTCAAGCCCGGCACAACTGCAGCTGGCTGGTGAACTGGCACAGGCATTCCCGGACGCCCTGATCCAGACCCACTGGGCTGAGAATACCGGTGAAATCGAGCTCACCCGGCAACTGTTCCCGGAGCGCCACAGCTACCTGGATGTGTACGACCACTATGGTTTGCTGGGCCGGAATACGGTGCTTGCCCACGGCATCCACATTGGCGACCAGGACCGCCACCGGCTGGCGCAAACCGGCGCGTCTATCGCTTTCTGCCCCACCTCTAACACCTTTCTGGGCAGCGGCCTGTTCGATCTGGGCGCCGCCCGCGCTGCCGGTGTCCAGGTCGGGCTGGCGTCAGACGTCGGCGGCGGCACCAGCCTGTCCATGCTGGCCACCATGGCAGAGGCCTACAAGGTGTGCCGGCTCAGGGGCCAGACACTGACACCCTGGCTGGCCTTCTATCTGGCCACATTGGGCAATGCCAGGGTTCTGCAGCAGGAAGACCAGACCGGTAATTTCCGCCCCGGTAACCAGGCCGATTTTGTGGTTCTGGACCCGCTTGGCGCACCCATCACGGCGATGAAACACCGTGCAGGCCAAAGTCTGCAGGAATTGCTCTTTGACCTGATGATTCTGGGCGATGACCGGGCCATTGCCGCAACTGCCGTCGCCGGCCAGCTTCTCTGGCAGCGCCCTGACGCAGACGAACAACCTGCCCCCCTTTCTTTGACGGCAACAGGAGCCTGACCCTATGGAGGCGTATCTCACCGAATGGCTTGGGCTGATTATTCGCTGGTTTCATGTGATTGCCGGCGTCGCCTGGATTGGCGCATCTTTCTATTTTATCTGGCTGGACAACCACCTTCGGGAGCCGCCGGAATGGAAGCAAGCTAAGGGCATCAAGGGTGACCTTTGGGCCATACACGGTGGTGGCTTTTATGAAGTGGCCAAATACCATCTGGGCCCGGAGCAGATGCCCAGGGAACTGCACTGGTTCAAGTGGGAAGCCTACAGCACCTGGCTCAGCGGCATGGCCCTGCTGCTGTTGGTTTACTATCTGGGCACACCCGGCTACCTGCTGGACCCGGCCAAAGCCGATCTCGGTGCCGGCACCGGCGCCGCCATCGGGCTGGCCAGTATTGCCGCGATGCTTGGCATTTATGAGCTGATGATCCGCAGCCGGCTGGCCGGCAATGGCAAGCTGTTCGGTGCCCTGCTCTACGCACTCCTGGTGTTTGCTGCCTGGGGCCTGTTTCAGCTCTTCAGTGGCCGGGGCGCGTTCATTCATATCGGAGCGATGATCGGCACCCTGATGGTGGCCAATGTGTTTCTGGGGATCATGCCCTCACAACGCGCCCTGGTGAGCGCGGTTCGCGAGGGCAAAACACCGGGGCCGGAGGTTGCCCGGCTGGCAGGCCTCGCCAAGCTGCGTTCCACCCACAACAATTACCTGACCCTGCCGGTGCTGTTCATCATGATCAGCAACCACTACCCCATGTTGTATGGCCACCCCGAAGGCTGGGCCATTCTGGCGGCCATCGGTTTTATCACCGCCTTTGCCCGGCACTATTTCAACCTGAAACACCGGGGCATCCATAAGCCCGGAATACTGGTGTTTTCGGCCTTCCTGACCCTGGCTCTGGTATGGGTTCTCGCCCCTGACAACCGAAATTCTGACGCCGCTGTTGAACGTGTTGTGGCTACCGATACCGAGGTTTCCGGTCTGCTCCGCCAGCACTGTACCGCCTGCCATGCCCGAGAGCCGGCGCATCCGGCCTTTCAGGCACCGCCTGCCGGCATAGTACTGGAACAGCTGGCTGACCTGCTGGCCCATTCCGCCCGGGTGCAGCAGGCAGCCGTCCGCACCCATTACATGCCCCTGGGCAATACCAGCGGCATGACCGAGCAGGAGCGTACCGCACTGGGGGGCTGGCTGGATAACGCTGGCCAATAACGCCCTGGCGGCACCGGTTTGGTCCACAGGGCCAGGCCGGAGCGCCATTTCAGGGCACTCTCTTAACACCCGGTGGAGCCCGGAAGCCAACAAAATAGACCATGTGGTCAGGTTTTACGGCACTCGGGCCGGTGTTCCGGGACTCTGGTACGGCAATTGCACTTTCCCTGTGAGTACGCAAAACCTCTATTCCAAACACAGCGAGGAACACCTCCATGAAAGCAAAACAGCAAAAGCCCGGCCTGCTCAGGGGGCTGTCAAAAGCCGTCACTCTGGCAGGCGCCTTGGCCGCGAGCACCTTCGCCCAGGCTGATACCGACATTCGGTTTACCCTGGACTGGCGTTTCGAAGGGCCCTCTGCGCCTTTCCTGATGGCACTCGAAAAAGGCTACTTCAAGAGTGAGGGGCTCAACGTCACCATTGATGCCGGTAACGGCTCGGCAGGCGCGGTTACCCGCGTAGCCACCAATGCCTACGACATGGGCTTTGCCGACTTCAGCGCGCTGACAGAAACCACCTCAAAGAACCCGGAAACCGGCGTAACCGCTGTTTATATGGTCTACAACACCATGCCTGCGGCGGTGTTTGCCCTGAAAGACTCCGGTATTGAAAAACCCGAAGACCTGGCAGGCAAGACTCTGGGCGCCCCCGTGTTCGATGGCGGCCGCAAAGCCTGGCCGTCGTTTGCCCGGCATAACAACCTGGCCGTGGACTCCGTTGAGTGGCAATCGGCCGATCCTGCCATCCGGGAAACCCTGCTGGCCCGGGGTGAGGTAGACGCCATTACCGGTTTCTACTTCACCAGCCTGCTGAACCTCGAAGCCCGCGGCGTTGCGCCGGACAACATCGTGGCGCTGAAATACCCGGATTACGGAGTGGAGTTCTACGGCAACACCATCATTGCCCAGGATGCCTTGCTCGAACAGAACCCGGAGGCGGTCAAAGGTTTTCTGAGAGCCTTCAACAAAGCCCTGAAAGAAACCATCGCAGATCCTGAAACCGCGATTACCTATGTAAAAAAACGGGATGGCCTGATCAAACAGGACCTGGAACTGCGCCGCCTTAAACTGGCCATGGACAACCACGTGATCACCGAAGAAACCCGCGCGGAAGGTCTGGGCGCCATCACCGAAGCGCGCATGGAGCGGGCCATGGCGGACATGGTGGCCTCCTACAACCTGGAACCGTCAGACCAACTCACGCAGTTGTTCGACAGCAGCTACCTGCCATCAAAGGCAGAGCGCTCGATCGATTGACGCACCTGTGCCCGGGTGCGGCGCGCCCGGGCTCCCTGGCCTACCGGAGTTCCAGATGGACCTTGTCGAGTTTGAGAATGTAAGCATGCGCTATGGAGAGGATGGCCCGCTGGCGATCGAAAACATCTCCCTGAGCGTGAAAGAAAATGAGTTTGTGGCGGTAGTCGGCCCTTCGGGCTGTGGCAAGTCCACCCTGATGAAGCTGGTCACCGGGCTTGCGCCACCGAGCGATGGCTATGTCTATCTGGGGGGCAAGCAAGTGGCGGGCCCGCAGAAGGGTGTTGGCATGGCGTTTCAGGCCTCCAACCTGCTGCCGTGGCGCACGACCCTTGAAAACGTGCTTCTGCCACTTGAGATAGTGGCGGAGTACCGCCATAAGTTCCGCCGGGAAAAAACACAGTTCGAAGAACTGGGGCGCGCCCTGCTCAAGCGGGTTGGCCTTGCCGGCTGCGAACACAAATACCCCTGGGAGCTGTCCGGCGGCATGCAGCAGCGGGCGTCAATCTGCCGCGCACTGATCCACCGCCCCTCCCTGCTGATGCTGGACGAACCGTTTGGCGCACTGGATGCCTTCACCCGTGAGGAACTCTGGTGCATGGTCCGGGATTTATGGCAGGAAGAGCCCTTTACCGTGGTTCTGGTAACCCACGACCTTCGCGAAGCGGTTTTTCTGGCCGATACCGTATACGTCATGAGCAAGGGCCCGGGCCGGATACTGGTTCGCAAGCCGGTAAACCTGCCCCGGCCCAGAGAGCTTTCCGTCACCTACACCGATCCCTTTGCCGACCTGGTGTTCGAATTACGTGACCACATTGGCCGAATCCGGGAGGGATCCTGATGACCCTGGCTCAGCGCAAACGCCTGTTGATGAAAGCCTCGCCCTGGCTATTGCTCCTGTTTCTGGGGCTGTTCTGGGAGCTGGTGTGCTTCGCTTTCCAGATTCCCGACTACCTGTTTCCCGCCCCCACCGATATCTGGCGCTCCTGGCTGGAATACCGGCCACAAATCATTGAGCATGCCACCCAGACACTGTTCACCACCGTTGTCGGATTCGCCCTTGCCGTGGTATTCGGGCTGGTTCTGGGCATGCTGGTGGGTTCCTCACCGGTAATCTACAAGGCCGTCTATCCGTTGATGGTGGGCTTCAACAGCATCCCGAAAGTGGCTTTCGTGCCAGTGCTGGTAGTCTGGTTTGGCATTGGCACAGTGCCCGCCATACTCACCGCATTTCTGATCTCGTTCTTCCCGGTGGTGGTGAATATGGCCACCGGCCTGGCGACGCTGGAGCCAGAGCTGCAGGACGTTATGCGTTCGCTCGGCGCCAGCCGCATCGATATCCTGAAGAAAGTCGCCCTGCCCCGCTCCATGCCATACTTCTTCGCTTCACTCAAGGTTGCTATCACTCTGGCCTTTGTCGGTTCGGTCATCTCTGAAACCGTAGCGTCCAACGTTGGCATCGGGTACCTGATGCTGTCAGCAAGCTCGACGATGGATATGGGGCTGGTGTTTGCAGGCCTGGTGGTGATCGGCGTCATGGGCGTGGTGATGTACGAACTCTTCGCACTGGTCGAGCGACGGATGACCGGCTGGGCCACGCGCGGTTCCGACCCCGCTTTCTGAAACACACCCGCTAGTCAGCCAAAAAAGAGCCCCATTGATCGGGGCTCTTTTGTCAGTGTCTGATCAGAATCGTTACTGCGGCAGTGTTGCCCCGACGCCTTCCACGAACCAGTTCATACCCGCCAGTTCCTGCTCGGTCATGGTCACCCCGTCTGCCACTTTCAGCTCGCCGGCCTGGTCTTTCAAAGGACCGGTAAACGGATGCAACTCACCGGCGCCAATAGCCTCAATCACCTGGTTCACGGCCGCCGACTGCTCCTCGCTCAGGCGGTCGCTCAGGCCGATAATCTGGATCATATCCTCGTCAATGCCACCCCAGTGATCCTCTGGCACCCAGCTGTCATCCATGACCTTCTGAACCTGCTCAACGTAATAAGGCCCCCAGTTATTGGCGACGGATAACAGGTGGGCCTCCTTACCAAACTCCCGCATATCAGATGCCTGCCCGACACCCCAGTTGCCCCGGCGCAAGGCGGACATCAGAGGCGCAGGGCTGTCGGTGTGCTGAATCACCACATCGGCCCCCTGATCCATCATGGCGTTGGCAGCATCGGCCTCTTTGGCCGGATCAAACCAGGTGTTGGCCCACACCACCTTGATCTCGATATCGGGGTTCACCGACTTAGCCCCCAGATACACCGCGTTGATATCGCGAATGACTTCCGGAATCGGGAACGAGGCAATGTAACCCAGCACATTCGACTCGGTCACCAACCCGGCCGCCACTCCCGTTACATAACGCCCCTCGTAGGTCTTGGACAGATAGGTACCCACGTTATCCGCCTGCTTATAGCCGGTGGCATGCATGAAGGTGATATCAGGGAACTGTTCGGCAACCCGGATGGTGGGGTTCATAAAACCGAACGACGTGGTGAAGATAACGTCGTTGCCGGCCTGGGCCAGCATGCGGATGGTGCGCTCGGCGTCGGCACCTTCGGCCACGTTTTCCACATAGGTGGTTTGAACCTGGTCACCGAAGTGCGCCTCAACGGCTTTGCGGCCCAGATCGTGCTGGTAACTCCAGCCGTGATCCCCGATGGGGCCAACGTAGACAAATCCGATTTTCATCGGGTCTTCTGCCATTACGGAAGAAGATAAAGTCAGGGCAATGGCCGCTGCCAGACTGCGTTTCATGCTCATGCATCGTTCTCCTGAACCATTCTGAAGTTGTGTTGCACCGCCCTAAGCGGGTAACAACTTCAGATGGAGCAAAAAGCTGGCCAATTGTTCAGGTTTTTCAATGCATTGTTTTTAATGCATTTTCCATTGTCGCTTTGCCAGAATTTAAAAGGCCTGCACTACACCGGTGCGCAACGCCACACCGACAGGCAAGCCCCGGGGCAATAATCACCAGCGATCCCTTTCCTCCTCGTCTGCCTTCTCCTGCTCCGCCTTACGCTCCCGAATCTTCTCCAGCTTTTCCTTGGGAATCTTCATATTGGCGCTATCACGCAAAAACAGCAGGCTGCCGACAACCAATGCGAATGCAGCGAAAAGAAATAGCCAGCCAATGAGCGGCATAATACGGTCTCCTTGAATATCGGCCTTTACGAACAGTAGCACAGCCGGTAAAGGCGTGCTCCCGAACCCGTTTCCGCTATAATGCCCGGCCTGCTTACCTGAAACCGGAGTGCTCAACCCAACCATGCGCCAGACCATCGACCTGACTGTTGAAAGCTCCCGGCTTGCGGTAGATGCACTGGCGGAAGCCTCTGGCCTGCCCAAGCAGCGCATCAAGGATGCCATGGCCAAGGGCGCCTGCTGGTGGACACAGAAAGGCAAGCAGGTGCGGTTGCGGAAGGCCAAGCGGGAGCTGAAACCGGGCACTCGCATCCAGTTGTTCTATGATGACCAGGTTCTGGCGCGCCAACCGGAAGAACCTGAATTGCTGGAGAACAAAGGCCGTTACACTGTCTGGTTCAAGCCGCACGGGTTGCTGTCCCAGGGTTCGCAGTGGGGTGACCACTGCAGCCTGCTGCGTCTGGCTGAAACCGAACTGAACAAACCCTGTTTTCTGGTGCACCGGCTGGATGGGGATGCTGCGGGCATCATGTTGATCGCCCACGATGGTAAAGCCGCGGCAGCGCTGTCCCAACTTTTCTCCGGACGAACCATGACCAAGATCTACCGGGCCCGGGTAACCGGCAACCTGGTTGCCGACGACCTGCGGATCGACACGCCCCTGGACGGCAAAGCCTCGGTCAGTCGCGTGACTACCCTCACCTATGACGAAGATTCCGATACCACCGCGTTGGAAATCCGCATCGATACTGGCCGAAAACACCAGATACGGCGACACCTGTCCGGTATTGGCCACCCGATTGTCGGAGACAAACTTTACGGAACAGCAGATTCTGCCGGGCTGCAACTGACCGCAGTTGAACTGGCCTTCCACTGCCCGGTCACCGGCAGACCGGTATCTTTTGCGCTAACCAACCAGGTCTCATAAACAAAGAAGGCCAGCAACGATGCTGGCCTTCTTTCTGTGCAGTGGCGATCAGACCTTGTAGAAATCCCGGTACCAGTCCACAAAGTTGGCTATGCCCTCTTCCACGGTGGTCGACGGCTTGTAGTCCACATCGTTGATCAGGTCGTCCACATTGGCGTAGGTCGCCGGCACGTCACCGGGCTGCATGGGCAGCAGGTTCTTCTCGGCCTTTTTGCCGACCCGCTCTTCGATGATCTCGATAAACCGGGACAGCTCCACCGGGTTATTGCTGCCAATGTTGTAGATGCGGTACGGCCCCTTGCTGGTGCCCGGGTCCGGCTGGGCACCGCTCCAGTCTTCGTTGGGCTGGGCGACGTTGTCCAGCGTACGGATGACACCCTCTACGATATCGTCGATGTAGGTGAAGTCCCGCTTATGATGGCCGTGGTTGAACACATCAATCGGTTCGCCCGCCAGGATCTTCTTGGTGAAGATAAACAGCGCCATATCCGGCCGGCCCCAGGGACCGTATACGGTAAAGAACCGCAGGCCGGTGGTGGGCAGGTTGTACAGGTGGCTGTAGGTGTGGGCCATCAGCTCATTGGCCTTCTTGGAGGCCGCGTACAGGCTCAGGGGGTGATCTACGTTGTCATGCACGGAGAACGGCATGGTTTCGTTAGCGCCGTATACCGAGCTGCTGGAGGCGTACACCAGGTGCTTCACGTCGTTATGGCGGCAGCCTTCTAGGATGTTCATAAAGCCAACCAGGTTGGCCTCTACGTAGGCGTGGGGGTTCTCCAGGGAATAGCGTACGCCGGCCTGGGCGGCCAGGTGCACCACCCGCTCGGGTTTGTGTTCCCGGAACAGGGCTTCCATGGCGGCCCGGTCCGCTACGTCCTGGCGCACTTCGGTGAACCCCGCCTTGCCGGTTAGCCGGGCCAGGCGAGCCTCTTTCAGGTTGACATCGTAATAGTCGTTTACGTTGTCCACGCCGATGACTTCATCACCGCGATCCAGCAGTCGATGGGCCAGGTGTGAGCCGATAAAGCCGGCGGTTCCCGTAACGAGGATTTTCAAGATCTGTTCTCCATGAAAAATGGCGCCCGGAGGCGCCTTTTAATGCTTGCTCAGAAGGTGAAGCCGACGCTGGCGAAGGGGCCGGAGAGCTCCACGTCCAGCTGGTCGTCGTCATCTTCGTAGTCAATCGCCATTTCGCGGTAGCCTGCACGCAGCTGCAGCATGGCAATCTCGAACTGGCCATACACGTTCACATCGTGCAGGGAGTCGCCGCTGTAGCTTACAAAGTTACCGTCAGCGCCAACAGACACGCCGGTGAACGGCAGGTCGAAACGGGCGGCCAGGTAGCCCATGGGTACCACGGCATCGACGGTGGTTTTACTGACGTTGGCGGTGTTGGTCTGGTCCCGAACGATCAGCTCGCCATCAAACTTGCGAGCCGTCAGGCCCAGATCCAGGTTTACCCAGTTATCCAGCACTTCGTAGTAGAAGGTGGCGTCCAGCTGGTCGAGATCCAGATCCGACGACACAGGTGCACCAGCGTCGATAACATCAAAATCTTCAAGCCCGATTTCACCGCTACCACTCTGGGAAATACTGGTGTAGTTCACCCGCACGTTCGGCAGTACCGGCACCGGATGCTCGAAATAGGCCGTGAAATTGGCGTTGCTGTCGCTATCCAGGTTCAGGTCGTTCTCGATATCCACGGCGGAGTCTTTGTTCACCACCTCACCTGAGAAAGCGGAATCCCAGTAGCTTACGTTTGCGCCCACACCCAGAATGTCGGCATTGGCCAACGGGGCCGCCATCACCAGCGAACCGCCTACAGCAATCATCAACTTACGCATACATCACCTTTTTGCTTGTTGTGCTTTTGCTTTGTGTGCTCTGTTCAGTCGAAGTTGATGCCAAGGCGGCGACCAACTTCCTCATAGGTTTCGATGACATCACCAAGCCCTTGACGGAAACGGTCCTTGTCCATCTTCTTGCGGGTTTCCTTGTCCCAGATACGGCAGCCGTCGGGGCTGAACTCGTCACCCAGTACAATCTCACCGCCGCTGCGGCCGAACTCCAGCTTGTAGTCCACCAGCAGCATGCCGGCGTCATCAAACAGGGCCTTCAGTACGTCGTTCACCTTGTAGGTGAGCTCTTTCATCCTGGCCAGTTCCTGCTCGCCGGCCCAGCCGAAGCTGACAGCCAGGGATTCGTTCACCATCGGATCGTGCAGGGCATCGTTCTTCAGGAACAGTTCGAACGTGGGCGGATTCAGCTCCTGGCCTTCTTCTACACCCAGGCGACGGCACAGGCTGCCGGCGGAAATATTGCGAACCACACACTCCACCGGAATCATGTCCAGCTTCTTGACCAGTGATTCGGTGTCCGACAGCAGGCCCTCGAAGTGAGTCGGTACACCGGCTGCTTCCAGCTTTTCCATGATGAAGGCGTTGAACTTGTTGTTCACCATGCCTTTGCGGTTCAGCTGTTCTTTCTTCTCGCCGTCAAAGGCCGAGGTGTCATCCCGGAATACCAGAACAAAACGCTCGGGGTCGTCAGTGCGATATACGGATTTTGCCTTGCCGGCGTAGAGTTCTTCACGCTTTTCCATTGGGGTCTCCAAACGCGGGCGACCTGTCAGCCGCCCCGTTGATCAATACAGTTGTTCAAACAAACGGGTGAGCAAGTCAGATGCGCTGTACTCACCCGTGTAGTTGTCCTGCTGCTCGGCCGTTACAAACACGGCGTCGTCTTGCTGCTCAACCCGCACAGTATGGGTGTGAGTGGGTTCGTCTTTACTGCTGAACCAGGAGAACCAGCCGGGCGAGCGCTCGTCTTCGGTGCGGAAATCCACCTGGAACCAACCGGCACTGCGGTTAAGGTCCATTACCTCAGCGTCGATCTCGGCCAGGGAACGGTTTACCTCAGCCCAGGTCCGGCCGTAATCTAGCTCTACCCTCACCGCAGTGGCAACGTCGCCTTCCGACAACAGCCGCACCAGGGGCTCGGCTACCATGCCGGATGCTGCCCGGGAGAAAGACTTGTTGTCTTCACGGGCTTTCAGGAACTCGCCCAGTTCACCCAGCAGGGCTTTCTGGCGCTCCAGGGCCGATTCAGAGCCGGCAGCACCGTCATCCCAGCTGACCAGGCCCTCAGGGTTCTCTGCAAGTTCAACCGTGCGGATACGGATCTCGGTGGTCTTGCGGCGGATGCCCGGGGCCAGGCGGGTCTGTACCAGCATGCGCGGCTCGTCGGCGGCCGGGGTGTTATCCAGGCCGAGAAGCTCACGGCTGCGCTTGCTGAAGTTAGCCAGCTCACTCTGCATAACGCCCAGCTGGGGGCTGTCGTAGGCCATGCCCAGGCCAGACTGATTCATCCAGGCGCTGACCACCGGCCACAGCCGGCCCGGCACTTCGTTCACCAGCAGCCAGGCCCGACCATCCAGCTCTTCGATCACATAGTTCTGATCGAGAATCTCGGAGGTCATGTCCGGGGGTTTGGGAATCGACGACGGATACATCCGGCGGGAATCATCGGTATTGATGCTCCGTACCGGCATGATTTCAGAAAAACGGGACTGGTCTGCGCTCTCCGGGATTTCAATGGGCTGCCCTTCGGGCGCATCCACGTAGCGCTGGGAACGGTCTTCCAGCAAGCTGCAACCAGCCAGGCTGGTTACAAGCAGAATCCCGGCCACTGGCCGGGACATCTGCGGGGTTTTACTGCGGGCTCGTGCAAGAAACTGCATCGGCAACTCCGGTTAGCGGGTGGTTCTTACGGCTTCAGAGAACACCAGCGGCTCTGAGGGCGTCTTCCACCTCGCCGTGGAACTTCTCGCTGAGCGGAGTCAGCGGCAAACGGATGCCTTCACCAATCATGCCCATGCGCTGCAAGGCCCATTTCACCGGAATCGGATTGGCTTCCAGGAACAGCTTGCGGTTCAGCGGCATCAGCAACTCGTTAAGGCGAGCGGTTTCGCTCTGATCACCGGCAACTGCCGCTTCACACAGCTGGGACATGGCTTTCGGAGCGACGTTCGCGGTTACCGAAACGTTACCCTTGGCGCCGGCCAGCATCAGGTCTGCTGCGGTAGCGTCGTCACCGGAGTAAACCGCCAGGCGGCCTTTAACGGCCTCGATCAGTTCGCTGCCGCGGGGAATGTTACCGGTGGCGTCTTTAATACCGACAATATTGGGAATATCAGCCAGGCGCTCAACGGTTTCGTTCAACATGTCACAGGCGGTACGGCCCGGCACGTTGTACAGAATCTGGCTCATGCCCGGTACAGCTTCAGCGATGGTCTTGAAGTGCTGGTACAGGCCTTCCTGGGTCGGCTTGTTGTAGTATGGCACCACAAGCAGACAGGCATCGGCACCCAGTTTGTGGGCTTCAGTGGTCAGTTCGATCGCTTCGCGCGTACTGTTACCACCGGTACCGGCAATCACAGGAATCCGGCCGGCCACCCGTTTTATGATATGCCCGATAACCCGACAATGCTCTTTCGGGTCCAGGGTTGCGGATTCGCCGGTGGTACCCACAGCAACAATACCGTGAGTGCCGTTTTCGATGTGAAAGTCCACCAGTTTGTCCAGATCCTCCCAGTGAATCTCACCGTCTGGATGCATGGGCGTGACCAGTGCGACAAGGCTACCCGTAATCATAAAAGCTCCGTCCGAATAAAACCGATATGGTAATGTTGGGCTCGTAACGACACAAGGGAATTCAAGGAGAACTCATGTCATCTGTAGCATTGAACCAACCCATCCCTGATTTTGAAGCCGAGGCCACCGGTGAACAGGTCATCCGGCCAGCCGACCTCAAGGGCAAAAACATCGTTATCTATTTCTACCCGAAAGACAATACACCCGGCTGCACCACCGAGGGCCAGGACTTCCGCGATCGCATGTCACAGTTCGCGGAGCTGGACACCGAAATCTTCGGTGTTTCCCGGGATGGCCTGAAGGCTCACGAGAACTTCCGGGCGAAATACGATTTCCCCTTTCACCTGATCTCAGACAAAGATGAAACCCTGTGCAAGCTGTTTGACGTCATCAAACTGAAAAAGCTCTATGGCAAGGAGCATCTTGGCATCGAACGCAGCACCTTCCTGTTCGACAAGAAAGGTGTGCTGCGCCAGGAGTGGCGGGGCGTAAAAGTGCCCGGCCACGTTGACGAAGTGCTCGAGGCCGTCAAGGCGCTCTGAATCAGGCTTCCTGTGCCGGTGCGGGTATGTCCTCCTGCACCGGCCACGCGGCAAACACGGCTTTCAGCATGGTTGCCAGCGGAATCGCAAAGAACACACCCCACAAGCCCCAGATACCTCCGAAGAACAGTACCGCCACGATAATGACCACCGGGTGCAGGTTGTTAACCTCTGAAAACAGTACCGGAACAAGCACGTTGCCATCCAGCGCCTGGATAATGCCGTAAACCACCATGATCCAGATAAACTGGCTGCTCCAGCCAAAGGCGAACAAGCCGATAACGGCGACCGGCACGGTCACCACGGCGGCACCGATGTAGGGAATCACCACGCTCAGCCCCACCAGCAAAGAGAGCAGCGCAGCATAGGGCATGCCCAGCAACTTGAACGCCACGTAGGTGGTCCCGCCAACGATCAGGATTTCCACGGCTTTACCGCGCACATAGTTGGCACATTGCAGGTTAACTTCGTGCCAGATACGAACCATCATCGGGCGTTGCGGCGGCAGCAGGCGGCCAATGGAATTGACGATGAGCTCCCGGTCTTTCAGGAAGAAAAACACCAGGATCGGCACCAGCACCATATAAATCAGCAAGGCCACCAGGTCCGGAATACTGGAAAGCGAGAAAGACACCAGCCACTGGGTTGCGTGCCCTACTTCCGCAGAGATTTCCGCGTAAATCAGGTTCACCGCCTCTTCAGAGACCAGGTGAGGATATTCCTGCGGCAACAGTGAAAGATACGACTGCAGCTCCCGGATAATCCGGGGCGCTTCGCCGGCCAGGGTGCTCACCTGCGTCCAGATAAGCGGCAGCAGGCCGAAGATAAACCCGATCAGCACACCCATAAACACCAGGAACACCGAAATAACCGCAACCGTCTGGGGAACCCCCATGCGATTCAGCTTGGACACCAGCCCTTGCAGGATAAAAGCGACAATCAGTGATGCAATGGCCGGGGCCAGCATGGCACCGAACCAGATGACGAAAATTGTTCCGGTCACCAGCAGCAAAAACAGGATGACCGCTTCTTCGTCCGAGAAATACTTGTGGGCCAGGCCCCGTAAAATTCTGACCATGAAAATCTCCGGAAATTAACCGCCGCACTCTATCATGAAACGATAGACGCCATTACTCTCCGATTGGCTGACAAGCCGGTGGGGCGACATGGCAACATAGGCGGGAATGTCCCGGTTAGAGCCGGCATCGGTAGCCAGCACTTCCAGCTGCTCACCCGGCGACATGCTGTTGAGCTCAAGCTTGGTCTTCAGTAACGGCATCGGGCAGCGCAGGCCGCTTGCGTCCAGACTTCGGTCAGCCATAAGAAAAAGTTACCATTAACATTCAGTCAGTATTCAGGCACGCATTATGCCGGTGGTGTTACCCTATTGCACCTCAAGAGTTGGTAATCCAAACCAGAACTTCGAAGAGCACCACTGGTCTAACGGCCATCTGAAACCGGGGCAGTATCGGAATCCATGACGCACTCCAAAAATCGCCGAAGCAGATCGCGTTTAAGCCTGGCCCTGTCCCTGGCCGCCAGCCTGCTGACCACACCGGCTGCGCTGACCGCCAATAACTCCACACTGCCCAGCATTGGCGGCAGCGGTGGCCTGATTTCCGGCCAGCAGGAGGCCGACATCGGCCAGCAGGTGATGACCTCCATCCGGCGCTCGGCCCCGCAGATCCAGGATCCGCTGGTTTACGACTATCTCAGTTCAATGATTTACCGGCTGGTGCCCTCGGCTCCGCTGGATGATCGCAATCTCAGCCTGGCGCTGATCGACAGCCCTGCCCTGAACGCCTTTGCCGTGCCCGGCGGTATCGTTGGCGTGAATGGCGGGCTGTTTTTGAACGCCGCCACCGAGCAACAGTTTGCTTCGGTACTGGCCCACGAACTGGCGCACCTGAGCCAGCGTCACTTTGCCCGGCGCATGCAGCAGCAGGAAACCAGCGCACCGCTGACCCTTGCCGGTATGATTGCCGGCATTGTGTTATCGGCAGTGACCCAGTCCGACATCGGCATTGCCGCCATTGCCGGCACCCAGGCCATCTCCATGCAGAACATGCTGGCCTACAGTCGATCCCACGAACAGGAAGCTGACCGTGTGGGCCTGGACATCCTGGCCAGCGCCGGCATGGATCCGCGGGGCATGCCGGAAATGTTCGAGATCATGATGCGCCAGAACCGCCTGCAAGGTAATCGGCTGCCGGAATACCTTTCCACGCACCCGCTCACCCAGAGCCGGGTAGCCGACACCCGTAACCGGGCCGAGCAATACCCTGACGAACGAGTGCGGGATGGCCAGGAATACCATCTTGTCCGCAGCCGGCTGCAGGTGCACTACGCCCAATCCCCGGAGATTGCGATCGAAACCTTCGAGGCCTACCTGAACCGGGACGACGCCCAGCGCAACGATGCCATCCGCTATGGCCTGGCCGTGGCCTATCACGAAGCCAGGCAGTACCAGAAGGCAGAAAACATCCTGAGGGAACTGCTGGAAGACAATCCGGGGCGCATCACGTTTCAGGTCTCCCTGGCCGAAACACAGATCAGCCAGCAGCGCTTTGCCGAGGCCCGGAATCTGTTGCAGGGTGCGCTGTCACGCAATCCGGGCAACTACCCGATCAGTATGATGCTGGCCAGCGCCGAAATCGGTGACGGTAACGGCTCTGCAGCAGCGTCTGTACTCAGGGATATGAGCCGACAATATCCGCACCAGGAACAGGTCTGGCTGCGACTGGCAGAAGCGGAAGGTATGGCCCGCAATATTGTGGGCGTGCATCGGGCACGGGCAGAGTATGAGGTATTGATGGGAGACTGGCGTGCGGCCCAGCGCCAGTTGCGCCAGGCCCAGGAACTGCTGCCGGCCGGGTCTACCGAACGGCAGGTGATCAACCAGCGCCTGGGCGAAATTGCCAGCCGCCTGCAGGAAGCCCGCCAGTAATAACGGGCAAGGCTGAAATCAGGCGTTGCCTGCGGCCTTCAGGTTCATATTGGCGGTAAAGTCCAGCATACGGCGCAGGGGGCGCAGGGCATCCTCACGCAATGCATCGTCTACCAGCACTTCCTGGTCACCGGTTTCCAGCACATGCAGCAGGTTTTCGAGCCCGTTCATGGCCATCCAGGGGCAATGGGCACAGCTGCGGCAGGTAGCGCCGTTTCCGGCAGTCGGGGCTTCAATCAAAGTCTTGTTCGGCGCCAGCTGCTGCATCTTGTAGAAGATGCCGTTGTCGGTGGCGACAATGAACTCTTCATTCGGCAGGGTCTGCACCGCGTTAATCAGCTGGGACGTTGAACCCACCACATCCGCCATCTGCACCACGGCATCCGGTGATTCCGGGTGCACCAGCACGGCGGCATCCGGGTACAGGGCCTTGAGGTCTTCCAGGCCGCGGAACTTGAATTCCTCGTGCACAATGCAGGAGCCGTCCCACAGCAGCACATCGGCGCCCGTGGTCTTCTGCACGTAGTGGCCCAGGTGTTTGTCTGGCGCCCACAGGATTTTCTCGCCCCGGGCATCCAGGTGCTCAACAATAGCCTGGGCACAGCTGGAGGTAACCACCCAGTCTGCCCTCGCCTTCACGGCCGCCGAAGTATTGGCGTAGACCACCACGGTGCGGTCCGGATGCTGGTCGCAGAACTCGGAGAACTCGTCCGCGGGGCAGCCCACGTCCAGCGAGCAGGTCGCTTCCAGGGTGGGCATAAGCACACGCTTTTCCGGATTAAGGATCTTGGCGGTCTCACCCATGAAGCGGACGCCTGCCACCACAACCGTAGACGCGGGATGCTGGTTGCCAAAGCGGGCCATTTCCAGCGAGTCTGCCACACAACCACCGGTTTCCTCAGCCAGTCGCTGGATGTCCGGGTCTGTGTAGTAATGCGCAACCAGCACGGCATCCTTCTCCTTGAGGGCATCTTTGATGCGCGCCTCGAGGTCGGCCTTTTCACTGTCGCTCAAAGGCTTGGGCTCGGCCTGGTGGGCCAGGTGTTCCTGAACAAGGATACGGTCTTGCGCTCGTGTCATCGCTGGATCTCTGAAATACGTTTACCGCCAGAGTATATCACTTCCCCACCGCATTTCATCGGCCTGCAATATACCCGTGATAAAGCCCTGAGTGGCTGCCTGGGCTGATTCAAAGATGGTGGCCCGACAGGCAAAAAAAAAGAGCCCGAAGGCTCTTTTTTTCAACCGAATTGCCCTGAGGCACTCCGGTTTGTTGGTGGGTCGTGAAGGATTCGAACCTTCGACCAATTGGTTAAAAGCCAACTGCTCTACCAACTGAGCTAACGACCCGTAACTGTTTTGCCGGCTTTTCATCCGGCGAACACCCGCGTTGGTTTCGGGCATTCTGTGTTTGGTGGGTCGTGAAGGATTCGAACCTTCGACCAATTGGTTAAAAGCCAACTGCTCTACCAACTGAGCTAACGACCCAAACGAGGCGCACATATTACTGAATTTTTTTTGGTGATCAACCCCTTTTTTCGGGAATCTTTATATTTTTTTCCTGACTGATCACCCGACAACCAGATCGTTCAATGTGCGATCAACTTCCTGCACTGTCCAGGTATTTTTTAGCCAGGTCTGCGGCAGACGACTGCGGATAACGATCGACCACGCTCTGCATCCGGCGCACGGCTTCGTCTTTCTCGCCCAGCCGATCCAGCGCGACACCCAGCTTGTAGACCGCATCTGGCGCTTTGCGGTGATCACTGTAGCGGGTTGCCACAATCGTGAACGCCTGCTTTGCCTGCTCGGGCTGCGGCTTTGCCAGATAAACCTCACCCAGCCAGTAATAGGCATTCACGGTAAGGTCGCCTTCGGGATACTTGTCGACAAAGTCATACAGCCGTGAAATGGCGGTGTCGTAATCCTTGTCGTTACGGATCAGGCTGATGATCTCGTCGTAGGCCTGCTTTTCATCCGCTTCCGGAGACCGGTAAACCTTCTCCGGCTGTACCGGCTGCGAGCCACTGCCCCCTGAAGCGTCCGCTGCCCCGCCTGAACTTGCGGCAGCAGGCTCCGGACGCGCTTCGATCGCCTTGGAGAGATCCAGGATACGCTGGTCCAGGTCGACATACCGATCCCGGCCCTGCTGTTGCAACCGGCTGATTTCGTGCTGCTGCTCTTCAACCCTGCCCTGCAGGCGGCGAACATCGCCCTGCAACTGCTGGATCATGTAGAACAGTTCGGCACTGCTCTGGGAGGAGACATTCGACGACTGTGCCTGAACGACTCCCGCCAGGCCAAGGCCCAGCGGGATCAGCACGGTCGCCATGAGCTGTTTTCTCATGGGCCCGTCCGGTTAATCAGAAGGTTTACTGGAAAATCAGCTCTACGCGACGGTTCTGCGCCCGGGCGCTGTCGGAAGTGCCACGTACAGCCGGCTTCTCTTCTCCGTAGCTTACGGTTTCCATCTGGCCACGGGAAGCCCCGTTCACAATCAGGAAACGCTGGATAGCATTGGCACGGCGTTCACCCAGGGCCAGGTTGTACTCCTTGGTGCCGCGATCATCGGCGTGGCCTTCCAGGCGAACCTGCTGGCGCGGATTGTCTGCCAGGTAGCGAGCGTGGGCAACCAGCACGTCACGGGCTTCCTGCTTGATTTCGGAAGTATCGAAATCGAAGTAGAAGGTTGTGATATCACGCAGGGCCTGCTGCTCGGCCTGCTCACGGGCAGCCTGACGCTCTTCGTCGCTCAGAACACCGGAGGAAACGCCATCGCCATCGTCGCCACCATATACCGTAGAGCCGTCATCACCGCCGATAGCCTGGACGTCAGAACCGTAGGCTTCGTCTTCCATGTTTTCGCCGGTGGAGCTACAGCCTGCTACCAGTCCGGCAGAAAGTACCATAGCGAACACTTTTGTTGAGAATGACAGTTTCATACTTCCTTTCCCTCTTTTTGAGTTTGCTTAAACCAGTTTTTCTGCCCGCGCTAACAGCCTCAGCGGGTGATCGGCCCCCAGGCCGGTTCTCTTACATCGCCATCGGCCGCAGGCAGGCTGTAGGCCGCACCGCCGTCGGCAGAAACAACGGTCAACACGCTGGCTCCGTTCTGGCCGGTGGCATAGATCAGCAGTCGGCCATTGGGCGACACACTGGGTGATTCATCCGATTCGGTGCGGGTGATAATGCTTTCGTCACCGGTTTTCAGGTTGGTGCGGGCAATGTGGAATGCCCGGTCCCGCTGGTGCACGTAATACACGTACTCACCCTTGTTATCCGGCCGAGGCCGTGCGTTGTAACGACTGCCGAAGGTGATCCGGCGCGGCTCGGCACCCGGGCGCTCCATGAAGTAGATCTGCGGGCCACCGGAACGGTCCGAGGTAAAGTAAATGCCCTTGTTGGCATAGTCCCAGGCCGGCTCGGTGTCGATGGCCCAGTGGTTGGTCAGCTTGGTGGTTTTCCGGCTGGCCAGGTCCATCTGGTAGATTTCCGCATTGCCGTCACGGGACAGGGTCATCAACAGGGACTGACCGTCTTCCGACCAGGCCGGGGCCGAGTTCAGGCCGGAGAAATCCGCTACCTTGTCCCGCTGTCCGGAAGACAGCTCGTGCACGTAGATGGCTGGCTTGCCAGTTTCGAACGACACATAGGCCAGCTTCTTGCCGTCCGGCGACCAGGCCGGGGACAGAATCGGCTCACGGCTTTCCAGCCGGATTTTTGCCCGCTTGCCGTCCACGTCACTGACCTGGAGCCGGTAACGCATCTGGTCGCCCTCACCGCTCACCGTCACATAGGCGAGCTTGGTGGAGAACACGCCCGGCTCTCCGGTAATGGCTTCGTAAATGCGGTCGCTGATGTGATGCGCCAGGGTGCGGACGCTGCCAACACCGGCAGCTGCGGTCTCACCCAGGATCCGCTTCTCCTGGTTTACATCAAACAGTTCATAGCGGGCATGAACCCTGTCGCCACTGCGGGTCAGTTCGCCTACCAGCACATAGCGCTGGCCGAGCATGCGCCAGTCCCGGAAGTACACATCCGAACCCTTCGATGGCAGGCTCAGCATTTTCGAGGGCTCAAGCGTGCGGAACTCACCGCTCATGGTGAGGTCGCCCTGCACGATGCTGCTCACCTTGTCGCCCGGCGGCATGGCGCCGCTTTCGGCAAACGGCACAACCGACACCGGAATGGCCGAGTTCGCTCCTTCGGTTATCCGGATCAGCAGCTCGGCGCTGGCGTTACCTGCCGACAGCATCATCGCTGCCAGCCAGCCGGTCAGGAGCATTTTCACGGTTGTTTTATGGCAACTCGTTTTTTGTGTCATATCAGTCCCTGGCCTCACCGCAGGCGTTGCGGATTGAATTCAATCGTAAACTGGCGGAAGTACCGCTCGAAAGTATCCCTGTCGTCCGGTACCGGGTAGCGGTTAAGTGAGCGGGCCGCACCCAGCGCCGAGTTATCGAATGCTGTATTGCCACTACTGCTGACCAGCCGCACATTGGCGAGTTCCCCGGTCGGCAACAGGGTAATCTGTAGCCTGGCCACCATGTTCTCTGTGGCGGAAGACGGCGGATACCAGGCCTGGCTCAGACGGTCCCGAATCAGGGCCTGGTATTTTTCGCTGTCACTGAGCATCTGGGCTTCCCGGGCTCGTGCCGCTGCCGCCTCCTGCTGGCGCCGTGCTTCTGCCTCCCGCTCCTGGCGGGCCTGCTCAGCCAGCGCTTCCAGCTGCTGTTCTTTCAGGCGGCGCTCGGCTTCTTTGCGCTTACGCTCCGCCTCTTCCCGGGCTTGCTGTTCCTGGCGCTGGCGTTCGGCCTCCTCACGGCGGCGCTGCTCTTCTTCCGCCTTACGCTTAGCCTCTTCGCGGGCACGCTGCTCCTGCTCGGCTTTCTGGCGAGCACGCTCCTTCGCCTCGGCTTCCGCTTTCTGGCGGGCGGCTTCTTTCTCGCGAGCCTGTTGCTCGGCCAGCTCCCGGGCTTTCGCCTCCTGCTGTTTGCGCTCCTGCTCTCGCTTGCGAGCCTGCTCTTCGGCCTCTTTGCGCCTGGCTTCTTCCTGTTGCCGTTTGCGCTCGGCTTCCGCTTGCTGCCGCTCTTTCTCTTCCTGCAAGCGACGCTCTTCTTCCTTGTCGCGCTGATCCTGCTCGTCGACCACCGGGCTGGGCTTGGGCTCGGGGCTTACCAGCCTTGCCGAGATACTGCGGGGCTCCGGTTCCTGTACAGGATTGGTCCACGACCAGCCAGCCAGGGCAATCACCAGAAGCAGCACATGCAGCGCCACCGATAACACAACCGGCGACTTCCACGGCGGCGTATCGGTACTGATCGTTTCCCGTTCGTGACCTGTCACAACTCGTTCGCCACCTTGTTACGGGTTAGTGTCGGGCATGTCTGTGATAAGTCCAACGCCGCTGGCGCCGGCCGCCTGCAATGCTGCCATCAGGCGCACCACAACACCGTAATCCACAAACTCGTCCCCGCGTACCATGATTTCACTGTTGGCCCGCTGGGAAAGAATCTTCGCCACCTGGTCGGTCACTTCGTCCAGCGACATCGGATCGCCGCCACGATCACCTACTTCCAGGTAATAGGCGCCATTGGCATCCACAGACACGGTAATGGATTCCACGTCTTTGTCCTGCTGGATGGGGTCAGACGTGGTCTCCGGCAAATCCACCTTCACCCCCTGGGTGAGCATGGGCGCCGTCACCATAAAGATCACCAGCAGCACCAGCATTACGTCAATGTAGGGCACCACGTTGATTTCCGACATCGGCCTGCGCCGCTGCTGGGGCATCATTCCCATGCCTTTCATACCGTTTCTCCCATTTGCCCGGTGTCAGCCATCAGCCTGCGGCCTGGTCGTTGTTGTGAACCCGGCGATGCAGGATGCTGGAGAATTCCTCCGCGAAGGTCTCGTAGTTCTTCAGCAAGGCATCAGACATAGCGGCGAACCGGTTGTAGGCAATAACCGCCGGAATCGCGGCAAACAGACCCATGGCGGTGGCGATCAGGGCTTCGGAAATGCCCGGCGCAACCGTAGCCAGGGTTGCCTGCTGAACCTGCGCCAGGCCCCGGAAGGAGTTCATGATGCCCCAAACGGTACCGAACAGGCCCACGTAGGGACTGGTGGAACCCACCGTGGCCAGGAACGGCAAATGGGTTTCGAGCCGCTCCTGCTCCCGGGAGAAAGCCACCCGCATGGCGCGCTGGGCACCTTCCATGACCGCATCTGCGTCCCGGCTTTGCTGGCGCAGGCGGGAAAATTCCTTGAAACCTGACCGGAACACCGCCTCCATGCCGGAGTACGGCGTGGGATCTGAGCTTACTTCCTTGTACAGCTGGCCCAGGTCCATCCCAGACCAGAACCTTTCTTCAAAGGCCAGCTGCGCACGCTTGGCCTTGCGAAACACCTGCAGGCGCTGAAAGATTAAAGCCCAGGACATAACCGAGGCTGCCACCAGCAACAACATAACCAGTTGCACCAGTACCCCGGCGTTCGCAATCAGATGCCAGACTGAAAGTTCCGCTTCCACTATCTACTCCCGACCAAGTTTATATTTTTCAATTCTTTACGCGGAGTTCTTAAGAATCTCCAACATGTTTTCCGGCAAGCGGCGGGGCTTGCCGGTATCCAGTGCAATGCACGCCACCCGCACTTCTGCCTCACACAATAACTCCCGACTCTCTGCCTTCAGTACCTGCTGGCGAAAGCTCATCCATACCCGGGACGATGCCACCGGCTCGGCAGTGACCAGCAGCTGGTCATCCAGCTTTGCCGGCGTCCGGTAATGGATGTTCATGCGCTGCACTACGTAGCTGATGTTGTCCTCAAGGCCAGCCCGAAGGCCCACACCCCGGCTGCGAACCCATTCGGTTCGTGCCCGCTCCATGTAGTGCAGGTACTTGGCGTGGAAAACAATACCACCGGCATCCGTATCTTCTATATACACCCTGATGGGTAGTTCGAAGATATTCGGGCTGTTCTCAGTCAAAACGATCTTCCTCCCTACCGGATTTCGGCGGCACCACACCGAAATGCTGGTAGGCGTTGGAGGTCACCATACGCCCCCGGGGAGTGCGCACCATGTAGCCTTGCTGGATCAGGAACGGTTCCAGCACATCCTCGATGGTGCCCCGCTCCTCGCTGATTGCCGCCGCCAGGCTCTCTACGCCCACCGGGCCACCATCAAACTTTTCGATCATCGCCAGTAACAGGCGGCGGTCCATGTGATCAAAGCCCTGGCTGTCCACTTTCAGCATATTCAGGGCCTGGTCGGCGATATCGGCAGTGATACGACCGTCTGAACGCACTTCCGCGAAGTCCCGCACCCGGCGCAGCAGCCGATTGGCAATCCGCGGTGTGCCCCGGGAGCGACGGGCAATCTCGAAGGCACCGGATTCGTCAATTTTCACCGACGACAGGCGGGCCGAACGGATGATGATGTGGGTAAGGTCCTGGGTGTTGTAAAACTCAAGCCGCTGCACGATACCGAAGCGGTCCCGAAGGGGCGACGTAAGCAATCCCGCCCGGGTGGTGGCGCCCACCAGCGTGAACGGTGGCAAGTCCAGCTTGATGGAGCGGGCGGCCGGCCCTTCTCCGATCATAATATCCAGCTGGTAGTCTTCCATGGCCGGATACAGCACTTCTTCAACCGCAGCGCTCAGGCGATGAATCTCGTCGATAAACAGGACATCGCCTTCTTCCAGATTGGTGAGCATGGCGGCCAGGTCGCCGGCTTTCTCGAGCACCGGTCCGGAGGTGGTCTTGATAGAAACGCCCATCTCGTTGGCAATGATGTTGGCCAGCGTGGTTTTACCCAGCCCCGGCGGGCCGAAGATCAACACGTGGTCCAGGGCTTCCTGCCGGGCACGGGCGGCAGAAATGAAGATCTCCATCTGTTCACGGACACTGGGCTGGCCAACATACTCGGATAGCAGTGTAGGCCGGATGGCCCGGTCCTGCACTTCTTCGTAGTCTCCGGCTGTCGCCGATATCAGTCGGTCCGATTCAATCATGGCATTATCCGCTTGCTGGGAATAAACAACGTGCCCATTGGTTGCCCCTGAATTCCAGGTTGCACCAATTGTACAAAGGGCTTGGTTCGAGTCACGTTACGCTCTCTACACAATAGTGTCATGGAGCGACACAAAAAAGCCGGGACTTCACCCGGCCGGTATCATGTTCTTCAGGGCAAGCCGGATCAGCATTTCGCTGGTCATCTCCGGCTCGGCCACCTTGCTGATGGCCTTTGCCGCTTCCTGGGGTTTGTAGCCCAGGGCAATCAGGGCCGCTTCCGCTTCGTCCCGCGGGTCCGGGCCTGTTGGCGGTTGATTACCAGGGCCCCCGGATGCAGCCGGGGTGTCCGGTATCGTCGGCACAAACTGCCCTTCCAGCTGTCCGATACGGTCCGCCATCTCGATCAGCAGTCGCTCCGCCGTCTTTTTGCCGACGCCGGGCAGTTTCACCAGGGCGTTGACGTCTTTCACTTCCACGCAGCGGATAAACTGCTGCGCATCCAGGCCGGAGAGTATGCCTACCGCCAGCTTGGGGCCTACACCGTTGACCTTGATCAGCAGGCGGAACAAATCACGGTCGAGCCGTGAGGCAAAGCCGAACAAGCTCTGGGCATCTTCCCGCACCGCAAAATGGGTGTGCAGGGTGACTTCCTGGCCCGCATCCGGAAGATGAAAAAAGGTGGTGTAGGGAATGTCGATTTCGTAACCCAGGCCGGAGCATTCCACCAGAACGTGCCCCGGCGCCTTCTCCAGCAATATTCCTCGAATACGACCAATCAAAGCAGGACTCCTGTAGCTGTTGCCAGCCGGTTATTGTTGTCGCACACGCCCGCTACGCACCTTGCCACCAGACCGTGCCAGCTTCATGACACTCTGGTTCATATGGGCATGGCAAAGGGCAATGGCCAGGGCATCGGCAGCATCGGCCTGAGGCTTGCGGGACAACCCCAGCAGCGCCTGTACCATATGCTGCACCTGGGACTTGTCTGCACCACCGGTACCCACCACCGCCTGCTTGACCTGCCGGGCCGAGTACTCGTGTACCGCCAGGCCGCTGTTGGCAGCACTGACAATGGCCGCTCCCCTGGCCTGCCCCAGTTTCAGGGCGGAATCCGGGTTGCGGGCCATGAACACCTGCTCGATGGCAAATTCTTCAGGGCGATACTCGCCAATGAGAAGCGCAAGGCTTTGGAAGATGGTTTGCAGACGCTCGGCCATGGGCTTTTCCCCCACCCGGATGCAGCCGCTATCGATGTACTCGATGGTGCGACCTTCCACGCGGATGATGCCATAACCGGTAATTCGGGAACCGGGGTCTACCCCCAGGATGATTGCCATCCGTCTGCCCTCGGAAGTGGGAGAGTTTGGCCAGGCCGGAGGTGGCGCACCACCTCCGGCATTGTGCCCTTACTCTTTGTCTTCTGCCTTGTTGCCTTCAACGGCCTTGGCAGAGCGGCGCAGGCGAATGTGCAGTTCTTTCAGCTGTTTTTCATCAACCTCGCCCGGCGCCTGGGTCATCAGACAGGTGGCGCTCTGGGTTTTCGGGAAGGCGATTACATCGCGGATAGACGAAGAACCGGTCATCAGCATCACCAGGCGATCCAGGCCAAAGGCCAGGCCACCGTGCGGCGGGCAACCGAACTTCAGGGCATCCAGCAGGAAGCCGAACTTGGCACGGGCTTCTTCCTCACCAATGCCGAGGATGCGGAATACGGCTTCCTGCATTTTCTCGTCGTGGATACGGATGGAACCACCACCCAGCTCGGTACCGTTCAGAACCATATCATAGGCACGGGACAAGGCGTTCGCCGGGTCTGCGGCCAGGTCTTCCGGGCTGCAGGACGGTGCGGTGAACGGGTGGTGGATAGCCGTCAGGCCGCCATCCGGCAGTTCTTCGAACATCGGAAAGTCTACAACCCACATCGGCGCCCACTCGCAGGTGAGCATGTTCAGGTCGTGGCCAACCTTGATGCGCAGGGCACCCAGGGCTTCGTTCACCACGGTAGCCTTGTCGGCACCGAAGAACACGATGTCGCCGTCTTCTGCGCCCACGCGCTCCATGATCGCCAGGGCAACGTCATCACCCAGGAACTTCACGATCGGAGATTGCAGGCCTTCAGCGCCCTTGGCCAGCTCGTTGACCTTGATGTAGGCCAGGCCTTTCGCGCCATAGATACCGACAAACTTGGTGTAGTCGTCAATCTGCTTACGGGTCAGCTCGGCACCCTTGGGCACGCGCAGGGCGGCAACACGGCCTTTCGGATCCTTGGCGGGGCCGGCAAATACCTTGAAATCCACGCTTTCAACCAGGTCGCCCACGTCTTGCAGCTCGAGCGGGATACGCAGGTCCGGCTTGTCGCTGCCGTAGCGCTGCATGGCCTCGGAATACGGCATGCGCGGGAATTCCGGCAGGTCGACATCGAGCACGTCTTTGAACAGTGCACGGATCATGTCTTCGTTCAGCTTCATCAGGGCCTCTTCATCAATGAAAGAGGCCTCGATGTCTACCTGGGTGAATTCCGGCTGACGATCGGCCCGCAGGTCTTCGTCACGGAAGCACTTGGCAATCTGGTAGTAACGATCAACGCCGGACACCATCAGCATCTGTTTGAACAGCTGCGGAGACTGGGGCAGCGCGAAGAAGGAGCCTTCGTGGGTACGGCTCGGCACCAGGTAGTCGCGGGCACCTTCCGGTGTGGCACGGGTCAGGATGGGGGTTTCCACATCCATGAAGCCGCGGCTGTCCAGGAAGTTACGGATGTAGCTGGTGACCCGCGAACGGAAACGCAGGCGGTTGATCATTTCAGGACGGCGCAGGTCGATAAAGCGGTAGCGCAGGCGAACGTCTTCACCAACGTCTACATGCTCATCCAGCGGGAACGGAGGCGTGGCGGCGGCGTTCAGGATGGTGACTTCCTTGCCCAGCAGCTCCACCTGGCCGGTCGGCATGTTGTTGTTTTCGGTACCTGCCGGGCGACGACGCACGCGGCCGGTTACTTTGACAACAAATTCGCTGCGAACTTTCTCTGCCAGGGCAAAGCTTTCCGGGGTGTCCGGGTCGACAACCACCTGGGACATGCCATCCCGATCCCGCAGATCCAGGAAAATTACCCCACCGTGGTCACGGCGGCGGTGTACCCATCCGCAGAGTGTAACTTCCTGATCAATGTGAGATTCGTTGATCCCACCGCAATAATGACTGCGCATATCGGTTCCCGTTACGTTTAATGTGTACGTTTGACTTTGAATTCTGGGCGATCGGCGCCCGCATCAGGTGGGGGAAAGGCCTTCCGAAAAACGCTCGAGACATCCCTGTGCGCTTCTGCTCCGCCATCCATGGCTCCGCAAATTTTCGGAAGGCCTTTCCCCCACCTGACGCTATTGTGTTCCCGACCTCAAAGATGTTGGCCCGGCACAAATGAAAGCCGCTCATTATAAACATATTGGGATTGAAAATCAGGCGTCAGGCACCGCAAATCGGGCGTAAAGGTGACTATCAAAAAACCGGGGGCTAGAATGCATGGTTTGACCGGCGGATGGAGTTGTAAGTTGGCCACCAGAGCGGAACAGAAACAGAAAACCCGGCGGGCGCTGATGGACGCGGCCCTGGCACAGCTGAGCGCGGATCGGGGCTTTGGCAGTCTCAGTTTGCGGGAGGTTGCCCGGGAGGCCGGGATTGCGCCAACGTCGTTTTACCGGCACTTTGCCGAGCTGGATGAGCTGGGGCTGGCATTGGTGGACGAAGGCGGTGTGGCGCTGCGGCAGCTGATGCGGCAGGCCCGCAAGCGGATTGTGCGCGACGGCAGTGCTATTTCTACGTCGGTGGATACGTTTATGGAGTATCTGGGCAATAACGCCAATCTGTTCCGGCTGATGCTGCGGGAGCGTACCGGGGTGTCGAAGCCGTTCCGGACGGCGGTGAAGGTGGAGATTGATCACTTCGTGACCGAGCTGGCCGATGATTTGCGCCGGTTTGCCGAGGAGCAGAACAAGCCGCTGGCGGATGCCCGCCTGGTGGCCGAGGCCATGGTTACCCTGGTGTTCAATCAGGGCGCGGAAGCGCTGGATGCCACACCCAAAGAGCGGGAGGAGCTGAAAGCCAAGCTGAAGACGGAGCTTCGGATGATTCTGGTAGGTTCCCAGACCCTGGCGCAGTGGCAGCAGGGCCGGGAGTAATACCAAAGAGTACTCAGGCCAGTTGCTGGAGCAGCGGCTTGAGTTTTTCCTTGATCTGTTCCAGTTCGCCGTCCTCGTAGGGAACCGGCGGCTGCTTACCCCATACCGGGCCCGGCCAGGCCGGGTCGCCTTCAAAGCGTACGATGTGGTGCAGGTGAAGCTGCGGCACCATGTTGCCCAGCGCCGCCACGTTCATCTTGTCGCCACCGAAGATCTCCATCATGCCCTGGCTCAGGGTCGATGATTCTTCCAGCAACCGTTGCTGTTGCTCTTTGTCCAGCTGGTAGATCTCGCGAATATCCGGCACCACCGGCACCAGGATAATCCAGGGCCAGGTGCGGTCGTTCATCAGCAGGATTTCGCACAGGCGGCTGCGCCCCAGGTTATGGGTGTCCGCCGCCAGGCGTTCGTGCAACTGGAACATCACCCCCCTCCCCGGCTCAGAGCGCCGAATGGAACTGGTTGCGGCCGCGGCCGATGGCGTAGTAGATCAAACCATAGCGCTCGAGCATTTCCGGCTCGTACAGGTTACGACCATCAAAGACCACCGGATGCTTGAGGGTGTTGGACACCACGTCGAAATCCGGGGAACGGAATTCTTTCCACTCGGTGCAGATGGCCAGGGCATCGGCGCCTTTCAGGGCCTGTTCCTTGGTACCGCACAGGGTCAGGCCATCCTGGTCACCGTAGATACGCTGGGTTTCTTCCATGGCTTCCGGATCGAAGGCCTGCACGGTGGCCCCGGCTTTCCAGAGGTCTTCCATCAGGGTGCGGGCCGAGGCTTCACGCATGTCGTCGGTGTTCGGCTTGAAAGCCAGCCCCCACAAGGCAATGACTTTACCCTTCAGGTCGCCCTGGAAGTAATGGCTGATCTTGTCGAACAGCACATGCTTCTGGGCGTAGTTCACCGCTTCTACGGCATTCAGCAGCTTGGATTCGTAATCACAGTCTCGGGCGGTGCGGGCCAGGGCCTGGACGTCTTTCGGGAAGCAGGAGCCGCCGTAGCCGCAGCCGGGATAGATAAAGTGGTAGCCGATACGGGGGTCGGAACCGATACCGCGGCGCACTTCCTCGATATCCGCGCCCAGGCGCTCGGCCAGGTTGGCCACTTCGTTCATGAAGCTGATCTTGGTGGCCAGCATGGCGTTGGCGGCGTACTTGGTCAGCTCGGCGGAACGGATGTCCATGAAGATCATCCGGTCGTGGCTGCGGTTGAACGGGTAGTAGACTTCGCGCAGCAGGTCCGCGGCTTGCTCGCTGTCGGTGCCCACCACAATCCGGTCCGGCTTCATGAAGTCGTTGATGGCCGCCCCTTCTTTCAGGAATTCCGGGTTGGAAACCACATCGAAATCCAGCTCCAGGCCGCGATGATCCAGCTGGGCACGAACCGCTGCTTTCACCTTGTCGCCGGTGCCAACCGGTACAGTGGATTTGTCCACCACCACCTTGTAATCATCCATGTACTGGCCGATGGACTTGGCCACGGCCAGCACGTATTGCAGGTCGGCAGAGCCGTCTTCATCCGGCGGCGTGCCCACGGCGATGAACTGCAGGGTGCCGTGTTTGACGGCTTCTTCGGTATCGGTGGTAAAGGACAGACGGCCCGCTTCAACCGTGTGCTTCACGATGTTATCCAGGCCTGGCTCATAGATGGGGATCTGGCCGTTCTTCAGTTTTTCAATCTTGCCCTGGTCGACATCCATGCACAGCACGTGGTGCCCCACGTCCGCCAGGCAGGCACCCGTCACCAAGCCAACATAACCGGTTCCGAAAATCGTGATTTTCATGTAACTGTTCCTGAATTTCGTTGAAAAGGGCGTCAATCAGAGGCTTTTTTCTGCAGCCAGATCTTTTCCCAGGCCAGCGCGGTGCGCACGATGGTATTGAGGTCATCGTAATCCGGCTGCCAGCCCAGAACTTTCTTGATTCGCGTGTTGTCGGCCATCAAGGCAGCCGGGTCTCCGGCGCGGCGGCCGGTTTCGGTGACCGGGAAATCCACACCGGATTCCTGCTTTACCACATCAATCACTTCCCGCACGGTAAAGCCGCGGCCGTAGCCACAGTTCAGCACCTGCGATTCCCCGCCTCCGGCCATATAATCCAGCGCCATCACATGGGCCTTGGCCAGGTCTTCCACGTGGATGTAATCGCGGATGCAGGTGCCATCGCGGGTTTCGTAATCCGTGCCGAATACGCTCATGCCCTCGCGCTGCCCGGTCACGCACTCGCTGGCCACCTTGATCAGGTGAGTCGCTTCCGGCGTTGCCTGGCCCAGAAGTCCTTCGGGGTTGGCACCGGCCACGTTGAAGTAGCGCAGAATCACATAGTTCAGGCTGCTGGCTGCGGCCAGGTCCATCATCATGCGCTCGCTCATCAACTTGGATGCACCGTAGGGATTGATGGGCGCCAGCGGGAGGTCTTCGGTCAGTACCGTTTCTTCCGGCATGCCATACACAGCAGCCGTGGAGGAAAACACCATGTAGGGCACCTGGTGGCTTTCCACCGCTTTGAGCAGGTTCAGGGTGTTGCGGGTGTTGTTGCTGTAATACTTGAGGGGATTGCTGACCGACTCCGGCACCACAATGTTGGCGGCAAAGTGCAGGACCGCCTCAAACTTATGCCGGGCGAAAACCGCCTCAATCGCCTGCTCGTCCGCCAGGTCGCCCACCACCAGCTCGCCGGCAGTGACCGCCCAGCGATAGCCGGTGGACAGGTTATCAAATACCACAATGTCGTGGCCTGCTGCGGCCAGCTGCCGGACCACATGGCTGCCGATATAACCGGCACCGCCGGTGACAAGTACTTTCACGTAGAATTACTCCTTCCCTGAATTCTGTTTACGCCGCCGTCGAATCTCGGCCCGCCGCCGGCTGAAAAAATCGCTGATAATCTGGCCGCACTCGCCTTCCAGAACCCCGCCTTCTGCATCCACTTGCCAGTTAAGGTGGGCTTCGTCCAGCGTGCACCGGGCAGATTCAACCGCGCCCGCTTTGGGCTCGCGGGCACCATACACAAGACGACTGATGCGGCTGTGCACAATGGCTCCCACGCACATGGTGCAAGGCTCAAGCGTGACGTATAAGGTTGCCCCGGTCAGCCGGTAATTTCCTGCCCTGGCGGAGGCGTCGCGCAAGGCCCGAATCTCCGCATGGGCCGTGGGGTCACAACCGGTAATGGGTGCATTGTAACCCACGCCCAGCTCCTGGCCATGACGGACAACAATCGCACCAACGGGCACTTCGCCTATCGAGGCCGCCCGTTCCGCCAGCACCAGTGCACGAGCCATCCAGTATTCGTCATTCTTTGGTAATTCCGACATAAACGCGGCTCTGCTGATAGCGCCTTATACAACTACGATAGTGGCCAACCCCGAAAGCGCCACGAAAATACCATTATTCGCCTTCTTAACCAAGCGACGGCGCCGGGCACGCCCTCGCCAGAAGAAGGATCTTCAGTCTTTAAACTGCCATACATTTTCCCCACTCACTGCCTATAATGACATGAGTCAGTTTCAATCAGCGCAGTCTATGCAAGGCTATCGTTGCCCAGGCTGGCAGTGGCAGCCTTGCACCCTTCAAGGAGAGAACGTTATGAAAGCACTGGTATTTCACGGACCAGGAAAGCGCAGCTGGGAAGACAAGCCACAGCCTGCAATCGAGAAACCCACAGATGCCGTGGTGCGCATCACCCATACCACCATTTGCGGCACCGACCTCCACATTCTGAAAGGCGATGTGCCAGCGGTCACGAAAGGCCGTACTCTCGGCCACGAAGGCGTGGGAGTGGTTGAAGAAGTTGGTGACGGTGTAACCAACATCAAAGTTGGCGATAAGGTGTTGATTTCCTGCGTCACCTCCTGCGGCCGTTGCGACTACTGCAAGCGCGGCATCTATGCCCATTGCCGGGACGGCGGCTGGATTCTGGGGCATTTGATCGATGGCACCCAGGCCGAGTATGTACGCATCCCCCATGCCGACAACAGCCTGTATCCCCTGCCTGCAGGCATGGACCCGGCTGCTGCGGTGATGCTCAGCGACATCCTGCCCACAGGACACGAGATTGGCGCTCTCAACGGCGAAGTCAAACTGGGGGACACAGTCGCCATCATCGGCGCCGGCCCCATCGGACTGGCCGCCGTAATGACCTCCCGCTTCTACTCACCTTCGCGCATCATCATGATTGATCCGGACGAGAACCGCCTGGCGATGGCCAAGATGCTGGGGGCCACAGACACCATCGCCAGAAATCCGATCGAAACCATCAAAGAACTGACCAACGGTGAGGGTGTAGACGTCGCCATGGAGGCGGTCGGTATACCCGAGACCTTCGATATCTGCCAGAGCATTATTCGCGCCGGCGGCAACATCGCGAACATCGGTGTACACGGCAAGAGCGTGGAGTTCCGGCTGCAGGACCTATGGATCAAAAACATCACGGTGCGCACCGGCCTGGTAAGCACTAACACCATTCCGGTATTGATGAAGGTGGTCGAGAGTGGCGATGTGAAGCCTGCTGACCTGGTCACTCACCGCCTCAAACTCAATGACATCGAAAAAGCCTACGACATCTTCAGCCAGGCGGCGAAGGAGAAAGCGGTCAAGATGTTGCTGACCGCCGAATGACGACCTGAAAACGAAAAAAGGCGGCAAGCATTTCTGCTTGCCGCCTTCTGATGCTAGTCAGCCCTGCCCCCTACTCCCATTCAATGGTCGCAGGCGGCTTGGAAGAGATATCGTAGGTAACCCGCGAGACGCCGGAGATTTCGTTGATGATCCGGTTGGAGACAGTCTCAAGCACTTCGTACGGGAGCCGCGCCCAGCGTGCGGTCATAAAGTCCACGGTTTCCACGGCACGGATCGCGATCACGTATTCGTAGCGGCGGGCATCACCCACTACACCCACCGATTTCACTGGCAGGAACACCGCAAAGGCCTGACTGGTCTTGTGGTACAGGTCGGCACGGTGCAGCTCTTCCAGGAAGATGGCGTCGGCGCGGCGCAGGATCTCGGCGTATTCCTTCTTTACTTCGCCAAGGATACGCACACCCAGACCCGGACCCGGGAACGGGTGGCGGTAGACCATGTCATACGGCAGGCCAAGCTCGAGGCCGATCTTGCGGACTTCGTCCTTGAACAGCTCGCGCAGCGGCTCCACCAGTTTCATCTTCATGGTTTCCGGCAAGCCACCCACATTATGGTGGGACTTGATGACATGGGCTTTACCGGTTTTGGACGCAGCGGATTCAATCACGTCCGGATAGATGGTGCCCTGGGCCAGCCAGTTCACATCCTTGATCTTCGCGGCTTCAGCATCGAACACATCAATAAAGGTGTTACCAATGATCTTCCGCTTCTGCTCCGGATCGTTCTCGCCCTTGAGCTTGGACAGGAACAGGTCTTCGGCATCGGCTCGGATAACCTTCACGCCCATGTTGCTGGCGAACATGTCCATCACCTGGTCGCCCTCGTGCAGGCGCAGCAGGCCATTATCCACGAACACGCAGGTCAGCTGATCACCAATGGCCTTGTGCAGCAGCGCGGCGGTGACCGAGGAATCAACGCCACCGGACAGGCCCAGCAGCACCTTGTCGGAACCCACCTGCTCGCGAATCTGGCGAACGGCATCGTCAACGATCTTGGCCGGGGTCCACAGAGCCTCACAACCGGAGATGGTCAGGACAAAGTGCTCGAGGATGCGCTTACCCTGCAGGGTGTGAGTGACTTCCGGATGGAACTGAACGCCGTACAGGTTGCGGCTCAGGTCCTGCATGGCGGCAACCGGCGCGCTTTCGGTAGACGCCAGCAGCTCGAAGCCTTCCGGCATGGCAACTACTTTGTCGCCGTGGCTCATCCAGACGTCCAGCAGGGAATCGCCAGCCGGCGTCAGGTGGTCGGTAATATCTGCCAGTAGCGGGCCCTTGGCACGAACCTTAACCTGGGCATAACCGAACTCGCGCTTCTCGGAGCTGGCCACTCGGCCGCCGAGCTGCTCGGCCATGGTCTGCATGCCATAGCAAATGCCCAGAACCGGGATGCCCTTGTCGAACAGGCCTTCCGGAGCACGGGGACCACCCAGCTGGGTTACCGACTCCGGACCACCGGCCAGAATGATGCCTTTGGGATTGAACTCGGCGAGTTCTTCGTCTGTGATATCAAAGGCCTTGATCTCGCAGTAAACCCCGATTTCCCGAACGCGACGGGCGATCAGCTGGGTGTACTGGGAACCGAAATCAAGAATCAGGATACGGTGGTCGTGAATGTTCTGAGCCATGGAGTCCTCGGGCTTTAAAAAAACAACGCGGCCCGGAAACCGGGCCGCATCAGATCAGGCTGAATTAACCGATGCGGTAGTTCGGCGCTTCCTTGGTGATGGTCACGTCGTGAACGTGGCTCTCACGCATACCGGCATTGGTAATCCGCACAAATTCAGGCTTGGTACGCATGTCGTCCATGGTGGCGCTGCCGGTGTAACCCATGGAGGCACGCAGGCCGCCAACCAGCTGGTGCACGATGTTACGCATCGGGCCCTTGCAGGCAACACGACCTTCGATACCTTCCGGAACCAGCTTTTCGATACCTTTGCTGGCGTCCTGGAAGTAACGGTCGCTGGAGCCCTGCCCCATGGCACCCAGGGAACCCATACCACGGTAGGCCTTATAGCTACGACCCTGGAACAGTTCGACTTCACCCGGGGCTTCGTCAGTACCGGCCAGCAGGCTGCCAACCATCACCGCGTGGGCGCCAGCGGCAATGGCCTTGGCGATATCACCGGAGAACCGGATGCCACCGTCGGCAATCAACGGCACACCGCGCTCTTTCAGGGCAGCGGCTACATTGGAAACCGCAGAAATCTGGGGCACGCCAATACCTGCCACAATACGGGTGGTGCAGATGGAGCCGGGGCCGATACCAACCTTCACGGCATCTGCGCCTGCGTCGGCCAGGGCGATGGCTGCTGCGGAAGTCGCAATATTGCCACCAATCACCTGCACATCCGGGTAGTTCTGCTTGACCCAGCGAACCCGGTCAATCACACCCTTGGAGTGGCCGTGGGCCGTGTCTACCACGATCACGTCTACACCGGCTTCGGCCAGTGCGGCAATACGGGCTTCGGTGTCGCCACCGGTACCCACCGCAGCACCAACACGCAGTCGGCCTTGCTCGTCTTTACAGGCCAGTGGGTAATCCTTGGCCTTCTGAATATCTTTAACAGTAATCAGGCCGCGCAGCTGGAAGTCGTCGTTTACCACCAGCACTTTCTCGATGCGATGGCGGTGCAGCAGCTCTTTCACACCTTCAAGGCTGGCGCCTTCTTTGACAGTCACCAGCTTGTCTTTCGGCGTCATGATATCCCGCACCGGGGTATCCATGCGGCTTTCAAAGCGGATATCACGGCCGGTAACGATACCTACCAGGTCGTTGCCATCCACCACCGGCAGGCCAGAGATGCTGTTGGCCATGGTGATATCAACCAGTTCCCGCACAGTGGTGTCCGGGTTAACGGTAATCGGGTCTTTCACCACACCGCTTTCGTATTTCTTGACCTTGCGTACCGCAGCAGCTTGCTGTTCAACCGTCATGTTCTTGTGCATGATGCCAATGCCGCCTTCCTGCGCCATGGCGATCGCCAGCTCAGCTTCGGTTACCGTGTCCATGGCCGCTGATACCAGCGGAATGTTCAGGGTGATACCTTTGGTCAACTGGGTTTTCAGCTCAACCTGGTGAGGTAGAACTTCCGAGAATCCGGGAACCAGGAGAACGTCATCAAACGTGAGGGCTTCTTCGGCAATACGCAGCATTTGGGTCCGCCTTTTGAACATGCTAAGTTTGGAATTTCCCAGCTGCACCCGCGGCGGTGCAACAAAGCAAAATCCTTAATCGATCTATTATAAAGTGGTGACAGAACACAGTAAACCGCAGGGTTTTTGCGGTTTGGTTGCATCTTTCTGAATTTACGTTATTTTTGCCTGTCACCTTCGGCTATTGCGTATGAAAAAACCGGGAGCCCGCCCTTTGATACCCCCCTATCCGGACACCCGCCCAAGAGCACTGAGCGTTTCCGAACTCAATCATCAGGCCAGGCACCTGCTCGAATCCAGCTTCATGCAGGTGTGGGTGGAAGGCGAATTGTCCAGCTTTTCCCGGCCATCGTCCGGCCACTGGTACTTTTCGCTGAAAGACCAGAAATGCCAGATACGCTGCGCCATGTTTCGCGGGGCGAACCAGCGTATTCGCACCCTGCCGAAAGAAGGCGACCAGATCCGCATTCGCGGCAAGGTGACCCTCTACGAGAACAGGGGTGACTTCCAGATCATCGTAGAACACCTGGAACCTGCCGGCCTGGGGCCGCTGCAGCAGGCATTTGAAGCCCTGAAAATGAAACTGCAGGCCGAGGGCCTGTTCGACCCGGCTCGCAAAAAGCCCCTGCCCGTTACCCCGCGCCACATCGGCGTGGTCACTTCACCCACCGGCGCAGCCATTCACGACATTCTCACCGTGCTGGCACGGCGTTGCCCGGCCATTCCGGTCACGCTCTACCCCACTGCCGTTCAGGGCCAGGCCGCCACAGCGGATATTGTTAACGCAATTGATCGCGCCCGGCGCCATGGCGTGGCGGATGTGCTGATCATTGGCCGGGGCGGCGGCTCGCTGGAGGACCTCTGGTGCTTTAACGAAGAAGCCGTCGCCCGGGCGATTGCCGGATGCTCTATTCCCACCGTCAGTGCAGTGGGCCATGAAGTGGACGTTACCATTGCCGATTTCGTGGCAGACCTTCGGGCACCCACCCCCTCTGCCGCAGCGGAAAAAATCTCGCCGGATCAAAGCCAGTGGCTGCGCCGGCTGGCTGAACAGCAACTCCGGCTGGGGCAATCCGCCCGCCGTTTGCTGCTCCGGCTGGACCAGCAACTCGGCCACCTGGCCGCAAGGCTTCGGGACCCGCGCCGGGAACTCCAGGACAAAGCCCAGCGCATGGACGAGCTGGACATGCGCCTGAACAAGGCCATGAACCTGACGCTGCAGCAACAGCAACTTAAAACCGGACACCTGGCGCAGCGCCTGGGCACCCAGTCGCCAGCAAAAACCCTGCAGAATGCCGGGGAGCAGGTGCAGCGGCTGAATGAACGGCTGGACAAAGCCATTCGCCAGAACCTGCGGCAGCAGCAGGAAAAGCTCCAGTTGAATGCCCAGACCCTGAACGTGGTCAGCCCGCTGGCCACCCTAGGCCGCGGCTACGCCATCGTGCGGGATGACCGGAATCGCATCGTACGGAGTGCCGATCAGCTGTCAGCCGGCCAGGCCATCAGCGCCCGGTTTGGGCAGGGCAACGTGTCGGCGGAAGTGACGAAAGTCAATTCCGTCACAGAATAGGCCCGGAACCGATCAAAACTACGCCTATGGTCTAGTAGCCCCCTTTTTCAAAGCCCCTACAGTTGTAGCCATCAACCCTAAAATAAAAAACGATACAACTGAGGTGGAGCACATGAGCTACAACGCCGAATTCCGTCGGTCGATTGATCAGCGGGACGACTTCTGGCGCGACCAGGCGCAAAACATCGACTGGATCGAGCCACCCAAGACCATCTGGCAGGCCAAGGATAACGGCCACGGCGAATGGTTTCCCGATGGTGTACTCAATACCAGTGACGTAGCGCTGGACGCCAACATCCGCGCCGGCCGCGGCGACCAGACCGCCCTGATTTACGACTCCCCCGTTACCGATACCCGCCAGAAATTCACCTACAACGAACTGCGTGACGAAGTGGCCAGCTTTGCCGGCGCCCTGCGTGATCGCGGTATCGAAAAAGGCGACCGGGTAATCATCTATATGCCGATGATTCCCCAGGCCGCCATTGCCATGCTGGCCTGCGCCCGCCTTGGTGCCATCCACTCGGTGGTGTTCGGAGGTTTTGCCGCCCACGAACTGGCGGTACGGATTGAAGACGCCAAGCCCAAGGCCTTGCTGACGGCCTCCTGCGGCATCGAAATCACCAAGGTGATCGAATACAAGCCGCTGGTGGATAAAGCCATCGAGCAATCCAGCCACAAGCCGGAATTCTGCGTGGTCTACCAACGCCCGCAGGCAAAGGCAGACATGCAGGACGGCCGGGACTTTGACTGGAACACCGTTTCTGCCGCAGCCAGCCCCGCAGACCCGGTACCGGTTAAAGCCAATGATCCGCTGTACGTGCTGTACACCTCCGGCACCACCGGCAAGCCCAAGGGCGTGGTAAGGGATAACGGCGGCCACGCCGTCGCCCTGAAATACAGCATGGAACTGGTCTATGACGCCAAGCCCGGAGATGTGTTCTGGGCGGCCTCGGACGTCGGTTGGGTGGTTGGCCACAGCTATATTATCTACGCGCCGCTATTTACCGGCTGCACCACCATCCTCTATGAAGGCAAGCCGGTACGCACCCCGGATGCCGGCGCTTTCTGGCGCGCGGTTGAGGAACACAAGGTGAACATGCTGTTCACCGCTCCGACTGCCTTCCGCGCCGTGCGCAAGGAAGACCCGGAAGCGGATCATCTGGCCAAGTACGATGTGTCTTCCCTCAAGCGTATCTTCCTGGCCGGTGAGCGACTGGACCCGCCCACCTACGAGTGGCTGAAAGAACACACCGGCCTGCCGGTGCTGGACCACTGGTGGCAGACCGAAACCGGCTGGGCCATTTGCTGCAACCCGGTGGGCATTGAAATGATGGCCACCAAACCCGGCTCCGCCACGGTACCCTCCCCCGGCTTCAACGTTCAGGTGGTGGATATGGGCGGCCGCCAGGTACCCGCCGGCGAGCAAGGCCAGATTGCCGTTAAATTACCGCTGCCACCGGGCTGCCTGATGACCGTATGGGGCGACGACGAGCGCTTCCTGAACAGCTACCTGCGGCCCATCGAAGGCTTCTACAGCTCCGGCGATGGTGGCTTTATTGACGATGACGGCTACGTGTTCGTGATGGGCCGTACCGACGACGTGATCAACGTGGCGGGCCACCGCCTGTCCACCGGCGAAATGGAAGAAGTGGTTGCCTCTCACCCGGCCATCGCCGAATGCTGCGTGGTAGGTGCCCACGACGATATGAAAGGCCAGATCCCGGTCGGCCTGGTACTGATCAAGGACGGCGCCACCATCGACCAGGACGAGCTCGAAGAGGAACTGGTGGAAATGGTGCGGGAGAAGATCGGCGCTATCGCCTGCTTCCGCCGCGCCATTGTGGTGGAAAGGCTACCGAAAACCCGGTCAGGCAAAATCCTGCGGCGGGTAATCCGGCAGATCGCCGACGGTGAACAGTACAACGTACCCAGCACCATCGACGACCCGGCAATCCTGGAAGAAATCAGCGAAAAATTCGGACGCTGATCCGCCCCGGACCCTACCGTAAGAAAACCCATCAAGGCCTGCTCCCGACGGAACAGGCCTTGATGTCATTTTAATTACAACTCATTGTTTTTTATCAACAAAAACAAGAAAATCAATCTTCAGAAAATAATTGACGCCCCACAAACTCGGTCTATACTGAAAATTGCTGTGAACCTCTGCAGCGGTATTTGGCGAATGCGTTCCAACGTCCTGCCCCGGCTTTTCGTTGCCCCTTCCTCAGTACGCTCCGGATGTTTCAGCTCATAACTGCCTAAGTGCAAAAATGAAGGTCCCGTGAGGGCAAATTTCAGTAAGACAGGAAAGATCGATGTCCGATACCAAAACCGGCCACGTGAAGTGGTTCAACGAATCCAAGGGCTTTGGCTTCATCGCCCAGGAAGGCGGCAGTGACGTTTTCGTTCACTACAGTGCAATCAACTCAAACGGTTTCCGTACCCTGGCTGAAGGCCAGCAGGTACAGTTTACCGTTACCCAGGGCCCGAAAGGCCCGCAGGCGGAAAACGTAACCCCTCTGTAAGGGCGCGCGTTCCCCGCCGGATGCCCCTCACGGGCAGACGGAAAACAAAACGGCCGGCAAATTTGCCGGCCGTTTTGCGTTCTGGCTTGATCGCCGGAGTCTTCAGGCGGTTTCAGTCGGTTCCGGCGCCTTGGCTGCCGGCATTTCCGTACCTACAGCCTGGGCCACAGCAGAGAACAGGGCCTGCAGGGTCGCCGAGGTGGTGTCTTCGGCCAGGGCAGCAGCGCTGCAGTGCTGGCCATTGGCCGTCAGGCGGATACACGCCAGTGCGTTGGCGTTGGTGCCCTCACCCAGCGCAAACTCGTCATAGGCCTCTACGGCGACGGTTACACCAAAGCGCTTGGCCAGGCCGTCCGACACGGCTTCTACCGCACCCAGACCGCGCCCTTCCAGGGTAACCGGTGCCTTCTCGCCACCTACAACCACTTCTGCGCGCACGCCGTCTTCGTCCCGGTGCAGGTCATACGAACGCAATGACCAGTCACCGTACACCTTCAGATAGCGGTCTTCGAACAACCGGTGAATGGTGTGGGAATCGATCTCGCCACCATTGGTTTCGGCCTCACGCTGCACCACCTTGCTGAACTCAATCTGCAACCAGCGCGGCAGGGTAATGTCATAGTCCCGCTCCAGCACGTAGGCAACGCCACCCTTACCGGACTGGCTGTTGATACGCACCACTTCTTCGTACCGGCGGCCCACGTCGAACGGGTCGATCGGCAGGTAGGCTACGTTCCAGACGTCGCCTTCCTTGCGCCGTGCCAGGCACTTGCGAATCGCATCCTGGTGACTGCCGGAGAAGGCGGTAAATACCAGCTCACCTGCATACGGATGGCGCGGATGAGTGGAAATCTCGGTGCAGGCTTCCACCACCTCGGTGATTTCCGCCATACCGGACAAATCCAGGGTCGGGTCGATGCCCTGGGAGTACAGGTTCATGGCCATGGTCACCAGGTCCATGTTACCGGTGCGCTCACCATTGCCCATCAGTGTACCCTCTACCCGGTCAGCGCCGGCCATGACACCCAACTCCGCGGCGGCAACCGCACACCCCCGGTCATTGTGGGTGTGCAGGCTGATGCTGATGTGCTCGCGGTAGCGAATGTTCTCGCAAATCCACTCTACTTGGTCGGCAAACACGTTGGGCGTGGACATCTCCACCGTGGCCGGCAGGTTGATAATTACTGGCTGGCCCTGGTCCGGACGCCAGACGTCGGTGACTGCATTGATCACTTCCGCGGCAAAGTCCAGCTCGGTGCCGGTAAAGCTCTCGGGCGAATACTGGAAGGTCCAGTCGGTATCCGGGTGGCGAGCCGCGATTTCTTTCACCAGGGTGGCGCCATTTACGGCAATCTCGCGGATACCGTCACGATCCAGGCCGAACACCTGCTCCCGCTGGACCGTAGAGGTGGAGTTGTACACGTGCACAATCGCCTGCTTCGCACCTGCCAGCGCTTCATAGGTACGCTCGATCAGTTCCGGGCGGGCCTGGGTCAACACCTGGATTTTCACATCCTCAGGAATGCGGTTTTCCTCGATCAGCTTACGGCAGAAATCGAAGTCCGGCTGACTGGCCGCCGGGAAACCGATTTCGATTTCCTTGAAGCCAAGCTTGACCAGCAAATCGAACAAACGCTGCTTCTGGGCAACGGACATGGGCTTGATCAGGGACTGGTTACCATCCCGCAGGTCAACGGCACACCAGGTGGGGGCTTTTTCGATAACCTGGTCGGGCCAGCGGCGGTCTTTCTTGGCAACCGGCTTGAAGGCAACGTATTTACGATGATCAAAGGCCATATCTGACAATTCCTTTCACGGGTCTGTGTAATGACACCATTCTAACGCCGCTGCGGCGCTATTTGGTTGCTATTTCGGGGCGCTTTCACTAACTTTACGACATATAATTGCCATCTTTAAAGGTTATAAAGAATAAAATGCCCACAAAAGAAAAGACCCTGATACAAATCGACAAAACAGACAGGAAAATCCTCGAACAATTGCAGAAAGACGGTTCGCTGACCAATCAGCAGCTGGCCGAAAAGGTGGGGTTATCGCCGTCGCCCTGCCTGCGCCGGGTCAGGGCCCTGGAGGAAGCGGGAATCATCATCCGCACCGTGACCATCCTGGATCACAAGAAACTGGGGCTGGCGTTGACGGCGATTACCCTGATCGGCATGGACCGGCACACACCGGAGCGGTTTGCCGCCTTCGAGGAACAGGTTGCCGAATACCCGGAAGTCCAGGAGTGCTACCTGATTACCGGCCAGAGCGCCGACTACATGCTGAAGATTGTGGTGCCCGACATGGACCACTATCACCAGTTCCTGCTGAACCGGATTACCCGTATCCCGGGGGTCAGTGGCGTGCATTCCAGCTTTGTTCTGCGGCGGGTAATCGACAGCACCGCCCTGCCCCTGGGCTACCTTTCCTGACGGATCAGCTCGGCCACATAGGCCTGGGTCATCACTTTCAGTTCACCGACCAGTTGCCGGCCCTGCTGGTCCGGCAGTGTCGCTGCCAGCCGCAGAATGGATCCGGCCGCCCGCGGCAGTAACAGGCTGGCATTCCAGCGGCGGTCATCCGGCAGGTTAGGGTATTCCTGTTGCAGGCGTGCATCCAGGTCACTGGCGTTGTTGTAGAGCTCTCGCAGGTCCAGGTCCCGCAACTCGGGCATGGCTTCAACGCCACTCCAGATGGCCGAATAGGCAGGCTCGGTGCGGTAGAAGGTGTAGAACTGCTCGATCAGCACTTCGATGGCCTCATCCAGGCCAAGTTTCGGCAGCTTCTCCCTGAGTGCACGTTCCATTTTCTCCACATGGCCTTCGGCAATGGCGTGGACGATGGCCGCCTTGTTCGGGAAATACCGGTAAAGGGAGGCGAGCGACATGTCCGACTGCCGGGCAATGGCCGACATGCTGGTGCCGTCTACCCCGTTCTCGTGAAAGATCGCAGCGGCGTGCCGCAAGATGGCGTCTACACGCTCCCTGCTCCGGGCCTGTACAGGCTTTCGGCGTGGTGTTACGTCGATAGATTCGTCAGTCATTATCTGTACCTTGTGCAGCAGGCTCCGTACAATAACGCCCACTTTACGACAAAGAAAGGCAGAGTCAGGCCAACAGACCTGCCAATTAGTCTTAACCCCGGATTTCAAAAAACGGAAGACACCATGCGAGCAAGCCGCTACCTGATTGCCACCCAGAAAGAGACCCCCGCCGATGCCGAGATCATCAGCCACCAGCTGATGCTGCGCGCCGGCATGATCCGCAAACTGGCCGCCGGCCTTTACACCTGGCTGCCCATGGGGCTACGTACCCTGCGCAAGGTAGAGCGGATTGTTCGTGAAGAAATGGACAAGAGCGGTGCCCAGGAAGTGCTGATGCCCGCCGTTCAGCCCGCAGAACTGTGGCAGGAATCCGGCCGCTGGGAGCAGTACGGCGGCGAACTGCTGCGCCTGAACGACCGCCATGGCCGGGATTTCTGCTTCGGCCCGACCCATGAAGAAGTCATCACCGACCTGATCCGTAACGAGCTCAAGAGCTACAAGGAACTGCCGGCCAACTTCTACCAGATCCAGACCAAGTTCCGCGACGAGCGCCGCCCGCGTTTCGGTGTGATGCGCGCCCGGGAATTCATCATGAAAGACGCCTACTCGTTCCACGTGAACGCGGCGTCCCTGGATGATACCTATCAGCTGATGCACCAGACCTACTGCAACATCTTTGATCGGCTGGGCCTGGATTATCGCCCGGTGCAGGCGGATTCCGGTTCTATCGGCGGCAGCGCTTCCCACGAGTTCCACGTGCTGGCCTCCTCCGGTGAAGATGCCATCGTGTTCAGCACCGAAAGTGACTACGCCGCGAACATCGAGAAAGCCGAGGCCGTGGCTCCGGCGGGCGAACGCGCAGCACCGGGCGAAGCCATGCAGGAAGTACACACCCCGGGCCAGAAAACCATTGAAGCGGTGTCTACGTTCCTGGGCCTGCCGGCAGAGCGCAGCGTGAAAACCCTGCTGGTAAAAGGCGAAGCCGACGAGAACGGCGAATCCGGCCTAGTGGCGCTGATCCTGCGCGGCGACCACACCCTGAACGAGATCAAGGCTGAAAACCTGGCCGGCATTGCCGAGCCGCTGACCATGGCCACCGATGAAGAAATCGTGGAAGCCATTGGTTGTAATCCCGGCTCCATCGGCCCGGTTAACCTGCCGGTGCCGGTCATTGTCGATCGCAGTGCCGCCCACCTGGCGGACTTCGTATGTGGTGCCAACAAGGATGACTATCACCTGACCGGCGTGAACTGGGAGCGTGATGTAGCCCTGGGCCGGGTGGAAGACCTGCGCAACGTAGTGGAAGGTGACCAGAGCCCGGACGGCAAGGGCACACTGGAGATCCGCCGCGGTATCGAAGTGGGCCACATCTTCAAGCTGGGCAACAAGTACAGCCAGGCCATGAATGCCACTGTACTGGACGAGAACGGCAAGGCCGTGATCATGGAGATGGGCTGCTACGGTATTGGTGTGTCCCGCATCGTGGCGGCGTCCATTGAGCAGAACCACGATGACAAGGGCATTATCTGGCCCGACGCCATTGCTCCGTTCGAAGTGGCTATCGTTACCCTGAACGCCCACAAGAACGCCGTAGTGGCCGAAGCCGGTGACAAGCTTTACGAACAACTTCGCCAGGCTGGCTACGATGTGTTGCTGGATGACCGGAACGAGCGCCCGGGCGTGAAGTTTGCGGACATGGAACTGATGGGCATTCCGCACCGGTTTGTGGTTTCCGAGCGGGGCCTGGCGGCCGGTACCCTGGAATACAAGGGCCGTCGCGATGAAGATAAACAGGATATTGCCCTGGAAGAAGCCCTGCCCTTCCTGGTGAAGGCCTCACCCAAAGGCGGGCTCTGACCCGCCCGTCTGGTCTTTGGCGGGTGGCCGGCTTGGCCGCTCGCTGAAGGCAGGTAACACTGCAACAAAGTCTCAGTTACCGACGATACCCGGTTCCTGCTCCAGCCCCACCCCGAACTTGTTCCGCACCGATTCCCGCACCTCCTGCGCCAGTGCCAGGATGTCCTGCCCGCTGCCCCCGGAATGATTGATCAGCACCAGTGCCTGGCGGTTATGCACGCCGACCGTTGCGTTCCGGTAACCCTTCCAGCCGGCCTGGTCGATCAGCCAGGCTGCCGCCAGTTTGACGCCTTCGGCGACCGGGTAGGACACCACGTCCGGGAAACGGCTAACGATATCTTCAAATTGCGCCTGGCTGACCACCGGATTCTTGAAGAAGCTTCCGGCATTGGGCAGCACAGCCGGGTCCGGCAGTTTTCGGCGGCGAACTGCCATCACCGCTTCCGCCACAGCCAGGGGCGTCAGTTGATCAGTTTCCTCGCATCCCAGGTACTCCTGCAAGTCACGGTAACCGAGTTTCATCGGCTCGGTTCGGGACAGGGCTAGGCGGATTTCAAGAATGATGTAACGACCGGGCTGATGCTTGAACAGGCTGTCCCGGTAGGCGAACTCGCAGTCGGCCGCCGGTAACTCGACCACTTCCATGGTCGTGCGATCCAGGGCCGTGACCGTTTTCAGGGTGTCGCACAGCTCCACCCCGTAGGCACCGATGTTCTGGACAGGCGCGGCTCCAGCGGTGCCGGGGATCAGTGCCAGGTTTTCGATACCCCGGTAACCAGAGCGGGCCGCATACAGCACCGCATCGTGCCAGTTTTCCCCGGCCGCCAGCACCAGTACCGCGTCGTCTTCCCGCACCTGCTCCCAGGTACGACCCCGGAGCGCCATGTGCAGCACCAGACCGTTGAAGTCCCCGGCGAAGACCAGGTTACTGCCACCACCGAGTACCAGCGTTTGCTGGCCATTCTCGCGGGCCCAGTCAAGGGCCGCTTCAAGCTCGTCGGCGGTGGTAATATCCGCAAAATAACGGGCCTTAGCCGGCACTGCCAGGGTGTTCAGGCCTTGCAGGCTGACCTGCTCACGGATCTCGGGCAGTCGGCTCAAGCCAGCCGCTCCCGGATGGATTCCAGCAGGCCTTCGCTGGCCTCATGGATCAGGTCCAGCACCTGCTCGAAGCCGTCCTCACCGCCGTAGTAGGGGTCTGGCACCTCGGCATGGCCGGATCGACCGAACTCCAGGAACAGCCGGGGCTCTGTGCCACCGTTCTGGTTCCAGATATCCCGTACATCGGCCAGGTTGGAACGGTCCATCACCAGCACATAGTCAAACCGGTCAAGATCTTCGGCCTGGATCTGCCGCGCCCGAAGCTCCGCAATATCGACGCCGCGACGCTCCGCTGCGGCGGTGGCGCGGGCATCCGGGGCCTTGCCGATGTGCCAGTTACCGGTGCCGCAGGAATCAATATGCAGGCTTTCCAGCAAGCCCTGTTCTGCGGCCAGCTGCCGGAATACGCCCTCCGCGCTCGGCGAGCGGCAAATGTTACCCAGGCAGACAAACAGAACGCTGACTTTTCCAGATGCTGCATCAGACATAGCGCCCTCCCGCTTCAAGCAATGCCCGAATCCGGGCCAGGTCTTCTTCGGTGTCCACGCCAGCCGCCGGTGGCCGCTCGGCAATGTCCACATGGATACGGGCGCCGTTGTACAGCGCCCTCAATTGTTCCAGCGCCTCTACCTGCTCGGTAGGCGCAGGCGGCCAGGTGACGAACTGCCGCAACACGCTGGCGCGGTAACCATAGATGCCGATATGGCGGAAATAACCCACACCGTCGGGCAGGTCTACATCCACCGCTGGCGCATTGGCCGGCCAGAAATCCCGGGCCCAGGGAATGGGCGCACGGCTGAAATAGTGGGCCATACCACGGGCGTCGAACACCACTTTCACCACATTCGGATTAAACACCTGGCGGGCATCGTGGAGCCGCTCGCACAACGTAGCGATCTCGGCTTCCGGGTACAGCTCCAGGTTCTCGGCCACCTGGTTGATCAGGGCCGGTGGAATCAGCGGCTCGTCGCCCTGTACATTCACCACCCGGTGGTCGGCATCGAGCTCAAGCTTGCGGGCCACTTCTTCCAGCCGGTCGGTGCCACTGGCGTGGTTCGGTGAGGTCATCACCACCTCGGCTCCGAACCCCCTGCAGGCTTCTTCAATGCGGGCATCATCGGTGGCAACCACCACGCGGCTGGCACGGCTTTCTGCCGCGCGTTCGCACACATGCTGGATCATCGGCTTGCCGGCTATCATTGCCAGGGGCTTGCCGGGCAGTCGACTGGAAGCGTAACGGGCCGGGATAACAACGGTGAAAGACATGGACTACCCCGTACAGATCAGTGCTTGTCGAGACGTTCGTCGGTGCTCAGTGTCCGTGCCTCAACCGCCAGCATCACCGGAATACCCTCACGGATCGGGAATGCCATGGCATCCTGGTAACAGATCAGTTCGGTGCGGGCTTCGTTAAGCTTGAGTTCACCCTTGCAGACCGGGCAGGCCAGCAGGCCCAGCAGTTTCTTATCCATGGTCAGATCTCTCGGTATCATGTGGTTTCAGCTGCCCGGAACACTCCCTGAGCCGCTCGATAAAACGTTGTTCAAAAGGTTCCGATACCCGGGCCTCTACCGTCAACACCCAGGCGTTGTCTGGCGCAAAGCCACGGCATTTCACCGCATCCTTGGCGGTCATCACCAGCCACTCCAGGGCGCCGGAGGCCAGGTCTTCCGGGCGGAAATGGTGATGGTCAGGAAATGGCACTTCATTAACGTGGGCACCCAGGCCACGAAGCGTGTCGAAGAATCGCCCGGGGTTGCCGATACCTGCCACCGCCCGTACCGGTTTGCCTTTCAGCTTTTCCGGGGGCACGGTCTCACCGGAATTCAGGTTCACCAGGGCGGAGGGCACCAGCTCCATGGCATGGATATCCGGATGGTCAACGCCGGCAAAGCTGTCCAGGGTCTCACCTGCTTCGGGGAATCCGGCGCCGTTAAGGATGACAAAATCGACACTGCCCAGGCGCTCGACCGGCTCCCGCAATGGGCCTACCGGAATAATCGCACCGTTGCCGATGCCCCGCCGGGCATCAAACACCGCCAGCTCGATATCTCTTGGCAGCCGGTAGTGCTGCAGTCCGTCATCGCAGATCAGCACGTCGCCCAGACCGTTCTCCAGTGCCCAGGCAGCGCCCCGGCACCGTTCCGGATCCACCACCACCGGGCAACCGGTTGCCTGGGCCAGCATCAGGGGCTCATCACCGCTCACACCCGGCGAAGTGCCTTCACTGACTAACAGGGGGTAGTGATTGCTTTTGCCGCCGTAGCCCCGGCTCAGAATGACCGGTTTCCAGCCTTCCTGCTTCATGCGCTGCACCAGCCGGGCGGTCAGGGGCGACTTGCCGGTGCCACCGGCGGTGATGTTACCCACCACCACCACGGGTACCGGGAGGGATTCGTTACGGGCCTGCCAGGCCTTCCGGCGCCGGGATTCCGACACCGCCCGGTAAAGCCAGGCCAGTGGCGTCAGCAGGGCCAGTGGCCTGCCCCGCCCGTACCAAAGCCGATCGACCAGGCTGGTACTCATGCCTGCTCGCTGAACTGAATCTGGTGCAGCTGGGCATAGGCGCCATCGGCCGCCAGCAGTTCGTCGTGGTTACCGGATTCAACAATGTGGCCCTTGTCCATCACCAGGATCCGGTCGGCTTTCTCGATAGTGGAAAGACGGTGCGCAATCACCAGCGTTGTCCGCCCTTCCATGACCGTTTCCAGCGCTTCCTGGATATGCCGCTCAGACTCGGTATCCAGCGCCGAAGTGGCCTCATCCAGAATCAGGATCGGCGCGTTCTTCAGCAGCGCCCGGGCAATGGCCAGCCGCTGTCGCTGACCACCCGACAACATCACACCGTTATCGCCGATCATGGTATCCAGCCCTTCCGGCATGCGGTCGATAAACTCCAGGGCATGGGCCTTGGCCGCTGCTTCCCGAATCTCCTCACGGCTGCAATCCCGCAACGCGCCATAGGCAATGTTGGCGGCGATGGTGTCGTTGAACAGCACCACGTTCTGGTTTACCAGGGCAATCTGCGAACGCAGCGCCTGCAGGGAGAATTCTTTCAGGGAATGGTCGTCGATGCGGATATCACCGCCAGTGAACTCGTAGAACCGGGGCAACAAACTCACCAGTGTGGACTTGCCACTGCCGGAGCGCCCGACCAGGGCAACGCTCTGGCCCGCCGGAATGCTCAGGGAAATGCCTTCCAGTACGTTATCCAGCTGGTCGCGGTAGCGGAAAGATACCTGGTCAAACTCGATACGGCCTTCCACCCGCTCCGGCGCGAATCCGCCACGGTCTTCTTCCGGCTGTTCGTCCATGGTTTCGAACACGTCGTAGGCGGCGGCCACACCCTTCTGGATCTTGGCGTGCACCGAAGTTACCTGGCGGATCGGCTTCGCCATGGTGGTTGCTGCAGTGATAAAAGCAACCAGTTGTCCGGTGGTCATTTCACCGCGAATTTCCGGGGCCAGCATGGTCCAGACCAGGGCCGCAATGGCAATTGCCACCAGCACCTGGATCACCGGCACACTGATGGCCTGGGTGGAAGCCATTTTCAGGCTCTGCTTCAGGTTGCGCTCGCTGACATCGCGGAAACGCTCCCGCTCGTAGTCTTCGCCTCCAAAGGTACGCACCACCCGGTAACCGGTGATGGACTCCGAGGCCACGTGGGTAATATCACCCATGGAGCCCTGAATGCGCTTGCTGATCCGGCGGAAGCGTTTACTGGCATAGCTGACCACGAAACCAATCACCGGCCCCACGGTGAGGAACACCAGGGTCAGTTTCCAGTTGGTGTACAGCATGAAGCCCAGCAAGCCGACAATGGTCAGGCCTTCGCGCAGGGTAATGGTGATGGCATTGGTGGCCGCTTCCGCCACCTGCTCCACGTTGAACGTCAGCTTGGACACCAGCCGGCCGGCGGCGTTGTCGTCGAAGTAACGGGATGGCAGGGTCATCAGCCGGTCAAAAACATCGTTACGCAGGGCGTTGATGACATTACGGCCCACATAGCTGATGAAATACTGACTGAAGAAGGTACCCAGGCCGCGCAGGGCAAACACACCAACGATCAGGCCGGTCAGGAGCATCCGGTTCTGGTCGGTGGGGTTTTCGATGGCGGTGATCACATACTCCATGGCTGCCGCCATACCGGTAGACGCCGCCGCGTAGATAATGTTGCCCAGCACCGCCAGCGAAAACGCCAGCCAGAAAGGTTTTACGTAGGTGAGCAGGCGCTTGTAGGTTGTCCAGCTTCCAACCGGCGGAGCTTTGAGCGGTTCCGGCCTTAAATCGATCACTGGCTGTCAGCCTCCCGCTCTGTGGTTATGCTCAGTTTCGCAAACCCCAGGCGACCGGCCACATCCATGGCGCGCACAACAAATTCGTGGGGAGTACGGGCATCTGCCGTGATGATAAACGGCAGGTTGCTATCTCCCTCAGCCAGTTCCCTGACACCCCGCTCCAGGGTCTCGCGCCGGTTGTTCACCAATGTCCTGTCATTCAGGATGTACTGGCCTTCGACATTGATCACCACGTCAATCTGGCGCACTTCAGACGGCGTTGCCGGATCACCACTGGCTTGCGGCAATTCCACTTCCAGGTGGCTTTCCCGGGTAAAGGTGGTGGATACCATAAAGAAAATCAGCAGCAGAAACACCACGTCGATCAGTGGCGTCAGGTCTACCCCGACTTCCTGGCTTCGTTGGCGCTTGAACTTCACTGTGTTCAGGCTCCTTCCACGTCGATTTCACGGTCACCATGAACCACTTCCACCAGCTTTATGGCTTCCTGTTCCATGTTAACCACCAGCTCGTCAACGCGGCGGATAAAATAGCGATGGCAGATCAGTGCCGGAATAGCAACGCTCAGGCCTGCAGCCGTGGTGATCAGGGCTTCGGAAATACCGCCTGCGAGGTTGCCTGCGTTACCGACACCGGCCAGCTGGATCTCGGCGAATACCTTGATCATACCGATAACCGTCCCCAACAGACCCAGCAGCGGGGTAATGGTAGCAATGGTTCCCAGCGGGTTCAGGAACCGTTCCAGCTCGTGGATAACCTGGCTAGCTTCGTGTTCGATGCTTTCTTTCATGACCTCACGGCCATGCTTGGCATTGATCAGACCACCGGCCAGAACCCGGCCCAGCGGAGAGGAGCCCTGCAAGGCTTTGAGCTTGCGACCGTTAAGCTCTTTTTTCTTGATCCAGCGCCAGAGCTCATTGATCGATTGCGGCGGCGCTACGCGGGAAGCACGCAAAGACCAGAATCGCTCCAGAACGATGGCAAGGGCCAGAATGGAACAGGCAACAATAGGCACCATCAGGATGCCACCGGCTTTCAACAGCTCGAACACGCTTGATCTCCCTGATTAATTACAAGCCGCGCTACTTTAGCATAGCTGCCGGTGCAGGCCACACCCGGAATGTCACGGTATATTACATTGGTCACGGGCCAGGCCCGGAGCGGCTACCCAGAAGGGTGCGGAATGGCGGATTTCTTCGATTTCCGGGCCTGTCGCCGGCAAGGTAATGGCAATCTGACCGGAACAGGCTGTATTCAACGCCCGGGCTCCAGCCTGGCGATAGCGGGCCGTCACCTCCGGATGGGGGTGTCCGAAACGATGGCGATATCCGGCGGTGTAGATGACCTGGTCGGGCCGCAGAGTTTCCACCCAGCTTTCTGACGACGAGGTTTTGCTGCCATGGTGGGGTGCCAGCACCAGGCGGTGGGCCGGCTGCCGGTGGAACCAGTCCAGCTCCGGGTCCGCCAGCATCCGGGCTTCTACCCCGTCGCTGATATCACCGGTCAGCCAGATCTCGGTATCGGACAACCCATGGCTTACCCGGAGCACGCAGGATGCATCATTACCCGCCCTTGCATCCGGCGCTTGCCAGAATGCCAGCTCCAGGTCTCCCCAGTGCTCAGCGACTGCCGGGCAGTCATGCACAAGGCGCAGGCCGTCCAAACTCCCGGATAACTCCCCGGCTTCACCGCTGGATATCCTCACCACATCGAAGGTATCGAGCAACACAGGCAAGCCGCCGGCATGGTCGTTATCGGCATGGCTCAGCACAAGGTGGTCTATCCGCCGGATACCCCGGGCGCTCAGCTCCGGTATCAACACCGAATCGGCCGCAGAAAACACGCCTTTCACCTCCGGGCCGGTGTCATAGAGCAGAACCTTGTCATCCACCCGGATCAGAACTGACAGCCCCTGCCCCACATCCAGGATGCGAATTTCCGGAACCGCCACTGACGAGTTCTCCGGCTCGCGATGGTACAGCGCCGCAAGACTCCATAAGGCGATGGCAGCGAATGCCGCGGGCCGGAACCCGGGCACCGGCAGCCGGATCATGACAACCACCACCAGTACCAGCAAGCCGGATTGCGCAACCTTGCCTCCTCCGGGCACAGGCCAGTCCAGAACCTGGACCCACTCAAGCCAGCCCCAAAGCAATGCCAGTGCCCCGTCCATCAGCACCATCGCGAAGCCCGACAACCCGCCGCCGGACAGCGCCGACAGCAACGCACCCACAAACAACACCGGCATCACCACCAGGGACACCCAGGGAATGGCCAACAGGTTGGCCAGCAATCCAGCCAACGGCTGGCCCAGGCCGAAGTGCAACAGAACCGGCCACAAACCGGCGAACACCGCAAATTGTGCGAGCACCAGGCCTTTCAGCCAGCCCGGAGCCGATACCCTGCCGGCAAACACCAGCAACAACACCGCCACCGCACCAAAGGAAAGCCAGAAGCCCTGATCCAGCGGCGCAAATGGATCCAGCAGCAACACCAGGAACAGCGCCGCCATAAAGGGTTGCCAGGCACTGGCTTCCCGGGCCATCAACAGATACCAGCCACCCACAACCACCATGATCAGGGCCCGGCGGGTAGGTACCGTAAACCCCGCCAGCAGGGCATAGGCCAGGCTGCACAGCATCACCAACGCAAACACCGCCACCCGGCCTTGATGAACGGACACCCACCCCGATGGCACCAGCAACAACAGCCGGTGCCCGAGCAACCCCACGGCTACCGCCACCAAACCCAGATGCAGGCCGGAAATAGCCACCAGGTGAATGGTGCCGGTGGCTTTCAGGGCATCCCAATGGGCGTTTTCCAAATGCCCGCGGTTACCGATCAGCAGCGATGCAATCAGGGGAAACTGTTGTGCCTCACCAAACCAGTCTTCCACCACAGCCGCCACCGACTGGTGCCAGGCCCGGTATTGGCAGTGCCAGCCACAGGCAAGCCCGGGCTCCGGGGCAACGCTCCTGACGCTGCCAGTGGCCCGGAAGCCGTTTCGAAACAGCCAGTCCTCGTAGCGAAAGCCGGCCTGGTTCAGGTTGCCGTGTGGGCGTTTGAGGACCACTTCCAGGCGCAGCCGGTGCTCAGGCAGGTCTTTACCGTCACGCCCGTACCAGGCCAGCCGCAGGGTTTCCGGCAAGCGGGTGCCTTCGGGCACCGTCGCAGGTTCGTGCCAGCGCTGGACACAGAAATTGAAACGGAGACTGCCAAAGCTGCCCGGTTGAGGAAGGCTGCACAGATGACCGGAGACTGTCACCTGCTCGCCCTCAAGCCCCTGGGGCAACCGCTCTGCCAGGCGCCCATCGGCATGCCAGGTGGCCCAGAGCAGGCCCAGCAACCCGAAACAAACCAATAAACAGAGACTGGAGAACCGGCTGCCCCGCCCCCAAAACGCGGCGGCACCAACCATGAAGGTAAGCACAAACAACCATGTATAAGGTGGTAAGACTGTCAGCCAATACAGTAAGATAACGCCGCTAGAGAAGGCGACCATGCAGGATGCGGCCAGCGCCGGTTTTATGCGCTCACAGCCATTATGAACTTGCCCGGACACTCCCTGTCCTCCTCTGGTAAAAGCTGACAATTTCCGTTTGTCAGTGGTGTTTCACTGCAACGCAACAGGCCGAACTTCCAATGCCGAAGAAGTTCATGAAACGGTATTTGCCCAGCCCCGAGAGAGTGCGCGCCATGCGTTCGCTGCACTTTCTGGGCGATATCCTCCATGAACCCAACCTGTGGCACATCAACCGGCATTGCGTAGCACGGGCGTTCCTGGTCGGCGTCTGGTTCTGTTTTATTCCTATGCCCTTTCAGATGCTGGCCGCGGCCTTCTGTGCCATCTGGATCAACGCCAACCTGCCCTTGTCGGTGGCACTGGTGTGGATCAGCAACCCGCTGACCATGCCGCCCATGTTCTATTTCAACTACAAACTCGGGGCCTGGCTGCTGGATCGCCCGGTGCTCGACTTTGAATTCGAACTTACCTGGCACTGGATCAGCCACCGCCTGGTGGACATCGGCATTCCGCTGTACCTGGGGTCACTGATCATCGCCACCCTCTGTGCCTGCCTCGCCTATCTGGGCATCCAGTATCTGTGGCGGCGAAAAATCCGCACCGACTGGCGCCACAGACGCATAGCCAGGCGCGCTGGCCGCGCCCCTGGTAATCAGACTTCCTGAACCAGCCGGCCCTGTTCCAGGCGCAACACCCGCCCCAGACTCCGGGCCATGGTCATATCGTGTGTCACCATGATGAACGCGATGCCGGACTGATCACGCAGCTCCTCGATCAAAGCCCGAATCCCCTCACCGGTGTGCTGGTCCAGGTTACCGGTAGGCTCGTCCATCAACACGCAATCCGGCTCGTTCACCAGGGCACGGGCAATGGCCACGCGCTGGCGCTCTCCGCCTGACAGTTCACCCGGCTTATGACGAAGCCGCTCCGTCAGGCCCACACGCCCCAGAAGCGCTTCAGCTTTCGGAAGGGCCTGGGCCGGCGACAAGCCACCCAACACACAGGGCAGCATCACATTCTCCAGTGCGGAGAATTCTGGTAACAGGTGATGAAACTGATACACAAACCCCAGATGGCGATTACGGAAGCGGGCCCGACCGGCTTCCGAGAGTTTGTGAATGTTCTGGCCACAAATCTCGATCTGGCCGGACGAGGGCTTGTCCAGCCCGCCCAGCAGGTTCAGCAGGGTAGTCTTGCCTGCACCGCTGCTACCGACAATGGCAACGGTTTCTCCGGGCGTCACCTCCAGCGAGATGTCAGAGAAAATCGTGAGCTTCTCCGGGCCCTCACTGTAGGTTCGGGTCACCTGCCGGCAGTCGATCACTAGAGGCTTGCCTGCCTCGTTCGCTGTGACATTACTCATAGCGCAAAGCCTCCGCCGGTTCGACCCGCGATGCACGCCAGGCCGGGTAAATCGTTGCCAGCAGGCTCATGGCAAGGCCGGCACCGCTGATAATAAACACATCCTGCCACTGCAGCTGCGATGGCAGATAGCTGATGAAGTACACATCCGCGCTCAGGAACTGGTGCCCCATGGCGCTTTCCAGCCAGGCAATAATGCCGCTGATGTTGAGTGCGCCCAGCACGCCCAGGGTGGTACCGACCAGCGTACCGAACACGCCGATTACCGCCCCCTGGATAATGAAAATGCGCATGATCCGGCCCGGAGTCGCCCCCATGGTTCGGAGAATGGCGATATCCGCAGTTTTGTCGGTGACCACCATCACCAAGGTGGACACAATATTGAAGGCAGCCACCGCCACAATGAACATCAGCAACAAGCCGATCATGGTTTTTTCCATGCGGATAGCCTGGAACAGGTTGCCGTGGGTGCGGGTCCAGTCGGATACGTAATAGCGGCCACCCAGCTCCTGGGCCACCTGGTTAACCACACGGGGCGCGGCAAACAGATCATCCACCAGCAAGCGCACACCTTCCGCCTTGCCACCGGTACGCATCAGCCGCGCGGCATCGTCCATGTGAATCAGGGCGTAGTTGCCATCAAGTTCTGCGCCGACACTGAAAATACCCTTCACGGTGAAGCGTTTGAGCCTGGGCAGCACACCGGCCGGAGTCACCGACGCTTCCGGCAACACCACCGTCAGCTTGTCGCCAATCGCCAACCGCAGGCTGTTGGCCATCAACCGGCCGATAATGATGCCGAATTCACCGGATTTGAGATCGTCCAGCCCACCTTCAATAAAGTGGTTCTCGATGATCGAAACCGAGGCTTCTTCTTCCGGCAGAACACCGCTGAGCATCACCCCGCGCACATTGCCGCCACCGGTCACCATGCCCTGCCCCTGGATAAACGGCGCAGCCGCCAGCACCCTGGGGTGTTCCTGCACCAACTGGTCAACCTGCTGCCAGTCTTCCAGCGGGCCATTGGCGCCCTGAATGGTCGCGTGGGGCACCATGCCGAGAATTCTCTGCTTGAGCTCCCGGTCGAAGCCGTTCATCACCGACAACACAATAATCAGCACCGCCACACCCAGCATAAGGCCGATCATGGAGGTCAGGGAAATAAAGGAAATAAAGTGATTGCGCCGTTTGGCGGCCGTGTATCGCAGGCCTATATAAAACGATAAGGGTCTGAACATTAGGAGGTGCCTGTCGCCACTTTCAGAGGGGTAGATGCCGGCGCGCATTATCGCCTTGGATCAAAATGCGTTGCAACCGCACCACCCGCCGCACCATGGCCGGCAGCCTGCCCGCAAATTTGCCCCCGATGTGATCCAATGACTGAAAACACGGGGGCAAACCGGATAAACTCTCGAAAATATACTGACTTTTGCTAATATTTTCGGGATATTACGTTTTATACACATTCCGTGGACACACCACAGCATTCCGGCATCAGTGGAGAGCCATCTATGAACAACAAACGGAACCTGGTCGCTGCCTTTACCATGGCCGCAGCAGTGGCGGTTGCAGCCCTGCCCCAGGCCCACGCAGAACAACTGACCGTCCCGGTTGGCAGCCAGGCCGACCGCAGCCTTGTCAAAATGCCGGCCAACGGCATGACCGGGGGTTCCGTGCAAAGCCGCTGGGGTGCCCCTATGGAGATTCGGGGCCCGGTTGGCCAGCCACCGATTACCCAGTGGCACTACCAGGACTTCGTGGTGTACCTGGAACACGACCGGGTTATCCATGCGGTCATGAAGCGCCGCAAATAACCGGCCGGGGGCAATACACCGGTTTTTCATTGCCCATGTCCTGACGTTGCCTTAGCGGTCAGATAGAATGACTGCTTTTTGCGAACCAAGGTGGCAGATAACAGTGACTTCCAGACGAGTGTTGCCTGCGGAATGGGCTCCCCAGAGCGCAGTAATGTTGACCTGGCCTCACCCCGGAACCGACTGGGCCCGGATGATGGCAGATGCAGAACAGGTCTTCCTCGACATCGCCAAAGCGGTACTGCGCTTTGAACATTTGGTAATCAGTTGCGAGTTTGTGGCCGGGCTGCAAAAGCTGGGGCAGGAACTGAACCAGTACGCTGAAGACAACCATCTCCCCGGCCGCGTTGTGGCCGTACCGGCCCCGGCCAATGACACCTGGGCACGGGACCACGGCCCCATTACCGTTACCGATGCTGACAGCGCCACGCTTCTGGATTTCAGCTTCAACGCTTGGGGCGGCAAATTCCCCTGGGAGAAAGACAACGCCCTCAACCGACACCTGGCCAATGCAGGCGTATTCGGCAAGACACCGATGCAAGCGGTGGATTTTGTCCTGGAAGGCGGCTCCATTGAGTCTGACGGCCAGGGCACCATCCTGGCCACCAGCGAATGCCTGCTGACCCCCACCCGCAACCCGGACCTTGATCGCTCAGACATCGAACATCGGCTCTCCGAGTTACTGGGCGCAGACCGCATATTGTGGCTGAACCACGGCTACCTGGCCGGCGACGACACCGACAGCCACATCGACACCCTCGCCCGCTTCTGCGCCCCGGACCACATCTGTTATGTCACCTGTCCGGATGTGGCAGACGAACACTACAGCGCCCTGGCCGCCATGGAAGAGGAACTGCAGGAGTTCCGCCAGCAGGATGGCAGCCCCTACAAACTGACCGCTCTGCCCTGGCCCGATGCCATCTATGACGAAGAGGGCGAGCGCCTGCCGGCCACCTATGCCAACTTCCTGATTATCAACGATGCAGTTCTTTTGCCAGTCTACGATGTGCCGCAAGATCCGGAAGCCATTCGCATCATGGGTGAGATCTTCCCGGAGCGGGAAATCATTCCCGTTAACTGCCGTCCACTGATCCACCAGCATGGCAGCCTGCACTGTGTCACCATGCAGATTCCTGCCGGAGTCGTTTCCCTATGAGCCAGCTGAAAATCGCTGCTATCCAGCAAAAGTGCAGTAACGACAAAGCCGCCAGCCTGGCAACCTCCGAAAAACTGGTGCGGGAAGCCGCCACCGGGGGTGCGCAACTGGTGGTACTTCAGGAACTGCACGCCACCCTGTATTTTTGCCAGACCGAAGACACCGCCGTTTTCGAACTCGCCGAACCCATTCCGGGCCCCACCAGCAACCGCCTGTCGGAGCTGGCCAGGGAGCTGGGCATTGTGCTGGTAGGCTCTATCTTCGAACGCCGGATGAACGGGGTGTATCACAACACCTCGGTAGTGTTTGATACCGACGGCAGCCTGGCCGGGATCTACCGGAAAATGCACATCCCGGACGACCCGGGCTTCTACGAAAAGTTCTATTTCACCCCGGGCGACGCCCGCTTCAACAATGGCGACAGCGGCTTTACCCCGATCAATACCTCCGTCGGCAAGCTCGGGGTATTGGTGTGCTGGGACCAGTGGTACCCGGAAGCCGCCCGCCTGATGGCGCTGGCCGGCGCGGAAATCCTGATCTATCCCACGGCCATCGGCTGGGACATTACCGACGAAGCCGACGAACAGGCCCGCCAGCTGGAAGCCTGGGTGACCGTTCAGCGGGGCCACGCGGTGGCTAACAACCTGCCGGTGATTGCCCCCAACCGGGTGGGCACAGAACCCGACCCGTCCGGCCAGGGCGACGGCATCCGCTTCTGGGGCAACAGTTTTATCTGCGGGCCCCAGGGCGAATTCCTGGCCCGGGCCGACGATGAAAGCGAATGTATTCTGACCGCCACGCTGGACCGCGACCGGACTGAATCCGTCAGGCGTATCTGGCCGTATCTTCGGGATCGGCGCATTGATGCCTACGACGACATTCTCAAACGGGTACGGGACTGAGGCCTGCATGAAACAGAAAATGGACAGCGTGGTTGCCGAGCTCAACAAGATCTTGCTGGGCAAAGACAACCAGATCCGCCTGGCCCTGTGTGGCCTGCTGGCCCGCGGCCACCTGCTGATCGAAGACATTCCGGGCATGGGCAAGACCACACTGTCCCATGCGCTGGCGAAGATCATGGGGCTGAGCTATCAACGCATCCAGTTCACCAACGACCTGCTACCGGCGGATGTTCTGGGTTATTCCATGTACGACCGGGAGGCCGGCAGCCTGGTGTTTCACCCGGGCCCGATCTTTGCCCAGGTGGTGCTGGCAGACGAAATCAACCGGGCCTCGCCCCGCACCCAGAGTGCGCTGCTGGAAGCTATGGAAGAGCGCCAGGTATCCATTGAAGGCGAAACCCGGCCACTGCCCTCTCCGTTCTTTGTGATTGCCACCCAGAACCCCATTGAACAGGGCGGCACCTTTCCGCTGCCGGAATCCCAGCTCGACCGTTTTCTGATGCGCCTGCAGCTGGGCTACCCGGATCCGAAAGCAGAAAGAGAGTTACTGGAAGGCGAAGACCGCCGGGCCATCACCGGGCGGCTGCAAGCCATACTGCCCCAGCCTGAACTGGAAGCAGCTCAGGCCGCCGTCGAAAAAGTCAGCGCCAGCCCTGCCCTGCTGGACTATCTGCAGCGATTGCTTGAACAAAGTCGGCGCATGCCTGGCCTGGTCTACGGCCTGTCGCCGCGAGCCGGCCTCGGGCTGTTAAGGGCCGCCAAGGCCTGGGCCCTGATGGCAGGGCGCGACCACGTGCTGCCAGACGACGTCCAGGCAGTGTTCCCCTCCGTGGCCGAGCACCGGCTTGAGCAGGGCGAATCCGGTAAGAGCAAGGAGCGGGTACGACAGCTGCTGACCACGGTCTCGGTACTTGAATAATCCGGCTCCGGCCTCATACATCCAGATTACATATCACATACCAGCGAGATTCCCATGAGCGAAACACAGCACTCCCGACTGATCATTCTTGGTTCCGGCCCCGCAGGTTACACCGCAGCAGTCTATGCCGCCCGCGCCAACCTAAACCCGACCCTGATTACCGGCATTGAAGTGGGTGGACAGCTCACCACCACCACAGACGTGGACAACTGGCCGGGTGACAACGACGGCGTTCAGGGCCCGGAGCTGATGCAGCGCATGCAGAAGCACGCCGAGCGCTTCGAAACCAGCATCGTGTACGACACCATCAATGAAGCCGACCTGCAGAACCGTCCGTTCCGCCTCAAGGGCGACAACGGCGAATATACCTGTGACGCCCTGATCATCGCCACCGGCGCCTCGGCCATGTACCTGGGCCTGGAATCCGAAGAGAAGTTCAAGGGCCAAGGCGTATCAGCCTGCGCTACCTGCGACGGCTTCTTCTACCGCAAGCAGAAAGTCGCTGTGATCGGTGGTGGCAACACCGCCGTTGAAGAAGCCCTGTACCTGTCGAACATTGCCGATGAAGTGACCCTGGTGCACCGCCGTGACAAGCTGCGCTCTGAGAAAATCCTGCAGGACAAGCTGTTCGAAAAGGCCGAGAACGGCAACGTGAAGATCGTCTGGAACCACACCCTGGATGAAGTACTGGGCGACGGCACCGGTGTAACCGGCATGCGCATCAAGAGCACCGAAGACGGCAGCACCCGGGACATCGACCTGGCCGGCGTATTCATCGCCATCGGCCACAAGCCGAACACCAGCCTGTTCGAAGGCCAGCTCGACATGGACAACGGCTATCTGCGTATCCAGTCCGGCCTGAACGGCATGGCCACCCAGACCAGCATTCCAGGCGTATTCGCCGCCGGCGACGTAGCCGACCACGTTTACCGCCAGGCTGTCACCTCCGCCGGTTTCGGCTGCATGGCCGCCCTGGATGCCGAGAAATTCCTGGACCAGCAGGACTAAAACGGCCGACACTGAATGACCTCTCTACCCTGGCTGGAGCCGGAGGAACTCTGGTTCCCTCCGGCCGACGAAGCACTGGACGATCCGGACGGTCTTCTCGCCGTGGGTGGCGACCTGTCCCGGAGCCGACTCCTGCTGGCTTACCGGAACGGCATCTTCCCTTGGTTCAGTGACGACCAGCCCATTCTCTGGTGGTCCCCCAATCCCCGTTGCGTCCTGTTTCCGGACGAAGTCCACGTGTCCCGCAGCCTGCGCCGCACCCTGAACCAGCACCGGTTCGAGGTTACCGCAGACCGATGCTTCAGCCGCATCATCCGGTTGTGTGCCACCACCCGCGCAGAAGGCACCTGGATTACCGACGACATGATCCAGGCCTATACCGACCTGCACCGGCACGGCACCGCACACTCCATCGAAGTCTGGAACCGCAACGGCGAGCTGGCCGGGGGCATGTACGGCATTGCCCTGGGGCGCTGCTTCTTCGGTGAATCCATGTTTTCCCTGGAAACCAATGCTTCCAAGGTTTTGATGGTGCACCTGGCCCGCCAGCTGGCACAATGGGGTTACAGACTGATGGATTGCCAGGTCGAGAGCGACCATCTGCTCAGCATGGGTGCGCGAACTATTCCCAGGGACGAGTTTTTATCTATACTCGGGAAGTACGTGGATCAAAAACCGGAAAAGGAAGACTGGGCCTTCAACTGGCGCTGGCCCGGGCCGGAGGAATGAATGAGCAATCTCAGAACGCTGGTCTTCTTCGCAACGCCGCCCCACGACTGCAGCTATCTGCCGGATCGCGAAGCCACCACTATGTTTGTGGACCCAAGGGCCAACGTCGACAAGAAACTCTACAGCCAACTGACGGCACTGGGGTTCCGGCGCAGTGGCTCCCACTATTACCGCCCCCATTGTGAACATTGCAATGCCTGCGTGCCGGTACGCCTGAAGGTAGATCAGTTCCAGCCGGACCGTAACCAGCGCCGTGTCTTGCGCAAGAATGAAGACTTGTCGTGCCGCCTGGTGCCCGCCGCGTTCAGCGAGCGTTATTACCGGCTGTACGCCCACTACATTGAAGAGCGCCACCGCGATGGCGATATGTACCCTCCCTCCAGGGAGCAGTTCACATCGTTCCTGGTAGACGGCGCCACCGACTCCTGGTTCCTGGAAATTTCCCTGGGAGACGAACTGGCCGGCCTGGCGGCGGTCGACCTGCTGGATGACGGCTTGTCCGCCATCTACACCATTTTTGCTCCGGAGCTGGAAGACCGGAGCCTGGGCACCTTTGCCGTGCTCTGGCAGATTGAAGAAGCCCGGCGCCGCGGCCTGCCCCATCTGTACCTGGGTTACTGGATCCGGGAGTGCCGTAAAATGAACTACAAAACCCGTTTCAAACCCATCGAAGCGCTACGCGACGGGCACTGGCGAGAACTGCAATCAGACTGACTTTTGCCAAACGGCAAGAATTCAGGCAGAATTGCGCAATTTAAAATCACCGAAAAGCATTCCGAACGAGGTTTCTACTGAATGGCGAAATCAGATGTCATTGAAATGGAAGGCGTTATTATCGACACCCTTCCCAACACCATGTTCCGCGTTGAGCTGTCCAACGGCCACGTTGTGACTGCCCACATCTCAGGAAAAATGCGCAAGAACTACATCCGCATCCTGACCGGAGACAAGGTCAAGGTTGAGCTGACTCCCTATGACCTGAGCAAGGGCCGCATCGTATACCGCGCCCGTTAATCTGCTCGAGTGACATCTGAAAAGCCCCGCAAGTGCGGGGCTTTTTTGTTGCTTCAGAGGGCTTCTGCCGGCTCGTTCTCGTACTCGAACACCAGCTCGTCGCCTTTCAGGTGGATGAACACATCCCCACCCTTCTCTGCCAGGCTTCCGAACAGGATCTGCTCGGCCAGTGGCCGCTTGATCTTGTCCTGGATCAGACGCGCCATCGGGCGTGCGCCCATGGTCACATCGTAACCCTTCTCGGCCAGCCACACCTTGGCAGCTTCATCCACATGCAGCACCACATGTTTCTCGTCCAGTTGCGCCTGCAACTCGGTGAGGAACTTGTCCACCACATGGGTAATGGTGGCCTTCTGCAGGTCGGCAAACTGGATAATGCCATCCAGGCGGTTACGGAACTCCGGCGTGAAGGTCTTGCTGATCACTTCCATGCCGTCAGTGCTATGGTCCTGCTCGCTGAAGCCGATGGAACGGCGAGCCATGCTCTCGGCACCGGCGTTGGTAGTCATCACCAGGATCACGTGGCGGAAATCCGCCTTGCGGCCGTTGTTATCGGTCAGGGTACCGTGGTCCATCACCTGCAGCAGCAGGTTGAACACCTCGGGGTGCGCCTTCTCGATTTCGTCCAGCAGCAACACGCAGTGCGGATGCTTGTTGACCGCCTCGGTCAGCAGGCCGCCCTGGTCGTAACCGACATAGCCCGGAGGCGCGCCGATCAACCGCGATACGGTATGTCGCTCCATGTATTCGGACATATCGAAGCGAACCAGTTCGATGCCCAGAACCTTGGCCAGCTGCTTGGTCACTTCCGTCTTACCAACACCGGTCGGCCCGGCAAACAGGAAGGCACCTTCCGGCTTCTCAGGTGCTTTCAGGCCGGCGCGGGCCAGCTTGATGGCGGTGGCCAGGGATTCGATGGCCGGATCCTGCCCGAACACCACCATTTTCAGGTCCCGCTCCAGGTTACGCAGCAGGTCTTTGTCGCTGGTGGAAACGTTCTTCGGCGGAATGCGCGCAATATTCGCCACCACGTCTTCGATATCCGAAACTTCGATGGTCTTCTTGCGCTTGTCTTCCGGCTGCAGCCGCTGCCGGGCCCCGGCTTCGTCGATCACGTCAATGGCCTTGTCCGGCAGGTGGCGGTCGGTGATGTACCGGTCCGCCAGCTCTGCAGCCACCCGCAGGGCCTGGTCGGTGTAGGTCAGGTCGTGGTGTTTCTCGAAATTCGGCTTCAGGCCTTTGAGAATCTGGTAGGTATCTTCAACACTCGGCTCGTTCACATCGATTTTCTGGAAGCGACGGGCCAGGGCGCTGTCTTTCTCGAAGATTCCCCGGAATTCCTGGAACGTTGTCGAACCGATGCAGCGCAGTTCGCCGGAACTGAGCATCGGCTTGAGCAGGTTCGAGGCATCCATCACACCGCCGGATGCCGAGCCGGCACCGATGATAGTGTGAATCTCGTCGATAAACAGGATGGCATGATCCTGTTTTTTCAGGTCGCTCAGCAGGCCTTTCAGGCGCTTTTCGAAATCACCGCGGTACTTAGTACCGGCCAGCAACGCGCCCATATCGAGGGAATACACCACCGCATCGGAGATGATATCCGGCACCTGGCCGTCAACAATGCGCTTGGCCAGGCCCTCGGCGATGGCGGTTTTACCGACACCGGCCTCGCCCACCAGCAAGGGGTTGTTCTTGCGACGGCGCACCAGGATCTGTACCACCCGCTCCACTTCGTGCTCGCGGCCGATCAACGGGTCTATCCGGCCCTGCCGCGCCTGTTCGTTCAGGTTGGTTGCGTAGCTGTCCAGCGGGCTGGACTGGCTGCCTTCTTCTCCGGCTTCTTCGTGGGCGGAATGATCCATCCCGTCCTGGTCTTCTGCACCCTGTACCCGGGAAATTCCGTGGGAGACAAAGTTGACCACATCGATCCGGGCAATGTTCTGCTTCTTCAGCACATACACCGCCTGGCTTTCCTGCTCACTGAAGATCGCCACCAGTACGTTGGCGCCGGTGACTTCTTTCTTGCCGGAAGACTGCACATGGAATACCGCCCGCTGCAGCACACGCTGGAAGCCCAGTGTCGGCTGGGTTTCGCGTTCACTGTCGGTGCTCGGTATCAGAGGTGTGGTTGAATCCACGAATTCGACCAGCTCTTCCTCGAGCCGCTGGAGGTCTGCACCACAGGCTTTGAGAACGCCCACCGCCGATTCGTTGTCGAGAAGGGCCAACAACAAATGCTCCACGGTCATGAATTCATGACGCTTGTCCCGGGCATTTTTGAAGGCCGTATTCAGCGTAATTTCAAGATCTTTGCTCAGCATGGGCCACCCCGCCGTCTATCAGTCAGCACGTTCAATCTCACAAAGGAGCGGATGCTCACATTCCGAAGAATACTGATTCACCTGTGCCGCCTTTGTTTCTGCGATGTCACGGGTATATACCCCACATACGGCTTTTCCCTGCGTATGGACGAGCAGCATCACCTGCGTCGCCTTTTCCTCATTCATTCCGAAGAACTTCATCAATACTTCCACCACGAAGTCCATGGGTGTGTAATCGTCGTTCAGGAGCACCACCCGGAATCGGGCCGGGCGCTTCAGGGCAGGCTTTTCAGGCGCAACACTGACCCCCTCATGGCGCCCTGGCTGTTCGTCCTCCCCCTGATTGAATACTAGTAGAGAATTCTTAATTGTCCGCATGGTTCTGTTTACCGGTTATTCGGTTTCCTGACTAAATGTGGTTGCCCGACTGCGGCTTTTCAAGCCGGAATCGGAGCAAGCGTGCGTTATTTATCAATACGGACATGATACAGCTTCCAGACCTGCTTCAACCACTCATTCACCCCGTCAGAACTCTTGACTCAGACGCCAGATTGGCAGAGAGTTAACCTGCATTGTAAAACAATGTAAATAAACGCAAGACTTATGTAACCAGAAGCAACACTCGCACAACGCTCAATCCAATAATAAGACAGACAGGGAACAAGGGAGTTCATCATGCCAAGAGGCAAAGTCAAATGGTTCAACAACGCCAAGGGATACGGCTTTATTATCGAAGACGGCTGCAGTGACGATCTGTTCGCCCATTTTTCTTCGGTACAGATGGAGGGTTATAAAACCCTGAAGGCGGGCCAGTCGGTCACCTTCGACAAAAAGCCGGTCGAAAAAGGCGTTCACGCCATCAACATCGTACCCGATGAAGCGCCAGCAAAGCGGGAACCGGGCCAGGAGTCCAGGCAAGGCGGCGAGTCCCCGGATAGCGGGCTGTCAGGCCACTCGGGGTATCCTCCGAGAGCTGTTAACGGCTGAGACAGTCGCGGCGATTATTTCCCCGATTCCTGCCGGGTAGCCGGCAGGCCGTGTTTTTTTTTGCTTTTTCCAGAATTCCGAATCCTTTAGGCTTGCCACTCCTCCGTATTACCAACAGGAACCGTGCATGGCCGAGCTGATTCTGTTCAACAAACCTTTCCAGGTGCTGAGCCAGTTCACCGATGACCGCGCCGGACAACCCCGCGCAACCCTTGCCCAATGGATTAAAAAGCCCGGTTTCTACCCCGCCGGCCGGCTGGACTATGACTCCGAAGGCCTGTTGCTGCTGACCAACCACGGCGCGCTGCAGCACCGGATTGCCTCCCCCACCAACAAAATGCCGAAAACCTACTGGGTGCAGGTTGAAGGGGAGATCTCCGACGATGCAATCGGACAACTGTGCAGCGGTGTCGAACTGAAAGACGGCCTTACCCGTCCCGCCAGCGCCAGGCGGATAGCAGAACCGGAGGTCTGGGCCCGGGTACCTCCGGTGCGTTACCGTGAATCCGTCCCCACCAGCTGGCTGGAACTCACCATTACCGAAGGCCGTAACCGGCAGGTGCGGCGCATGACAGCCGCCGTGGGCTACCCTACCCTGAGACTGATCCGCTACCGGATAGGGGACTGGACACTGGATGGCCTGAAACCCGGCCATTTCCGCCTTGAAACCATTCACTTGCCAGACACTCCGCCGGCTGGCAAGCAAAACCCGCGCAAGACCAAGCCCGGGCGCCGCACGACCAACAGGAGGCCAAGCCGAAAATGACCTGGAAACCCCATGCCACCGTGGCCGTTGTGACCGAAGACGAACAGGGCCGCTTTCTGCTGGTTGAAGAGGAAAGCCACGGCAAGGTCGTTTTCAACCAGCCTGCCGGGCATATCGAGGAAGGCGAAGCCATTCTGGATGCAGTCCGGCGCGAAGCTCTGGAAGAAACCGGCTGGCAGGTTGAGCCGGAGTCCTTCCTTGGCGTTTACACCTACAAGGCCCCGGCCAACGGCGTTACCTACTACCGTTTCTGTTACGCCGCCAAAGCCATCAGGCAAATCACCACCGAGCTGGATACCGGCATTATCGCCCCGCACTGGCTTACCCTGGACGAAATCCGCAACCTGGGCACCCGGCTGCGCAGCCCGCTGGTGCTGCAGTGCATCGAGGATTACCGAAACGGCCGGCGATTCCCCCTTGAAGTGGTGGTCGACGGACAGACGTAACCGCCACAAGATGGTAAAATCGCCCCTTTACAGCGGTAACCCGGAAAACCAATGACCCAGACTGCAGAACCCAAGACTCCCCAGAACACCCGCGTGATCGTCGGCATGTCCGGCGGCGTGGACTCCTCCGTAGCTGCCTGGTTGCTGAAAGACCAGGGCTACCAGGTGGAAGGCCTGTTCATGAAGAACTGGGATGAAGACGACGGCACCGAGTACTGCACTGCCATGACAGACCTGGCCGATGCCCAGGCGGTGGCCGATGCCATCGGTATCAAGCTGCACACCGCCAGCTTTGCCGCCGAATACTGGGACCGGGTGTTCGAGCATTTCCTGTCCGAATACAGCGCCGGGCGCACCCCGAACCCGGACATCCTGTGCAACAAGGAAGTAAAATTCCGCGCTTTCCTGGATTACGCCGTCACCCTGGGCGCCGACTACATTGCCACCGGCCACTACACCCGCCAGCGCCCCCTCAACGATGGCAGTGGCAAAGCGCAACTGCTGAAGGGACTGGATCCGAACAAAGACCAGAGCTACTTCCTGCACGCCGTCTCCGGCGACCGCATCGCCCGCACCCTGTTCCCGGTGGGCGAACTGGAAAAGCCGGAAGTTCGCCGCATTGCCGAAGCCCAGGGTTTTGTAACCCACGACAAGAAAGATTCCACCGGTATCTGCTTCATCGGCGAGCGCAAGTTCACCGACTTCCTGAAGCAATACCTGCCGGCCCAGCCCGGCAACATTGAAACGCCGGACGGCAAGGTGATCGGCAAGCACCAGGGACTGATGTACCACACCATTGGTCAGCGCCAGGGTCTGGGCATTGGCGGCCTGGCGGAGTTTGGCGATGAACCCTGGTACGTGGCAGAAAAAGACCTGTCCCGCAACGTGCTGATCGCCGTTCAGGGCAAGAACCACCCGCTGCTGTTTTCCCGGGGCCTGGTCTCCGGCGCCATCGACTGGGTCGCAGGCGAACCGCCGGCGCAGCAGTTCCGGTGCAAGGCCAAAACCCGTTACCGCCAGCCGGACCAGGACTGCGAAGTCACGATCATCGATGGAGGCGTGAAGGTGGTCTTTGACGATGCCCAGCGTGCGGTGACCCCCGGGCAATCTGTAGTGTTCTATCAAGGCGCAATCTGTCTCGGTGGCGGTGTGATTGAAGAAACCTGGCGCGATGGCGAGCCCCTGCCCGCCCGCCTGGCTGCGGAAGCCGACGCATGAGCCGTTCCCTGCACGACCAGACCCTGGCCCTGGCGGGTATCTTTCAGGCAGCCGCGCTGGTGCGGGAAATTGCCCACACCGGCTACTGCAACGAAGCGGCCATGGAAACCTGCATCCGCTCGCTGTTTGCCACAGATCCTGAGACCACGCTGGATGTTTACGGTGGCGAGTTGTCCGACATCCGCGATGGCCTGCAGGTGCTGTCGACCGTATTCGCCCAGCAAGCCCGTCCGCAGGACGCAGAGGTCCTGCGCTATGTGCTGAACCTGATTCACCTGGAATCCAAGCTCAAGCGCAAGGGCGATGTAATGGATGTGCTCGGCAACCGCATTGAGCAGGCCCGCCACACCGCCAGCCATTTCGGTTACACCCACAGCAACCTGCTGAGCAACCTGGCATCCGTATACAGCGACACCATCAGTACCCTGGGCCCGCGCATCCAGGTCAGCGGTAACCCCAACATGCTGCAGCGGGAAGACAACCAGCACAAAGTCCGTGCCCTGCTGCTGGCCGGCATCCGTTCGGCTGTACTCTGGCGCCAGAGTGGCGGCCACCGCTGGCAACTGATCTTCAAGCGCAAGAAAGTGATCCTGCACGCCAGGGAGCTGCTGCGCTGATTCGCAGCGTCCTCTGGTGTATCATTAACGCCTTCATATTTTCCCGATCCGATTTTTCTTTGATGAACTGAGAGGTTTTCGATGGAACTCACCGCCCTGACCGCTATTTCCCCGGTCGATGGCCGCTACGGCAGTAAAGTCAGCGTATTTCGCAGCATCTTCAGTGAATACGGCCTGATCCGTAACCGGGTAACCGTCGAAATCCGCTGGCTGCAACAATTGGCCGCACACCCGGCCATTACCGAAGTGCCGGCGTTCTCTGCCGAAGCCAATGCCTTCCTGGACAAGCTGGTCAGCGAATTCAGCCTGGCCGATGCCGAGCGCATCAAGGAAATCGAACGCACCACCAACCACGATGTGAAAGCGGTCGAATACCTGATCAAAGAAAAGATCGCCGATGTGCCCGAGCTGCACGCAGTGACCGAATTCGTGCACTTCGCCTGCACCTCCGAAGACATCAACAACCTGTCCCACGCCCTGATGCTGCGCGAAGGACTGGACCATGGACTGCTGCCAGGCATGGAAAAGGTGGTCGACAAGCTGGCCGAGCTGGCCAAGGAACACGCCGAACAGCCGATGCTGTCCCGCACCCATGGCCAGACCGCCTCTCCCACGACCGTGGGCAAGGAACTGGCCAACGTGGTTTACCGCCTGCGCCGTCAGTTGCTGCAGATTCGTGAAGTGGAAATCATGGGCAAGATCAACGGTGCCGTGGGCAACTACAACGCCCACCTGTCTGCCTATCCGGATGTAGACTGGGCCGCCAACGCCGAAGAGTTCGTCGAGAGCCTCGGCCTGGACTGGAACCCGTACACCACCCAGATCGAGCCCCACGACTACATTGCCGAGCTGTATGATGCCATTGCCCGCTTCAACACCATCCTGATCGACCTCGACCGGGACATCTGGGGCTACATCTCACTGGGTTACTTCAAGCAGAAGACGGTGGCCGGCGAAATCGGCTCCTCTACCATGCCCCACAAGGTGAACCCCATCGACTTCGAAAACTCCGAAGGCAACCTGGGCATCGCCAACGCCATCTTCGGCCACCTGTCTGCCAAGCTGCCGATTTCCCGCTGGCAGCGTGACCTGACCGACTCTACCGTACTGCGCAACCTGGGCGTTGGTTTCGCACACAGCCTGATTGCCTACGAAGCCTCCCTGAAAGGCCTGGGCAAGCTGGAAATCAACCCGGCGCGCCTGAACGAAGACCTGAACAACGCCTGGGAAGTACTGGCCGAGCCGATCCAGACCGTGATGCGCCGCTACAACATCGAAAAGCCCTACGAAAAACTCAAGGACTTGACCCGCGGCAAAACCATGAGCGCGGAAGTCATCAAGAATTTCGTGGAGACCCTGGAAATTCCGGAAGAAGCCAAGGCCGAACTGCGCAACCTGACTCCGGACACTTACATCGGTAATGCCGTCGAACAGGCCGGCAACATTTAAACGGGAGCAACACCATGGACATGCTTGGCGGATTGACAGCTTCTGAATTTCTGCGGGATTACTGGCAGAAAAAGCCCCTGGTGATCCGTCAGGCATTTCCCGGTTTCCAGTGCCCGGTCAGCCCGGACGAACTGGCCGGCCTGGCTTGTGAAGAAGCGGTGGAATCCCGCATCGTCATCGAGAACGATGCCGGCAAACCCTGGCAACTGCACAACGGCCCGTTCAACCCGGATCGCTTCAGCGACCTGCCGGAACAGGACTGGACCCTGCTGGTTCAGGGCTTGGACCACTGGGTACCGGAAATTGCCGACCTGCTCGACAACTTCCGTTTCGTCCCCAACTGGCGCCTGGATGACATCATGGCCAGCTATGCCCCGAAAGGTGGCAGCGTTGGCCCTCACTACGACATGTACGACGTCTTCCTGCTGCAGGCCCAGGGCCATCGCCGTTGGACCTTTGGCGGCCACTGCGACCATGCATCGCCACGGGTGGAAGGCACGCCCCTGCGCATTCTGAGCAGCTGGGATGGCGAAGAAACCGTCACACTGGCACCGGGCGATATGTTGTACCTGCCCCCGGGTATCGGCCACCACGGTGTGGCGGAAGACGACTGCATCACCCTGTCTGTCGGCTTTCGTGCGCCCACCATCGACGACATCCTGACCAGCTTTACCGATTTCCTGAGCCAGAAAGAAAAGGCCGCCGAACACCTGGACGACCCGGACCTGCAGGTTCAGGACAACCCGGGCACCATCGGTGCGGAGGTTATCGACCGGCTGGATACGGTAATCCGCGAACAGCTGGGCGACCGCCGCAACCTGGCCCTGTGGTTCGGCCAGTTCACCACCGCTCCCAAGAGCATGGACATCGTGGTGCCGGCAGAGGAGCCCGCTGAAGCAGAAGACCTGGCGGAAGCCATCCGCGCCGGCGAGCAGCTGCGCTGGAACGAAGGCTCCCGCTTTGCCTACCATGAACTGGCCGGTGAAACCGCCCTGTTTGTGGATGGTGAGCAATACCTGCTGAAAGGCGATGCCCAGCTACTGGCACCCGTGCTGTGTGCCGGAGCCCGCATAGATATGTCGGCCCTGGCCGAATTTGCCGGTGACGAGGCCCTGCTGGGCCTGCTGACCAACCTGTATAACCAGGGTTCATTGTACTTCGAGTAAGCCATGACTCCGAGATTTCGCAAATACAGCTGGCAACTGGCCCCTGCCTCCATCCGCGACATCCGCCAGCGGGTGTTTATCGATGAGCAGAAGGTGCCGCCGGAGCTTGAGTGGGACGACACTGACGAGATTGCCGATCATTACCTGGCAGTCGATCAGGCCAATACCCCCATGGCCACGGCCCGGCTGTTTTCCACCATGGAAGAAACCGGTTTTATCGGGCGAATGGCCGTGCTTCCGGAATACCGTGGCCAAGGTGTGGGCGAGGCGCTGCTGCGGCACCTGATTGCGGAATCTGCCGGGCGCTTCCAGGAACTTCGGCTATCAGCCCAGAACCACGCCACCGGCTTCTACGGGCGCTTCGGCTTCCATATTTGCTCCGAGCCCTACGATGACGCCGGCATCCCCCACCTGGATATGCGTTGCCTTGCGCCCTCGCTGGCCCACCAGGCACTCGCTGACCGCACCCAACCGCTGATTCTCGGGGCCGACACCGAGAGCTGGCTGTTCCACGACGAAGCCACCATGCTCGGCCTGATGGATTCGCTGGTGGGCCAGGCCGGCCAGCGCCTGTGGCTGTATGACAACCTGCTGGACCACGACCTGTATGACCGTTACCGGCTGCGGGAACTGATTTCTGCGGTAGCCCGCCGACACCGCCTGAGCGAAGTCCGCCTGCTGATCCACGACGACAAACCCCTGGTGAAACGCCGGCACCAGCTGGTTGAGCTGATGCGTCGCCTGAGCAGCCGCATGGAGCTAAGGCTGGTAAACGCCGACTACCCGATGGAAGACCAGCCGTTCATGCTGGTTGACCGTGAAGGGGTTCTTTACCGCCACCACTTCAACAAACCCGACGGCTTTGCAGGCTTCGCCGCATCAGGCCGGGTAAAGCTGATGGAAGAATCCTTCCAGCGCATGTGGGACGCCGCCCGTCCCTCCATGGAACTGCGGGAACTACCGCTCTGAGTGTTGCCCGTAGATTGCCTGGGGCGATTCGAAACGGGCACCGAACGGCGCAAATTCCTCATCCACCTCCTCGGCCACTTCAATGATCAGCCGGCGCAACCACTGATGGTCACTGTTGTGCTGCAGCAAGGGACTCCAGGCCATTTTCAGTTCGAACGGCGGGATTTCGAACGGCGGCACCTTCACCACCAGGTTCGGATTATCTTTCTGCAGCCAGGCCGCCCGTGACGGCAGCGTTGCAATCAGGTCGTGCTGCTCGGCCAGCAACATGGCCACCTGGTAATGGCGGGTAAACACGGAAATCTGGCGTTTACGCCCCATCCGCCCCAGAGCTTCGTCTACCCACCCCAAACGCTGGACATCTTTCGGGTTTACCCCGACACCCACACCAAAACCGGTTTTGCTGACCCAGATATGGCTGGCTTCCAGGTAGGTGTCCAGGGTGAACGGCTGCCTGAGGATCGGATTGTGGGAATTCATCAGGCAGGCAAAGTATTCGGTCCAGAGGGTTTTCTGGTGAAACGACTGGGGAATCTTGTCGAAGCGGTTGATGGCCATGTCGAGCCGGCCCTGCTCCACGTCCAGGAAGCTGACATCACTGGGGGTCAGGACATCCAGGGTCACATGGGGCGCTTCCTGGCGAATCCGCCGCAATACCCTCGGCATCAGGCAGGATTCGGCGTAGTCACTGGCCATGATCCGGAACACCCGCTGGCTGTCGTGGGCCGCAAACGGCGTCTTTTCCTGCACCGCCTGTTCGATGTTCGACAAGATCCCCCGCACCAGGGGCTGCAGCTCCCGGGCCCGTTCAGTCGCGGTCATGCCTTCGCTGGTACGAACCAGCAAGGGATCGCCGAACAAGTCCCGCAAGCGGCGCAGGCCGTTACTCATGGCCGGCTGGGTAATGCCCAGATGGTTGGCGGCCTTGGTTACATTGCGCTCCCGCAGCAACACATCCAGGTATACGAGCAGGTTGAGGTCTACGCGGGAAATATCCATGGGCAACTCCATCAGGGGTTCTCGGCCCGACAACCGGCCGACTATTCACCGCTTCAATATACAGGAATCACATGATTCATTAAATGAATGGCCAATGCGGTTACGCAGGTTAACGGACTGACCCGGAGAATTCTGCTACGCTCTGGCGCAAAACACCGCGCTTATCCAGGGATCCACCACCACCGTGTTCAAAAGTTTCAGGCAACGGCTCTCCTACCGCCTTACCCGGGACACCGTTCTGGTTGCCATGGCCGTAGGCCTGGTGCTGAACCTGATCCAGATTACCCTGGATTATTTTGACGCCCGCGATTCCATGGAGCGGGAAGTCCAAGCCCTGATTGAAACCAGCCACAGCCCCGCGTCCCAGATTGCCTACAACATAGACATGCGGCTGGCCGATGAACTCCTCGACGGCCTGCTGCAGCACCCGGCCGCCATCGATGCCCGGCTGATCGATAACGAAGGCCAGACCATGTCGGCCTCCAGCGAAAGCAGCCCGGAATCCCGCTACCGCTGGGCCAGCGACCTGTTGTTCGGCGCAGACCGGGTGTTCCGGGAAAACCTTCGGGTACCCCAGCTGGCAGACCTGCCCCTGGGCCAGCTGGTGGTGACCATCGATACCTACCACTACGGCATACGGTTCCTTGAGCGTGCCACCTACACCCTGGTTATCGGGCTACTGAAAAGCCTGGCGTTATCCGGGGTGTTGCTGGCCATTTTCTACTTTGTGCTCACCCGCCCCATGCTCAACGTAATCAACGCCCTGAGCCAGGTAAACGCCAGCTCCCCGGAAAAAGTTCGCCTGCCGGTTCCGGAAAACCACCGGGAAGACGAGATCGGCACCATGGTGGGCATTATCAATGAACACCTGGAAAACATGGACAACAGCGTTTCGCAACTGCGAACGGCTGAAGCTACCATGAAGAACTATTCCAGCCAGCTGGAACAGGAAGTTGCGGACCGGACCCGGGAAATTTCCGAGAAAAACGACGCCCTTCAGCGGGGTAACCGGGCCCTGGTCAAGGCGAAGGAAGATGCGGTACGGCGTGCCCGCACCAGGGCCGACTTTCTGGCCAGCATGAGCCATGAAATCCGCACCCCCCTGAACGGCGTGCTTGGGATGCTGGGGCTGGCGCTGGAAAGTGAAAAAGACCAGGGCCAGCGCAATCGCCTGGAAATTGCCCTGAATGCCGGGGAAAACCTGCTTGGTTTGCTCAACGACATCCTGGACATTTCCAAGGTAGAGGCCGGAAAGCTAAGCCTGGAGACCATACCGTTCAGCATGCGCGAGCTGATCGACGAATGCACCACGCTGCATCGCCAACAGGCCGAAGGCAAACAGATCCAGCTGATCAGCGAAACCGATCCGGACTTACCCGCCTGCTTTCTGGGTGATCCCACCCGCACCCGGCAGATCATCAATAACCTGCTGGGCAACGCCATCAAATTCACCGACACCGGCAGTGTGAAAGTACGCACCAGCTGGACCGGTGGCAGCCTGCGTATCGAAGTGATAGACACCGGCATCGGCATGTCTGACGAAGGCCTTGACCGAATTTTCTCGCCATTTTCTCAGGCGGATACCGGCACAACCCGGCTCTATGGCGGAACCGGTCTGGGCCTGGCCCTGTGCAGGCAGCTCGTGGAACACATGAAGGGCCGGATCCTGGTCGATTCGCGCATAGACGCTGGCACCCATTTCACCGTCATCCTGCCCCTGGCAGTGGCGAAGACCGAACCCCGGATGCCAGCCTCCGAACCAGCAGACGAATCTTCAAAGGTGTCACCCCTGAAGATTCTGCTGGTGGAAGATAACCGGGTAAACCAACTGGTTGCCAGCGGGCTGCTGAGAAAACTCGGGCACCGGGTTGACATGGCCGAGAACGGCGAGCGGGCGCTGGCTGCACTGCAGCGCCAGCAATATGACATCATCCTGATGGATTGCCAGATGCCCGTCATGGACGGCTTCGAGGCAACCCGGACCATTCGCCAGAACCCCGAGTGGGCCGAACTTCCGGTTATTGCCGTTACCGCCAACGTGTTACAGGGCGACCGGGAACATTGCCTGGCCTGCGGCATGAACGATTACATCACCAAACCCTATAAACGGGACGAGCTCAGGGCGGTTATTGAGCGCTGGGCTCCGCCTGCTCAAGAGCCGCCAGCAGCCCCCTGAGTTGCTGGCGCAGCGCCACCAACTGAGCGGGCTCCACGTCAAGCCCGCACAACAACTGTTCCGGTATGCCCGCGGCCCGGGCCTTCAGTTCGCGGCCAGCATCGGTCAGGGCTATGCGCACCACCCGCTCGTCATCCCCCCGGCGGGTACGCAACAGCAATTTGCGTTCTTCGAGCCGCTTGAGCAAGGGTGTCAGGGTTCCGGAATCCAGCCGCAACCGCTGCCCCAGGTCAGACACCCTTGGCCCGGCTCCACCGTCATCCAGCTCCCACAGCACCAGCATCGCCAGGTACTGCGGATAGGTGAGCCCGAGCCCGGCCAATAAAGGACGGTACCGGGCCGTCACAGCCCGGTTGGCCGCATAGAGCGCAAAACAAATCTGGTTATCGAGTGCCAGCATCGGGCTCTGGTCCGTCATGGATTCAGAGCAGCTTCTCAATGTCAGCGCGGATATCCTCCGGCTTGGCGGTGGGTGCATAGCGCCGGACTACAGCACCATCACGGTTTACCAGAAACTTGGTAAAGTTCCATTTGACCTTCTCCGACCCCATCACACCCCGGGCTTCTTTTTTCAGGAACCGGAACAGCGGATGGGTGCCCTCGCCGTTCACCTCAATCTTGGCAAACATCGGGAAGCTCACGCCGTAGTTTAGCGAGCAGAACTGGCTGATAGCGTTATCGTCACCCGGGTCCTGGCTCAAAAACTGGTTGCAGGGAAATCCCAGCACCTCAAAGCCCTTTTCTCCCAGGTCCTTGTGCAAGGCTTGCAGCCCCTCGAACTGGGGCGTGAAGCCGCACTTGGATGCGGTATTCACGATCAGCAAAACTTTGCCCCGATAATCCGCCAGGGACGTTTCGTTGCCCTTGATGTCCGTGGCACTGAAATCGTAAACGGTTGCTTCCGACATAAATCACCTGTCCTGTTGTGAGCCGAATGAATATCAATTGTGCACAATTTAATTGCTTAAAACCAGAGCTGCTATGTGATCAATCCGTAATTCGCCACAATTGGTCACAATTGCCCCTGTTACCCCGGTACATCCCTCCGCTAGAATAGTAAGCTTCCGTTATCCGGAAACTTTTCCCGTTTTTCGTTAAGGACGCATCACGCCATGCAGAACTATTTCAAATCCGCCAAACTCGACAACGTATGTTATGAAATTCGTGGCGTGGTTCTGCGTGAGGCGCGTCGGCTCGAGGAAGAAGGCCACCGGGTACTCAAGCTCAATATCGGCAACCCGGCCGCCTTCGAACTGGATGTGCCCGAAGAGATCCAGCAGGATGTGATCTACAACATGCACCAGGCCCAGGGCTATGTGGAGTCCAAGGGCCTGTTCTCTGCCCGCAAGGCGGTCATGCATTACAGCCAGCAGCGCGGCATTCCCCGGGTAGACATTGATGATATCTACCTGGGTAACGGCGTCAGTGAACTGATCGTGATGTCCATGCAGGCCATGCTCAATACCGGCGACGAAGTGCTGATACCAGCCCCGGATTACCCGCTGTGGACTGCAGCCGTCACCCTGTCCAGCGGCAAGCCGGTGCACTACCGTTGCGACGAGCAGCAGAACTGGTTCCCGGATATCGACGACATCAAGAAGAAGATCACCCGTCGCACCAAGGCCATTGTTCTGATCAACCCGAACAACCCCACAGGCGCGGTGTATTCGGATGAGCTGCTGCACCAGGTGATCGAACTGGCCCGCAAGCACAACCTGATCATCCTGGCTGACGAAATCTACGACAAGATTCTGTACGACGGCACCGTGCACACGTCCATCGCCTCCCTGGCCGAAGACGTGCTGTTCTTTACCTACAACGGCCTGTCGAAAAACTACCGGGCTGCCGGCTACCGTTCCGGCTGGATGATCATCAGCGGCGCCAAGCACCGGGCACGGGACCTGATCGAAGGCATCGAGATGCTGTCGAACATGCGCCTGTGCGCCAACGTGCCGGCCCAGCTGGCCATCCAGACCGCCCTGGGCGGCTACCAGTCCATCAACGACCTGGTGGCACCCGGCGGCCGGCTCTATGAACAGCGCGAAACCACCTGGCGCATGCTCAACGACATTCCGGGCGTCAGCTGTGTGAAGCCTCAGGGCGCCCTGTACATGTTCCCGAAGCTGGACCCCAAGCACTTCCCCATCGCCAACGATGAAAAACTGGTGCTGGACTTGCTGCTGCAGGAAAAAATCTTGCTGGTACAGGGGTCCGCCTTCAACATCGACGACAAGCAACACCTCCGGGTGGTGTTCCTGCCCCGCCAGGACACCATGGCAGACGCCATGGGACGGCTGGCCAACTTCCTGGAACACTACCGCCAATAATCGGGATCTATTATGGCCGACATTCATGTCGAGGAATTTTACAAGGACGTAGCCATCGCCCTGGCGCAGTTGTACGCGACCTTCCCCAGGCGCACCAACCTGTTTGTGGAAGACATTGCCGGCCCGGATGAGCCGGACGAATTCGGGCTGCACAGCAAACGCCACATGGCTTGCTTCGGCGCCCTGCTGTGGCTGCAGGAAGAAGGTTTGCTGCGATATGTCGACACCATCCGCCAGGAAGCCCTGGACCAGGCGGTGCTGACCCGGGAAGCCTTCGTTCGCCTCAGCGCACCGGCACCACAATCACTGGCCCGGAAGCTGAATGCCCTGCCCGAGGAAGCGAACCTTCCGGCCTCAGTCCAGCAGGACCTGTCTACCTATACCCACCTGCTTCGGGCCGCCCTGAAAAACGGCAGTTCCACCCGTATCAGCCTGGCCGTGCAGGCCGCTTTCTTTACGGATTTCAGTGCCGAAGGGCTGCATTAAATCGCGGTAAGGATCTTGAAGCAGTGAACCCGGGCCACATATAACGGTCAGACAGCCAACACGATTCAGCGTACGTCACTACAGGAAAACTCTATGCGCATTCTGTTGTTTCTGGCCACTAACCTGGCCGTTATTCTGGTGGCAAGCTTTACCCTGCGCCTGCTCGGGGTCGACAGCTACCTGGCCGGGCAAGGCATTGATTACGGCTCCCTGCTGGCCTTTGCCGCCGTCTTCGGCTTTGCCGGTGCGATCATTTCCCTGCTGATCTCCAAACCCATGGCCAAGTGGAGCACCAAGGCGCAGGTGATTGAGTCGCCCCGCACCCCTGCCGAGCGCTGGCTGGTGGATACCGTCGCGGAACTGGCGAAGAATGCCGGCATCGGCATGCCGGAAGTCGCGATTTTCCCGGCGTCCCAGTCCAACGCCTTTGCCACCGGCTGGAACAAGAACGACTCGCTGGTCGCCGTCAGCGAAGGCCTTTTGCACCGTTTCAACAAGGATGAAATTCGGGCCGTGCTGGGCCATGAAATCGGCCACGTGGCCAATGGCGACATGGTGACCCTGACCCTGATTCAGGGCGTGGTGAACACCTTCGTTATTTTTGCATCCCGGGTGATCGGCTCGTTTGTCGACCGGGTGATTTTCAAGAACGAAAACGGCCACGGGCTTGGCTTCTTTGTGGTCAGCATCGTTGCGGAAATCGTCCTGGGTATCCTGGCCAGCACCATAGTGTTCTGGTTCTCCCGTCGCCGGGAATTCCGGGCTGATATTGCCGGCGCCCAGCTGGCAGGGCGCGGCGCCATGATCAATGCCCTGGCCCGCCTGAAACAGGAAAGCGAGGTGCCGGACCAGATGCCGGATACCCTGCAGGCCTTCGGTATCAACCGTGGAGCCCGCTCCGGACTGGCTGCCATGTTCATGACCCACCCTCCGCTGGAAGACCGGATTGCCGCGCTGCAGAACGCCAAGCTGTAAGCGGATCAGCCAGGCCATAACGAAGAAGGGGCGCACTATGCGCCCCTTCTGCTTTTCGCCAACCAGGCAAGAACCAGGCAAGCATCCTGGTCAGATTTTCAGCTTGAAACCGATGGCCTTGAAACTGTCCTGCAGCGACTTGCTACTGCCTTTGAGCTGAACCTTCAGGCTGGAGCATTCCCGCCGTACCGGGTAGTCCCGGCGCAGCTGGTCAAAAGCCATGCCCCACTCTTCCGGGGCTCCTGTCATCGCCAATCGCAGGCGGGCGTCGTCCTGGCGGGGGTCATAACAAGCCCGGAGCGCAATGCGGATCGCCGCATCCTCGGCGGCATTGCTGGTAAACGAGACCTTGCTCATGGCCGGTTCCGGCAAAAACTGGCCGGCCTTCTTGCGCACCGGCAACCCCAGAAACTGACTCAGAGCCTGGTAGATCATCTCTGTGCCCTGAACCTTGCCTTCCAGGCTATAACCGGCAATATGGGGCGTCGCCAGCCAGGTCAGCGCCACCAGTTCGGGATCGATACGGGGCTCGCCTTCCCAGACATCCAGCGCTGCCAGTGGTGCATCAGCCTGTTCGAGGCGATGTTTCAGGGCCTGGTTATCGATGACTTCGCCACGGCCAGAATTGATCAGCAGCTGGTTGGGCCGAAGTGCCGCAAGCTCCGCTGAGGAAATCATATGGTGGGTAGCATGGGCACCGGTTCGGGTCAGCGGCGTGTGCAGGGTGACGACATCGCACTCCAGCGCTTCCGCCAGGCTCACAAAGGCTTCGTCTGACTCCGGCTCGGCGTCCTGCCTCGGCGGATCACACAACCGAACCTCGAAACCGAGCCGGTCAAGAACCCGGGCGAGGGTTCCGCCAACATTGCCAACGCCGACAATCCCGACACTCAGAGAGCTCCAGTCATCACGCCCCTGGCGCTCGGCAAACAGCGAAAGCACCGACAACACATATTCCGCCACGCTGCTGGCATTACAGCCGGGGGCAGCCGCGAAGGCAATGCCCTGCTGTTCCAGCCAGTCCAGGTCCACGTGATCGGTGCCGATGGTGGTGGTACCGACAAACTTTACCCGGGTGCCTTCCAGTAACCCGGGCCCGACCGGGGTTACCGACCGCACCAGCAGGATGTCGGCATCTTCCACCTGGTCCCGGCTCAGGGTTCTTCCGGTAACCCGGCGAATCTCCCCGATATCCCCGAAAAAGGCATCGAGTAACGGAATATTCTCATCTGCAACGATCAACATAACCTGTCTCCGGGCTCCCGATCAGTTGCGGCGCGGGCGCGGGCCACCACGGCCACCGGAGCCACGGTTGCCCTGAGGCCGGCGACCTCCGCGCTTGCGGGTGATCGGCGGATTTTCCATGGTCGCCATCAGGTCCTCGTCCGGCACCGCGGTCTTCAGCTTCTGGCTGATGTATTTCTCGATCTCCGGCAGCGCGAACGCATCTTCTTCGCCGGCAAAACTCACCGAAACACCGGTACTGCCTGCCCGGCCGGTACGGCCGATCCGGTGCACGTAGTCCTCGGCGTTCTCCGGAAGGTTGTAGTTGAACACGTGGGTGACACCGTTTACGTGAATACCCCGGCCCGCCACGTCGGTTGCCACCAGCACCTGGATCTGCCCTTTCTTGAACTGGTCCAGGGTTTTCAGGCGCTTGTTCTGGGCAATTTCTCCGGACATCAGGGAAACTTTCACGCCCTGGTTACGGAGGTCTTCTTCCAGGTCACGGCACTGGTCACGGCGGTTGGCGAAGACAATAGCCTTGTCCACTTCCGGACGCTTCAGGTAATTCACCAGTACTGGCAGTTTGTCCTCGTCAGACACCAGGTAGACCGTTTGCTCAACCCGCTCGGCGGTTTTCTGTTCCGGCTCGATTTCCACAAACTCGGCGTTACGGGTCCACATGGAGGCCAGGTTCAGTACGTCCTGGTTAAAGGTGGCGCTGAACAGCAGGGTCTGGCGCTCATCCTTGGGCGTGCATTTGCGGATAATACGTTTTACGTCCGGGATAAAGCCCATGTCGAGCATCCGGTCTGCTTCGTCCAGGATCAGGATGTCGAGCTGGTCCAGGAACACATCCTGGGAGCCTAGGAAGTCGATCAGCCGGCCCGGGGTAGCCACCAGGATGTCCACGATTTCGTTCTGCAGCTGTTCCCGCTGCTTGTCGTAGTTCATGCCGCCCACCACGGTCACCACGTTATGGCCGGTGTACTGGCAAAGCTGCTCGGCATCCTTGGCAATCTGCATGGCCAGTTCACGGGTCGGCGCCAGGGCCAGGACCCTCGGTTCCGAGGCAAAGCGGTCTTTCTCGTCGATCGGGGTTTCCAGCAGGGTCTGGATGGCGGTAATCAGGAAGGCCGCGGTTTTGCCGGTGCCGGTCTGAGCCTGGCCGATCAGGTCTTCACAGGCCAGGGTCCAGGGCAGGGTTTCCGCCTGGATAGGCGTGCAGTATTCAAAGCCGATTTTGGTAATGGCATCCAGCAGGCGTTGATCCAGGTTGAGGTCACCGAAGCGTAGGTCGCCCGTATGTTTGATTTCAGATGTCATAGAGTGTCTGCTGTCCTTGATTTAAGGTATTCATTCCCCGCCGGCGCTATGCGAACCTTGTCGTGGTTCCAGTCTTGGCCGATGCGGGTTGAAGTGTTGTAGAACTGCTTGAGTGTGTCAAAAAACTGCTGGGCCCGTTCCGGCAGGCCATGCTCGAGGTAATCCGCAGCCTGTTTGCAAACGTTGCGCCGGAAGGCCTGTTCGTCGGCCGCGCCGTCGCCTGCCAGGTTGTCCACACTGATATGGAACCGCGAACCGGCCGCCAGCGAAAACAGCCACTCGATGGCCTGGGGCCGGATTTCAACATTCTCGAAGGCCTGCTGCTGCTCCGGGGTACGCCCGTCCGGACAATACCAGTAACCATAGTCGTGCAGTGTGCGGCGGTGCTCACCGGCAATACACCAGTGGGCAATTTCGTGCAGGGCGCTGGCAAAATATCCGTGGGCAAAGACCACCCGGGCAAACCCCTCGGGCTCGCTGGCAGGAATGTATTCCGGTTCGTCGCTGCCCCTGACCAGTAGCGTCCGGCAGCTTTCCCGGAACAGGTCATTGAACAGCATGATAAGATCGTCTGGATTGTGGTTCATCGGTTGGCTATTGTGCGACTTTACTCCGGCCAATACCAGAGGGAACTTTAGCGGGGCCCCCGTGTCCACCCCCGGCAGAACGACTTCATGCATTTACGACACAGGATTATCACGAATTCATGACAACGCTCTCTGATCCCGGCGTCCGCCGCCACGCCCTGTTGCTGCCTGCACTGCTTTTGCTCGCTATGCTGGGCCTGCTGGCGTCCTCGCCCGCGCAGGCTTTCGGCAACTCCGGAAACTCTCTGTTCGGCGGCGGAAACGGGGACTTTCTGCCCGTGGATGAAGCCCTGCCCTTCAACTTCTCCACCGATCAGGGTGCTGTTGTGCTGTCCTGGGACATCACCCCCGGGCACTACCTGTACAAGTCCCGTATCAGGATTAACCCCGTCACCGAGGGCGTCACCCTCGGAGAACCCGACTTTTCCCTGCCGGGAACCCTGACCGAAGACGACTTCTTCGGTGAAATGGAGGTGTTCTTTGATCCTGTGGACGCCCGGGTGCCGGTAAACCTGCCGGATGGTGTCCGCGAAGCAGAACTCCAGGTGACCTACCAGGGCTGTGCGGAAGCCGGTCTTTGCTACCCGCCACAGACCCGGGATGTGCTGTATTATCCAGGCGGAAACGGTGGTGAATCCGCCGCTGCCGCAACCAGCAACAGCAGTGGCAGCGCTTCCGGCACCAATTCCGGCCCGGGCTCCGTGCAGGGCGCAGACACTTCCAGCGCCAGCGGCCTGGCCAGCTTCCTGTCCAGCCAGACCATCTGGATGATTGCCGGCCTGTTTTTCCTGCTGGGGCTGGGCCTGACCTTCACCCCCTGCGTGCTACCCATGGTGCCGATCATTTCCAGCATGGTTTCGGGCAATAACACCCGCTCCACCGGCCAGGCGTTGCTGCTGTCCGGCAGTTATGTGCTGGGCATGGCCATTACCTATGCCTCCGCCGGGGTGATCACCGGGTTGCTGGGAGCCAGCTTCAACCTGCAGGCGCACCTGCAATCGCCCTGGGTGCTCGGGGTCTTTGCGGCGATGTTTGTTGTCTTTGCCCTGTCGATGTTCGACATGTTTGAAATCCAGCTGCCGCGCTTTATCCGGGAGCCCCTGAACGATGCCAGCCAGAAGATGACCGGCGGCCGGGTACTGAGCCTGTTCGGTATCGGCGCGCTGTCTGCCCTGATTGTCTCACCCTGCGTGTCGGCTCCCCTTGCCGGCAGCCTGCTCTATATTTCCACCACCCAGGATGCGGTCATTGGCGGCGTTGCCCTGTTGTCCCTGGGCCTGGGTATGGGCGTGCCACTGATCCTGGTAGCCGTGGGCGGGCGCAAGCTGCTGCCTACCTCGGGCCACTGGATGACTACAGTCAAACACTTCTATGGTGTGATGCTGATGGCCGTGGCCATCTGGCTGGTCGAGCGGCTGATTCCGGCCTGGGCCGGGCTGACGCTCTGGGGTCTTCTGATTGCCATCACCGGCGTGCAACTGGGCGCCTTTGATGCCGCCAGGGCCGGTTGGGAGCGCACCCGCAAAGGCTTCGGCCTGGTGTTTTTTGCCTACGGCCTGGCCTTGCTGGCCGGCGCGGCTGGCGGGGCCAGTGATCCCCTGCGCCCGCTGGATCCCTTTGTAGCCACCGCCGGTACCGTGTCAGCGGCTGGCGCTACCGAAGCCCACGCGCCTTTCGAGCGGGTAGAAGACCCGGAGCAGATTCGCGCCATGCTGGCCGATGCCCGCAGCGCCGGGCAGCCCGTAATGCTCGACTTCTACGCCGACTGGTGTATTTCCTGCAAGGTGATGGAACGCAACGTGTTCAGCAAGCCGGATGTGATTCAGGCATTACAGCCCTACACCCTGTTGCAGATTGATATGACAGATAACACCCGGGCCCAGCAGGCCCTTCTGGACGAACTGGGCCTGTTCGGCCCGCCGGCCATCCTGTTTTACCGCAACAATGGCGAGGAGCTGGGCCAGGCCCGGATTCTGGGAGAAATGGACAGGGAGCAGTTCATGGATCATCTGGGCAAGGTCGCCCGGGAAAGCTGAGCTGACTTGCGTTGACCTGGCCGGCGTCAGCCTTCGTTGCGCCGGATCAGGTATACGTATTCCCCATCCTGCTCCTGTTCACCTATCAGCTCATGGCCAAGGAATTGGCAGAAACGGGGGATATCGCGGGTCGTCGACGGGTCTGTGGCCAATACCCGCAGCACTTGCCCGGGCCCCACATCGTTAATGCGGTTGTGCAGCATCATCACCGGTTCCGGGCAAAACAGCCCCCGGGCATCAAGTTCCGCGTCAAAATCTGAACCTGCCAACATTGCCTCCAGAAGTTCTCGTGATTTTTCAGAATTCAGTGCTAAATTATTGTTTATAGCATCGAAAATAAAGGAGATTTTAATGATCCGGGTTCTGATTGAACGCCATATTGCCGAAACACTCGAAACTGCCTATGAAGAGCGGTCCCGACTGGTGCTGCAGCAGGCGGTGGGCGCGCCGGGGTTTATTTCCGGCGAACCCCTGGTCGACAGCCACGACCCCAACCATCGCATCACCCTGGCCAACTGGCGCTCCGAAGCCGACTGGCAACGCTGGTTCCACTCGGAAACCCGCAAGAACCTGATGGCCGAACTGATACCAATGATGGACCAGGATGAGGCCATCACAGTGCTCGAACAAAGCCCTATGCTTTGAGGGCTAGTCGAGCCGCTCGATAAAACAGGTAATCTCTTCACGGTCATGGTACAGGTGGCGGGCCTTCAGCTGACAATGCAGGCCCGCATCCTCCAGGCCCTGAACCAGGATTTCCCGGCACACCAGCCATTCCTCGTACCGTTTTTTCATCGGCAGCTTGAGATTGAACACCGTGTAGCGGCACAGCTTCTCACCCATCCAGTCCACTGCCATCCGCGCCGTCCGGCGGGGTTTATCAACGATGTCGCACACCATCCAGTCCACGGCCCGCTTCGGCCGCCAGGCGTAGCCATCAGCCTCCACATGTTCCACATGGCCACTGGCCATCAGCTCCGGGTTCATGGGGCCATTGTCCACGGCCGTTACCATCATGCCCTGGCGCACCAGCTGCCAGGTCCAGCCGCCGGGAGCGGCGCCAAGGTCAACCGCCTTTTTGCCGCCGCCAAGATAATCCAGCCAGCGCTCTTTTGGCAGAAACACCTTCCAGGCTTCTTCCAGCTTGAGCGCCGACCTGCTGGGGGCTGACGCCGGCAAACGCAACCTGGGCACGCCACCGACAAAGAGTGACCGGTTGCCGGCCAGGCTGTAACCCACCACAGCGGTGCTGAAATCCGTCAGCAGAATCTCCAGCCTTACCGGTGCCTCGGCCTCCGGGTCGTCCTTTAACAGGCCGGCACCGCGCAGACCTTTTGACAGGGGCGCCACCCATTTGCGGGCGAAGTTGCCAAGGTCCCGGTCGTCATTGATTTCCGACAGCCGTACCTCCAGGCGGGCACAGCGGTCGCCTTGCCACCCCTGATCATTCAGGAACGCCAGGATCGCCCCTACCCGATCGCTGGCCGGCAATTCGCAATCGCCCAGCAGCGCAAACCAGTCCCGGGTGAAGACCAGGCTATCCAGGGCCACGCGGCGCATCAGCTCTTCGGCCGGCTCGTTGCCACCAATGGTAAAGCGGAGTAACCCGGTGTTCTTGCCGGGCTGGAAATAACCAAAAATACCGGCCGCCGCAGCCTGGTCGGTCAGTTCCTGACCTGCCTCGGTCTCGAACCCTGGCCGGCATATCAGCATGATCTGTTGCATATAAAGTGTTTCCCGGGGGCCGTCAGGAAAATGACACCTGGCCGGCCACGAAAGTTGAACCTGTTTAACGGTCGTTCTGGTTTGTTCTGGCTACACTTCCCGCTTTGCTGTTACGGGATGTTGTCTATGCTCAACCGAGCCTGTGCCCTGTTTGTAGTGGCTTTGCTGGCCCTGGCCCTGTTCGGCCCGGAGCAGGCCTTTGCCGCCGAGCGCTGCACGGTGCTTGATGCTGCCAGCGCAGACGCCCGACAGCGCATCAATGATCACCTGTGCTTTTACAGCGCCCGTCCCGGCGACCCGGCCCACAGCGCCAAGTTTCCGGGCGCCTTGCCCGAGAACCTGCAATGGCAGGCGGCGCAGGGCCATGACCTGGTGTTCAGCCATACCGACGCGGTGTACTGGGTGACGCTCACGGTCCGTAACAGCAGCCCGCAACAGGCGTTCTGGTTCCTGAAACTCAGTTATCCGCTGCTGGATGAAATCACCTTCTGGCAACACACCCCGGACAATCCCGGGCAGTACACCGAACTGGAACCACCCCTGCAAACCGGTGATCGCTTCCCGTTTGCCAGCCGGGGCATAGATTACCGTTATTACCTGCTGCCCGTCACACTGGATGCACAGGAAGAACGCGCCATTACCCTTCGGATTCACAGCAGCGGTGCGCTCAATGTACCGCTGTCGCTGGTCACACCCGGTGAAGCCGTCGCCGAGAGCAACCACCTGACCCTGGTACACGGGCTGTTCTACGGTGCACTGCTGGTGCTGGCGGTGTTCAACCTGGTGTTGTTCTTCAGCTCCGGCACCCGCTACTACCTCTTCAACGCGTTCTACATAGTCTCCATGGCCCTGTTCCTGTTTGCCATGGGCGGGCTGGCTAACCAGTACTTCTGGCCCGACAGCACCGAACTGGCCAATCAGTCGATCCCCCTGGGGCTGGCCCTGTGTTCCCTGGCCATGGTGCTGTTTGGCGGGTCTTTCCTGGAAATCGAATCGGGCACCCTTGCGGGAAAGGCCATGCAAGTTCTGGCATGGACCTCAGTCGGCTTCCTTGGAGCCAGCTTTATTCTGCCTTACTCGAAAAGCATCCTGCTGAATACCTTCCTGATCCTGTCGGTAATTGCCAGCCTGTCGGTGATTGCCACCATTCGCTGGCGCCAGGGTTACCAGCCCGCGTTCTGGTATCTCGGCGCATGGCTGGTGATGGTGGTTGGCGCTTTGCTGTACGCCCTGGCCGCTTTCGGCCACCTAGGCGACTACCAGGCCCGGGAAGTAATGATGCAGGCAGCCATCGGTGCCCAGGTGGTGCTGCTGAACTACGCCATGGTGCAACGGTGGCGTCTGCTGAACCAGAAGTTGCTGGATATCGAACAGCAAGCCAGGACCGAACTGGAATTCAAGGTACACGAACGCACCACCCAGTTACGCAACACCATGCAGGAACTGGAGCAGGCAAACCGGAAACTGGCGTCTCTGAGCCTCAACGACGCCCTGACCGGGCTGCACAACCGCCGGCACATGGATAACATCATGCCGGAACTCTGTGCCGAGGCCCGGCGCACCGGCCAGCCACTGACGCTGGCGCTGGTCGACGCCGACCACTTCAAGCGGATCAATGACACCTGGGGCCATGATTTTGGCGACCAGTGCCTGAAGAAGATCGCCGACAACCTGGCCGGCCACGTTAAACGCCCCAGAGATGTCGCCATCCGGTTTGGTGGTGAAGAATTTGCCCTTCTGTTACCCGAGACAACGCCCGATGGCGCCGACACTCTGTGCCAGTCCATCCTCCAGGCCATGCGAACCACAGTAATCCGAACCCCCGATGGCGCCGACCTGTGCCTGACCCTGAGCGCCGGCATTGCCGCCCTGCAACCGGGCGAAGGCCCCAGAGAGCTGTTCCGCCGGGCCGACGAAGCGCTTTACACTGCCAAGGCGGCGGGACGGGACCAGGTCAGGGGCGCACCGGGCACTCACGAGGCTGCGACAAAATCCGCCACAAACTGACGGGTATGGCCGGCCGCCTGCTGAATCAGGCTGGCCTGGGTTTCGGGATGCCGCACCGGAGGCTGGAAATCGTGGTTACCACCATCCAGCCAGACCAGCTTCGAAATCCCCGCAATCTCACCCTGGGCTGCCAGCTCATCCGGCTTGCCGAACGGATCCCGGGTGCCCTGCACCACCATCAGCGGGCAGGAAACCTGCGACAGGTGATCAATACGCCAACGGTCTGGCTTGCCCGGGGGATGGAAAGGATAGCCATAACACACCACACCACGGATACCCGCCATGGCTTCGCCGGCAAGCACCGAAGCCATTCGCCCGCCCATGGACTTGCCCCCGATCAGCAGCCTGGCTCCGGGCCCGACTTCCTGCCGGACGGCCGCGACCACTTCCGAAAAACATTCGAGCAATTTCGGCTGCCGGTCCGGTGGGCGTTTTCTGCCATCTTCCCGGCGTTTCTGCATATAAGGAAACTCGAAACGGACACAGGCAATGCCCTGGTCATCCAGGGCTTCGGCCAGCGCTTCAATAAAGGGAGAATCCATCGGCGCACCGGCCCCGTGGGCCAGAATCATTACCATTTCGGCCTGTTTGCCATAGCCTTTGGTCTTAATCAGCTTCACATCGTTCACCTGTTACCTCTGAAGGGGTATCATTTGTCCACGCGCAAGTGGGTGTCTGTTGCCCTTTCAGGGCTTCTGAACCGTGAATGATTGTCATTGCAACTTACTGGTAAAACTCCGGAATCCGGCGAATTTGACGGATATCAGGAGTTGACCTGAATCATTGCAAACAACTAACTGTTTCTCCATACTTGCGCCCGCATAATTCCCCATCCTGAACCCATTGGTAAGGCTATGAGCACAGTAAATGCAAACCTGACATACAACTACAAGGTGGTGAGACAATTCGCCATCATGACAGTGGTATGGGGTATTGTAGGCATGGCTCTGGGTGTGCTGATTGCAGCGCAGCTGGTTTGGCCATCCCTCAACCTCGACCTGCCCTTTACCCACTTCGGCCGACTGCGGCCGCTGCATACCAACGCCGTTATCTTCGGCTTTGGTGGTAGTGCCCTGTTTGCTACCTCCTATTACGTAGTTCAGCGGACCTGTCAGGCCCGCCTGTTCTCCGATGGCCTGGCGGCATTCACCTTCTGGGGCTGGCAGGCCATTATCGTGGCTGCAGCCATCACCCTGCCAATGGGCCTGACCTCCACCAAGGAATACGCAGAGCTGGAATGGCCGATCGACATCGCCATTGCAATCGTCTGGGTAACCTACGCCCTGGTATTCTTCGGCACGGTCACCAAACGCAGCACGCCACACATCTATGTGGCTAACTGGTTCTACGGCGCGTTCATCATTACCGTTGCTGCCCTGCACATCGGTAACAACATGGCGCTGCCAGCGACTGCGTTCAAGTCCTACTCTGCATACGCCGGTGTTACCGATGCCATGATGCAGTGGTGGTACGGCCACAACGCCGTAGGCTTCTTCCTGACCGCCGGCTTCCTGGGCATGATGTACTACTTCGTACCCAAGCAGGCCAACCGTCCGGTTTACTCCTACCGTCTGTCTATCGTGCACTTCTGGGCACTGATCGCCACCTACGTGTGGGCCGGCGGCCACCACCTGCACTACTCTGCCCTGCCTGACTGGGCACAGACTGCCGGTATGGTTATGTCCCTGATCCTGCTGGCTCCGTCCTGGGGCGGTATGATCAACGGCATGATGACCCTGTCCGGTGCCTGGCACAAACTGCGCACTGACCCGATCCTGCGCTTCCTGGTGGTTTCCCTGTCCTTCTATGGTATGTCTACCTTCGAAGGCCCGATGATGTCCATCAAGACCGTAAACGCCCTGTCCCACAACACTGACTGGACCATCGGCCACGTGCACTCAGGTGCCCTGGGCTGGGTTGCCATGATCAGTATCGGTGCGATCTACCACCTGGTTCCGAAACTGTGGGGCCTGAAAGAAATGCACAGCGTATCCCTGATCAACGTGCACTTCTGGCTGGCTACCGTTGGTACCGTACTGTACATCGCGGCCATGTGGGTTAACGGCATCATGCAAGGCCTGATGTGGCGTGCTGTGAACGAAGACGGCACCCTGACCTACTCTTTCGTGGAAGCTCTGGAAGCCTCGTACCCGGGATACTTCGTCCGCTTCATCGGTGGCGCAATCTTCCTGACCGGTATGCTGATCATGGCCTACAACGTGTACATGACCGTACGTCAGAAAGAAGCCGTTGCAGAGGACAATGCTGCGGTTCAGGCGGCGTAAGGGGAGAGACCAGATGAGACACGAAATAGTCGAAAAGAACCTTGGTTTGATGATCGTACTGATCATCTTCACCATCAGTGGCGGTTTCCTTGCAGAAGTTGTGCCCCTGTTCTTCCACCAGCAGGTGAATGAGCCGGTAGAAGGCCTTGAGCCTCTGTCTGCGCTGGAACTGGAAGGCCGGGACATCTACATCCGCGAAGGCTGCCACGTGTGCCACACCCAGCAGATCCGTCCGTTCCGTGCGGAAACCGAGCGGTATGGCCACTACTCCGTTGCGGGCGAGTTCGTTTACGACCGTCCGTTCCTGTGGGGCTCCAAGCGTACCGGTCCGGACCTGGCCCGTGTAGGCGGTCGTTACTCCGATGCCTGGCAGCGCCAGCACCTGTACGATCCGCGCAGCGTTGTTCCCGAATCCAACATGCCGGCGTTCCCCTGGCTGTTCGAAAACCGTGTAGATCACCAGAGCATCGAAGCGCGTATGTCTACGCTGCAGACTCTGGGCGTTCCCTACACCGACGAACAGGTTGCCAAGGCTTCTGCCGACATCGAAGGCAAGTTTGAAATCGAAGCACTGGTTGCCTACCTGCAGCAGCTGGGCACTGTGATTTCAGAGAAACGGTGAGCCAATGGATATCAATGAGTTACGCGGAATTCACACCTTTCTGGTAATGGCCGTTTTTCTCGGCATCGTGTGGTGGGCCTACAGCGCCCACCGCAAGAAGGCCAATGAGGAAGCGGCTCACCTCCCCTTCGACGACGAAGAAGTGGACAAGCGTACTCTCGAACAGGATAAAACGGAGAAAAAACAATGAGTACCTTCTGGAGCATCTGGGTCACTGTGATCGTGCTCGGTACTGTGTTCGGCTGCTGGTGGCTGCTTTGGGCAACCCGCAAGGGCCAGACAACCGACACTGAAACTGACCGCACCATGGGCCATGCCTTTGACGGCATCGAGGAATACGACAATCCGCTGCCGAAGTGGTGGTTCTACCTCTTCATCGCGACCTGCGTATTCGCCCTGGGCTACCTGGCCCTTTACCCCGGCCTGGGTAACTACAAAGGCCTGCTGGGCTGGACTTCTACTAACCAGTGGGAAGCAGAAGTTGCCGAGGCTGACGAGAAATACGGCGAAATCTATGCCCAGTACGGCAACACCGCCATCCCGGAACTGGCCCAGGACGAAGACGCCATGAAAATCGGCCAGCGCCTGTTCGCCAACAACTGTTCCGTATGCCACGGTACTGCCGCTCGCGGCCAGGTGGGCTTCCCCAACCTGACTGACGATGACTGGCTGTGGGGCGGCGAGCCGGACCAGATCCTGCACAGCATCGCCAAGGGTCGTAACGGCAACATGACGCCGAAAGGTGTCATGCCGAACATGACTAACGAGCAGGTTGACCAGGTGGTTAACTACGTTCTGAGCTTCAGCGGCCGTGAACTCGACGCCGAAGCAGCAAAGGCCGGTGAGCAGGTGTTCGCCCAGGCGTGTGTGGCTTGTCACGGTGCCGATGGTACCGGCATGGCAGCCATGGGTGCGCCGAACCTGACCGATAACGTGTGGCTGTATGGTTCCACCTACGAGTGGATCAAGGAGACCGTGGTTAACGGTCGCCAGAACCAGATGCCCGCACAGGAAGGTCGTCTGACCGACGACCAGATTCAGATTCTGGCGGCTTACGTTTACAGCCTGTCAAACTGAGTCAGACCCGGCCAGGCTAGTCCTGGCCCGGTCTTTTCAACCCTGTACCTGCCCTTGCGGGTACAGGCTTGAGAAGATCAGCAGACCCACCGAGGCCCGCTCCCAGCTTTACCCTATACCGGGAGGTACCCATGAGTAACGAGATTCCTGTCAAGCAGGTTGACCCATCCTCCGATCCCTCGAACAACAAAAACAAGAAAGCAGAGACCGTTGACCTCTACGCAAGTCGTGAAAAGATTTACGTAAAAGAGGTAAAAGGCTTTTTCCAGAGAATCCGGAACGTCAGCCTGACCTTGCTCATGGGCATGTATTTCCTGTTTGTCTGGCTCACCCTGGACGGCCAGCCCCTGATCCACTTTGACCTGCCGGCCCGCGAGTTCCACCTTTACGGCATCACCTTCTTCCCGAAAGATTTCTTCCTGCTCTCGGGCATGCTGATTATCAGCGCCTTCGGCCTGTTCTTCATCACCACCCTGTTTGGCCGTGTCTGGTGTGGTTACACCTGCCCGCAAACCGTGTGGACCTTCATCTTTATGTGGATTGAAGAAAAGGTGGAAGGCAGCCGCAACAAGCGGATGAAACTCGACAAGGCCCCCAACTCCCGGGAAAAGGTCACCAAGAAAACCATCAAACACGCACTGTGGCTGTTTGTTGCCTTTGCCACCGGCGCCACCTTTGTTGGCTATTTCTACCCGATCCGCGAACTGATCGTGGACCTGTTTACCCTGCAGGCCAATGGCTGGGCCTACTTCTGGGTTGCCTTCTTCACCGTCGCCACCTACCTGAACGCCGGCTGGATGCGTGAGCAGGTCTGCCTGTATATGTGCCCGTACGCCCGGTTCCAGTCAGTGATGTTCGACCCCAACACCCGGGTAGTCTCTTACGACCCGAACCGGGGCGAGCCCCGCGGCAAGCGCAAGAAAGGTGTTGCACCTGATGAAGTGGGCCTTGGCGACTGTATCGATTGCGAGCAGTGTGTGCAGGTGTGCCCCACCGGCATCGATATCCGCGATGGCCTGCAGTACGAGTGCATCGGCTGTGCGCTGTGTATTGATGCCTGCGACGAAGTCATGGACAAGATGAATTACCCGAGAGGGCTGATTCGCTACACCACCGAGAACGAACTGGAAGGCAAGACCTCCAAGCTGCTGCGCCCGCGTACCTTCGGTTACGGTGCGGTACTGCTGCTGATGATCGGTGCGGTGATCTTTACCGTGGCTACCCGTGTACCGGCCAAGATGGACGTACTGCGGGACCGTGGCGCACTGTTCAGCTTTAACGGCGAAGGCCGGGTAGAGAATTCCTACACGGTGAAGATCCAGAACATGTCGGAAGTGCCCCAGACCTTCGAACTGAGCGTTGACGGCATGGAAGGTATCCGGATCCTGACCGAAACCACCTTTACCATCAGCAGTGGCGAGAACCGCTCCCTGCCGACGGTTGTGGACGTTCCGCCGGAGTCTATTGTCGAATCCAACAACACCATTCGCTTCTTTGCAGAATCAGAGACAGATCCGTCCCTGAACCTGGAAACTGAAAGCCGTTTTGTTGGTCCAAGGCCCCGTTAACGACCCGTGCGCGGGTCTAAAGCCATCATCCGAGATTGAAGAGTAATGACTGATAACGCACCTGTTGCACCCTGGTACCGCCAGCCCTGGTTCTGGTTTCTGACCATTTTCCCGCTGGCGTCGATCATGTGGGGGATCACCACCCTGGTAGTGTCTTCCAGCCTGGACAACTCCATGGTGTCAGACGATTACTCCAAGGAAGGCCGGGGCATCAATATGTCCATCGCCCGGGACGAGCGCGCCGCTGAACTGCAGCTGGCCGGCGAACTGAGCCTGCAGGACAAATCTGCCACCCTGATGCTGGATACCGCTGACGGTGCGGCAGACTATCCGTACCTGGTGTTCAACCTGTATCACCCGACCCTGTCCGGCCAGGACAAAACCGTTCAGTTCACCCGTGTGGCCCCCGGAGAGTACCGTGGCCAGCTGTTTGAGCAGGTCAGTGGCCGCTGGTATTACGACCTGCAGGGTCCGGACAACGACTGGCGGGTAAAAGGCGAAGTGCGCCTGCCCTCTTCCTCTCCAATCACCATTGATGCGAAAGGCAACGCCCAAGGGTGACCGCCCTGAATTGTTTCCATTGCGGAGAGCCAGCGGACGGTGATCCTCCGATCACGCTGGACCTGAACGGAACACAACAGCATTTCTGCTGCCAGGGCTGCAAAGCCGTGTGTCAGACCATCCACCAGGAAGGTCTGACCGGTTTTTATGACTTCCGTACCGAACCGGCCGTCACGCCCCGGGAACTCACCCGTGCCGAGGTTGAGCGCCTGAGGGAGCTGGACCATCCGCTGGTACAACAATCCTTTGTTTCGCCCGTCAAAGCGGGACAGGAAGCCCAGCTGCTGATTGGCGGGATTACCTGCGCAGCCTGTATCTGGCTGCTGGAAAACCACATGAAGCAGCAACCGGGTGTGCTGAGCTTCACGGTTAACCACACCACCCAGCGCGCCAGGCTGGTCTGGGCGCAGGATCAGACCCGCCTGAGCGACCTGCTCATCGCCATCCATGAGCTGGGCTACACCGCCCGCCCCTACCAGGCAGACGAAGCAGAACAGGCCCTGAAGGCTGAACACCGTTCCATGTTGATCCGGCTTGCGGTGGCAGGCATCGGCACCTTCCAGAGCATGATGCTCGCGTTTCCGCTGTACTTCGAACTGATCAACGACCTGTCCAACGATTTTGTCAGCTTCTTCCGCTGGTTCAGCTTGCTGGTGGCCACACCCGTGGTGTTCTACAGCGCCCGGCCGTTTTTCCGTAACGCCCGGCGCGACCTGCAATCCCGGCACCTGACCATGGACGTGCCGGTAGCCATTGCCATCGGCCTGGCCTATGCCGCCAGCGCCTGGATTACCGTGTTCGGCGGCCACGAGGTGTATTTCGAATCGGTCTGCATGTTTACCTTCTTCCTGCTGTTAGGCCGGTACGTGGAAGTGCAGGCGCGATACCGGGCGGGGCTCACCGGCAACGCACTGGCCGGGTTCCAGCCATCAGTCGCCGCACTGGTGAAGGACGGCCACGCCGATATCGTGCCGATGCACCAGGTCAAGGCCGGCGACATTGTCCGGGTACGCCCCGGAGAAACCCTGCCGGTGGATGGTGAAATTGTTTCCGGTGAATCGACCCTGAACGAAGCTGCTCTGACCGGCGAGTATCTACCCGAAACCCGTCGCCCGGGTGACGCGGTCCATGCCGGCAGCGTCAACGGCGAGAACCCGCTGGATGTCCGCGTAATCAAGGCCGGCGCCCAAACGCGGCTGTCCGGAATCCTGCGGGTGCTGGACCGTGTCCAGTCCGAGAAACCGCCAGTGGCCCGGATGGCCGACCGCATTGCCGGAAAATTCGTTGGCCGTGTATTGATCCTGGCGCCAGTCGTCTGGATCGGATGGTGGCTGGCCGGCGCCGATAACGCGTTCGATATCACCCTGTCGGTTCTGGTGGTCACCTGCCCGTGCGCCCTGTCACTGGCTACGCCCACAGCAATTACCTCGGCCACAGTGCGCCTGCGCAAACTCGGCTTCCTGCCTACCCGGGGCCACACCCTGGAATCCATGAACACCATCGACACGGTGGTGTTCGACAAAACCGGTACCCTGACCCGGGGCGAACTCAGCCTCAGTGGCCAGCAACAGTTCGGCGGCATGGACCAGGCAAGCGCCCTGAAACTTGCAGCCGGGCTGGAGAAGCATTCGGAACACCCGATTGCCAAGGTGTTTCACAGCCTGGCGTCTGTTCCGGTTAGCGACGTAACCAACCATCTGGGCGGCGGATTATCCGGTATCTTCAATGGCCAGCCTGTGTATATCGGCCACAAGAGTTTTGTAGCCGGCTACACCCAGGCACCCGAGCCGGAGTCGGCCCCTACCAGGGGCATGGAGATCTGGCTTGCCAGCGATACCGAGTGGCTGGCCAGCTTCCAGCTGGATGACCAGGTTCGGGACGATGCCGGCAAAGCCGTACGCGCCCTGCAGGACGCCGGTATCCAGACCATCCTGCTCAGCGGTGACCGCTCCGGCCACGTGCAGACCGTCGCGCAAATGCTGGGGATCGACCGGGCGATCGGAGAAGCCTCGCCGGAGCAGAAACTGGAGGTGCTGGATCAGCTACGGGCCGAGGGCCACCGGGTGATGATGGTGGGCGACGGCCTGAACGACCTGCCCTCCATGGCCGGCGCCGGTATTTCGGTGGCCATGGGCACCGCCGCCGACCTGACCCAGCTCAAAGCCGATGCTGTCCTGCTGAACGGCCAGCTTTACCAGCTGGTGGAGGCTCTCAACACCAGCCGGCAGACCCGCCGGATTATCCGCCAGAATATGATCTGGGCTTTCGGGTACAATGTCTGTGCGCTGCCCCTGGCTGCCGCAGGGCTGGTGGCGCCCTGGCTGGCCGCGATCGGCATGTCCGCCAGCTCACTCATTGTGGTGCTTAACGCCCTGCGCCTTAGCCGGAAGGCCTGAAACACCTGTCGCATTCCCCATGCAAGGAGGTTGTCGTGCACATTGTCATGTTCCTGGTCCCCCTGATGCTGCTTCTGGTGGCCCTGGGCGTGTTCCTGTTTTCCTGGGCCGTCAAGAATGGCCAGTATGACGACCTGGACGGCCCGGCCCATCGCATCCTGTATGACGACGATAAAGACATGATTCCGGATGATGCCCGCACAGACAAAAAAGCGGATACGGAAGGACAGGCCAGCACCCGGGATTCTGACCAGAACCCCGATAACAAGGCCTGACCGGCACCATGCAGCCGGAACTTTACCTGAGCTATTCGAGCGCCTTCGTTATCGGCTTGCTGGGCAGCACCCATTGCCTGGGCATGTGCGGAGGAATCAGCGCTTCGCTGTCGATGGCGTTGCCGGTCGGCAGGGGGTTTCGCCTGCGCCAGACACTGCTGCTGATGGCCTTCAATTTCGGCAGGATTGGCAGTTACGCCCTGATTGCCACCCTCGTGGCCCTGCTGAGCACCCAGGCCGCCAGCCAATGGCGCTGGGCCGGCTTGCTGCTGATGACCATAGCCGGCCTGCTGCTGATTTTCATGGGCCTATCCATGGGCCAGTGGTGGCAGGGCATACGCTTTGTTGAAAGGGTGGGAACGCCGGTCTGGAGGGCGTTATCGCCGCTGACCAAACGCTTTATTCCGGTCAATAATGCCGGCCAGGCGCTGGCCCTGGGGGCTCTGTGGGGCTGGCTGCCCTGCGGACTGGTGTACAGCACGCTGGGCTGGGCGGCGCTTCAGCCAACAGTGCCGGCCGCCGCCCTGACCATGTTTTTCTTCGGCCTGGGCACCCTGCCCTCGATGCTGGCCACCGGCTACGCCGCCAACTGGATTCGCGGCATCAAGAGCAACCAGGGCTTCCGCAAGATCAGCGGTGTCCTGCTGATCCTGTTCGGCTTGTGGACGCTACCGTTCCAGGCCTTGTTGATGCACTGATCCAACAGCCGGCGGTTGCTGGCTGATCAGAGATTCAGCACGTCCAGTCGGCCGAAGTCCTGTTCCGGCTCCGCAGACTGCACCACCGCCTGGCGCTTGCCGCCCAGCCGCTTGCCTTCCTTGAAATCGTACAGGTTCGGATCCGCCAGGTGCGATGGCTCGACGTTGCACAGGGCCCGGAACATGGTTTCCAGCCGCCCCGGATGCTGCTTGCCCCAGGTCTGGAACATTTCCTTGATCACCTGCCGCTGGAGGTTTTCCTGGGAACCGCAAAGGTTGCAGGGAATGATGGGAAAATTCCGCAGTCCCGCATAGCGGGCAATATCCTTCTCCCGGGCATAGGCCAGCGGGCGGATGACCGTGTTACGGCCGTCGTCGCTGTGAAGAACCGGGGGCATGGATTTCAGCTTGCCGCCATAGAACATGTTCAGGAACAGGGTTTCCAGCATGTCATCGCGGTGATGGCCCAGGGCGATCTTGGTAATACCGTGCTCTTCGGCAAAGTTGTAGAGAATGCCTCGCCGCAGGCGGGAACACAGACCACAGGTCGTCTTGCCCTCAGGCACTTTCTCTTTGACGATGCTGTAGGTGTCTTTCTCGATGATGTGGTATTCGATACCCAGCGACTTCAGGTACTCAGGCAGGATCTCTTCCGGGAAGCCCGGCTGCTTCTGGTCCAGGTTGACGGCAATCAGCTCGAAACGTACCGGCGCACTTTTCTGCAGGTTCAGCAGAATATCCAGCATGGCGTAGGAATCCTTGCCGCCAGACAGGCAACACATCACCTTGTCGCCCGCTTCGATCATCGAGAAGTCGGCAATGGCCTGCCCCACGTCCCGGCGCAGCCGTTTCTGCAGTTTGTTCAGCTCCAGTTTCTGGCGACGCTCCTGCTCGGACATCGGCGCCTGCTCGGCATTGGCGATCATGGCTTCGGACATTCTGTTGGCACACTTGCAAGGTAAATGAGGCGGCAATTATACGCGCCCCGATTGCCGAGTGACAGGGCCCCCGGGCTCGGTACTTTCCTAAGTGCGCCGCACTCCACTTCCCTCCACCCCGATGCTTTCACGTGCTGGCAGAGTGTCATACCATGGCCGCCATGAATACACCCGCACCTTCCACCCGACCGGACCAATCCCCGATCAGCCGCGATCAGCTCGCCTGGCTTGAGCAGCAGGCCGACCACCTGCAGGTGGCTGCCGAACATGAACTTCGGGCGGCAGGCGCTTCCGGGCTGACAGAGCTGGCTTTGATCCGTGCCTTGCAAAGCCCTCGCTGGCAACTCATCGAGCCCGTTACCTTCAGCGACCCGACCGCGCTCTATCCTGTGCACTTCCTGCTTTTCCATGCCCTTTACCGGCTGCAATCGGAGCTGGCACAGGCCAGTGAAACACTGGTGATTTCCCCGCTTCGATTGTGTATTTTGACGACCGGCTCCGGCAATACCCGGGCCCTGCCGGCAGAAGAAGATCCGCTCAGAAGCTTTTACCTGGATATTTCCCGGTACTTCCTGTCCGGCCACGATATCCGGGGCATGATGGAGCGCTTCCTGGCTGGCGTAACACTGGCCGGCAGCCCGGAGGACGTTCAGGAAGCCGCGCAGGTGCTCGGCTTTGATACACTGCCCGGCGACTTCGATACCGTGAAGCAGCGATTCCGCCGGCGGGTGATGCAAGCCCATCCGGATCGCGGCGGGCGCACAGAAGATATCCAGGAGCTGAACCGGGCGTTTTCCGTCCTCAAACGTCACTTTACCCGGCAATAGACTGACATGACCCGACTCAACCGATTCGCAGCTGCGGCCGTCCTTGGCCTGACAGTTTCCGCACCCCACGCCCTTGCCGACCTTGTTGTGCTGCAGTATCACCATGTGGCCGACCATACGCCTCCGGCCACCAGCACCTCCCGCTCATTGTTTGAAGCCCAGCTGGCCATGATCAGTGACTTGAACCTTGAAGTTGTGCCACTGCTGCCCGCAACCCGGCAGGCGCTGGCCGGTGAGGATGACAGCAACCGTGTTGCCATCAACTTTGACGACGCCTACGAGTCGGTCTATCAAACTGCCGCGCCATTGCTCGAACGCCATGGCATGCCCTACACCATCTTTGTAAACACCGACGCCATCGGCAGCCGGGGCTACATGAGCTGGGAACAGTTGCAGGAGCTGGCCACCGACGAACAGGTGACCATTGCCAACCACAGCGCTGACCACGGCCACCTGGCCCGCAAGCCCGGTGAACCCGAAGCCCAATGGCACAAGCGGACAGACCACAGCCTGGACCAGGCCCAGCGCACGCTGAAAACCCAGCTGGGGGTGGAAGAGCCTATGTTTGCCTACCCCTACGGTGAGTTCGACGAAAAACTGGAGGGCAAACTGGAAGCCAGGGGCTGGCTGGGATTCGGGCAACAGTCCGGGGCAATTGGCCGCTATTCCCACAGCACCCGATTGCCCCGTTTTCCCATGGCGAACAGCTTTGGCCAGCTTGGAAGCCTGAAAGACAAGCTGCTGAGCAAGGCCTTTCCAGTGCCCGCCAGCGAGTTACCCGACGGCGTACTGGAAACCAACCCGCCGGAACTGGTGTTCGAACCGGGGGAAAAACTGACCGCAGACCGGCTCACCTGCTTTGCCTCCGGCCAGGGCCGCATCGAATTCCGGACAACCGGCAATCGGGTCTCGGTGAAGGCACCAAAGGCATTCGACAGCCGGCGTTTTCGCTATAACTGCACCCACCCGGCAGGTGATGGCAGCTACTACTGGCTATCCCAGCAATGGCTAAACCTGGACGCTCCGGAAGACTGATCCCTTACTCTTCGAAGGTGGTCAAGCCGAGTTCACCGTATGGCACATGGGGAATCGCCACGGGGCCGTGATCGGCGTCGTACACGGTTTGCGCGCGCAGGTCTTCGCTGCGGGTGAGCACCAATAACCAACGCTCACCCTGCCCCGGGAACACCGGCACCCAGGCTTCCAGGTAGCCCCGCTTACGCCAGGTTTCCGGGTAATAATCCATCACCAGGTCGGTAATCAGGCGAACCGGGCGAAAATCCCGATCCAGAAACGCCAGTGTGGGCACGAACACGCCCTTGTGGGCGTAGGAGCGCAGTCGCGTTACAAAGCCATGGGTAAACTCACCGGAGGGCAAGGCCACCAGCTGGAAGGCGGACTCGCCACTGCTGAAATCATAAACCGGGGAATCTTCGGTGATACGAACGCCGAACTCCCTTCCCTCCTGCCAGTGCTGGAACTCCTTGTTGGATAACGCTTCACAGCAGTTACCGGCAAAGGTGGTCAACACGTTCTCCGGTTCACGCTCGATGCCGAGGACGGCAAAGGCATCCGGATCATGGCCGGCTACGGGCTCGGCCTCTCCGGATTCCTGCCGGGGCAGGTAAACGCTGGCGGGGGTCAGGTTCAGTGGCGCCATGTCCGGGTTACGTTCCCGCTCGGTGCGGGTATCCGGCTTGTAATAGCTGACCCGGACAATGCCGTTGGCATCTCGCCAGGTGTAATAGGGCTGCCGCTGCCCCGGCCGGATAAAACCGTCCCGGGCCAGCTCTTCGCCATCCGGGTAGTTTTCGGTGGTGTAGTCGCCGGCATCCTCAAGCTTGCTGGCAGCATCGGGCTCGCCCAGTGCCCTCTTGGGAGGTAAGCCCGCAGTCTCGGCAACGTCTTCTCTTTCCGGGCTTTCGGATTCTGATTCTGCTTCGGGAATGCGGGAGTAACGTACCTGGCCCTGTTCGTCTACCCAGGTGAAGTAACCGTCCCGCTGCTCGATGGGGGTTCCGCCCAACTGGCAGCCCGCCGACAGGGCCACTGCCAGAACACAGCCTGCCAACCGGACGGATCGCATCAGAACCATGACAAACTACTCCCCGGACTGCATCAGAATTTGGTACGGAAACTCAGCCCCGCCATCACAACCCGCAGCGAAGTCTTGATCTCCAGATCCGCATAGGGGTTGTAAATGATATTGGTGATGTTGTCACAGTTTACGTTACAGCTGCTGTCTGCCGGAATAGTCTCGATAGACTGCAGGTAAGACAGGTTCAGGTCGATTTCCGTGTCTTTGTCCCAGCGATACCCCAGCCCTACGCTGTACAGATTGGCTCCGCCGAACGGCGCCATGATGGAACGCTGATCGTCCGGAATTACCGAATCCCGGATCTCGACACCCGCCCGCAGGTCCAGTCGGGACGACACATGCAGCTCCGCGCCAAAGGCCCAGTTCCACTGGCTCTTGAAGCCCAGCGGCAGGCGCAGGCTGTCTGGCGTGGCGTTGTCCGGCGACAGAATCCGGGCGGCGTTCAGGAACTCCAGCTTGCGGTCGAACTTGAACTCGAAGGCGTCCCACTGGGCAAAGTCGGTCCAGCCGATGTCGGCGTTCAGGGTCAGCATCGGGTGCACATCCACGCTGATCCCGGTCTGGAAATGCTGCGGATACACCAGGTCCATACTGACGTTCCCGGCCTCCCGGGGGGCACCGGAAGGCAGGCTCAGAATAGCCGAGGTTATAGCCCCCAATACAGAACCGTTAACGCTTTGCCAGAACCCGGTCCAGTCATCGGTGTACTGGATCTCGAACTGGCCTTTCAGGTTCATGTCCGCTTCGGAGGTGTAGCTGGCACCCCAGCGGAACCAGTCCGTGGGCTCCCACATGACACCCAGGGCGTAGGTGGGCGAGATGGTTTCCTGCAAGTTCAGGTTCATCGCGCCGATATCGTCCCAGGGGCCCACGTTACCGCCACACAGAGCCAGCCAGGGTTGCAGGGGTTCGTCACCGCTTTCACAGTTGAAAGCGTCCTGCAGAACCTCTGCCACACCAATCAGCATGTTCGGTGCCCGCATGTACTGGTCTGCCGCAAACCCGAAATGGGACAGGTGAATACCGGCACCCACCGACCATTCATCGTTTATCTCATAGCCAACCGTGGGGGAAAGATAGGTTGTCCGCTGAAGCGTTGCAGCCTGGGGCTGGTAACGGCCGGGATCGTCTTTCTCCCGGTAAAAACCGGCGGCCATCGGCATATAGAACGCGTTGGCAAAGGTCAGCTTTGAGCCGGGTGGCTTGATACTGATACCAGCAGAGGGCGCTACCGCCGGCCCCGGCGGCAGCCGCAGAATGCCATAGCCGGGAACGTACAGGGCGACGTTATTGGTGTGGCTGTGAGTATTGGCCACCGGGTCCCGCTGCTTGCCGGTCAGGGGGTCTGTTTCCAGGCCTTTGATACCGAAAATCTCGTAGTCTTCATCCGCGATGAAGTCGGCATCAATATCCAGGTAGATACTCAGCACGTTGACTTCAAGCTGGCGACCATCCAGCTTGGTGAGGCCTGCCGGGTTGTAATGAATGGCCATCAAACCCGGGGGATCGGCGGTTACCGCGTTCCCCAGTGCCAGTGCCTTGGGGTGCAGCGTCAGGTTCTGGGTCATCTGCGCCTGGGCACCGCAGGACAGGCTTGCCGCGATCAGCGCTCCCAGAATGCGTCGCTTGTGACTAGGTTGTCCCATGAAAATCTTCCCTTCCCGTGAAACGTCTGCAGCTCCAATCACTCTTTGAGGCCGGAGAAATTAATGGGCAGGGATATACCCAGGGAGAAATCCGGGGCATCTTCGGTCAGGCCAATCCCCAGACTGGTGTTTACGATGGTCATATCACTGACCCGGGTACCCAGCGACATGCTCAGGAAGCCCGTCATCTGGTCCTGGGCTACGGCCTGGTCGCCGTTAGAGAAAGTCAGAACGGTCTGGTCGCTGTAGCTGACCTGGGCCGAGATACTCAGGGAAATGTCATAAGACAGTGAATAGGCAAAGCCCGCGGAGCCGGAGAGACCAAAGCCGGGCTCCACCTTCTCTAGCAGGCGGGCACCACGAACCTGTTCCAGGCCGTCTTCGGTCAGGTTATAGGTTGCACTGAGCGAACCGAACACCACCACCGGGTCCAGCACCTTGGACATACTCAGGCCGCCACCAACGGAGTAATAACCGCTACCGGTAGACAGCTGTTCCTTGATGTCGATCTCGTAGGGGCTGACACCGGTCTTGCTGTTCAGGGTGCCAAAGAAGGTAGCCGAAGCCTTGCCGGGTACGTAGGCAAAGGGCTGCCAGCGGGCCGTAAAGGAGATGTCGCCGAAGTCGTAAACATTCAGCTCGTCCTCGGTATCGTACTTGACCACCAGCGGTACCCGGGTACCAACCGTAAGGTTGTCCAGCAAGCCGTAGTCGTAGGAAAAGGCATTGGTGAAGTTATGGGTAGCTGACGGCACCACATCCAGATTGCGCACCGAACCATTGGTAATGGCCAGGTCCAGGCGCTGATCCCCGGTGTAGGAATAGTCGAAGGAATAGTTCAGGGAGTGAGATCCCTTCTTCTGCAACGAATAGTTCTTCTCGGCAGCCTGGAACACTTCCTCGAGCTGCTTGGTGGAATCTTCATCACCTTCCTGGCGTGACAGGGCTTCCCGCGCCTGGTCAACATTTCCGTCCTGGGCCATCGCCATGCCCGGAAGCACACCGGCCGCGGAAACAAGGATAAAACCTCGCACTAACCAACGATTCATCCTGACTCCCTACTCTTATTGGTTTTATTCCTGATCCGGGGAAAACCGCCCGGAAAATTAGTTTCGACGGTAGTAAAGCTGTTTACGGGTATTCTCAACGCTACCGTCAGGATTGTTCTTCTGGCGTTCCAGCAAGTTCTGGACGCGTCTTTCTGTGGATTCGGCGAACGCCGGCATCTGTTGGATAGCCAGCAGTGTCATGGTCTGGTCGTCTACAAAGCGCAGGTCTTCCTCTTTCAGTTCGAGGTTGTCCAGCGGCTTGTCGCTGCCCGGGAAGACAATGAACAGCACGTTGTCGTCCCACTTCTCCTGGAACTGGGCCACGGTAAAGGAAATATTGCCGACGGCGGGGTCGGCCAGGTAAACACGGTCATCCCGGATGGTGCGGAGCACTACAAAGTGTTTGAAGCCGGCGTGGTCGATGGGCACGATAGCCGGGTGATCCAGCTCCATCAGGTCGTCAATCTCGGCTTTGAAGCCGCCAGAGGGATAACCCAAAGCCGTCACCAGGCGCTTCATATCGAGCATGGAAAAGGCCCGGCGCTGGACGATGCGATCGCTCTCACCGTAATGCAGCAGCCCTTCCATCACCTGCCGTTCAGAGAGGGTCCGGCCAAGATAGAAATTGAGGACCGTGGTCAGTGCCGCACTGCCACAGCTGTAGTCGTAGGCCTGGCGCACGATGTTCCGGAACTTCTGCTCGACCAGGGGCTCCACCCGCACATCAGAGCGTTGCTCAACCGGGCTCGCATCCACCTTGTGCTCCAGCACGATGGTGCCCGGCTCGAACGGCTCTACCTCGGTGGCTTCCTGCACCATGGCGAATGTGAGAAGGGATCCGGCCAGCACCAGCAGCATTTTGCAAAGTTCCTGTTTTTATTGGATGTGCAACTTTCTTGGATGTGCAACGTCGGCGTTACATGTTGTAACCGTAAGATACCGAAATCGAATCGGGCTTAAAGATAACTGTGCCTCAAATCTGTAGCTGCAGGCGGGGCCAGCAGCGACAGTACTGAGAACTGGTTCAAGGGAGGGAAAGGCCGGACAGCGTCCGGCCCTCAATCACAGGGAGAAAGCGGTTCCCAACAGCGCGTAGGTAATCAGGGTTACCACCACAATACCCATGATATTGAGCGCAAAACCGGCCCTGATCATATCGGAAATCTTCATGTGGCCACTGGAGAACACGATGGCGTTCGGCGGCGTGGCCACCGGCATCATGAAGGCACAACTGGCGGCAATGGCAGCCGGCACCGTCAACAGCAGCGGAGAGACGTCCTGCGACATCGCCAGGGCACCCAGCAGCGGCAGGAACGCCGCCGCTGTAGCGGTGTTACTGGTCACCTCGGTGAGGAAGATAATCACCCCAGCCACCAGGATCATCATCACCAGTACCGGCAGGGTGCCGGCCACGCCCATGCTCTCGGCAATCCACTCGGCCAGTCCGGAACTGCTGATCACGCCCGCCATGGCCAGGCCGCCACCAAACAGCAGCAGCACGCCCCAGGGCAGGCGGTTAGCCGAATCCCAGTCCAGCACGAAGCTCCTGTCCCGGGTGCTTACCGGAATCAGGAACATGGCAATCGCTGCAGCAATGGCAATACCGGTGTCACTCAGCCAGGGCGCAATGCTGCCAGAGAGCAAAGGCCGGAAAATCCACAGCGACGCCGTCACCACAAACACCAGTGCAACCAGCTTTTCACCCTTGCTCATGGGGCCGAGCGCGGCCAGTTCGTCCCGAATCATCTGGCCGCTTTCCTGGGCGCCTTCAATGCCGAAGTCCTTGCGGGTCAGCCACCACCAGGTCAATGTCAGCATCACCACCGTCACAGGCACACCGAGTAGCATCCATTGGGCAAAGCCCACGGAAATGCCCTGATTTTCGCTCAGGTAAGCCGCCAGCAAGGCATTGGGCGGCGTGCCAATCAGGGTGGCAATACCACCCACGCTGGCGGAATAGGCGATGGCCAGCAGCAAGGCCGTGGCATAACGGCGAACCCCGTCCGGATTGCTGTCATCCATCATGCCGATGACCGACAAGCCGATCGGCAGCATCATGATCGCGGTGGCGGTGTTGCTCACCCACATACTCAGGAAGGCTGTTGCCAGCATGAAGCCGGCAATCTGCCGTTTCGGCTTGTCCCCCATCGCCCGCAAGGTCAGCAGCGCAATCCGCCGGTGCAGGTTCCACCTCTGCATGGCCAGGCCGAGGGTGAACCCGCCCAGGAACAGGAAGATGATCGGATTAGCGTAGGGCGATGTGGCCTGACTGATACTTCCCAACCCCAGCGCCGGTATCAGCACAATCGGCAACAGGGAGGTAGCCGGAATGGGAATGGCTTCGGTAGACCACCAGGTGGCCATCATCAGCATCATGCCCAGGGCGGCCCAGGCCTTCGGCCCCATCGTCTCCGGCGCCGGCACCAGCAGGGTAACCAGCAGGAAAGCGGCGCCAAGAAACAAACCAATTACCTGGCTTTTGGGCAATCCTTGCTTCGGTTCTGATCCAGCGGGGTTCTGTGTCATCTTTACCACTCAGTGTTTGTCAGAATTCAGTTGTCGGCGCAATTTACACAAACGGTGGTGTAAGGCAACACCTGAAGCCGGCGCGGATCGATCTGCTCGCCGCATTTTTCGCATTCGTCCCCTGCTCCGCTGTCGATCCGCTCCAGTGCATGGGCAATCTGTACCAGTTCGGCGCGGGTTTCCACTTCCAGTGAATCGACCACTTCGTCGTTCTGGGTTTGCGTGGCCTGCTCTTCAAAATCCTTATCCAATGCACCCGCTTCACGGTGCTGGTGCGCTTCATACCGGGTCAGGCGGGCCTGCAGTTCCGCTTTCAGGGTTTCCAGTTCGGATTTGCGACTGCTCATGGTTTTCTCCACTGTAAGGTTACAAATTCCAGACTAAAGAATATGCTGGAACGGCGTTTGATGCCTGTCAAAATGATGTCACGCATCTAAAGTTAGACTGAGGATTCCAGTCATTCCAACTACAAAGGAGTTGTACCCCATGAACAATGAGCTGTTCGAAAAAGCCAACCGCCTCAATGAAACCCTGTTCAACCAGTTCGGCAAAGCTGCAGAAATGCAGATGGAAGCGTTCCGCCGGTATGCCGATGTTGCCATGGAACAGGCCCGGAAGATGGCAGAGGTACGCGACCTCGAAAGCCTGAAAACCCTGACCACAGACCAGGCCGAAACCCTGAAAACCATCAGCGAGCAGGTATCTGCAGACTGGAAGGCCTGGCAGGACTACGCCAACGAAACCCGCGAGCAACTGCAGCAGGTGTTCGAGGCAAAACCGGCTGATAACACAGCGGAAAAAACACCGGCCACCGGTAAAGGCAGCAACAGCAAAACCGCTGCCTGACACCCTGAATGACCGGCCGGGCCGGAACGTGTGCGACGCTCCGGCCTTTTTGTATCCGAGGCAAGGAGAACCCCGATGCTGGGTATGGACTACATCAGTAAAACCGCAAAGCAGATGATGAAAACCTTTGACGACAACGTGCGTCAGGGCCAGCAGCAACTGGAACAATGGCTGGGCGACACCGGCATGGTAGACCACGCCAAGCTGTCCACCCTCAGCGAAATGTCAGACGCCTATCGTGCCATGGCCGAAGACTTGCTGCTGCATCCGCTTCGCTTTGCCAGCGCCGAGATCGAGCTGGGCAAAAAGCATCTGGGCCTCGCCCGTTACACTTTCAGCCGGCTGACCGGCAAACAGCCCGAGCCGGTGGCCGTTCCGGAATCCGACGATCGTCGTTTCCTGGCTGACGACTGGCGCAAGCATGTGCCTTTCGATGTGCTTCAGCAGGTATACCTGATCAATTCCGGCGCATTCCTGAACTGGGTAGAGAACATGGAAGGCCTGCCCGGCCCCGCCCGGGACCAGATGATGTTCTATGCCCGGCAACTGACCAGCGCCCTGTCGCCCTCCAACTATCCCCTGACCAACCCGGAAGTGCTGCGCATTACCTGGGAACGCAAGGGGATGAACCTGGTGGATGGCGCCCGCAACCTCGCGGAAGACCTGCGCCAGAACCCCGGCCTGTTCAATGTCGGCATGACCGACCGTTCGGCCTTTGAAGTCGGCGGCAACCTGGCCACCACACCGGGCAAGGTGGTGTACCAAAACGAACTGATACAGCTGATCCAGTACACACCCACCACCAAGACGGTAGCGCAGCAGCCGCTGCTGATCATCCCGCCCTGGATCAACAAGTTCTACATACTCGATCTGACCGAGCGCAACTCGTTTATCCGCTGGCTCGTGAGCCAGGGCCAGACGGTGTTCGTGGTGTCCTGGCGTAACCCGGGCCCGGCCCAGAAAGAGACCGGCTGGGATGATTACATGAAGCTCGGCCCCCTCGCGGCGATCGATGCGGTAACAGAGGCCACCGGCGAAGAGCAGATGAACGCCATCGGCTACTGCATTGGCGGCACCCTGCTGGGCTCTACCATGGCCTGGCTGGAGAAGAAGAACCGCAACCCGATCATCAGCACCACCTATCTGACCACCCTGCTGGACTTCTCGGATCCCGGCAGCATCGGCGTATTCATAAACGATCACTCCATCCGTGGCATCGAGCGGGCCATGGAGCGCAAGGGCTACATGGATGGCCGGGCCATGGCCTTCACGTTTAACCTGCTGCGCGAGAACGACCTGTTCTGGTCGTACTGGACCAACAACTACCTCAAAGGCCTGAAACCCGCCGCCTTTGACCTGCTGTACTGGAACACCGACGGCACCAACCTGCCGTACAGAATGCACAGTTACTACCTGCGGGAAATGTACCTGCATAACCGGCTGGTGCAGCCAGATGCCCTGACCATGAACGGCGAAACCATCAACCTGTCGGAAATCCGGGTGCCATCGTTCTTCCTGTCGGCCCGGCAGGACCACATCGCCAAGTGGAAAACCACTTACTTCGGCGCCCGCGCCTACGGCGGTGATGTCCGATTTGTTTTGTCCGGTTCCGGCCACGTCGCCGGTGTGATCAACCCGCCCTACAAAGAAAAATATGGCTTCTGGACCAACAACACCCTGCCGGAAGATCCGGACGCCTGGTTCTCCGGCGCGGAGCAGCATCCGGGCTCCTGGTGGCCATACTGGCGGGAATGGATTGCCGGCCACGAAGGCGACCAGGTACCGGCCAGACAGCCCGGCGAAGGAAAGCTCGAGGTGATTGAAGATGCGCCTGGCAGTTACGTGAAAGTCAAAGCTGCTGAAGCCGGACAATAAACAACCAGATCAACACCTTCTGAAACTGACGTAAATCAAGCGCCCGCGAATTAGCGGGCGTTTTACACTTTAGTCCCATTGTTGCCTCAAAGCCCCGGGCAGAAACTACGCTATTACTTCAGCCTGACATAAAACAAGAATAGGCTGTGCGAACCCTAAACCGGAGGCCAATCTGCAATGACTTTCAGGACTTTCCTGCTCTCGGCATGTCTGCTTTTGCTCGGCAGCGCCACTGTTTCCGCCGAATCTCTCAAGATCGGTCTTAACTACCCGGAAACGGGACGCTACAAAAACCAGGGCCTGCAACAACGCCTGGCTGCCTACCTTGCGGTTGAGGAAATCAACCAGGCCGGCGGTGTGCTGGGGCAACCACTGGAACTGGTCATCCGCAACACCCGCGGCGAGCCGGAAAAAGGCGCGCGCAACACCGCCGAAATGATTGACCAGGAAGGTGTTCAGATGGTGTTTGGCGGTGTATCCAGCGCCGTTGCCATCGCCTCCGGCAAGGCCGCCCGCGACAGGAACCGCATTTACTTCGGTACCCTCACCTATTCCAACGCCACCACCGGCAGTGAAGGCCACCGGTTCATGTTCCGGGAGCCATACAATGCCTGGATGACCGCCAAGGCACTGGGCGATTACCTGAACCAGAACCACGCAAACGACGATTACTTCTACATCACCTCGGACTACACCTGGGGCTGGTCAGTGGAAGAGTCCGTTCGCCAGTTTTCCAATACCCAGGACACCGAACGCCACCCGGGCGTCAAAACCCCGTTTCCCCGGGCACTGATTACCGATTTCCGCAAGGCCCTGGAACAGGCTGCCGAATCTGACGCCAAGGTGTTGATGATGGTACTGTTTGGCGACGACATGGTGCGCGCGCTGCAGGTGGCCTATGAAATGGGTCTGACCAAGCGCATGCAGGTGGTGGTTCCCAACCTGACCCTGGGCATGGCCCGGCAGGTGGGCCCGGCGATGATGGAAGGTGTGATTGGCGGCGCACCCTGGGTATGGACCCTGCCGTACGAGAACAACTACCCCCGCGGCAAGGAGTTTGTTGAAGCCTTCTCTGCCCGCTATGAAATGCGTCCCTCTTCCTCTGCGGCCTCGGCCTACAGTATTGTGTACCAGTACAAGGAAGCGGTTGAGCGTGCCGGCACCACGAATACTGCCGATGTGATCCGGGCACTGGAAGGCCACCGCTACAGTTTCCTGAAAGACGAGCAGTACTGGCGCGAATTTGATCACCAGAACGTACAAAGCGTTTACGTGGTGAAGGTAAAACCCCGTGACCAGGTGATGGCCGATGAATTTGCCTCGGATTATTTCGAGATCATCGGCTCCATGGCCGGAGACCAGGCCGCACAAACCCAGGAAGAGTGGGAGGAGCGCCGCCGCGAGGCCGGCAAGCCAGTCCGGCTCTGACACAAGGAGTGAGCAGACAGTGGTTCGGAAAGCACCAAAAACCAGCACAGAAACATCACCGCTCGGCGGATTCCCGGACCACTGCGATTTGCTTGTTATCGGTGGCGGCGTAAACGGCACAGGCATTGCCATGGACGCCGCCGGCCGCGGGCTAAGGGTTGTCTTGTGTGAGATGAACGACCTGGCCTCGGCGACGTCGTCCAGCAGCAGCAAGCTAATCCACGGCGGCCTGCGTTATCTGGAGCATTACGAGTTCAGACTGGTGCGTGAAGCGCTGGCGGAACGGGAGGCCCTGCTGGGCAACGCTCCCCACATCATGTGGCCGATGCGTTTTCGCTTACCCCACCAGCCTCACCTGAGACCGGCCTGGATGATCCGCACGGGCCTGTTTCTGTACGACCACCTCGCCAAGCGTGAATTGCTGGCCGGCTCCCGGGCCATCAACTTCGGCAAAGAATCCCCCCTGAAACCGGAAATCACCCGGGGCTTTGAATACTCCGATGGCTGGGTAGACGACGCAAGGCTGGTGGTACTCTCAGCTCGCAAGGCCCAGCAAAAAGGCGCCAGTATCCTGCCCCGCACCCGGTGTATCCGGGCCGAACGCAAGGGCTCTGGCTGGCAGGCGGTAATGGAAGATACCCTCACCGGGCACACACGAACCCTCAGCGCCAGGGTGGTGGTGAATGCCACCGGGCCCTGGGTCAGCCGTCTGTTCGGTGAAAGCCTGGGCATGGTTGCGCCCAAACAGATCCGCATGGTCAAGGGCAGCCACATTGTGGTGCCCCGCCTTAACCAGGATGCCGAAGCCTACATTCTCCAGAATGCCGACGAGCGCATTGTGTTCGTCATCCCCTACGAAGATGAGTTCTCCCTGATTGGCACCACCGATGTGGACTACGAGGGCAACCCGTCTGAAGCACGAATTTCCGAAGAGGAAACCCGCTACCTGCTGGACGTGGTGAACCAGTATTTCCGCCGGCAACTGACACCCGGCGATGTGATATGGAGCTACTCCGGGGTCCGGCCGCTGATGGACGATGAAGGCGGCAATGCCCAGAGCGCTTCCCGCGACTACTCCTACGAGGTCGACGACCAGGATCACCAGGCGCCGTTGATTTCCGTGTTCGGTGGCAAGATCACCACCTTCCGTAAGCTGGCCGAGGCGGTCACCGATGCCGTATGCGATTACTTCCCCGGAGCGGGCAAATCCTGGACCCGGAACGCCCTGTTACCGGGGGCCGACTTTGCCAGCCAGCAACAGCTCGCAGAAGAGCTGCAACTGCACTACCCCTGGCTGGACCGCGCCATTATCCGCCGGTTTGTGCGCAGCTATGGCACCGACAGCCACCACATCCTCAAAGGCTGTACCGGCACAGAGGATCTTGGCCACGCCTACACCGCCACCCTGTACCAGCGTGAAGTGGACTACCTGATTGCCCACGAGTGGGCACTGAGCGCGGAAGATGTGCTCTGGCGGCGTACCAAGCAGGGGCTCTATATCACTGAGCAGCAACGGGAGCAGCTGGACAGCTACATCCATCGGGCGGCAACCCGGCACCAGAGCCTGTTCACCGCCGCCGGGTCAGAGTAATTCCCCGATCCGGGCCTGAAGCCGGGGAATCACCTCCTGCTCGAACCAGGGATTGCTTTTCAGCCAGCGGATATTGCGCGGGCTCGGGTGTGGCATGGGCAATAGCCCTGGCCAGTATTCCCGCCAGGCTTTGACATTATCCGTTACCGATTTGCGGCTGTCCGGCAGGTGCCAGGCCTGGGCATACTGGCCGATCACCAGGGTCAGCTCAACCTTGTCCAGCCGCGCCAGCAAGGCCTCGCGCCAGGTTTCGGCGCATTCCGGCCGGGGCGGCAGGTCGCCGGATTTTCCGGTGCCGGGAAAGCAGAACCCCATGGGCAGAATAGCCACCTGTTCCTCGTTGTAGAATTGCTCCCTGTCCACGCCCATCCATTGCCGAAGCCGGTCACCGCTGGGATCGTTGAACGGAATTCCGGTTTCGTGAACCTTGCGGCCGGGCGCCTGGCCGACCACCAGGATTCGGGACGACCGGGACAGCTGGACAACCGGCCTCGGCCCTTCCGGCAAGACATCTTTACACAAGGTACAGGCCCTTACCTGCTGCACCAGCTGGTCAAAGTCCAGGCTATCCAGATCCGTCTGAGTCATGGTCACCTCCCGGCATTGGTCAGGGCCGCTGCAGCGCCGTACAGCCCGGTGTTGCCATCCAGCACCACCTGAACCGGCGTGGCCTCCAATAACGGCCGCATCCGGCCCTTGTTTTCGAAGGCGGCGCGAAAGCCGCTGGCCATGAAAAAGTCGAGAATCGCCGGCACAATGCCGCCACAAAGATAGACACCGCCGTAACTGCCCAGGGTCAGAACGCTGTTGCCGGCTACCCGGCCCAGAATGTCACAGAACAGGCTGAGCGCCCGGGCTGCCAGCTCGTCATTAGCTGCCACGGCCGCTGCGGAAACCTGCTCCGGGGTTTCCTGTACCGGCTTACTGCCGGTAATCTCCGCCAGCGTTCGATACAGGTTCATGATACCCGAACCACACAGCAGTCGTTCCACAGAAACCCGGCCATAGGCGGCGCGAAGACGGCGGGCAATCTCGCACTCAAGGTCATCCAGCGGCGCAAAGTCCACATGGCCCCCTTCGGTTGCCAGCGGTATCCAGCCATCCCCCGCCGGCACCAGTGCCGACATGCCCAGGCCCGTGCCCGGGCCAAGTACCAGTACCGGGCGCGACGGGTCTGCGCCGCCCCCGCCCACCGGCACCCGTTGGCTGGCCGGCACGTGCATTACGCCCAACGCCATGGCGGTGTAATCATTCACCAGCCGGAACCGGTCCAGGCCGAAGCGTTGCGCCAGGTGCCCGGTATCGAACTGCCAGCGGTTGTTGGTCAGGGTGACAACGTCACCGGTAACCGGGGCGGCAACGGCCACACAGGCTTCGCGGACAGTCACCGGCCCTACATGCTTCAGGTACGCCGCAATGGCCTGCCCGGGCCCCGGGAAATCAGCACAGCGGAAAACCTTCAGCGACTGCAACTGCACCGATCCCGGCACCACCAGCGCAAACCGGGCATGGGTGCCGCCAACATCACCCACCAGCGCCATGGCGTGCGGAACAGCTTCCGTCATCAGCCGGCGCTCCAGAACACACTGGCACCCTGCTCCGGATTCGAGACACCCTGGCGCATCCAGCCGAACAGTTCACGGCCATAGCCGGTATGGTTCGCTGCCAGGTCTGCACTGGCCGGGCTGCGGTCAGCCAGTTCCGCCTCGCCGAGCTGCACCGACAGCACACCACTAACGGCATCCACGCAAATAACGTCGCCGTCACAAATCCTGGCCAGCGGGCCGCCCGCCAGTGCTTCCGGGTAAACATGGATAGCCGCCGGCACCTTGCCGGAGGCTCCGGACATCCGGCCATCGGTCACCAGCGCCACCCGATAGCCTCGATCCTGAAGTACACCGAGGTAAGGGGTCAGCTTGTGCAACTCCGGCATGCCGTTGGCTTTCGGCCCCTGAAAGCGCACCACCACCACGCAATCCCGGTCCAGGTCGCCAGCATCAAAGGCGGCTTTCAGTTCGTTCTGGTCGTTGAACACCACCGCCGGCGCCTCAACCCGATGGTGTTCCGGTGCTACCGCCGACACTTTGATCACTCCGCGCCCGAGATTGCCATCCAGCACCCTCAATCCGCCATCCGGGGCGAAGGGCTCTGCAGCGCTGCTCAGCACATCCGGGCGCTGGCTCCTGGTAACAGCCGGGTGCCAGCGAAGGCTTTCCCCTTCCAGCTCCGGCATCCGGGCGTAGGCATCCAGCCCCTTACCGATCACTGTGTTGACGTCGTTATGCAGGTAGCCTTGTGCCAGCAACTCCCGAATCAGGAACGGCGTGCCGCCGGCTTCGTGGAAAGCGTTGATGTCTTCCTGGCCGTTCGGGTAAATACGGGTCATGGAGGGCACCACCGACGACAACTCGGCGTAGTCGTTCCAGTCAACCAGGATCCCGGCCGCCCGGGCAATGGCGATCCAGTGGATGGTGTGGTTGGTGGAGCCACCGGTCACCAGCAGGGCTACCAGGGCATTCACAATGGCTTTCTCGTCCACCATATGGCCGAGCCCCAACTCGCCGCCGTGGGGCCGGGACAACTTGATGACCTGCTCGGTCGCCGCGCGGGTCAGGGCATCCCGCAGGGGCGTATCGGGGTTTACGAAAGCCGCACCGGGCAGGTGCAGGCCCATTACCTCTACCAGTAACTGGTTACTGTTGGCGGTGCCGTAAAAGGTACAGGTGCCCGGGCTGTGGTAAGACTGGCTTTCGGCTTCCAGCAATTCATCCCGGCCGATCTTGCCCTCGGCATAGAGCTGGCGAATCCGCTGCTTTTCCTTGTTCGGCAGCCCGGACGGCATGGGGCCGGATGGCACCAGAATGGCCGGCAGGTGGCCGAAACTCAGGGCACCAATCAGCAACCCTGGCACAATCTTGTCACATATACCCAGTAGCATAACCGCGTCGAACATGTTGTGGCTCAGCGCCACTGCCGTACTCATGGCGATGGTGTCCCGGGAGAACAGGCTCAGCTCCATTCCCGGCTGGCCCTGGGTGACCCCGTCACACATGGCGGGAGTGCCGCCGGCAAACTGGGCTACCGAGCCCATACCATGGGCCGCTTCGCGGATAAGGTCAGGAAAGCGCTGATAAGGCTGATGGGCAGACAACATGTCGTTGTAGGCGGAAACCATGGCCACATTGGCGCGGTTCAGAAACTTCAGGGTATCTTTATCGCCCTGGCTGCAAGCCGCAAAGCCATGGGCCAGGTTACCGCAAGACAAGGTGCCACGATGGGGGTCCTTTGCCGCCAGCCCGGCCATCCTCTCGAGATAATCCGCGCGGGAAGCCCTGCTGCGTTCGATGATGCGGTTGGTCACCTTCTGAACCGTGGAGTGCATGGGCTTTCTCCCTGTATCGTGGTTATTCCAGACCTAAGTGTACTTTCTTTACCGGAGGCTTTCAGGTTCAATTGAACACTCAAATTTTACAGACAAGGACACGCACTATGCTCAGGCGCACCAAGATTGTCGCCACCCTCGGCCCCGCCACCGACAGTGAGGAATCGCTGGCAGGTATCATCGCCGCCGGCGTTGATGTTACCCGCCTCAACTTTTCCCACGGCAGCGCCGAAGAGCATATGGAACGAGCCCGCCGGGTTCGTGCAGCGGCCGCTGCCCAGGGTCGCTTTGTGGCCATCCTGGCCGACCTGCAAGGCCCGAAACTGCGCATCGCCCGCTTCACCGACAACAAGGTCACCCTGGAACGGGGCCAGACCTTCGTGCTCGACGCCACCATGGACAAAGAGGCTGGCACATCGGAGCAAGTTGGCATTGATTACGAACAACTGATCAACGACGTCAGCCCGGGCGATATCCTGGTGCTGGATGACGGCCGCATTGAAATGGAAGTGACCGCGGTCGACGACCACAGCATCACCTCCACTGTGCTGATCGGCGGCCCGCTGTCCAACAACAAGGGCCTGAACAAGCGCGGTGGCGGCCTCTCAGCGGACGCCCTCACCGAGAAAGACAAGCAGGACATCGTAACCGCAGCCCGGCTGGACGCCGACTATGTCGCCGTCTCGTTTGTCCGTACAGCCGACGACATGCACGTGGCCCGTCAGCTGCTGAAAGAAGCCGGCTCCGATGCCGGCCTGGTGGCGAAGATTGAACGGGCCGAACTGGCCCACGATACCGACGCACTGGATGCCGTTATCGAAGCGTCAGACGCCGTAATGGTCGCCCGGGGCGACCTGGCCGTGGAGATCGGCGATGCCGAACTGGTGGCGGTTCAGAAACACATCATCAAGCGGGCCCGGGTACTGAACCGGGCCGTGATCACCGCGACCCAGATGATGGAGTCGATGATCACCAACCCCATGCCCACCCGGGCGGAAGTGTCTGACGTTGCCAACGCGGTGATGGATTACACAGATGCCGTGATGCTGTCCGCCGAGACTGCCGTAGGCGATTACCCGAAAGAAGCCGTGGAAGCCATGGTGCGCATCTGCACCGGTGCGGAACGGCACCCGTCCATGCACCAATCCCAGCACCGGATCCACGAAAGCATGGAAAAGGTAGACGAGGCGATTGCCCTGTCTGCCATGTACGCCGCCAACCACCTGCAGGGTGTGTCTGCCATTATCTGCCTGACAGAAACCGGTTCCACTCCGCGCCTGATGTCACGGATCAAATCCAGCCTGCCGATCTTTGCCTTCTCACGGCACCACTCCACCCAGCACCGGGTGGCTCTGTTCCGGGGCGTGCAGACGGTTCCGTTCGATTCTGCCAACCACGCCAATGAAAAGGTCAATGCACTGGCCGTGGACGAACTGAAGAGCCGGGGTGTTGTGCAGGATAACGACCTGGTGGTGATCACCAAGGGCGACTATGTGAACGCCCAGGGTGGCACCAACTCCATGAAAATCGTTCGTGTAGGGTCCGACATCCAGTAGCCTGCGCCGGTCAGCCCCGGTGGCCAATGGCCGCCAGGCTGGCCCGGGCGATGCCGGTAATGGTCTGCCAGTCCTTACTGGCCACGGCTTCATCCGGCGTCAGCCAGGTGCCGCCCACCGCAGAGACATTATCCAGCGCGAGGTAGGCTGCAGCTGTCTGCTGGCGAACCCCGCCGGTCGGGCAAAAGCAGACATCCGGGAAGGGGCCGGCAAACGCCTTCAGGGCCCTTTCACCCCCGGATACTTCCGCGGGAAACAGCTTGAAGTGCCGGTAGCCGTGGCTGTACCCCATCATCAGTTCCGAGGCGGTGGCAATGCCCGGCAGCAGGGGGGATTCCGAGGTCACACCGAAATCCAGGATGGCATCAGTTACACCAGGGGTAATAACAAACTCGGCCCCGGCTCGCTCGACGTCCCGGTACTGATCGATGCTGATCACCGTACCCGCCCCCACAATCGCGTCCGGAAGCGCTTCCCGAACCCGCCGGATGGCATCCAGGCCATGCTCTGTGCGCAAGGTGATCTCCAGCGCACGAATACCGCCGTCAAACAACGCCCGACAAAGCGGGATGGCATCGTCCGGATGACGGATGGTGATCACGGGTATCAATGGCGACTGCGCCATCACAAACTCGATCTTTTCCTGGTGCTCCACAGACAGCAATGGCATTCAAGTCTCCCCCGGCGCTAACCGGACAACAGCCCGTTACGGGCTCCAGTAAATTCGCAAGCCTGGTTTCAGAAAAGCACGGATTGGCATTTCCCGCCAGTCATCCGGGGCCTTCAGGGCCCGCTCCAGGGTTTCCAGCTTGTCCTCACCCCTGAGATGCAACGCCAGGAACCGGGCGCCCGCCAGCACCGGCCGGGTCAGGGTTACCCGGGTATGGGCCTGGGACGGCGGTGTCATCACGCACACCCGACCGGGCGCCTGAATAGACATTGCCTCCGGCAGCTGGGGCGCATCCGGGAACAGCGACGCCGTATGGCCATCGTTGCCCATGCCCAGAACCACCACATCCAGCGGCAACTTCAACTCGGCCAGCAGCTGCTCGATAGCAGGCAAGGCTTGCTCGGCGCTGCACAGCGGCTGCCGCAGGCTGAGAAAGCGTACCTCCTTTGCCCTGCCCTGCAGCAGGTTCTGCCGCACCAGGGTCGTGTTGCTGGCGGGGTCCCCTTCCGGCACCCAGCGCTCGTCGGCCAGCAGCATCGTGACCCGGGCCCAGGCCAGCTCCTGCTGCGCCAGCGTTTGAAAGAAGGGCACCGGCGTAGAACCACCGGACACCACCAGCGAAGCCCGTCCGCCCCGGCGGAGCCGGCCACGCAGGCTTTCCGCTACGTGTAACGCCAGCTGGCCCGCACATTCCTGCGTGGTCTCACTGAAAAATGCCTGCACCCCTTCGGGTAGCGGCAGGTCACACGTCTTCATACCAGCTCCTGCCATCCCGGGTGATCATGGCAATCGACGCCACCGGCCCCCAGGTGCCTGCGGCGTAGCGCTTCGGCGGTTCGCCGCTGTCGTGCCAGTTACGGATGATCTGGTCGACCCAGCGCCAGGCGTGCTCTACCTCATCGCGGCGGACAAACAGGTACTGGTTGCCCCGCATGATTTCCCACAGCAACCGCTCGTAGGCATCCGGAATCCGATCGGTATCAAAGGTTTCGGAGAACGTCAGCTCCAGTGGCCCCTGGCGCAACCGCATGCCCTTATCCAGCCCCTGGTCCTTGGTGAGGATCTTCAGTGCCATGCCCTCATCGGGCTGCAGCCGGATAATCAGTTTGTTGTTGGCCAGGTGCTTCTGGTCCGGATCGAAGATGTAATGGGGTGCCGGTTTGAAGTGGATGATGATCTGCGACATTTTCTCCGGCAGCCGCTTGCCGGTGCGAATATAGAAGGGCACGCCAGACCAGCGCCAGTTATCAATCTCGGCCTTCAGTGCAACAAAGGTCTCGGTTTCGCTGGCTTTGTTGGCGCCCTCTTCGTCCAGGTAACCGGGCACCGGCTTGCCTTCACTGGTGCCGGAGGTGTACTGCCCGCGCACCACGTATTCCGCCATCATATCCGGGGTAATCCGTTTCAGCGCCTTCAGCACTTTTACCTTTTCGTCCCGGATACTGTCGGCAGACAGGTCCGATGGCGGGTCCATGGCAATCAGACACAGCAGCTGCAGCAGGTGGTTCTGGATCATGTCCCGGATCTGGCCGGCCTGGTCGAAATAACCCCAGCGGCCTTCAATGCCCATGCTTTCTGCCACCGTGATCTCCACGTGGGAGATATGGTTCTGGTCCCACTGGGAAGCGAACAGGTTGTTGGCAAACCGCAAGGCAATCAGGTTCTGGACCGTTTCCTTACCCAGGTAATGATCAATCCGGAACAGCTGGCTTTCCCGATAAACTTCAGCCAGTTCGTCATTGATCACTTTCGAAGATTCCAGGTCGTGGCCGATGGGTTTCTCCACCACCACCCGGGTACGTTCGGTACAGCAACCACCGGCCCTCAGATTCCGGGCAATCACGCCATACATGGATGGCGGCGTGGCCATATAGACAATTAACTGGTTACCGGGATGGCGCCAGTCGTTGAGCACCAGGAAACCGTCGGTATCGGTGAAATCCAGCTCCAGGTATTCCACACGGCTGACGAATCCCTGCGCTACGGTGGCGTCGAACTCCGGCTCCGGAATCTGCTCTTCCAGCCTGGCCAACAGCGCTTTGCGCAGGGCCGCGGTGTCTGTGTCGCGCCGGGCAATGGCCAGCACCCGGCTGTCCGACGCCAGCAATCCGGCCCGGTCAAGCTGATACAGCGCCGGGAACAGTTTGCGCTGGGCAAGGTCTCCCGAGGCTCCGAACAGCATCAGATCGCAGGCACACACAGGTTGATCCACCATCAGCGTCTCCTTCGCCCGGCGTACCGCAAGGCCGGATTTTTCGTAACTTTAGCCAAATAATGGCACTGTCCCGGGGCCAAGCCAAGGGCACTTCCGATATATGACATATTTACTACCCTTTTATTTGCCCGCAGCAGGTATAATGACGTCTTACCACCAGAACAGAAGGGAGTATAGCTGCATGGCGGACAACCCGGGACGCAGAGACGACAACCTGCTTGAGCAGATCCAGAATCGCCTGGAATCGCTGAATAAATCCGAGCGCAAGGTTGCCGAGGCCATTCTCAAAGACCCGAGTGCGGCAACCCGTTACTCCATCGCTGCCCTTGCCCGCGCAGCGGATGTGAGCGAGCCGACGGTCAACCGGTTCTGCCGCGGATTCTCCGCAACCGGCTTTCCGGACTTCAAAATCCGGCTGGCCCAGAGCATTGCCACCGGCACCCCCTACGTGGGCCAGGATATAGAGCCGGATGACAGCCCGGCGGAGTATGGCGAAAAAATCATGCTCAGCACCATCGCCAACCTGGACAAGGCAAGGCAGGCGCTGGACCCACAGGCCATTGCCACAGTGGTGGATTACCTGATCCAGGCCAAGCAGATTGCCTTTTTCGGCATGGGCGGTTCGGCCTCGGTCGCCCTGGATGCCCAACACAAGTTTTTCCGCTTCAACATCCCGGTAACCTCTTACGACGACGCCCTGATGCAACGCATGGTGGCCGCCGGTTCCGGGGTTGGCGACGCCATCGTGCTGATCTCCTTTACCGGCCGTACCCGGGAAACCGTGGAGATTGCCCACCTGGCCAGGGCCAATGGCGCCACGGTTATCGGCATTACCAATCCGGAGTCGCCGCTGGCGGAAGCCTGCACCGCGGTTGTGGGTGTCACTGCACCGGAAGATACCGAGGTCTACATGCCCATGTCTTCCCGGATTATTCACCTGACGGTCATCGATATCCTGGCTACCGGAGTCACCCTCAAGCGCGGCCCGGATTTCCTGGATCACCTGAAAAAGATCAAGGAAAGCCTGAAGGCTACCCGCTTCCCCCAGAACTGATCCCCGGATACGAAAAAGGGTGCCCGAGGGCACCCTTTAAAGTCTGAAGCCTGACCTTAATTCCGCTCGACTTCTGCGGTGTTTCTCAGGTACTGCTGATAGGCCTGGTACTCACGCTGCCCCTCAAGCTGTGCCAGGAACTGCTGCAGCTGGCGGTACTCAGGATTATCATCCTGAACCTCACCCGGGTTAACCGCGCTCAGCACGATCACCGCAGCCTCGCTACCACCCAGCGCCTTGCCGACAACCGGCTGCTCGCCTTCAGGATGCGGCAGGGAGAACACAGCCTGGGCAATGAACGGATCCAGTCCTGCCACGTTACGGCCCTCGCCTTCAAAACCCTGCCACTGGTCAGCCATCGGCTGCTCACCGGCTTCTACCGCAGCCACCAGCTCGGCCGCACGGTCATCCAGGGCTTTACGGGTTGCACGGCTGGTCAGCAGGTCACGAATCTGGCCTTCAACATCCGCCAACTCCAGCTGGCGCGGCTCCTGATACTCGAGAACCCGGGCCACCACCGCACGATTATTTTCAACATCGATCAGTTCGGTGTTATAGCCGCCAGTCAGCACGTCGTCAGAGAACAACTGTCGAACCAGTCCGGCGTGGTCAAACGGCCCAGGGCCGCCGTCGCGAGTTACACCAGAGACTTCCTGAACTTCCAGCCCCAGTTCGGAGGCCGGGCCCGCCAGGTCATCCGCAGCATAGGCAGCATCCGCCAGCTGGGACCGCACTTCGGCGAAACGCTCGGTTGCCCGGGCACGGGCCAGCTCGTCACGCAGTTCGGCTTCCAGCTCCGCAAATGCCGGCACATCGGCACGGCGCACTTCTTCAAGGCGAATCAGGTGCACACCAAAGCTGGTTTCCACCGGGCCGGAGGTTTCACCTTCTTCCAGTGAAAACAGCGCTTGCTCGAAAGCTTCGTCATAAACACCACGACCGGCAAAGCCCAGGTCGCCACCCTCACGGGCGGAAACGGTATCAACCGAGAACTCTTCCGCCAGCGCAGCGAAGGATTCACCCTCTTCCAGACGCTGCTGGATGGTTGCCATGGTTTGCTCTGCCTCGGCACCCGCTTCAATCAGGATATGGGCGGCACGACGCTCTTCACGGGCAAAGTCTTCGGCCCGCTCATCATAGTAGCCACGCACTTCCTCGTCGGAGATTTCGATAGCACTTGCCAGCGCATCCAGCGACAGGGTGATGTAGGCGGCGGAAACCTGTTCCGGTTTACGGAACTGGTCTTTGTTGTCTTCGTAGTATGCCTCGATGTCTGCATCCGATACCGACACCTGGTCGGCTACCGTATCGGCATCAATCGTCAGTACGCGGAAGTCCCGGGTCTGGTTCTGGATAGCCAGCAGTTGTTCCGCCTGGGCGGGAACCGCAAGGCCGGTCTGGGCAATCGCCGCACGGATCTGGTTAACCACGTAGTTCTTGCGCAGGCTTTCACGGAATTCGGCAACACCCATACCCAGGTTACGCACAGTGGCCACAAAGCGGTCGCGGTTGAACTGGCCATCCACCTGGAACTGGGGCATCTGGGTAATCAGGGAATCGATGTCGGCATCGGAAAGTTCGAGGCCCTGGTTGGCAGCGTCCTGGGTGAGCACGGCTTCCTGGATCAAAGCCTCCAGAACATCCCGGCGAACCTGGTCTTCATCCACCAGTGACGGATCCGGGTTTTCCATCTGCATGAGGCGTTGCTGGGTTTCCAGCTGAACGGTGCGCAGGAACTCCCGTTCGGTAATGTCGTTGCCGTTAACGGTGGCCACTTCCGGTTCACCGGTGAAGCCGCCAATGATCGCGTCCATCCCCCAGATCGACAAGGAAATGATCAAAAGGCCGATAATAACCTTTGCGATGGTGCCCTGGGCATTATCCCGAATATCTTGAAGCATGTTATTCCTGAATCCCTGTTCAAGGTCGTGCGGATGTTTTGTTGGCGAGAAGCTGTTCTGGCAGCCCCTTCTTAACGCAAAAAGGCGCACCCTTTACGGAATGCGCCTCGAGTTCCTGCGGCAGCTCCCGCGTGCGAAAGCCGCCAAGGAAAGAACCGTTACTTAACGGCGTCTTTCAGGGCCTTACCTGCTTTGAAGCCAGGTACTTTAGAGGCCGCGATCTTGATTTCAGCGCCGGTCTGCGGGTTGCGGCCGGTACGGGCTGCACGCTCTTTCACAGAGAAGGTACCGAAACCGATCAGGGTAACCTGGTCGCCTTTCTTCAGAGCACCGGTGATGGAGCTGGTCATTGCATCCAGCGCACGGCCAGCTGCTGCTTTGGAAATATCTGCGGATTCTGCAATTGCGTCGATCAGTTCGGACTTGTTCACACTAAACCCCTTCGATTTCAGGTTGAAGATGTTATAGGTCGGATTTTTTTAGCGGACTTTTCCGACTATCGCATAAGCAGTCGGAGAATTCCATTCTTCTGTTTTTTTATTCCTTGCGGTGTTTCACCGGTGATCGGAATAGGCACATACTGCGCGGGAGCCCTTGGTATTGGCTGCTTCACGGCGAAACAGTTATACCAATGGGCTCTCCGACGTGTCAACAACTCATCCCGTCATTAATGAGTATTTATGCGCTCGGTAACATCACTGGCATCTTCTTTTGCTTTCGAAGACGCCGCTTTGCCAGGGGCATTTTCGGCAGACGGATCCGGTGCGTATTCCAGGGCAATGTCCAGCACCTCGTCAATCCACTTCACCGGACGAATCTCCAGCGACTCCTTGATATTATCCGGTATCTCCTTGAGATCACGGACATTTTCATCAGGAATCAGAATGGTCTTGATGCCACCACGGTGGGCTGCCAGCAACTTTTCCTTCAGTCCGCCGATCGGCAGTACCCTGCCCCGCAATGTGATCTCACCGGTCATGGCCACATCGGCCCGCACAGGAATTCGGGTCAGTGCAGAAACCAGTGCGGTGCACATGCCGATACCGGCGCTCGGGCCGTCTTTCGGGGTTGCACCTTCCGGAACGTGGATGTGCAGATCGTGCTTTTCATGGAAATCGTCAGCAATTCCAAGCCCTGCTGCACGGCTGCGAACCACGGTGAGCGCAGTCTGGATAGACTCCTGCATCACATCACCCAGAGAACCGGTTTTCACCACCCGGCCCTTACCCGGAGTCAGGGCGCATTCGATGGTCAGCAGTTCGCCGCCCACCTGGGTCCAGGCCAGGCCCGTCACCTGGCCAACCTGGTTGTTCTCCTCGGCCAGGCCGTACTTGAACTTCTTCACGCCGGAATAATCTTCCAGCATGTCCGGCGTCAGGGTAATAGAAGCGTTATCACTGCTCTCTACGTGCTCACGCACCACCTTACGGCAGATCTTGGCAATCTCCCGCTCCAGGCCACGCACACCGGCTTCCCGGGTGTAGTAGCGGATCAGGTCGCGCAGGGTCTCTTCCGGCAGTTTGAGCTCGTCCTTACGCAGGCCATTAGCCTTGATCTGCTTGGGCAGCAGGTAACGCAGCGCAATGTTGACCTTCTCGTCTTCGGTGTAACCCGGAATCCGGATGATCTCCATACGGTCCAGCAACGCCGGCGGAATATCCATGGAGTTGGAGGTACACACGAACATCACATCCGAAAGATCATAATCCACTTCCAGGTAATGGTCGTTGAAGGTGTGGTTCTGTTCCGGGTCCAGGACCTCAAGCAGGGCCGACGCCGGGTCACCCCGATGGTCCATACCCATCTTGTCGATTTCATCGAACAGGAACAGCGGGTTCTTCACCTCTACCTTGGCCAGCTTCTGCAACAGCTTGCCCGGCAAAGCGCCGATGTAAGTTTTGCGATGACCACGGATTTCCGCTTCGTCACGCACGCCACCCAGGGCCATGCGGGTGTATTTCCGGTTGGTAGCCTTGGCAATGGACTGCCCCAGCGAGGTCTTGCCCACACCGGGAGGCCCTACCAGGCACAATACCGGCCCTTTGACCTTCTTCACCCGGCTTTGCACCGCCAGGTACTCAAGGATGCGCTTTTTGACTTCATCCAGGCCGTAGTGGTCCCGGTCGAGAATCTCGCGCGCTTTTTCCAGGTCGTGGCGAACGCGGCTGCGCTTTTTCCACGGCACTGCCAGCATCCAGTCGATGTAGCCCCGCACTACCGTGGCTTCGGCAGACATGGGAGACATCATCTTCAGCTTGTTCAGCTCCGCTTCGGTCTTCTTGCGGGCTTCTTCCGGCAGGCCGGCCTGCTCGAGCTTCTGCTCCAGCTCTTCAAAATCGTTGTTACCCTCACCCAGATTGCCCATCTCTTTCTGGATGGCCTTCATCTGTTCGTTCAGGTAATACTCCCGCTGGCTGCGCTCCATCTGCTTCTTCACGCGGCCACGGATGCGTTTTTCAACCTCGATCAGGTCGATCTCGCCGTCCAGCTTGCCCAGCAGCAGGTCTACCCGCTTGCGTACATCCAGGGCTTCCAGCAGTTCCTGCTTCTCCGGAATGCGCATATCCAGGTGCGCGGCCATGGTGTCTACCAGGCGCTCCAGCTCATTGATGCCGGTAAGCGCATTGGACACTTCCGAAGGCACTTTCTTGGACAGTTTTACGAACTTCTCGAATTCGCCCATCAGGGTCTTGGTGAGAACGTCTTCTTCGCGCTCGGGCAAAGACTCCTCATCCATCAGAACAGCCTGGCCGGTCAGGAAGTCGGCTTCTTCAATGCCGGTAATGCTGGCCCGGGCATTACCTTCAACCAGCACTTTAACGGTGCCGTCCGGTAACCGGAGCATCTGCAGCACAGTAGCCAGCGTGCCCATGTCGAACACATCTTTCGGGCCCGGCTCGTCGGTAGAAGCGTCTTTCTGGGCGACCAGAAGGATTTCCTTGCTGCCCTCCATCGCGGCTTCCAGGGCCTGGATGGATTTTTCTCGGCCCACAAACAGTGGCACCACCATGTGCGGAAATACCACCACATCCCGCAGCGGGAGCAGCGGATATTCTTGCACGGTTTCTTCAGGTATACGGGTCATAGGGAATCCTCTGACAGCGTTTCTTTCAGCATATCACCCATCATTGGGGCGCAGACAAAAATTGCAATCTTTTTACGAAAGGAAAGCACGGGCGGGATGATGCGGTTTTGTGAAAGCAGGCCAATGAAAAAGGGGCGTTGCCGCCCCTTTTTCTGATGCACCATGACGGTCCGGAAATCAGTCTTCCGGTACTGCCTTGGCGTGATCGCTGCTGGCGTAGATCTTGAAGGGCTCGGAATCGCCCTTGATCACGCTTTCATCAATCACCACCTTGGACACATCGTGCTCGGATGGAATCTGGTACATGGTATCCAGCAGGGTGGCTTCCATGATGGAGCGCAGGCCCCGGGCACCGGTCTTGCGTTCCATGGCCTTTCTGGCCACCGCGCGCAGGGCGTCTTCCCGGAAATCCAGCTCCACACCTTCCATATCGAACAGTTTCTGGTACTGCTTGGTCAGTGCGTTCTTGGGCTCGGTCAGGATCTGCACCAGGGCCTCTTCGTCCAGCTCGGTCAGGGTTGCCACAACCGGCAAACGACCGACGAACTCGGGAATCAGGCCGAACTTCACAAGGTCCTCGGTTTCCACAACACGGATGATGTCGCCGGTGTTCTTGCTGTCGTCCGGGCTCTTCACCGTAGCGGAGAAACCGATGGAGCTGCGCTCGGACCGTTCCTGGATCACCTTTTCCAGGCCAGCGAAGGCACCACCACAGATAAACAGCATGTTGGTGGTATCAACCTGCAGGAACTCCTGCTGCGGATGCTTGCGGCCACCCTGGGGCGGAACCGATGCTACCGTGCCTTCGATCAGCTTAAGCAGTGCCTGCTGAACACCCTCACCGGAAACGTCCCGGGTAATGGAGGGGTTGTCAGACTTGCGGGAAATCTTGTCGATTTCATCGATGTACACAATGCCGCGCTGGGCCTTGTCGACATCGTAGTCGCACTTCTGCAGCAGCTTCTGGATGATGTTTTCAACATCCTCACCCACATAACCGGCTTCGGTCAGCGTGGTGGCATCGGCAATGGTAAACGGCACATTAAGCATGCGGGCCAGGGTTTCGGCCAGCAAGGTCTTACCGCTACCGGTCGGCCCGATCAGCAGGATGTTACTCTTGCCCAGCTCAACGTCGCTCTTGCCTTCACCATAACGCAGACGCTTGTAGTGGTTGTACACCGCTACAGACAGAACCACCTTGGCGCGATCCTGGCCGATCACATATTCGTTCAGGGTCTCCCGGATTTCCGCAGGAGTGGGCAGCCGGTCGCTGGCCTCTTCCTGGGAATTTTCCTGGATTTCTTCCCGAATAATATCGTTACACAGGTCTACACACTCGTCGCAGATGAACACCGAGGGCCCTGCAATGAGCTTACGGACTTCATGCTGGCTCTTTCCACAAAACGAGCAGTACAGCAACTTGCCGTTATCGTCGCCTCTGCCGTTTCTTTCATCTGCCATTGAAATACCTCTGTTCTTCGTTGGTCGGCGCAATCAAACAGTACGCCGACCAGGGATGATGCGATGACTTTCAGTATTAGTTATTCGATACGCGCTTATCAAGTACTGTATCGATCAACCCGTACTCCTTCGCCTGGACCGGGTCCATGAAATTATCACGGTCGGTATCACGGGCGATGGTCTCCAGGTCCTGGCCGGTATGGTGGGCCAGAATGGAGTTCAGGGTATGGCGAATCTTCAGAATCTCGCGGGTGTGGATCTCGATATCCGTTGCCTGGCCCTGATATCCGCCCAGCGGCTGGTGGATCATCACGCGGGAATTGGGCAGGCAGGCACGCTTGCCCTTGGCACCACCGGCAAGCAGGAAAGCACCCATGCTGGCCGCCTGGCCAATACACAGGGTAGAAACGTCCGGCTTGATGAACTGCATGGTGTCGTAGATCGACATACCCGCAGTTACGGAGCCACCCGGGCTGTTGATGTACAGGTGGATATCTTTGTCCGGGTTTTCGGATTCCAGGAATAGCAGCTGGGCAACCACAAGGTTCGCCATGTGATCTTCAACCGGGCCAACCAGGAAAATCACCCGCTCCTTGAGCAGACGTGAATAAATGTCGAAGGAACGCTCTCCACGTGCCGTCTGTTCAATTACCATCGGCACCAGACCGGCGCTGGTTATCATTGTAGGGCCATCAAACGGTTTCTGCGTCATGTGCGCCTGAACTCCTTATGGACAATGGGCATGGACTCCTGCGGAGGATATCCTGAATCGGCGATCAGGACACCCCTGAATACTTATACTCTGCCAGCAGTAAGCCCAGATGAAAACAGCCGGACACGCCGGCTGTTTCCAGAAAGCGGCACCGGGCACCAGGCCCGGGCCTGATCAGCGCTGCTGCTGACCAGCGGCTACTGCTTCTTCGTACTTCATTTTCTTCTCGCTCACCTTGGCCTGGGCCAGGACGTGGTCAACCACGGCATCTTCCAGCACAGAAGACTCAACCTGGGCCTTCTGATCCGGGTTGCTGCTGAAGTGGGCGATAACTTCGTCCGGCTGCTCGTAGGTAGAAGCGATTTCCTGGATCTTCTCTTCAACCTTGGCGTCGTCGGCTTTCAGGTCGTTCTTCTTGACCACTTCCTGGAACAGCAGGCCGGTCTTCACGCGGCGCTTGGCCTGGTCTTCAAAGATTTCCTTCGGCAGCTGCTGGAAGTCAACCTGGCCACCGAAACGCTGAACAGCGTCCTGGCGCAGACGGTCGATTTCCTGGTCTACCAGGGCAGACGGAATGTCCAGCTCGGTGGTCGCCAGCAGGCCTTCAACAACGTCGTTCTTGACCTTGTTGGAAACCGCCTGCTTGAGCTCGCGCTCCATGTTCTTCTTCACTTCCTCACGGAAGGCCGCTTCGTCTTCGGCTTCGATACCGAACTTCTGGAAGAACTCTTCGTTCAGTTCAGGCAGCTGCGGCTCTTCAACGTTGTGAATGGTGATAGCGAACTTGGCAGGCTTACCGGCCAGGTCTTCGTTGTGGTAATCCGCAGGGAATTCCACGTCGATTTCCAGCTCTTCGCCGGCCTTACCACCAACAATGCCCTTCTCGAAGCCCGGAATCATCTGGCCGGAGCCCAGGGTCAGGCGATGGCCTTCAGCGGAGCCGCCTTCGAACTCTTCACCGTCGATGGAGCCTTTGAAGTCGATGGTAACAACGTCCTTGTTCTTGGACTTGCGCTTCACTTCCTTCATGGTGGCCTGCTGACGACGCAGGTTATCGATCATGGTATCGATGTCTTTGTCAGTCACTTCAGACACCGGCTTCTCGACTTCAACCTTGCTCAGGTCGCCCAGCTCGATTTCCGGCAGCACTTCAAAGATAGCCACGAACTCGAGGTCTTTGCCCTCTTCCATGGTCTTCGGCTCGAACCGCGGCCAGCCGGCCGGGTTAACGTCCTGCTCCTGCAGTGCCTTGATGTAGTTGTCGCGCATAACCTCGCCAACAATTTCCTGGCGGATGCTGTCACCGAAACGACGCTTGACCACGCTCATGGGCACCTTGCCAGGGCGGAAACCGTTCAGGCGAACAGTACGGGCAGTTTCCTGCAGGCGTTTCTGGACCGCCTGGTCGATTTCCTGGGCGGGCACACCAATCGTCATGCGACGCTCGATGTTGGAGGTCGTTTCAACAGACACTTGCATGGAAGATCCTCAAATTACAGATTCTGTATGTGAATGAAAATTAAAACAAAATCCCGAATGAAGCGGTTCACCTCAAAGGGACGCAAAATTAAAAGCCGGTAGTTTATCACGGTTTACCCTGCCGAGAGAATCACCCGACACGACGGAATAACGGTTTGAGACCAGCACCACAACCGGACTGGACAAAAGATGGGGACAAATCAGAAAAAAGAAAGGGTGGTGCGAGAGGAGAGACTTGAACTCTCACGGGTTGCCCCGCTGGAACCTAAATCCAGTGCGTCTACCAATTCCGCCACTCTCGCATATCCGTCGCAGCACCGATCCCGGAACGGGAAGGTCAGAACCGCGGAAACAAACAAGGGGAAAAGTGGGGTGGACGAAGGGGTTCGAACCCTCGACCGCAGGAGTCACAATCCTGAGCTCTACCAACTGAGCTACGTCCACCACATCAGGGAGGTACCTTACGGTACGCATCTGCTTACTTCAACTTTGCTGGTTCGGCGAGTCCGGTGCCAACCTGCTTCGAGCAGTATGGCGCGCCCGGCAGGACTCGAACCTGCGACCATCCGCTTAGAAGGCGGATGCTCTATCCAGCTGAGCTACGGGCGCTTGACCGTTCGCCCACCTGAACATCCAGAAAAATGGTCGGGGTAGAGAGATTCGAACTCCCGACATCCTGCTCCCAAAGCAGGCGCGCTACCAGACTGCGCTATACCCCGTTAACTGAACAACAAGTGCCTCAGCAAAGTTGGCGCGCATATTACCGGCGCCTGAGGCATCCGTCAACACGGATTTTAAAAAACCTGCGTATAACGTTGATTCAGAAGACTGCCTGCCCCGGCAAAAGTTCCCTCCGGGAAGCTACATTGGCGTTCACGCCGAAGCATGAGACAATGCGCTGCCTCACTTCACCACTATTCATGCCCAACCGACAAGACGGAAACATGAGCGCCAAACTGATTAACGGAAAAGACATTGCCGCACAGGTCCGGCAGCGGGTTGCTGCCGGCGTGGAAGCCCGCAAACAGAAGGGGCTTCGTGTACCAGGCCTGGCCGTGGTACTGGTCGGCAACGATCCCGCCTCGCAAGTTTATGTAGGCAACAAGCGCAAAGCTTGCGAACAGGCCGGTATCCTTTCACTGTCTTACGACCTGCCCGCAGACACCTCCCAGCAGACCCTTGAAGCCCTGGTAGACGAGCTGAACGAAAACCCGACGGTAGACGGCATCCTGGTACAGCTTCCCCTGCCCTCACACCTGGACGCAGACCCGATCCTGGTAAAAATTCGTCCGGACAAAGATGTGGACGGCTTCCACCCCTACAACACCGGCCGCCTGATGCAGCGCAAGCCCGCCCTGCGCCCCTGCACACCGGCTGGCGTGATTACCCTGCTGGACTCCGTTGGCACATCCTATAAAGGCCAGCACGCCGTGATTGTGGGTGCTTCCAACATCGTCGGCCGCCCCATGTGCATGGAGCTGCTGCTCAAAGGCGCCACCACCACCGTATGCCACCGCTTTACCGACAACCTGGAAAAGTTTGTCAGCGAAGCAGACATCCTGGTCGCCGCAGTGGGCAAACCCGGCATCATCAAGGGCGAATGGGTAAAACCCGGCGCCACGGTGATTGATGTAGGCATTAACCGGATGGCCGACGGAAAACTGTGTGGCGACGTGGACTTTGAGGCGGCAGCTGCGCGGGCCGCTTATATCACCCCGGTTCCCGGTGGTGTGGGACCGATGACCATTGCCACGCTACTGGAGAACACCTTGTATGCGGCGGATGTGCTGCATTCGGAGGTCTAGATTCTTCGGAGACCGGCGCTTACAGAAGGGTGGGGTCGTACCCCCGCCGGGGGTACGACCCCCTTGTAGCCTGCAAGGCCCATAAAAAACCCCGCCGAGGCGGGGTTTTTTGTGTCCGGTCTTACTGACCGTACTTGGCTTTTGCCTTCTGACGATAGGCGTGCAGCAGCGGCTCGGTGTAGCCGGCCGGCTGTTCGCGACCTTTCAGAACCAGGTCCACAGCCGCCTGGAAGGCAATGCTGTCGTCGAAGTTCGGCGCCATGTTGCGGTACCCGGCATCGCCAGCGTTCTGCTTGTCGACCACGGCAGCCATGCGCTTCATGGTTTCCATGATCTGCCCTTCGGTGCAGATACCGTGGTACAGCCAGTTGGTCAGCAGCTGGGAAGAGATACGCAGGGTTGCGCGGTCTTCCATCAGGCCGATGTCGTTGATATCCGGCACCTTGGAGCAGCCAACACCGGAATCGATCCAGCGAACTACGTAGCCGAGAATACCCTGGGCGTTGTTGTCCAGTTCTTGCTGGATGTCTTCGGCAGTCAGGGCAGACGGATCTTCCATCACCGGCACCGTCAGGATGTCCTCCAGGGACGCACGCTCGCGGTTAGCCAGTTCTTTCTGTACGTCGAACACATTCACCTGGTGGTAGTGCGTGGCGTGCAGGGTAGCGGCAGTCGGAGACGGAACCCATGCCGTGTTGGCACCCGCTTTCGGATGACCGATCTTCGCTTCCAGCATGCCAGCCATCAGGTCCGGCATGGCCCACATGCCCTTACCGATCTGGGCAACACCAGACAGGCCGGTTTCCAGGCCGATGTCCACGTTCCACTGCTCGTAGGCGCTGATCCAGGCCGCCTGTTTCATCTCACCCTTACGGATGAACGGACCCAGCTCCATGGAGGTGTGAATCTCGTCGCCGGTACGGTCCAGGAAGCCGGTGTTGATAAACACGGTGCGCTCTTTGGCAGCGTGGATACAGGCTTTCAGGTTAACCGTGGTGCGACGCTCTTCGTCCATAATGCCGACTTTCAGGGTAAAGCGCGGCAGGCCAAGGGCATCTTCAACGCGGCCGAAGAATTCGTTGGTGAAGGCCACTTCTTCCGGGCCGTGCTGCTTGGGCTTAACAATGTACACAGAACCCTTGGTGCTGTTCTGGAACTTGCCGTCACCCTTCAGGTCGTGGATGGCAATCAGGGACGTAACCAGGCCGTCCATCAGGCCTTCCGGAATCTCGCTGCCGTCTTTCAGCAGGATAGCCGGGTTAGTCATCAGGTGGCCGACGTTACGAACAAACAGCAGGCTGCGGCCCTTCAGGGTAACTTCGCTGCCGTCAGCGCCGGTGTAGCTGCGGTCGCCATTCATGCGACGGGTCATCATCTGACCGCCTTTCTCGAAGGACTCTTCCAGGTCACCCTTCATCAGGCCCAGCCAGTTTTTGTAGGCCAGCACCTTGTCATCCGCGTCTACGGCAGCCACGGAGTCTTCGCAGTCCATGATGGTGGTCAGGGCTGATTCCATCAGAACGTCTTTAACGTTGGCACCGTCGTCTTTACCGATCGGATGGCTGGCATCGACCTGGATTTCGAAGTGCATGCCGTTCTTCACCAGCAGAATACCGGTAGGTGCATCGGCAGCGCCGGTGTAACCCACAAAGCCGGACTCGTCTTTCAGGCCGGTCACTTCACCGTTCTGCAGTTTCACCGCCAGCTTGCCGCCGTCGATGTAGTACCTGGCAGCATCGTTATGGCTGCCGGAAGCCAGGGGCGCGGAGCCGTCCAGCAGTTTGCGGGCCCACTCGATAACCTTGGCACCACGAACCGGGTTGTAACCACGGCCTTTCTCGGCACCGCCTTCCTCGGAAATAGCATCGGTGCCGTACAGGGCATCGTACAGGCTACCCCAACGGGCATTGGCAGCGTTCAGGGCAAAACGGGCGTTCATGATCGGCACAACCAGCTGCGGGCCGGCCATGGTGGCGATTTCCGGGTCTACGTTGGCGGTAGAAATTTTGAAATCCGCCGGCTCGTCAACCAGGTAACCGATCTCTTTCAGGAAGGCCTTGTACTCGGCCATGTCCAGTTTCTGGCCTTTATGATCACGGTTCCAGGTGTCCATTTTTTCCTGGATCTCGTCGCGCTTGACCAGCAGGTCGCGGTTGCGCGGAGCCAGCTCGTTCACAATCTTGTCGAACTCGGCCCAGAATTTGTCAGCGTCAACGCCGGTACCCGGGATCGCTTCGTTGTTTACGAAATCGTACAGATTCTTGGCGATCTGAATGCCGCCAACTTGAACGCGTTCTGTCATCGTTGCTTGCCTCGATGGGTTATGTTTCCCGACTCCCCCTTAGCGCACCAGGTGCGGGGGCATTAGTATTTGAGCGGCGTATTGTACGTGAAAATCCCTACAAGGTCATTCCCACTCAGCACAATGCGACTTTATGTGTATCAACCGGATCTCAGGCGCGGCGCCAGGTGGTTCCTTCCCGGCTGTCATCCAGGATAATGCCCTTGTCCAGCAGTTCATCGCGAATGCGGTCTGCTTCGGCAAAATCCTTCCCCTTGCGCGCGTCGGCGCGGGCCTGGATCATCGCCTCGATATCTTCCGCCGTCAGCTCACTGCCGGTATCCGCCTGGAAGAAAGCTTCCGGGTCCTGCTGCAGCAAGCCCAGCACCGCACCCAAACGCACCAGCACGGCCGCACTGCGCTTGGCAGCCTCTTCGTCACCTCCCCGGCGCTGATGATTGATGTCATTAGCTACCGCGTGCAACACAGCAATGGCGCCGGCAGTGTTGAAATCGTCGTCCATAGCCTCGGCAAACCGGCGATCATGGTCGGACTCCGGCACATCGGCTTCCTTGGCCGGCGTAATACCACGCAGGGCGTGATACAGCTTGGTCAGCGTGCGGCCAGCTTCGGCCAGGTTGTCTTCGGAATAGTCGACCTGGCTGCGGTAGTGGCTGGACACCAGGAAGTAGCGCACCACTTCCGCCGGGTATTTTTCCAGGATCTCGCGGATGGTGAAGAAGTTGCCCAGAGACTTGGACATCTTTTCTTTATTTACACGAATGGCGCCGGCGTGCATCCAGGTGTGCACAAACTTGTGGCCAGTGGCGCACTCGGACTGGGCAATCTCGTTCTCGTGGTGCGGGAACAGCAGGTCCGGGCCGCCGCCGTGGATATCGAAGGTATCACCCAAGCACTTGGTGGACATGGCAGAGCACTCGATGTGCCAGCCCGGGCGACCTTCACCCCAGGGCGACTGCCAGCTCACCTCACCCGGCTTGGCGGCTTTCCACAGGGCGAAGTCCGCCGGGCTGCGCTTGGCTTCCTGCACGTCCACACGGGCACCTGCCAGCAGGTCCTCCAGCTTCTTCTTGCTGAGCTTGCCGTAATCCGGGAATGAATCCACCGCAAAGTACACATCGCCGTTGTCCGCCGCATAGGCGTGACCGCCGGAAATCAGGGTCTGGATCATGGCGATGATGTCGTCGATGTAAGCTGTCGCCCGGGGCTCGTCATTGGGCGCCAGCACGCCCAGACGCGCTTCGTCTTCGTGCATGGCGTGGATCATGCGGCCGGTCAGGTCGGTGTAGACCTCACCGTTTTCGTCCGCCCGACGCAGGATCTTGTCGTCGATATCGGTAATGTTGCGCACGTAGTGCACATCATAACCACGGTGGCGCAGGTACCGGGTAATCACATCGAAGGCCACCAGCACCCGGGCATGGCCCAGGTGGCAGTAGTCGTAAACCGTCATGCCGCACACATACATGCGCACCTTGCCCGGCTCGATGGTTTTGAACTCTTCCTTTTGCTGCGTCAGCGTGTTGTAGATGCGCATTACTTGCCTCCCTTACCCCAGGAATCCCTCAGGGTCACGGTACGGTTGAACACCGGCTTGCCGGCCTTGGCGGTCAGTTCCTGGTCGCAGAAGAAATAGCCTTCCCGCTCGAACTGGTAAGGCAGGTCGGTGCGCGGCTCGGCCAGGCTCTTCTCTACCCGCGCGCCCTTCAGCACCACCAGGGAGTCCGGGTTCAGGTGGTCCAGGAAGTCGCCTTCCTTGTCGCTGTCCGGATTCTCGTGGTTGAACAGGCGGTCGTACAGATTGATGTCGGACTCAACGCTGTCACTGGCCGATACCCAGTGAATCACGCCGTTAGGCTTGTAGCCTTCGGGGTTCACGCCCAGAGTGTTCGGATCGTATTCGCACTTCAGCTCGACAATCTCGCCGCTGTCATCACGCACAACCTCTTTGCAGGTCATCACGTAACCGCCGCGCAGGCGCACTGCCTGGTCCGGAGCCAGCCGCTTCCACTTGCGCGGCGGTTCCATCTCGAAGTCTTCCCGGTCGATGTACAGGGTCTGGCTCCAGGTCACTTCCCGCTCACCCATTTCCGGCTTCTGCGGATGCACCGGCAGGGTCAGGGTTTCAACCTGGTCGGCCGGGTAGTTGGTCAGGGTCACCTTGAGCGGCCGCATCACGCACATGGCGCGGGGCGCCCGGTCGTTCAGGTCTTCACGAATGGCATATTCCAGCATGCCCACATCCACGGTACCGCCAGCCTTGTTCACACCGATCATGTCGCAGAAGCTGCGGATGGATTCCGGGGTATAGCCACGGCGACGCATGCCCGAAATGGTCGGCATCCTGGGATCGTTCCAGCCGTCGACCACGTTTTCGTCCACCAGCCGCTTCAGCTTGCGCTTGCTGGTGATGGTGTAGTTCAGGTTGAGCCGGGCAAATTCGATCTGGCGCGGGTGGCACGGAATGGTGATGTTATCCAGCACCCAGTCGTACAGCGGCCGGTGATCTTCAAACTCCAGGGTGCACAGGGAATGGGTAATCCCTTCCAGGGCATCGGAAATCGGGTGGGTAAAGTCGTACATCGGGTAGATGCACCACTTGCTGCCGGTCTGGTGGTGGTCGGCATAGCGAATGCGGTACAGGATCGGGTCCCGCATGTTGATGTTCGGGGAGGCCATGTCAATCTTGGCCCGCAACACCAGCTCGCCGTTCTGGAACTTGCCGTCGCGCATATCCCGGAACAACTGCAGGCTCTCTTCCACCGGACGGTCCCGGTACGGGCTGTTCTTGCCCGGCTCTTTCAGGGAACCCCGGTACTCGGCCATCTGTTCGGCATTCAGCGCGCACACATAGGCCTTGCCCTTCTGGATCAGCTCTTCCGCGAATAAATACAGCTGGTCAAAGTAATCGGAAGCGTAGAGTACTTCGTCTGCCCATTTGTAACCCAGCCACTCGACATCCTGCTTGATGGCGTCGATATACTCCTGGCTTTCTTTTTCCGGGTTGGTGTCATCAAAGCGCAGGTTGCATTCGCCACCGAAGGTTTCGGCAATGCCGAAGTTCAGGCAAATGGACTTGGCGTGACCAACGTGCAGATATCCATTGGGCTCCGGCGGAAAACGGGTAACGACCGTGCCGGTGTGCTCGCCCTTGGCGATGGCATCTTCGATCAGGCTTTGAATAAAGTTGTGGGCTTTCTTCGACTCGGCGCTCATACAATCTCTGTCAACGGGGGATGAAACATGGGAGCAATCCGAAGGCTCCGTGAAACCGCCTATTATACCCACAAATAGTCTCAGGACTCATGCACACAACGAAACTCTTCAGTACAATAGCGACTTTGATCATTCCGACCTCAAACTACAGGAAGCCCTGATGATTCTGCTGAAAACCAACCTCGGTGATATCAAACTGGAACTGGACTACGAAAACGCGCCGGAAACCGCCAAGAACTTCGAACAGTATGTTCGTGAAGGTTTCTACGATGGCCTGATCTTCCACCGGGTAATCAGCAATTTCATGATCCAGGGCGGCGGCTTCGAGCCAGGCATGACTCCGCGTAAAACCCGCGAGCCAATCCAGAACGAAGCCGATAACGGCCTGAGCAACAAAACCGGCACCATCGCCATGGCCCGCACCATGGATCCGCACTCCGCAACTGCCCAGTTCTTCATCAACGTGCAGGACAACGGCTTCCTGGACCACACCGCCAAGAATGCTGAAGGCTGGGGTTACTGCGTGTTCGGTAAGGTTGTCGACGGCATGGACACGGTGAATCAGATCCGCGCCGTTCGCACCACCATGAACGCCGGCCACCAGGACGTTCCCTTCGAGGACGTGGTTATCGAGAAGGCCGAGGTTCTGGAGGACGCGTGACCACGCTGTTTATCTCCGACCTGCACCTGGAAGAATCGCGCCCGGGCATCACGGGCGCCTTTCTCGGGTTCCTGAAAACCCACGCCATGGGTGTGGAGCAGCTGTACATTCTGGGCGACTTCTTTGAAGCCTGGATTGGCGATGACGAACGCACGCCGCTACAGGAACAGGTAGCTGCGGCACTCCGTGAAGTGCGGGACAGTGGCACAGAGATTTTCCTGATGCACGGCAACCGTGACTTCCTGATCGGCAATGACTACTGCGAGCGGGCCGGCGCCACCCTGCTGGACGACCCTACTGTGATCGACCTGTACGGCACCCCTGCCCTGCTGATGCATGGCGACAGCCTGTGCACCGCCGACGTGGAATACCAGAAGTTCCGGGCCAACATGCGTAATCCGCAGATGCAGAAAATGATGCTGGCCCGCCCACTGGAAGACCGCCAGCAGATGGCGCGACAGCTACGCCAGATGTCCATGGCCAAGAATCAGGGCAAAGCCGAAGACATCATGGATGTCACGCCCGAAGAAGTGGTGAAAGAGCTTGAACATCATGGCGTACAGCTGATGATCCACGGCCACACTCACCGCCCGGCCACCCATGACCTGGAAGCCAACGGCGAACCCGCCCGGCGGATTGTTCTGGGTGACTGGGACACGCACGTTTGGTGGCTGGAAGCCCGTTCAGGGCAGGAACCGCAACTGAAGAAAGCCCCGCTATGATCCGGGGCCGCCGGCCGGCTCCCGATAGGTTTCCAGCCGCTTCAGCCAGCCTGGCAGCCAGCGTTCCCGCTCAATCGGGTTCCCGGCATTCTCTGCCCGCCGGGTAAGCACCCGGCCGGCGGCTTCCCGGAACGACTGCAGTTCCGTTTTATCACCGGCCGCGTCCATCTCCAGCAATACCTGCAACAGCCCCCAGCCTTGGCCCTGGTAACGCTCACCATCCGCCAGCCCCTCTCCCTTGAAGTTCACATAATCCATAAGGGCGTATACGCCGCCGGGGGTAGCACTCAAAGCTTCCAGGTGAGCACTTACCTGCTGCTGGCGACTCTCCGGAGCGGCCGCCACGATCTTGCCCAGAGATTCCGCTGCCCGTCGAAAAATGAACTCCGCCTGAAGCCCCTGGGTTCCGGCCAAAAACTCTCTCAACTCGGCAATCCTGGCAGAATCTTCCAGGGCGAGAAACGCAGCCCTGTCAGGCCAGGGCGCATCGAAGGGCTCGAGGCTGCGCAACCAGTCTGGCACCTTGGCCTGGCGTTGCACCATGTAACGGATAAGCTGGGGGAAACTTTCTGTGAATCGGCCCTCTACCCCCTCCGGATACCAGATAAAGTGCCCGATACCCAGAGACGGAAAGGCTTCGCCTTCATTCCAGTGCACCAGGCAATCGAACCGGCTGGCGCATTCGTTGGCGAAGATTTTCTGGCCCACCCAGTCCAGCTGGGCGGGCTTAAGGGCCAGCGAGTCCGCCGTCACCGGGTCCCGGTCCGCATCGCACCCGGACAAGGCCAACAGCATGGCCGTCAGCAACAACGGAATCAGCGGCCTCATTTACTGCTCCACAAATGCCCGCTCGATAACATAGTGGCCCATGTCACCGCCACGGGCTTCTTTAAAGCCCATGTCGTTGAGGATGTTGCAGGTATCCTTGAGCATGCTCGGGCTGCCGCAAATCATGAAGCGGTCCTGCTCGATATCAAATTCCGGCAGGCCCAGATCCCGCGTGATCTTGCCGGTCTTCATGGCTTCAGTCAGGCGGCCCTGGTTGCGGAACGGCTCCCGGGTAACGGTCGGGTAGTACAGCAGCTTGCCGGACACCATCTCGCCAAAGAATTCATTCTCCGGCAATTCGTCGATCTCTTGCTGGTACGCCAGCTCAGACACGTAGCGCACGCCGTGAGTGAGGATCACCTTATCGAAGGCCTCGTACACTTCCGGGTCTTTGATAATGCTCATAAACGGCGCCAGTCCGGTACCGGTGCTGATCAGCCACAGGTTGCGGCCCGGCAGCAGGTTATCCAGCACCAGGGTGCCAGTGGGCTTGCGGCTGACCAGGATCTCGTCACCTACCTTGATCTGCTGCAGGCGGGAAGTCAGCGGGCCATCGGGCACTTTGATAGAGAAGAACTCCAGTTCTTCCTCGTAATTGGCACTGGCGATGCTGTAGGCACGCATCAGCGGCTTGCCATCGGTTTCCAGGCCGATCATCACAAAATGGCCGTTCTTGAAACGGAAGCCCGGGTCCCGGCTGGTTTTGAAACTGAACAAGGTGTCGTTCCAGTGATGCACACTGGTCACGGTTTCTTTCATCATTTTGCTCATGGGGCCCTCGCCAGATTATTTGCGGTCAGTCATCAATTGGTAACCAGTTTAACCTTTCGCTTGAAATCGACAAAACAGGCTGTTCTCATAAACCTGTTCGATTTTATCGATAACATGGCCTCACCCATTAAAAAAGCTGCAACAGTGCCGGACCAATCATGAAATACAGTTTCCGTCAGCTCGAAGTCTTCCTTGCCGCCGCCCACTTCCAGAACATCACCCGGGCTGCGGAATCCCTGGCCATGTCGCAGTCGGCTGCCAGCAGTGCCCTGAAGGAACTGGAAAACCAGTTCGACATCCAGCTGTTCGACCGCGTAGGCAAGCGCCTGCAGCTGAACGAACTGGGCAGGCTGTACCGGCCCAAGGCCGAGTCCCTGCTGGCCCAGGCCACCGAACTGGAACAGGCCCTGAGCAAGCACTCGGAAGTCGGCGCCCTGAAAGTAGGTGCCACACTGACCATAGGTAACTATCTGGCCGTTGGCGTGATGGCCCAATACATGAATACCCCTACCCGGCCGAAAGTATCGCTGGAAGTGGCCAACACCAGCACCATCGCAAAACGGGTCAGGGACTTTGAGCTGGACATCGGCTTGATTGAAGGTGAACTGCAAGCATCGGAACTGGAAGTGATCCCCTGGCGGGAAGACCGGCTGGTAGCCTTCTGCTCCCCTACCCACCCGCTGGCAGCAAAGGGCGAACTGACCGACGACGACCTTCGCGGCGCCACCTGGATTTTGAGGGAACAGGGCTCCGGCACCCGCCAGAGCTTCGAGCGCGGCATGCACGGCCTGCTGCCAGACCTGAACGTACTGCTGGAACTGGAACACACCGAAGCCATCAAGCGCGCCGTGGAAGCGGACCTGGGCATCGGATGTCTGTCAGAGGTGGTGCTGGCCGATGCCTTCAAACGCGGCAGCCTGGTGCCCCTGAAAGTGCCCCACCGGCAGTTTGACCGGCATTTCTACTTCATCCTGCACAAGCAGAAATACCGAAGTGCGGGGATTGCCCGGTGGATGGCCTTGTGCCAGGAGCTTTAAAGACTGTTTTTTGCCACGAAATCCACTGAAAAACACGGAAATAAAAGATTAAAGAATTTTTTGCCACGAAACCCACGAAAGGACACGAAAATAAAAACCTTAAAGATTTTTTAGCCACGGACACTCACAGACGCTCACGGACAAAAGATTAAATCGGTACCGCTGTTGTCCGTGTGATTCCGTGAGTGTCCGTGGCAAATTAGTTCTTATTTTTCGTGTTCTTTCGTGGGTTTCGTGGCAAATAAGTTTTTGTTTTTCCGTGCCCTTCCGTGGATTCCGTGGCAAAATTTCAGTTAACCAAAGGCCCGCTATGAAACCGGAACTCCGAATCCGGCTCTTCAATCAACTTCTGTTCAATAGCCAGAAAATCCGCCACCCGCTCATCCACCGGACCGCCATTAGCCTGTACCGCCAGTTTCAGGTAATCCTGGTAATGCCGCGCTTCGGATTTCAGCAGGCTGTTGTAGAACTCCGCCAGTCTCTCATCCAGGTGCGGTGCCAGGGCTGCGAAGCGTTCGCAGGAGCGGGCTTCGATGATGGCACCGACAATCAGCACGTCCACCAGACGGCCCGGGTCGTCCTTGCGCACGGCTTCGCGCAGGCCGGCGGCGTAGCGGGCCGGTGTCAGGTGGGTGTAGGCCACTCCCCGCTTGTTCATGATCGCCAGCACCTGCTCGAAGTGCCGCAGTTCTTCCCGTGCCAGGCGGGACATTTTGTTCAGCAGGTCGGTGTTGTCCACATACCGGTACATCAGGCTCAGGGCCGTAGAGGCTGCTTTCTTTTCGCAATGGGCGTGGTCAATCAGCATCAGGTCCTGGTTGGCCAGGGCGTTCTCGATCCAGCGCGATGGCGTTCGGCAGGGCAGGAAATCGTGTATCTCTTGCAGGGCTTCGTTCATGGCTTTGGCAACCGTCCGGTTCAACAAGCGCGGGAGTATAACGCACCTAACAGATCTCTCCGACCTCTGTCCAACTTAACTTTATAAGGGCTTTCCTATAGAATGCAGCGCCAGATCAAGGAGTCTCTGAATAAATCCTGAAACCCCATCGGTGATTTGAGGCCTTATTCAGAGGCTCCTGCGGCCTTTTCGCCAAAAAACTCCCGCCGGGCACCACGCCCACAGCGCGGAACATTCCAACTGATGAGGGTCCATATCGTGTTAGAAGCCTATCGTGAACACGTTGCTGAACGTGAAGCCCTGGGTATCCCGCCCAAGCCCCTGAACCCCGAGCAGACTGCTGGTCTGATCGAGCTGCTGAAGAACCCGCCGGCCGGTGAAGAAGCCACCCTGGTTGACCTGCTGGAAAACCGCGTTCCGCCGGGAGTGGACGAAGCCGCTTACGTAAAAGCTGCTTTCCTGACCGCGATCGTTAAAGGCGAAGCTGCTTCCCCGCTGATCGACAAGAAGAAGGCTGTCCAGCTGCTGGGCATGATGCAGGGCGGCTACAACATCGCTACTCTGGTCGACCTTCTGGACGACAGCGAGCTGGCCGAACTGGCTGGTGAAGAACTCAAGCACACCCTGCTGATGTTCGACGCGTTCAACGACGTTAAAGAAAAGATGGACGCCGGCAACGCCGTTGCCAAGTCTGTTGTTGAGTCCTGGGCCAATGCCGAGTGGTTCACCAACAAGAACAAGGTTCCCGAGAGCACCAAGATGGTCGTGTTCAAGGTAACCGGCGAAACCAACACCGACGACCTGTCTCCGGCTCCGGATGCCTGGTCCCGCCCGGACATCCCGCTCCACGCCCGCGCCGCCTATAAGATGGAGCGCGACGGCCTGAAGCCGGAAGAGCCCGGCGTAACTGGCCCGATGAGCCAGATTGAAGAAATCAAGTCCAAGGGCCTGCCGGTTGCCTTCGTAGGCGACGTAGTCGGTACCGGTTCTTCCCGTAAGTCTGCCACTAACTCTGTTCTGTGGTTCTTCGGCGACGACATCCCGGGCGTGCCGAACAAGCGTGCCGGCGGTGTGTGTATCGGTAACAAGGTTGCCCCGATCTTCTTCAACACCATGGAAGATGCCGGCGCCCTGGTTTTCGAAGCACCTGTAGACAACATGAACATGGGCGACGTGATCGAAATCCGCCCGTACGAAGGCAAGATCCTGAACGAAGCCGGCGAGACCATCTCCGAGTTCAAGTTCAAGTCTGACGTCATCCTGGACGAAGTTCAGGCCGGCGGTCGTATCCCGCTGATCATCGGCCGTGGCCTGACCGCCAAGGCGCGTACTGCACTGGGCATGGGCCCGACAGACCTGTTCCGCCTGCCGAAAGATCCGGAAGCCGGCACCAAGGGGTTCACCCTGGGCCAGAAGATGGTCGGCAAGGCCTGCGGTCTGGAAGAAGGCCAGGGCGTGCGCCCGGGTACCTACTGCGAGCCGCACATGACCACTGTTGGTTCCCAGGACACCACTGGTCCGATGACCCGTGACGAACTGAAAGACCTGGCGTGTCTGGGCTTCCAGGCTGACCTGGTTATGCAGTCCTTCTGTCACACCGCCGCTTATCCGAAGCCGGTTGACGTTGAAATGCAGCACACCATGCCGGACTTCATCCGTACCCGTGGCGGTGTTTCCCTGCGTCCGGGCGACGGTATCATCCACTCCTGGCTGAACCGCATGCTGCTGCCGGACACCGTGGGTACCGGTGGTGACTCCCACACCCGTTTCCCGATGGGCATCTCCTTCCCGGCCGGTTCTGGCCTGGTAGCGTTTGCTGCAGCCACCGGCGTTATGCCGCTGGATATGCCGGAATCCGTTCTGGTTCGCTTCAAAGGCGAAATGCAGCCGGGCATCACCCTGCGTGACCTGGTACACGCCATTCCGCTGTACGGCATCAAGAACGGCATGCTGACCGTTGAGAAGAAAGGCAAGATCAACGAGTTCTCTGGCCGCATCCTGGAAATCGAAGGTCTGGAGCACCTGACCGTTGAGCAGGCGTTCGAATTGTCTGACGCTTCTGCTGAGCGCTCTGCTGCCGGTTGTACCATCAACCTGTCTGAAGAGTCTGTTGCCGAGTACCTGCGCTCCAACATCGTGATGCTGCGCTGGATGATTGCCGAAGGTTACGGCGATCCGCGTACCCTGGAGCGTCGCGCCCAGCAGATGGAAGAGTGGCTGGCCAATCCGAAGCTGATGCGTGCTGATGCAGACGCAGAATACGCCCACGTGGTCGAAATCGACCTGGCCGACATCAAAGAGCCGATCGTGTGCTGCCCGAACGACCCTGACGATGCCAAGTTCCTGTCCGAAGTGGCTGGCGACAAGGTAGACGAAGTGTTCATCGGTTCCTGCATGACCAACATCGGTCACTTCCGCGCTGCCGGCAAGCTGCTTGAGCAGAACAAAGAGCCGCTCAAGACCCGTCTGTGGATGTCTCCGCCCACCAAGATGGACCAGCAGCAGCTGATGGAAGAAGGCTACTTCAACACCTACGGCACCGCCGGTGTTCGCACCGAGATGCCGGGCTGCTCCCTGTGCATGGGTAACCAGGCACGTGTAGCTGCCAAGTCTACGGTTCTGTCTACCTCTACCCGTAACTTCCCGAACCGTCTGGGTGATGGTGCCAACGTGTACCTGACCTCTGCGGAACTGGCAGCTGTGGGCGCGGTACTGGGCAAACTCCCGACTCCTGCGGAGTACATGGAGTACGCCAAGGACCTGAACAGCATGTCCAAAGAGATCTACAAGTATCTCAACTTCGACCAGATGGAAGAGTACACCCAGAAGGCATCTGAGGCTTCCGTAGCCTGAGACCCTCTGAGGTAGCTTTACCTCTGATCTGAAACGCCAGCCTTCGGGCTGGCGTTTTTTTATGCCTCAGGTTTACCTTTTTCAGGAAACCCAGTGCCGCTATTACCGGCCCTAAACTCAGGCTCGGGAGTTTTGCCGGCCCCGCGGCGGGGGAGTCTTTTCTTCCGGGAAAAACAACTCGCTTCGCTCAGACATCTTTTTCCCTGCAGAAAAGACTCCCCCACCCCGTGGCCAGCGCAGAACCATGTGTGGGTTTCAGGTACAAAAAAGGGCTCCCCTTGGGGAGCCCTTGTCAGAACACTGATGTGAATCAGTGGATTCTGTTACCGCTGGATATGCTGGTACTCACCAGAATCCTTGGTGGCCAGGCTGACCACTACGATGGCAATGAAGGCGGCAACGAAACCAGGGATGATTTCATATACGCCCGGGCCACCCATGAAGCTGCCGTTCCAGCCCAGGGAGATCCAGATCATTACAGTCGCAGCACCCACGACCATACCGGCAATGGCACCGGCGCCGTTGGTGCGGGACCACATCAGGGACAGCAGGATCAGCGGGCCGAAGGCGGCACCGAAGCCTGCCCAGGCGTTACTGACCAGGGCCAGAACCTGGGAGTTCGGGTCAGAGGCGATAACTGCCGCCACCAGGCCAACTGCAACAACGCAGGCACGGCCGACGTTGACGCACTCTTTGTCGGTCGCTTCTTTGCGCAGGAACAGGCGGTAGAAATCCTCAGTCAGTGAGGAAGACGATACCAGCAGCTGACTGGAGATGGTGCTCATGACCGCCGCCAGCAGGGCTGCGTAAAGGAAGCCGGTGATCAGCGGGTGGAACAGCAGATCAGACAGGATGATGAAGATGGTTTCCGGGTCTGCGATGTCCATACCGTTACGAACGGCGTAGGCACGGCCGAAGATACCCAGTGAGATGGCACCGATCAGGGAGATCGCCATCCAGCCCATACCGATGTTACGGGCGGTCGGAACGTCTTTCAGGGAACGTATAGCCATGAAGCGCACGATGATGTGCGGCTGGCCAAAATAGCCCAGGCCCCAGGTGACGGCCGACAGCCAGCCAATAAAGGTGAGCCCCTCTGTCCAGGACAGCAAGGTCGGATCAACTTCATTCAAGGTCTGGGACGCCTGAGCAAAGCCACCGCCACCTTCACCGAACAGCACAACTGCCGGCATGATCACCAGTGCCAGCATCATGATGCAGCCCTGCACGAAGTCGGTCATGCTCACTGCCAGGAAGCCACCTACTACGGTGTAGGCCAGAACCACGCCGAGGGTGATTACAATACCCACTGCATAATCGCTCAGGCCGCCGAAGTTGAAGATGCCGGCAAAGGCACTTTCAAACAGCTTGCCACCGGCAACCAGGCCGGATGCGGTGTAAACCGCAAAGAAGATAACGATAACAATGGCAGACACGGTTCTCAGGGACAGAGCCTGAGTCGGGAACCGGTTTGCAAGGAAAGACGGGATGGTGATGGCGTTACCGTAGTGAACGGTTTGTTCCCGCAGGCGGGGTGCCACCAGAACCCAGTTAAAGAATGCGCCCACAAACAGGCCGATACCGATCCAGGCTGAAGCCAGACCGGATACATACAATGCCCCGGGCAGACCCAGAAGCAACCAGCCACTCATATCGGAAGCACCGGCAGACAGTGCCGCTACTTTCGGGCTGAGTGCCCGCCCACCGAGCATGTAATCTTCAGATGAAGACGTAGATCTCTGCATTGCATAAATGCCAATGGCAATCATGATTGCAAAGTACGCAAATAGACTGATCCAAACGCCAATAGCCATAAGGCTCCTCCGGTTTAAGTGAGTCGGACCTCGGTCCGCTCTCAGAGCACAGCGCCGGCACGTGGCCTGCGGACTGCACTGTTTTTCTTGTTTACCTGAAATCTTCCTGACTGGAGCGGGACTTACCCGCACGGATACTCCTTCACTATAGTCGACCGCCGCTGGTTTGCGACAATCGCCTACCCTGCTTCCGCAAGGCGGGAATACAGACGCTATAAGTTAGTATTACTACGGATGCCCGGCTTACAAAATCCTACGATTGTTTTGCACAATCCTACGGGACTGTCGGCTTTACGGGCAGATCAGGCTACCCGGTCACCAATCTGTAACCGGGACGGGGTCGTTCCCTTGTATTTGCGCAGGGCATTGGTAAGTGCGCTCTGGGAGGAAAAGCCGGTCCGGTAACTGATTTCAGACACCGAGAGGGTCGTTGACGACAACAGGCGCACGGCCTGGTCGAGCCGGGTCTGTATCAGAAACTGATGCGGGGTAATGCCCGACACTTCGCGGAACACTTCGTGGAAACGGCTGGTACTCAGGCAGGCTTCCCGAGCCAGGTCCTGCACGGTGATCTTCCGGTGCAGGTTATCGACGATATACCGGCGAATGGCGTCCGGGCTGATGCTATGCCGGCTGGCACGGGTGGCCTGCCCGTCTACAATCCGGTCGGCCATGGAATACAGGATACTGGCCGCCAGGTGCCGGTGCAGGGGTTCGTTATCCGGGGAGCGGTCGAATTCTCCGGCGGCAAACTGCACAAGGCCCTGCAGCCGGTTGTCCATCTGGATAGTGCGGGGCTTCTCGAAGACCCCGGCCATGCGTTCGTAGTCGGCATGGGCCGGGGAATCCAGGACAGGGCTCAGCGGGTCCAGGTTAATCACCAGCACGTGGTTCTCGTGATCCCCGCAGTAGTCGTGCCGGGCTTCGGTTGGCACCAGGCAGGCTTTCCAGGTGTCCAGAAACGAACCCACGCCGTCGACACTCAGTTCGGCAGCGCCACGCACGCCCACCACAATCTGGTGATGTTCGTGATGGTGTTGGTGTGAATTGACCGGCAGTTTCAGAAGCTTTGCGTCAAGCATTCAAGCTGCACGCCTTTAATCGAGAATGTGTTGCAATTAAAGCAGATCGCGACAGAAAGTGCACGAAATCAACTATCAACGCGGGCAAGGGCCGACAGCAATCCCGTCACACTTTCCGAAACCTGCGCCAGGGGCAAGGCGGCATTCACAACATGGTATTGCATGGGTGCAGCGGTCGCCCGGGCCAGGTAGGTATCGCGAATCCGCTGGAAAAAGGCCAGCTCTTCCTGCTCGAACCGGTCCAGTTCGCCCCGTTTCTTTGCACGGGCCATGCCGGTTTCTACCGGTGCGTCCAGAAGGACAACATGGTCCGGCCGCACATCGCCCTGCACCAGGGTTTCCAGCAGCGCTATGCGCTCCTCAGGCACCCCCCTGCCCCCGCCCTGATAGGCGAAGGTGGCATCGGTAAAGCGGTCGCACAGCACCCACTTGCCTGCGGCCAGGGCCGGCAGAATCCGGTTGTGCAGGTGCTGGGCACGGGCGGCGAACATCAGCAGCAGTTCGGTGGTTTCATGCACCGGTTCTTCCCTGGGGGCCAGTAACAGCTCCCGGATCTTTTCCGCCATGGGCGTGCCACCCGGTTCGCGGGTAACCACCACATCAATTCCCAGCGATGTCAGCGTGTCTGCCGCGTTCTGCAACTGGGTGGATTTACCAACCCCCTCGGTGCCCTCAAAGGTAATAAAACGGCCTCTGGCAGCCATCAGTTTTCCTCGTTGTCATCTGCGCCGGCACCCGGTGCCGGGAAGGATCGGTAATCTTCTCTGCGGTTCAGCTGGAACTCCCGAACCGCTTTCTGGTGTTCGGCCAGGGTTCGGGAGAACGTGTGGCTGCCATCACCACGGGCCACAAAGTACAGGGCGTCACCGTCGTCCGGATGCAAGGCGGCATGTACAGAATCCCGGCCGGGCAAGGCAATGGGCGTGGGTGGCAGGCCGTCAATCCGGTAGGTGTTATAGGGCGTGTAGGCGCGCAGGTCCCGGGTACGGATACGGCCATCGTAGCTGTCACCCATGCCGTAGATCACCGTCGGGTCGGTCTGCAGGCGCATGCCTTTCTGCAAGCGGCGCACAAACACACCGGCCACCTGCTGCCGCTCATAGGCCACGCCGGTTTCCCGCTCGACAATCGAGGCCATGATCAATGCTTCGTAGGGGGAGCTATAGGGCAAGCCTTCTTCCCGGTTCTCCCACTCTTCTTCAAGGACAGCCGTCATCCGCTTATAGGCGCGTTTGAGGATATCCAGGTCGGTCTCGCTGCCACTGAACATGTAGGTATCCGGGAAGAACCAACCCTCAGGGTGTTGGCCTTCGGCGCCAACGGCTTCCATAACCTGCTCGTCAGTCCAGTCTGTGGTTTCTTTCCGGAGCCGTCTGGAGTTGGCCAGGGCGGTTCTCATGTCAGAGAAGGTCCAGCCCTCAATAAACTGGACGGACCAGAGTTTCACCTTGCCCTCTACCATGGTGTCGAGCATGGCCAGTGGTGTCATCCCCGGTTGCAGTTCGTAGTCACCAGCCTTAATCCGGGTCTGTTCCGGGTTCAGGCGGCCGTATAGCTTTAACCAGAGCGGATCGCTGACCAGGCCGTCGTCCGACAGCTTCTGCGCCAGCCGGCCAAAGGAGGTGCCCTGCTCTACACTGAACAACACCGGCTCATCCAGGGCAACCGGTTGCTTCAGGGTCTGCAGGCCCTGCCATAGCCACAAACCGGCGCCAGCAGCCGCCAGGACCGCGAGGGCCACAATCAGAATCAGTAACTTCCTGAACACACGCATTATTCCAAAGTTGTGGAGAGACGGCAGATTGTCGCAAGGCACCGCTCTGCAGGCAAATCCTGGCCCGCCAGGTTGCGAACCCTCACTACCCCGAGCACGCTGTTGGTGAGGTACAGGCCCCGGCAAACTTCCGGCTGCAACTGTTCCCTCGTGATGGATCCTTCACGGAAAGGCTCCCCGGCCTGCTGCAAGCGCTCGATAACCAGCTGGCGCATAACACCGGCCACGGCTACGGAATTCGCGGGGGGTGTTATCCAGCCTTCATCGGTGAGTACAAACAGATTGGTTCGGGTGCCCTCGACAATATGCCCGGCGGCATCTGCCATCAGCACCTCAAAGCAGTCGCCGGAGAGTTCCCGGGCTGCCATCACCTGCTCGAGGCGGTTGAGGGATTTGATACCGGCCAGCAAGGGATTGACCGTAAGGGGTACTGATGAGAACTCCACCACCACGCCGGCAGAATCGGGCATCGGCGGCGCATCGGAACAAGATGCCAGCAGGTTGGGCTCCATGCAGGCCCCCGGGCGATAGCCTCGCCCACCCGCGCCACGGGTCAGGATCAGTTTCAGGACCCACACCTTCCCGGGGCTTCCGTAACGCTCAAGGGCTTCGCCGCTGGCCGCGAGCAGTTCGTCCTGGCGCACCTCAATTCCCAGCCGGGCAGCATCCCGCACCAGCCGGGCCAGATGGTAATCCAGCCAGGGGGCTGAGCTCCCTTCTGCACGAATGGTTTCAAACAGGCCATCGCCGTAGGCCAGGCCCCGGTCTGCCGCCGGCAAACCGGTTTCATCCGCCCAGAAGCGCTTTACCACAGAGGTCTCAGCCTTCGTAACGGCGGAAAATCAACGTACCGTTGGTACCGCCAAAGCCGAAGGAGTTGGACAGCGCTACCCGGACATCGGATTTGCGGCTCTGATTGGCCACGAAGTCCAGGTCACAACCTTCATCCGGGTTATCCAGGTTAATGGTTGGTGGCAGAATGCCGTCGCGCAGGGCCAGCACCGAGAAAATGGCCTCAACGGCACCGGCAGCGCCCAGCAAGTGGCCCGTCATGGACTTGGTGCTGCTCATGGCCAGCTTTTGCGCATGGCCGCCAAATACCGCTTTAACAGCAGCCACTTCGGCTACATCCCCCACCAGGGTCGATGTGCCGTGGGCGTTGATGTAATCCACTTCTTCCGGCTTCAGGCCCGCATCCCGCAAGGCATTGGCCATGGACCGGGCAGCGCCGTCGCCGCCTGCAGGGGGTGCGGTAATGTGATGGGCGTCGTCGCTCATGCCAAAGCCGACCACTTCGCCGTATATCGTCGCGCCACGGGCTTTTGCATGTTCCAACTCTTCCAGGACCAGCACGCCAGCCCCATCACTCAATACAAAACCGTCGCGCTCCTTGTCCCAGGGGCGGCTGGCCTTTTCCGGCTCATCATTGCGGGTCGACAGGGCACGGGCGGAAGAGAATGCTGCAACGCCGGAACGGGTGGTGGCCATTTCGGCACCGCCGGCCAGCATCACGTCAGCATCGCCATAGGCGATGGTGCGGGCCGCATAGCCAATGTTGTGGGTACCGGTGGTGCAGGCGGTCACAATGGCGATGTTCGGGCCTTTGTAGCCAAACCGGATAGCCGCATTACCGGAAATCATATTGATTACAGACGCCGGCACAAAGAACGGAGATACCTTGCGGGGGCCGGCCTTTTCCATCTGGATAATGTTCTTTTCGATGTACTCCAGGCCGCCAATACCGGAACCGATGGCAATGCCCACCCGCTCCTTGTCGAGCTTGTCGAACTGTTCCAGGCCACTGTCGTCCACCGCCTGCTGGGCGGCAATCAGGCCATAGTGAATGAAAGCGTCAAGCTTGCGGGCTTCTTTGGAAGACAGCCAGGGTTCGATATCCAGGTCCTTCACCGCCCCGCCGATACGCGTGCCGTATTCACTGGCATCGAACCGGTCGATCTGGCCAATGCCACTGCGCCCGGCACACACTGCGTTCCAGGAGGTACTGACATCGTTCCCTACCGGGGACAACATCCCCATGCCTGTAATGACAACCCGTCGCTTGCTCATAACCCCACTCACCTGAATATTCCGTGTCGTTTTTAACCGAAATGCTGATATTCAGCCAATAAAAAAGCCGTCCTTCAAGAAGCCTAAAGGACGGCTTTTAGCCTGGCTATCTGATCTACTGAGTATCAGGTATGCGCGACAATATAGTCGATTGCGTCCTGAACGGAGCCCAGCTTCTCAGCCTCTTCATCCGGAATTTCAGTTTCGAATTCCTCTTCCAGGGCCATAACCAGCTCAACAGTGTCCAGTGAGTCAGCGCCAAGATCCTCTACAAAAGAAGATGTGTTCTGAACTTCGGACTCTTTAACGCCCAGCTGCTCACAAACAATCTTCTTCACGCGCTCTTCAACTGTACTCATAATGTCCTCACTTTAGTGTCAACCAAGCAACTCAATGGCTGCCAGTTTAGTTTAAACCCTACCTGCAAACAAGCAGGGATTCAGTTAAACATGTTGTGCGACAAGGGGTTGCACTACAGCCCGAAACGGGCTTAACCCATGTACATGCCGCCATTCACATGAATGGTTTCTCCGGTAACGTAAGCTGCGCCCTGAGAGGCCAGGAAAGCCACCACAGAAGCTACTTCTTCCGGCTCGCCCAAACGCCCTGCCGGAATAATTTCCAGCATAGCGTCACGCTGCTTGTCGTCCAGTTTTTTGGTCATATCGGTGTCAATAAAACCGGGCGCTACACAGTTAGCGGTAATGCCACGGTTAGACATTTCTTTGGCCAGGCTGCGGGTGAAGCCCTCAACCCCGGCCTTGGCAGCGCAATAATTGCCCTGCCCCGGGTTGCCCATACCGGCAACCACGGAACTGATATTGATAATCCGGCCCCAGCGGGCCTTGGCCATACCACGCAAAACGGCCTTGCTGGTACGGTAAACACTGGAAAGGTTGGTTTCCAGCACAGACGTCCAGTCGTCGTCTTTCAAGCGCATCAACAGGTTATCACGGGTGATACCCGCATTGTTGACCAGGATCTGCGGAGCACCAGACTGTTCGGTCAGCTGCTTCAGGCCCGCCTCGATGCTGTCGGCATCGGCTACGTTCATCACAATACCGTAGCCCTTGAAGCCAGCAGACTTCAGGCCTTCGGTAATGGATTCAGCACCTTCAGCACTGGTAGCCGTGCCCACAACTTCCGCGCCCTGCCGGGCCAGCTCATGGGCAATGGCCTTGCCAATCCCCCGGGTAGCACCGGTTACCAGTGCAACTTTGCCTTCCAAAGACATAAACAACTCCGTTTATCAGGACTGGCCAAACGCCTTCAGGGCGGCTGCCAGAGAATCGGGATCTTCGATGCTGTTCACCGCCAACTGGCGGTCAATGCGCTTGGCCAGCCCGGCCAGAACCTTGCCGGCACCACACTCAACCGACACGTTAACGCCCTCGGCAACCAACGCCCGCACAGAGTCTGTCCAAAGCACCGGGGAATACAACTGCTTCAGGAGGTTTGCCTTGAGCGTATCGGCATCTTTAACCACGGCTGCATTCACATTCTGAACCACCGGAATGACAGCATCGTTAAAGCGGACATCTTCCAGTGCTTCAGCCAGCTGCTCGGCAGCGCCTTTCATCAGGGAGCAGTGGGAAGGCACGCTCACCGGCAGCGGCATGGCCTTGCGGGCACCCTTTGCCTTGCAAACCTCGATTGCGCGCTCTACCGCCGCAGCGGAACCGGCAATCACCACCTGGCCGGGTGCGTTGAAGTTCACTGCTGCAACCACGTCGCCCTGGGCGGCTTCTTCACAGGCCGCAACCACATCGGCGTCTTCCAGGCCCAGGATAGCTGCCATCTTGCCTTCACCGGCAGGCACGGCATCCTGCATCAGCTCGCCGCGCAGTTGAACAAGCTTTACAGCTTCAATGAAGTCGAGGCTCTCAGCAGCCACCAGGGCGCTGTACTCACCCAGGCTGTGGCCAGCTACGAAGTCCGGGCGCGGGCCTTCAGACACGCACCACTGGCGCCACAAGGCGACACTGGCGGTCAGCAACGCAGGCTGTGTTACCATGGTCTGATTCAGCTCTTCAGCCGGCCCATGCTGGCACAGGTGCCACAAGTCATAGCCCAGAACATTAGACGCTTCATCAAAGGTTTCACTGATCATAGGCCACGCCTCGGCAGCAGCAGAAAGCATGCCTACCGACTGGGAGCCTTGTCCGGGGAAAATAAACGCTGATTTCATGGGCGGAATCTTATCGTCATTGAAGGGTGGGTGGAGATTAGCCAATAGTACAACTCAGGCCAATTATCCGCGAATAAGGGCGCAAATGCGGGCAGACTTTAGTCTCAGCAGCCGTTGGCGACCTATAACATCAGGTCATCGAGCCGTTCGTTGATGCGACGAGGCACTTCCAGCTCCACTTCGCGAACTGCCTGCCGGATTGCCGCCAGCATCGCACGCTCGTTGGCGTTGCCGTGGCTCTTGATAACGACTCCCTGAAGCCCCAGCAAACTGGCACCGTTATGCCGTGAAGGGTCCATCAGCTGCAAAAGCCGGCCGATAATCGGCTTGGCCAGGAGCCCCACAAAGCGCCCCCATAGCGAGCGGGTAAAGGCCTGCTCCAGCAGTTCGATCAGCAACCCCGCAACACCCTCACCGGTCTTCAGGGCAATATTGCCCACAAAGCCGTCACACACTACAACATCGGCCACATCACGGAAAAGGTCGTTGCCCTCGACATACCCTATGTAGTTCAGAGTGTCGCACTGGGCAAGCATATGGGAGGCCAGGCGAACCTGTTCGTTGCCCTTGATCTCTTCCTCACCCACGTTCAGCAGGGCCACGCGAGGTTCGGCCAGGCTACAGATGGCGGTGGCCATCAGCGATCCCATCAAGGCGTACTGGTAGAGGTTTTCGGCGCTGGAATCCACGTTGGCGCCAAGGTCGAGCACGTGGCAACGGCCCCGCAACGAGGGAACCAGCTTGGCAATGGCCGGCCGCTCAATGCCGGGATACATGCGGATAATAGATCGCCCGAAAGCCATCAGCGCACCGGTATTTCCGGCACTGACACAGCCCTGGGCTTCGCCGTCGCGCACCAGGGAGAGCGCAATGGCCATAGAGGAGTTTTTCTTGTGTCGCAGCGCATGGGAGGGGCGCTCGTTCATGCGCACCACATCCGCCGCTTCAACAATGCGGATTCTGGCATGCCCATCACGCAACAAGGCCTCGAGCTCGCTCCGGATACCTACCAGAACGAGACTCAAGGCCTCATTTTCGCGCACTGCTTCCAGCGCTGCATGGACCACCACTGAAGCGCCACGATCACCGCTCATGGCATCAATGGCTATGGTGACTGGTTTACTCACCACGGGTCCATGCGACACAGGTCAGAAGAGTTTCCCGACGATCTTACTCGTCGCGAGCTTCAACAACCTGCTTGCCGCGGTAGAAACCGTCCGGAGATACGTGGTGACGACGATGTACTTCACCAGTAGTTGCGTCGGTGCTCAGAGCAGCAGTGCTCAGGGCATCGTGTGAACGGCGCATGCCGCGCTTGGAACGGGTCTTGCGATTTTGCTGTACAGCCATGATTATGCTCCTGACCTGATTACGAAAACGTTAGTGCTTGGTGTTTTTGAGGCCCGCCAGAACACTGAACGGGTTATCCTCGCGTTTCTTTGCCTCGGGCTTCTCGGTGGCCTGCTGTGGTTCCAGTGCTTCCAGTTCCTTGCTCGCCGGGCAATCCTGGCGTTCATGCAGGGGGAACGGCGGCAGAACCAGCAACAGTTCATCTTCCACCATGGCCCACAAATCTGCGTTGTAGTCTTCCATCGGGAAGGGTTCCAACGCCTTGGGCAACCTCTGAGCCTGCTCATCGTTGAGCACAAGCCCCAAATCAAAACGGGATTCCAGCGTTGTCTGCATGTTATTCATGCAACGCTGGCATTCCAGTATCACCGGTGCGGATACTTCACCCGACACCAACCGGCGACGTTCGCTATCCATATAAAAGGAAAGCTTAACGTGGCACTCGCTGCCTTCCGGCAACCCCGGAACCGCTTCGGAGAAACGAACAAGCCCCGCGAGCGGAATAACTCCCTCCAGGGTCGTGTTCTGTTCCGCCAGTCGGTTAGGGTCTACGGATTTTGGCAGTTGAGCATTCGGTGCTTCAGACATAGGCGCGCAATTTTAGGGGCGAGACCGCCTGCTGTCAAAGACTTAATCGCTTTTAACCCACCCCTTCCCGTTTAAGTAGGGGTATTTTACGATAACCTCCGGCGTTTCCGCCTGAATCACCGCACCATACACCGGAACCAGAAGGCATTCATGAACCAACCGCCCCTGCTGCTCGCCTCATCCTCCCCTTACCGCAAAGAGCTGTTGGCAAGGCTGGGGCTACCCTTTAACAGTGCGAGCCCGGACATTGATGAAACGCCGGCTCCCGGCGAATCCGCCGAACAACTCGCGCTCCGGTTGGCCACCGGCAAGGCCCGGGCGCTGGCAGAACACTACCCGGACACAATCATCATCGGCTCCGACCAGGTGGCCACACTACCGGACGGCACCTTACTGAACAAACCCGGCAGCCACCAGAAGGCCCGGGAACAACTAGGCCTCAGCAGCGGCAACAGCGTGAGATTCCTGACCGGGCTTGCGGTACTGGACACCCGTACCGGCACCCTGAAAACCCGGTGCGAACCTTTCGAGGTCCACTTCCGGGAACTGACAGCTGAAGAAATCGAAAACTACCTGAACAAAGAACAGCCCTACGACTGCGCAGGCAGCTTCAAGATGGAAGGGCTCGGCATTGCCCTGTTCCGAAGCATGGAAGGGCGAGACCCGAACAGCCTGATCGGCCTGCCACTGATTGCGCTGATCGACCTGCTCAGGGAACTGGGCGTTAATCCGCTGCTGCAGCCCTGATCAAGCCGGATCAGGACTGCTTCACCCGAAAAGCCTGGCTCAGCGAATCTCCAGGCGGGACTCCAGCATGCGGCTGGCCACGCCCTCACCCACCGCAACACCAAGCTGGTCCACCAGTTCCTGGAACGGCGAACGGTTGCGGCTGTAATCAACCAGTTTTTCTTCGCCCACCAGCTGGCGAGCCACCCAGGAGGTGCTACCCAGCCCGTCAATCAAGCCAAGCTCCAGCGCCTGCTCGCCGCTCCACACCAGGCCGGAGAACAATTCTTCGTTATCCGCCAGGCGGTCACCCCGACCAGCCTTAACAGCTTCCACGAACTGCTTGTGGGTGTTTTCAAGCACGCTCTGCCAGAAGGCAACCTCGCCTTCACGCTCGGGTGAGAACGGATCCAGGAACGCCTTGTTTTCGCCAGCGGTATAAAGCCGCCGATCGACACCCAGCTTCTCCATCAGCCCGGTAAAACCGAAACCACCGGCAACCACGCCGATAGACCCCACCAGGCTTGCCCGGTTGGCGTAGATTTCATCAGCCGCCGCGGCAATGTAATAGGCACCGGAAGCCCCAATATCGGAAATCACCGCATACAGCTTTTTATCCGGGTACTCTTCCCGCAGGCGCTTGATCTCGTCGTAGACATAACCGGACTGCACCGGGCTGCCACCCGGGCTGTTGATGCGCAGCACAACCGCCCTGGAGTTCTCGGCCTCGAAAGCCGAGCGCAGCGCACCCACCAGATTGTCGGCACTGGCCAGCTCATCCGCCGCAATGGTGCCATTCACTTCTACCAATGCCGTGTGGGCACCGGTGGCACCCGCCATGCCATCACCGATGGGAGACCGGATCAGGAACAGCAACGCGAACAGGTAACCGAAGGTCAGAAACTTGAAAAAGATGCCCCAGCGCCGGCTGCGTCGCTGCTCCGCCTGCAACGACATCACCAGCTTCTCGATCAGCCGCCAGTCCCGGCCAGACTCCGGCGGCATAGCCGGCTGCTTCTTGCCAAACCAGCCTTTCTTATCGGAAGACGCACCCTGCCCTTTTTCTTCAGGTTGCGCCGGCTCATCGCCCCAGCCGGGCTGCTTGTCCGAATCCCACTCGCTCATCCGCTATCCCTTAACCGATCAATGCGGTAACAAAACCATTAAAGCCCCAGAACCCGACGCAATTCGTCTACCGACGTAACGACCGCGTGGGGGTCGTATTCCTGCAGCACATCCCGCTGGTGCACACCCCACTCAACGCCAATGGACGGCATACCGATACGCCGGGCCATATCCAGGTCGTAGCGGGTATCACCAATCATCACCGCCTCTTCCGGCTCATAGCCGTAGAACGCCAGGATCTCCTCCAGCATCAGCGGATCCGGCTTGGAACGGGTTTCGTCCGCACACCGGGTGATATCGAAGTGCGGGCCCAAGCCACTGGAGGTCAGGGCCCTCGCCAGGCCGCGACGGCTTTTGCCGGTCGCCACAGAGCAGCCGCGCCCGGAACGCCGGATATCGGTAACCACGTCGGCCATACCGTCAAATACGTTCTGCGGGGTGGTCACCTTCTGGAAGAAATACCCTGCGTAACCATCGCGGATGCGCTGCATTTCGTCGCGGGTCAGCCCCGGATACAGCTTTTCCAGAGCCTCGATCATGCCCAGGCCGATGATATCCCGATAGGCCTCACGCTCCAGTTCCGGATACCCAAGCTCGGTGGCGGCCTGGTGCAGGCTGTCAGCAATGTGGTCTACGGAATCAATCAGGGTTCCGTCCCAGTCAAAAATCACTACTTTTACATTCATCAGAACTTACCTTTACTGCGACGGGCAAGCGCATTAACCAGCTTGCCGAAAGGGGTATCATACGGAGCTTCCAGCCGCATTGCTTCACCTGAACCGGGCAATGTGAACTCCAGCGCCCGGGCGTGCAGCATCAACCGCTCACCGCCCACGGCCCGAAACGCCTTCAGGCTGGCGTCATCCATATACTTGTCGTCTCCGGCAATCGGGTGGCCCGCCCAGGCACAATGTACGCGAATCTGGTGGGTACGGCCGGTAACCGGCGAAGCCTCAACCAGCGAATAACCCTCAAACCGCTGCAAACACCGATACAGCGTGAGCGATTCCTTGCCCTCGCCACTCACCTTCACCCGGCGCTCGCCGTTAGGCATCTCGTAACGCAACAGCGGCTCGGCCACCCGCGCCAGCTTTTCCGGCCAGGTGCCCGCCACCAGCGCATGGTAGTGTTTACGTATCCGCTTGTGGCGCAGTTCATCCTGCAGAAAACGCAGGGCTGATCGTTTCTTCGCCACCATCACCAGCCCGGAAGTATCACGGTCAAGCCGGTGCACCAGTTCCAGGAACTTCGCCTGTGGCCGGGAAGAACGGAGCACTTCGATCAGCCCGAAGCTCAAACCGCTGCCGCCGTGCACGGCAATACCGGAGGGTTTGTTCACCACCAGCATATCGTCGTTTTCAAACACCACGGCTGCTTCCATGACGCCCTGCACCCGGTCACCGGGCTTTGGATGCTCCGCTTTCGCCTGCTGCACCATGGGCGGAATACGTACCACATCACCGGCCTGCAAGCGGGTATCCGGCTTCACGCGCCCTTTATTAACCCGCACCTCGCCCTTGCGGACAATCCGGTACACCGTGCTTTTGGGCACACCCCGCAAGCGGGCCATCAGAAAGTTATCCACCCGCTGGCCGGCCATATCCTCATCTACGCTGATCCATTGCACCCCCTTCTGCACCGTGCGCTCCGCCGGCGCGGCAGCCGGCGCAGGTGCCGCAGCCCTGCCCTGCCCTGCCCGGGAAGAGCCCGGCCGGCCCGGTTTGCCAGCCCTGGACGGCTTGTTACGGGAACCAGAATTGCGCACCATGGGAAACCTTTTGCGGTGGATGAATGCAGGATTGAATGATCAGCCCTTTACTGTTATATTCCGGCGTGCTCTGCCGTTTGTCTACGGCCTGACGAACTCTGGTCAGAAGCCGGAGCGGCAGCAGTATACCGACACTGATTAAGAGATTGAACGCCGCAAGCCCAATCATTACCGGGCACGGCGGGAGACAAACTTCCGGACTCACAGGCCAGACCCAGAGAGGCTGCACCTGACCGGGAGCTGAAACAACCGAACGGAAAACCGTCGGGCGACATCGCGAAGAATCATTGCCACGCGAACCCGGGCCGTCTGCAAACCAATACGACGTGAGACCCAGGAGTTTGTGTGAACCTGAAAACGGATATTATGCGTCAACAGACACTCAACCTGAACGAACTCTCCCTGCCCACAGGCAGGCGAATCACAGGCGGTGGTCTCAGACTTACAGGATCTCACCCCATAAGGGTATGATCCGTCTGGCCGCCGGCCCCTCCCTGCTGTAACAGGGCCTGCGGCACGCACATCCTGCTTCGCTGATGCGAACCCTCCGGTTTTCTGTCACAAACAAACGACAGGAACCCTTTCTTTCCATGAAAAGAATGCTGATCAATGCAACTCACCCCGAAGAGTTGCGCGTAGCGCTTGTAGACGGCCAACGGCTGTTTGACCTGGATATCGAATCCAGCACCCGCGAACAGAAAAAATCCAACATTTACAAAGGCCGCATCACCCGCGTAGAGCCCAGCCTGGAAGCTGCCTTTGTCGACTTCGGCGCCGACCGCCACGGCTTCCTTCCCCTGAAGGAAATCTCCAAGGAATACTTCAAGAAATCCCCGGGCCAGATCGAAGGCAAGATCAACATCAAGGATGTGGTCTCCGAAGGCCAGGAAGTCATCGTACAGGTCGATAAAGAAGAGCGTGGCAACAAGGGCGCAGCCCTGACCACCTTCATCTCCCTGGCCGGCCGCTACCTGGTGCTGATGCCGAACAACCCCCGTGCCGGCGGCATTTCCCGCCGTATCGAAGGTGAAGAGCGGGCCCAGCTGAAAGAAGCCATGAACGGCGTCCAGGTGCCCAAGTCTATGGGCATCATTGTGCGTACTGCCGGTATCGGCCGTACCACCGAAGAGCTCCAGTGGGACCTCGACTACCTGGTGCAGTTCTGGGAAGCCATTACCCAGGCGGCCGGTGAGCGCAAGGCTCCGTTCCTGATTCACCAGGAAAGCAACGTGATCATCCGCGCCGTGCGCGACTACCTCCGCCAGGACATCGGCGAAGTCCTGATCGACGCCGAAAGCGTGTATGAAGACGTTCTGAGCTTCGTGCGCGCCGTCATGCCCACCTTCGAAAACAAGATCAAGCTGTACAAGGATGAAATCCCCCTGTTCAGCCGTTACCAGATCGAAGGCCAGATTGAGACCGCATTCCAGCGCGAAGTAAAACTGCCGTCCGGCGGTTCCATCGTGATCGATCCGACCGAAGCGCTGGTATCCATCGACATCAACTCCTCCCGGGCCACCAAGGGCCACGATATCGAGGAGACTGCCCTGCAGACCAACCTGGAAGCGGCCGAAGAGATCGCTCGCCAGTTGCGCCTGCGCGACATGGGCGGCCTGATCGTGATCGACTTCATCGACATGACCCCGGCCAAGCACCAGCGTGAAGTCGAGCACAAAATGCGCGAAGCCCTGGAAATCGACCGGGCCCGCGTTCAGGTTGGCAAGATCTCCCGCTTCGGCCTGCTGGAAATGTCACGACAGCGCCTGCGCCCGTCCCTGGGTGAAACCCGCAGTGAAGTGTGCCCGCGCTGTGAAGGCCAGGGCACCATCCGGGGTATCGAATCCCTGGCCCTGAGCATCATGCGCCTGATCTACGAAGAGTCTTCCAAGGAAAAAACCGCCGAAGTCCGCGCCATGGTGCCGGTCTCTGTGGCCACCTTCCTGCTGAACGAGAAGCGCAAGCAGCTGGCCGATATCGAAGCCCGCCAGGGTGTCTCTGTTGTGGTTGCCCCGGTGCCCAACATGGAAACCCCGCACTTCGAAATCATTCGTCTGCGCCAGGATGAAGCCACCCCGGAACACGTTTCCAGCCACCAGGTTGCCCAGCAGTACAACGAGCGCGAAGAAGAAGCCGTCGTTGAAATGCCCGGCACCGAAAAGCCGGTACGCGAACAGGCCGCTGTAAAAGCCATTCGCCCGGCGGCTCCTGCGCCCACTCCGGCAGCGGCGCCGGCCAGCCAGGAAGCCAGCGAGCAGGAAGAAGGCCTGTTCCGCAAACTGGGCAAGAAGATTGCCTGTTTCTTCCGCGGCGACCAGCCGGAAAGCGAAGGCATCACCAACCAGCGCAGCACCACCCGCGAGCGTACTGACGACCGTCGGCCCCAGGCCCGCCAGGATCGCCGGAAAACCCGCGTAGCCCGTGGTGATCAGCGCAGTGGCGGTGGCAGCAATAACCGCAACGGCAACGATCGCCGTCAGGGCGGCTCCCAGAACCGCAGCGACGACAACCGCAGCCGTAACCGCAACAACCGGAGCGACGACCAGTCCCGCAGTAGCGGCAGTCGCCAGGGTCAGCAGGACAAGTCTGCCGACAACAAAGGCGCGGATAACCGCGGAAACGACAACCGTCGCGATAACCGCCGGGATTCCCAGAACCGCAGCCAGAACCGTAACCGTCCGCAGGGGGATCCGAAGGACCAGAAAGACCAGAAGGAAACCCGCGACCAGGCTGACAACCAGCAGCCCCAGCAGGCCAGCGACAAGCCGGCAGCCGATGACAAGCGCCGCAAGCCGCGTCGTCAGCGTAACCGGGACGGTTCTCCGGCCGAGGCTCCGGTGTCTACTCCGGCTGAGCGTAAAGCCGAGCGTAGCGAAAAGCACCAGAAAGACACCCAGCCGGAAAAAGCCGTCGAGCAGGATACTGCCGAGGTGAAAAAAGCTGAGGTAGCCAAGGCCGAGGTGAAGCAAGAGGTTGCCAAGCAGCCCGCGAAGGCTCCGGCGGCTGAAGAAACCAAGCCTGCAGAGCCCAAGGCTGAAGAGACCAAGCCAGAAGCGGAAAAGGCTGAGGCGAAAGTTGAGCAGACTGAAAGCACCGAAGCCAAGGCCGAGGAAAAGCCTCAAGCCAGCGAAGACAAGCCGGCCCGCAAACCACGCTCCGGCGGCCGCCCGCGCAAGCCCAAGGCTGCAGAAAAAGCAGAGAAGGCAGACAAGGCAGACAAGGCGGATAACGCTGACAAGCCGGAACAAGCCGACAAGGCAGAAACGGCTCCGGAAGCCACCAGCAGGCCGGCCGAAACGGCTGAGCCTGCCAAGGCTCCTGAAGCGAAAACCGAGCCCAAGGCTGAGGAAAAGGCTGAAGCCAAGCCAGAGCCCAAGCCTGAAGTGAAGGCCGAAGAAAAGCCGGAAGCAAAGGCCGAGAAGGCGGAAGAGCCAGCTCCCGAAGCCCAGGCCAAGCCGGAAGACGTACCGGTAACTCCGGGCCGCGCTTACAATGATCCAAGAGAGGTCCGCAAGCGTCAGCGAGCGGCCGAAGAAGCTAAAAAGGCCGAAGCTGAAAAGCAGGCCGGGAGTAATTGATTATGCTGACCAATTCGGACATCGAAGCGCTGGAAGACATCCTCTTCGCCGAGCCCTGGGGTGACGACGCCCTGGACTTCTTCGGACTGCACGGGGTGGTATGCGCCAGCGTCGTTGGCCCGGTCAGCCTCGGGGCGGAAGATATCTTCCGCCTTGCCACCGGCGCAGATAACCTGCCCGAAGGCGGGGTACCCGAGATCTTCGCTCACTGCGTGAACGAACTCTCCAGGGAAATGGGCCACCTGCTGGATATGGGCCAGTCGCTGGAACTCCCGGAGCCGGAAGACGGCGACCCCATGAACGCACTGGAAAACTGGTGCGCAGGGTTCGTAGACACCTTCCTGGATCACGAGGAAGAATGGCTCGAAGCCGCCGATGAAGAAGAAGTGGCAGACCTGATGGTGCCCATGCTGACACTGTCTGGCCTGTTCGACGATGAAGACTTCCAGAAAGTCCGCAACGACGAGAAACTGGCCAGCCGGATGGCAGAAGCCATCCCGGATTCACTGACCGATCTGTACCTGCTGTTCCACGCGCCGGATTAAACCCCGGCGCTGACCGGCTGCTTGAAATGATGCCAGACGGGCTCCAGCCCCTCTGGCATTTTTGTTATCTTGCCCAGCTCGCACCAGGGCGCACCGGGAAAGTGGAAATCACTGCCCTGCGATGCCAGCAGCTTCTCCCGCCTGGCCAGTTCCGCCACAAAGCCCAGATCACCACTGGACTGCCCGGAAACAGACACCTCGATACCTCGCCCCCCGGCTCTTCGGAAATCCGCCGTCAGCTCCCGCAACTTGGTCGCGGTCAGCTTGTACTTGCGGGGATGCGCCAGCACAGAGATCCCCCCGGCCCGCTCAATCCAGCCAACCACCTCGTCCAGTTCCGGCCAGCAGGCTTTCACATCACCCGGCTTGCCGGTACCCAGATAGCGCTTGAAGGCGGCATCCATTCGGGAGACCACACCCTCATCAATCAGCACCCGGGCAAAGTGGGGGCGGCCCGGAACATCCCCACCGGCATGGGCGGTGGCCTTTTCCAGTAATCCATCCACTTTCAGCTTGGACAGCTTGTCGGCGATCAACCGGGCACGCTGCCAGCGGTTGTCATGCTGGCGCGCCAGCGCTGCCAGGAAATCGGCATCCTCGTGATCAAAATCCAGCCCGACGATATGAATGGTCTGGCTGCGCCATACGCAGGACAGCTCAGTGCCGTTAACCAGTGTCATCCCGTGCCCTGCAGCCGCCTGTCGCGCCGGCTCCAGGCCGTTGATCGTATCGTGGTCCGTCAGGGCCAGGTGGGTAACGCCCTGCTCTGCCGCGCGCTGAACCAGCTCCTCGGGAGCCAATGCGCCATCCGACGCGGTGCTGTGGCAATGCAGGTCGATGCATGGATTCTGGTGTTGGGGTATAGTCACGGGCATTCCTGTCATAAAACGTGGCCACAGTGTATCAGCCTTGGCCTGCGGGCCGTTACCCCGGCCCACGATAACCGGAGCACCTATGTATTACGCCATTATCAGTGAAGACATCCCGGACAGCCTGGCCCTGCGCAAACAGGCGCGCCCGGCCCACCTGGCCCGGCTTGAAGACCTCAAAAACCAGGGCCGCCTGCTGGTTGCCGGCCCGCACCCGGCCATCGACTCACCGGAACCGGGCGATTCCGGCTTTACCGGCAGCCTGGTAATTGCCGAGTTTGAATCCCTTGAGCAGGCACAGGCCTGGGCCGATGCCGACCCGTATGTGGATGCCGGTGTTTACAAGGAAGTGAAAGTGAAGCCCTACAAGGTCGCCCTGCCCTGAGCAGCATGAGCGGATTGTAACCCTCGGGCGCTTTTGAACCACGGCCATCCTGTGACAAAATTGGCGCCTTGATTTTCAGGCAAACTAAAGCAACAACCGTCAAACTCAGGGAAACCCGCCCGTGACACCGTTTCGTTTATTTCTCAGCTTACTGCTTATCATCAGCTCGGTTGCCGTGGCCCAGGCCCGAACGGTTTGGGTAGACGACAAAGTTTACCTGCCTGTCCGCACCGGCGCCGGCTCCCAGTTCCGCATTATCGAGAACGCAGTCAGCGGCACCCGCATGGAAGTGCTCGAAACCGGAGACGGCTACACCCGGGTACGCACCTCCAAGGGTAACGAAGGCTGGGTAGCCAGCCAGTATCTGAGCAACCAGCCCATCGCAGAAGACCGTCTGCAACAGGCAACCCGAGACCTTGAAACCGCCCGGGCAGAACTGGCCCAGGCCCGGGAACAGCTGAATGCCGTTACCTCCGAGCGCGACGAACTGGAGAGTGCCGAAAGCAACCTGTCCAGCCGGTCCCGGCAATTGCAGACAGAACTGGAGCGCATCAAGAACATCGCCGCCGACTCCATCAACCTGGAGCGCCGCAACCGGGAGCTGCTGGAAGACAACCAGAAACTGCGTAACGACCTGGAAGTACTGACCGCAGAAAACGAGCGCCTGGAGGCTGGTAAAGAATCCGACTTCATGCTGCTGGGCGCAGGCCTGGTGTTTGCCGGCGTGTTGCTGGCGCTTCTGGTGCCTATGCTTAAGCCTACCCGCAAGACCGACAACTGGGCCTGATCACCGGCCCTTCAAGTTCCAGTCCTGCAAACAAAAACGGCGGCCCATCTGGCCGCCGTTTTTGTTTCTGCTTCCTGCCCCGGAATTACACCAGGGGCTTCTCGGAAACAATGATGCCGTTGTTATCGGCATAGACATACTGCCCCGGGTGGAACGTCACCCCGTGGAAGGTCACCGGAATGTTCAGGTCACCAATGCCACGCTTCTCGGTCTTGCGCGGAATGGTACCCAGCGCCTGAACACCCAGATGGGTCTTGCCGATCTCGTCTACATCGCGGATGCAGCCATAGATAACCAGCCCGGCCCAGCCGTTCTCAGCGGCTTTCTCGGCCAGCATATCGCCCAGCAGCGCATTCCGCTTTGAGCCGCCACCGTCAACCACCATCACCCGGCCGTTGCCCGGCAGGCCAACCTGCTCTTTTACGATGGAGTTATCTTCGAAGCACTTAACCGTTACGATTTCGCCGCCAAACTGGCGAACACCACCGTAGTTGTTGAAACCGGCTTCCACCACCTGTACTTCCGGAAACTCGTCGCACAGATCCGGCGTAATAATATTGCTCACCTTGCTACTCTCCTTTTTCCGAAGCGTTCGTAATCAGTCAATCTTTTCGTCGGCCAGGAAGAACCAGGTATCCAGGACAGAATCCGGGTTCAGGGATACCGTATCGATACCCTCGTCCATCAGCCACTTGGCCAGGTCCGGATGATCCGACGGGCCCTGACCACAGATGCCGATGTACTTGCCGGCTTTCTTGCAGGCCTGGATAGCGTTGGACAGGAGGATCTTCACCGCATCGTTCCGCTCATCGAACAGGTGGGCAATGATGCCGGAATCCCGGTCCAGGCCCAGGGTCAGCTGGGTCAGGTCGTTGGAACCGATAGAGAAGCCATCGAAGTGCTCCAGGAACTGATCCGCCAGCAGAGCGTTGGCCGGCAGTTCGCACATCATGATCACCCGCAAGCCGTTCTCACCACGCTTCAGGCCGTTCTCCGCCAGCAGGTTCACCACCTGCTCGGCTTCGCCCACCGTGCGCACAAACGGAACCATCACTTCCACGTTGGTGAGGCCCATCTCGTTGCGCACCTTTTTCAGGGCACGGCATTCCAGCTCGAAACAGTCACGGAAGGTTTCGGAAATGTAGCGGGACGCACCACGGAAGCCCAGCATCGGGTTCTCTTCGTCCGGCTCGTACAAAGTACCGCCAATCAGGTTGGCGTACTCGTTGGATTTGAAGTCAGACAGGCGAACAATCACCTTCTTGGGCGCAAAGGCTGCGGCCAGGGTGGAAATACCCTCAACCAGCTTGTCCACGTAGAAGTCCACCGGCGAGGTGTAGCCGGCAATGCGCTTGTCTACGGTCTGCTTGATGTCCCGCGGCAGGTTGTCGTAGTTCAACAGCGCTTTCGGGTGCACGCCGATCATACGGTTGATGATGAACTCGAGGCGGGCCAGGCCCACACCTTCGTTCGGCAGCGCCTGGAAATCAAAGGCACGGTCCGGGTTGCCCACGTTCATCATGATCTTGAACGGAATGTTGGGCATGGAATCGACGGTGTTCTCACGCAGTTCGAAGTCCAGCGCACCCTCGTAGATCATGCCGGTGTCGCCTTCGGCGCAGGACACAGTCACTTCCTGGCCATCGTTCAGCAGCTCGGTGGCATCACCACAGCCGACTACCGCCGGGATACCCAGCTCACGGGCAATGATCGCCGCGTGGCAGGTACGGCCGCCACGGTCTGTCACAATGGCAGACGCGCGCTTCATAACCGGTTCCCAGTCCGGGTCGGTCATGTCTGTTACCAGCACGTCGCCGGGCTGCACACGGTCCATTTCGTTAATACTGGTGACAATTTTCACCGGGCCACTGCCGATCTTGTGGCCGATACTGCGGCCTTCCACCAGCACCTTGCCGGTTTCTTTCAGCAAGTAGCGCTCCATAACGTTGGCAGACGCACGGCTCTTGACGGTTTCAGGGCGGGCCTGAACGATGTAGATCTTGCCGTCATCGCCGTCTTTGGCCCACTCGATGTCCATCGGGCGCTGGTAGTGCTTTTCGATGATCATGGCCTGCTTGGCCAGCTCTTCTACTTCCGCGTCGGTGATGGAGAAGCTGTTGCGCTCGTCGTGGTCTACCTTCACGGTCTCCACAAACTTACCTTCGCCCGGCTCGGAATGGTAAACCATCTTGATGGCCTTGCTGCCCAGGTTACGGCGCAGCACAGACGGACGGCCCGCTTCCAGGGTCGGCTTGTGTACATAGAATTCGTCAGGGTTTACCGCGCCCTGTACCACTGTCTCGCCCAGGCCATAGGAAGAGGTGATAAACACCACGTCACGGAAACCGGATTCAGTGTCCAGGGTAAACATGACGCCGCTGGAAGCGGTTTCACTGCGCACCATTTTCTGGATACCGGCAGACAGCGCCACCAGCTTGTGGTCAAAGCCGTGGTGAACCCGGTAGGAAATCGCACGGTCGTTGAACAGGGAGGCAAATACTTCTTTGACAGAAACACGAACCTGCTCCAGGCCAACCACGTTCAGGAAGGTTTCCTGCTGGCCAGCGAAAGATGCATCCGGCAGGTCTTCCGCAGTCGCAGAAGAACGAACAGCAACCGCCATGGACTCATTGCCATCCCGGAGTTTCGCGTAGGCTTCTTTCAGGGCATTATCAAGAACGTCGGGGAACGGGGTGTCGATCACCCACTGGCGAATCTGTGCGCCAACCCGGGCCAGTTCGTTAACATCGTTAACGTCCAGGGCATCCAGGGCTTCATCAATGCGGTCTTTCAGGCCATCGGTGGCCAGGAATTCCCGGTAGGCGTGTGCAGTTGTTGCAAAACCGCCAGGAACGGTAACACCTGCATTGGCGAGATTACTGATCATTTCACCGAGGGAAGCGTTCTTGCCTCCAACACGGTCAACATCGGACATTCCCAGGTGGTCAAACCAGATAATGTAATCTTCCAAAGCGTGGTCTCCCTTGAGTCTGTGTGGCGCGGAGTCTCGAATATGGCGGCTATGATACTGTAAGCTGCGGGAATTACCTAGGGACTAGCCTAAAACTGAACGGAAAGAAATCATGAAAAGAACGGCTTTTTTTATCTCGGACGGCACAGGGCTGACCGCCGAAGCACTGGGCCACGCGCTGTTGGCACAGTTTGAAAAAATTGATTTCGAACGGGTAACCGTGCCCTATATTGACGACGAAGACAAAGCCCGCGAGATGGTCATCCGCATCAACAAGGCCGCTGAAGTGGATGGCGAACGGCCCCTGGTGTTCGACACCATTGTGAACAGTACCATCCGCGAGATTATCAGCGATGCTGAAGGCTTCATGATCGATATCTTCGGCACCTTCCTGAGCCCGCTGGAGCAGGAACTGAGTTCGTCGTCGTCTTACTCGGTGGGCAAGTCCCACTCCATCAACAACGAAGGCAGCTACGAGCGGCGCATCCATGCAGTCAACTTTGCACTGGATAACGACGACGGCGCCCGCACCCGCCACTACGACGAAGCAGACCTGATCCTGGTAGGCGCGTCCCGAAGTGGCAAAACGCCGACCTGCCTGTACCTGGCCCTGCAGTACGGCATCAAGGCCGCCAACTATCCGATCACCGAAGAAGACCTGGACGACCAGAAAATGCCGGCGGCCCTGCGGCCCCATAAAGAAAAGCTGTTCGGCCTGACCATCGACCCGGAGCGGCTGGCCACCATCCGTAACGAACGGCGGCCCAATTCCCGGTACTCGTCCATCCAGCAGTGCATGCACGAAATCGAAGAAATCGAGCTGATGTACAAGCGGGAACGCATCCCCTACCTGAACACCACGGCCTATTCGGTGGAAGAGATTTCAACCCGGATTATGGTAACCACCGGGTTGAAACGTCACCGTTAAAGCTCCTGGATAGCCAGCCCCAGCCCTTCGGCAACTTCCCGGTTGTCCGGGCTGGTGACTACCGCCACGCTGGCGTTTTCCGGCTTCAGCCAGGTGTCTGCCACCCGGCGCAGCTCATCCATCGTCACGCCCAGCACCCGCTCCCGGAACCGGGCACGCTGCTCCGGTGACCGGCCAAACAAGCCATTATGGAACGCATGGCGAGCCGCACCGGCCGGAGAACGGGGCCGGTCAAGCTGGCCGATCACGCCCAGAATAGCTTCTTCCAGGGATTGGTGATCATGCTGTTCGGTGCGCAGCCACTCGAGCGCCGCATCGAAATCGTCCAGGGTTTCCGCCAGGCGTGGATCGCGGTACGAGAAGAACCGGAACACACCGTTCACACTGTCCTGCCCGGAACCACCACCGTAGGCGCCGCCCTTCTCACGGATAGCCCGGTGCAGGTAACCGTTACGCAGGAAACCACCCAATACCGTCAGCGCTGCTGCATCCGGATGGTCCACAGCAACAGTGCTGTAGGCCTTGGCGCAGAAGTTCACCTGGGTAGAGGTCAGCCAGGCTTCGCGGGTGTTGTAGTTCACCGGCTCCATGCTCCAGCTTTCGCTGGTTTCACCGCTGTCGTTCTGCCAGCAGGCTTTCAGGTCGTCCAGCATAGGCGCCAGCTGGCCATCTTCGCCAATCAGCAGGAACTGGCGACCCTGGTTGCGGATCTTGTCATGCAGCGCGGCCAGGCTGGCACAGAAATCCTTCAGGGCCTGTTCGTCTTTCAGGGACTTGTCCAGGGCCTTGGTGCCCCGAATCCCTTCCAGGCCACCCAACCGGAACGTCAGCCAGGCACCTGCACTCAGCCCCTGGGCGGCAGCACCCATCGCCAGTGCGTGGCCACTGCCGGTGACCGCCTGTTCGCGGCGGGCTCGGGCCTGGGCCACGATTTCGCGAATGCGATCATGCTCGTCAAACCGCACACCGGTATACACATCTTTCAGCAGGCGGGTCAGCGCCGCGCTGTTGCGGGCCAGGGCCTTGCCGCTGAAGATCAGGTAGCCGGACATAGCCTGTACATCGTCAATCCGGCCCTTGGCGGTGAAGGATGCGCCAATGCCGCCGGATTCTGCGGAAATACGATCCTGCATCTGCAGGTAATCCAGGTCGCCACAACCCAGCTCGGAAATCAGGGTGGTGTAGTAAGGCAACAGCAGCAGTTCGTCTTTGCTCAGGGCCGGAAGTGGCAGGACTACCTGCTGGTACACCAGGCCGTTGGTGCCGCGGGCATACACCGTAGCGCCAATTTCAGCATCGTAACTGCCGACTGGCTCCGGCATCTGCAGGGGCACATCGTCCAGCCCTACCTTCGGCAGAATGGAATCGTCGTCTTTGCGCAGCTGGCGCTCTTCCAGCGCCTGTGCCCGCTCGACAATCTGCTGCACTTCCTCTTCGCTCAGGCTGGCCTTGCGCTTGGCCAGGGTTTCCCGGATCGCCTTCTGATGCTGGCTTTCCAGGTTTTCGTCCGGGCGCAGGGTCAGGGTTACCCGGTGCGGGTTATCCAGCAGTTTGCGACGAATCAGGCCCGGCACGTAGTCCGGGTCTTTAATCTTTTCACGCAGGGTAGCCAGTACCGGTTCAAGGTCCAGCAGCTCCACAGGATCCCCGCCATGTACCATGGGTGAAATCGCGTGCATGATCAGCTGCAATCCATACGGGAAGCTGTCGCCGGCGATCTCCCGCTGATGCAGCTCCAGCTGGTGCAGAATAGCTTCCAGCCGCTCCTGGCTGATGCCTTCGTCGACCACCTTCTGCAAGGTAGACTCCACCAGCTGCTCCAGCTCGTAACGGCGCTCCGGCTCACTGCCTTCAATACCGCATACAAAGGTCATTTCCCGGTTGGAATCTTCCAGCCCGCACATGGGCGATGGCGCGTGGCCCAGATCGGTGGTTTCCAGCGCCCGCATCAGGGGTGACGCACTGTTTTCCAGCAAGACGGAAGACAGCAGCTGGCCTTCCAGGTTTTCCTGCAGGTCAAAGCTGTGACCCAGCAACCAGCCCATCACAATGTGGGTTTTGTTCTCGCTGCCTTCACCTTCATTCACCGCATAGCCCTGCTCTACCCGCATAGGGGCGAACATGCGCTTTTCGTCCCGCACCGGCAGTTCGATGTCCAGCTTGTCGAACTGTTTCAGAGCCAGCTCTTCGAATTTCTCGTGGTGCTCATAGGCGGGAATATTGCCATAGGTGGCAAAAATCGCGTTGCTCGGGTGGTAATGGTGCTTGTAGAACTTCACCAGGTCCTGGTAGGTCAGGTCCACTATATGGTCCGGCTCACCGCCACTGTTGTAGTGGTAGGTGGTCGTCGGGAACAGGTGGCTGGTCAGGTTCTGCCACAACTGGGAAGTGGGCGCACTCATGGCCCCTTTCATTTCGTTATAGACCACGCCCCGGTACACCAGGTCGCTGGACGGGTCGTCCGGCTTGTCGAACTCCAGACGATGACCTTCCTGGGCAAAGTCCAGCGGGTCCAGCTTGGAGAAGAACACCGAATCCAGGTACACCGACAACAGGTTGTCGAAGTCCTTGCGGTTCATGCTGGCGAACGGGTAGGCGGTCCAGTCGCTGCTGGTAAAGGCGTTCATAAAGGTGTTCAGGGAACGCCGGATCATCATGAAAAACGGGTCGCGAACGGGATAACGCTCACTGCCGCACAGTGCCGTATGCTCGAGAATGTGCGCAACACCGGTGGAGTCCATCGGGAAGGTACGCAGGGCCACGAAAAACACGTTCTCGTCGTTATCTGCCGCCAGGTGAAGATGGCGGGCACCGGTTTTCTTGTGGCGATACTCCTCAACCTCCAGGTTAAGGGTGCCAATCCGGTGACTGCGAATTTTCTCGAAAGCCGGATGGATTGCGTTGTCTGTCGCTGCAGCCATTAAAACGATCCTGTGTATTGAACAATTGGAGAATTACAGGGTAACACGTACTATCGGATATGATGCACGGAACGGACTCAACAAGGTAGCCTGCCGATTTATGACAGACCATACCCAGAAGCACATAGACTCTCCTGAAGTAGCCGCCTGGTGGGCCGAACGCCGCCGGTACCTGGAGCAGATCCGCAAAACACCGGAACTCAGACAGCAGTTTCGCAAGGAAGTTGCCCTCTACCTGCTGCGCCGCGCCCTGTGGTGTTACGGCTTCTTCCCCGTGGTGATCGCCTTCTGGCTGCCCTTTGTACTGTCCAGCTTCAACCCGGTGGTGATGGCCAACAGCCTGATCCCCATGCTGCAGGAGTTCGTTGCCTCCAACCCGGAACAACAGGCCACCACCCTGAGCACCCTGACCATTGCCTGGCTGTCCATTGGCAGCTTTTTCCTGGTGTTCGACTTCGTTCTGACCCCGTTCCGGTCACCCTATGAATATGAAGCCGACGTGTACATGAAAGCGTGGGAGCAGGTTAACCATGACCCGCTTCCGGACAAAGTGTGATTTGGCCAGCATTCTGACCAACTGCAGGCGGTTTCTGTTACATAACGTTGCAGACAGTGGTTAAGATGAAACCATAACAAAAGCATCCGGAACGTATGGATCACGAGGTTTCATCATGGTCGATTTCAGACCACTGCTGTTCATCAACGCGCTTGCCCTAATGCTGCTGGTTACCGCCGGATTTGCCTTGGTACGCAAAGACATCACCCTGCCCGTAGCCCAGGCGCCCCAGGTGGAAGCCGCCATTACCAAAGCCGGTGCAGAGCCCGGCCCGGAGCCCGCCGAAACCCCGGAACCGGTGTTTGCCGATGCAGAACCCGAACAGCCCCTGATTGCCGAACCCTTCTCGGTTGAACCCATGCCCGAAGAGCCGGAAATGCTCGCCATGGCCGAGCCCGTGGCTGCTATCTCAGCCCCGGCTGCCACGCCGGCACCAAAGGCCGAACCCAAAACTGCCGCCAAACCTGCTCCGGAGCCCGAACCGGCAACCACCGGCAAGCTGGTACTGCGCTCCAACGTGGTGGGCGATGTGGTCACCATTAACGGCCGCAACTATGGCGCCACCCGCCTGGACCTGGAACTGGACCCCGGCCGTTACGACGTCACCATTGCCAAGCCCGGCTACCAGCCCTGGACCAATTCGGTGGCCCTGAAAGCCGGTCAGCAGATGACCCTGGTTGGCCAGCTCGAAGAACTCACCCGCGTTGAATTCCGCAACGGCCAGTGGCTGGGTGGCGTTAAAACCGGCGATGGCACTTACGAAGACGATACCGGCCTGCGTTACGAAGGCCACTTTATCGATGGCAAGTTCCACGGTGAAGGCACCGCCTGGTATCCGGATGGCAGCCGCTACAACGGCCTTTTCGAACGCAACGAATTCCATGGCAAGGGCACCCTGGCCCGGGCCAACGGCGACACCCTGACCGGCAACTGGGCCCAGGGCAACCTGCACGGACAGGGTTCCCTGACCACCACCGGCGGCATGCTTTATGTGGGCGGCTTCCGCAATGGCGAGTTCCACGGCCAGGGCGCACTCACCTACCCCGATGGCCGCACCTATGAAGGCGAATTCTCCAATGGTGAATTCCACGGCCAGGGCACAGAAATTTTTGCAGACGGGAAGAAGTACGATGGGCAATACATGGAAGGAAAATTCCATGGCAAGGGGCTGCTGCGCAACCCCAACGGAAGCTCCATCGAAGCCACTTTCCGCCACGGTGAACCCTACGGACAGGTTCGCCTGACAACCGCAGCCGGCGAAATATTTACCGCCCGCTCAACGGAACCCGGTGTGTGTTATCGGGAAAAAAGCTATCGGGCCACCCAGTGCCCGCAACTGGAAGGCTGGTAATCAAAAACCCGGTCGCAGCACCCACGCGTCAGCAGTAACAGGTTGAGGAAGTGACATGCCAATCAAGAATGCTCTGCTTGTGGACGACTCCAAGGTAGCCCGGTTTGCCCTCAGCAAACTGCTCGAGAGTCGTGACATGGAAGTGAACATGGCAAGCTCTGCCGAGGAAGCCCTGGACTTCCTGAAAAACAACGGCCGCCCGGATGTGATCTTCATGGATCACCTGATGCCCGGCATGAACGGCGTAGAGGCCACCAAGGCCATCAAGGGCAACCCGGACACCGCCGGCATTCCGATTATCATGTGCACCTCCAAGAAATCCTCCGATTTCACAGATGAAGCCAGGAACTTCGGCATCTACAGCATTCTCACCAAGCCGCCCCAGACCGACCGCCTGGAGCTCGCCCTGCAGGAGCTGGCCAACGACGTAGAGCACGGCACCCTGCCGGAGCCGCCGGCTGAGGTGGAATCCGCCGAGGTCGAGCCGAAATCCGAGATCAACCTGAACGGCCACGCCGGTGCTGATGTGGTGCCGCTGACCAGCGACCTGATCGAACAGATTTCCCGCTCGGCGGTTAAAACCCACATCAACAATCGCCTGCACGAACTGCTGAGTGACCTGTTTGATGAACAGTACGACCACTTGAAACGGGCCCTGGACGACTCCCGGAGCAAGCAGGAGGCGGAGCTGGAAGAACGCCTGAACACTCTCACCGCGATGGTCGACGAGCGCACCCGCAACCTGCGGGACGACGTAGCCGCCGAGGTGAACATCAACCTGGGCCGGGAACTGTCGGCCCTGAAGAAAGAACTCTCGAAAACCGCCGGCTTTACCCCCGATCACCTGGCCGAGCTGAAAGACCACATCACCAATGTGCAGACCATCGACACCGAGTTCTGGCAAACCCTGCAGTCTGAAGCCATTCAGCAGGCCCACGAAATCTCCCGTGAAACCGCGGAAGACATCGCCCAGCGCACCATCGACCTGTACGCATCCCAGCAGCGCTCCGCCAACTCCCGCATGTACACGCTGGGCCTGGCCGTGAGCCTCGGTATTTTCAGTGTGGGTATTGCCTGGCTGTCAGGCCTGTTCGGCGTTTAACGCCGCACGTACCTGACGCCAGTCGCCGGGGGTGTCGACATCCTGTTGCACCCCGGCAATCTCTACCCGGCCGGCTCCCGCACGGTTCAGGATAACGCCCGCTCCGGCATCCCCTTCCAGCTGAAATACCTGCGGCCAAAGGGCCCTCGGAATCCACGCCGGCACACCCGTTCTGCGCCCGTAACCGGCGCCCAGGGCTTTTGCCGGGTTACCCCGGGCCTGCCGGGCCAGCTGCTTCAGGCCGTCCACATCCAATAACGGCTGATCCCCCAACACCACAAACACCCCCAATGCCTGCGGCCCCAGGGCCGCCACACCCGCCTTCAGGGATTCCGCCAGCCCGGCCTGCCAGTTGTCGCACACAATCCAGCTTGCCGGCTGCCTGTGGCAGCGAAAACGCACCAGCGGATAACCCGCACCAGCCACCACGGTAACCTGCGCCGACAACTGCCGGGCCTGGCCAATGGCGTTGTCCAGTAACGTGCCGCGCCCAGGAACCCGCAACAACTGTTTGTAATGCCCCATTCGGGAGGCACGGCCCGCCGCCAGCACCAATGCCGGAAACTGCTGATCGTGAGAACGAGGGTTGATGGTTAAGATGCCGGATTCCTTAATAGCGTGGATAGCTGCAGTAAACTGCTGAATCCCGCGATTTTTGCTAGAATTCCGCCACCATGCAACCAAATCAGCCGGACCATTCATGAACCACCTCTTTGTCGACAACCTCACCGTGATTGACTTCGCCTACCTGGACCCAAGCCGGGGCCTTGTGGGTGAAAGCTGGATTGCCGACGTGGTTCTGGGCGGCGAACTGGACGAACAGGGCATGGTGTTCGATTTCAGCCTGGTCAAACGCACCATCAAACGGGTGATCGACGAGCGGGTAGACCACCGCCTGGTGATCCCCCGTGGCTATGAAGGCTTGCACTGGGACGAAGAAACCCCGGACACCTTTGTCTGGGACCTGACCGACGGCAGCCGCATCGAACACCGCTCACCGGATGAAGCCGTGGTGTGGCTGTCCTCAGACCGCGTAGTCCCCTCGGCCGTAGCCGCCCTGCTGGAAAAAGAACTGATGGCAGTGCTGCCCGGCAACGTCACCTCCGTGGAAATCAACCTGCGGGAAGACGTGATTGAAGGCGCTTACTACCACTACGTACACGGCCTGAAGAAACACCTGGGCAACTGCCAGCGCATCGCCCACGGCCACCGCTCCCCCATCCGCATCGACCGCAACGGCCACCGGGACTACGACCTGGAAAACCGCTGGGCCAAACTGTGGAAGGATATCTACGTAGGCACCGAAGAAGACGTAACCCGCCGCTTTGTAGGCGACGACGGCGCGGCGTACATCACCTTCGAATACGAAGCCAACCAGGGCGAGTTCGCCCTCACCCTGCCGGAAAGCCGCGTGTACATGCTCGACACAGACACCACCGTAGAGCTGATTGCGGCACATATTGCCGACACGCTGAAGGCAGAGTTTCCGGAAGACGAGATTCGGGTGAAGGCGTATGAGGGCGTGGGCAAGGGAGCGATTGCCGCCCGCTAGGGGACCAGGGGGCAGCCCCCAGGGGTCAGACTCCCCAACGGGGGTCTGACCCCTTTTAACTCGGAGAATCGGGAGAACTTCGGGGTCACTTCAGAACTGGGGGTCAGACCCCCGTTGGGGAGTCTGACCCCGGGGGCAAATTCCAGGCACAAAAAAACCGCCCGAAGGCGGTTTTTTTGATGGCTATCCGGTGGACTAAACCGTCAAGCCGTATTGGCGTCCCCTAGGGGGTTCGAACCCCTGTTGCCGCCGTGAAAGGGCGGAGTCCTAGGCCACTAGACGAAGGGGACTAGAAATTGGTGGAGCCAAGCGGGATCGAACCGCTGACCTCAACACTGCCAGTGTTGCGCTCTCCCAGCTGAGCTATGGCCCCTCAACGGATGCGTATATTAAGGATCCGCCCCTAGGCCGTCAACACCCGATTTCGCTTTTTTTAAAGTTTTTTGAACATCCCTGTTCACATCGTTCAATTATCCGACAAACCGCTTATTAAATACCCAAAGCGGCGTATTCTTTCTCTACTTTCTTGGTTTCTTTCTTGGAGAAACCACCCATTACGTCCAGTGCGGTGCGCAAACGGGCGCGGGTCATGTCCGGGCCAAGCAGGGCCATGGAGTCCATCACCGACCAGGAATTGGGCGTTCCGGCAATGGCCACGAAGATCGAGAACATGAAATCCCCCATCTTCAGGTCCATGGCCTTGGCCAGGGCCTTGATGTCGGCAAAGATGGTTTCCTTGCTCCAGTGGCGCTGGGCCTCCAGCTTCCACAGGGTGAACTGCAGCACCCGCTTGACCTGGGCTTCTTCCAGCTTGTTGTGGGCGAAGTCTTCCGGCTTCAGGTTCAGCATGCCGCTGAACATGAACTGAGCCATCGGAGCTACGTCAGAGAACACCTCTGCCCTGCCCTTGATGTGCGGCACCAGCGCTTGCAGGTCGTCACGGTTGAACCACCACTGGTGCATCCGCTCCATGAACTGTACGTCGCTCAGCTCATCGCGAATCCACTGGCCGTTCAGCCAGCGCAGCTTCTCTACATCAAACACCGGGCCACCGAGAGACACACGCTGGATGTCGAAGTTCTCGATCATCTCATCCAGGGTGAACTTCTCGCGCTCGTCCGGCATGGACCAGCCCATGCGGCCCAGATAGTTTGTGACCGCCTCCGGCAAAAAGCCCATGCGCTCATAGAAGTTGATGCTGGTTGGGTTCTTGCGCTTCGACAGCTTGCTCTTGTCCGGGTTACGCAGCAGCGGCAGGTGACAAAGCTCCGGCATGTCCCAACCAAAGTACTGGTACAGCAGCTTGTGCTTGGGCGCGGAGTTGATCCACTCCTCACCCCGCAGCACGTGGGTAATGCCCATCAAATGGTCATCTACCACGTTAGCCAGGTGGTAGGTAGGCATGCCGTCGGATTTCAGCAGGATCTGGCAGTCCACCTGGGCCCAGTCAATTTCGATGGTTCCCCGGAGCATGTCCTGGATCTCGCACACACCTTCATCCGGCACCTTCATGCGGATAACGTAAGACTCACCGGCATCCAGGCGGCGCTTCACTTCGTCTGCCGGCAACTCCAGATCACCCTTGATACCCGGGTTCAGGCCCTGGGCCTTGCGCTCTTCGCGGATGGCGTCCAGTTCTTCCGGAGTGCGGAAGCAATAGAAGGCATGGCCGGCGGTAACCAGGTCTTCTGCATACTGGCCGTACATGTGCTTACGCTCAGACTGGCGATAAGGGCCGTGGGGGCCGCCCACATCGGGGCCTTCATCCCAGTTCAGGCCCAGCCAGCGCAAGGCCTTGAGAATATCCTGCTCGGATTCCGCCGTGCTGCGGGCCTGGTCCGTGTCTTCAATGCGCAGAATGAACTGGCCACCGTGCTGGCGTGCAAAACACAGGTTGAACAGGGCCACGTAGGCGGTACCAACGTGTGGATCGCCAGTGGGCGACGGGGCAATTCGGGTGCGTACTGTCATGAAACCATCCTGAAAATAAGTGGCCGATTTATAAAGGGCGCATTATAGCGGCCATGGGGCGGTTTCGCATGATCGGCTTTGCACCAACTGCCGTTAATGTAATATTATAACGTTTCAGGACATCATCAGGATTCAGTACCATGAAACGCAGCACCCTCTCTCTCGCCCTTGGCATGGCCGCGGCCGTTACCGCCTTTCCGGCCTCTGCCGCCAACGTTGTTACCTCCATCAAGCCTCTGGAACTGCTGGTGAAAGCGGTGGCCGGCGACAGCGTGCAGGTTTCAACCCTGGTACCTGCCGGCTCCAGCCCCCACAACTACACCATGAAACCCTCCCAGCGCCGTGCCCTGGAGCAGGCCGATGCCATCTTCTGGGTTGGGCCGGAGATGGAAACCTTCCTCAGCCGCCTGCTCGGTGGCCATGAATTCGACGGCAGGGTGGTGGCCTTTACCGACGTGCCGGAAGGCGAAGACGATCATCACGAAGATGAACACAGCGGCCATGATCACCACGACGACCATGGCCACGACCACGGAGACGGCGAAGACCCGCACATCTGGACAGACCCGCAACTGGCCCTGGACATGGCACGGGACATCCACGCCAGACTGGTCACGCTGGAGGATATGAAGAAAGAAGAACTAGACGCCAACCTGGCCCGGTTCGAGCAAGACCTGAATGCAGCAGAACAGGACATCAAAGCCAGCCTGGCACCGCTTCACAGCATCAGCCTGTTCGCCTACCACAGTGCCTTTGAACGCTTTGCCGAACACTATGAACTGAACTTGGATGGCGTGCTCACCCTGAACCCGGAGCTGTCTCCCGGCGCCCGGCATATTGCCGAAGTGCAGGACAAACTGCGCCAGGCCAACCAGCCCTGCCTACTGACCGAACCCCAGTTCAACCGCCAGTGGTGGCGTTCCATTACGGAAGGCCTGAACGTGACCTTCAGCACCTGGGACCCGCTGGCCACCGATATCGAATCGACCAGCGAAGGCTACATCCAGTTCCAGCAATCCATTGCCGATGCCGTGCTGGAATGCCTACCAGAACAGGCTCAGTATTAATGGAATGGTGACCATCGCCAGCAAGGTCTGCCCGCTGATGATACCCGCCATCAGCGGCGCATCACCGCCCAACTGGCGTGCCAGGATATAAGCCGAGGTGGCGGTAGGCAACGCTGCCAGCAACACCGCTACCTGCACCAGCAAACCACTCATTCCCAGCGCCCAGGCCAGCCCCACCACCATGGCGGGGAAAGCCAGCAGCTTCAACCCGGACGACACCAGGAACGGCGCCGAAGCACCCCGCAAGGCGCTCAACTGCAACCCTGCCCCCACCGTCATCAGCCCCATGGGCAACGCCAGGTTGCTCAGGGGTGCCAGGATGCCCGCCAGTAGCGGATGGAAACCGATCTGGAACCAGCTCCAAAATACCCCCAGCACCGAGCCGACAATCAGCGGGTTGGTCACAATCGCCCGCAACACCTGAACCACGCTGACCTTGTCCTGCCCCGCCACCAGCGAGAACATCAGAATGCACAGCAGATTAAGCAACGGCACCATAATGGCCACCGCGATGGCCGTCAGGGACAGCCCATCATCCCCCAGCAGCATTCCGCCCGCCGCCAGGCCCACGTAGGAGTTAAAGCGAATAGCGCCCTGATACACCGAAGAAAACACCGGCCCGCTCCAGCGCCAGAACAGCTGAACCGCCACCAGCACCGCCGTCATCGCCAGCAGCATGGCCACAATCAGCAGCGCAGTGTCGGCATAGGCCGAGGCCGGCAACCTGGCCTGCCCCAGCTTGAACACCAGCATGGCCGGGAAAAGAATGTAATAGGTGAAGCGCTCCGCCTGGGGCCAGAAATCCCCGCCTGGGAAGTTAAGCCGCCGTAAAACATGGCCCAACATGATCAATACGAAAACCGGAAACAGGGCCTGTACAACTACCGGCATGCCATCATCCTTTTAACCGTTGCCATTTTGCTCTTTGGGGGTTAGATTCAGCCTATAGCATCCTATAACGGACTGATTCGAACAACGTGAACAGCCAGATTTCCTGTATTCACACATCCTCTTTGGCACTGCGGTCTTCCTCTGCGAACACCGGCAGGGCTGCTATCCGCCTCTGATTTCGCTGAATCCACCTTACAACCCTTCCGGATTCAGCGCTTAAAACCCAACATTGTTGAACCATTTTTCCGGAGATTTCTATGTCTGAATTACCCTCTATTACTGTTGCCGAAGAAGATTACAACCGCCTGAGCACCCTGCTCGAGCGCATGGCCGGCAAGTCCGACGTCGCCGACGGCCTGGAAGACGAACTCAGCCGCGCAGACCTCGTGCCCCTGGCCGAAATGCCCGAAGGCGTGGTTACCATGAACTCGATGGTGCGCTTTGTGGATGAAGACGCCGGCAAAGAACACGAAATGATGCTGGTGTACCCCCACGAAGTGGGCGATGCAGACCACAAGGTTTCCATCCTGGCCCCGGCCGGTGCCGCCATGCTGGGCCTGAGCATCGGCGACAGCATCGAATGGCCCATGAAAGGCCGCAAGCCCATCCACCTGAAGGTGGTGAGCGTTACCCGCGGCGCATAGGCAATTTCCTTTACAAATGTCATAAATTGACATTTCTCCAAATGGCCAGCGGCCTCCGGTGTTAGCCTGAAAGCAAGCTAACGAGACCATCAGGAGGCCGTATGACCGAACAGCGCCACGAAGACTGGGACCCAAGAGCCGCCAGCGTAAAGAAAGACCAGATCCGCGCGTACGACGACATGCGCGAACGCTGCCCCGTGGCCTGGAGCGACTACCAGCAATGGACGCTGTTCCGCCATGCAGACGTCATGGCCGTACTGGAAGACCACGACACCTTCAGCAACGCCGTGTCTGCTCACCTGTCTGTTCCCAACGGCATGGACCCGCCCGAGCACACTCCCTATCGCAAAGTGATCGAACCCTACTTCGCCCCGGAACCCATGGCCCGGTTCGAACCAATTTGCCGTGAGATTGCCCGTGGGCTGGTAAGCCAGTTGGCCAAGGGGGAAACCGTGGACGTGGTCGATGCCCTCAGCCGCCCCTTCGCCCTGCATATCCAATGCGCCTTCATGGGCTGGCCCGAGCGCCTGCACGAACCCCTGGCGGAATGGGTACGCAAGAACCACCGCGCCACCCTCGCCCGGGACCGCCAGGCCATGGCCGAGGTCGCCCAGGAATTTGATGGTTATATCCGCGACATCCTCGACGCCCGCCGCCAGGCCGGTGACCAGGCTCCGGACGACGTTACTACCTCGCTGATGCGCGAACAGGTAAACGGCAAGCCGATGACCGATGAAGAGCTGGTCAGCCTGATGCGAAACTGGACCGTGGGCGAATTGGCCACCATTTCCGCCTCCGTCTCGATACTGCTGAACTACCTGGCCCGGCACCCGGCTTTAATGGCCGACCTGAAAGCCGCACCGGAGCTGCTGCCCGAAGCCATCGACGAAATCCTGCGCATGGATGCCCCGCTGATCTCCAACCGCCGGGTAACCACCCGCGAAGTCGAAATCGGCGGCCGCACCATTCCGGCCGGCGAGAAAATCACCCTCCTCTGGGCCTCCGCCAACCGGGACGAAGCCGAATTCGGCAACCCGGACAGCTACTGCCCGCACCAGAACGCCAGCAAAAACCTGCTCTACGGCGCTGGCATCCACGTATGCCCCGGCGCCCCCCTGGCCCGCATGGAGCTGCAGGTATTCATGGAAGAATTCCTGAAACAGATAGCCGCCGTGGACAGCACAGAAGGCGAACAACCAGAACGCGCCATGTTCCCCACCGGCGGCTTCAACCACCTGCCCCTGATCTTCCATGGGGGTCAGACCCCCGGTACATTTTGACTCACCAAATGTATTCGGGGTCTGACCCCGGATACAAAAAAGCCGCGCCGGGTTTGGTACCGGGCGCGGCTTTTTGATTGCGGGTGCGATCAGTCTTCGATGAACACCAAGCTCTCTTCGGAACCGGTCGCTTCCAGGCGACCCAGCGGCTGAAGCTCCAGCCCCTGCTCGCGGGCCTTGGCTTCGAAGGCTTCGCGGCTGCTTTCGGCTACGCTCACCATCAGGCCGCCACTGGTTTGCGGATCGCAGAACAGCAGCTTGTCGGCCTCGGTCATGCCGGAGATCGCCTTGCCGAACGCTGCCGCGTTGCGGTGGGTGCCGCCCGGAATGCAGTCGGCATCAATGTACGGCTGCAGGTTTGGCAGGGTCGGAATCGCCTTGCGGCTGACGGTAGCCTTCAGGCCACTGCCCCGGCAGACTTCCAGCAGGTGGCCAGCCAGGCCGAAACCGGTTACGTCGGTCATCGCATTCACGCCATCAAGCTGTGCGAACACCTCGCCCACCTTGTTCAGGGTCGACATGTTCTGCACCGCGACGGCCAGGTCTTCCGGCGTTACCTTGCCCTTCTTGGAGGCACTGGTCAGAATGCCCACGCCCAGCGGCTTGGTCAGATACAGCAGGTCACCCGCCTTGGCGGTGTCGTTGCGGATAATGCGATCAACCGCCACCTGTCCGGTCACCGCCAGCCCGAAAATCGGCTCCGGGGAATCGATACTGTGGCCACCGGCCAGAGCAATGCCTGCCTCGGCGCATACGGCACGGCCGCCATCAATCACCTTCGCGGCAATCTCCGGCGCCAGCTCATTCACCGGCCAGCCCAGAATCGCAATCGCCATCACCGGCTTGCCGCCCATGGCGTACACATCACTGATGGCGTTCGCCGCCGCAATCCGGCCGAAATCGTACGGATCATCCACCACCGGCATAAAGAAATCGGTGGTGCTGATCACGCCAATCCCGTTGCCGATGTCCGCTACCGCTGCGTCATCCCGGCTGCTGTTACCCACCAGCAACTTTGGATCATGAAAATCCGGCATATCGGTGTGCAGAATCCGGTCCAGAACATCCGGCGCAATCTTGCAACCACAGCCCGCGCCGTGGCTGAATTCAGTCAACTTGATAGACAAAGCGTCATCCTTCTTTGGGTTGAAGCAACTTGGTTATCCTCTCAATACGCAACAGTCTACAATGCGGCCTACTCCCCGGCCAATAAAACCACCGGGGTCAGACCCCGGGGTCTGACCCCGAAGTTTTTATCCCAACAAGAGGATAAATAGACTTTATCCCCTGCAGGGTATATGGTTAAGAAAATCCGCTTAAGGGGATAAGTGTGAGAATCACATCACCTGAAATGCTGGCGCAGGCATTGAAGAACATCAGGAAGGAGCGTCAGCTCAGCCAGAGCGTGGTTGCTGATAACGTTGGCCTGAAACAGGCGACCATATCTGGCTTCGAGAACAAGCCGGGGGCGTCTCGGGTTGAAACGCTGTTCAAGCTGCTTACCTCCCTCGATCTGGAGATGCACCTGAGCGAGCGCGATGCAAAAAATGCCGAAGCTGGCTGGGACCAGGAGTGGTGAGATGTCACAACTGCTGGTAGCCCTCAACGGAATTGAGGTTGGCACTCTTGAAAAGGCTCGCTCCGGCGCGATGACTTTTCAGTACCTGAAAGAATGGGTAGACCGGCCGGGCGCGCGGGCTATCTCGTTGTCCTTGCCGCTCACACTTGCACCCTACAAGGGTGAAAAAGTCTATAACTTCTTCGACAACCTGCTGCCGGATTCCGATACCCTCCGAGCCCGCATGCAAGCTCGCTTTCGTGTTGCCAGCAGTCACCCCTTCGATCTCCTTGCCAGCGTGGGCAGAGACTGCATTGGGGCCATTCAGCTATACCCCAATGGCATGGTGCTGCCTGACGTTACACAAACCAGGGCCAGGCCGCTGAACAACCGGGACATCGAGAACCTTCTGGCAGGCTACCAGGATGCGCCGCTGGGTATGGCCAAAGATCACGATTTCCGCATATCACTGGCGGGCGCGCAGGAGAAAACCGCACTGCTGTGGCACCAAAATCAATGGCAACTTCCTCTGGGGTCGACGCCCACCAGCCACATTTTCAAACTACCGATTGGTTTTCTCGAGCACAGCAACATTGATCTGCGCGAAAGCAGCGAGAACGAATGGCTCTGCCTTCAGATTCTCAAAGCCTTCGGCCTGCCAACCGCCAATGCAGACCTGGCGTGTTTCGGGAACCAAAGCATCCTGATTGTCGAACGTTTTGACCGGAAATGGTCAAGTGATGGTTCCTGGCTGATGCGTCTGCCCCAGGAAGACTTCTGCCAGGCACTGGGCATTTCGCCCGCGCTGAAATACGAAAGCGATGGCGGGCCAGGTCTTCGCCAATGCATGAAGATTCTTGAAGGCTCGCAGAATGCCAGCCAGGACCGGGATACGTTTTTCAAAACCCAGCTGGTGTTCTGGCTTCTGGCGGCCATCGACGGCCACGCCAAGAACTTCAGTCTGTTCCTTGAACCCGGCTCGGCTTACCGCATGACGCCACTGTACGACGTCATTTCAGCCTATCCGCTGATGGATCACGACAGCCTGGCACCCGCACGCGCTAAGATGCTTCCCCGGCACTTCCTCTCAACAGCGAAGGCCATGGGCTTTTCGCCGACGCGGGCCGCCGCCATAATGGAAGAAACGGTGGCTCAAACCGAAGCCGTCATCGAATCCGTCAACGCGCGGCTACCCAATGGATTTCCGGCGAAAGTAGCTGACCCGATTCTCACCGACCTTCGAGCACAAGCCCAGAAAGTGGGGTCTGACCCCGATCATTTTATCCCTTTCAACGGATAAGCCGAATCTCCTCCGCACAAACAGGAACCACCATGAACCACAAAGGCCCCGCCACCCGCATCATCCACAACCGCCGGCACATGGATCAGTTCGGCAGCCCCTACTCGCCAGTGTACAACACCACCACCTACCGGTTCGAGAACACCGCCGCGTTGCTGGATGTGATTGAAGGGCGCAGCGAAGGCAACCTGTACACCCGCTGGGGCACCAACCCGAGCATCCGTGAACTGGAACAGGGGCTGGCCGGGCTGGAGCAGGCGGAAGCGGCACTGGCGTTTGGCTCGGGCATGGCGGCAATTTCTGCAACGCTGCTGGCCCACGGCCGCAAGGGGATTGTCTGCGTGGGGGACCTGTACGGCGGCACCCAGGAACTGCTGAAAAATCACTGCATGGCCCTGGGCATTCCGGTCACCTTCCTGTTCCGTGAAGAACAGAACCGGCTGGCACACGAGCTGGGCGAATCGGGCAAACTGGTGTATTTCGAAACCCCGGCCAACCCGAACATGGCCATCCTGGACATTCGCGCCATCGCAGAAACCGCCCACCAACACGGCGCCCTGGTGGCGGTAGACAACACCTTCGCCAGCCCAATCAACCAGCAACCGCTGGTACTGGGGGCAGATCTGGTACTGCACAGCGCCACCAAATACCTGAGCGGCCACAGCGACATCACCGCCGGCGCCCTGATGGCCTCAGCCGAACTGGCCAAACCGGTAGCCGCCTGGCGCAAAAACCTGGGCCAGCTGATCGCCCCGGAAACCGCCGCCCTGCTATCCCGCAGCCTGCGAACCCTGCCGGTGCGCATCCGCCAGCACAACGAAAACGCCATGGCGGTAGCTGAGGCCATGGAACAGCACCCGAAAATCACCAAAGTCCACTACCCCGGCCTGCCCTCCTTCGAAGGCCACGACCTGGCCAAACAACAAATGACCGGCTTCGGCGGCATGCTCAGCATTGAAGTGGAAGGCGGCCAGCAAGCAGCCGTAAAGGTGGCAGATTCCCTGAAAATCTTCCTGCTCGCCACCAGCCTGGGCGGCGTCGAAAGCCTGGTCAGCCAACCCAGCGCCACCAGCCACCACGGCCTGAGCCGCGAAGAACGCCTGAAACGCGGCATCGGCGACGGCATGCTGCGGCTGTCCGTAGGCCTGGAAGACGTCGAAGACCTGATCGCCGACCTCAACCAGGCCCTCTCCTGATTCGGGGTCAGACCCCCGATAAATTATCCTCCAGAGCGGATTTTTATCGGCGGGTCAGACCCGCCACCGATCACCGGCTAACCAAAAAATCCGCCAACCGGCGCGTCATAAACCCCGGCAACAACTTGTTGGTAAACCACAACCCCCGGGCCCGCCAGCCCGGGATCACCATAAAGCGCCGGGCCTCAATGCCCTTGCGAATCCGCCGAACCGCGTAATCCAGCGGCAGCGTACCCGCCATAAGTTTCAGGGCTTCCGTTTGCTTCGGCCTGTTCAGCCGCTCCGCTTCCACCATCGGCGTTTCCACCTCCGGCGGGCACACCACGGTTACATCAATCCCCTTCTGCGCCAGCTCAATCCGCAACACCTCCGCCAGCCCAACCACCCCGTATTTCGAAGCGCAGTAAGCCGCATACCCGTAACAGCCCACCAGCCCGGCCATGGAAGCAATCAGCACCAACTGCGAGCCGGATTTCAGGTGAGGCAGCGCCCCCGCCACCACATTGCGGGTGCCAACCAGGTTAATGTTGATCACCCGGGCGTAGGTGTCGTCATCAATCGCCTCGAAATCCGCCGCCACGCAAATGCCGGCACAGTGAATCATTACATCCGGCTGTGCATCCCTTGCGGCCTCTGCAAGCACCTCCCGCACCTGCTCCGGCCGGGTGACATCCACCGCAAACGCCCGCACCTTGTGCGCCCCGGCAAGCGCCGAAAGCTCCGCCACCGCCTGCTCCGCCGGCTGCACATCAAACAAAGTCACCGCTGCGCCCGTGCACAAATAACTCCGCGCCAGCTGCAACCCGATACCACTGGCCCCGCCGGTAATAAACACCTGTCGACTCATAAAACCCACACTCCGCTCATTGAACTTGTTATTCCGGTAAACTTACCAACCCACCCCGCCACAAACCTTGGCCCAACCGACACACTGCGGGGGTCAGCCCCCCGATACATTCAGCCACACGAAATGTACTGGGGGTCTGACCCCGAATTGGAGAAGAAACTATGAGTAACGCACTGAAAGCCCTGTTTAACATCGAGAAGCCCATCATCCAGGCGCCGATGGCGGGGGTTCAGGATTATCGGCTGGCGGCGGCGGTTTCGAATGCCCGTGGGCTCGGGTCTTTGCCTTGTGCAATGCTGGGAGGGGAGGCTTTGCGGGAAGAGCTTAAGGCGTTGAATGAAGCCACCAGCAAGCCCTACAACCTGAACTTTTTTGCGCACACGCCACCCGAGCCCAACCCCCAGCAAGAAGCCAACTGGCGGCAGGCGCTGGCGCCCTATTACAAGGAGTTCGGCATTGATCCGGCCAGCATCACCGCCGGCCCGGGGCGCATGCCGTTTAATGAAGAGTCCGCAGCGATTGTGGAAGAGTTTCGCCCCGCCGTGGTGAGTTTTCACTTTGGCCTGCCGAAGCCGGAACTTCTGGAGCGCGTCAAAAAAGCCGGTGCGAAGGTGCTGTCCACTGCCACCACCGTAGACGAAGCCCTCTGGCTGGAACAGCACGGCGCCGATGCCATCATCGCGCAAGGTCTGGAAGCCGGTGGGCACCGGGGCATTTTCCTCACCAAGGACATGACCACCCAGATGGGCACGTTCGCCCTGCTGCCGCAGATTGTGGCTGCCGTGAAGATTCCGGTCATCGCCGCCGGTGGCATTGCCACCGCTGAAGGTGTGCGGGCAGCCCTGGACCTGGGCGCCGTAGCTGCACAAATCGGCACCGCATTCATGCTCTGCCCGGAAGCCACCACCAAACCCCTGCACCGCGAGGCCCTGAAAAGCCCGGCGGCGCGGCATACGGCCATCACCAACCTGTTCTCCGGCGGCCCCGCGCGGGGCATTGTTAACCGGGTAATGCGGGAGCTGGGCCCGGTTTGCGCTCAGGCACCGGCATTTCCCCTTGCAACGAATGCCATTGCACCGCTGCGGGCGGCCGGAGAAGCGGCTGGCACCGGGGATTTCTCACCATTGTGGTCCGGGCAGAATGCCAGCGGTTGTCGGGAGATTCCGGCGGGAGTCTTGGTAGAAGAACTGGCAGGCTAATGAACGGGGTCAGACCCCCAATACATTTCACCACTCGAAATGTACCGGGGGTCTGACCCCGCCTTATGAAGTGACCCCCGAAAGTTGGACACCGACTTTTGGGGAGTCACATGACAAGAACACATAGTGAAGCATTCAAATTAAAGATGGTGAAGCTTTACCTCGAAGGCGGGGCCAGCTTCAACCGCATCTCCAGAGAATTCAATGTCGATAGATCTTTGGTTCGGCGGTGGGTGACGAGATACCGGCACCATGGTCTGAAGGGGCTGGAGCCCGCAACCAAGCACCATTACAGCCCGTCGTTCAAGCTCCATGTCGTCAAGTGCGTGACCCGAGATGGCCTGACGGACCGGCAGGCAGAGGCGAGATTTAACCTCAGGAGCACGGGGCTTATTGGCAAATGGCTGGTGCAGTATCATAGTGGCCAGCTAACCAAGCCACTTTCCGAGACCAAGCGAGCTGCCCCGATGGCCAAAAAGTCTGTAGACCTCCCACCTGCTGATGCGCCAGAGCGCAGTCTCTCGCAGGATGAGTTGATCGAAGAGCTGTTGTACCTGCGGGCGGAGAACGCTTATCTAAAAAAGCTGGATGCCTTGATCCAGAAAGAGAAAGCCGCAGCGCGCAGCAAAAAGCGCAAGCGGTCCAAGGGTTAAGGCAGAAGCATTCCCTGGCACGACTGCTGCGTGCAGCCGGGCTGTCCCGCAGCACGTTCTATTA
>NZ_NEFY01000003.1 GCF_002258215.1 Marinobacter vinifirmus
GAGTTATGGTGATTTCTGGTGTATGGAAGCAGGCTGAAAGGATGGCGTATCCTGTTGGTTGATCACCACCAAGATCACAACCAACAGAGGATGGATACGCCATGTCCAAGTCTAACCTGCATGCTCTTTCACAACCAGAGGCGACCACGAACGATCCCTTGCACGATCTGATCCGACAGGGTGCCCGTGACCTGATTGCGCGGGCTGTCGAGTCTGAGCTTCAGGGGCTACTGGATCAGTATGCCGATGTATTGACACCCGATGGTCGCAAGGCGGTAGTCCGAAACGGTCATTTACCAAAGCGAACCATTCAGACAGGCGTTGGAGATGTTGACGTTCAGGTGCCCAAGGTCCGGGACCGCAGCGGCTCCGGCATTCGCTTCAACAGTCAGCTCCTGCCACCGTATTTGAAGCGGGCCCAGAGTCTGGATGAACTCATCCCCTGGCTCTACCTGCGCGGTGTCTCCTCTGGCAATTTTCAGGAGGCCCTGAGTGCCTTGGTCGGCGAGCAGGCCAAGGGCCTGTCCGCCAACACGGTGTCACGGCTCAAGGCACGGTGGCTGAAGGAGCACGAGGATTGGCGTCGCCGTGACCTGGGCCAGAAGCGCTACGTCTACTGGTGGGCAGACGGTGTCTACAGCAATGTTCGTCTGGATGATCGACTTTGCCTGCTGGTGATTATCGGGGTCACAGAGCATGGCCACAAGGAGCTGGTCGCGGTGGAAGATGGCCACCGCGAGTCCGAAGCCAGCTGGCGAGAGCTGCTCACCGGCTTGCGTGAACGTGGCCTGGACAATGCGCCCAAGCTGGCCGTAGGCGACGGGGCTTTGGGCTTCTGGAAAGCGCTGAGCAAGGTGTTTCCGGATACCCGGCACCAGAGGTGCTGGGTTCACAAGACTGCCAACGTGCTGGACAAGCTGCCCAAGTCCGTACAGCCGAAGGTGAAGTCAGACCTGCATGAGATCTATCTGGCGGAGACCCGTGATGGCGCTCACAAAGCCTTTGACAGCACGTTAAGGCGATTCCGGGACAAGTACCCGAAGGCCATGGAAAACCTCGAAAAAGACCGGGATGAACTGCTGGCCTTTTACGATTTCCCGGCAGCGCACTGGATTCACTTGAGGACCACGAATCCCATTGAGTCCACCTTCGCCACAGTCAGGCTGAGGACCAAGCGAAGCCGGTCCTGTGGCAACCGCGACACTACGTTATCGATGGTATTTAAATTGCTCCAATCCGCCCAGAAACGCTGGAAGCGGATCAAGGGGTTTAACCAACTGAAGCTGGTCGTGAATAACGTTCAGTTTCGGGATGGAGAACGGGTGGATGATCAATCCGGCAGAGACGCCGCCTGATGCTCATACACCAGATTTGACAATAACTCCGGGCATGAACCGGAGCTGTTTACCGTAATTACGGTAATTACGGTAATTACAGCCTCTCATTCCTATGCTCGCGTTTATGCGATAGCCTGTCGTTAGCTACTGAAACTTAATAACCCAGAGACAACAAGGAGATAATGGGTGGCAAGGGAGAAAAAGCAAAAATCTGTACACTACAAGCTAGCGACTATTTCCAATCAGACTGAGTCTCTTCAAACTCTTCTCGAACAAGCCTTAGCAGAGGATAGCGAAGCCTACATTGCTATACGCCGCATGGAGGCCACTAACCCCGATGATGATTCAGTCTGCCGGTTGATCAATCACCATACCGCTCACCAAGGGATGTTTTTTGGCCAATTAGTAAGATTCGAAAAAGGTCGCGGCCAAGCTCTAATGACCTTTGATGACCAGGCTCCTGAATACTCAATTGACACCATCACAAGTGAATCAGTCGCCAGTCACGAAGAAGTGGATGAAGAAACAAACGCTGAGAAGGTTAGACGTCGTAGAGAATTCATTGACTCAATCCTCTACTTTGGGGTGCTTGATAATCACTTGGTTGTTATGCAGTCTCAAGCCCTCACCACCAGAGAGCTGGAGGCTCATTTGGGATGGTTACTCGGCACCTGCCTGAATCTCATAGCTCGAAATTCTACTCTTGTATTACAAGATAAGATTACGGAATCAGTCCGGGCAAAAGTAGAAAAATCCCCTGTAAAAACGGTGAGTATCGGTACTCCAGTCGAAGCGCGTGAGAAGCATGATGGTGATTCCGAGCAAGCTCAAAACGATTCGAAAGGTGTTAAATGGATCCCTGGAGGCACAGCAGCCGATATTTTAAGCGCTGCGCTTGGTACTGACTGGTGCAACAAGCTAAAACTTGAAGATTCCTTGGATGAGGCAAATCTTCAGGTTCAGCTCAAGGTTACTTATCTCCGAAAGACATCGAAGGCAGGCCAGCAAATGCTGGATAACATCGCCTCATCCATGAGACATATTCATGATGACGATGTGGTAGTTGAGCTCAAAGATGGCGGACGTCTTCAAGGTAAGGATGTCAGACTGAATGGTAAATTGTCGGTACAAACAACGAATGGAATTGTAGACGAGACTGCTCTATACCATGATATGCACAACTGGCTAATTTCGAAAATTGAGTCCGATGAAGTTGAGCACATTGAACCAGATGACTGATTCGTATGCCCTCCGCACAAGCGGGGGATGGACTACTATCGGAATTTTTGTGGTTCTTGGTGCTGCAACTGGCGGTGCTCTGCTCGCTTCTTTTGCGCTGAGAATCTCCCCAAATGATTTTTCAGTGCCATGGTTTATCCTCAGTGCCATGCTAATTCCAATGGCATTTGCCATTACCGCATGGATGAAACTAAACGATCTCCACTCCGATTCTGAGGGGTTAAACCGCGACGAAAAGCGTCGTTTGAGCCATATCGTCGAAGAAAAATTACGACAAGTTCACATAGGCATTGCCTTCTACGTTGTTTCGGCATTGTTCTCCCTCTTTCTGATGATGGTAGGGGGGGATTCTCAATCAATTTTGTCGTGGGCGGTTCCGGTACTCGGTGGTTTGCTCGCGATTTCGTTGTCTAGTATAGGATTTCTACTCGCCCAGTTGCGCGAGGTCTCTAAATTCTTAGCCATGCTCAAAGATAGGAACGCTGCTCGCAGAAGCAAAGCCAAACTTCGCAAAAGACTGAACCACCCCAGAACAAATTAATCCTTATGCAGAGAGGTCTGCGCCAGCCAGCTCTGAGCTTTCTTATTCCCTTCAGGCTGCCGTCTATATTTGGCTTCTTCCGCATCTAAAAGTTTACTTCCCTGCTACGCGCCCAAAACGGGCAATTCCAGAGACCAGCGATTTTACCGACCTGTGGAAAAATTTCTCCAGCAACGAGGAGAAATGCTATGACCACACAAACCCCGATCAACGATTTCATCCACCAACTGACCCACCACGAGTCGCTACGAGTTCGGCGTATCCAACAGGGAGTGCCTGCGCTACAGCGCCTGATCGCAGTCGCTCAGGGCGAAACTCACCAGGCCGCCCATTGCAGGCGATTTTTGCTCTCACTCTATAACAGTTTCGAGTGGCCATTTGATATGCGCCGTCTCCGCGCGCTCGACCCGGATTTGCAGCAGGCCGCACTCGCGGTTATCGAGCTGGACTGGGCCGGTCATGAGATCCACACCCACCTCCACGGCGGTGACGAAATTTTCCAGGATTTCTGGGAACGTGAAACTCCACCGCTCCCGGAAACTGACTAACCACCAACCACCCACCAACCACGAACTTTCACATGTGAAAGAAGGAGAAAACGATGAAAACTATCAAAATTGCAGCTTTCAGCCTATTTCTGGCTATCGCAGCAGCAGCCGGTGCGCTGACTGGCCAGACGGCAGATTCAGGGCTCACAGAGCATCTGAAAACCCTCGAATACCTCGAATCAAGCATTAAGTGAAATCAGGGGCCACACGGCCCCTTTTTGTTTCACATGTGAAACTCCCCTCCGCTTACAAGATTAAAATCTTTTAACCAGAATTTTGGCTATGCACCCAAAACGGGCAATTCCACGCACCTGCGATTTTGCCGACCTGTGGAAAAATTTCTCCTGCGTTTAGCGAAACTCACACAGGAGAAAGCCATGAAAATCAAACATATCGCTCTCGCCATTACCTCTGCCGCTGCTCTGGCCACTACCGGATCCGCACTTGCCACCACCGGAACCGCCACTGCTGAGGTCACCGCCATGCCGCCCGCGCTCGCTATTGAAGAGATTCAACCGTACCAGATGCAGATTGAGCGGGCTCCCGGAGCAACGATGCCCACTGGCGAGTTTTCGCTGAAAATGTGGTCTACCAACGGGATCGCTGTAGACCCTGCGGAGACTGTTCAGCCAGGGTGTCTGAAAATCACTGGCGACACCTCTAAACCGGTTCTGCTAGGCGTCACCGCTTACTCTAGCCTCACAGCTCCACAGGGGGCAGAGATCTCATTTTATGGCGAACCAAAATTTGAACTGGCCACGTCAACTACAGACTGCGCCTCGGCGATAGCCGGGAGTTTTCAGCAGGCGGGGATCGGATATGTAAACACAGCCGCAACTACTGGTGAGACTGGTGAGCTGTACGTGGCATGGCGCTACTACCGACCCACAAGCGCCAGTTCCGGTTTCATGCAGATGAGTCAGTGGGAAGAAGGAACGTTCACCGGAACGGTTGATGTTCAGGTCGATTACGAAATGTAACGACAGGACATCGCAGCGCAGGGCTGGCCAGACCAGCCCTAAGCTTTCCGGAGGTTCTCCATGAAATATATCGTTTCCGCATTGGTGCTCATCGTCACCCTGTCCGTTTCGGCTCAGGCAAACGCTTTCCAGCTCCGTCATCACGAGGTCACGCTGACCGAGAGCGAAACGCTCTCGATCCCGGTGAAAAACACTCAGGATCATCCAATTGTTCTCCGCATCACGCCACCAGAAGGAGTGCAGGTATTTCCACGCCGTGCTCGCCTGCTACCCGGTGACCGGCAGGTGATCAAGGTGCGGATGATTTCGGGTCATATTGAGCCCGGAGCCAGGCTCGCGTTCAGCTATGCCGTGGATCGGCCAGAGAAAACCGGTAGCCACGCCCGGCTAACACTGCGAATCCCGGTGCGGGAGGTAGAAAAATGAAGTTTCGCTCCCGACTTTCACATGTGAAAGTTTTTGCCGTCGCTGGCGCGCTCGCCCTAACCGCAGCTCCGGCCAAGGCTGAGGACTACCTGATGACCTTTGTCGTGAACGGACAAAGTAAGGGAGAGTATCTGGTTTCACGCGATAAGTCGGAAGCTACGGTTGAAGCGGCTCTCTGGAGAGCAGCCGGAGTGAATGCCACCGAGCCGCTACCGCTGGAGCGGCTGAACGGAATAGGCACATCGAAAATTGTCTGGTCGGAACAAACCATCTATTTCTATCCACGCCAGACAGAAACTGGCCGGGAACTGATTGAGCCTGAAGCCCGCATTGAGCCTACCGTTGCTGAGTACGACATCAAATCGGCTGACTACTATCTAACTCACCATAGCGAGTCCGATGAATCGCTCGTGGGCAGCATCACTGCTACGGGGCGCATGGCGTCGTTCGATCTCGATGTGCGAGCTGGGATTGGCAACCACGAAAACTATTTTTCCAGCCAATGGCACGATGAAGACAACCGATATGTGAAAAATCTGGAACTGGGTCGCGTTCAGCGGTACGGACTCGATGGGCTCAGTCTCACCAATGAGAGCCACCTATCCACTGGGCGGTTTGCCACTGACCAGATTGAGCTGTACTGGCCTGCGGGAACTCGCGTCGATGTGTATCGAGGCGGCGCGTATATCGAATCGGTGGTGCTGGATAGTGATCCCTATCAATACGAAATCGAACTGGACTACGCACAAAATCGCTATCAATTCCGGGCTGTTTTGCCTGATGGTCGGACAGATGAACGCATTGTGGAAAGATCGGTTTCTGGCAGGCTCGCGCCAGTGGGAAGGCTCAACTATCGGCTGGCAGCTGGACAGATCCCGGACGGAGAATCCCTAGCCACGGGCTACGTCTCCTATGGCCTGTCCAATGAGGTTTCCATTTTTGGTGGCCGCGATTATCAGGAGCGAACCTACTTATCGACTCTGTACGCCCGTGACAATTCATCATTGGAGGCCTCATGGTATGGCAGCTCCGGCTGGGGCCTCAACGGAAACTGGCAGAACGACCATTTCTCTCTGTTTGGTCGAATCAGCGATCTCGACGACTATGAACAGCAGTCGGTCAACCTCAATTTTCGCGGGGCATTTCGGCCCTCGATTCAGTACACCAGTCGGTCAAGCGCCACTGGGTACGAGTCGGAGGAAGCCACACTCCGCACGTATCACAATCTCTATATGAGGCCACTCCGGAGCTCAGCATCGCTGTCCCCCTATTTTTCAGTCAGGGAGCGGAATAGCCAGGATTACAATGTCTACGGGATCCGAACTCTGGTGAATATGCCTGATGGCTGGCAGGCCACCGCAAATTATGAGTACGAAAGCCGCAGCGATTTTCAGAATATCCAGCGTTTCCAAGGCGAGTTATCCAAAAGGTTTGGTTTGGGCCGCCTGACCTATCGCCATACAGCAAACAATTTTGGCCAGGGTTGGGCCACTCAGCAGCAGAGTTTCAGGGTGAACGTCTGGAACTGGGATGCTGCAACGTTATCAGCGGGCGTCTCTCGCTCAGCCAATGGGGATAAGAGCGTCAGCCTCACCATTTCCGGATCGTTTGGTCGGAACGGTCTAACCAGAATCCCCCAACGAAACCAGGCCATGATGGAGTTATCCACATGCCGTGATACCAATGCCGATGGAATGTGTCAGGACGATGAGCCAGATGTTACCGGTATAAGCGCGAAGATTGGTGATCATGAGGTTATTACGCCTGCTGTGGTGGACTCGCTTACTCCGTATCGACGGTACAACGTTCAAGTGGGCGGTGATTTCGGTTTGTCTCCTCGGTACAGCGCTGTTGAAACAAGCCGGTTGGTTCGTGGTGGTGTAAACCAATTGCGACTACCGCTCTCCGAGATCCGCGAAGTGGAGGGGCAGCTAGACGCAGACGGTATTCGAGTTGCGCTTGTGGATAAGTCCACTGGCAATGTTCTGAGCGAACAAACTACCGAGTTTGGTGGTTGGTATCTGTTCTATGCGCCTGCGCACAAAGAGGTTGAGGTCGTGCCGGTCTCTGAGCTAAAACTTTCACATGTGAAAGAAAATTCTGGTGAGGAAGCCTCCTGATGGAAAGCGCACTAATCGGCTAACAAGATAATAGAGTCGGTAACCGAAAAAATTGCTTTATACGATCTATTAAAAGGTCATTGTCTTGCGCATGAGCACGATCGTCCTTAACGTATGACCTGTTAACAGGTCTTTGGAGGGCGCTGTGACCAATCAAATTTATTCTGAAGTGACCGCGAGCATTTCAGAGCTCAAAAAAAATCCGATGGCGGCCGTGGATTCAGGAGAGGGGTTTCCGATCGCGGTTTTGAACAGGAATAAACCCGCTTTTTACTGCGTTCCCGCCGAAATCTACGAAGCCATGCTCGACAGGCTGGACGACCAGGAGCTGGTGGCCATTGTGAAAGATCGAAGCGCAGAACCAAATATTCGAGTCGATCTGAATGAGCTTTAAGTATTCGCTTGCATTCAAACCATCAGCTCTCAAGGAATGGAAGAAGCTCGCTCCGGCAATTCGAGATCAGTTTAAGAACTGCTATGGCAAGCCATTAAACGTGCCATGAGGAAATGATTAGAAAAACTTTCACATGTGAAAGAAAATTCTGGAGAGGAAGCCTCCTGATGGAAAGCGCACTGATCGGTTATCTGGCATTCACGACCGGCGTTTTGCTTGTCTGTGCTGGCATGTATGTCTGGGCGGATCCGCTGGAGCGGTGGATCCGCAAAAAGTTTCACATGTGAAAGTCCCATGGATAAATCTGAACGCTCACCCACCTGCTCACACTGCGGCTGTTCCGATCTGCATTTGGGCTCACAGGATGTGACCTACGAGGGGATAACCATCAACGACATCCGGGGATGGCACTGCCCATGTGGCAACGTGGTTTTTCTCGACACATCGGAACTAGCCAGGGCCAAAGCGGCTTACGAGGAAAAACTGCTATGGCAAGCCATTGAACGCTCCATGAGAAAATGAGCAGAAAACTTTCACATGTGAAAGAAATTTCCCGCCCCAACCTGCTCTTTCCGCCCAAATTGGACAATTCCAGAGGCCAGCGCTTTCCCGAACTTCTGAAACAATAAACCCATCAAAGCAGACAGAAACATGGGTGTAAAACATGGCATCAGAAGTTCAGGAACTATCTCACGTGCTCAAAGAACTCGCAGAGATCAAAACGTTGCTGTCAGTTGTCATCGAACAAAAGACTGGGGAGAAAGCGCCGTTACCTCCGGCTGACAAAGAGTTTCTCACAGTGGATGAGGCAGCGGCGTTCATCGGCGCTAAGAAATCATACATTTACCACCTGACCCACCAGAAGCTGATCCCGTTTTCCAAGCCAGGTGGCAATCGTGTTCTGATCAAAAAGTCAGATTTGCTGGACTGGGTTGAGGCCAACCGCATCAAGTCCCAGGGCGAGATCCAGAAAGAGGTAGCCGAACTGGTAGCCGGATCTCGCCGCCGCGCCGGGCGTGGTCGTCGCAGACTGTCCTAGTCTGCGACTTCCAACGGGTGACCGCAGTGGGGGCAGGAATTCGTGGTTTCGGGCTCGTCTTCCTCAGACAGAATCCTTGGCACTGAAAAACGCATGGTTCTGGTGCGATCCTCATCCAGAATATCCGAATAGATCTCCGTGGTTCTGAGCTCGGAATGGCCAAGCAGTCGTGAAACCTGATAAATGCTCACCCCTCGGCTGAGCAATGCAACGGCAAAACTATGTCTGCCAGCATGGAAGGTGACGTGTTTTTCCACTCCTGCCCGGAGTGCCCACTGGAGCAGGGCCACGTTGGTATACGAGCTGTATTTCAACCCTTTGAAGACCCGATCCTCCGGATCCCCTCGATTTTCCAGCTCGATCAATTCCACTGCATCATCAGACAGATCGAGGTAGAGAAGGGATTTGCCGCTGGCAGAGTTTTTGATTTTCTGCTGCTCAAAAATTATGCGGTAATGATCCTCACCAAACTTCTCAATTTCTTTCCATTTCAGCTTCTGGATGTCGCTCCAACGCAGGCCGGTCTGGCAACTGAATAGAAAGGCCCGCTTCAGAACTGGATACCGGCATTCCGCGTCGGCCATGCGCTTCATCTCAGAAACGGTCAGATAGACGCGCTTAGTATTGTCGGCTTTGACGCTACCAACCTTCTGGGCTGGGTTCTGTCTGATAATTCCCTCGGCATATGCCTCGTTGAGCGCACTGCGAATCTTTCCGAAATAAGCAGCAACTGAATTCTGGGAGAGCTTGGTCTGGGATTTGGTGACGGACTCGCTCAGGAGATACTGCTTGAATCCTTCCAGAAACTCGCCGTCAACTTCATCAAACGTGAGCTCTGCTTTGCCATGATAACGTCGAAGGTGCTTGCCTGCTGACACCCAGTTGGCGTGATTCGACACGCTACCAGATTCCTTCTTCTCGGTTATCCGATCATAGAAATCAAAAAAGCTGGAAGCTGTTTTGATCCTGTCCTCCAGCTGAAACTTGTTTCCATGCGCTTCTACCTGCCGGGCAGCACGAGCCGCCTCAGCCTGGCGCATCATTTCCTTGTTGTGTTGTCTTTCAGCCTGATTTTTGGGCTTGTGGTACACGTACAGATCAAGAGGTTCGTAATGCCGCTTGATCCGGGTTTTTCCATCCTCGCCCTTATCCGAACCGTAGTAGTAGGCCAAACGAAGGCGCTGCATCCCCTGACTGTTGGGGCTCCGCTTGTTGATCTTGATATTCACGACCGTCTCCAAGAATTTTGATCCCGTTGATCCATTATCTTATCCATGGATCAAATAGGGCACAATTTCTGTTGAAACGATCAAAAATGCTTCCTAGCTTTTCGAAGATTAATCTGTGGAAAGAATCTTAATTAAGATATAAAACAACAAGATATGTTTTATATGGTTCAATAGGTTTTGAAGGTTTTTTATCCACAAAACACGCTTCATTTCCCGATGCAGAAGCTGCTGAAAATCTTACCCAAAAGCTCATCCGGCGTCAGATGCCCGGTGATTTCCCCCAGGGCATCCTGGGCCGCATGCAGGTCTTCCGCCAGTAATTCACCGGCGCCGTAACCTTCGAGTTGAGTCTGGCCCTGGAGCAAGGAATCCCGCGCCCGCTCGAGCGCATCCAGGTGCCGGCGCCGGGCTAGAAAGCCGCCTTCGGTGGTACTGGCAAAGCCAATGCACTGTTTCAGGTGATCCCGAAGTACTTCAAGGCCTTCCGCGACCTTGGCGGCAAGCCGGATAACCGGGGCGGTTTGATGCGGCTCTGCAGTGATACCTACCGCTTCACCGGACAAATCCACCTTGTTACGGATAACGGTGACCGGTGCGCTGGCGGGCAGCTGGTCGATAAAGTCCGGCCAGATTTCATGGGGTTCGGTTTTGTCGGTGGTGGTGGCATCCACCATCAGCAGAATACGGTCGGCCTGGCGGATTTCCTCCCAGGCCCGGGCAATGCCGATGCGTTCCACTTCATCCGGGCTGTCCCGCAGGCCGGCCGTGTCGATGATATGCAGCGGCATGCCATCAATGTGGATATGTTCCCGCAACACATCCCGGGTAGTGCCTTCGATAGCGGTCACAATCGCCGCTTCCCTGCCCGCAAGGGCATTGAGCAGGCTGGATTTTCCGGCATTGGGCCGGCCGGCGATCACCACTTTCATGCCGTCCCGCAAGATAGTGCCTTGCTGGGCTTCGCCCAGGATCTGCTCTACCTGTTCCAGCAGGTTCTGAAGGTCGGTTGCCACCTTGCCATCCGCCAGGAAGTCGATCTCCTCTTCCGGAAAATCGATGGCCGCTTCCACGTAAATGCGCAGATGGGTGATGGCCTCCACCAGGTTATCCACACGCTTGGAGAATACCCCTTGCATGGAACGGACGGCGCAACGGGCGGCCTGTTCCGAGCTGCTTTCGATCAGATCGGCAATAGCTTCGGCCTGGGCCAGGTCCAGCTTGTCATTCAGGAAGGCTCTTTCGGAGAATTCACCTGGGCGGGCCAGCCGGGCACCCAGGCTACAGACTTCCCGCAACAGGATATCCAGGATCACGGTACCGCCGTGGCCCTGTAGTTCGAATACATCCTCGCCGGTAAAGGAGTTCGGATTGGGGAAGTACAGGCCGATGCCTTCATCGATCAGTTCACCCTGTTGGTCCCGGAACGGACCATAATGGGCATATCGGGGTCTGGGCTCGAAGCCCAGCATGGCGCGGGCTATAGTCATGGCTTTCGGGCCGGACACCCGAACAATACCTACACCGGCCTGGCCCGGAGCAGTGGCAATGGCGGCGATGGTGTCTGTAGCTGGCTGCATCTTCATTTTCCCGGGATAGAAAAAACAAAGGCTCCCCAAGGGAGCCTTTGTCAGGTCAGAAGGACTGTTAAATCAGTACTTCTTGCCTGCAGTTTCCGCTTCGATCTTGCGGGTAATGTACCACTGCTGGGAGATCGAAAGAATGTTGTTCACCAGCCAGTACAGTACCAGGCCTGCCGGGAACCACAGGAAGAACACAGTAAAGATCAGCGGCATCAGCTTCATGATCTTGGCCTGCATGGGATCCGGCGGTGTCGGGTTCAGGCTCATCTGAATGAACATACTGGCACCCATCAGGATCGGCAGGATGAAGTACGGGTCCATCTGGGACAGATCCTGGATCCACAGCATGAACGGCGCGTGGCGCAGCTGCACACTTTCAAACAGTACCCAGTACAGGGAAATGAACACCGGCATCTGAACCAGGATCGGCAGACAGCCACCCAGCGGATTGATTTTTTCCCGCTTGTACAGGGCCATCATTTCCTGGGACATGCGCTGGCGGTCGTCGCCATAGAGTTCCTTCAGGCGGGTCAGCTGCGGAGCGACCGCACGCATCTTGGCCATGGACTTGTAACTGGTGGCAGACAGGTGGAAGAACACCGCCTTTACCAGAACCGTCAGCAGGATAATGGCCACACCCCAGTTACCCACCAGGCCATAGAACCATTCCAGGATGATGAACAGCGGCAGCGAGATGAAGAACAACCAGCCGAAATCAACGGTGCGGTCCAGGTTGGGTGCCAGGGCTTCCAGGCGATCAATGATCTTCGGGCCCACGTAGGCGGTTGCGCCAATTTCCGCGGTATCACCGGCAGCCACCGTGGTGGCGGGGTAAACAAAGCCCATCACGTGCAACTGATCCCGACGGGTACTCTGGAACTGGGCTGTCTGATCACGGTCAGGAACCCAGGCGGTCAGGAAGTAGTGCTGCAGAAACGCCAGCCAGCCGTTGGTAACAGACTGGTTGATGCGGTTTTCGGATAGATCATCAAAGTCGTATTTTTCGTAGGGGTCTTCCGGCGTACTGACCACCATACCCAGATAGGCCTTGATACCCATGCTGGCCTGGGAAGTGGGGTCCGGAGCCTGGTCACGAACGATTTTGCCGGTAAAGTTGCCCTGCCAGTCGGATTCCGAGTTGTTGCTGATCAGGTAACGGACACCGATTTCGTAGCTGTCCCGGGCCAGTTGGTAACGCTTGGTGATAGCCACGCCCTGATCGGTGGTGAAGGTCAGGTCGATGTTGAGTTCGTCCTGGCCTTCAGATAATTCGAACTCGCTGCTTTCAGTGTTGAATACCGGCGCCTGGGAGGCGTTACGGCCATCCGGGCCATCACGGCCGATCAGTCCGCTTTCCAGCAGGTAGGTACGGGTCTGGGTGCTGGTCAGCAGTTTCAGGGGTTGTTCGCTGTTGAGGGATTCGTCGTACTGGAGCAGTGAACTTTCCACCACGTTGCCGCCAATACGGTCAATCTTCAGCTGGAAAACGTCGGTGGTTACGGTGATGTAGCGGTTGCTGACTGAACCTTCCGAAGCTGCAGACGTTGACGACAGGCTACCGGTTTCCGGTGTGGCGAATTCATCGTTGCCTGATGCTGTCGATCCGGACTCCGGCAACACCATATCGTCTGCCATTGCGTTGCCGTTAACGGAGGACTCAGCCTCTACCACCTGGGTAGTTTGCGGCTGGTTATAATCTTCGTTCCAGGCTAGCACCATCAGGTAACTGACAATCGCAAGACCGGCAAACAAAACGATGCGTTGAATATCCATAAACTTAGGGTCTGGTCTGAGTAGTGGTGTGAGTGGATTCAGTCAGGTTGCCGGTTGGCTCTGGAGCAACGTGCCCGGTTCCCGGTACAGGATCATAACCGCCTTCGGCCCAGGGATGACATCTGAGTAGACGCGCACCTGCCAGGTAACTGCCTTTGAGAGCGCCATGATGCTGAATGGCTTCGACAGCGTATTGTGAACAGGTAGGGTAGTGCCGGCAATGGCTTGCCATCATTGGAGAGATGGCATATTGGTAGAACCGGATGGGTAAAAGCAGTAATTGGCGCATCAATCTGTACCTCGGGACGTCGCGTCTGGGCCCTCAGACGTTGATTTTCGGTACGTTTTTTCGAGTTGCTTGTTGAACTGCTTTTTCACTCTGCGCCAGATATCGTCCAAAGCGGAATGCACCGCTGGATTTTCCAGCTGGGCAAGGCCTTGTCTGCCAAGAACAATGATGTCCAGGGCGGGTAAATCCTGCTGATTTCTGAAGGTTTCCCGTACCTGGCGTTTGATCCGGTTTCTCTGGACCGCCAGTTTCAGGTTTTTCTTCGAGAAAATCAGTCCGACCCTGGCGTGCCCCAGATTATTGGGAGCAGCCAGGATCAGAAAATTCCTGTGCGGAACTTTCAGCTGTACGCCATCGAAGACCTTGCTGTAGTCCGAAGGTTTCAACAGTCGATGAGACTTCGGAAACGTCAAAGCCTTCATGAGGCGAGCGTAAAGTTACGCAGACAGACGTGCGCGGCCTTTGGCACGACGACGGGAAATTACCTTACGGCCGTTCGCAGTCGCCATACGGGCACGGAAACCGTGAACACGCTTGCGCTTCAGGACGCTTGGCTGGAATGTTCTTTTCATGGTGATGATCTCACAAATCGTCAATGGACATTGGTAACTGGCTGGAAAATAGACAGCCAAAACAGGAGCGGCATTCTAGTCAAATCCTGAGACAAGTTCAATGTTTGAGCGACAGGTAAAGCAAGTTTTCCGTATGGGTAAAACCCGCAAGGCTCACTAACAGAATCTATAAGTCTTTTTTAAATTCTTTCAAAGATTATTTATTACTGTTATTACGCACCATGATTTCTGTGGAAAAGCCTAAAAATCTCAACAGAAACAAAAAAATAGAATAATAATAAGGCTTGTGACAGGTCGCTCTGAGCCCTGTGGAGAACGCCCTGTCGAATTGTGAACAAGTCCGGTTCGGAATCAGGGAGCGAGTTATCCATGGTTCGGTCAAGGTGTTGCACACAGGGTTGAAGCGGTGGTTTACACAGAGCCCTGTGTATAACTTTTTTTCAGGGGTTTTCTGTACACAAGGCTGTAGATAGGTTTGTAAGAATTTGAAACTGAAAATAAAAAGTTTCCACAGGCTGTTCATGACCTGCACAGCCGGCCTTTTACTGAACCCCGGCTCGGGGTAGAATCCGGGGTCACCTTGAGCAACGGGAAAGCCCTTTCCGGTGTAAGAACAGTCAGGTAGTCGGGAGCAGGCGGTCGTGCCGAACAGTATGTGGCATCAATGTCTTGAAGTACTCCGGGATGAATTTCCCGCACAGCAGTTTAATACTTGGTTGAGGCCCCTCCAGTCGGATCAGCGCGAAGGGCAGTTGATGCTGTTCGCTCCCAACCGTTTCGTGATGGATTGGGTGAATGAAAAATACCTGCGCCGTATAGAAGAAGTATTAAAGGAGCTGGGAGGCGGTCAGGCCCCCCGGGTTCAGATGAAAGTGGGGTCTGCCCCCAAGGCGAGCGAGCCGGTGGTGCGTTCGGTGGCCGAGCCGGTTCCGGAACGCCTGTCTGATGAAACCGGCGAGACCGTTACTGAAGAAGAGAAAAGCGTGGCGGCTACGGTGGCCAGTCCGCGCCAGGCGCCAGGCAGCACGTCTGCCGGCAGGACCGGTGGTAACGAACGGCGCCCGGTGCAGGTTGAGGGTGATATCAAGCACCAGAGTTTCCTGAACGAAACCTTTACCTTCGATACCTTTGTAGAAGGTAAATCCAACCAGCTGGCCCGCGCGGCCTCCATGCAGGTGGCAGAGAACCCCGGTGGCGCCTATAACCCGTTATTCCTTTATGGTGGCGTAGGCTTGGGTAAAACCCACCTGATGCACGCCATCGGTAACGAGATTGTCCGTCGCAACCCGAAGGCCAAGGTGGCGTACCTGCGCTCGGAACGGTTTGTGGCCGATATGGTCAAGGCGCTGCAGCTGAACGCCATCAATGAATTCAAACGCTACTACCGCTCGGTCGATGCCTTGCTGATTGACGATATCCAGTTCTTCGCCCGCAAGGAGCGCTCCCAGGAAGAGTTTTTCCACACCTTCAATGCGCTGCTTGAGGGTGGTCAGCAGGTGATTGTGACCTGTGACCGTTTCCCGAAAGAAATCGTGGATATGGAAGAGCGACTGAAATCCCGGTTCGGCTGGGGCCTGACGGTGATGGTCGAGCCGCCGGAGCTGGAAACCCGGGTCGCGATTCTGATGAAGAAGGCCGAGCAGGCCAATGTGAAGCTGAGCAGCGAAGCGGCGTTTTTCATTGCCCAGAAAATACGCTCCAACGTCCGGGAGCTTGAAGGCGCGCTGCGTTTGGTGATAGCGAATGCTCACTTCACTGGCTCTGAGATTACCCCGCCGTTTATCCGGGAAAGCCTGAAAGACCTGCTGGCACTGCATGAAAAGCAGGTCAGTATTGATAATATCCAGCGCACCGTGGCGGAGTATTACAAGATCAAGGTATCGGACCTGTTGTCCAAGCGCCGGACCCGTACCGTCACCCGGCCCCGCCAGGTGGCGATGTCCCTGGCCAAGGAACTGACCAACCACAGTTTGCCGGAAATTGGCGATGCCTTTGGCGGCCGTGACCACACCACGGTGCTGCACGCCTGCAAGAAGATAATCGAGTTGCAGGAAACCGATCCGGGCATCCGGGAAGACTACCAGAACTTTATGAGACTGCTGACCACCTGACCGGGGTGGCAAAACCAATAACATTCACTTCCGATAACTGAAGCCGAGTGCCATGAAACTGACAATCAGCCGTGAATCCCTGCTCACCCCGCTGCAAAGCATTGCGGGCGTTGTGGAAAAGAAACAGACCATGCCGGTGCTGTCCAACGTGTTGTTGGAAGCGGAAGACAATACCCTGACGCTGACCGGTACCAATATGGAAGTGGAGCTGGTAGGCCGGGTAACCCCGGTACACGTGGACCAGCCTGGCAGGATCACGGTTCCGGCCCGCAAGCTGTCGGATATCTGTCGTGCGCTTGGCGACGAGGCGCCGATTGACCTGGCACTGGAAGGCGATCGCTTGCACGTGCGCGCGGGTAATTCCCACTTCACCCTGTCCACCCTGCCGGCTGAGCATTTCCCGAACGTGGAAGACGAGCCGGAAAGCTTCCGCCTGGAGTTGCCCCAGAAGGAACTCGGCCGCATGTTCGATGCCACCGCCTTCGCCATGGCCCAGCAGGATGTGCGTTACTACCTGAACGGGCTGTTGCTGGAAGTGGACAGCGGCCATGTCCGTACCGTGGCTACCGATGGCCATCGCCTGGCCATGGCTCACAGCGATCTGCAGACCGGTTGTCCGGACCTGCGCCAGGTGATTGTGCCGAGAAAAGGGGTCCTTGAGCTGGCCCGCCTGCTCGATGACGACGAGTCCCCCGTCACGTTGGTGATCGGCGATAACCATCTCCGTGCCACAGTGGGTGCGTACACCTTTACCTCCAAGCTGATTGAAGGCAAGTTTCCGGACTACAACCGGGTTATTCCCCGTGGCGGCGACAAGATTGTCCTGGCCGATCGCGCCACACTGAAAAATACCCTGCAGCGGGCCGGTATCTTGTCCCATGAAAACATTCGCGGCGTGCGCCTGAACCTGTCCCCGGGACAGTTGCAGGTATTTGCCAACAACCCGGACCAGGAACAGGCCGAAGATGCCTTGCCGGTAGACTACCAGGGCGAATCCCTGCAGATCGGTTTCAATGTAGGCTACCTGGTGGATGTGATGAACGTCCTGGACGATGCCCAGGTGAAGATCACTCTGTCTAATCCAAACAGCAGTGCGCTGATTGAAGCCGAGAATGACAACAGCTGTCTGTATGTTGTCATGCCCATGCGGCTGTAATTATTTCTGGAGGACTTTATGGGTGCCGTAACGAATGGAATCAAAGGTGCTTTCCGAATTGGCCAGACCTTGTCGGTGCTGGGCCGTACCGGGCTGAACTGGGTGCGGGGCGATCGCCCCCCTACCCCGCAGCTGCTGCGCCAGACCTTCGAAAACCTGGGTGCTACCTACATCAAGCTGGGCCAGTTTATCGCCAGCTCGCCTACCTTTTTCCCGAAGGAGTATGTGGAGGAGTTCCAGTATTGCCTGGATAAAACCCCGAGCCTGCCCTTCAGCGTCATCCGCAAGATTATCCGGGATGAACTGGGCCGGCCGATTGACCAGGTGTTTGCCGAGATCGATCCGGTGGCCCTCGCCTCCGCATCCATTGCCCAGGTACATGCGGCAAAGCTGGTGACCGGTGAAGATGTGGTGATCAAGGTTCAGAAGCCGGGTGTGGAAAACATCCTGCTGACGGACCTGAATTTTCTGTATCTGTCTGCCCGTATCCTGGAAACCCTGGCTCCGAAACTGTCCTGGACTTCCCTGTCGGGCATTGTCGATGAAATCCAGCAAACCATGATGGAAGAATGTGATTTCATCAAGGAAGCCAATAACCTCAAGGTTTTCCGACAGTTCCTGAACGATACCCACAACGAAGACGCCACGGTTCCCCTGGTGTACGAGCATTGCAGCAGCCGTAGGATCCTCACCATGGAACGCTTCCATGGCGTACCGCTGACCGACCTGGAAAGTATTCGCGGATTTTCCAGCGATCCGGAACGCACCCTGATTACGGCCATGAATACCTGGTTTGCCAGCCTGACCAAGTGCGAATTTTTCCACGCGGATGTGCACGCCGGTAACCTGATGGTGTTGAAGGACGGACGGGTCGGGTTTATTGATTTCGGCATTGTGGGCCGTATCAAGCCGGACACCTGGCAGGCGGTAAGCGATTTTATTTCCGCCATCATGGTGGGCAACTTCGATGGCATGGCCGATGCCATGATTCGTATCGGCGTGACCCGTCGCTCTGTGCGGGTGGAAGATTTGTCTGCGGATTTGCAGAAACTGTACCGTCAGATGGATCGCATGGTGCCGGACGATGTGCCCTATCAGGTGGACCAGGCCGAGGATGATGTGAACAACATCCTGATGGATATGGTCAAGGTTGGCGAAAGCCACGGGCTGCACTTCCCGCGTGAGTTCGCGCTGTTACTGAAACAGTTCCTGTACTTCGACCGTTATGTGCATATCCTGGCGCCGGAAATGGATGTGTTTATGGATGAACGCCTGACCATGCTGCATTAACGGGGCCCAGGTTTATCGAGATTTTCTCCCTATGGCGCTAGTGAAACTTCAGACCCAGAATTTTCGTAACCTGGCGCCGGATCCCATCAGCTTCTCTCCCTCCTTTAACCTGATCTACGGTGCCAATGGCAGTGGTAAATCCAGCGTACTGGAAGCCATTGGTTATCTGGGGCTCGGTCGCTCGTTCCGGGTTACCCGGCACCAGGCGGTCGTTTCCCATGGTCAGAGCAAACTCACGGTTTTTGGTGGCCTGGATAAAGGCATGGCCGGAACTTCAGATGACAGCCAGGAACCTGTTGTTCATCGTCTGGGTATTGCCCGGGATGTTGCAGCGAAGGAAACTTCTCTTCGCGTGGACGGTGAGGCTGTTCGTAGTTTGTCGGCACTGGCCATGCATCTTCCGGTGTCGGTTATTGATCCCGGTGTTTTTGACATTGTGGCCGGGGGCCCGGGTAAGCGTCGCCAGTTTCTGGATTGGTTAGTGTTCCACGTGGAACCTTCCTTTTCTTTAACCTGGCAACAATGCCAGAGAGTGACATCACAGCGGAATCAAACGCTCAGAAATGGTAGACTGGACGAATCATTGATGCGGGTATGGGACAATCAGTTTGGTGCCCTTGCAGAAACCCTCAGCGACATCAGGGAACAGGTTTTCAGGAAGTTCAAAACAGCCTTCAATGAAGTGCTCAAAGAACTGGATGCCGGATGGACAGAAGGCCTCAAGCTGGAGTTCTATCCGGGCTGGGATCGCAGCCAGTCACTGGTTGAGGTACTGGCCGGTCACCGGGAACAGGAACGCCGGATGGGGCACACATTGTACGGCCCCAACCGTGCCGACATTCGCTTGAAGCTAGGCGGGCGTCCGGTGGCAGAAACCTTTTCACGGGGACAGCAGAAAACCCTCGTGATCCTGATGAAGATTGCCCAGGGCAAGGTTCTGAGCGATCTCGGTAAACAGGTTACCTTCCTGCTGGATGACATCAATGCGGAGCTGGATGTGCGCCACCGGATTATGTTGGCCCGCAAGCTCCAGGAATTGCGTTGTCAGGTGTTTATTACCTCCATCGAACACCCGGAACCCGACGTGTTATGGGCCGGTGTCGATGCCCCTGAATACAGAATGTTCCACGTGGAACATGGAAAATTGACGGAAGAATAGACCGGGAATCACCTCAGGAGTCTCGTTAATGAGTGAATCGAACTACAATTCCTCCAGCATCAAAGTCCTCAAGGGACTGGATGCGGTGCGCAAGCGCCCGGGTATGTACATCGGCGATACCGACGATGGCACCGGCCTGCACCACATGGTCTTTGAATTGGTGGATAACTCCATCGACGAGGCTCTGGCGGGTTACTGCTCTGAAATCGGCGTGATCATCCACCCCGATGAGTCCATCACGGTCAAGGATAACGGCCGTGGTATCCCTGTGGATATCCATGAAGAAGAAGGTGTATCCGCTGCCGAAGTTATCATGACGGTACTGCACGCCGGCGGTAAGTTCGACGACAACTCCTACAAGGTTTCCGGTGGTTTGCACGGTGTGGGTGTGTCAGTGGTTAACGCCCTGTCCTCTACCCTGACCCTGACCATCCGTCGTGATGCCAAGGTCTACGAGCAGACCTATACCCACGGTGTTCCCAACGCACCGCTGGCCGAAGTGGGCGACACCCAGGATTCCGGTACCAAGGTTCACTTTATTCCTTCACCGGAAACCTTCACTCACATCAAATTCCATTACGACATCCTGGCCAAGCGCCTGCGGGAACTGGCGTTCCTGAACAGTGGTGTGCGTATCCGCCTGACAGACGAGCGCAGCGGCAAGGAAGAGATTTTCGAGTATGAAGGCGGTTTGCGGGCCTTTGTTGAGCACCTGAACACCAACAAGACCCCGCTGAACCAGGTTTTCCACTTCACCCACGAACGTGAAGACGGAATTGCCGTGGAAGTCGCGATGCAGTGGAACGATGCCTTCCAGGAGAACATCTACTGTTTTACCAACAACATCCCCCAGCGGGATGGTGGTACGCACCTGGCCGGCTTCCGCGCGGCTCTGACCCGTTCCCTGAACAACTACATCGAGCACGAAGGCCTGGGCAAGAAAGCCAAGGTAGCCACCTCCGGTGATGATGCCCGGGAAGGCCTGACAGCCATTGTCAGCGTGAAAGTGCCGGACCCGAAGTTTTCCTCCCAGACCAAGGACAAGCTGGTTTCATCCGAGGTGAAAACCGCGGTTGAGCAGGAGCTGTACCAGAAGTTTGCCGATTACCTGCAGGAAAAACCGAACGAAGCCAAGGTGATCGTCAACAAGATGATCGAAGCGGCCCGTGCCCGTGAAGCCGCCCGTAAAGCCCGGGATATGACCCGTCGCAAGGGTGCGCTGGATATCGCCGGCCTGCCCGGCAAGCTGGCTGACTGCCAGGAAAAAGACCCCGCTCTGTCTGAACTGTTCATAGTGGAGGGTGATTCTGCGGGTGGTAGTGCCAAGCAGGGTCGTGACCGGAAAACCCAGGCCATCCTGCCCCTGAAGGGTAAGATCCTGAACGTAGAGAAAGCCCGTTTCGACAAGATGCTGTCGTCTGCCGAAGTGGGCACGCTGATTACCGCCCTCGGTTGCGGTATCGGGCGGGAAGAATTCAACCCGGACAAATTGCGTTACCACTCCATCATTATCATGACGGACGCCGACGTAGACGGCTCCCACATTCGTACCCTGCTGCTGACCTTCCTGTTCCGGCAGATGCGTGAAATCATCGAGCGTGGCCATGTGTTCATTGCCATGCCGCCCCTGTACAAGGTCAAGCGCGGCAAGCAGGAACAGTACCTGAAGGATGAAAAGGCGAAGGAAGCCTACCTGACCCAGACCGCCCTGGAAGGCGCCCAGTTGTACGTGAACCCTGAGGCACCTGCCATCAAGGATTCCGCCCTGGAGACCATGGTGAAGGACTACCAGGCCGTTATGGCAATGATTGATCGCCTGTCCCGTGCCTACCCGGCCATGGTGCTGCAGCAGATGATCTACAACAGCACCCTGACACCGGAGCAGCTGAAGGACGAAGAACCGGTCGCACGCTGGGTGGCACGCCTGGGTGAAGGCCTGGAGCTGGATACCAAGACTGGCACCAAGTACACCTTCTCCGTTACCCGGGACGAAGAGCGTGGCCTGTACCTGCCGAAGGTGACGATCTACGTGCACGGTATTCCCTACGAGCACGTGTTCAGCCACGATTTCTTCGAATCTGCCTCCTACAAGGCCATTGCCCGCCTTGGCGAAACCCTGGAAGGCCTGATCGAAGAGGGTGCCTACATCCAGCGTGGTGAGCGCAAGCAGGCTGTATTGTCGTTTGAGGGCGCCCTGGCGTGGCTGATGAAGGAAGCCTCGCGCGGCCTGAACATCCAGCGCTATAAGGGTCTGGGTGAAATGAACCCGGAACAGCTGTGGGAAACCACCATGGACCCGGAAACCCGCCGGATGATGAAGGTCACCATCGAAGACGCCTTTGCGGCGGATCAGATCTTCACTACCCTGATGGGCGACGATGTGGAGCCGCGCCGGGAGTTTATCCAGACCAATGCACTGGAAGTAACCAACCTGGACGTCTGACACCCGGGCGCTATCCAGGCCAAAAAAAACGGTGGCATCCGCAAGGAGCCACCGTTTTTGTTATCAGTACCGAGTGAATATTCCAGTCCGTACTATTTGGAAGACTGTGCCCGCTTCCGTTCCTTTTCTTTTTCCTTCTCCACCAGGTGCGGCGCCATCACCTCTTCCAGGGTATGGCCGGTAAGCCTGCGAATGGTGCGCCACAGGTACCAGAAAATCAGCATCATCATCACCATGGAGGGAATGGCGATCATCGGGTAGCTGACCAGGGTCATCCGCCCGAGTTCTTCATTAAACGCCTGGGTGCCAGACGGGCTGACCACAATCCACTTCGCCAGCACGTAGTTCATGATGGACGAGAACAGGAAGGTTCCGGCAAAGAAGTAACTGGCTTTCATCAGCCGCTCTTCAAATTCATCCACACTGCCCCGCTCCTCCAAAGAAGCATGGATTTTATCCACATCAAGAACGTTGGGGTTATACAGCAGGGTTCGTACCAGCGGGTACCTGGTGCGGGTGGAGATAAGCACGGCCAGCCCGATCACCGCGGGCACCGCCGCTTCCTTAATGGCCAGCCAGCCAGCGTCCAGTTCCAGCAGGCCGATACCACCGGTCAGGCCCACACTGATCAGGCCCAGCAGGGCAATAAAGTTCTTCTTCTGGTACCGGATGAGTTCGAACAGGCCCCAGCCTAACGGGAAGGCCAGGCCGAGGATCAACGCATTAACACTGCCCAGGTGCTCATCGCCACTGAACTTCATCAGAATAACGGAGGGAATCACGATACTGACCAGCAAATCGATCCAGGGGCGCGGCTGGTGATCCGGCGTGGTCTTGGGCTGGGAATTATCCGAAGTCATGTAAATACCTGAGTCTGAAAATTTGGTGCTGTTCAGGCACCCTGTGAATGCCCACAGTATACGATGAATCTGGCACAATCTGCTCCTTACCAACCGAACAGGAAATCCCGTGCGCGCCTACGCTGATAACGACTACCCCGCCGACCACAAACCCGACTGGAAAGTGATTGCCGGGCTCTGGCCCTACCTGACCGAGTTCCGGGGCCGGGTAGCACTGGCGTTGTCTTTGCTGGTATTGGCCAAGCTGGCCACCGTAGCCACCCCGGTAGCCCTGAAATACATTGTGGATTACCTGGACCAGAACCGCGGCGCCGACATGCTGCTGTGGATTCCGGTGGTGCTGGTGGTGGCCTACGGCTCCCTGCGCTTTGGCGCCACTCTGTTCAACGAGCTTCGGGATGCCGTGTTCGCCCGGGTAGCCGAGCGGGCGATGCGGCGGGTGTCGTTGCGGATCTTTGAACACCTGCACCAGCGCGAGCTGGGCTTTCACCTGGACCGAAAAACCGGTGGCCTGGCACGGGATATCGAACGGGGCACCAACGGCATCAGCTTCCTGCTGCGCTTCACCCTGTTCAACATCGTGCCCACCATCCTGGAAATCCTGCTGGTCGCGGGCATCCTGTTAGTCGTGTTCAACGTCGGCTATGTACTGGCCATCCTGGTGGCAGTGGTGGTTTACGTGGTGTTCTCCATCAAGATCACCGAGTGGCGAACGAAGTTCGTGCGGGAAGCCAACGCCCGGGACAACCAGTCCAACTCCCGGGCCATCGACAGCCTCCTCAACTACGAAACCGTCAAATACTTCAACAACGAACGCTACGAAGCCGAACTGTACGACCAGGACCTGGACGACTGGGAAAAGGCCCGGCTGAAAAACCGCCTGTCCCTGGCCACCCTGAACGCCGGCCAGGCGCTGATCATCGGCATGGCCTTGATTGTCATCATGGCCATGGCGGTGGGTGAAGTGGCCAGTGGCGAGATCACCCTGGGCGACTTCACCATGATAAACGCCTACCTGATCCAGCTGTTCATCCCCCTGAACGCCCTGGGTTTCGTCTACCGGGAAATCCGCCAGGCCCTGGTAAACGTGGAGCGCCTGTTCAAACTGCTTGGGGATAAACCCGCCATCCAGGATGCGCCGAATGCCAAACCCCTGGCTGTGGATAACGGCGAGGTACGCTTCGAACACATTCACTTCGCCTACCGCCCGGACCGGCCCATCCTGCAGGATGTTAACTTCACCATACCTGCCGGCCATACCGTGGCCGTAGTAGGCGCCAGCGGCGCCGGCAAGTCTACCCTCGCCCGGCTGTTATTCCGGTTCTATGAGGTGAATAAAGGTGCCATCCGGATTGATGGCCAGGATATCCGCGACGTGACCCAGGACAGCCTGCGCTCGGCCATCGGTGTGGTACCGCAAGACACCGTCCTGTTCAATGATACCCTGTACCGCAACCTCGCCTACGGCCGCCCCGAAGCGACCGAGGAAGAAGTCTACCGGGCCGCACGCATGGCCCACCTGGAAGACTTTATCCACAGCCTGCCAGAAGGTTACGAAACTAAAGTGGGAGAGCGTGGCCTGAAGTTATCCGGTGGCGAAAAGCAGCGGGTGGCCATTGCCCGGGTGATTTTGAAGAACCCGCCGCTGCTGATCTTGGATGAAGCTACCTCGTCTCTGGATTCGCTATCTGAGCAGGCAATTCTCGGCGCGTTGAAAGAAGTCAGTCAGCAGAGAACCACCTTGGTGATCGCCCACCGGTTATCCACCATCCGCGATGCCAACACCATCCTTGTGATGGATGGTGGCCGAATAGTGGAAAGCGGCAGCCACAATGACTTGCTAGCCCGCGGTGGTCATTACGCTCATCTGTGGGAACAACAGCACCGGAGCGAGGATAACTGAGAAGTTAGGGGTTCAGCGGGGGAGGCCTTTCCAAAACCTTGCGGAGCCATGGATGGCGGAGCAGAGCGTACAGGGATGTATTCACAGCGTGTTTTGGAAAGGCCTCCCCCGCTGAACCCCGGGACCTTTACTCCGTTAACCGAAGAGCCAGACCTGAAGCCCGCACCACCTGCTGCCCTACGCTATCCTTGAACACCTGCGCATCGCCGGTAATCAGGCTGAACCAGTTCTTGGCCCGGGTGATGCCGGTATAAACCAGCTCTTTAGTAAGCACCGGGCTGAGGCGATCCGGTAGCACCAGACAGGTGTGGTTGAACTCCGAGCCCTGGGACTTATGTACAGTCATCGCGTATACGGTCTCGAGTTGCTGCAATCGGCTTGGGGAAATCCAGCGGATGCCGCCGGTGCTGTCACCGCTGGGGAAGGCTACCCGAAGGGTCTGTTTGGGCTCGCCGGTTTCGGTCTTATCCCAGGGCACGCTGAAGGTGATACCGATATCCCCGTTCATCAGTCCCAGGTTGTAATCGTTACCGGTGACCAACACCGGACGGCCAGCGTACCAACCTTCGGTTTTTTCGATCAGTTTTTCCGCCAGCAGCTTTTGGGCGATTTGCTGGTTTAAGCCTTCCACGCCCCAGGGGCCTTTGCGTAACGCACACAAAACCTGGAAATCGTTAAAGGCTTCCAGCACTTCTGCCGCGTGGGCATCCCAGGCTTCCCGGGGACTGTCCGCGGTTAAACCTGAGCTGTGGATAACTTCCAGATAATGACGATAGCCCACCGGCGGTGGCAGTGCTTTGCCATTCACCACCCGCCCCTGCCCGGCGTTGCGGAAGCTCTCCGGGGTGCCGGTGATGGCGTGGCGGCAGATCAGCTCAAGCGTCTGTTCCGGGTCGGGTCTCGGCGTGTCGCCGTTCAGCCAGATCACATCCTCGAACTCGGTGCCCCGGATCTGCCCCAATACACGGCTGGTGAGCGCGCTGGTGTTCACAGCTTCCGCCAGTTCGCGGATACCGCTGTCCTGCCCGAACCGGTAGCTCTTGCGCAGCATGGCCACGGCCTGGTCCAAGGCTTGGCCTGAGTTATCCACAAGGCCATCGGGTACCCGGGCGCCGGTCATGGCGGCCAGCCAGCTGGCGGTGTCCGGGGTGTAGTGGGCGTCGAAGGCCCGCTGGCACAGCTCGCCCAGCACCGCGCCGGCATCCACCGAGGCCAGTTGGTCTTTGTCGCCCAGCAGGATGAGTTGGGCGCTCGCGGGCAGGGCGTCGAACACCGAGGCCATCAGGTCCACATCCACCATGGAGGCTTCATCGATCACCAGGATATCCACCAGCAGCGGGTTGTCCTGGTTGTGGCGGAACTGGCGGGTATCCGGCCGGCTGCCCAGTAACCGGTGCAATGTGGTTACCTTGGTGGGAATGTCGTCCAGTTCCACGGAGCCGGGCAGGTCTGCCAGCGGCAGCTTGCTGACGGCGCCGCCAATGGATTCGTTCAGGCGGGCGGCGGCCTTGCCGGTGGGCGCGGCCAGGCGGATACGGTACTTGCGCCCTGCCCGTTCCGGGCTTTCCCCGGCTACGGCCTGCAGGGCAGCCAGCAGGTTAACGACAGTGGTGGTCTTGCCGGTACCCGGGCCGCCGGTGATCACCGCAAAGCGGTTGCGGGCGGCCAGGGCGCAGGCCAGTTTCTGGTAATCCACCGGTTTGGTGGACCGGAACAGTTTGTTGAGGGCTGTTGATAAGGTTTGCGCGGCCACTGATTGAGGGTCTGCTAGCGGCGATGACAAGGCCAGCCGTTGCTGGATACCCTCGGCAATACGCTGTTCGTAGCGCCAGAACCGGCGCAGATAAAGCCGGCTGCCGTTGAGCACCAGCGGTGCCGGCATGGAGCCATCGCTAACAGCGAGAGAGCTTTGCAGGGCCGCCAGGCAATCGGCCAGTTGCACCCGGGCCAGCAGCTCCTGTGGATAAATCCCTTGCAGGTTGGCCACCTCGGCTTCGGACAGACCGGCATGGGTCGGTTCTTCTGGCGGCAGCGCCAGGGTATGGCCGGCATCGGCCAGCAGCGTGGCCAGGTCGATGCACACGTGGCCACGGCCCACCTGGTGGGAGGTCAGCGCCGCCAACAGCAGCACCAATGGTTGCGGGCTTTCACCCTGTTCTTCGCTGAGTTCCCGGATCAGTCGGGCAAAGCCGGTATCCAGCGGGCGAATCCAGCCGGCCTGCTGCCATTGCCCTAACAGGGTTTCGGTGTCGCTCAGGCTGGCCAGTAGCTGAGAGTTATCCACAGGCTTGCGCGGTTCCGTTGCTGTTGTGTTCACCGGTGCATCGTCTCCCAGGTCCAGGGCAAACTGGTTTTCGGTGTGGCGGGTACGGCTCATGCGGCCACCTCCCCGGAAACCGGCTCGCCATCGAACAGGGCATCCAGCTGTTCAATCAGCACTCTGGGGGGCTTGTCGGTAAACGCGCCGCCACTGGCGGAATTCACCCCGCGCAGGAACAGGTACACTGCGCCGCCGATGTGCTGGTCGTAGTCGTAACCCGGCAGCCGGGCTTTCAGCAGCCGGTGCAGGGCCAGCAGGTAGAGCACGTATTGCAGGTCGTAGCGCTTGTCCAGGATCGCCTGGCCCATGGCCTGGTCGGTGTAGGCGGCGTCGTCCTCGCCCAAAGCATTGGATTTGTAGTCCAGCACGTAATACTGCCCCTTGTGTTCAAACACCAGGTCGATAAAGCCCTTGAGCATGCCGTTGAAGCGGTAGGTTTCGGCCCGGGGCCGGTCCGCGCCGTTCAGGGTGTGACGGGTGACCAGCGCATCCAGTTGTCGGATGCTGACGTTGCGGCTTTCAAACCAGAACTCCAGCTCCGGGCGCAGGTTGCCCAGCTCTGCCAGGCTGGCGCTTTGCTGCCCGTCCCGGTCCAGTTTCAGCGGTTTCCGGATCAACGCCAGCAGCCACTGCTGCAGGGGTTCCACCCAGTCGCCCCAGCCCCGGGTGCCACAACGGCGGGTGAGCTGTTCGTGCAGCAGCTCGGAGTTATCCACAACCCGCTGGAAGCCCTGGGCTGTGCACCATTCCAGTAATTCGTGCAGGAAGGTGCCGGGGCCGGCGCCTTTGGGGAAGTGGTGATGGTTCCGTACGCTGGGCATGGCCGGGGCTTCTTCGGCTGGTTCCTGGGCGCTTTCTTCCAGCAGGTTCTGGGTCTGGGCGTCTTCCACCTCGCCGGTGAAGGTAATACCGGTGCCGGCCATGCCGGTGTATTCGATGCTGGAGTAACTGGCAATCCACCAGTCTTCCTTCGCTTCCCGGGTGGAGACCAGCGCCGGCCCCAGGGCTTCCGGGGCGGTTTCGGTGAATACCGTGCTTTCGGCTTCCGGCAGCGGGGTCATCCGGATTTCCGGGCGGCCTTGCGCCAGCTGAGCCAGGGCCTGGCTGATGGGCTGCTCCGGTGTTCCGGCAATCGCATAGCCCAGGCCACTCTGGTGCCAGTTATCCACAGCCGCCGCGCCCACCCAGGTGGCAAACCGGGCCCGGGTCAGGGCCACGTAGAGTTTTCGGATGTCCTCGCCCAGGCGTTCCTGGTCGGCTTGTTCGATGTCTTCCGGCGTGGGGTCGAACACCGTCACCAGCTTGCCGGAGTCGTCGTGGTAGCGAACATACGCCTGCTTCTGGTTCTCTGCCCGGAAGGCGGTGCCGAAAGGCAGGAACACCAGCGGGTATTCCAGGCCCTTGGATTTGTGCACGGTAATTACCTTCACCAGCCCGGCGTCGCTTTCCAGGCGCAGGGTGCGGTGTTCGTCTTCTTCGTCTGCCGCCCGCAGAATCTGGGTGAAGTGGTGCACCAGCGCATGCTCGCCGTCCAGTTGCAGGCTGTCCTGCAGCAGCAGTTCGGCAATGTGCAGGATATCAGTAAGCCTTCGCTCACCGTCGGGGCGTTGCAGCAAAAGGCCGGGCACCTCGAAGTCCATCAGAAAGCTGCGCAGCATGGGCAATACGCCCTGGCTTTGCCATTGTTGCTGGTAGCCCTGAAAACGCTCGATTTCCCGTTCCAGCACCAGCTCGTCGGTCAGCAGCAAGTCCAGCGTCTGCCAGCTCTGGCCCAGGGTCGGTGTGGCCAGGGCGGCACGGATAAAGGCCAGTTGCCGGGGTTCGGCGAAGGCCCGCAGCCAGCACAGCACTTCCTTGGCTTCCTGGGAGGTCAGCACCGAATCCCGGTCTGACAGGTACACGCTCTTGATGCGCCGGCGCCCGAGGGCATCCCGCACCGCGGCCGCCTCGTTGCGGTTGTTCACCAGCACGGCGATGTCTTTCGGTGCCACCAGCTCCAGGTCGGCGGGGTTATCCGGCAGGGCAAAGCCGGCCTGCTTCGCCTGGCCCAGGGTCAGCAGCCGGGCAATTTCACTGGCGCAGGTTTCGGCCACCTCGGTGGTGGCGGTGCCCTTGGCGAGCCCCTTCGGGTTGCCTTCCTTGTCGGTTTCTCCGGATTCGTGGGTCCAGAACATCAGGCTGGGCTGGATTTCTCCGTTCACGGCCCACAGGCGTTTGGTGCCGTTGGCATCCACGCCCTGGAATGGCAGCGGCGTGCTGTCGCCCTTGCCGAACAGGAAGGCGCCTTTGGCGCTGTGCTGGTCGCTGTGTTCAAACACCCGGTTGACGGCGCGCACCATGGTTTCGGCGGAGCGGAAGTTCTTGCCCAGGGTGTAAGTGCGGGCCTGCACACCCAGCCGTGCGTGCAGGTAGGTGTAGATATCGGCGCCCCGGAAGCCGTAAATGGCCTGTTTCGGATCACCGATCATCAGCAGGCAGGTGTCCGGGCTGTTCGCTTCCACGTTATAGACCCGGTTGAAAATGCGGTACTGCACCGGGTCGGTGTCCTGGAATTCGTCAATCAGCGCCACCGGGAACTGCCGGCGGATGGTGGCGGCCAGCTGGTCGCCCCGGGGGCCGTGCAGGGCGTCGTCCAGGCGGGTCAGCAGGTCGTCAAAGCCCATTTCCGAGCGTTGCTGTTTCTCCGCTTCCAGCCGGTTGGCAATCCAGTGGCTGGCGTGGCGCAGGATGTCAGACTTGGCGCTGGGCTGGTTCTGGCCGAACTCCATCAAGGCTTCGATGGCGTCGAAGGCCGGGTGATGGGGGCCGGGCTCCTCCCCTTTCAGGATGTTATCCAGGCCTTCGGGGGTCTGGTTCTTGTAACCGGCGGCGCTGTCCAGTTTCTCCGGCAGCAGTTCGTCGGATTCGGCCCAGGCCAGCAGGTTGTCCCAGACCTTGAGCATGGCGTTCTTGCTGCCGCCGTGCAGGCGCTTGGCTTTGTGCAGGTCGTTCAACAGGTCGGTGACTTCCTGCTGCCACTGGGCCCAGGGGTGCGCTTTCAGTTCATTGGCCCGTGCCTGCCGTTCGCTGACCACCTGGTTGATGGCCTGGTGCACGTTCTCTGGTGGTGTGCCCAGGGCGTCCGGATCGTCGATCAGGTTGCGCACCGCCTTGCGCAGGTCGGTGGGGGTTTTCCAGTGGCTGAGGGCTTCGTCCATCAGGGCCGGCGGCAGCGGATAGACAAAGGTACGCCAGTAATCCCGGGCCACGTCTTCCAGCAGTTCGCTCTGGTCGGTGGCCAGGGTGAGTTTGAACAGGCTGCCGCTGTCGAAGGCGTGTTCGCTGAGCATGCGGTTACACCAGCCGTGGATGGTGGACACCGCCGCTTCGTCCATCCACTCGGCGGCCAGCAGCAGTTTCTTGCGGCAGTCGGGCCAGCTGGCCGGGTCCGGATAGCTGTCATCCCGCAGCTTGTGGATAAGTGCGGTTTCCGGGGTGGGTTCCAGGCTGTCGGCGGCCTCGGAAAACACCTCGGCAGCTTGGGTCAGCCGGGTACGGATGCGATCCCGCAGCTCCTTGGTGGCGGCGTCGGTAAAGGTCACCACCAGCAGGTTTGGTGGCAGCAGGTTCTGCAGCGGGCTGTCTTCGTTCTGGCCATGGCCCAGCACCAGGCGCACATACAGGATGGCGATGGTGAAGGTTTTACCGGTGCCGGCACTGGCCTCGATCAGGGAACTGCCGTTCAGGGGCAGCGCCAGCGGGTCCAGCTTCGGGTTGCGGTTAGCGATTGTCTGATTCATGCCTGCTCCTCCTGGTAACCCACCTGCTCGGCTGCTGATTTGCCCTGCTCCGCTTCCCAAAGAGGCACGTAAAGCTGGTGCAGCAAGGCTTCGAACTCGCCGCTGGCCATCAGCGCCTCGGGGCTTTCAAAGGCGCCGCGCAGGTAGCCGGTGTCCCGTTCCAGGGCGGTGGTATAGGCCTGTTCCGCTTCGTTGATAGCGCGCTCGTGGTCACCCACGTATTTCTTGCCGCCGTAGAAACTGGTGATCCAGGCAAAGCCGGCTTCGCAGTGAATGGGCAGGGCCCGGGTGGTGGCGTCCATCCAGCGGCCGAGAATGGCTTCGAAATGTTTTTGTGCCTGTTCGGGTGCCATCACCGGGAACTGGAATTTTCGGCCTTCTTCCTTACCCAGAATCAGGGTTTCAAAGGGCTGGCCGCTGAGTTGCCCGGCCAGGTGAATCAGCCAGTCCCGCAGCAGGTTGGCGTAGCGCACTTTCTTGGAGTAGCCGGAACCGGTGAGCAGGCCGGAGCTGGCGATGACCAGCCGGCACACTTGCCCTTGTGGATTGCAGCGCAGGTTGTCGATCAGGTCCGCCACTTCCACCGAACCGAGGTCACCCGTATAGCGAAACTCGAAGGGTAAAGGCTCCGCCATCACTTCCGGCCATTCCGCCAGGGCACCGCGATAGCGCTCGAACAGGTCCGGCAGCCGGCCGGCCAGTTCCGTGCGCAGGCGGTGTTCGGTGACCCCCATGCCCAGGTCGCCGCGCCGGGCCATGCGGTCCAGGCTGGTTGCAAGACGTTCGTGCAGTTCTTCCTCGCTGGCGGCTTTCAGTACGCTGTTCTGAATCAGTTCGTTATCCAGGCGCCAGCGGTCCAGGCCGTTCAGGTCGAAGTTTTCGTTGTCGGTATCCTCGTCTTCCACGTCTTCAAAGCGCACCTGCAGCCGGCGCTGGTAGAAGTTGTCGATGGGCTTTTTCAGGAAGTTCGCCAGCTCATTCAGGCTGATGGGTTCCTCCGGAGCCTGGTACGGCAGCGCTTGATGGGCCTGCTCGAGGGCTTCCACGCCGTGGGCGCTGCGCCACTCCCGTTCGTAGGTAAACAGGCCGCGGGCCTGCAGTACTTCGGCCAGCGGTTTGGGCTGGGCCTCTTCGCCTTCGCCCAGGCCATTGGCTTTCGGGAAGTAGTCCCGGCTGAAGGGTTGTAACGGGTGTTGGGTGGTCAGGGCTTTGGTCACCGCAAGTTCCGGTTGTCCTGCCACAGACCACAGGCTGTCCAGGTGATCCTGCAACTGGCCGATCAAGACCGAGGGTGGCCGCTCGGAATCGTCCTTGATGCTGCGCCCCACCCAGCTGATGTACAGCTGTTCCCGGGCCGACAGCAGGGCTTCCAGAAACAGGTAGCGATCGTCTTCCCGGCGGGAGCGGTCCCCCGGCCGGTAATCCTGCGCCATCAGGTCGAAATCCACCGGCGGCCGGGAGCGGGGGTAATCGCCGTCGTTCATACCCAGCAGGCACACTTTGCGGAACGGAATGGCTCGCATCGGCATCAGGGTGGCGAAGTTCACCTTGCCAGCCAGGAAGCGCTGGTTCAGGCCGCCTTCGTCCAGGCCCTGCAATAGCACATCCTTGACGATGTTCAGGGGCAGCGGCTGGTGATCAAGGCCTGCGGCGAGGGCATCTTCCAGCCATTGCTCGAGCTGGCGGCGGAAGCGGTTCAGCAACAGCAGGTCCTGGCCCTCCACCTTGTGGAAAAACTGCTCCAGCATGGCGGAGAACAGGGCTTCCCATTCACCGGGCGTGCGGGTGGCTTGCAGGGCCTGCCACAGGGTTTCCAGCTGGTGCACGAACTCGCCTAGCCGCCCGGCTAGGCTGGCTTGCAGGCCACCGATTTCGCCATAGGGCTCTACCCCGCCCCAGGGTTCGTCATCGCCCATGCCGTAGCCCAGCAGCATGGACCGAAGGCCAGACTGCCAGGTGTTGCGATCCAGCTCTGCCGGCAGGTCCAGGCTTTCCCGGTGCTTGCCATGTAGGCCCCAGCGAATGTTGGCGCCTTCCACCCAGCGCCGGGCCAGGGGGATCTCGTCTTCACTGATATCAAAGCGGTCGCGAATGCCGGGCACTTCCAGCAGGCTGATAATTTCGCTCACGCCAAAGCGGCTGCGGGGCAGCGACATCAGGGTTTCCAGGGCAATCAGCACTGGTTCGTGGTGGCGCTGGCCCTGATCGGAAATGGTAAACGGAATGTGGCGTTTGCGGCCCGGCGAATAGCGGCCAAATACGGCCTGGATGTGCGGCGCATACACGTTGATGTCCGGCACCATTACAATCACATCCCGGGGCCGCAGCGTGGGGTCGGCATTGAACGCGGCCAGCAGTTGGTCGTGCAGGATTTCCACCTCCCGCTGGGGGCCATGGGCGTCGTGGAACACCACGGAATGGTCCCGGGCCAGATCCACCGTGCGGTGCTGCTGGCGGATTTCCTGCAATGGGGTCAGGTTGTGGATATCGTTCTGTAGCTGGTGCAGCAGGCAGGGGTTATCCACATCGCCATGGTCGGTGAAGATATCGATCTTCTGGCCGGGGGTCTGGAAGCTGGCGCGGTAGTCGTCCGGATTGTCGAACTCATCCAGCAGGCGGATGTAGTCCCGGCCCTGCTTGCCCCAGGCCGCTAACAGAGGGTTGGCATGCTGGTGCAGCTGGTCTGGGTCATCAATCTGTGACAGCACCGGGTGTGCGGCGCCCCGCTTGCGTTCGGCTTTCAGCAGCTCCCGGTCGCTGATGATGTCGGCCCAGTAGAACTGGCAGGGGTTGTGCACGCACAACACCACCTGGCTAAAGCGGCTCAATACGTACAAAGCTTCCAGCGCCTGCCGGGGCAATGACGACACCCCGAACACCACGATGCGTTTGGGCAGGCGCCCCGGATTGGCCGGCTCGCTGATGCGCTGGCCCTGCTCCATAAAGCGGGTGTGAATTTGCGAGCGGCTGGTGTGGGCCTCGCTGCCCACGTCTTCTACCAGCTTGCGCCAGAGTAACGGCTGCCAGAGGGTTTCCGCATCCAGGGGCTTTTCTTCGCCCCGGGCGGTGATCACCACATCCTTGCCCTGCTCCCAGGCCGCTAGCCAGTCGGCCCGGAACACCTGGTACTGGTCGAACAGGTCGGCCACCTTCTCGGCCAGCTGGAAATTGCGCAGATCGGTATCGCTGCCGTCCAGGAATCGCGCCAGGGGCGTGAAGGCCTCATCCTGTCCCACCAGCTCCGGCAACAACCGGTACAGCCGCCACACCAGCCGGCGCTTGTCGAAGGGGGATTGCTCCGGCACTTCGCCGTCCGGCAACACCGCCCGGTAGGCCTGCCAGATAAAGCGCGCGGGAAACAGGAAGTCCATGCCCGCGGCAATGCCCAAGCCGCCTTCCACACCATCGTCGGTGCGCTTTTCCGCCAGCGCCAGCTTCAGCCACTGGGCAATGCCGTTACTCTGCACCAGAAAGGTCTCGCTCTGCAGCGGCGGCATGGGGTTCTGCCGACAGATATAGACCACGGCGCGGCGCAGGTCTTCCAGGTGGTTGGCGTGGATGGCGTGAAAGCCGGGTTCAATGGCGGCCATGGGTGTCCTTAGCTGCGGAATTCGCTGGAATAGATGGCAAACAGCTTACCTTAAGCGCTCCCGGATTCGCAGAGGGTGCGCCAGGTTGCAGAACAAAGGATACCTATGGATTGCGACAAAGAAGGTCGCGTGCGGTCAGCGCACCAGGTCGAGCAGCATTTTCCGCACCCGGGCGCTGGATTCCGCATCCAGGCAGGTCAGGTCTTCCACGTGCAGCTGGTGGTTTTTCAGAAGCCGGTACAGGGAGTCGGCCGAGATCGAGATGGAAACCTGCCTGTTGTCAGGTGCAGCGGACCAGTTCACATGCTGGTAGTGGTTGGTCTGGGCCAGATTCGGGTTTAAGAGCGCCATTCCCATAGAGCCTCCGAAGTTCAGTGCGCCGCCATAGCGGTTTGCGGTGTGGGGTAGGATGCGGGAATGTCTGGCCAGTTCAGGTACTCTGAGAAAAAGTCGGCCTGGCGTGGGGTATCGAGCAGCACTTCGATGCATTCATCAGTACTGCAACAGCCGCTGGGGCTACCATGGCAGGGCTCGGCCGATTGCAGACTTTCCAGGGCGCTGAACAGTACGTATTCTGCGGCGGTATGGTCGCCCCGGTCGTGCAGGGCCCGGCACACCAGAATGGCGGCCAGGGTAAGCTCCACATGCATGCAGTCCGGGTGGTCAGCCCGCGCCAGGCAGGCCAGGTCAAAGGCGCTGCCGGTGGCGGCAATCATCTTTTCGGTATCCTGGTTCTCGCAGAAGGTGAAGGCGTACTCCATCCAGAACAGCCACAGGTCGTTCTGTTCAGTTAAGGACAGGCTGGAAAACATCTGGCGGTGGCGTGAGCAGAGAAATTTCATGGCGTCCTCCTTGTCTTGATGCAAATGATAATAGTTATCATTAAGTGGGTTAGCAAGGTGTGTGATGATTAATTTTTGTGCATGGATTACAGTCCCAGCCCTATGACGACAGAATTCACGGGCCAGCGCCCGCAAACAGCAAACCTTGAAGACCCCCTTTATTACCTGAGCAACATGGACACTATTGTGTCCTGGGTGGCCGATCATCACGCGGATTTGTTGACCGATCGGGAGCGAAACCGGCTGTCGGCGTTTGCAAACCTCGGGACCGGCCCTCGGGCCTTGCTCACGCGCATGGTGATGCGCTCCGGTGAGCTGTTCCGGGCTGACAAGCTGCGCTACCCGGAACTGCCGGTGCCGGAGGCAGACGCGCTCAAGTTATTGGTGCAGGAGGGCTGGCTGGATAACTCGCCGGAGCTGAGCCTGGATGATTTGTTCCGGCTGTTTACCTTGGCGGAACTAAGGCCAGTATTTGGCGGTTGGCTGCAACAGCAGGGCCACCCGAAAACTTTGGGAAAAGCTCAGATGCGCGAGCTGCTGGCGGAACCGTTCAGCGAACCCCGGCCCTTGCGGGATTGGATGCCTGATGACGGTGAAGCTGCGCAAGTCGTCCAGCTCCAGGACATGGCCCTTTTCGACCGCATCCGCCTGATGTTCTTCGGCAACCTGCGCCAGAGCTGGACCGATTTCGTGCTGGTGGAACTGGGCGTGCAGCAGTTCGAGCCGGTGCCCTTTACCCCGGAATCCCGCGCCTTTCAGCATCGCTCGGAAGTGGATTGTTACCTGCAGATGCATCAGTGCCGGGAACGGCTCGATAAGGGCGAACCGGCTGCGGACGTGTGGCCCGATGTTCCCGGCCCTGTGGATAACCCCTGGCTCACCAGCCGCCGGGACCGGCTGTTGCTGGAACTGGGCCGGCAGGCGGAACGCCAGGGTGAACAGGAACTGGCGTTGCAGGTATGGGCGGCCAGCGGCCACCGGGAAGCGCGGCTGAAACAGCTGCGGTTGCTGGAGCGGATGAAGCGCTTTGACGATGCCTGGGCCATTGCCTGCCAGTGGCAGACTACACAACTGAGTGATGCTGAAGCCCAGGGCCTGGGTCGCCTGCTGAAGCGGCTGGCGCCCAAGGTGGGGGCCGACAAACCCGAGCCTGTGGATAACCCTCCGCTGCGGGAATTCACCCTCACCTTGCCAAGGCCAGACACCGGCACCGTGGAGTTGGCGGCGGTTCAGCACTTGAGCACAGAGGCGGCACCGGTGGTCTATGTGGAAAACACCCTGATCAATGCCCTGTTCGGGCTGCTGTGCTGGCCGGTGATCTTCAAACCCATCCCCGGCGCCTTCTTCCATCCGTTCCACATCGGCCCGGCGGACCTGACCCGGGAAGACTTTGTCGCCCGACGCGCGCAGGCCTTTGAGGAGCGCTTTGGCCTGCTGAAAACCCATGCCTATAAACAGCACATTCGCGACACCTTCCGGAACAAACAGGGCATCGCCAATCCCTTTGTATTCTGGCCGGTACTGGATGAAGCTCTACTGGAACTGGCCCTGCACTGCATTCCCGCCCATCACCTGGAGTCCCTGTTCCGCCGCCTGCTCCACAACATCAAGGAACATCGCAGTGGCTTCCCGGACCTGATCCGGTTTGTGCCGGAGGCCGAGCAACCGGAACAGCGCTATGAAATGATCGAAGTAAAAGGCCCCGGCGACCGCCTGCAGGACCACCAGATTCGCTGGCTGCAGTTCTTCGCTCGGCAAGGCATCCCGGCCAGCGTCTGCTATGTGCGCTGGGATGACGATGAGGCGAGCGTGTGAAAGTTGCCGTCCGTACCCTCTGTGAATTCGCGGCTCGCCACGGCGACCTGGACTTCCGCTATACCCCGGCGCCCAGTAGCGAAGAGGGCATTGCCGGCCACCAGGCGATCCAGGCAAAACGTGGTTACGGCTATAAAAGCGAGTATTCACTTACCGGTAAATGCCTAGATCTTGAGCTTTCCGGCCGGGCTGACGGCTATAACCCGCACAAGAACCGGCTGGAAGAAATCAAAACCCACCGGGGTGATGTGTCCCGTATTCGCCCCCACCAGCGGGCCCTGCACCGGGCCCAGTTACGGGCCTATGGCGCCCTGCTGTGCCGGCAGGAAAACCGCAAGAGCGTGGAACTGGCGCTGGTCTACTACGGCACGGGTCGGGACAAGGAAACGGTACTTACCGAAACCGCCAAAGCCGACGAACTCTGGCAGGAACTGGAAACCCTGTGCCGCCTCTACAAGGACTGGGCCGAGCAGGAAGAACACCACCGGGAGCAGCGCGATGCCCTGCTGGCCACCCTGACCTTTCCGTTCCCGGACTTTCGCCCCCGGCAACGGCAGCTGGCGGAAACCGTGTACAAGAATTCGGTCAAAGCCGGCACCCTGCTGCTGGAAGCCCCCACTGGCCTGGGTAAAACCCTGGGTACCCTGTTCCCGGCCCTGATGGCCATGCCTGCCGCAAAGCAGGACCGGCTGTTCTACCTCACCTGCCGCAACACCGCCCGGCAGTTGGCGTTGGATGCTGTGGATAAGTTGCGGGCCGCGCAAGATGAGCTGCAGCCCTGGCCCCTGCGTACCCTGGAACTGGTTTCGAAAGACGACGCCTGTGAACACCCGGACAAAGCCTGCCACGGCGAGTCCTGCCCCTTGGCAAAAGGCTTCTTCGACCGCCTGCCCGATGCCCGGGCCGAGGCGGTGCAGAGCAAAGAGCCGTTAAATCAGCAGAATTTGGCGAAAATCGCCGCAGGGCATGACATTTGCCCCTACTTCCTCGCCCAGGAAATGGCCCGTTGGAGTGACCTGGTGATCGCTGATGTGAACCGCATGTTCGACCAGTCCGCCCTGCTGCACGGCCTGATCCGCCAGAACAACTGGCAGGCCAGCGTGCTGGTGGACGAAGCCCACAACCTGGTGGACCGTGCCCGGGGCATGTATTCGGTGCAGCTGGAGCAGCAGCGGCTGTTAAAGCTGAAGAAGATTGCCCCCAAACCGGTAAAAGCGGCGCTCGACCGAACCGCCCGGGCCTGGCAAGCGCTGATCCGGGATCACGGCGAACAGCCCCAGCCGGTGTTCCTGGCGACTCTGCCACCGCAATTACTGGGCGCGTTGCAGGCCATGGTTTCTGTGATCACCGATTACCTGGCCGACAACCCGCCGGACCTGGCCCTGCAGGAAGTGATGTTCGAAAGCGTGGCCTTTATGAAGCTGGCGGACAGCTTCGGTGACCACTCCCTGTGTGAGTTCCAGCGCACCGGCCGGGGCCGCGCCAGCCTGACCATCCAGAACCTGGTCCCGGCGGATTTCCTCACGGAGCGCTTCAAGGCTGCCCACTCGGTACTGCTGTTCTCCGCCACCCTCAGCCCCGGCGTCTATTACCGGGACCTGCTGGGCCTGCCTGAAGACGCCCGCTTCACCTCCCTGCCCAGCCCGTTCAGCGCCGAACAATTGCAGGTGCAGTTCACCCCCGGCATCAGCACCCGGCAGGTGCACCGTGAGAGTTCGCTGCAACCCATCGCCGAACTGATCGCCCGGCAATACCGGGAACGGCCGGGCCATTACCTGGCGTTTTTCAGCAGCTTTAAATATGCGAAGGAAGTGAGTGACACCCTGGCGCAACACGCACCGGATATTCCCCAACGCGCCCAGCAACCGGGCATGAGCCCGGAGCAGCGCCGGCAGTTCCTGGCAGAATTCCAGAAACCTGAAGGCTCAGTTGCCTTCGCGGTACTCGGCGGCGTGTTCAGTGAAGGCATCGACCTGCCCGGCGACCAGCTGATCGGCGCCTTCGTGGCTACCCTGGGCCTGCCGCCCTTCGATGCCTGGCACGAAATCCTCAAAGACCGCCTGCAGCAGCGCTTCGGTGAAGGCTACAACTACACCTACCTGATTCCCGGCCTGCAGAAAGTGGCCCAGGCCGCCGGCCGGGTGATCCGCACCCCGGACGACCGGGGCGTGATCTGGTTGATCGACGATCGCTTTCTGCAGCCCGGCGTTAACCGGTTACTGCCCCGCTGGTGGTTTTCAGGTCCCGGCTGATTCCGGCCGGGCAGCCTCAGTCGTTATCCCCTTCCCAGCGAGCAATTTTTTCACGCTCGGCATTCGGGCTTACCATCTCAGAGTCCAGCGCAGGTTGCTGGGGAGGCACCAGGCCTTGCGCTGTCATATCGCCTGTGCGGCGGGCTTCCTGTTCCTGACGAATATAGTCAAGACGCTGCTCCCTGTCTGACCGCTTTTCGTTCTGAATTTCTTCATTCCGCTGGCGGAACTGTTGCTCCAGATCGCCCATAACGCTTTCCATGAAGCCATCGCAGGGGCTCATTGATAACACATAGCGTGGCTGTTCAAGATTGTATTGACCAGATACCGCAAAAGTGGAGCTTACCGTGTCTGCCGCCAAAGCAAAGTAGGTTGCATCAAAGGTAAAAACATCCTGCTCGCTGGAAGCGCTGTGGCGGTCAGCCCCGCGAAAATGAGTGGCCCGCATGACGGTACCCTCGCAATGAAAATCAAAAATCCTGGAGCGGAAGAAAATCTCGGCCCAGAACATATGACAGATTCTGTCCAGCGTACGGCCAAAGCCCATCAGCAAAAGACCCGCAAGCAAAGTGGCTGCGGTCGCACCAACCGGCACTAATAGCTGACTGACCACGGTTTCAACACCTGCACTTTGGCTGACCAGCTGACGCCATGTATCGATATGGGGCAACACGCTTTGTGCTCCCAGCCAGAATAAGACGGCACCCAACAACATCAGGATCTGGGCTAATACCGTGCCACCGATCCGCGAGTAGCGCATAACAACGGATTCAGGCATATCCTCGGCCACGGGCTGAATTTCGGTAATCAAGTCGCCATTAAATTGCTCGTTATCCCGGTTAGCCTGGCCGGTGTCGTTTTCATCCAGGTACATGCGATTCGGAAGTTCCTGCTCCCGTTTTCCCATCAAAACCAGATCTCTCAGCGTGGTGAAGATTTGTCTTGGGTGCAGGTCGTAGCGCCAACTGTTGTTTTTCTCCGAGCTACTGGTTTTGATCTCAACCATCCGAATACGCGCGCGAATCATCATCACGGCAATGGCCGCAAGAATGGCTGCGCAAACCAGCGTCAGCGTGATCAGAGTTCCGGTGTAAAAGACCGGCTCGAGAATGGGCAACAATTCAACAAATTCGGCGCGGCTTCCAGGGCGCAGCTCGGACCAGAGCGCAATCCAGCCTTGCGCAACCAATACCGGAACAACGATCGCACCAATGACCACCAGGGCAAGCCCGCCACTGGAGTATGTGTGCAGTTTGGTCATGTTTTGGCGAGTGAGTGGATTGCCCAGTTTTACCCAAATCAAGCCGAGATAAACCAGCAACACAAGCTGAAAAACCAACGACACCACAACGCTGCCCGCTTCGCCGCCGGCAGTGCCGGAGAACACCATCATCACCACCAGGGAGGCGATCAGGAAGGCGCATAGCGCGATAAGGCTACGCGTGATTTTCATCACCAGCGTTTTGGCCATGTTCCGGATAGGCCAGGGCGTTACGATCAGCCCAGGAAATACCGAATGCACGGCGCGGGCAAACCACCCCTGGGGTTCAGTAAAGGTCGGGTTACTTTTGCTCATCAGCATGTTGTGTATGCTGCGTGCTGTGTAGAGCGTTGGTTCTTTTTCCTGAACCGCTTCCCGGGCGACGTTGCCGGTCAGCGAGGCGGGGGCTGCCCGGCCCACGAAAAAACGCATAACCTGAAACAGCCCGACACCCAGAGCTTTGAAACCACCAATCACAAATAAACCACCAATCACCAGATTCACCCAGGCCTGAGTTTTGTCCGTCGAGAGCAATGGTTGGATCTGCAACAGGAGATAAACGCCGATCGCCGTCAGCACAAGACCTCGAACAGACCGGACAAGCCCTTCGAACCGGAACGGGTTCCGGATGTTGAGTTTCTGGGTACCGTATTCAAACGCCATTCGTTAGTTCCTTAACGTGGTTCCTGGGTATTTGCCGGCAAGTCTATCGCAAACCCTGCTTAGCGAAGTGAATTTGAAAGCTCGTTTTACATTATTTTGCCATGCAGAATTTAACGAATGGAGTTGCCGTTCAGGTCGGTTCGGAATAACGCTTTTCCGCGGTCGGCGACATTTTGTCGCAGCACTGGTAGTAGCGGCATGCCGCTATATCTAATTTCGGTCGCTTGCTTACAATCACTGCCCTGATCAGAATTCCCTCGGTTTTTACAAGGACAACCACTGCAAATGAACAACACGGATCTTGTTTTCCAGAGCTACGGGCGCTGTTGCCGAAACGATGAGTTCTTCGTGGATTTCTACAACTTCTTCATGTCCAGCTCCGATGCCATTCGCAACCGCTTTGAGAATACCGACATGGGCGCCCAGCGCCACCTGCTGCGTAATGGTGTTATGCAGATCATCCTGGTCGCCCGCGGAATGTCTGATCGCAAACTCAAGGACTTGGGCGAAAGCCACAACCGGCACAACCACAACATCCAGCCAGAGTGGTATGACTTGTGGGAAGACTCACTGCTGAAAACCGTGCGCACGCACGATCCTGAATACACGCCGGCACTGCGCGAAGCCTGGCGGGAAGTGTTGAAGCCGGGAATTGATCTGATCCGCGGCGCTTATTAGGGGTGTCGCAGGCTGACAGACGGGATAGATCGTAAGCTATCTTGACTTCTGTCAGCCCTATCGTCACACTTTTTTTCTATACTTCCCTTCCGTAGTACTCATCTGATCAAGGACGTCATATGGCCGGTAAAAGTGCCAAAACTGCCTCCAAACTCCTGCTGGCACTGCTGATTGTGGCTGTGATAGCGGCTGCTGTCTGGTACCTGATGCCGAACGGCGACGAACTCCCCGAGCACATTGCTTCCGGCAACGGCCGTATTGAAGCCACCGAAGTGGATATCGCCACCCGTATACCCGGGCGCCTGGAATCCTTCGAGGTGCGTGAAGGCGACATGGTAGAAGCCGGCCAGCTGCTGGCGGTAATGGACACCGACGAACTCAAGGCCCGCGCGGCCGCCGCTGAAGCCAACTTGCACCAGGCTGAACAGGCCCGGCTGCTGGCCGAAGCCGTCGTTGTGCAGCGGGAAAGCGAGCAGCGCTATGCCCGTGCCGAACTCGCCCGTATTGAAACCCTGGTCGACCGGGGCCATGCCTCCCGGGAGCAGCTGGACCGCACCCGCACGGCGGCAGAAACCGCCGGGGCTGCCCTGCAGGCGGCCCGGGTACAGGTGGCTTCGGCCGATGCCGGCATTGAATCGGCCCGGGCCGCCATCCGGCAGATCCAGACCAACATTGATGACAGCCAGCTTTCCACCCCGGTGGGTGGCCGGGTGCTCTACCGGCTGGCGGAACCCGGCGAAGTACTGGCCGCCGGCGGCAAGGTGGCCACAGTGCTGGATGTGACCGACGTCTACATGACCATCTTCCTGCCCACGGCCCAGGCCGGCAAAGTGCGGGTCGGCTCGGAAGCGCGCATCATCCTGGATGCCCTGCCGGATTACGTGGTGCCGGCGGAGGTCAGCTTTGTGGCGGCAGAAGCCCAGTTCACCCCCAAATCGGTGGAAACTCGCAGCGAGCGGGAGAAGCTGATGTTCCGGGTGCGTATCCGCATCAATCCGGACCTGCTCAAAGCTTACCGGGACAGGGTAAAAACCGGTGTGCCGGGCGAAGCCTATGTGCGCCTGGATGAAAGCCTGCCCTGGCCCGACAGCCTGAAGGTGAGCCTGCCCAATGACTGACACCGTAGCCCGGCTGGAAGGAATCAGCCACCGCTACGGGGAAACCGCTGCGCTGTGCGACATTACGCTGGATTTCCCCGCTGGCTGCATGGTGGGCCTGATCGGCCCGGACGGGGTGGGCAAATCCACCCTGCTGGGGCTGGTTGCCGGTGCCCGGGAGTTACAACAGGGGCGTTTGCAGGTGCTGGGCGGCGACATGGCCAGCCACCGGTTTCGCAACCGGGCCGCTCCGCGCATTGCCTATATGCCCCAGGGCCTGGGCGGCAACCTGTACCACACCCTGACGGTGGACGAGAACATTGCCTTCTTTGCCGACCTGTTCGGCCTCACCGGCGCCTCCCGCCGGCTGCAGATCGACCGCCTGCTGGATGCCACCGGCCTGCTGGCCTTCCGGGACCGCCCCGCCGGCAAGCTCTCTGGCGGCATGAAGCAGAAACTGGGCCTGTGCTGTGCACTTATCCACAACCCGGACCTGCTGATCCTGGACGAGCCCACCACCGGCGTAGACCCGCTTTCCCGCAAACGCTTTTGGGACCTGATCGACACCATCCGCGGGCAAAGTAGTGGCATGAGCGTGCTGGTCGCCACCGCCTACATGGAAGAAGCGGAACGCTACGACTGGCTGGTGGCCATGGACGCAGGCAAAGTGCTGGCCACCGGCTCCCCTGCCGAGCTGCGCCAGCAAACCGGCACCGATAACCTGGACGACGCCTTTATCGCCCTGCTGCCGGACAGCCGCCGGGAGCAGGAGCTGGGCGTGCCGGTATCGGCACAAGCGACAGCTTCACCCACTCCCGAAAACAGCACTCCGGCCATCGTGGCGGAGAACCTGACCCTGAAATTCGGCAGCTTCACCGCGGTCAAAGACGTCAGCTTTACCATCCCGAAAGGCGAGATCTTCGGTTTTCTGGGCTCCAACGGCTGCGGCAAAACCACCACCATGAAAATGCTCACCGGCCTGCTGACCCCCACCGAGGGTAAGGTGGCGTTGTTCGGTGAGCCGCTGAATGCCAAAGACCTGGCCACCCGCCGCAAGGTGGGCTACATGTCCCAGTCGTTCTCCCTGTACGGCGAGCTGACCGTGCGCCAGAACCTCGACCTGCACGCCCGGCTGTTCCACCTGCCGGAGGCAAAAATTGCCGGGCGCATCAGCAGCCTGGCCGGGGAATTCGGCCTGGAAGAGGTGCTGGACCACCAGGCCGGCGCACTGCCGCTGGGGGTACGCCAGCGATTGTCTTTAGCGGTGGCGGTGGTGCACGAGCCGGAACTGCTGATTCTGGATGAACCCACCTCCGGTGTAGACCCCGGCGCCCGTAACCGGTTCTGGCAGCTGCTGATGCGGCTGTCCCGGGAAGACGGGGTGACCATCTTTATCTCCACCCACTTCATGAACGAAGGCGAGCGCTGCGACCGGATATCGCTGATGCACGCGGGCGAAGTACTGGCCTGTGATACCCCCGAAGCACTGATCGAACAAACCGGCAGTGACAGCCTGGAAGGCGCATTTATGACCACCCTGGAAGCGGTGGACAAGGAACCGGAAAGCCAGACTGGCGGCACCCTGCTGAATAAAGAGGGCGGCCAGCCGGAACGCCCCAGGGCCTTCAGCCCGCAACGGCTGCTGGCCTACGGCCGGCGCGAAGCCCGGGAACTGCTGCGGGACCCGATCCGCATGGCCTTTGCCTTTATCGGCTCGGCCCTGCTGATGCTGATTCTGGGCTACGGCATCACCATGGATGTAGAAGACCTGCCCTTTGCGGTGCTGGACCGGGACCAGACGCCCCAGAGCCGGGATTACATCGCGGCGATCTCCGGCTCCCGCTATTTTGTCGAGCAACCGGCGCTGTCGACGGCGGAGGAGCTGGAGCGGCGCATGCGCTCCGGGGAGCTGAGCCTGGCTATCGAGATTCCTTCCGGCTTTGGCCGGGATATGAAACGGGGCCGCGACACCGAGCTGGCGGTGTGGGTGGATGGCGCCATGCCGTTCCGGGGCGAAACCATCCTCGGCTACGTACAGGGCATGCACATCAGCTACCTGAGCGAACAGGCCCGGCAGGCGTGGGGCGAAGTACCCACGTTGAGCCTGGTCAGCCTGGAAGACCGCTACCGCTACAACCAGGATTTCCGCAGTCTGGATGCCATGGTGCCGGCGGTGATTCCGATCCTGCTGATCTTCATCCCGGCCATACTGATGGCCCTGGGCATTGTCCGGGAGAAAGAACTGGGTTCCATCACCAACCTGTACGTCACCCCGGTCACCCGGCTGGAATTCCTGCTGGGCAAGCAGTTGCCCTACATCGCCTTCAGCATGGTCAGCTACGCCAGCCTGGTGTTGCTGGCGGTCTATGTGTTTGATGTGCCCCTCAAGGGCGGCCTGCTCACCCTGACCTTTGGCGCTTTGCTGTTTGTTACCGCCACCACCGCCCTGGGCCAGGTGATGTCCACCTTTGCCTCCACCCAGATTGCCGCCCTGGCGGCCACGGCCATACTCACCATTCTGCCCACCGTGCAGTTTTCCGGCCTGACCGAGCCGGTATCGTCCCTGAGCGGTGCTGGCGCCTGGATCGGCCCCTTCTGGCCGGCCACCTGGTTTTTGCAGATCAGCCGGGGCGTGTTCACCAAGGGTTTGACCCTGGCCGACATGCAGGGCGCGTTTCTGGCGCTGGCGGCGTTTATTCCGGTGCTGACCGGCCTGGCCATGGTACTGCTGCGGAAACAGGGGCGCTGATGATGGAATCTCTCGGTAACATCTGGCATCTGGGCATCAAGGAACTGCGCAGCCTTTGGCAGGACAAGGTGTTGATGGTGTTCGTATTGGTGGCCTTCACCCTGATGATTTACACCGCCGGCTCCGCCGGTTCCATGGAGCTGCACAACGCCCCGGTGGCGGTGGTGGATGAAGACCAGACCGTGCTCTCCGGCCGGGTCATCAATGCCCTGCAGCAGCCCTGGTTTCTGCCGCCAGACATGGTGCGCTATGACCAGATAGACGACTTGCTGGACAAGGGCAGCCACACCTTCGCCCTGGTAATCCCGGAAGGCTCCGAGCGCAAGGTGCGCCAGGGCCAGCCGGTAAGCCTGCAGCTGAACATAGACGCCACCCGCATGAGCCAGGCCTTTATCGGCACCACCTACATAGAACGCTTCGCCATGACCGAAGTGGCGGAATTCCTGCAGCCGGGTAGCTCAGGGGACGGCCTGCCGGTGACTTTGGTGACCCGCGCCAGCTTCAACCCCAACCTGGACGGCACCTGGTTTGGCGGCGTGATGGAACTGATCAGCCAGGTGACCCTGATCAGCATTATCCTGACCGGCGCAGCGCTGATTCGCGAGCGCGAACACGGCACCGTGGAACACCTGATGGTAATGCCGCTGCGGCCGTTCGAGATTATGGCGTCCAAGGTCTGGGCCAACGGCCTGGTGGTGCTGCTGGCGGCGTCTGTGTCGATCACCCTGGTGATTCAGGGCTGGCTGAACGTACCCATTGCCGGCTCGGTGTGGCTGTTCCTGCTGGGGGCGCTCATTCACCTGTTCTCCACCACCGCCATCGGCATCCTGATCGGCACCGTGGCCCGCACCATGCCCCAGTTCGGTCTGCTGCTGATCCTCACCATCCTGCCCTTGCAGCTGCTGTCTGGCGGCATCACCCCAAGGGAAAGCATGCCGGACCTGGTGCAGAACATCATGCTGGCCGCCCCCACTACCCACTTCGTGAGCATGGCCCAGGCCATTCTGTACCGGGGTGCCGGGCTGGAGGTGGTGTGGCCGCAAATGCTGGCGCTGGTGGCCATTGGCGGAGTGTTTTTCTCCACCGCTCTGATATTGTTCCGCAGACACCTGTCGGTTTGAGGATAGAACCATGAAAGCACTGAGCCTGATTACCGCCACCCTGCTGCTGTTAGCCGGCTGCACCGGCCTGCCTGAAGGCATCGAACCGGTTACCGGTTTCGACAAAGACCGCTACCTGGGCACCTGGTACGAAATCGCCCGCCTGGACCACTCCTTCGAGGAAGGCCTGAGTAAGGTGACTGCCGAATACACCCTGAACGACGACGGCAGCATCAAGGTCATCAACCGGGGCTACAACGCCGAGGAAGGCGAATGGCAAGAAGCCGAAGGCCGGGCAAAATTTGTGGGCGACAGCGACGTGGGCCACCTGAAAGTGTCCTTCTTCGGGCCCTTCTATGGCTCGTACGTGGTGTTTGGGCTGGACGAGGACTACTCCACCGCCTACCTGACTGGCTACAACCGGGATTACCTGTGGCTGATGTCCCGCACGCCGGAGGTGAGTGATGAGGTGTTGGATGCGTTCAGGGGGCGGGCTGAGGCTGAGGGGTTTGAGCTTGGGGAGTTGATAGTGGTGGAGCAGTGAGGTCACTCAATCAGTAAAGTGAAAAAGCAGCCCAAAATTTAACAATGAAATCAGTTTAGTGTTTTTTATGCCCGTTCAGGCCAGTAAAAAGCGTTTTTGGCGGTAATTTCGAGGTTTTGGTCAGTTTAGTGCGTTCGGTCGCTTTGGCTTTATCATTTGATCTGCTCAAACCGGCCTCGGTACTGCCATGGCACTCGCAGTGTTGCCCCACCCATGAATCGCTCTGACTGTTCTAGAATAGCTGGCCACCAGCGAACGATCTGATGAGCTTTATCCCAGTAAGACGCTTTGCTCCAGTGCTTCGCGAGGCAAAACACTGTTAAGCCAGCTTGGCGAAACGCCTGCTTCTCCAAATCGCTTTTCTTGAACTGGTCCTGAGAAACCACCACCCAATCGCCCTCGGCTTTCAGGGTTTTTACCCACTCAATATCCGGCGTGGAGGGAGGGAACTTATCCTTCAAATGAACAACGGTATGGCCCTCTTTTTTTGACAGTTCATTGAGGGCTCTCGCCAATGGCGGAGGTAGGTTATTGTCTAATAAAAACTTCAAACAGCAGTCCTTTGCTCAAATTGAATGGCTGCCTCCACATCAGCCACGTTCACTTCGTACAGCGAGGCCACACGTTTAGTATTCTTTTCTTCTGCATGCCAGGCACTGACAATGGCCTCTACCGTCATACCCGCCTCTGTCAGAACCGGTTTGCCAAAGTTCCGGGCGGGATCCAGCACCACCCGTCGGTTCCTGTTCAGGGGGAACCAACGCTGGGCTTCATTATTGGAGTATTCGATACCCCGATACAGGGAGGAGGAGATCACTTGCTTGAAGGCATACTGCTTCTTCGCCAGATCGAGGAGGCTTTCGTCTCCGGTTTCCTCCAGCACGATGGCAAAAATGGCCTTTCCATCTGTCTGGAAACGCTTGCAGGTAAACGGGTAGGCCTGATTGAACATTTCCCGGGCATGCATGGAAGCAAGACGAATAGCTTGTAAACTAACGCCGTGGCGCCTGAAGGCATTCACAAAGCGAATTTCCAACAAGTCGTGGAATCCCAGAGCCTGATCCGCTTTACCTTCCAGTTGAGGGTGCCACAGGCCGGAATAGTGTTTCCCACCAGACTCGTAGCCGAACAGCCATCGACGAATCTGCGGCGCAGGAATCCCAGTATAAGCAGCGGCCTCGGCAGGTGTGTATAAACCCACGCCAAGGAGACTCGCCTCTAGGTCATTGATCTCGTGATGGCTTCCCACAATTCACCTGAGTTTGGCAGTTTTAATCAATATACCAACCGAACTTTAGCACATCGCCCCTCAGCCGGCTTAAGTTTGAAGACCCCGGGCATCAGGCATCGTTGTCATCCTTCGGTAGCTTTGGTGTTTGCTTGCTGAGCTTCTTTTCCTCAGCTTTGACCCTTCGCTCCAGCTTCTTGAGGTCTTCCTCTGCGGGCAAATGTTCTGGTTGGATACCACGCTGGTCGAGCATGCCTCGGACACTTCGGTTGTTCTGTACATGCTCGCGTGTAATTGCCTGCTCGCCTTTCAAGTCTTCCTGAGTGACGTTATGGTTGGTCATCTCCGTGGCCAGATTTTTTGCAGCGATGGTCAGAGTGGGCAGGAAATCTGCCAGTGGCCTGCTCTTTACGATTCCATAGCGTTCTTTCATGGCTTGGGTTGTTCGACCGCCGAATAACGCCTGATCGCCCTTGGAACGAATGCGGCCAAAACCTGCGTCATCAACTCCACGCTCATAGATACTTTGTGACAGAGCCTTTTCCGATTCCCGGAGGCGATCCCTGGCTTCCAGCCGGGCCTGGAGTTTCATCCGGTCTTCAATGATTTCCTGTTTGCGGGTTTGAACTGCGAAGTAGCTTTGGGCAAAGGCGATTTCCGGTTTACGCGGGTCACCATTCTGGGCAATCAGGTAGCAGGCATAGCGGGTGAGCATGAAATCTTCGACTTCGCGCTCTGCACCTTTGCCGAGGCTGATCATTTTCGTGACGCCACGAAAATGATCGTCGACAGTTATTCCGGTACCCTCACAGGCCGCCATGGCCTTGTTGATGACGGTAAGGAAGTTCTCCCAACGGGCGTATCCGAGGGGCTGCTGAAGGTCCCGGGCAAACCAGAATTCGATGTCCGATTGCTCGTCCGGGCGTTGCAGCCGTTGATTCAGGCTCTCGTGTAGTTGCTGCAATTGCTTGTCCATTACTTACACTCCTTGTAGGTGATTGCGTTATTTATGCGTTCGCTTTTCGGCGCTTGGGTTTTGCCACAGCCGCCCGCTCTGCCTTGATCCGCTCCAGCAAAGCTTCCGCACTGTTCTCCCCACTGATCCGCTCCGGGTTGTCCTTGCGCCATTGCTCGGTGAGTTCGCCCCGGAAGGCTTTGGCCAGGATGGACTGGGTGAGGTTGTTGACGCGGGCCAGGGCGTTGTTGACCTGTTGTTCAATGCGGTCGGCGTGGGCGAAGAGTTGGTCTACTCGGCGGACGATTTCGGTTTGTTCTTCTACTGGCGGTAACGCCAGGAAGGTCTGAGCTACAGACTTGGTGTTGATTACCCCTTGAGCACCACCGACAGTTGTGCCTAATAGCAATTCCTGGGATAGAGGCGACTGAAAATATAGGTTCAGATAAGGTGACAGTCCGCGCTGGGGACGAGCGAAGACGATATTGGCGCAATTTACCTGCGGAAATATTGAGGGAAGTACACAAGCGTCTCCCCGGTTTGCGCCTACACGAACGATTAACAGGTCACCAGGCTGCAGCTGAGATTTTCTGAGAGACTGATGAAAGGGTTCGGTGATATAGGCTAAACCATCAAGGGAGATCCTGCCCGGACGAACATTTTGGGAACGTAGAAATGGAATGCCGCTCTCTTCATCGGTATAGAATTCTGATGTTTTCCCAACATGGCCAACTGAAACCCTTTCTGAAACTGACCCAAGGGCAACACCTGCCCAATTGCTCGGAATATCGAAAGGTTTAGTTATTTCCTCATAGTCAGGCCATGTGTCTCTTGGGGGAGTGAGAGAGTTCTGGCTCCTCCACTCCTCCGTCAACCGCCCACTCACCGCCGCAGCCAGCACGGACTGACGGAAGCGTTTCAGGATTTGCGGGATGCGTTCGAGGCGGGCTTTGGTGTTTTCCACCTGGGCCAGCAGGGTGTCGAGTTTGTCGGCGATGACTTTTTGTTCGGCGAGGGGTGCCAGTATGAAGGGTGCAGCCACTCCATCTTTTGTACCAAGCCGAGGCATATTGACGCCGTAGCTGACATCGTTAACGTAATTCAGGAAATCGCGGGTTTTAAGCCAATGGAACAGGTATCGGTTAAGGACAAATGGCTCAGAATCGAGCGGGATGATTTCTGTGGTGCAAACTCCGTCAGTGTCGGCAACAACCACTTTGTTGAGATAGGGGCGCAACTTGCCATATAGAACATTCCCTCTCTCAAACCGGTTTTTCGTGCTTTTAAATGGCCGTTCTTTGGCCGTCTTCCGACTGATTATTCGGGAGCTGTCTTTTTCAATATCTTCAAGCTCCAGAACCCATGTGTCGTCAGTGACATCCGAGAGCTCGCATTTCTGAGTTTTACCGTAGGAAGCGACATCGCCAAGCTGAATTTGCAGCCATTCCTGGGGCAGTTTGAGCTGGGCCATTACTTAACCTCACCCATTACTTCCTGCAAAAGCACCCGGGCCCCATCAGCCTCCTCCTCAGCCCCCAACTCCCGCATCAACGCATCCAGCTCGCCCAGCGCCTGCACCAGCTCCCCCATCGCCTCACCCGCCAACACACTCGGCTCCGGCAGGTTGGCGGCATCCACGCTGTCGCTGTCTTTCAGCCAGGAAATATCCAGCGAGTCGCCCTTGTGCTCGGCAATCCACTGGCGGCTGAAGCTGCGCCAGCGGCTGTGGGCCAGGCGTGGGTCGATGCCTTCGTTTTCGTCGCTGTGTTCCGGCAGTTCGATGTCTTCGGAATGGAAGCTGTATTCGCCTTCCTTGCGCTCGCTGTCACCGTTGGGGCTTTCGCCATACACGGCTTCAAACGCCTTCAGGTGCGGGTCGCCAAAGGGGGTGCGTTTGCCGAAGCTGGGCATGTTGGTACGCAGGTCGTAGACCCAGACGTTTTCGGTGCAGTTTTCTTCCTGGTACTTGTCTGCCGCGCTGCCCTTGGTGAAGAACAGCACGTTGGTTTTCACGCCCTGGGCGTAGAAGATGCCGGTGGGCAGGCGCAGGATGGTGTGCAGGTTGCACTTGTGCATTAAATCCCGGCGCACGTCGGTGCCCACGCCGGCTTCGAACAGCACGTTGTCCGGCAGTACCACGGCGGCGCGGCCACCGGGTTTGAGGTTGCGGTAGATGTGCTGCAAAAAGGCCAGCTGTTTGTTGCTGGTTTTGTAGGTCAGGTCGTCCCGGGTGATGCTGGCGTCGCCGCCCTTGCTGGTGCCAAAGGGCGGGTTGGCGAGAATCACGTCGGCCTTTTCCAGTCCGGCACCGGTCTGGCCCAGGGCGTTGCCCAGGTGCACCACGCCTTCGGTATCCCCTTCCATGCCGTGCAGCAGGCAGTTCATCAGGGCCAGGCGGCGGGTACCGGGCACCAGTTCGATGCCCACGTAGGCCTTGGTGGTCTGAAAGGCTTTCTGTTCGGTGGTCAGGTCGTACAGGTCGTCGGTCTGGCTCTTGATGTATTCGTGGGCGGCAATCAGAAAGCCAGCCGTGCCCGCTGCCGGATCCTGGATGCGTTCGCCGGGTTGCGGCTTCAGGCAGCGCACCATGGTGTTGATCAGGGCGCGGGGTGTGAAGTACTGGCCGGCACCGGATTTGGTTTCATTGGCGTTCTTTTCCAGCAGGCCTTCGTACAGGTCGCCCAGGCCGTCTTTCTGGGCGCTGAACCAGTCGATCTGGTCCAGGGTTTTGATCATCTGTTCCAGATGGCGCGGCTCCCGCAGTCGGGTCTGGGCATCGGCGTAGATGGCGCTGATCAGCGGGTCGTCGTGTACCAGATTGCCGTCGCCGTCGTTGCCGGTGGACAGGCTGAGCAGGATGCGTTTGTAGTCGTTCAGCAGGTTGATGCCGGATTTGCCGTTCAGGTCGGTCCAGCGGCAGCCTTCCGGCAGCGGGTGCTTTTTCAGGGTGCCGGCTTCGGTGTTCTCGTGCACCATCTTGATGAACAGCAACAGCACCAGTTCGGTGACGTAGTCGGAGTAGTTGATGCCGTCGTCCCGCAGAACGTCGCAGAGGTTCCAGAGTTTCTGGACGATGTCGTTGTTGGTCATGTGTGTTCTCAAGGTTGCTGAATTCAGTGGTAAGGCTGAAGCTCGTTGCTATCGCTGGTCATCAGGCGTAGCAGGCGCGGATTGAGGAACAGCTTTTCGTTGCCTGCTGTTTTCTCCTGCAGTACGCCAATCTCGACCAGCTGTTTCAGGTAACTGGATGCTGTCTGCCGTTTGGCTATGTCTTTTTCTACCAGGTTGCTGATGCGGCAATAGGGCTGCTCAAAAATGGTCTGGACCAGTTCGTGGCTGTAGATCTTGGGCAGCGCTTGTCTGACATGGTCTTCAGTTTCAGTAATGAGCTTTCTCATGGCGGCGATCTTGGCGCAGGTCCAGGACGATACCTGCTCCACGCCGTTAAGCATAAAGATAATCCACTCCTGCCACTCACCGGTGCGGGTAACCTGGGTCAGTAGGCGGTAGTAATCGTTTTTGTGCTGAACTATGTAGCGGCTCAGGTAGAGTATGGGCAGGGTGAGTAGCCGCTGTTCGATCAGGTAAAGCACATTGACGATACGGCCGGTTCGTCCATTGCCGTCGTGGAACGGATGAATGGCTTCGAACTGGTAATGGCTGATGGCCATTTTGATCAGTGGGTCCGTGTCGTCGTCTGCATGCAGATAGTTTTCCCAGTTGGTGAGCAGGTTGCGAATAACCTCTTCACCAACCGGTGGGGTGTAGATGGTTTCACCGGTTGCCTGATTGCCAATGATGGTCCCGGGCACCTTACGTACATCCATATCCACGCCTTTCAGCGTGCTGCACACCTCTATAGCGGTGCTCGCGCACAGTGGTTTGCGCTGAAGATGAACGAAGCCCTCATAAAGGGCTGTGCGATATCGGAGCGCTTCTTTGGTGGCCGGATCGGCCCCCTGATCTTCCTGCGAAAACTGAAACAGTTTGTCGGTGGTGGTGACGATGTTCTCGATCTCGGAACTGTCTTTGGCTTCCAGCAGTGGCAGAAGGTTTATCAGCAGTGATTGATTCGGAATCAGTTCACCTGCCTGTTTAAGCTCAGCCAGAGCGGCCCGGGCGGGAATGCAGGCTTTGAGGATGCCCAGAGTCTCGGTCACTTCTTTGGCAGGCGGAAGCGGCGGTAACTGGTTGTAAGGCTGATCCGGTCGCCAGGCCATGTTTAAATTCCTTGAAAATTTCGACAAAGGTGTGTGTTTTGCGCAGTCTATGTTTATGCGGTAAACATAGCAATGATCTGTGTCGAAAAAATACTGAAAAATCGACACAGGTTAAACCTATGTCGATTCCATAAACATGGCATTCTCAAGCACTCCGCTCCGGCCACATCGCCTCATTCAATTCCTCCAGCACGGTATCCAGCTGTTGCCCCAGCACCTTATTCATCTGCCTGGCCCCGCCATCGTCGGCAAACCGGTGGTTCACAAACTCCCGGTCGATGATCACTTCGTGCACCAGCTGCTTGGCCAGTCGCTCCAGCCATTTGCGTTGGTTCGGGGTCCAGTTGTGCTGGGTGTAGATGCGATCCATGGCTTCCGCTACGCGCTGTTCGAAAGGAATCAGCGGCTCGCCCAGGGCGGCACGGCGGATGTAGCCGATGATGCTGGCGGCGATGTCCTTGTTGGTCTGGTTGCGCACGGCACTTTGCAGGCGGGCTTCGGAGTAGCCGTGGTTGTCCAGCAGCAGTTTTACTTCCCGTAGCTGTTCCCGGGTGAGGTCACGGGGTTTGTTGACGACGACGGCCAGCGCGGCGGATTGGTTGAGCTGTTGTTTGATGAACTCGTTGAAGCTGTCCAGGTAGTCTTCCGGCTTGTCGTGTACACCGTAGCTCTGGATACGTTCGCGGATTTCGTCTTCGTGGTCGGAGATCAACGGCATGTATTCGCTGCCCACCAGGGACTTCACCTCGGCCAGCTGGTTCAGCAGGCCGCTGTGTTGTTTGATGAATTCCGAGGCCTGCCGTGGGCCGAGTTTATGCAGGTGCCGGTGGAGGGATTTGGGTTCCACGCCCCAGCTCTGCTGCAGTTCGTCCAGTTTCTGTTTTAGTTCCGGCCGGTTTTCGGCTATGTTGTCGGCCTTGCGCAGCACCCGCATAAGTTTCTGGCTGAGCTGGCTGAGTACCACATCCGCGTGGCTTTCATCGGGTTGTTCACCGGGGCTGTTGAGGGCCTTTTCCAGCTGCTCGTCGTCGGTGAGTTCGTCCACCAGTTGTTCCAGGGTGATGTTGGGGTCTTTCACCAGGGGCTTCATGGTGTTTACATCCTGCAGCGCGGCATAGATGTCTACCGGGTCGTAGATGCGGAACACGGTTTTGCCGATCTCGTCGCAGCGGCGGGTGGCGCGGCCGATCATCTGTTCGTACAGGATGCGTGAGCGTATCCGGCGCATGAACACCAGGTTGCAGATGCGCGGTACGTCGATGCCCGTGGTGAGCAGGTCTACTGTGATGGCGATGTTGGGATAACGCTCGTTTTTGTAGCGGCGGATGAGCTGGTCCACCTTGTCGCTCTGGCCGGTGATCTTGGCCACGGCGGCTTCGTTGTAGCGGCCGTTGTACAAGTCCTTGAAGGCTTTATCGAGCTGGCTTTTCACCATATCCGCGTGCAGGTCGGTGGCGCAGAAGATCATGGTTTTCTCGTCGCCGAACGGGTCCAGCTCCTGTACCAGCTGTTCACAGATCACCCGGTTGAAGTTCTCGTTGATTACCCGCCGGTTGAAGGCGTCCACTTCGAAGCTGAGTTCGTCTTCCAGTTCGGTGGTGTCCACTTCGCCGGTCCGGGTGTTGATGACTTCGACCGGCTTGCCCTTCTCGAAGGTAATGCCATTCTGGCTGAGCAGGGTTTCGTAGCGAATGGGTGGTTCGTGGTCGATCAGCCAGTCATCCGCCACGGCTTCCCGGTAGGAGTAGGTGTAGACGGGTTTGCCGAAGATTTCGCTGGTGTGCTTGGCCGGGGTGGCGGTGAGGCCGATTTTCACCGCATCGAAGTAATCCAGCACGCGGCGGTAGCTGGACAGGTACTGGCTGGTGTCCCGCAGGGCCAGTTCGCCTTCGGTCATTTCCTGGTCCAGGGTGTAACCCCGGTGGGCTTCATCGATGATGATGCAGTCGAACTGGTCGATGGGCGGCGGGTTGTCGCTCATAAAGATGCGTTTCACCATGGCCTGCACGGTGGCCACCTGAATGCGGGTTTCCGCTTCGGCGGCCATGTCGCCCAGCTCGGCCACGTTGTAGATCTTGCTGAGGGTGTGGTTCTGTTCCAGCGGTGCTTCGTTGAAGGCGTCGATGGCCTGCTGGCCCAGGGCGGTGCGGTCCACCAGGAACAGGATGCGGTGGAAGCGTTCGGCTTTCAGGAAGCGGTACATCAGCCCGATGATGGTGCGGGTTTTACCGGTGCCGGTGGCCATGGCCAGCAGTGCGGCGCGCACGCCACGGGCCAGGGCGTGTTCGGTGGCGACAATGGCGTTCTGCTGGTAATCCCGCAGTTTCAGGTAACCGAAGGGTTCGTCTTTTAACAACTTCTCGGCGTTTTCCTTGTCCCTTTCCAGCAAATCCAGCAGGCCGCCGGGGGTGTGGAACTGCGGCAGTGCCCGGCGCAGGTTGCTGGGTTCGCGCACATCCCGGAACCAGGTGCCGGACTGTTCCGCCAGTTGCGGAATATAGGGCCGGCCGTTGCAGGAATACACGAAGGGTACGTGGTAATGGCCGCTTTCATCGGCGGGCCAGGCGATGGTGCGGCCCATCAACTCCCAGGCGCCGACTAAGGGTGCGTCTACCTTGAAGCCTTTGCTGTAACGTTCGGCCTGGCGGATTTTGCCGGCGACGTTGGTGTTCTCTTTCTTGGCCTCTACCACTGCGATGGGCGTAAGGCCTGCAAACAGCACGTAATCGGCCCGGCCCTTCTCGCCATTGTGATTGGTGGGCCATTCGGCAATCGCGCGATAGGTGCCTTTCTCCGGGCGGGCGCCTTTCTGGAAGGTGATGTCCTGGCTGTCGGCTTCCCAGCCCGCGTCCTGCAGTTGTTGGTCGATGAGGATGCGGGTGAGTTCTTCGTTCAGTACCAGGGTGTGGGTAGCGGCTTTGGTCTGTTTGGCTACCTGCTGGCGCTGCTGATTAACGGTTTGTTCGCCCTGCTCCGTGAGCTGTTGTTGCAGCGCTTTGATCTTTTGCTCGTAGGCTTGTTGTTGTTGGCTCAGGGCTTGTTCGTGCTGGCGGGCCTGTTCCGCCAAAGCGCGGGATTCTTCATCCATGGCGAGCGCCAGGGCTTCGTATTCGGCTTTTTCTTTCTCAATCAGCTGGCTGAGCTGCTGGCTGCTGTCCAGCGCCATATTGGCGTGTTGAAGATCGTGCCGCAGTTTTTCGATATCGCCCTGAAGCTGGCGTAACTGAGCGCTTGGGTCGGCTGGCGGTACAAAGGGGCCGGGCTTGAAGCCGGCACCGGCTTTGCCAAAGGAGCGGTGAAACCAGATGGCCAGGGCCCGCGCCACTTTCAGGCCGTCCATGGCTTCTTTGTGCTGCGTGCGGAACTGGTGCGTGGCCTTGTTGCCTTCAATGCGCAGGATGTGGAACAGCTCTTTGATCTGCGGTTCCAGCCGCAATTCCCGGTTCAGGCGGTACAGCAGTTCGGACTGGCTGGTTTGTTCGTCGAACTCGATACCGGACAGTGCAGCCAGGTGCTGGGCGAGGGCTTCGCCCAGCTGGCGGAGTTTGATCAGGGTGGTGTTCGGGTCACTGGCGAAGGCACGCTCGGCGGATTCGGCCAGTTCCACGAATAAGGAATCGTGCTCTGACAAAAACGAAAAGTTGCCGGACTTGAATTCCGTTGCCTTGTTCAATGTATCCCTCCGCGACAGTCTTACGGCAGAACATTAGCAGACTTATCAAGGATACAGAAATTCAGGGGCTTCGGGCGGTGGAGCCCGTAAGGAATCAATCTTTGGAAATACAAAAAGGAGGGAAAATGGTCGGCGTGAGAGGATTCGAACCTCCGACCCCTTCGTCCCGAACGAAGTGCGCTACCAAGCTGCGCTACACGCCGATCAACGGCCGGTATTATACGGATTGCCGGCCGTTTTACTACCCCCATCCGTGGGGAAATTTATCCGTATAACTGCGGAGCCGCCCTTCAGCCTGCGGTTGGCAGCAGGGAGATGTCGGCTACCCGCAGGAACAGGTTGCGCAGGCGGTTAAGCAGGGCCAGGCGGTTGTTGCGCACGGCCTCGTCGTCTGCCATCACCATGACTTCGTCAAAGAAGGTGTCTACCGGCTCGCGCAGGCTGGCCAGGGAGGTCAGCGCGCTGGCGTAGTCGCCCTGTTCGAACAGCGGCAGTACTTTCTGCGCCTGCTCTTCTACCCTGGCGGCCAGGTTCTTTTCGGCGGCATCCTGCAGCAGTGAGTTATCCACAGCCTCGCCGATGCTGTCGCCACCCTGCTTGGTGAGGATGTTGGACACCCGCTTGTTGGCGCCGGCCAGGGCCTGGGCTTCCGGCAGCTGGCGGAAGGCTTCCACCGCTTTTACCCGGCGGTCGAAGTCCAGCGGGCGTGTCGGGCGGCGGGCGTGTACGGCCAGGTACACTTCGGCGCCAATGCCCTGCTCGTCGTAATGGGCGCGGAAGCGATCAAGCATGTAGTCCACTACGGTGCTGGCGGTGTTGTTCTCGGTCAGCACGGTGAAGTTCTGCTCGGCCCATTCGCATACGGTCTGCAGGTCCAGCGGCAGCTGGCGCTCGATGATGATGCGCAGCACACCCAGGGAAGCCCGGCGCAGGGCGAACGGGTCGCGGGTGCCGGACGGCGGCTGGTTGATGCCGAACAGGCCCACCAGCGAGTCGATACGGTCAGCGATGGCCACGGCACAACCGGTCAGGGTGGTGGGCAGGTCGTCGCCGGCGAAGCGCGGCATGTACTGCTCGTTCAGGGCCTTGGCGACGTCTTCGTGCTCACCGTCATTGGCAGCGTAGTACTGGCCCATGATGCCCTGAAGGTCGGTGAACTCCAGCACCATTTCGGTCACCAGGTCGGTCTTGGCCAGCATGGCGGCGCGTTCGGCCAGGGCCGGGTCGCTGTTGATGGCCTCGGCGATCTTCTTCGCCAGCGCCGCTACCCGCACGGATTTGTCGTAAATGCTGCCGAGCTTGTCCTGGAACACGATGGGCTTGAGGGCCTCGATGCGGTCTTCCAGCCTGGTCTTGCGGTCGGTCTCGTAAAAGAAGGCGGCATCCGAGAGGCGCGGGCGGATCACTTTCTCGTTACCGGAGATCACCTGTGAAGGATCTTTACTTTCCAGGTTGGCCACGGTGATGAACAGCGGCAGCATGTTGTCGCTGGCATCCACCACGTGGAAGTACTTCTGGTGCTCCTTCATGGAAGAGATCAGCGCTTCGGCCGGCACTTCCAGGAAGCGGTCTTCGAAGCGGCCCATCAGCGGCACCGGCCACTCGTTCAGTGCGGTGACTTCGTCCAGCAGGTCTTCGTCGATCACGGCCTTGCCGTTGGCTTCTTTCTCGGCCAGGGCGTTGACACCGGCTCGGATCTGTTCACGGCGCTCGGCGAAGTCTGCCAGCACGTAGCCTTCCTGCTTCAGCACCACTTCGTAGTCGGCCGGGGTCGGCACAATCAGCTCTTTCGGGCAGTGGAACCGGTGGCCGCGGGTTTTGTTGCCTGGCTTCAGGTTCATCACCGGGGTTTCAATCACGGTGTTGCCGTAAAGCTGCACCAGCCAGTGTGCCGGGCGTACGAATTCGGTTTTACCGGCACCCCAGCGCATGCGCTTGGGAATGGGCAGTGCGGCCAGGGATTTCTCCACCAGCTCGGGCATCAGTTCGACGGTGGGCTTGCCCTTTTCGACGGTGCGGTACACCAGCCAGGCGCCCTTGTCGGTTTCCAGGGTGTCGAGCTGGTCCGGGGTAATGCCCAGAGAGGTGGCAAAACCGGTCAGGGCCCGGGTGGGGTTGCCGGAGTCGTCGAAGGCCGCTTTTACGGCCGGACCGCGCTTTTCGACCGCCTTATCGGGCTGGGCATCGGCCAGGTTACGGATGCGCACGGCCAGGCGGCGGGGGGCCGCGAAGCTTTCCACGGCACCGAATTCTACGCCAGCGTCTTCCAGGCCTTTGACAATGCCCTGGGTGAAGGCGTCAGACAGTGGCTTGAGGGCTTTCGGAGGCAGTTCCTCGGTACCCAGTTCGACCAGAAAATCCTGTGTTGCCATGATTATGCGTTCCCCTGTTCCTGCGGTGCCTTGTTGGCTTTCTTGCCCTTCTTGCTTGCCTTGGCGTCGGCGGCTTCAGCGGCGGCCAGTACTTCCTTGCGGAGATGCTCCGGAGCCAGCGGGAAGCCCAGCTTGCGGCGGCTTTCGAAGTAGGCCTGGGCGACTGAACGTGCCAGGGTGCGTACGCGCAGGATGAAACGCTGGCGCTCGGTCACGGAAATGGCGTGGCGGGCGTCCAGCAGGTTGAAAGTGTGGGAGGCCTTGAGTACCTGCTCGTAGGCGGGCAGCGGCAGGCCGGCTTCGATCAGGCGGGCGCTTTCCCGCTCGTACACATCGAAGCTGTGGAACAGGAACTCGGTGTCGGCGTGTTCGAAGTTGTAGGTGGACATCTCCACCTCTTGCTGGTGGAAAACGTCGCCGTAGGTGACCACGCCATCCGGGCCGTTGGTCCAGACCAGGTCGTACACGCTGTCCACGCCCTGGATGTACATGGCAATGCGCTCAAGGCCGTAGGTCAGCTCGCCGGTGACCGGATAGCATTCCAGTCCGCCCACTTGCTGGAAGTAGGTGAACTGGGTGACTTCCATGCCGTTCAGCCAGATTTCCCAGCCCAGGCCCCAGGCGCCCAGGGTCGGGGATTCCCAGTTGTCTTCCACAAAGCGGATGTCGTGCACCAGCGGGTCCAGGCCCAGGGCACGCAGGGAATCCAGGTACAGCTCCTGGATGTTGTCCGGTGACGGCTTAAGCACTACCTGGAACTGGTAGTAATGCTGCAGGCGGTTCGGGTTTTCGCCGTAGCGGCCGTCGGTGGGGCGGCGGCTGGGCTGAACGTAGGCGGAGTTCCAGGTTTCCGGGCCGATGGAGCGCAGGAAAGTGGCCGGGTGGAAAGTACCGGCGCCCACTTCCATGTCGAGGGGCTGGAGAACCACGCAGCCGTGCTGCGCCCAGAAATTCTGCAATGCCAGGATCAGACCCTGGAAGGTCTTGATATCCGGCGCGGAGTTGTTGGTTGCCTTGTCTGTCACGACGTTTGCCTGCTGGTCAGTCTGTGTGTGGCGCCCCGCTTTGCGGAGCACTCCGAAAAATGAAAACGCGCATTATACGCTGGCTGGCGCTGCATTTCTAAGTGCCAGCCAGGGTGTTGTTTTGTCTGGGGTCAATCAGAAGAAGGTGAGGCCCACCTGGAACAGTTTTTCGACATCCCGGATGCGGGATTTGTCCACCAGGAACAGGATCACGTGGTCGTCCGGCTGCACCCGCAGGTGGTCGTGGGCGATCAGCACTTCGTTATGGCGCACGATGGCCCCGATGGTGGTGCCCGGCGGCAGGTGGATTTCATCCAGCCGCTTGCCCACCACCTTGGAGGACCGGTGATCGCCATGGGCAATCGCTTCGATGGCCTCGGCCGCGCCCCGGCGCAGTGAGTGAACATTTACTACGTCGCCACGGCGCACGTGGGTGAGCAGGCTGCCGATGGTGGTCTGCTGGGGCGAGATCGCCACGTCGATGTCGCCGCCCTGGATCAGGTCTACGTAGTCCGGGTTGTTGATCAGGGTCAGTACCTTGCGGGAACCCAGGCGCTTGGCCAGCAACGATGCCATGATATTGGCTTCGTCGTCGTTGGTAACGGCACAGAATACATCGGTGCTTTCGATGTTTTCTTCCAGCAGGATGTCCTTGTTGGCGGCATTGCCTTCCAGCACCACGGTTTTCTGCAGGCGCTCGGACAGCATCACACAGCGCTCGTGGTCCCGCTCCAGGATCTTGACCTGGTAGCGGCTTTCCAGGGTGTTGGCCAGGCGGTAGCCGATGTTGCCGCCACCACAGATAAAGATGCGCTTGTAGGGTTTGGACAGCGGCTGCAGTTCGCTCATCACCGAGCGGATGTGGTCGGCGGCGGCAATGAAGAACACCTCGTCGCCGTCTTCGATCACCGTGTCGCCCTGGGGCATGATGGCGCGGTCTTTGCGGAAGATGGCCGCTACCCGGGTGTCGATCTTGGGCATGTGGGTGCGCAGGTAAGACAGCTCCCGCCCGACCAGCGGGCCACCCTGGGTCGCCCGAATGGCTACCAGCCTTGCCTGGCCCTTTGAGAATTCCAGTACCTGCAGGGTGCCGGGATATTCGATCAGCCGGGTGATGTGCTGGGTCACCAGGTGTTCCGGGCTGATCAGTACGTCGATCGGGAATCCCCGCAAACGGTCCAGCTCTTTCTCCGTGTCCTTGTTGTAGAACAGTTCCTGCTTGCCCAGATAGGCCCCGGCACGCACCCGGCAGATGGTAGTGGGGGTTTTGTACAGCAGCTTGGTGACCTGGCAGGCCACCATGTTGGTTTCATCGCTGTTGGTTACCGCAATCACCATGTCGGCGTCTTCGGCGCCGGCATCTTTCAGGATGGTGGGGTACGAGGCCCGGCCGTGCATGGTGCGGATATCCAGCCGGTCCTGCAGTTCCCGCAGGCGCACGCTGTCGTTGTCCACCACGGTGATGTCGTTGGCTTCGTTGGCCAGGTTTTCAGCGAGGGTGCCGCCCACCTGGCCGGCGCCGAGAATCAGGATTTTCATGCGTCAGGTTTCTCCAGCACGGCATAGAAAAAGCCGTCGTGGCTGTCCGGGTCTGGTAGCAGCTGGCGCCCGGTGTCCATGTCGCGGCCCCAGTCGGCATTGATCTGAACCAGCGTTGCCTGTTCCTGCTGCTTGAGGAATCGCTGGATTATACGGTGGTTCTCCTGGGGAAACACCGAGCAGGTGGCATACACCAGCCGACCACCCGGTTTCAGGATAGACCACATGGCGTCGAGCAGGCCAAGCTGGATGCTGGCCAGGGGCACAATGTCGGACTCCCGGCGCAGCAGTTTGATGTCCGGGTGCCGGCGGATCACGCCGGTGGCGCTGCAGGGTACGTCCAGCAGGATGCGGTCGAACGGGGTGCCGTCCCACCAGCTGTCGATATCGGCGGCATCGGCCTGGGTCAGGGTAGCGTGCAGGTCGAGCCGGTCGAGGTTTTCCTGGACCCGGGGCAGGCGCTCGGCGGATTCGTCGATGGCGACCACTTCATCCAGTTCGCCACAGGCTTCCAGGATGGCGCAGGTCTTGCCGCCGGGCGCGGCGCAGGCATCCAGTACCCGCTGGCCGGGTTGCAGGTCCAGCAGTGTGGTGCACAGCTGGGCGGCTTCGTCCTGAACGCTGGCACCACCATCTTCGAACCAGGGCAGGCGCTCGACCGGTACCGGGCGTTCCAGCTGAATGCCGTGGGGGGCGAAACGGGTTGGCCTGGCTTCAATACCGGCCTCGGCCAGCAAATCGAGGTATTCCTCACGGCGGAAACGCAGGGCATTGACCCGCAGGGTCATGGGGGCCTGGGTGTTGTTGGCGTCCAGAATGGCCTGCCAGTCTTCCGGCCAGTTGTGGCGCAGCTTTTCCACCATCCACACCGGGTGGCTGTAGCGGCTGCTGTCGTCGTTCGGCTCCGGCGCCCCTTCCCTTTCCGCCGCCCGCAATACGCCGTTGACCAGCCCGGTCAGGTGCGGCTTGTCCAGCGCCCGGCAGGCTTCTACGGTTTCGTTCAACACCGCGTAGGTGGCTTGTTCGCTGAATCTCAGCTGGAACAGGGCCACCAGCATCAGGTGGTGAATCACCCGGTCCGGTTTGCGCAGGGGCTTTTTCAGGCGCTGGTTCAGCTCGCCGTCAAGCCGGTGAAACCAGCGGCAGGTGCCATAGCAGATGGCTTGCAGCTGGGGCCGTTGTTCCGGCGGCAACTGGTTCAGGGCCGGCGGCAGGCATTGGGTTAATGACTGGCCGTTTTCTACCGCCAGCAACACGTTGGCGGCGACGGCACGAAACGGCAGGGGCTGGTAGGCCATGGTCAGTTCAGCTCCTGGCCGGGCAACAGTACTTGCTTGCCGCCGTTGATCAGGTCGTTGATGCTCTGGGCCTTGCTGCCCGGCAACTGGACCGAGGTGATTTTCAGGCTGCCGGTGCCGCAGGCCACCTCAACGCTATCCCGCTCCCGGCTCAGTACCGTGCCGGGGGCTTTGCCGCTGCCCTGCTCCAGCGCAGATGCCCGGTGAATGCGGATGCGTTGTTCGCCCAGGTCGGTAAAGGTGCCGGGCCAGGGGTTGAAGGCGCGGATCAGTCGTTCGATGTCGGTGGCGCTGCGGCTCCAGTCGATGTGGCCTTCTTCCTTGGACAGCTTGTGGGCGTAGTTGGCGTCGGCATCGTTCTGGGGCTCACCGGTCAGCTCCCCTTGTGCCAGCCGGGCCAGTGCGTCCACGATGGCTTCGCCGCCCATGTCGGCAAGTCGGTCGTGCAGGCTGCCGCCGGTGTCGTCGGCGTTTATCGGAGTGCTCACTTTCAGCAGCATGGCACCGGTGTCCAGGCCTTCATCCATCTGCATGATGGTAATACCGGTTTCGGCATCGCCGGCGGCAATGGCCCGCTGGATCGGAGCGGCACCGCGCCAGCGCGGCAACAGGGAGGCGTGGATATTCAGGCAACCGTGGGTCGGGATCTCCAGCACGGCTTTGGGCAGGATCAAACCGTACGCGGCGACGATCATTACATCCGGTTGCAGTGCCGCCAGCTCCTGCTGGGCCTCTTCGGGCTTCAGGCTGACCGGCTGGAACACGGGAATGGCGGCATCCAGTGCCACCTGTTTGACCGGGCTGGGCATGAGTTTGCGGCCACGGCCAGCAGGGCGGTCGGGCTGGCTGTATACGCCCACCACATTATGGCCGGCTTCCAGCAGGGCCTTCAGGGCAATGGCGGCAAAATCCGGTGTTCCGGCAAAAACAATGCGCACGGTGGTTGCTTCTCTGTGTCGTTGATACGAAAAAACCGGGTCGTAACCCGGTCTGAATTCAGTTCTGCGCTGGCGATGCTTCAGCCATTGTCTCAGGCGCTCTGCTTGTGCAGCTTTTCCAGCTTCTTGCGAATGCGGTTGCGCTTGAGCGAGCTGAGGTAATCCACAAACAGCTTGCCGTTCAGGTGATCCATTTCATGCTGGATACACACGGCCAGCAGGCCTTCGGCTTCAAGGACGAACTCTTCGCCGTTACGGTCTTTGGCGGTAATCCGGCAGTGTTCGATACGCTTCACGTCTTCGTAGAAGCCTGGTACCGACAGGCAGCCTTCCTGCATGGCTTCCAGGTCTCCGTCCAGCACTTCCACCTTCGGGTTGATGAATACCCGGGGCTCGCTCTTGTCTTCGGACAGGTCCATCACGATGATCTGCTTGTGTACGTCTACCTGGGTAGCCGCCAGGCCGATGCCGCGGGCATCGTACATGGTCTCGAACATATCGTCGATCAGGGTGCGGATTTCGTCGGTCACCTCATTCACAGGCTTGGCGATGGTGCGAAGACGGGGATCCGGATACTCAAGAATTTCTAGAATCATAGTGCCTTGGCTTCTCTGAAATGCGACAGCGGTCTGCGCAAAATTTCTTCATGAACCTATCATGAAGTAACGTCTTGGCCTGTATTATCCGATAAATTACCGATTGAGTACAAACTGATCAGTCGATAGCTAAAATCTTTCAGGGAAACCAAAGAATTCACTGGAAGAACAAAAGATAACATCACAAATCGCCAGACTTCTTCTATAGTAACGGGAATAACAACGTAATAAGCTGCCGTCATACCGCAGCGGCATTACCTAACGCATAGATTCTAGGCACGCGATCAAGGATACAGACAATGAGGAAACTGTTGTACGCTCTGGCAGCCACGGCGCTGCTGTTTACCTCCTGGGCCCATGCAGAACCCGAGTTCAGGGCTGATCATCCTGAGCGTTACACTGTCGTGAAAGGGGATACCCTTTGGGACATTTCAGGGCGATTTCTGAATAACCCCTGGTACTGGCCGGAAATCTGGCACGTGAACCCGCAGGTTGCCAACCCTCATCTGATCTACCCGGGCGATCGCCTGGCACTGGTGTATATCGACGGCAAGCCACGCATCACCAAGGTGGCCACCAGCGATGTGGTGAAGCTGTCGCCGCAGGTTCGCTCTGAAGCCATCGACACGCCAATTCCTGCCATCCCGCTGGACGCCATTGCCAGCTTCCTGACCGATACCCGCATTGTGTCGCCGGAAGAACTGAACGGCGCGCCCTACGTGCTGGAAGGTGAAGACAGCCGCATCATTACTGGTGCCGGCGACAAGATCTACGCCCGTGGCGAGAAGCCCGCCGACCGCGTGGGTGTGTTCCGCCGCAGCAAGGAATTCCGTGATCCGGAAACCGGCGAATTCCTGGGCCTGGAAGCCCGCAGCATTGCCCGTGGTACCGTTGCGGCTGAGGACGGTGACGTCCTGACCGTTAACCTGAACAAGTCCAGCGAGGAAGTGCGCATTGGCGATCGCCTGCTGGTGAACGAAGACCGTCGCCTGACCACCAACTTTGTGCCCAGTTCTCCGGATCAGGACATCGAAGGCGTGATGATCTCGGTAGACGGTGGTGTAAACCAGATTGGCCAGTACAACGTGGTGGCGATCAACCGTGGCGAGCGTGAAGGCCTGAAGCCTGGCAACGTGATGGCCATTCTCAAGAGTGGCAACCTGGTGCGTGACCCGGTTACCAATGAAACCATCGAGCTGCCGTCCGAGCGTGCCGGCCTGCTGATGGTGTTCCAGACCTACGAGAAGATGAGCTACGGCCTGATTCTCAAGGCGACCCGCCCGCTGGCGGTGGGCGACAAGGTAGTTAACCCCTGAGCCCGGGCCTGATCAGGCCTGTGTGCTGAGGTAAAATGGCCGGACCGGAGTGTCCGGCCATTGTTGTTTTCAAGGATGAAAAAATGTCTGTATCGAGTCTTGACCGGTCGCTGGACAACCAGTGGCTGCTGCTTTCCCTGTTACCCCGCTTTGCCACCCGTGCCCGCGAGCGGGTGCTGGCCAATGCCGACTGCCTGACCGATGTCTTGTCGATGAACCCGGCCACCCTAAAAGCGCTGGGGCTGTCGGCTGAAACCATGTCGGCGATCCATGGCTGGCAAGCCGAAGACCTGTCCCACCCGGTGCTGGCGGAACTGATGAAAATCCGGTCGCAATGCCGGCAGCACGGTATCCGGCTGATCGGCCAGCACCATGACCACTTCCCGGAAGCCCTGCGCCAGATACACGATGCGCCCATGCTGCTATATGCACTGGGCGATACCGGCTTGTTGCTGCAGGACCAGGTTGGCGTGGTGGGCAGTCGAAATGCCACCCGTACGGGCCTGGACCATGCCCGGAAGTTCGCTGCCGAGCTGGGCCGGCGGGGTTTGCTGGTAACCAGCGGCCTGGCGTTGGGGATTGATGGTGCAGCCCACGCGGGTGCCCTGGATGCCGGCCATCCGACCGTGGCCGTGGTGGGTTGCGGGCTCGACCGGTTGTATCCCGCCCAGCACCGGCAGCTGGCACACCGGATCATTGAAAACGGCCTGATTGTCTCGGAATACCCGCCCGGCACTCAGGCCCGGGCCGCCTACTTCCCTCAGCGTAACCGGATTATCAGTGGCCTTAGCCGGGGTGTACTGGTCGTGGAGGCCAGCCTGAAGAGCGGTTCGCTGATTACGGCCCGCACCGCGCTGGAACAGGGCCGGGAAGTGTTCGCCATTCCCGGTTCGGTGCACAGCCCGGTAGCCCGGGGCTGCCACCAGTTGATCAAACAGGGGGCCAGGTTGGTGGAAACCGCTGATGACATCCTGGAAGAGCTGGGCACCTGGTGGTCCATGCAGGCGCAACCGGAGGCTGGGGAGGCTGTGGATAAAGGGCCGGTGCTGGCCGGTTTGGATAGCCGGGAAATCGCGGTGTTCGAGGCTTTGGGGTATGATCCGCAATCTACCGATGCACTGGGCCAGCTCACCGGCCTGCCAGCGGACCAGCTGATGCAGTCCCTGTTGTTACTGGAACTGGAAGGGCTGGCCCATTCGGCTCCGGGAGGCTACCTGAGAGCCGGCTGACCGGTGCATCATCACCCATAATCTGTGTGGATTGACCGGTTTCACTATGGCGGCGAAGTCTTCCCTGAATCCCTGGCAATTACACTGTGCCCGGCGCACCGTGCTGGCCGGCGGCGTGATTGCCTACCCTACCGAAGCAGTCTGGGGCCTGGGCTGCGATCCCTGGAACCAGGACGCGGTTGAGCGGATCCTGGAGCTCAAGCAGCGGCCCATGGAAAAGGGCATGATCCTGGTGGCCGCCTCGGTGGAGCAGGTACGCTTCCTGCTGGATCCCCTGCCCCGGGTGTTGCAATGGGAAGCCGAGCAACACTGGCCCGGGCCGATCACCTGCCTGGTGCCGGATGTGCTGGTACAGATCCCGGACTGGGTTCGCGGCCGGCACAGCACCATTGCCGTGCGCGTGAGTGACCACCCGGTGGTTCGCGACCTGTGCGAGGCCACCGGCATGCCGCTGGTGTCGACTTCCTGCAACCCGGCTGGCCGCCAGCCGGCCCGCAACATCTGGCAGGTGCGCCGCTATTTCGGCAACCAGCTCGACCGCATCGTGCCCGGCGCCCTGGGCGGCAACCGCAAACCCAGCCGGATTATTGATATCGTTACCGGAAAACAGTTTCGTTAGGAGCAAGCATGTCACAGCAGCCGGATACCCGGGCCGTAAAAGAATACCTTCTGGGCCTCCAGGAACGCATTTGCCAGCGGCTGGAAGCCGTGGATGGCCGCGCGTCCTTCATTCGTGACAGCTGGGACCGGCCGGAGGGTGGCGGTGGTATCAGCCGGGTGATGGCCGATGGCGGTGTGATTGAAAAAGGCGGGGTGAACTTCTCCCATGTGATGGGCGACACCATGCCGGCCTCTGCCACCGCCCACCGCCCGCACCTGGCCGGTGCCCCCTGGCAGGCCATGGGTGTATCACTGGTGATACACCCGGAGAACCCCTATGTGCCCACCTCCCACGCTAACGTGCGCTTTTTCATTGCCACCCCGAAGGACGGCGAGCCGGTGTACTGGTTTGGCGGCGGCTACGACCTGACTCCCTACTACGGCTTTGATGACGATTGCGTGCACTGGCATCAAACGGCCCGCAGTGCCTGCCAGCCGTTCGGCGACGAGGTGTACCCGAAGTTCAGGCAGTGGTGCGACGACTATTTCTACCTGAAGCATCGCCAGGAGCCCCGGGGCGTGGGCGGCCTGTTCTTCGATGATTACAACACCGGAAACTTCGAGCAGGACTTTGCCTTTATGCAGGCGGTGGGCGACAGTTACATTGAAGCCTATGAGCCGATTGTCCGGCGCCGGATGGACACGCCCTGGGGCGAGCGGGAGCGGGAATTCCAGCTTTACCGCCGCGGCCGCTATGTGGAGTTCAACCTGGTGTACGACCGGGGCACCCTGTTCGGGTTGCAGTCCGGCGGGCGCACCGAGTCTATCCTGATGTCACTGCCGCCGCTGGTGCGCTGGGACTACGACCGGAAGCCGGAGCCGGGCAGCGAAGAGGCGCGTTTGACGGATTATTTCCTGACCGGACGGAACTGGCTGGAGCAAAGCGATGACAAATGAACTCTATGCGGTGGTGGGTAACCCCATCAGCCACAGCAAATCCCCCCGTATTCACAGCCTGTTTGCCAGCCAGACCGACGAGCCGCTGGAGTACACCGCCATCCAGGCGCCCATGGATGATTTCACGGGCACCATCAGGCACTTTTTCGAGCGTGGCGGCAAAGGCCTGAACGTAACCGTACCGTTCAAGGAACAGGCCTGGACCCAGGCAGAACACCGCACGCCACGGGCGGAAAAAGCCGGTGCCGCCAACACCCTGTACCTTGATGCCGACGATGCCCTAGTGGCTGACAACACCGACGGTGTTGGCCTGGTGCGGGATCTAACCCGCAACCACGGCGTGGCCCTCAAAGGCCTGCGTATCCTGGTATTGGGTGCCGGCGGTGCGGTGCGGGGTGTGCTGGGGCCGATCCTGGCAGAAGCACCCGCCAGCCTGACCATCGCCAACCGCACCGTGGCCAAGGCCGAGGCGCTGGTGCGCCTGTTTGCCGGTGAGGCCGGTGATACCGCACTCTCTGCCTGCGGTTTCGAACAGGCAGCCGGAGCGTTTGACCTGGTGATCAACGGCACCAGCGCCAGCCTTCAGGGTGACCTGCCGCCGGTGCCGGCGTCGATTCTGGGGGGCAACACGGTGGTGTACGACATGATGTATTCCCTGCAGACCACCACCTTCAACCGGTGGGCGCAGGACAACGGCGCTACCCGGGTGTTTGACGGGCTGGGCATGCTGGTGGAGCAGGCAGCAGAATCGTTTTATGTGTGGCGTGGGGTGCGGCCTGAGACCGCACCCGTGATCGACGAGCTGCGTAACGACTGAACCGGGCGGTTACTGCACTTCCACTTCGATGGCCTTGGGTTCTTTCGGCTCGGCCTTCTGCAGGGTCAGCGTCAGCATGCCATCCTTGAAGTTAGCCTTCACACTGTTCTCGTCCACGTTGTCGGGCAGTGTGAACCGGCGCATGAAGCTGCCGTAGAAACGCTCGATGCGGTGCAGCTTCTTGTCCTTGGTTTCTTCCTCGCTCTTGCGTTCACCCTGAATGGTGAGCACGCCGTCGTGCACGGTGACCTTCACATCATCCTTGTTCATGCCCGGCAGTTCGGCTTCTACCGTGAAGGCATCGGCGGTTTCCTTGATATCCACTGCCGGTGCCCAGTCACTGCGGCTGAACAGGTCCTTGCCTTCCCGCTCATTACGGACCAGCCCGAACATACGGTTGTAGCGGTTCATCAGGTCATCAAACTCGCTGATCGGATTCCAGCGTGTAATGTTGCTCATGGGAACTCCTCCTGTAACGATGTCGAATCTGAGATTGTCTTCAGCTTCGCTCGCGGAACAGCTCCATGCCGGTGGCGCCCCCCGGATGGACTCCGTGAACTTCTGCTATTGAGGAAAGTAGGTTCAGGCGGAGATTTTTCAAGGCGCCCCTGATCAGAAATTGATCCATGTCAGGGGCGGAAAGCGTCGTTATTCGGAGGCGTTCAGGTATTCGTCTTTCAGTTTCACGTAGTTAGCCGCGGTGTATTTGAAGAAGGTTTTTTCCTTGTCGCTCAGGGCCCGGGCCTGTTTGCAGGGGGAACCGACATACAGATAGCCGGATTCCAGTCGTTTGCCCGGGGGCACCAGAGTGCCGGCGCCAATTATCACCTCATCTTCCACCACGGCGCCGTCCATGACGGTGCAGCCCATGCCCACCAGTACGCGGCTGCCGATGGTGCAGCCGTGCAGCAGGGCTTTGTGGCCGACGGTGACGTCGTCGCCGAGGATCAGCGGCCAGCCGCCGGGGTTGAAGTCGCTGGCGTGGGTGATGTGCAGTACGGAGCCGTCCTGGATGCTGCAGCGGTCGCCGATGCGGATTTTGTGCATGTCGCCGCGGATGACGGTCATGGGCCAGACGGAGCAGTCTTCACCCATTTGAACGTCTCCGATGACTACCGCACTATCGTCTACCCAGGTGCGTTCGCCAAATTGTGGTGTGATACCCTTGTGAGTTCGTACATTCGCCATTACATATACCTTTTGACTGGCCTCGAATTGAGGGGAAGGAGTCTTTGGGAGGAGGGCTTTCCAAAAACCGCTCCTGCGGCACATCCCTGTGGCGCTTCTGCTCCGCCATCCATGGCTCCGCAAATTTTTGGAAAGCCCTCCTCCCAAAGACTCCCCCAAGCATTGGAGTTGCCTGAAAGTAACCTAAACCCGGACAGCTGAGAAGGGGACCTATGAATAACCCGCTTTTGACAGATGATTTGTTACCGAAATTTGGTCACATCCGCACCGAGCACATGGAAACGGCGATTGACCAGATTCTCAGCGAAAACCGCGTGAAAATTCAGGAGCTGGCGCAGCAGGATGATCCCACCTGGGACACCCTGGCCCAGCCCATGCAGGCGCTGGAGAACAAGCTCAGTAACGCCTGGTCGGTGATTTCCCATCTCAATGGTGTGATGAACAACGACGACCTGCGCAAGGTGTACAAGAACTGCCTGGAGAAGCTGACTGAGTACAGCACGGAGGTGAGCCAGAACGGTGCCCTGTGCGAGGCCTATAAGAAGCTGGCTGCACGGGAGGATTTCAAGGAGTTGAGTGAGCCCCAGCGCAAGTCCATTGAAAACATCCTGCGGGATTTCCGTCTGGGTGGTGTGGATCTTCCGGAGGACAAGAAGAAGCGTTATGCGGATCTGTCCCGGGAGCTGGCGGAGTTGTCCAACAAGTTCAGCGACAACGTGCTGGATGCTACCCAGCACTGGTTCAAGCACATTACCGATGTGGACGAGCTGTCCGGTCTGCCGGAAACCGCCATTGAGGGCGCCAAGCAGGCGGCCCGCCAGAAGGAGCTGGATGGCTATGTGATTACCCTGGATTTCCCGAGCTTCTACCCGGTGATGACTTACTGCGACAACCGGGAGCTGCGCCGGGAGGTTTACGAGGCGTTTGTCACTCGCGCCTCTGATCAGGGCCCGGATGCGGGTACCTGGGACAATACGCCGGTGATGGGAGAAATCCTCAAACGTCGTCACGCCCTGGCCCAACTGCTCGGGTTTGATAATTATGCGGAGCGGTCTCTGGCTACCAAGATGGCCCGAAATACCGACGAGGTGCTGGATTTCCTGAACCAGCTGGCGGGCAAGTCGAAGCCTCAGGCAGAGAAGGAAATTGCCGAGCTGAAGGCGTTTGTGAAAGATGAGCACGGCGTGGACGACTTGCAGGCCTGGGACATCGGCTACTACAGCGAGAAGCTGCGCCAGAAGCAGTACGACATTTCCCCGGAAACCCTGCGCCCCTGGTTCCCTGTGGATAAAGTGGTGCCGGGCCTGTTCCGGGTGGCGGAGAAGTTGTTTGATGTGCAGATTGAAGAGCACGCAGATGTAGAAACCTGGCACGAAGACGCCAAGGCCTACTGCATTAGCCGCAACGGCCAGCCCATCGCCTGGTTCTACCTGGACCTGTTCGCCCGTCAGGGCAAGCGTGGCGGTGCCTGGATGGCCGACTGCCGGGTGCGCTGGCGCGATATGCGCGGCAAGCTGCAGCTGCCGGTGGCGTTCCTGACCTGTAACTTCACCCCGCCGGTGGATGGCAAGCCGTCGCTGCTGACCCACGACGAAGTCACCACCCTGTTCCACGAATTCGGCCACGGCCTGCACCACATGCTCACGCAGGTGGAGGTGATGGACGTATCCGGCATCAACGGCGTGGCCTGGGATGCGGTGGAGCTGCCCAGCCAGTTCCTGGAAAACTGGTGCTGGAACCCGGAATCCCTGGCCCTGATTGCCAGCCACCACGAAACCGGCGAACCGCTGCCGGAAGACCTGCTGCAAAAACTGCTGGCGGCCAAGAACTTCCAGTCCGGCATGGGCATGGTGCGCCAGCTCGAATTCTCGCTGTTCGACTTCCGCCTGCATGCGGAATTCACCGACGAAGCCCCCACCAACCCGCTGGACATGCACCGCAAGGTGCGGGAAGACATCGCGGTGGTGCAGTCGCCGGAATTCAACCGCTTCCCCAACGGCTTCTCCCACATCTTCGCGGGTGGCTACGCCGCGGGCTACTACAGCTACAAGTGGGCGGAAGTGCTGGCAGCGGATGCCTTCTCCCTGTTCGAAGAGAAAGGCATCTTCGACCCGGAAACCGGCCAGGCCTTCCTGCACAACATCCTGGAAAAAGGCGGCTCGCAGGAGCCCATGGAACTGTTCAAAGCCTTCCGGGGCCGCGAACCGCAGGTGGATGCCCTGCTGAAACAAACCGGCATCACGGACGAAGCTGCCTGATACAATCCACCCCGGTTGTCGTATCGGCAACCGGGTGTTCTTCTGGAGTAACGTTATGGCAAGTCCGAAACGCTTCATCGCCGGCGCCGTGTGCCCCCGCTGCGCCGAGATGGACAAAATTACCATGTTCACCACCGACGCCGGCGACCAGGTTCGCGAATGCGTGGCCTGCGGCTACACCGATGCGTTGTCCGACCAGCCCCAGCCCGAGGCCCCGGAAATCGAAACGCGGGTAAACAAAAAGGGCAACACCGATGACCATACCGTCAAACAGGTGGTGTTCTTTAAATCTGGCTCCGATTCCGACTCTGGCTCTGGTGAGTAGGTCTGGCCCTGGCCCTAGCCTGCCGGTTTTGGGGGGGTTAGAGGCCACGGGGGTGCTTTTCTTCCGGGAAAAACAACTCGCTTCGCTCAGACATCTTTTTCCCTGCAGAAAAGCACCCCCGTACCCTCTAAGCCAAACTGCACGGAAATCGTTTGATTAGGGTTTGGTTTCTTTCTTTTTTCTCTTTTCTTCTTTCTTCTTTTCCTTCCGTACCCCTCATTGGTACGACGTGAGGGGGTGGGTCAGGTTTTTTTCCGCCGGAAATGGATGTCTGAGCGCAGCGAGTTGCATTTCCAAGGGAAAAAACCTGACCCACCCCATCGCAGCCCCCAAAACCAGCAGGCTACGATCAAGAATATGCCCCCCAAACAGGCAGGCTACGATCAGGACGGCAAGCTCCCAAAACGGCGTCAGAGCACCATCGCGGCCAACCACCCGAAGGCGAGCAACGGCAGGTTGTAGTGCAGGAACGTAGGCACCACGGTATCCCAGATGTGGTTGTGCTGACCGTCCACGTTCAGGCCGGCAGTTGGCCCGAGGGTGGAATCAGACGCTGGTGAACCCGCATCACCCAGGGCACCGGCGGTACCGACCAGGGCGACGATCGCCAGGGGGCTGAAACCCAGTTGCAGGGCCAGCGGCACGTACAGGGCGGCGATGATGGGAATGGTGGAGAACGACGAACCGATACCCATGGTAATCAGCAGGCCGACCACCAGCATCAGCAGTGCGGCCAGGGCCTTGTTCTCACCGATGGCGGCCACAGAGCCCTCTACCAGGCTCTTGATCTCGCCGGTTTCCCGCATGACTTCGGCAAAGCCGTTGGCGGCGATCATGATGAAGCCGATCATCGCCAGCATTTTCATGCCCTCGGTGAACAGGTCATCGGCTTCTTTCCACTTCACCACACCGGAAACATTGAACAGCACAAAGCCGGCCAGTGCGCCCAGGATCATCGAACCCAGCCAGAGCTGAACCACAAACGCCACCACAATGGCCACCAGCGCCATGATCAGGGTTTTCGGGCTGTATTTCACATCCACCCGCTCGGTGCGTTCGATGAGTTTCATGTCGTAGCCCCGGCCGCCCCGGTAGCTGAAGAACACCGCGATCAGCAGGCCGATGAACATACCCAGGGCCGGCAGGGCCATGGCGGACATGACGTTCAGTTCGCTGGCGTCTACGCCGTTGTCGGCTACGTTAGCCAGCAGGATTTCATTCAGGTAGATGCCGCCGAAGCCCACTGGCAGGAACATGTACGGGGTAATCAGGCCGAAGGTGAGTACACAGGCTACCAGCCGGCGGTCCATGTGCAGCTTGGCCATGACAAACAGCAACGGCGGCACCACTAGGGGAATAAAGGCGATGTGGATGGGCAGGATGTTCTGGGACGAAATGGCGACGGCCAGCAACAGGCCGATGATCATGAAGCGGATGCCGGTGGCCGCGCCGCCTTCATCCTGGCGGCCTACCATGGCCAGGGCTTTGTCGGCCAGGGCGTGGGCCAGGCCGGATTTGCCGATGGCCACGGCGAAGGCGCCCAGGGTGGCGTAGGACAACGCCACGGTTGCACCGCCACCGAGGCCGGAGTTGAAGGCATTGATGGTGTCTTCAAGGGACATTCCGGCCACCAGGCCACCGGAAATGGCACCGATGATCAGGGCAACGACAACGTGGATGCGGCACAGGCTCAGTACGAGCATGATCAGTACCGCGGCAACAACGGCATTCATGGCAGACTCCGGGTAGGAATATTGGGTTTACCGGCACCTTTTGGGCACCGGCGGCACGAAAAGTGCGCTAATGTGCAGGAAATGACCGCATCAGTCAAAGAGGTTGTGTAACGGTCAGTCAGCATCCACCCGGGCAAAGCGCGGTACCTGTTCGCCGGCCACTTCCACGGTTTCACGGAACATGGCCAGGGGCCTTACCCACAGGCTGTAGTCGCCGTACAGGCAGCGGTACACCACCAGCGGCTCTTCGGTTTCGCTGTGGCGGGCCACGCCGATCACTTCGTAATCCTGGCCTTTGTAATGCCGGTAGCGGCCCGGTTCTATCGGGTGTTTTCGTTCTGACATGCTGTCCTCGCGGGTGGTGGTGCAGGTTTATCCCCTAATGATAAGGGATCCAGTGCCGGTTTCGAGCTAAACTGAAGAGTATACCTGACCGTACCAACCGGGACTCCGAACCTGAATGAAAGGCTTTTCCGCTGCTGTTCTGCAAATCATTTTGTGCCTTTTCCTGGCACTGGGTGCTGGTGGAGCGCAGGCAGATCCAGTGGGATTCCAATGGCTGGAGGTGCCGGATGGTTCACTGGGTATCGACGGAGTGCGCAGCCTGCCAAAGGAGCGCTGGCAGGCCCACGAGGCCGATACGGTACTGAACCTCGGGTTCAGTGACGGTACCTTCTGGTTGCGTGTCGAGGTTCCGCCCGAGCCCCGTAACCGGCTGCTGCAGGTAGGCTATCCCCTGCTTGATGAAGTATCTGTTTATTGGGAGCAGGCCGGGAATATCGTTGAAACCTGGCATACCGGCGATACCCTGCCGTTCCGTTCCCGCCCGATAGAGCATCGTACCTTCGTGTTCCTGGTGCCTTCCAATACCGAACCGGTGACCGCCTGGGTGCGGGTGAAAACCCAGGGTTCGATCCAGATACCGGTGAAAGTCACACCGTCGGCCGAATTCCTCGCCTACGAGCAGATTGCCTATGGCTGGCAAGCCATGTTCGTTGGTGTTGTGGTGGCGCTGGCCCTGTACAACCTGTTTCTGTTCGCCATTGTTCGCTACCCGACTTATCTGTGGTACGTCCTCACGGTGCTGAGTGCCGGCCTGGTTCAGCTGAATTTCAACGGCTTGCTGTTCCAGTGGTTCTGGCCGGACCTGCCGGTGGTCAACCAGTATCTGACCGCTGTTATGGTTCCCCTGGGGCTGTCGCTGGCCCTGGTGTTCACCATGAAATTCCTGTCGGTGCGGCAATACAGCCGGGGCGCTTACCGGTTACTCCAGGTATTGCTGATGGCCTGCCTGCTCGCCATCGGTTACGGATTTCTGGGTTCCTATCAGTACGCCATTGCCCTGATCAGCACCCTGGCGGCCTTCGTGACGGCAGCGGCGTGGGCGGTGGGTGTGCTGGTGTGGCGGCGCGGGCAGGTATTGGCCGGTTTCTATGTGGTGGCCTGGACACCGCTGCTGATTGCCCACCTGTTACTGGCCCTGGCCAAGCTGGGTTTGATTCCCAGCAACCGGGCCATCGAGGTAGCACCCCAGGTGGGTGTGGCTATCGAGGTGGTGGTGTTGTCACTGGCGCTGGCCTATCGCATCAACCTGGAGCGCCGGCGCCGGCAGGAAGCCCAGGAGCATGCCCTGGAGATCCAGCGGGAAGCCAACCTGATGCTCGAAACCCGGGTTCGGGAGCGCACCGAGGAGCTGGAGCAGGCCAACGACCAGCTACGCTCCATGAGCCTGACCGATGGCCTGACCCGGGTCGCCAACCGGCGGCGCTTTGACGACAAGCTGGACATCGAGTGGAACCGGGCCATGCGCCACGACCAGGAGCTGAGCCTGCTGATGCTGGATATCGATCACTTCAAAAAGGTGAATGACAGCTTTGGCCACCTGGTGGGTGATGATTGCCTGGTCTCGCTGGCAGCAACCCTGCAGGGCGAGATTCTGCGCGCCAGCGACCTGGTAGCCCGCTATGGCGGGGAAGAGTTTGCGGTGTTGTTACCGGCGACAGACGGCGAAGGTGCCCGCCAGGTGGCTGAGCGCATGCGCCAGTCCGTGGCGGGTAAACCCGTTCCTTCCGGGCAGGGCGGTACACCGGTGGAGCTGACCATCAGCGTGGGTGTGGCCACCATGCGCCCGGCCATCGGCGCGGGCAGCCAGGAGCTGGTGCGCCGTGCCGACGAAGCCCTGTATGCCGCCAAGACCAACGGCCGCAACCGGGTCGAGGTGTGGCGTGATGAGGCTGTTGCCCCGGCAGACCGGGGCTGAGGCTTAGTTCTTCAGCTTGTACTTGCCCGGCCCCATAAACACCACGGCCAGCGCGGTAAACAGGAAAAAGCCCTGCAGTTCCAGTGCCCAGCCGCCGTTACCGGCCAGCGACAGCAGCTGGTGGCTGTGCACCAGCACAATGGCCACAAGCATGTTGAAGACAATGATCAGCGCGCCAATGCGGGTCTGATACCCCAGAATCACCATCAGTGGTGCCACCACTTCCCCGATATACACACCGTACGCCAGTATCGCCGGCAGGTTATGGCTGGCCAGCTGGGCCTCGATAAAACCGATGCCATTAAACAGTTTTGCGATGCCGTGAAACAGCAGCAGGCCACCGAGGGTAAGCCGGACAATCAGTTTTCCAAGGTCGGTATTCTCAAGCACAGGGCAAGCCTCCGGAACAGTGAATGGACGGCCGAAGGATACAGGGTTATTGCACAGAAATTCAGTGACTTGTTGGTCAGGATGTTGTTTTACAGGGCCGGGCCAAGGGAAAACCGGATGTGGTTCCGCTCCAGCAGGTTTTCCCAGTAATTGCGCATCCAGTCCCAGGCCCGGTTGTTGAACTGCTCCACGAAGGGGTCAAGGTCCAGGTCGTAGTAATCCGGGGTGCCGGCAATCTGCAACACGGTGACGGTGATGGCATCGTCCAGCTCGTTGGCGAACGGTTCGCCGATCAGTTCGTGGGCCAGCAGGTTGGCCCGGGTGGCTTCCAGGTCTATCAGCTCGCCGGCCCGGATCGAGCGGTTGTTGTCGTGCATTTCTTCCATCAGCCGGTGGCACAGGTAGGCCCGGATCAGCAGGCCGTCGAGGCCGTCGTAGCGGACCAGCAGCACCGAGGGCTGGGTGAAATAGCGGATAGCGGCATCAATGAATGGCTGGAACAGGGGCTTGGTGCCGGCGTCGATGGCGCAGGTGTCTACGCACTCGATCAGCCGTGGCGCCATTTCGATGTATTCCACGGCAAACTGGAACAGGCAGGTGGCAGGCTGGCCGTCGATTACGATCGATGACGGCAGCCTGGTCGCCTTGTCTTTCAGCTGCCGGAGAAAGCTCCCCGAGCGGGCTTCCTGGCGACGTGCCTGGTCAATAATCTCGAGGACTGCCTGTGGTGTCATGTCAGGAGATGCCGATGTAGGTACAAAATGAGGTCGCAAGGCGCCTCCCCTTCTCCAGGAGCAACCAAGTGGCAGTCGGCCGGGCTGGCCAGCTGAACTGCCTGCCGTTTAAAAACAGTGTAGCCAATATTTTTTATGGCGCTGCCGGCAGGCGGCAAAATCCCCTGCGGAAAACCGAAACCCCGGCTGCCTAGCGGGGCTGAAACCACACATCCTGGCGGGTGTAGCGCCAGCACAACCAACCCATACTGCCGGCACGGGCCAGCATCAGGCTGATCAGTGCCAGCCACAGGCCATGGTTGCCCCAGCCGGTCGTCAGCCACCACACCGGCAAAAACACGCCGAGCGCTGAGAACAGCATGGTGTCCTGCATTTCCCGGGTGCGGGTCGCCCCGATGAAGACTCCATCCAGCAGGTAACTCCACACCGCTGCGAACGGTAACATCCAGAGCCAGGGCAGGTATTGCCAGGCGGTGGTTTGTACTTCTTCAATGCCGGTTAACAGGCTGATCAGCCAGCGGCCCCCGAGTACAAAGCCGATGGTCAGCAGCAATGCGCCCCAAAGTGACCAGCGCAGGGCGCTGGCGAACACCGCCTTGAAGCGTCGCCTGCTGCCCCGGCCGATGGCTTCGCCGATCAGCGCTTCGGCCGCGTTAGCAAAGCCGTCCAGGGCATTGGAGATCACCAGCAGGAAAGTGATCAGCACGGCATTGGCGGCCAGGATGACATCCCCTTGCCGGGCACCCTGGGCGGTGAAGAAGGCCAGGCACAGCAGCAGGGTGATGGTACGCACCATGATGTAGCGGTTCACCTGCAGGATGCGCAGGTAATCCGATACCTTGCCGAACAGCTCCCGGGTCAGCTGCTGGCCCTCCGGCATGCGTTTGAGCACGATCATTACACCGATGGCGGTGGCCCCGTATTCGGCCATCACGGTGGCCATGGCCACGCCCCGGCTGTTCCAGCCCAGAACGGTCACGAAGAACACGTCCAGCACGATGTTGATGCCGTTGGCGATGATCAGCATCACCATGGGCCCGCGGGGGAACTGGGTGCCAATCAGCCAGCCCACCAGGGTGTACTGGCACAGCACCGCCGGCGCACTCCAGATTCTGATGGCAGCGTATTCCGCAGCCAGTGCCGCAACATCCGGGCTGGGGTTCATCAACTTCAGGCCCAACGCAATCAGCGGCTGATGAAACAGGATCAGTAACAGGCCAATGCCTACGGCCAGCAACAGCGAACGCAGCAACAGCGCCACCTGGGCAAAGGCATCCCGCTGGCCCCAGGCCTGGGCGGCCAGGCCGGTGGTGCCCATGCGCATGAAGCCGAAGGTCCAGTACAGGATGGTGAACAGGTTGGCGCCCACCGCCACCGCGCCCAGGTATTCCGGGCTGTCCAGGTGGCCAAGCACGGCCGTATCCACCAGCCCCAGCAGGGGCACGGTGAGGTTGGTCAGCATCAGCGGCCAGGCCAGTGTCCACAGGCGGCGATCGGTAGGGCGAACAACGGCCTTATAAATTCTGTTTATCAAAACGGGTTACTTATCCATTTTAGGTTTAATGATTTTTTAGTCTTTTTTTGATCTGTGTCTACACTGACATTTGATGTATCCGTAAGCAGGCTTTCACTCTCGGTGGTTCCGCTGTTGCGAGCTTCGGAACAGACCGCAGAGGGATGACGCAAAATCCGACAAGAATAACACTCTGTGGAGACACAGTATGCGCGTGCATGCCAAGCGGGCAGTTGCCCTAGCTGCTGGTCTGTTGTCACCGGCTGTAGTCATGGCGGACTGGACCATGAATATGGCTCCGGGGGTAACCGGTACCAGCAACCAGATTTTCAGCCTTCACATGACCATTCTCTGGATCTGCGTGGCCATCGGTGTGGTGGTGTTCGGGGTCATGTTCTGGTCGATCTTTGCCCATCGTAAATCCCAGGGTGCCAAGCCCGCCAATTTCCACGAAAACACCGTGGTGGAAATCCTCTGGACCATTATTCCCCTGGCCATTCTGGTGGCCATGGCCGTGCCTGCCACGGCAACCCTGGTGGAGATGTACGACACCAGCGAGTCCGAGGTGGACATCAAGGTTACCGGTTACCAGTGGCGCTGGCGCTATGAGTACATCAACGACGATTTCGGTTATTTCTCCAGCCTGTCCACCCCGAGGGAGCAGATCGAGAACCGCCAGGCCAAGGGTGAGAACTACCTGCTGGAAGTGGACAACCCGCTGGTGATTCCGGTGGGCAAGAAAGTGCGCTTCCTGCTCACCGCCAACGATGTGATTCACTCCTGGTGGGTGCCGGAGTTCGGTGTGAAGAAAGACGCCATCCCCGGCTTTATCAACGAAACCTGGACCCGCGTGGACGAGCCGGGCATCTATCGCGGCCAGTGCACCGAGCTGTGCGGCAAGGACCACGGCTTTATGCCGGTGGTAGTGGAGGCGGTGCCCGAAGAGGAATACAACGCCTGGGTAGCCGAACAGCGAGCCGCCGCAGAAACCGAGCGCCAGCTGACCGAGAAAGACTGGACCCTGGATGAGCTGATGGAACGGGGCGAGAAGGCCTACGCCAGTGCCTGTGCTTCCTGTCACCAGCCGGATGGTACTGGCATGCCGCCGGCCTTCCCGGCACTGAAGGGCAGCCAGATCGCAACAGAGGACATGGCCGCGCATATCGATATCGTCGTGAATGGTAAGTCCGGCACAGCGATGCAGGCCTTCGGTGGTCAGCTGAGTGAAGTGGACCTGGCCGCGGTGATTACCTACGAGCGGAATGCCTGGGGTAACAACACCGGCGAGATGGTCACGCCGAAAGAGATTTTTGATTACAAGAACCAAGAGTAATCGACGCCAGATAACAACAATCACCAGCCATAAAAAACGGCGGTAACGGGGGTTTTCATGAGTTCGGTTGCAGATACCCACAGCCAGGAACATCACCACGGCCCGGCCAAAGGCATCAGCCGCTGGCTGCTGACTACTAACCATAAAGACATCGGGTCTATGTACCTGATCTTCAGCTTCGCCATGTTCCTGCTGGGCGGCAGTATGGCGATGGTGATCCGGGCCGAACTGTTCCAGCCCGGCCTGCAGATTGTGCAGCCGGAGTTCTTCAACCAGATGACCACCATGCATGGCCTGATCATGGTGTTCGGCGCGGTGATGCCGGCCTTTGTGGGGCTGGCCAACTGGATGCTGCCGCTGATGATCGGCGCGCCGGATATGGCACTGCCACGGATGAATAACTGGAGTTTCTGGCTGCTGCCCTGTGCCTTCCTGATCCTGGTGTCGACCCTGTTTATGGAAGGTGGCGCGCCCAACTTTGGCTGGACCTTCTACGCCCCGCTATCAACCACCTACGGGCCCCCGAGTACCACCTTCTTCATCTTTGCCATCCACATTATGGGTGTGTCTTCCATCATGGGTGCCATCAACGTGATTGCCACTATCCTGAACATGCGGGCACCGGGCATGAAGATGATGAAAATGCCCCTGTTTGTCTGGACCTGGCTGATCACCGCCTTCCTGCTGATTGCCGTGATGCCGGTGCTGGCCGGTGCGGTCACCATGATGCTGATGGACATCAACTTCGGCACCAGTTTCTTCGATGCTTCCGGCGGTGGTGACCCGGTACTGTTCCAGCATGTGTTCTGGTTCTTCGGGCACCCGGAGGTGTACATCATGATCCTGCCGGCGTTCGGGGCTATTTCCCATATCGTACCGGCCTTCTCCCGCAAGCCGCTGTTCGGCTATGCCTCCATGGTGTATGCCGTGGGCGCCATTGCCCTGCTCTCCTTCCTGGTATGGGCGCACCACATGTTTACCGTGGGCATACCGCTGGCGGGTCAGCTGTTCTTTATGTATGCCACCCTGCTGATTGCCGTGCCCACCGGGGTGAAGGTGTTCAACTGGGTAACCACCATGTTCAGGGGGTCCCTCAGTTTTGAAGCCCCCATGCTGTTTGCCGTGGCCTTTATCATCCTCTTTACCATCGGTGGCTTCTCCGGGCTGATGCTGGCCATCGCCCCGGCGGACTTCCAGTACCACGACACCTACTTTGTGGTGGCGCACTTCCACTATGTACTGGTGCCGGGGGCCATCTTCGGTATCTTCGCCTCGGCTTACTTCTGGCTGCCCAAGTGGACCGGCCACATGTACGACGAAACCCTGGCCAAGACCCACTTCTGGCTGTCGTTTATCGGCATGAACCTGGCCTTCTTCCCTATGCACTTCCTGGGGCTGGCAGGCATGCCCCGGCGGATTCCGGACTACGCCCTGCAGTTCTCGGACTTCAACATGGTGTCCAGTATCGGGGCCTTCATGTTCGGTGTGACCCAGCTGCTGTTCCTGTTCATTGTCGTCAAGTGCGTGCGCGGTGGTGAAAAGGCCGCGGCCAAGCCGTGGGATGGAGCTGAAGGGCTGGAATGGACGGTGCCGTCGCCGGCGCCCTATCACACTTTCTCTACACCGCCGGAAGTGAAATAACCGGGAGGTCACCATGGCCGAACAGCAACCACAACAGGGCAAGCGCAGTAACAGCCGGGTGATCGCCTGGTGCATGGCCGGCGTGGTGGGCATGTTTGCCTTTGGCTTTGCCCTGGTGCCCCTGTACGACGTGTTCTGTGAAATCACCGGCATTAACGGCAAGACCGGCGGGCGCTATGAAACCGGGGTGTCGAACCAGGTGGACGAGAACCGCACGGTCACCGTGCAGTTCCTGGCCAGCAACGGCCCGGGTATGAGCTGGGAGTTCCGGCCGGTACAGCGGAGTGTGAAGGTGCATCCGGGTGAGGCGGTCACGGTGAACTTCTATGCCGCCAACCCCACCGACCATGCCATGGTGGGGCAGGCGGTACCCAGCCTGTCGCCCTCCGAAGGCACCCTGTATTTTCACAAGACCGAGTGTTTCTGCTTCAACCAGCAGCCCCTGGACGCCGGGGAAAGCGTGGAAATGCCCCTGGTGTTCATTGTCGACCCGGAGCTGCCGGAGCACATTACCAAGCTGACCCTGTCTTACACCCTCTACGACCAGGACCCACAGGCAAGGGGGTCCGGTTCGGCCAGGGCAGGCGCAACAACAACCAACAATAACGGCTAAGCCATCGGAGACAGCTATGGCGGATCACCAGACCTACTACGTTCCCGAACAGAGCAAATGGCCCATCGTTGCCACTGTGGGCCTGGGCGTAACCCTGTATGGCGCAGCGTCAATTATGGTGAACGGCAATCAGGGCGAGAGCACCGGCGGCTCCTGGTTCATGTTCTGGATTGGCGCGCTGATCATGGCCTACATGCTATTTGGCTGGTTTGGCAGCGTGATCCGCGAAAGTCGGGCCGGCCTGTACAGCGACCAGATGGACCGCTCGTTCCGCTGGGGCATGAGCTGGTTTATCTTCTCGGAAGTCATGTTCTTTGCCGCCTTCTTCGGGGCGCTGTTCTACGTAAGGGTGTTTGTGGTGCCCTGGATTGGCGGTGAAGGCGACAAGGGCAGCACCAACATGCTTTGGGAAGGGTTTCAGGCCAGCTGGCCGCTGATCAACAACCCGGACCCCCAGGTTTATCAGGGCCCGAAAGAAGTGATCGGCCCCTGGGGCCTGCCGCTGATCAACACCATTTTGCTGGTGACCTCATCGTTCACCGTCACCATCGCCCACCACGCCCTGAAAGCCGGTAACCGGGCCAAGGTAAAGCTGTGGCTGGCCGCCACCATTGCCCTGGCGGTGGTGTTCATGTTTGTGCAGGGCTATGAATACGCGCACGCCTATGGCGACCTGGACCTGACCCTGCAATCCGGTATCTACGGCAGCACCTTCTTTATGCTCACCGGTTTCCACGGTGCCCACGTAATGCTGGGTACCCTGATGCTGTTCATCATGCTGGTGCGGATCATCAAGGGGCACTTTACGGAAGACAACCACTTCGGGTTCGAGGCGGCCGCCTGGTACTGGCACTTTGTGGATGTGGTGTGGCTGGGGCTGTTCGTCTTTGTGTATGTAATCTGACGGAGCGGTTACGGCGTGGGGTTCAGGGTCAGGTTGCCGGACCAGAGAGCTACAAGTATCAGCGCCAGCAAGAGCACGCTCAGGGCAACCCGGACTGCGAGGGAATTCACCACGCGCCGGGTTTTGCCGCCGTCATGGATCAGGAAAAACAGACCGCTGAACAGGCTGGCCATAACCGCAACGAGCAACACAACGATGGCAATCTTGAGCATGGGAATTCCCGTTATTTTTAGCTTTCACTCACTATAGCAGAGCATGGGTAGACCTGTTTGATGGCTCGCCACTGGCAGTTTGACTGGCGATTACTGGTGTTTTCCGGGTTGTTTCTGCCCCTGCTGACCAGTCTTGGCGTGTGGCAACTGAATCGCGCCGCGGAGAAAACCGCGCTGCTGGAAACCTGGCAGGCAGAGTCGGCCAGCCAGGCCTGGGCAGAACAGTCCGCCGGTGCGCTGAAACCCGGGCAACCGGTGTCGATCACCGGCTTTTATGGTGAGCAGACCTGGCTGCTGGATAACCGTACCCGGGACGGCATGCCCGGCTACGAAGTGTTGACGCTGTTCCACCCCCTTGAAGGCCCGCCGGTGGTGGTGAACCGGGGCTGGATACAGGCGCCGCGCACGCGGGAGCAGTTACCGCTGGTAACCACGCCGGAGGATCTGTACACCCTGAATGGCCGGCTGGCGGATTACCCGGAGCCACCCGTGCTGGCAGCTACGGAGCCGGAATCCGGTTCCTGGCCAAGAAGGGTTCAGGCATTGCCGGCAGAGCTGGTGGCCGGGGAGGGCGTTGATCCTGCAGCCATGATTGTTGCCCTGGCCGACAGCCAGCAACCCGGCGCCTACCGGGCCGACCGGGTGCCGGATGTGATGGGCCCGCAGACCCACTACGGATATGCGGCCCAGTGGTTTGCGCTTGCCGCAGCGCTGACTATATTGACTGTAGTAGCGAGTTATAAAGTAGCGAGTTAAAAAGTGGCGAGTTATAAAAAGAACAGCCAGACCTCGAAAGAATCGAAAGACAGGAGCCGATAATGACAACGACAACGGCTGATAACGTGACTCCCGGTGTTGAGCCCACCCCCGAACAGACCCGCCGTGGCCGGCGTACCGCACTGTTGCTGTTTGCAGTGGGCTTTGGCCCCATGGTGCTGGCCACTATCATGTTTTATACCGGCTGGCTGAACCCCGCCGGCCATTCCAACCAGGGCCAGTTGCTGCAGCCCGTGGTGCCGGTACAGGCACTGAACCTGGAAACCGGAAGTGGCGTAGCCCTGGCCGACCGGTTTGGGGTAGACCAGCCGGAGGCCAAGTGGCTGATGCTGGTTACCGCTGGCAGCTGCCAGAAGGATTGCGAACAGTTACTGTACCTGGCCCGGCAGGTGAACATTGCCTTGGGCAAGAATGCCCCGAGGGTTGGCCGTGCGGCGTACCTTGCTAGCCCCCCGGCCGCACTGGAAGCCCGCTGGAGCGAGGAATACAGCCTGATGGAGCGGCTTCGGGTTGCTCCCGGAGCAACACCGGCCTGGCCTGCAGGCGTGAACCCCGCCAACGAGCCCCGGATTCTGCTGGTCGATCCGTTTGGTAACGTGATGATGCATTACGGAACCGAGCACACCGGCAAACAGATGCTCAAAGACCTTAAACACCTGTTGAAGCTGTCCCAGATTGGCTGATCGGGAGGTCAGGGCCGTGAAACCGGAATTGAACCCCGAGCTGTCTTTGCCTGAGGCGAAAAAGCCATCCGTTGCCAAGCCCATGGCCCGCTGGTCCGCTTTTGCCTGCGGTCTGGCGGTGGTGGTAATCATGCTGGGCGCCTGGACCCGGCTGGTGGACGCCGGGCTTGGTTGCCCGGACTGGCCTGGCTGCTATGGCTTTCTGACCGTACCCCAGAGTGAAACCAGCATTGCCATTGCCAATGCCCGCTTCCCGGAAACTCCGGTGGATGTGTCCAAGGGCTGGCCGGAGATGATTCACCGCTATGCCGCCGGTACCCTGGGGCTGGTGGTGTTTGGGCTGGCAATTGCCGCCATCCGGCACCGGAGGGAGCAGTTGCCGTTGCGGCTGCTCCTGTTTATTGCCGGTTTTATCGTGCTGCAGGGCGCTTTCGGTATGTGGACAGTCACCCTGAAGCTCTGGCCCCAGGTGGTGGCCCTGCACCTGCTCGGAGGCTTCACGACCCTCAGCCTGCTGTTGTTACTGACCCTGCGCCTGCGCAAGCGGGCCCGGGGTGAGCCGCCGGCAGTGGCTACTGCTTCATTGTCCCTTGCCCGGCTTCGTCCGTGGCTCTATGGCGGCCTGCTACTGGTGGTGCTGCAGATTGCCCTGGGAGCCTGGACGGCGGCCAACTATGCCGCTGTCGCCTGTACCGACCTGCCCACCTGTCAGGGCCAGTGGTGGCCGGAAGGGATGGATTTCCGCCATGGCTTCGACATTGCCCAGCATGTAGGCCCGAATTATCTGGGCGGCCAGCTGACAGCCGATGGCCGGGTGGCTATTCACGTCACTCACCGGTTAGGTGCGCTGATAGTGCTGGTGTATCTGGGCCTCCTGCTGCTCAGGCTATGGCAGCAGCGGGGTGAAAGCCGGCTGGAAAACAGCGTCTTGCTGGTGGCCGGGGCACTGGTGTTACAGATCAGCCTTGGCCTGGCCAACGTCTGGCTGCACATACCACTGGCCATTGCGGTCGCCCACAACGCCATGGGGGCGGGCCTGCTGTTGTCCGTTATCCACTTGATCTGGCGGCATCACCAGCTTCCGCAGCCGCAAACATCCAGGGCTGCATCAACAGAATCCCATACAACAACCATAAACCGGGAGGTTACGGCATGAGCGAGCAAGCAAAGGCGCTGCCGGCCCAGCACAGTGCAAAGTCAGTATCGGGCCGGATTTCCTGGCGCGACTACCTGGAGCTGACCAAGCCCCGGGTGGTGGCTCTGATGATCCTGACCTCGGTGATCGGTATGTTGCTGGCGGCGCCGGGGGTGCCGGGCTGGGACATCCTGCTGTTCGGTAACCTGGGCATTGCCTTGCTGGCCGGGGCGGCGGCCGTGGTGAACCACGTAGTGGACCAGAAGATCGACACCGTCATGGCCCGCACCCGCAAGCGCCCGGTAGCCACCGGGAGGATTGCTCCCTTCGATGCCATCCTGTTTGCGGTGATGCTGGCGGCCGCCGGCATGATTGTCCTGATCTGGCAGGTGAACGAACTGACCGCCTGGCTGACCCTGGCATCACTGGTGGGCTATGCCGGCGTATACACCCTGTTTCTGAAACGGGCCACGCCCCAGAACATCACTATCGGCGGCCTGGCCGGTGCCATGCCACCGCTGCTGGGCTGGACCGCGGTTACCGGACAGGTGGAAGGCCATGCGCTGCTGCTGGTGCTGATCATCTTTGCCTGGACCCCGCCCCACTTCTGGGCCCTGGCCATTCACCGCAAGGAAGAATACGCCAAGGCAGGCATTCCCATGCTGCCGGTCACCCATGGCAACAAGTACACCGAGCTGCACATCCTGCTGTACACCCTGATGCTGCTGGCGGTGAGCCTGCTACCTTTTGTCACAGGCATGTCTGGTGGTATTTACCTGATCGGTGCCCTGGCGCTAGGCTTGAGGTTCTTGCAGTATGCTATCCGCCTGCTGAAGGGGGATGATCGCCGGGTGGCCCTGAACACCTTCAAGTACTCCATCACCTATCTGATGGCGCTGTTTGGGGTGTTACTGGTGGATCACTTCGTCTTTTTCTGAACAGAGGCGGTTGCACTAACCTGAGTTGGAGGCCCCATGGGGCGGTCGTTACGCATTACGCTGTTTGTACTGTTACTGCTTGTTGTACTGATCTTTGGCCTGACCGTCGGCCGGCAGGTGTTCCTCGGCAGCAGCGAACCCGCGCCGGCACCGGATCTGAGCCAGTACAACACCTACGTGTACGACCAGCCCCGTGAACTTGCCGAGTTCACCCTCACCAATGAGCAGGGTGAAACCGTGACCCGGGACAGCCTGAAAGGCCGCTGGACCTTTGTGTTTGTGGGCTACACCAACTGCCCGGACATCTGCCCCGCCGCCATGGCAAACCTGCGCCGAACCAACAGCCTGCTGCCGGCGGAACTGCCCCGGCCGGATTACCTGCTGGTGACGGCCGACCCGGAACACGACACCCCGGAAAAGCTCAAAGCCTATACCGGCTTCTTCGGTGAAAACTTCCATGGCCTGACCGGCGACCTGGACATCCTTCGGGAAGTGGCGAAAAGCGTCAGCGCCGTGTTTGTGCACCGGGAGGTTGATGGTCAGCTGCTGGTGGACCACAGCGGCCACTTCGCCCTGCTGAACCCGCAGGGAAAACTGCAGGCGCTGATCCAGCCTCCCCACAAGCCGGAAGAACTGGTACAGGCCTACGAGCGGATCTACCAGTGGGCGAAGGCAAACGACCCCCGGGCTTCGGGAGCCTGAGGGGTTGGGCCAAGGTCCCACTGACAAAACCCTGCGCCTCCCTTACACTGCCCGGCTCTGATATCCAGCCACCAGAACCCGGGCCGTGCTCATGACGTCTTCTCCAACTGCCACCCCGAAACAGCTGTTCACGGTACTGCTGGCCGGCAGCCTGGTGCTGCTGGTGGTGCACACCCTTGGCCGGTTTATCTACACGCCGCTGCTGCCCTACCTGGTGGCCGACAACCAGTTCAGCGCCCCGGACGGCGCCGCGGTAGCCACCTGGAACTACCTTGGCTACCTGATGGGCGCCATGCTGGCCATCCGCTGGCATCGCATCGACCAGATTCGTTTCATGCTGCCCCTGTTCCTGGCCGTGCATGTACTCACCACCCTGATCATGACCCAGACCGACAACCTCACGGTCATCTCCACCACCCGCTGGCTCAATGGCGTGGCTAACGGCGTGGTGTTTGTACAGGCTCCGGCGCTGATCCTGGAATGGCTGGTCCTGCGCAACCGCGCCACCATGAGTGGCCTCGTGTACATTGGCGTGGGTGCCGGCCTGTTGGTATCCAGCGGCCTGGTATCCGGCACGGCGGATTTCCTCGAAGGTGCCCAGCGATGGTGGCCGGCGGCACTGGTGTCCATCCCGCTGGCCTGGTGGGGTGTCATGCAGCTGCGCAAGCTGGATGTGCCGGTGCGGGAACACGATGATTCCGGCCAGGCCATCACCAACACCCCCCTGATCGACCGCGCCAGCATCCCGCTGTTTCTCTCATACGCCGGTGCCGGCCTGGGCTACATCCTGCCCATGACCTTCCTGCCGCTGCTGGCGAAAATCGAATTGCCGGATGGCCACTTCCTGCAGGATGGCACCTGGATGCTGGTAGCCCTGTTCACCATCCCCGCGCCCTGGCTCTGGAACAAACTCGGTGCCATCATGGGCGACCTGCCGGCGCTGCGGTTGAATTTCATCATACAGTTGGCCGGTGTCCTGGCTGCCGTGCTCTGGCCCGGGGCCATCGGTTTGGTGCTGTGCGCGGTCCTGGTCGGAGGCACCTTCCTGGGCACTGTTCTCCTCACCCAACGCATTGGCCGCGCTCTCCATCCCCACCAGGGCCCGCGCTTGTCCGCAGCCATGGTGGCCCTCTACGGCTTCACCCAGATGGTGGGGCCGTGGCTCACCAAGCAGTGGCTCGACTCCGGCGGTACCCTGGTGTCTGCTTTTGGTATCGGTGTCGCGGCCCTGGTGTTTGGCCTCGTGTTCGCGTTCTTTGTGCCCCGGCCTGACTTGTGGCATTCGCGGCCTTGATTTGGCCCCAGACTGCTGGTTGCGGGGGATTGATCGGGGTGGTGGGGTATTTTTTGCCTTGGAAATGAAACTCGCTGCGCTCAGACATTCATTTCCGGCGGAAAAAATACCCCACCACCCCGCTCTAGCTGACAACGGCGGTTCCGCTGGTTTGAAAAACTGTTTGGTTGAAAAGCTCAGAGCTGATGGCTTTCGGTAGCACTTTGAGATTGATACTGGTTTGTTTCCAAGGGTGTTTGACTAATAGCAGGCGAACCTGACCTGACTGGTTAAAAGGTTAAACAGCTTAACCTCAGACAGACCATGGTAACCTCTTGAGATACCCTAAAAGTTACGCAAGGTGTGGGGGGTGTTTTAATTTTTTGGTCGAATAAAGGTGTCTGAGCGCAGCGAGTTCTTTTTCGGCCAAAAAATTAAAACACCCCCCGCGCCACCCCCCGAAACAACCAGGCTAAACCCAACCCAAAACATGCTCCCAATAGAACACATACTCCCAGAGCTAAAACAAACCCTGAACGAGGGCAGCACAGCCCTGCTGCAGGCACCCCCGGGCGCCGGTAAAACGACGAGGGTGCCGCTGGCTTTGCTGGATGCCCCGTGGCGGGAGAACCGGAAGATCCTGATGCTGGAGCCGAGGCGGCTGGCGGCCCGGTCGGCGGCTCGGTATATGGCGAAGCAGTTGGGGGAAGCTCCGGGGCAGACGGTGGGGTATCGGACCCGGCTGGATACCAAGGTATCCGGGGCCACGCAGGTTGAGGTGGTTACCGAAGGCATTCTCACGCGCCTGATTCAGAACGACCCGATGCTGGAAGACTATGCCGCGGTGTTGTTTGATGAGTTTCATGAGCGATCACTTCAGGCAGACCTGGGCCTGGCCCTGGTACGGGAGAGCCAGCAGGCGTTGCGGGAGGATCTTCGGTTGCTGGTGATGTCGGCCACGCTGGATACCGCGCCCATTGCCCGAGTGTTGGGGGATGTGCCGGTGATTACTTCGGAGGGGCGGGCGTTTCCTGTGGAGGTGGCGTATCGGCCCTTGCCCCGCAATGGCCGGGTTGTGGACCAGGTGGTGGCGGTGGTCCAGGAGGCGCTTCGGGAGCAGACCGGTTCCCTGCTGGTGTTCCTGCCCGGCGCTGGCGAGATCCGGCGAGTGGCGCAGCAGCTGGCGGGGCCGTTGCCGGATAACGTGGTGCTGGCGCCGCTGTATGGCAATTTGAAATCCGAGGAGCAGGACCGGGCGATTTCTCCGGCGCCAGAGGGAACCCGCAAGATTGTGCTGGCCACGGCCATTGCCGAGACCAGTCTGACCATTGAGGGCGTGCGGGTGGTGATTGATGCCGGCCAGCAGCGTCGGGCGGTGTTTGATCCGAACAGCGGGATGACGCGGCTGGTCACCGGCCGGGTGTCGAAGGCTTCTGCCGAGCAGCGTAAAGGCCGGGCCGGGCGGGTTGAGCCGGGGGTATGTTACCGGTTGTGGAGCGAGTCCGAGCAGTTCGGGCTGGCGGATTACACGCCGCCGGAGATCCAGCAGGCGGATCTGGCACCGCTGGTGCTGGAGCTGGCCCAGTGGGGTGCCCGGTCGCCGGAGCAGGTGGCCTGGATTGATGCACCGCCGAAGGCGCACTGGCAGCAGGCGGTGGAGTTATTGCAGTGGCTGGATTTGCTGGATGCCGAGGGGGCCATTACCGACCACGGCAAGGCGGCCCGGGAGCTGGGCCTGCATCCGCGGCTGGCCCATATGGTGATCAGGGGCCGTGCGCTGGGGCTGGAGCAACTGGCGGCAGAACTGGCGGCGCTGCTGGAAGAGCGGGACTTGCTGGGGCCGGGCTCTGGCGCCGACCTGCATGAACGGATTCGGGTGCTGCGGGGCGAGCGTGGTCACCGGGGCCTGGATCCGGCTCGGTTGAAAGCGGTTCAGCAGGCGGCGAAGCGGCTGTGTCGGGGCCAGTTTGTGCAGGATTTACCGGCAGAAACCGATGTCGGCCGGGTGCTGGCCCAGGCCTATCCGGACCGCATAGCCCGCCGGCGACCGGGCACAACACCCCGTTACCAGCTCAGCAACGGTAAGGGCGCAGTATTGCGAGATGAAGACCTGCTGGCCCGGCAGGGGTGGCTGGTGGCCGCCGACCTGGACGGCAAGGCCCGGGAAGCAACGATGTACCTCGCGGCGCCGGTAGACCTGGTGGACCTGGAGCAGGATCTGGCCGGGCACATTGAAGAGCGGGAAGAAGCGTTCTGGGACGACAAACGCGGCACCGTGGTGGCCCGGAAGGTTCGCAAACTCGGTGCCCTGATCTTGGCGGAAAAGCCCCTGCAACAGGTAGCCCCGGAACTGATCCAGCAGGGTTTGCTGGATGCGGTGCGCCGCAAGGGGCTGGACAGCCTGCCCTGGAATCCGGGTGCCCGCCAGTGGGTTGCCCGGGTGCGATTGCTGGCAGCTCAGTTTCCCGGTGACTGGCCGGAGGTCAGCGACCAGGCTTTGCTGGACACTCTGGAGACCTGGCTGGCGCCTTTTATGGCGGGCATGAAGCGCTGGTCAGACCTGGCCAGTATCAACCTCGTCCAGGCCCTGAATTCTCTGCTGGATTATCCGCAACAACAGCAACTGGAAGAGCTGGCGCCCCGATCTCTGACCATTCCTACGGGCCAGAACGTGACCCTGGATTACAGCGCCGACAACGGCCCGGTGCTGGCGGCCAAGCTGCAGGCGCTGTTTGGCTGGACAGAAACCCCAAAAGTGGCCCGCGGCCGGGTGCCGGTGGTGATTCACCTGCTGTCCCCCGCCCAACGGCCGCTGGCGGTAACGGCGGATCTCGCCAGTTTTTGGCAGAACGCCTACCCCGAAGTGCGCAAGGAACTGCGGGGCCGCTACCCCAAACATCCCTGGCCGGAAGACCCGCTCACTGCCGTGGCCCAGCAGGGTACGAAAAAACGCCCGGCCAGGTGAGCCTGACCGTAACGGTTATTTTACGATGGTGCGGCTCTTTTCCAGGTACACCGCGCCTTCCTGCTTCACGGTATCCGGGTCGGCGCGCTCGGAAGCCTTGTGGACCAGTTCCAGACGCTCGGCAATGTCTTCCAGCTCGTCATCCATCTTGCCCAGGGCATTTTCCAGGGTGTAGGTGAGCTGGTGCACTTCGTTCATGGCTTCCGGGGTCAGCTCGCCGGCAAGTACTTTTTCCAGCCGGTTGTTGTACTCGGAGAGGTTGGCAACCGCCTGTTCGAGGGTTTTTGAAGGTTCGCCCTTGTAATGCTCGTAGTCGTCATCGGCGAATGCGAGGGCGGCGAACAGCAGGGCCGCAGCGGCTGCGGCAATTTGCAGGGTGGTTTTCATGGAGCATCCTCTTCACTGTTAAACGTTAATGCGAATTATTACCAATAATATCTGGGCGTGCAACAGGAATTCGCGTACAAACGGAAAAATACCGCTTGCCAGTGGCCGGAAGCTGGATAAAATGCCGCCACTTTCTATCCTGTGCGGCGATAACCATGCACCTTGTTTCCTTCAACGTGTTCCGTACTCTCGGCTTTCCGGACACCACGGTCCTCAAACCTGAACATTTTTTGCGCCACAAGCCTTTGCTGCAGGAAGCAGACTGGGTGTTGTTCCCCGAATACTGGCAGCTCAGTGCCCTGGTGCACGGCCTGAAATGCCTGATTTATGGGTACATATGCGCATTTGTGGTGATCAGAAAAAAGCCTGATGATCGCGCCATTCACGGGTGGCACGGCGAGTCTGTGCTACCCTTTTTTATGTCCGTTTACCCTGTGGAGGGACACACCACCCATGAACCAGACCCCCAACGCCGATATCGCCGATTACTACAGCGCCGAGACGTTCAAGCGGATCAAGGACTTTGCCGATGGCAAGGAAACCCCGTTTGTGGTGATCGACACCCAGACCATCGAACGCCAGTACGATGAGCTGATCGACGGTTTCCCCTACGCAAGCGTCTACTATGCGGTGAAGGCCAACCCGGCCCCGCAGATTCTGACCATGCTGCGGGACAAGGGTGCCAATTTCGATATCGCGTCGGTGTATGAGCTGGACAAGGTCATGGGGCTGGGTGTCACCGGCGACCGCATCAGCTACGGCAACACCATCAAGAAGGCGAGGGACATTCGCACCTTCTACGAGAAGGGTGTGCGTCTGTATGCCACCGACTCCGAAGCAGACCTGCGCAACATTGCCAAGGCGGCCCCGGGTTCGAAGGTGTATGTGCGTATCCTGACGGAAGGTACCTTGACGGCCGACTGGCCACTGTCCCGCAAGTTCGGCTGCCAGACCGATATGGCCATGGACCTGCTGATCCTGGCCCGGGATCTGGGCCTGGTGCCTTATGGCGTGTCGTTCCATGTTGGTTCCCAGCAGCGGGAAATCGGTGCCTGGGATGCGGCGCTGAACAAGGTGAAGGTGATCTTCGAGCGCCTGAAGGAAGAAGACGGCATCGAGTTGAAGATGATCAACATGGGTGGCGGTTTCCCGGCCAATTACCTGACCCGTACCAACGAGCTGAGTGTCTATGCCCGGGAGATCCTGCGTTTCCTGCAGGAGGATTTCGGTGAGGAGCTGCCGGAGATCATTATCGAGCCGGGGCGCTCGCTGATTTCGAACGCCGGGGTGCTGGTGAGTGAGGTGGTGCTGATTTCACGCAAGTCCCGCACGGCCCTGCACCGATGGGTGTTTACCGATGTGGGCAAGTTTTCCGGCCTGATCGAGACGCTGGATGAGTCGATCAAGTTTCCGATCTGGACCGAGAAGACCGGTGAAGGCGAGGACTGTGTGATTGCCGGGCCGACGTGTGACAGTGCCGACATTATGTATGAGCACCATAAGTATCCGTTGCCTTTGAACCTGGCGATTGGGGACCGGATGTACTGGCTGTCGACCGGGGCTTATACCACCACTTACAGTGCCATCGAGTTTAACGGGTTTCCTCCGTTGAAGGACTACTACATCTAAGTTCGGAGTCTGGCTCCGCTTTATTTCGGAGTCCAGCCGCAGGGCCGGGGGTGAGATTTCCTCTGGAAAAAACAACTCGCTTCGCTCAGACATCTTTTTTCCGGCGGAAAGCTCACCCCCGCCCCACGGCTTGCTAGCTCTTTGCGGGGAGCCGGCACGGCTGTTGGATATTGGAAGGAAACAAAGGATCAGCTTTCGGGCTGGTCCTTTTTTCGTTCCAGGTCCAGGGTGAAGGCCAGGGGCAGGACCAGTACGCTGTAGGCGATCATGGTGATGATGGCGTGTCTGGGGTCGCCGGTGGTGTCGGCGATGAGGCCGCCGAGCATGGGCACGCAGAAGCCCATGGTGTAGCCCACCAGGAAGGTGCCTGCGGAGAGGCGGCCGGTTTCGGCGGAGCTGACCAGGAGCGGTGGCAGGGCGACGAGCAGGATCAGGAGGATGCCGGCGACGAAGCTCATGACGGTGGCGCTGGCGATGAACCACCAGCCTTCCAGGAACACGGTGCCGGTGGTGCCGAGGATGCTGAGGGCCGCGGTTATGACGATGGTGGTGCGGCTGCCTACCCAGCGGCGGGCCATTTTGAGCACCACCAGGGAGGCGAAGACCTGGGCAATGTTGTACCAGAACAGGGCTTCGGAGAGCATGCTGATTTTGCCCTGCTGCTCCAGCAGGTTGCCCATGTAGGCATTGAGGCCGAAGAACATGGAGCCGGACAGGCCCAGTAGCAGGCCAATGCGCAGGGTAAGCGGGTTTTTCCAGTCCGGCAGCCAGGCGGCGCGGCGTACCGGGCGGGCCATGTCCCGTTTGGGCAGGAACAGGGCGGCGGCCACCAGCAGGGCCGGTAGCGACCAGACCAGCAGGGTGGCACGCCAGCTGTTGTCCAATAGCGGCATGAGTACCGGCAGGGTGATGCCGGCGCCTATGAATTCACCCATCAGCATGCCGTTCATGTAGATGGCAGAGCCCATGGCAATGTGGTGGGGTTCCAGCCAGCGTGGTAACAGTGCCGGCAGTGCCGGTTGCATCATGGCAACGCCCAGCCCCATCACGGCGCTGGCGAGCATCAGGGTGAAGGTGTCGGGCACCAGGCCCCGGCCGGCGGAACCGATCACCATAATAACCATGGCCATGGCCAGGGTGTTTCTGGGGCCGATGCGGGAGATCGACAGGGAGCCGGGCATGGCGCCGATGGCGAGCATCAGGATGGGCAGGGTGGTCAGGGCGCCGGTGAGGGCCTGGCTCAGGGCCAGCTCGTCAGCAATAAATGGCGCGAGGGGCGGGGCGACCAGTATAGGTACCCGGAGGTAAACACCGGCCAGCCAAAGCAGCACCGCCACCGGCAGCAACCTGGCTGGCGGTGGCGGTGTGGTCGCGGCGGAGTTGCTTGCCACGATGGTGCGAATCAGTCTTCGCTGGTGTCCGGCAGATAGGCGCCGTCTTCGTCGTGCACTTCCTGGCCGGTAACCGGCGGGTTGAAGGCGCAGATCAGGCGCATGTCTTCGGTGCCGCCGTACAGGGTGTGACGGTCGTGCTTGTCGAGGGCGTACAGGGTGCCGTCGGTAATTTCGTGCACTTCACCGTTGGCAAGGTCCTTGATGCGGCCGTTACCGGCTACGCAGTAAACCGCTTCCAGGTGGTGCTTGTACCAGAAGGTGTGCTCGGTGCCGGCCGGGATGATGGTTTCGTGGAAAGAGAAACCCATACCGTCCTTTTTCAGCAGCAGGCGGCGGCTGGTCCATTGCTGGGCGCTGACTTCGCGCTCGGTACCGATGATGTCTTGCACTCGTACGATTTTCATTCGCATTCCTCATTTGGTGATGGAATAGCCATACAGTATAAACATGTCTGTCAGGCCCGGTTCAACCGCCAGTCATCATAAACCGCCATGGCCTGCTCGATGGCCGAGGCCAGGTCCTGCCGCTGGGAATGGCTCAGGGAGCGCTGTTTGCGGCACCGGTCGAAGGCTTTCTGGATCTCCCTTCGGCTGGCTTTGTCGAGCTGTTCCAGCCAGTGGTGATCCGCCGGTTCCAGTTCCAGTAAATCCCGGCCGGCGTGGTTGCGATGGCTGATGTGCCACCAGTGGTCCACGGCCCGACCTAAAACAACATAGCCGAACTGGCTGTCCTGTACAGGGCCAAAACTGGCGGTTTTCAGGCCGTCTTTTATGGGGCCGATGTTCAGGGCCGGCAGTACCAGTCTGTCTCCGTAAAAATAACTGCCCGCTGCCCCCAGTACACCACCTATCAGAGCGCCGGCACCCAGGGATGAGCCCAGGGTCAGGGCGTCCAGCCCGGCACCGCCCACGGCCCCGGCACCAAAGCCGGCTCCGGCCAGGTATTTCTTGCTCACGGCCCAGTGCTGGCGGGTGTCTTCCGAGAACAGGTCATGCTGGCTGGCCCACTCCAGTTCCGCTTCCTGCCGCTGTATGCGTTGGTGCTGGTACAGGTGTTCGATGCTCACCCGCAGGGTTTGCTCCCGTTTGCGCTGACGTTGATACCAGCGTTCCCGGAGGGTTTCGGCCAGGGTGGCATCGCTGGTGCCGGCAATCTGGTCCAGGGTCAGGGTGCGCTTTTCCTGCCAGGACATCAGGTCTTCCAGTGCCCGGGCGATCAGCTGGGCCGCCTGTTGCCGGCGCTGGCGACGTTGTTCTGACAGCAGGTGAGTGGCCTGTTCCAGGGGCTGTTCCCAGTCCGGCTCCAGTTGGCCAAAGGCCCGCAACAGGCTCAGATGTTGTTCGAACGGGGCGCGTACGGCGTCGAACTTGCGGACAACCTGGAAGAACTGGCCAAGGGCAGATTGCCAGGTGTCGCTGTAATCGTCGTCGCCGATGCTGTTGATCAGGGCCAGGCTGGGGCGCCCGGTCCAGCGCAAAATGGTCATCTCCGCTTCGTGTTCGGTGCTGTAGGGTACGGAGCCGTCCACCACGTAGATAATGCCGGCCCCTTCGGTGATCGGTGCCAGCAGTTCGCATTCATCCACAAAGCGGTCGTCGCCCCTATGCTGCAACACGAAGGCGCGCACGGTTTCCGGGTGGTCTGAGGCCGACAGGCTGTGGGCTTCCAGCCATTGCAATACCCTTCGGGGGCGCTGGAAGCCGGGAGTATCCACCAGGGTGTACAGTTCCTGGCCGTCGACGGTCAGCGGGTAGGCTTGCCCGGCCCGGGTGGTGCCCGGTTCCAGGGCAATGGCGATGGCGTCGTTCTGGGACAGGGTGGCCACCACGCTGGATTTGCCCTTGTTGGGGTGGCCCACCACCGCAAACACCGGTTTCTGGTTCATCATGCGGTACTCCCGGTGTGATACGGGTTATCCGGCAGCGCCGGTAGCAGGGCAACATTGGCAAACCCGGCGGGCAGGCGTTCGGTGAAGCGCAGCCAGGGCTGTACCAGGTGTTCCGCCGGTTCCCGGTTGGCATCGGGTGCCAGTGGCAGAATGGTCAGGGTGGTGCCATCCGGCCAGCGTGCCCGGGCCTGCTCCAGGAAGTCATGGAGTTCCCCGGTCGGCGGTTCCCAGCTGCGGGTAACCAGCACAACAGAAGGAGCCCGCTCCCCGGCCAGTTGTTCAGCCAGGCTCTCCAGTACCCCGTCATCTTCCGCCAGGGACGCCCGGCCACCGGCTTTGAGTACCCGGCTGTCCTGCGCCAGCAATGCTTGCGGCAGTTCCGGCTCCCCCGCTCCGGCCCAGCAGATAATGTACTGGCTGTCCTGCAGCTGCCCGGGCCTGGCCCGGGTGCGGGTATCGGGCAAATCGTCGGCATCGTTGTGCTGGTTGCCGGTGTCCAGGGTCGGAGTTTCCATGCGGTACATCAGGGCCTGCATACCGGGATGACGTTGCAGCAAGCGCTCCGCCTTCCGGGCCAGCAACCACTGGCTGAGTGCCAGCAGAAGCAGGCGGGGCAGCAGTACCCAGGTCAACCACAGCATCACCACGAAGGGCCACCATTGCCCCCATTGAACCGGATCGGTGCCGGTACTGCCCGGTGAGGCGCGGAAGAAACGGGTGGCTTCCACCAGTTCCCGGGAAGGTTCTGCGGCAGGCCACAGCCAGCTCCAAGGGTTGGCAATGGCATGGATCAGGCTGTGGTAGCTCTGGGCGGCGGTGTTGAGCGTGGTGCTCCAGCCGAAGGCCAGGTCCTGAACCACCAGCATCACCAGCAAGGTCAGCAGGCCAGTCAGGGCAAACAGGCTGCCACCGGTGTGGGCGGCCCGGGCCATCAGCGCAGGTTGCAATTGCGCCAGGGTTGTTCCGGGAGGCTGTGCTTGCAGGCGCCGTTGCAGCCAGCTCCAGGGTTGCCATCCGGCCAGCGATTGCACGGTGGTGGCCAGTGCCAGCAAAAGCTGCAGTAACACGAACGCGATGATCACCGTGACATTGATGCGCTGGCCGCCATCGTAAAACAGCAGGCCGGCCATGGTAAGCACGCCGAACACCGCCCCCGCCGCTGCAAAGCCGCCGTTAATCCGCCGCCAGCGCTGCTGCACCGCCCTGCCTGCCTGGCGTGCGTTACCGGGGCCGCTCAGGCGCTCCATCTGTTCCAGCCACAGGGCGGCATCCGGGCTTTGGCCCCGTTGCTGGCAGTCCAGGGCAAAGCGCCGGTCCCGGCGGTGCAGAAAGGCGGGGGCCTGGTCCCTGTCCCGCTGGATGCGATCATCAAAATCCAGCAGCAGACGAAGGGGGTTGTGGCTCATGCAGTGTCCTGATGAATTCGGTCGGATTGGCTTTCCTGCTAGGATATAGCCAATAACACTAACGAAGCCAGCCGGGAAACCCATGCCCCACCACCTGATGAACCTGCGTAACGTACCCGATGACGAGGCCGAGGAAATCCGCGCCCTGTTTGAAGAATACGAGGTGCGCTACTACGAAACTCCGCCCAGCCGCTGGGGCATCAGCATGGGCGGCTTCTGGGCCCATGATGACGACGAAGCCGCCCGGGCCCGGGCGTTACTGGATGAGTACCAGGCACAGAGGCTGGAAAGCCAGCGTGAGCAATACCAGAGTCGCTGCGAGCGGGGTGAAACAGGGCTGTGGTACCAGTTCCGCAAACGACCGGCGACCTTTCTGGCGGCGCTGGTGGCGATTGTCGTGATTCTGGGATTTTCCTTACTACCCTTTGTGCGTCTTGGCTAGAAGTGCCCGCTATAGCTGAACACTAACAACAATCCGGAGAAACGGATGAGCAACACAGTACAAACACCGGTGGTCTGGACACCGGACCAGGACACTCTCACTCGGTCCCGCATGGGCCAGTTCAAGGCCTGGCTGGAACAGCAGGGCTTTGGGCCCTTTGCCGATTACCACGCCCTGCACCAGTGGTCGATCACCGAGCTGGACACCTTCTGGAAGAAAGTCTGGGATTACTGTGGCCTGGTCTGCGAGACACCGGCCAAACGGGTGCTTGGCAACCGTGAAATGCCCGGCGCGGAATGGTTCCCGGGCATGAAGCTGAACTTCGCCGCCAACCTGCTGCGGCTGGCTGATGGCGACCATGCCGACAAAGAAGCCGTGGTGGCCTACTGCGAAACCCGCCCGGTGCTGCGCAAGACCTATGCCGAACTGAAAGCCGATGCCGGCGCCCTCGAAGCCTTTCTGCGCAGCAAGGGCATCCAGAAAGGCGACCGCGTGGCGGGTGTGGTCACCAACGGCTACGAAGCCCTGGTCGGCATGCTGGCGGCCACTAGTCTCGGGGCCATCTGGAGCTCTGCCTCCCCGGATTTCGGTATCGGCGCCATCAACGACCGTTTCGGCCAGATCGAACCTTCGGCCCTGATCGTGGTGAATGGCTACGGTTATGGCGGCAAAGTGTTCGCCCGCCAGGACGACTTCGCGGAACTGATCGCCAGCCTGCCGTCCCTCAAGACTGTGGTGAGCATTGCCCAACTGCCGGATGAGGCCCCGATACCCGGGGACCTCGTTACCACCTGGGATAATGCCCTGAAGGCCGGCGAAGGCCAGGCGCCCTCGTTCACCCCGGTGGACCCGGACCACCCCGTCTACACCCTCTATTCCTCCGGCACCACCGGCAAACCCAAGTGCATCGTGCACGGCACCGCCGGCTTGCTGGTCAACCACGCCAAGGAACTGATGCTGCACGGCGACGTGGGCCCGGAAGACCGCTTCCTGTACTTCACCACCTGCGGCTGGATGATGTGGAACTGGCAGGCTTCCGCCCTGATGACTGGTGCCGCCGTGATCACCGTCGACGGTTCCCCGGGTTACCCGAACCTCAATTTCCTCTGGGAAACCGTGGCCAGGGAACGAGTCACCCACTACGGCACCAGCGCCCGCTTCATCGCCGGCTGTCGCAAAGCCGAACTGCAACCGGCGAAAACCCTGGACCAGAATCCTCTGCGCGTGGTGTTCTCCACCGGCTCGCCGCTGTTGCCGGAAGACTACGACTGGATCTACACCGACGGCGCCCCCAACGCGCTGCTGGGCTCCATCGCCGGCGGCACCGACATCTGCGGCTGCTTTGTGGGGTCTACCCCGCTGTTGCCGGTACGAAGAGGCGAAATCCAGTGCCGTTTGCTGGGGGTGGATGCTGTGGCCTACGGCGACGACGGCCAACCGGTCAGCGAAGGCCGCGGCGAACTCGTCTGCCGCCAGCCGCTGCCGTCCATGCCCGTCAGCTTCTGGCAGGACCCGGACGGCGAACGCTATAAAGACGCCTACTTCAACACCTTCCCCGGAGTCTGGGCCCACGGCGACTTCATCGAATTCACCGAACACGGCGGCGCCATCATCTACGGCCGCTCCGACGCCACCCTCAACCCCGGCGGCGTAAGAATCGGCACCGCCGAAATCTACCGCCAGGTCGAAACCATCAGCGAAGTGAAAGACAGCCTCGTGGTCGGCCGCCAGATCGATGGCGATGTCGAAGTGGTGCTGTTCGTCGTCCCGGCCGAAGGCCAGACCGTCACCGACGACCTGGTCAAAACCCTGAAAACCCGAATCCGCGAAGGCGCCAGCCCCCGGCACGTACCGAGGCACATCGTCGAAGTGCCCGACATCCCCTACACCCGCAGCGGCAAGAAGGTCGAGTTGGCAGTCGCCCGACTGATCAACGGCTCGAACAAAGCCGATAACCGGGATGCCCTGGGTAACCCGGAAGCGCTGGACCGGATTCGGGAGCGTTTGGCTACAGCCGGCTTGTTACCGGAATGATCAGGGGTGTTTTGTTGACAAAGTGACGGCCGTCATCGCTGAGCAAAGGGTTGCGGAAACCAGCTCGGCAGTCCGATAAGCGGTGGGGGAAAGCCCTCCCAAAACTGTGCGGAGCCATGGATGGCGGAGCCCAAGCGCCCCATGGATGGGCCGAAGGAGCGTGTTTTGGGAGGGCTTTCCCCCACCGCGATCACTCCAAAGCCAGAAAAACGAACAAATGTTAGAAAGTTTCGTAAATTCCCGCCATTTCATCAGCCTGTAACCGAAGATCAGGCATTATCCGTACGTTCTTATACTAAGATCGTAATCAAAATTCCGCAAAAAATGCTATCTTAGTAGCTCTATCAAAAGTTCCGAATCAGTCACTGGCAAAACCGGACGTTCACAAGACGCCCGAATGCGCCATGACCGTCCTGAACCCACCCCATAGCCTGAGGACGAAAATGAGCAACTCCAAATCCAAGATTGTCTACACGTTGACCGACGAGGCACCCGCCCTCGCTACCCGGTCACTGCTTCCCATCCTGGAAACCTTCGCCAAGCCGGCTGGTATCGACTTCGAAACCAGCGACATCTCTCTCGCGGCGCGTATTCTGGCAGGCTTCCCGGACTACCTCGAGGAAGACCAGCGGGTGCCGGATGCCCTGGCTGAATTGGGTGAGTACACCAAGGATCCGGACGCCAACATCATCAAGCTGCCGAACATCTCTGCGTCCATTCCCCAGCTGCGTGCTGCCATCAAAGAGCTGAACGAGCAGGGCTACAAGGTTCCCGAGTACAAAGAAAACCCGGAAACCGACGAAGAGAAAGAAATCCACGCACGTTACTCCAAAGTACTGGGCAGCGCCGTTAACCCGGTACTGCGTGAAGGTAACTCCGACCGCCGTGCACCGGCTGCGGTAAAAGCCTTTGCCCGCAAGTTCCCGCACACCATGGGTGAGTGGAGCCCGGCTTCCCGTACCCACGTGGCGCACATGCGCGGTGGCGACTTCTACTCCAGCGAGCAGTCTGTAACCCTGGACAAGGCCACCAACGCCCGCATCGTGTTCGAGAACAAGAAGGGTGAGCAAACCGTTCTGAAATCCGACCTGCCGCTGCAGGAAGGCGAAGTGCTCGACGGCATGTTCATGAGCAAGAAGGCGCTGGTGAAGTTCTTCGAAGACGCCATCGAAGACTGCGAAAAGACCGGTGTGATGTTCTCCCTGCACGTGAAAGCCACCATGATGAAAATCTCTCACCCGATCGTGTTCGGTCACGCGGTGAAGGTGTTCTTCAAGGAGCTGTTCGACAAGTACGGCGACGTGTTCAATGAAATCGGCGTAAACCCGAACAACGGCTTGTCTTCCGTAGTTGATAAGATCAAGCAGCTGCCGGAATCCAAGCAGGAAGAAATCCAGGAAGCCCTGCACGCCTGCTACGAGCACCGTCCGGAAATCGCCATGGTCGATTCCGTGAAAGGTATCACCAACCTGCACGTACCGAGCGACGTGATCGTAGACGCCTCCATGCCGGCAATGATCCGTAACTCCGGCAAGATGTGGGCCCGTGATGGCAAGCTGAAGGACACCAAGGCGGTGATGCCTGAGTCCACCTACGCCACCATCTACCAGGAAGTGATCAACTTCTGTAAGACCCACGGCGCGTTCGATCCCACCACCATGGGTACTGTGCCGAATGTCGGCCTGATGGCCCAGAAGGCGGAAGAGTACGGCTCCCACGACAAGACCTTCGAAATCAAGGAAGACGGTATCGTTCGCGTTGTCGCTGAAGACGGCACTGTACTGACTGAGCACAACGTTGAGCAAGGTGATATCTGGCGCGCTTGCCAGACCAAGGACCTGCCGATCCGTGACTGGGTCAAGCTGGCGGTCAACCGTTCACGCTCCAGTGGTATGCCGGCGGTATTCTGGCTGGATGACGAGCGTGCCCACGATGCCCAGCTGATCAAGAAGGTCGAGAAGTACCTGGCCGAGCTGGACACCGAAGGCCTGGAAATCCACATCATGTCTCCGGTTCGCGCTATCCGCTGGACCATGGAGCGCCTGATCCGTGGCTTGGATACCATTTCCGTAACCGGCAACGTGCTGCGTGACTACCTGACCGACCTGTTCCCGATCCTGGAGCTGGGCACCAGCGCCAAGATGCTGTCCATCGTGCCGCTGCTGAACGGCGGTGGTCTGTACGAGACCGGTGCTGGCGGTTCCGCACCCAAGCACGTACAGCAGCTGATCCAGGAAAACCACCTGCGTTGGGATTCCCTGGGTGAATTCCTGGCCACCGCAGTGTCCCTGGACGAGCTGGGCGAGAAGCAGAACAACCAGCGCGCCCGCCTGCTGGGCCAGACCCTGGACAAGGCTACCGAAAAGCTGCTGGAGAACAACCAGTCTCCGTCCCGTGTGACCGGCGAGTTGGACAACCGGGGTTCCCACTTCCACCTGGCCCGTTACTGGGCGGAAGAGCTGTCCAAGCAGGATGAGGACAAGGAACTGAAAGAGTTCTTTGCCAAGCTGTCAGCACGGCTGGAAGAGAACAAGGACAAGATCCTGGAAGAAATGACGGTGGTACAGGGCAATCCGGCGGATATCGGTGGTTACTACCACGCGCCGGCGGAGAAAGTGTCTGCCGTTATGCAGCCCAGCGCTACGCTGAACAAGATCCTGGTCGACGCCCAGGCATCTGTGAGCTGAGGCTCAGTGTCAGGCCGGGATGGTTCCCGGCCCTGATCAAAAAAACCGGACAGCCATTGGCTCTCCGGTTTTTTGTTGTCTAGTCGTCCTCGTCAGGGTCTTCCTGGTAGCCCTTGCCGGTCTCACCCGCCTTGCGCAGCTGGATCAGCGTCAGTGGCGGGCCAATGATCTCGAATACCACGGTCGCGCCGATGACCAGTGGCAGGATGTAACCCAGTTCCGGTAGCCGTTCGGTGGCTACCAGCGCCAGGCCCAGGGCCACGCCCGCCTGGGGCATCAGGCAGGCTCCGATGCGATTACGGGTGTCGGGCGCCGAGCCGGCCAGCACGCTGCCCAGATAGCCACCGGCAAAGCGCCCTGCCACCCGGGCCAGGACATAGGCCACTCCCAGTGCGCCCAGTGTTGGCAGTGCCAGCCAGTCCAGCTGGTAGCCCGCCATAAAGAAGAACAGTGCCAGGAAGGGTTCGGAAATACCGTCGATTGAACGGAATGGCCGCACGTGGTGCCGGGCGAGGTTGGCGACGACCACGCCCAGGGTCATGCAGGTGAGCAGGTAAGACAGGCCGAGCCAGCCGGCCAGCCCCGCGGCTACAAACACAAAGCCGGCGGATTCCAGCAGCATGGGCTCACCGGGCCGCAGCCGGCCGGTCAGCCACGCCATGGGCAGGCCAAGGACAATGCCCAGCAGTACCGAGCCTCCGACCTCCATCACCCCGTGCAGCATAGCCGTAGGGCCATGGGTATCGCCGTTGCCAATCAGCAGTCCGGCGCTGACCAGCAGGATACTGAACAGGATGGCGCCCCAGGCGTCGTCGATGGCTACAACCTGGAACACCAGCCGGGTCAGCGGGCCGTTGGCGCCGGATTCCCGCAGTACATCCAGCGTGGCGGCCGGCGCCGTGGCGGTGGAAATGCCACCCAGCAAGAGCGCTGCCGCCAGGTTGCCGGTGGCCCACCAGGTAGCGAAGGTAACGGCTGCAGCGGTCACAAAGGTGACCACCAGGCTGACAATCAGCGCCTCCTTGCCCTGCTTGAGGTCCCGGGCAGACATCCGCTCGCCCAGCAGAAAGCCCACCATGGCCAGGGTCAGCTGGGTAATCAGGTGAAAGCTCTGGCTGGCATCTGCCGGCAGCAGGTCCAGAAGGTCCGGCCCTGCCAGGGCGCCCAGCAACAGCAACAGGGTGACCCGGGGCACATGTACTTTCTGGCCGACCGCATGGGCCGCCAGGGCCAATAACAGGGTGGCGCCAATCAGGATAAGGTCGTTGGCGTGATTCACCGGGTCAGTCCTGTTGCAGGGGCGCGAAGGTGGCCCCGGTGAGCCTGGCCAGGTCTTCCGGAGCCAGTTCGATCTCCAGTCCCCGTTTTCCGGCGCTGACAAACAGGGTTGCGAAGTTGCTGGCCGAGTCGTCGATAAACGTCTTCAGCTGCTTCTTCTGCCCCAGCGGGCTGACGCCCCCCAGAACATAGCCGGTAGTGCGCTGAACCAGCTGTTTGTCGGCCATGGTGGCCTTCTTGGCCCCGGCGGCCCGGGCAATCAGCTTCAGGCTGAGCATGGCGGATACCGGCACCACGGCGACGGCGAGGTCTTTGCCATCCAGCGAGACAACCAGGGTTTTGAACACCTGGTCCGGATTGGCGCCGGTTTTTTCCACGGCTTCGTTGCCGTAGCTTTCGGCGGCCGGGTCATGCTCGTACTCGTGCACGGTAAAAGCTACCCTGGCACGTTGGGCGGCGAGAATTCCGGGGGTCATGCAGGCTCCTGTTGCAATCACGGTTTGCCGGAATTAAACCACGGGGCGCCGGTAACTGCATCCCGGTTGCTGCCGGATGATGTGCTTTGATCTATAGTGAAACCATTCAGATATAAAACAAAGGCAACAATATGCATTCACTGGCTCGCCGCGCCCTGAACCTCAGCGCCATTCCCCGGGACCTGCACTCGGTCACCTTCCGGGACACTGCCTCGGAGCACCCGGAACGGGTCGACCTGGCCCCAGAGGTTCCGGAAGCCGTGTGGCGCAGCGTGGAAGCCCTTTACCGGACCGGGGTTCATCCCGGTATCCAGCTGTCTTTGCGTTATCGGGGCGAGCAGGTGCTGCATCGCGCCATCGGTCATAGCCGGGGTAACGGGCCCCACGATCCCCGCTCGATGCCCCGGGTGCCGATGACTACCGAAACCCCCGTCTGCTTTTTCTCTGCCTCCAAGGCGGTGACTGCCTTGCTGATGCATATGCTGGCCGAGCAGGGGCTGGTGAACCTGATGGACCCGGTGTCCTACTACTGCCCGGAATTTGCCAGCAGCGGTAAGCGCACCATAACCGTGCACCAGATCCTGTCGCACCGGGGCGGTATTCCGGCCATTCCCCGGGAAACCCCCATTGATGTGTTGTGGGATAAAGACGAAATCTGGCGATTGCTGTGTAACGCCCGGCCGGTGGAAGTAGACGGCGCCAAGGTGGCTTACCACGCCATCACCGGCGGCTTTGTGTTGCAGCGGGTGCTGGAGAAGGTGACCGGCGACAGCATTGATGCCTACCTGGACAAGTACCTGCGCGGGCCCATGGGCATGAAGTGGTTCACCTACGGTATTGGTGCGGAACACCTTCCGGACCTGGCCAGTAACTACGCCACCGGGCCTACCCCGAGGTTTCCGGTGTCCTGGATTGTTAACCGGGCTCTGGGCGGCGACATCGGGACCGTTGAGCGAGTGACCAATGATCCCCGTTTCCAGGAAGCGGTGATTCCCGCCGGTAACCTGTGTGGCACCGCTGAGGAGATGAGCCGGTTCTTTCAGATGATGCTGAATGGCGGCACCTGGAATGGCCAGCGGATCTGCAGCGAACTCACCATTCGGCGTGCGATCCAGCAGTTCGGATCCCTCCAGGTGGACCGTACCATGATGCTGCCCATGCGCTTCAGTGCCGGCATGATGCTGGGCGGCAATCCGGTGGGGCTCTGGGGGCCGCAAAGTCGCTATGCCTTTGGCCACGTGGGCTTGATCAACAAGTTCTGCTGGGCGGACCCGGCCCGGGATATTTCGGTCAGCCTGCTCAATACCGGCTTCCCGATAGTCGGCCATCATTTACCCGCGCTGGGGAAGTTTGTCTATACTGTGTGCAAGCAGTTTCCGTTATTGCCGGAGCATCGCCGCAGGCTGGTGGCAGCGTGAGTTGGGGCACTGGGGTTAACGGAGTGTTAAAAAAAGTGAAAGCTTGTTCATTTTAATTGAACTTTGTCGGACAGTCCGGCACACTTTTTCACGCAAGACTTTCAGGATGTGGAAGTTACCAAAGACTCAATGGATGAGACCCCTATGCCAAAATCAAGGCTATCCCCGCTCGAACCCCGCCGTGTGCAACTGGACTATCACGAGAGCATGCGCTCCCAGGTCCAGCAACAGCTGTGCAACGAAGTAGAGCGGCTTGAACGCCGTATCGAAACCCTGCGCATGACCAAGGCCCCCCACGCTGCCCTGATGATTTCTACCTATGAACGCATGATCAGCCGCAAGAAGGGTTTTTTGCAGAACTGGGATTTGTAGCCGTTACTGCCGGTTGGCGGCCGATTCAGCACTCCAGAACGTTATGGCCTGGTCTTCCGGCTGGTAGGTACAGTTGTTCTCGTTCGGTACCCTGGGAATATCTTCTTCGGTCGGGTAGTCGACCGGATCCGCTTGTGGGTCCGGAACTCTTGCCGGCTCGTTATTGGAAGTGTACAGGCGTACCTCGCTCATGGCGTAGTTCAGCTCAACCCGGATGCAGTCCGGACTGGGGTCGGCGTCGGCACTCTGATAGCTGCTCAGGTCGAGTATCTGCTGGTCCGGGCTTTTGATGTACAGGGTGTCTTTCTGCGCCTCTGCTGCAAACTCCTGCCTTAACTCAATGCCGCCGTAGCTCCGGCTGACATAATCGACGGTGGCAAACTCCGGCTGGTTGTAACCAAGGTTACTGAATTCATTGGCGTTGAAACGGCTGCCGGACAGCAGGCTGAGCAGCTGCGGTTGCTGCTCGCGCTCCGTTTCCTCAACGTTGCGGGCGACATATTGAATCACCCGGTAAACCTTGCCATCGAGGTTTTCCGCGGGCGGCTGATAACGCCAGTCCAGGGTCTGGTAAAACCACTGGCGATTGTTGAGCGCTTCCTGATTGGCCACGGCATCCTGGTCGGTAAACCGGATGATGGCGCCGGCGCTGCGGGTGTTGTAATTACCGGCTTCGCCCGAGGCGATTCGCTCGCGGATATAGCGCCTGCCTTCATCAAAGTTATCCACACGGCCCACGCTGATTACCTGGTTCATCAGGTCGAGCGGGTTTCGAGCCCGGGTATAGGCCTTGCCATCGTCTGTCGGTTGCGCGCCGATAAACTGGTCGATGTGACGCCGGATGCTTTCGACAAGCTCCTGGTTCCCGGCCGTATCGTCGTTTCCGGCCGGCTCAATGCCCGGATAAAAATCACTGAAACGGGTGAAGCTCAGAGTGTCCGGGGCCTGTTCGGTGTCGGCCAGCTCAAAGGTGCGGAAGGTCAGGTCGACATCATCGGCCGGGTTGAAGGCGGAGGAGTCATCGCTGCCACCACTCTCCACACGGCATCCGCTCAGGGTCAGCAACGCCAGTGATATGGCAACAAAAAGGCAGGAATGTCTCATTTCAGAAGGCCCCGGGGTGCGAAATTCGTTGTGAAAGGCTAAAGTGAGCTGTGCTGACAATAAACGATAAAGCACGCAGCTACCCGCGCGGAGATCACATTTTGCAGCAACGGTTCGCCCAGGCCGGGATTCCGGTGCTGGTTCTGTTTCTTGTACTGGCAGCCCTTATTCTGCCGGCCCCGGCCATGGCCCAGGATGCCTGCCGCAGTGGCGAAGTCCGGCTTGACCGGAACACCGGTGCCATCCGTGACCTGGGCGGATGCTTGCGGTACCTGGAAGATCCGGACCAGAGCCTGTCGATCGATCATCTCAGAAACCTTGAGGCCGACGCCTTCACCCAGCATGAAGCCGGCGTGCTCAACTTCGGCTACACCGGGTCTGCTTACTGGACCCGCTTTGACCTGAGTACCCATGCCCTGCAGGGCGAGACCGACTGGATACTGGAGCTGGCGCTACCGCTGGTGGACAGCGTCGAGTTGTTTCTTGAGCGGGATGGCATGCTGGTAGATCAGCGCCAGGCCGGCTACCAGGACAACTGGGAAGACCGCGACCTGGCCGTGCCCAACCCCACTTTCCGGCTGAAGCTGCCTCCTGACAGCCGCACGCGGGTATTCCTGCGCATCACCAATACCAACACCTTCCGCCTGCCCATCACCCTCTGGCACCCGAACGAATACATCGAGAAAGTTTCTATTGATGAAGCGGTGCGCGGGGTTCTGCTCGGTGCCATCCTGGCGATCCTGGCCTACAACCTGTTTGTGGCGGTGTCGGTGCGCGAACGCAGCAACATCTACTATGTGCTCTACCTGGTGGGTGCGGCGGTGTTTATTTCTACCGAGCAGGTCCACGGGGTGCAGTTGCTGGATGAACGGCCAGCCTTGCTGAACAAGGATTACCTGCACTACCAGATCATCCTGACCTGGTTCTTTGGCCTGCTGATGGCCCGCTCCCTGCTGGAAACCCGTGAGCGTTCACCAGACCTCGACCAGGTACTGCGGCTGTGCCTGTATTCGGTGGTGCTCACCTTTGGCCTGTCCATCTTTATGCCCTATTCGGTGGCGATGGAATGGATCGTGCTGGATTCGATCCTGCTCAGTATTATCCTGATCGTGGTCAGTTACCTGTCCTGGCGTTACTACAACCCGGCCGCCCGGGCCTATTTCTACGCCTGGACCATGGCGCTGATCGGCTTTGGTATCTATGCCCTGACGGTGATGGGCTACCTGCCGCTGAATACCTTTACCACCTACGCCCCGCAGTTCGGGCTGACTGCCCAGATCATCCTGTTCTCCTTTGCCCTGGCCGACCGCATCAAGCAGGTGCAGGGTGAAGCCATGGCCTGGAACCGCCGGGCCCTGGCCAACCTTGGGCGTTACCAGTCGCTGTTCAACAACGCCATCGAAGGCGTGTTCCAGATGTCACCGGAGCGGAAATTTGTGACCGCCAACCCGGCCATGGCAGAGCTTCTGGGTTACAACAGCAGCCGTGAACTGCTGGGTGAAAATCCGGACGTGCTGGAAACCTGCATAGCCGATGAGCGCCTGCGGCGGCTGGTGGTGGAGCAGCTGGAAGCACGGGGCACGGTTAAAGGCATCGAAGCCCGGTATTTTACCCGTGAGGGCGAGGAGCGCTGGGCGACCATCTCCTTGCACACCGCCTACGATGCCGAGGGCATGCCAGTGCACCTGGAAGGCACCTGCATCGATGCCACCGAAAGCCACCAGCGCCAGCAGATCGAACGTGAACGGGAACAGGAACGGCTGGAGAAAGAGCTGGCCCGCAACTCCGCCAAGGCCAAGAGCCAGTTCCTGGCCAACATGAGCCATGAAATCCGGACGCCGCTGGCGGCGATCATCGGTTACGGCGAAACCCTGCTGGACCCGGACCTGGACGACCGGGAAAAGCGCAGCAGCGCTGAAACCGTGGTACGCAGTGGCCGGCACCTGCTGGAGCTGGTGAACGATATCCTGGACCACTCCAAGATCGACGCCAACAAGCTGGACGTGGATGTGGTGCCGGTGAACCTGCCGGAGTTGCTGGATGAAGTCCGCGCGTTCTTCGAGCCACGGGCCCGGGAGAAAGGCCTGGATTTCCGCATTGTCTGCGAGTATCCGCTGCCGGAGCAGATCTGCACGGACCCCACCCGATACCGGCAAATTATCATCAACCTGTGTGCAAATGCGCTGAAATTCACGGAAAGTGGCTCGATTTCCCTGGTCATCCGCTGTGACCGCGAGGCCGAAACCCTGATTGCCCGGGTGGTCGATACCGGTATCGGCATGAAGCCGGAGCAGCTGGAGCGGTTGTTTGATCCGTTCGCCCAGGGCAGCACCGCCATTTCCCGCCAGTACGGTGGCACCGGGCTGGGGCTGAGTATTTCCCGCCGGCTGGCGGAGCTGCTGGGAGGGGATATCCGGGTAACCAGTACCTACGGCGAGGGCAGCGAATTCGAGGTTTCCATCAGCACCGGCAGCCTGCAGCAGGTGCACTTCCTGCGGGATGCCTCGGAATTCAGCCAGCGTCGCCGGGCTATTGCCATGGTGCTGGCACCGAGGTTGTCAGGCCGTATCCTGTGTGCCGAAGACAACGAAGTGAACCGGCGGCTGGTATCCCTGCTGGTGGCCCGTACCGGCGCCGAGCTGGTGCATGTGGCTAACGGTGCCGAAGCCCTGGAACGGGTAAGGCGCGAAGACTTCGACCTGATCCTGATGGATATCCAGATGCCGGTCATGAACGGCCGGGATGCCACCCAGGCGATTCGTGAAGCAGGTATCAATACGCCCATTATTGCCCTTACGGCTAATGTTATGGCCGAGGATATTGCGGAATATCGGATGGCCGGCTGTAACGAGCACCTGGCCAAGCCGATCGACAAGCAGCGGTTCTACGAGATGCTGGCCCGCTACCTGACCCACTGCCCGGAGCCGGTTACTGCTACGGACAGGAGCTATTCCGGCCGGGTTCTGGTGGCCGAAGACAACGAGGACAACCGCCGGCTGGTGGAGCGCATGCTCCGGCGCCTGGGCCTGGACCCGGTTCTGGTGGCCTCGGGGGATGAAGCCGTGCGCCGCGCACTGTCGGATACCGTGCACCTGGTGTTGATGGATCGCCACATGCCGGGAATGGACGGCGTGGAAGCTACCCGCCTGCTTCGCCAGGCCGGATTCCGCCGGCCCCTGATAGCCTTCACCGCAGGTGACCAGGCCGAGAACGAAGCCCTGCTGGCAGCCGGCTGTGATGGCGTGCTCAACAAGCCCATCGACCAGAGCCACCTGCAGGCCCTGCTGGATCGCTATCTGGGAGCGCAGACCGTGGACAGCTCAGGCCTTGATGATGACCTGGCGCACCTTGTTTCCCGCTTCCTGTCAGGCCTTGCGGAGCGCCAGCGCCGTATGAAGCTGGCCCTGGACGACCGGAATGTTGACGTGCTGCGCACCGAGAGCCACCAGATCAAGGGTACGGCCGGTGCCATGGGCTACCCGATGATGACGGAACAGGCGGGCAGGCTGGAGCAGTGCCTGCGACAGAGTGAATACGACTGGCCGGAAATCGCACAACGGCTGGAACAACTGAACCATATGATTGACCAGGCTCTGAAGGCACTGGTTTCAACCACCGGTACCCGACAGGAACAGACCCATGAGTGACCAGAATCGCCCCCAGGAACACAATTCACTGAGCATGATGTACGGCACCTACGCAGACGTGCTGTTTGTGCTGTTTCCGTTTCTTGTCATTGCCATGCAGCGGCTGTGGAATGGCAATGTCTATGAAACCCTGATGCGGGCGGACCTGAGCATTGCCGCGACCATCATGGCAGGCCTGGCCATCGGCAAGTTTGTGCTGGGGCTGGTGACCAACCGCGATCTGGGCCGGTACAAGGAGCGCATTGTCTTTTTCATTGCCCTGACCTTGTTTGTGGTGCTGGGGCCGTCCATCATTCTGATGTTGAGTATCGTGGGCAATACCGAAGTCCCGGGGTTTGTGGCCTTTGTGCAGCCGGTGCTGCTGATTGTGGCCATTTCGTTGTACACAACGGCGGTCAGCATCAGCAATATACTGGTGCGGGAAGGGGCCGGAGCCGGCGAGGGTGCCGACAGCCGGCCAGCCGGCGAGCGGGAACAGGGCCGGCCGGGCCCGGCACCGCTGGAGCTGCCGCGCAAAACCGGCAATGACTCATTCTGAGTAACGGGACACAACAGGAGAGAATGGATGACGGATCTGAGAGTACTGGTGGTTGAAGACGAGCCGGTCATGCGCGAGCGGCTGGTACAGCTGCTGTACAAGGCGGGCGCAACGCTGGTGATGGAATGCAGTGATGCGGCTTCGGCCAGGGCAGCGTTCGACGCCAGTGAATACCAGATCATTCTGCTGGACCTGGGGCTGCCGGACGGCAACGGCCACGAGTTGATGACCCGCTTCAAGGAGGTTCGCAAGGAGCAGCACATCGTGCTGGTAACGGCGGATGATTCGATTGAGAGTATCCAGCGGGCAATCAGTGCCGGCGCCAACGGCTACGTGGTCAAGCCCTATTCCCAGGAAAAAATTCACGATGTGGTGAGTAACTACGCCATGGTCCACGGTGGCAACATGGCGCAGATGCAGGGGCTGAACCGGCACCACTGACCGGTCCAGCCTGCGTTGGCTCAGGCCACCTGGCGGGCAATCCAGGAGTTGTAACGGGTGGCCAGTGCACGCACATAGCGGGCCTCGGCGCCGTCCAGGTTGCTCAGCACGCCCTTGAAAATCCAGCCACGCTCGTACAGACCCAGCACCCGCTGCTCGTCATCCAGGTTGACGCGCTGATTCAGTTTCTTGCAAATCGCATCCAGCAGCGGCAGCTTTTCCGGACGTTTGATCGGTGCCTGCCGGTTGGTCATTGGCTGGTTGGCTGCCCGTGTAGTCGGATGTCTTCTCATGATCTTCTCCTTGTCGTTTTGCGGCTGCAAAAACAGAAAACCCCGGGGCCTGAGGCAACCGGGGTCTGGCAGAGAAGCTGCCCCGGTCGCTGCAATGGCTCCCGGGACTGACCGAAAGCCGTTAGATGTCTTTCACCATGGCGCGCACGGATTGCCCTGCTTGGCAACCGGCGGTGGTAATAACGGTGTACTTGGTAATCATTCTGGACCTATCGGCTCTGTGATTTCGGTTCGGTATCAGTGTATCGGCAATTGGCCGGTTTGCAATAGCCTCCGCCATTCGGCAAACCCGTACAGACGCCGTGGGCTCTCGGGGCCATAATTTGTTCCGTCACGTGTTTTTACGTTGTGCAATCCTCGATGCCTCCGTATCAGGTATCGGATGGATCTCTCCTTTCTACGCAGCCCCATGGGCTGCGTTTTTTTTCGCCTTCGGAAACTTCGTAGCCACTAGTCCCTACAGCCAATTCCGGCCGGATTGGCGATAATTTGCACACCAATCAAGTGGTACACTTAAACCGAATACAGAGGTTGAAACCGAAGAAAATGCCCGAAGACCCTGCCCCCGCCCGCAACAAGTTCCGTTCTGATTTTATCGTTGAAATCGCACTGCTCGCCGCCGTTGCCGTTTACCTGGTGATCGCCCAGGGGCAGTCTGTGGGAGACAACCTGAGCTTCACCGTTGTGGGCGCCAGCCTGATGGCCCTGGCCACTTACTGGACCCTGCATACAGCCCGGGATGGCCTGGAAGTTATTGCACTGAGGCTTCGCCCCGGCAAGTAAGTTTTTGCCAGGTGTGGTGCAGGATCAGGGCGTCGTTGGCGGCCCGGTGAACCGGCAGGCCCAGTTCGGCAATCACCTGCTGGCGCACGCCGGACCAGTGCCGGACCTGGGTCTGGTCGAGCAGCATGGAGATGGACTCCAGCTGGAAGGCCGGTGTTTCTCCGGCGGCCCGGTACAGGCGATGCAGCCAGAAGCTGTCGAAGGTCCAGGCATCACAGAACACCTGCCCTGACAGCAACCCGTTCAGCTGTTCGACAACCTCGGCTACCGGCCGGCCGTCCTGCTCCAGCCGGCTGCGGGTGATACCGTGAATGGCCTCGGCACTGTCGGACCAGTCCTGCCATTGCCTGTTGGGGCGGATCAGCCAGCTGTGCAGGGTGCCGTCAGGCAGGCACAGGCCAACCTCGATCGGGTAACTGGCGATCAGGTCAAGGCTGGAGGCCTCGAAGTCGATAAACGCTGGGCAGGAATCCGGTTGCATCAGGTGTCGGTTCTGGTTCATTGTCGTTTTCTCCCGAGTTTACCGCCGATCCTGAGTTGACGCGAACCCAACCGGTGTTTGCGCTGTTACAATACCGCTCAGCTTTGAACGCCCTGTGACACACCCCCTGCTATTGTGGTGAGATTCCCATGACTGACACTGTTGTCGTTATTTATTCCGGAGGCATGGACTCGTTTACCCTGCTCCACCTGGCCCGTTCCCGGGGTCTGAAGGTCCATGCGCTGTCGTTCAATTACGGCCAGCGCCATGTACGGGAGCTGGAGGCGGCGCGCGCCGTGTGCCAGGCCGAGGGTATTCCCCACAAGGTGATTGATATCCGCGCCATGAGCGAGGTGATGGCCGGTTCTTCCCTGACCTCTGACGCCGAGGTGCCGGAAGGGCACTATGAAGAAGACTCCATGAAGTCCACTGTGGTGCCCAACCGCAACATGATTCTGCTGTCCCTGGCCACCGGCTACGCGGTAACCGTGGGCGCGGGGGCTGTCTGGTATGGCGCCCACGGCGGCGATCACGCCATCTATCCGGACTGCCGGCCCGAATTTGTGGAGAAAATGGACGCTGTATGCCGCATCGCCAATTACGAGCCGGTGGGTATCGAAGCGCCGTTCATGGCCATGGACAAGGGCGAAATCCTGGCTGAAGGCCTGAAGCTTGGCCTGGATTACAGCCAGACCTGGACCTGCTACAACGGCCGGGATAAAGCCTGCGGCCGTTGCGGCTCCTGTGTCGAGCGGCTGGAAGCGTTCGCCGCCCACGGCCTGGACGATCCGCTGGCCTACGAGGGCAATGCCTGATGTACCGGGTGAAAGAAGCCTTTTACACCTTGCAGGGCGAGGGCGCCCAGGCGGGCCGGGCGGCGGTGTTCTGCCGGTTCAGCAAATGCAATCTGTGGAATGGCCGGGAGCAGGACCGAGCGACGGCGGTGTGCAATTTCTGCGATACCGACTTTGTTGGTACCGATGGCCAGAACGGCGGCCGCTTTGAAACCGCCGAGGCGCTGGCGGCCCATATCCGCAGCCTGTGGCCGGATGCCCCTGGCAGACCCTACGTGGTGTGCACCGGGGGCGAACCGTTGTTGCAGCTGGATGAGCCGCTGATTGCAGCCTTCCATGCCGAGGGCTTCGAAGTGGGGGTGGAAACCAATGGCACCCTGCCGGCGCCGGACGGTATCGACTGGCTGTGTGTGAGCCCCAAGGCGGACGCCGAGGTGGTGATAACCGAGTGTGATGAACTGAAGCTGGTCTTTCCTCAACCGCTGGCCCCCCCGGAGCGCTTTCTGGGCATCCGGGCCCGGCATTACTTTTTGTCTCCGATGGCTTCGCCCTCGGTGCCGGACCAGGGCAATGATCCGGTCAAACAGAGCAATACCCGCAAGGCGACCGATTACTGCCTGGCCCATCCGCAATGGCGCCTGACCCTGCAGATGCACAAGATTCTGGGCATCGACTGACTCAGGCGGTTTTCCGGAAACCGGTTTCCCGGGCACGGAAGTGGCTCGGGCTCAGGCCGGTCCAGCGTTTGAAGGCACGGGTAAAGTTGGCGGCATCGGCGTAGCCCAGGGCATCGGCAATCTGGCTCAGGTTCATGCCCGTGGTGCCGAGCAAGTCCTGTGCCCGCTCCAGCCGAACCTGGTCGACCAGGTTCTGGAAACTGGCGTCTTCTTCCTGCAGCCGGCGCTTGAGCGTCCGTTCCGAGACAAACAGGGTACTGGCCACCCGGGCCAGTTTCGGCGGGAACGGATGGCTGGTTTCGATCACCCTGCGCACCCGGCAGGCAAAGCCGGCGTCTTCCGTGAGTTGTTTCAGCGCTTCTTCACACTGTTCCCGCGAGCTCTCTGCCAGCTGTTCATTGCTGAACCGGACCGGCTGTGCAAGCTGGCTGACGGGAATTACCAGGGCATCCTCATGGGCGCCATACTCTACCGGCACGCCCACCACGCGACGGAATCGGTGGAAATGATTCGGCTCCGGGCCGCGCCGGAGAATCCGGGTACCGGGCACCGCAGCCCCGGTCAGCTGGGCTCCCATGGATACGCAGCCGTACAGCACAGCATCCAGCACAAAGCCCTGCAGCGGCCCCAGTTCGACATCACAGGACACGGTGTAACGGGCGTTCTGGCCACTCAGGTGCTTTTCCACTTTCAGGTGCGGTGCCCGCAGTGTCAGATAACGGGTCATCAGCTCCAGCGCTTCTTCCAGGGTACGGCTGCTCATCACCGCAGTACCCAGGGCTCCGTGCAGGGGCAACCGGAGTTCCCTCGCCAGCATGATGCCCAGGCCAGGTTCGCCGCTTTCGATGATCGCCCGGGTAACAAATTCACTGGCCTGGGCCTGGCTGACCCGGAGATCGGTGGAGTTCAGGCGGGCCGGGTCCAGGCCGACCCGGAGGATCAGATCCCGCTCGTCGACGCCAATGGTGCGGAGCAGCTCGGCCAGGGTATGCAGGTAGATGGCCGGCATACCCAGGTCCTGTGCGGTAGAAACGGAGGCGCGCATGGGTTTCCTCGTCAGTGTCTGTTGTTGTTATGCAAGGGAGTCAGTCACAGATTATGGCCTTTTGCCGTGCCCGACCCCATGACTCCAGTGACGGGTCAACGGGCCGGAGAGGCCAATTGCCGGTATGCCGGTCCTGTCACTGACTGTGCCGGCGAATAAAGTCTTCCAGTACCCGGGCCGAGCGGCCGGGTTTCTCCAGCATGGGCAGGTGGCCCACGCCCCGGAATACGTGTACTTCGGCATGGGGCGTGGCGGTTCCGAACCAGTCCACGCAGCGGGTGGGCGTGATAACGTCTTTGTCGCCCCATTGCACCTGCAGCGGCGGGGTTCCGGTTCCCAGATAGCGGGCCGGTGCCAGCTGGTCTGCCAGCATGTCGTTGAAAATATGGCGCAGGGAATCCCGGCGCTGCAGCAGGTCTGGCCCCAGCAGGCCGGTCATGGCCAGGCCCCGCAGGGTCGGTTTGCCGTCGCCGACGCTGTTGAACATTCGGTAGACCCCGCTCCAGTCCCGGGGAATGAGGATGGCATCCCGGTCGGTTTTGAACGGTGCGTTGAGGTCGGCATCCGGCTGTTCCGGTATGCCGGCACTGTTCAGCAGGGTGACGGTACGCGGTGGCCGGTCGAGCGTGTGCGCCATCACCGAGGCAATGGCGCCGCCCATGGAACTGCCGGCAATGTGCAGGTTGTCGGTGGCATAGCCTGACAGCCATTGTCCGAGCCGCCGGGCCTGGCTTTCATAGCGATAACAGGCGTCTGGCCGGTACTGGCTTTCTCCCAGGCCGGGCACATCCGGCACCAGCAGGTGCCAGTCTGCGGGTAGCATCTGCATCCACAGGGCCCAGTTTTCTTTCATGGCGGCAAAGCCGTGAATCAGCACCAGGGTCGGTTTGCCCGGTGTCGGCCGGCCCCGCTCCAGAAACACCAGCCGGTGTCCGTCGACCAGGGCCTCCTTGCGGCGGGCGCGCAGTAACCAGCGCTGGCCGGTGCGGGCGGCAGGCCACAGATTGGGGGCAGGAATTCTCATGGGGACAACCTCGTAACAACAAACCGGCTCCCAGTGTAACGGGCTGTGGCCGGGGAGCTATTGCCGGGTTGCCTGTGCTGGCGGTCGGTCGGGTCAGTTATTGCCCAGATGGATGTCGGTGATCACCGGATTGTGGTCCGAGGCCCGCCACGGCTGAGGGCCTGACAGGGCGGAGCGCTGGTTGTAGGCAAGTGCCCGGGCTTCATCGGCATTGATGTTCCAGGTTTGCGCGTGGCGGACCCGGGGCTGCAAGTGCCTGTCGGCCAGGCTGTAATCGAGCGAGCCTTTCTCACCCCGGTAACGATAGCTGTGGTAGGCGCAAGCCTCCGGCCCGCAGGGGTAAAAGCGATGTACCTGGCTATGGTATCCGGCCTGTCGGAATCTCTGAACCGGTGTTTCCATGGCATAGCTGTTGAGGTCGCCGGTAATCAGGGTGCCGGTGAATCGGGCGGGAGCGGGCAAGGAATCCAGCCAGCGGATCAGCGCCCCGGCTTCTTCGCTGCGGCGATGGCTGTAGCAGCCCTGACCGTCTTGCCGGTCAGTATCCTGGCCGGAGGCTTTTCGGCAGGATTTGGATTTCAGGTGCGGCACCACTACCTGTAAAGCAGCGCCACCGGCTGCGGGGCGAAACGCCTGTGCCAGCGGCGGCCGGCCCTGGTGCCGGAACGTACCGGAGCGCAGCCGGTGCGGCTGACCGGCCGGTACAACCCGGTCTGTGCGGTACAGCAGTGCGGTACGAATGGCATCGGAGCCGTCCTGCCCCGGGGTCCTGATGAATGCCCATGGTTCTCCGAGCGTCTCTGCCAGTTGCGTGATAGCGCTGTCCGGGCCGTAACCGTCGTTTTCCAGCTCACTGACCGCCAGGATGTCCGGTTTGGCCTGCAGGATGGCACTGCGCAGCCGCAACGCCTGTACATCCAGTTGCTGAAGGGATTCGGCACCTCTGGGTGTCGGGAAGCCGTTGCCCCGGCCATTGCCGTTAAAGAAGTTCTGCAGGTTCAGGGCCATGACCCGGACGTGGTCCCGGGCCGGAGCCGGTGGTGCGTCTGGGCGGGGATTGTTGCGCTGGAACCGGGGCATCACGGACGGTTGCAGGCGCCACTGGCTGAACCGGAAATCCAGAACGCCTTCAAGCCGGGTTACCCGGTCGCCGGCGCGCAGGGGTACATCGCCGGCAAGGTTGTTCAGCCAGGGCACGGGGTTGGGCTGGCGCTGGCTTTTGCCGTCGTCCAGAAGTACCCGGTGGAGTTGGTTACGTTTGCTTTGGGCAGCGGCTTTGGGGCCCGGGGGCAGGTATTCGGTGGGCGTAACCTGATCGGAACTGGCCAGGGTGAGTTCGCCATAGCGGGCCAGGTTGTAGTGGTCGATGATGGTCAGGGGCTGGCTGAACCTCACGCGCATGTTTTCCAGGTGTTCCGGTGCCTCGGGCCAGGGCAGGCTGACCTCAACGGGTTCCGGGAGTGGCGCGGTACCGCAGACCTTAAGATTCCGCACAGCCACCAGCTCGGTCAGCCCGTGGAACTCCTTGACGGTGCCGGTCACCCGCAGCCGTTGCCCGGGCTTGCCGGTTTTTTTGCGGGTGTAGATAAACAGGGCTTCGGAGGTGGCGGGGTTGTTATCGGTTTCGTGGTCGGCCTGTTGCAGGTAAAAACCGTTGAAGCCTCCGGGTTCCCGGGCGTCCCGGGTAACTATGCCTTCTACAGTAACGGTTTGTCCGGCCAGGGGAGAGCGGGTGCCATCAGACTGGATGCGATGGATGGGGGTTGCCGGATCGCCACAGGAGGCCGCCGCCGCTGCAGGAAGCAGGGCGGCGAGGATCAGGCTGATAAGGGGTATTCGTTCTGGCTTGGTCACCGGGCCAGTCTAGCAGAGACCGGCAACCGCTTTGAGTGCCCGTTCCCGTTTGCTGCCAAAACCGAGTTGGTCGGGATTGGCCAGTTCCACCTGTTGCACCAGCGGGTCCGGGTGCAGGTTATCCAGCGTAATGCCCATGCGTGCCAGCACATAGGGTGCCAGGGCGGCGCGGGTTTCAAGGTGCAGCCTGCCCTGTTCCATGCCGTAGTCATTGGCAATGATCTGCTGCTGGGCTTCGGTCAGCCGCTGGTCGGGGGTAATTTCCAGGCTTACCATGCGCTGCCAGTCGTCATCCTGGCCGGCGGTTTGCCGGGCTTTCTGGCGCAGGGCTTCCGGGTGCCCCTGGAAACGGCTCAGGGCAAAGTCCCGGAACTCGCGGTTGGCATGGCACCAGGCGCGAACGTGCCAGTTATTGCCGGTACACACCAGGGTATGGGGTTCCAGCAGGCTTTCAGCGGCTTCTGGGCGGCTCAGGGAAATATAGCTGGCGCGCAGCTGGCGGCGGTAACGGGTTGCGGTTACCACCGCACGCATGGTTTCCGGCGCAACGTGGCGGCAGGGCTCCACGACCACGGTGTTGCCGGGCAGGCCCAGATCCAGCTCTGAGAAGGTGGCCCCGAGCCTTTGCTGGCGGGCCAGCAGGTCATGGTATTCGCTGACCTGGCCATGGGTGACCACCGGTTTGAAATCCCGGGCGGGGACATAGCCTTTAAGGTGCCGGTCGTAGACCAGGTTGCCCGGTGCCAGCTCCCGCAGGTAGGTATTGATGTCTTTGGAAGCCTGCTGCCGGCCGATTCCGAAACTGTGGCAGATGTGGTTGGTGGTCAGCCGACCTTCCCACAGTGCGATGGTTTCGATGAGTCGATAGCGAAGCAGCAGATCCCAGCGAATGGGCCAGTCCGTTTTCTTCATAACCAGGCGCTCACGATCCAGTAATTTGCGTGGCATTCATGTTACCCGCTCCCGTCACCGGGGTGTGTTACGGCCCATTAATGTAAAACATTGTCAAACGGGGCGCCAGCAGCGCCTTCGGTTTCGGCAAGTGCCTAGTGGTGCCGGCCTGGTGTGGCTGGTTAAATACCTGTCTGCAGCAACTTTTAAGGCTGCTATCTTTTATTGATTCCAATCCAGATTTCCCAGCCGGAGTTGCCGATGACCCGAATGGTCGTTTCTTTGTCTGCCTTGATCATGAGCATTGTGCTCCTGGTCAGCGGCAACGCCTTCCTTATGACTCTGCTGGGTATCCGGCTGAGTATCGAGCAGGTGTCTCCGGACGTGATCGGCTGGGTACTGGTGTGCTATTCCATCGGCTTTGTGCTGGGCACATTGTATGTGCACAAGATTATTGGCCGGGTCGGCCATATCCGTGCGTTTGCGGTGTTTGCGGCGATGGCTGCGGTGGCCGCACTGTTGTATCCGATGGCGGTATCCACCCTGTTCTGGGCGGTGTTGCGGGTATTGTCCGGTTTCAGCGTGGCCGGCGTTCTGGTGGTGATCGAAAGCTGGTTCTCCAGCCGCGCCACCAACAGTAATCGCGGCGCCATGTTTGCCGTGTACCAGATTGTGTTCTACCTGTCCGCCGCCGGCGGCCAGCTGATCGTGAATGTGGGTGACCCGGCCAACTTCCTGCCGTTTTCACTGGCCGCTATTTTACTGGCCCTGGCCCTGATTCCGCTGTCCCTGACCCGTATGGAAGCGCCGGTGATCGAGCAAACTGCCCGGATGTCGGTGTTCAAGCTGGCCCGGGAATCTTTCTCCGGGGTTGCCGGGGCGCTGGTCAGCGGGGTGCTGATAGGTGGCTTCTATGCCCTCGGGCCGGTCTACGCCACGCTGGTGGGGCTGGATGTGGCGAAAACGTCCACCTTTATGGCCAGTGCCATTGTTGCCGCCATGCTGCTGGCCTGGCCGCTGGGCCGGGTGTGCGACCGCTTTGACCGTCGTCGCGTGATGTTCTGGGTGGCCCTGGCGGCTGCCAGTTCGGCGGGCGGTGTGGCGGTGCTGGGCGCCGGCAACCTGGCCTTGCTGACCCTGTTGGTGGGGCTGTTTACCGGGCTGTCTGCCACCCTGTACCCGATTGCTGTGGCTATTGCCAACGACCGTATGGACAGCAACCGTATCGTGGCTGCCAGTGCCACCCTGCTGCTGAGCTATGGCATTGGCAGTGTCATCGGGCCCATCGCCATGGCCGAGCTGATCAACCAGCTGGGGCCGTCGGGCCTGTTCTACGGCAATGCCGGTTTCCTGTTGGTCCTGGCTGTAATCACCAGCTACCGCATTACTCACACCGAGGATGTTCCGGTCGAGGATCAGGAGCACTTTGTGCCCGCCATGCCGGAGGCTTCGCCGGTACTGGCCGAGCTGGATCCGCGGAACGAGGATTTCCACGAATCTCCGGAAGTGGAAGAGATGCAGGAAGAGTTGCGCCAGGCTGGCTGACGCAACTTGCTGAAACTTTCGGTTATCACCGATTATATTTTCACTTCGGTATCTGTATTTAAATCAACGATTAGCATACTATTGGTGAATATTCAGCAATAGTAAGTTTTCGTCAGTTCTTGCCCGGGCGTGGTTTGCCCCGGAGCAGATCAGCCTCAGGAGTAGATTGTCATGAGAGAACAGTTCCCCTTTGCCGTTGCCCGGGTTACCCGCCGCTGGCGTAAAATGCTTGATGAACGCCTGAAAGACCTCGGTGTTACCCAGGCCCGCTGGAGCACCATGTTCTACCTGCAGGAAGGTGGCGAAGGCCTGACCCAGCGCGAACTGGCGAGCCTCATGGCCATCGAGAACCCGACCCTGGTGCGCCTGCTCGACAGCCTGGAACAGCAGAGCCTGATTGAGCGCCGCCCTTGCCCGAACGACCGCCGGGCCCGTCGCCTGCACCTGACCAAGGCCGGTGTGGACTTTATGGAAGAGCTGACCCAGAGAGCCTCCGACCTTCGGGAGGAGATGCTTGAAGGGATTTCCGACAAGGATCTCGAGTGCACCCTGAAGGTGTTCCACAAGATCATGGAAAACGCTGAAAAGCAGAAGTAACCCTTGGCGGATAATTCGGTCGAGGGCCTGAAGGCTCGATACGGCGACCGCTGGCGCTGGCTGGCGGTCATCACGGTTGTGATGGGTACCATGGCCACGGTGCTCAGCGCCACAGTGGTCAACGTTGCCCTGCACGACATCATGATGGAGTTCGGAATCCGTCAGGGGCAGGTGCACTGGCTGGCGACCGGCTTTATCGCCGCCATGACCACCACCATGCTGGCTTCCACCTGGTTGCTGGATCGGTTCGGTGTGCGGCTCACCCTGGCCTGTGCCATGGCCATGTTCACCGTCATTTCGGTGATCGGTGGCTTTGCCGAAACTCCCGGCCAGCTGATCGCCGCGCGGGTGGGCCAGGGCGCGATGGCGGGCCTGATGCAGCCAATGGGCATGTTCCTGGTGTTCCGTATCTTCCCGCCTGAACAGCGTGGCCAGGCCATGGGTATCTATGGCATGGGTGTGATCCTGGCTCCCGCCCTGGGCCCGGTACTGGGCGGTTTTCTGGTGGACCAGTTCAACTGGCGCTATGTAATGTACGCCCCGGCCCCGGTAACCCTGCTCGGGGTGTGGATGGCCTGGCGTTTTCTGCCATTACCCCGCTCCCGGCCGGCCAATTATCCCTTCGATTTTCTCGGCCTGGCATTGCTGGGCAGCCTGATCGCGCTGACCCTGGACACCCTGACCCGCCTGCAGGAACTGACAGGCCAGGAAGTCCGGGTGCTGGTTCAGGGCATGGTCGCGGTTGCCCTGCTGGCGGCATTCCTGTTCCGTGCCCGCACGGCCCGTTATCCTCTGATAAAACTGGACTTGCTGCGCCGTCCGGTATTCCTGTTTGCCACCCTGGGTGCCATGGCACTGGGCCTGGCGCTGTTTGGCTCTACATACCTGATTCCGCTGTTTGTACAGACCACGCTCGGCTTCTCCGCAACCGAGGCTGGCCTGCTGATGTTGCCGGCCGGTATCGTGCTGGGCATGACCTTCCCGCTGGCCGGGCGGCTGGCTGACCGGCGCAGTGCCCGCAGCCTGGTGTTGTTTGGTATTGTAGTGTTTGCCCTGTCGGCGGTGCTGTTTGCGGTCACCGGGCACCTGGTGGGCTTTGGCTGGCTGGCATTCTGGGCCATTCTGGGCCGGATCGGCATCGGCTTCATGCTGCCGGCGCTGTCTACCGGGGCGATGAATCCCCTGCCGCCGGAGCTGATGGGGGCGGGTTCCAGCACCATCAACTTTGCCCGGCAACTGGGCGGCGCGTTGGGTGTTAACATCGTGGCGCTGACCATCGAATTCGGGGAGCATCAGGGTGGGCTTCCTACCTTTTCCGCGTTCCAGTCGGCCTGGTGGCTGGTAGCAGTATTCGTAGCGGTAGCCGCCATCCCGGTCTGGAAGATGCGCAGCTGAGTTTTCATATAAATTTACCCACCGGAGGCCTTTCTGAATGGATGCTTTTCTCGCATCGACCCTTGCCGTAGCCATTGCCGAGATTGGTGACAAAACCCAGCTGTTGTCGCTGTTCCTGGTTGCCCGCTACGCCACCCGTACCCCGATCATCCTGGGCATCCTGGTTGCTACGGTGCTTAACCATGCGCTGTCCGCGTGGATTGGCGCCTGGGTGGCGGCACAGATTCCGGCAGCCTGGCTACCCTGGATTCTTGCCGTGAGCTTTATTGCCATTGCCCTGTGGCTGCTGGTGCCGGATAAAGACGACAGCGACGACTCGAAGTTTCTGGGCATGGGGGCCTTCATGGCCACCACCATCATGTTCTTCCTGGCCGAAATCGGTGACAAAACCCAGATCGCCACGGTGGTACTGGCGGCAAGGTATACCGAGACATTCTGGGTTATTATCGGAACCACCGTTGGTATGCTGATTGCCAATGTACCGGTTATTCTGGCAGGTCGCTGGCTGATGGAGCGCCTGCCCCTGGCCACCGCGCGGATCAGCGCCAGTATTCTGTTTGTGGCGCTGGCGGCGGTTACCATTTGGACAACCTTGATGAACTCCTGACGCCTTCGCCGGTCTTCTGGTGTGGCAGGATTTTGAACAGGAAACAAAGATGATGCAGTTGAAGTACCGTTTCTCGTGGCTGCTGGTGCTGTTGCTTGCCAGCCTTGGCATGCAGGCCAGTGCCCAGCCTGCGCCGGAACCCGGGCCCGGGGAGCAGGAAGATGCAATGGAAGAAATCGACCGGTCTCCGCGGGTGCCAACCTTTCCCCTGAACGGTGACCTGGCGGGGGAGCTGCAGGTATTCACCACCGCCTATGAAGACACCTTTGCCGGCATTGGTAACGAACTGGCGCTGGGCTACCTGGAACTGGTTAAAGCCAATCCCGGCGTGGATCCCTGGCTACCGGGGGACGGCTCGGTAATTACCCTGCCCCGTATGTATGTGCTGCCGGATGTGCCGCGCAAGGGCATCGTGATCAACCTGGCCGAATACCGTCTTTACTACTTTGCGGAAGATGGCGTGCAGGTGTATCCGGTAGGCGTGGGTACCGAGGAAAATCCCTCACCGCTGACCAACGCCGAAGTGACCATGCCGCTGGAGTCTCCGGCCTGGTATCCGCCGGCCAGTATCCGGGCCGAGTACGAAGCCTCCGGCGATTTCCTGCCCCGGATGATTCCCCCGGGCCCGGGTAATCCGCTGGGTTCCCATGCCCTGTTGTTGAGTGAGAAAGGCTACCTGATTCACGGCACCAACAAGCAGTTCGGTGTCGGCATGGCGGTCAGCCATGGCTGCTTTCGCATGTACAACGAGGATATCTCCCGCTTTGTCTACCAGGTGGAGAAAGGCACTCCGGTGCGGGTGATCCGTGAATCGGTGAAGGTCGGCCTGTCGGGTGGCGAGGTCTGGCTGGAAGTGCACCGGCCCCGGGAAGATTACACCGCCGAGGATCGCGACAAGCTCTGGCAGCAGGTGTTCGAAAAAGTCGAAACCTTTGTTGAGGAACATCCGGACGTGCAGGTTCGGCGACAGTCTATAGAGATTGCCGTAGACCAGGCCGATGGCATTCCCACCATGATTGGCGAAAAGCTCACGCAGATGGCCGCTGAGAAGAGCGCCGAACCGCCACAAGAACAAAAAACCGACCCCGGACAGACGCTGTACTTCTGATAGCGTGGCGGGATCGAACAAGGCCCCTTCTCACCCTGTACCCGGGATACATTCGCACGGAGATCAACGAAAAGGTGAAGAACACACCGTTTATTGTGGATGCACAGACCGGGTGCCGTGCTATGGTGAAAGCCATAGAAGCCGGAAAGGCCGAGCACTTTGTGCCGACCTGGCCCTGGGCACCGCTGGGTTTCATTATCAGGCGCTTGCCGGAGGCCGTTCTGGCGCGCATGTTCTGACCATCCCGACCGGAGGGCATGATGCACGCACCGCCATTCCAGAGTCGATCCAGCCACCGGAGGGCAACCTTCTGGGGGCTGGTGTTCCTGGCCGGAGCCCTGCTGTTACTGGTCAGCCTGTCATGGCAGGTACTGGCCCAGCAGGAACGGCGCGGAACTGCCCTGGTGCTGACCGTGGAAGGTGCCATTGGCCCCGCCACCATGGATTACGTAACCCGGGGTCTTCGCCGGGCCGAGCAGGATAATGCCGGGCTGGTCATCCTGGAGCTGGACACCCCGGGTGGCCTGATGGACTCCATGCGGGAGATCATCAAGGCCATCCTTGCCTCCGGCGTGCCCGTTGCCACCTACGTTTCGCCCCAGGGCGCCCGCGCAGCCAGCGCCGGCACCTATATCCTCTACGGCAGCCACATCGCGGCCATGGCGCCCGCCACCAACCTGGGCTCTGCCACGCCGGTACAGATGGGCGGCCTGCCCGGCTCTCCGGAACCAGAATCTCCTTCCCCTGCAGACGATGCACCTGAAGACGCCGGCGAAACCGAAGACACCAGCGCTGAACCGGAAAAACGCCGTGGTGACACCGCTATGGAACGCAAGGTGTTGGAGGATGCCGTCAGCTATATCCGTGGCCTGGCCGAGCGCCACGGCCGCAACGGTGACTGGGCGGAAGAGGCTGTGCGCGAGGCGGTAAACCTGGGGTCCAGTGAGGCGCTTGAGCTCAACGTGATCGATGTGGTGGCTCCGGACCTGGCAGCCCTGTTGTCCGCCGTTGACGGTCGCACCGTGCAGATGGCCTCTGGCCCGCGCACCCTTGAAACCGCCGGGCTGCAACTGGTTCGGGCCGAGCCGGACTGGCGCACCCGCCTGTTGTCGGTGATCACCGATCCCAACGTGGCCTACTTCCTGATGATCATCGGCTTCTACGGCATTATTTTTGAGTTGGCTAACCCGGGGGCCGTGGTGCCGGGCGTGATCGGCGCCATCAGCCTGGTGCTGGCACTGTTTGCCTTCCAGGTACTGTCGGTGAATTACGCCGGCCTGGCGCTGATTATGCTGGGGTTGGCATTCATTGTGGGGGAAGCCTTTGTGCCCAGCTTCGGGATACTGGGTATTGGCGGCATTGTCGCCTTTGTGACCGGTTCGGTGATCCTGATGGATGGCAGCCACCGGCAGATTTCCCTGCCCACCATTGGCGGAACAGCGGTGGTGGCTGGCGGCTTTATGCTGTGGACAGTCACCCGCTTTATCGGCCTGCGGCGCCGGCACCCGGTTAGCGGCAGCGAGCAGATTGTCCATGAACATGGCCTGGCGCTGGACGATTTCAAGCCGGAGCATGACCAGTTCCTTGGCCATGTGCGGGTCAGTGGCGAGCGCTGGAATGCCCGCAGCGATTCGGCCATTACGGACGGCATGGAAGTCAGGGTAACCGGCATCGACGGGCTGACCCTGCAGGTAGAGCCCGGGTCTGACGCAAGGTAGAACAATCACAGGCAATACAAGGAGGCCGTATGAATCTGGGTGATTTCATTCCCTATCTCGCACCCACCGTGGTGCTGTTGCTGATCCTCGGGTCAGCGATCAAGATCCTGCCCGAATACGAGCGTGGCGTGGTGTTCTTCCTGGGGCGCTTCCAGGGCGTAAAAGGGCCTGGCCTGATTATCGTGATTCCCGGTATCCAGCAGATCGTTCGGGTAGACCTGCGGGTGATCACGCTGGATGTGCCCAGCCAGGATGTGATCTCCAAGGATAACGTGACCGTGCGGGTAAACGCCGTGCTGTATTTCCGGGTAGTGGATCCGGAAAAGGCGATTATCCGGGTGGAAGACTATGGCGCGGCGACCAGCCAGCTGGCCCAGACTACTCTGCGTTCGGTGCTGGGTAAACACGACCTGGACGAGATGTTGTCAGAACGTGACAAGCTGAATGCGGATATCCAGGAGATCATCGATGCCCAGACCGAGGAATGGGGTATCAAGGTGGCCAACGTGGAAATCAAGCACGTAGACCTGAACGAATCGATGATACGCGCCATCGCCCGGCAGGCCGAGGCTGAGCGGGAGCGGCGGGCCAAGGTTATTCATGCCGAAGGTGAATTGCAGGCTTCAAAGAAACTGGTTGAGGCGGCAGAAGTGATGTCGGCCAACTCGGGGGCCATGCAGCTGCGGTACTTGCAAACGCTGGCGGATATGAGCAATAACAACTCGTCCACCATCGTGTTCCCGCTGCCGATGGATATGATCAAGAATTTTCTGGACAATCAGTCCGGAAGCAAGGCACCTGGCAAGCTGGATCAGTAACTTCCTGACTTTTCAATCGCCCACAAAAAAGGCCGGTTGAACCGGCCTTTTTCTGCTTTGCGTCAGCCTTACTTCTGGCTGGCACGCTCCAGCATACGCTTGGCGCGCTCGTTCGCTTCGTCAGCGGACTTCTGAGCAGCGCGGGCAGCAGCCAGGGCTTCTTCAGCAGTCTGCTGAGCAGTGCGAGCATCGCTTGCAGCGCTGTTAGCAGTGTTCAGAGCGTTGTTGGCAGTCTGCTCAGCGGAGCTTGCAGTTGCATTGGCTTCGTCGATAGCAGCCTGGTCAGTGGTGGCACAACCTGCAGTCAGAGCAGTGGCCAGTGCAAACCCAGCGATCGTCAGTTTACGCATGGTAAATCCCCTTATTGGTCGTTTTATTTCCTGTGATCCAGAAGTCAGTATAGACGACTTCCTGTCAGCTATGCCCGATAGGCAGTGACTACCGGAGTCGTTAAACAGTGTAAAACACTATGAAGCAAAATGTTAACTGAGGATAGGTAAAAATTCTTAGCTTATGACAACAACTTAATCGGCGTGTCATGAACGTACCGGGGTCAGGGCATGATCCGGATGGGGGTGCCGTCGTTAACCAGGGCCCAGATCTCATCCATCTCTTCATTGGTCACGGCAATGCAGCCCTCTGTCCAGTCCAGCCCCACATAGGCAAAGGCCATGTCGCCGACATCGTTGGGCAGGCCGTGAATCATGATGCTGCCACCCGGGTCGAGCCCCCAGGCCTGTGCCAGCTCCCGGTCTTTCGGGCTCGGATAGGAAATATGGATGGATTTGTAGAAATCGCTCTCCGGGTTGCGCCAGTCAAGGGTGTAGTCGCCTTCCGGAGTGCGTGAGTCGCCTTCATAAAGCTTGTGGCCGACCGGGTTGTCGCCCAGGGAAATCCGGTAACTGCGCACCTTGCGATCGCCACTGAGCAGGTGCAGGCGGCGCTCGCCTTTATTCACTACCACCTGGGTAATTTCGAAGTGGTCAGCCAGCCCGGGTTCCGGGATAGCCGGAGTCATCCGGGTGTCGGCCCGGGCTAACAGCTCGGTAGCCCCGGCAAAGGGGGTAAGGAGTGCTACAAAAACGATCAGAAAAGCTCGAAAAATCATGGCGCCGGCGATGGATATCCAATGGTTAAACATTGTTCATGCAGTTTATAACACAGCGGGCAGGCGGATTGATAAGGGGTTTTGTTACATTTTTTGGCGCCGGGGTGCCTGCTTAGTCATTTTGTGATGTATCCATCTTCAGGCCCACCTTGGTTACCCGGTCTGCCTCGGTGGCACGGGCTACCAGGGTGACCGGGCCCAGAATGACCTTGTCGCCCACTACCGGGTGGCCCTTGGTGCGCTTGGCAAAGCATTCTGCGAGCGAAAGATCCGGTGGAAATTCATCGAATTCGATGCCGTACACCTGCTCTACGTCCCCCAGCAAGGCGTCGCCATTGAGCACGAAGTCACCGAAGAAGGCACGCTCGGCCAGGTGCTTCGGTGCCTGCCGGCCACTCAGGGCCTTGCCAAGTTCCGGAAGTACCGCAGGTGTGGCGAACATGGCGACGACGTCTCCGGTCGAGACTTCCAGGTCTTTGGTGGGCTGCAGGCACTGGCGATTCCGGAAGACCCCGGCAACGGCGGTGTTGTCCGGAAGCCGCAGCTGCCCGAGCCGTTTCGGTGATTCCCAGTTCTGGCCCCGGAGCGGGAACAGCATCAGCTCGTGGTCGCCCGCCGCGGGGGCATCCAGGGGCAGGCGCCGGTAAGGGTCTTCGCCGGCTGGAACTTCCAGCTTCAGTTTGCGGGCCAGCGGCGCCATGGTTGTGCCCTGTACCACAAGCGACACAAGCACGATGAAGAACGCGGCATGGAACACCAGCTGGGCATCCGGCAGACCGGCGATGATCGGGAACAGGGCCAGGACAATTGGTACCGCGCCCCGCAGGCCCACCCAGCTGATAAAGCCCAGTTCCCGGCGGTTGAAGCCGAAGGGCCAGAGCGTCAGCAGAACCGTCAGCGGGCGAATCACGAAGATCAGTGTAAAGGCCAGAATCAGGCCGCCCCCAGCCAGGGGTACCAGGTCAGACGGGTTCACCAGCAGCCCCAGCATCAGGAACAGACACAGCTGGGCCAGCCAGGCCAGGCCATCGTGTACCTGCAGGATCATGGGCATCATTCGCACGTGGCGATTACCGATCACCACGCCACTCAGATATATGGCGAGAAAACCGCTACCGCCAATGGCGTTGGTGGCAGAAAACACGGCGATGCCGGCTGCGGCCACTAACAGGGGGTAAAGGGCGGGCGTCAGGCGCATCCGGTTGGTCAGGGCGACGATGGCAAAGCCGCCCAGAATGCCCGCCGGCGCTCCGATACCGAATTGCTGGACCAGCATCAGCAGGCCGGAGGCAAAGGCACCGTCCTGGTGCTGGCTGATCAGGGTAACCAGCATCAGGGTCAGGAAAATAGCCATCGGGTCGTTGCTGCCCGATTCGATTTCCAGGGTGGCGCTGACCCGTTCGTTAAGGTGCAGTCCCCGGCCCTGAAGCAGGGAGAAAACCGCAGCGGCATCGGTGGAGGAGATAATGGCACCGATCAGCAAGGCGATCAGCCAGTGCAGGTCAAACACCCACCAGGCAACGATTGCCGCTCCGCCCGCCGTCAGGGCGACACCCACGGTGGCCAGCATCATGGCGGGTTTCAGGCCAACCCGGAAGGTGTCCACCCGGGTGCGCATACCGCCGTCCAGCAGGATGACACCCAGGGCCAGGTTGGCGATCAGGAAGGCGAGTTCGACATTATCGAACTCGATACCCCCGGGCCCGTCCTCGCCCATCAGCATGCCCACCACCAGGAAGACCAGCAGCACAGGCATGCCAACGCGGCTGGAAAGGGGGCTGAGCACGATGCTGAAAACCAGCATCAGGGCGCCGATCAGGGTGAAGGTGGGATCCATCAGACTCCAACTAAAGGGGCTTGCCCGGCCATGGCGGCGGGCTTATATTGCTTGAACAGACATTATGCCGGCGGGCGTAGCTCAATGGTAGAGCTTCAGGTTCCCAACCTGGTGACGTGGGCTCGATTCCCATCGCCCGCTCCAGTACGGCAATTTCCCCTCAGTGCAGCTTCAGGCGCGGGTGCATGGCCCGGCTGATCTTGTCCATGAGCCAGATAATGCCCGTACGCACAAACCCGTGCAGCGCGACCTGGTGCATCCGGTACAGGGACACGTAAAACAGCCTGGCCACCTTGCCTTCAATGTACATGCTGCGGCCAGACAGGTTGCCCATCAGGTTGCCAACGGTGGTGTATTTGCTGAAGTTGATCAGTGAGCCGTGGTCGTTATAGACAAAGGGTACCGCTTCCTTGCCTTCAAGCCGGTTACACAGGGTTTCGAACAGGGTATCTGCCTGCTGGTGGGCGGCCTGGGCCCGTGGAGGCACCGGTCGGTCAGAATCCGGTTGCGGGCAGGCTGCGCAATCACCGAAGGCGAAGATGTGGTCGTCCCGGGTGGTTTTCAGGGTCTGTTCTACCATCAGCTGGTTGCCGCGGTTGGCCTCCAGCCCGTCCAGGTCGGCCAGAAAACCCGGAGCCTTGATACCGGCGGCCCAGATGGTCATCTCGGACGGCAGTTCAGTGCCGTCTTTCATCACCAGGCTGTTCTCCCGTACTTCGCTGACCGGCTGGCCGGTCAATACCTGCACTTTCTGGCGCTGCAGTTCCCGGGTTGCGGCGGCAGACAGCCGGCCAGGCAGTGCCGGCAGAATGCGGTCAGCCGCTTCGATCACACTGATGGAAACGTCTGATGACTTCAGGTGGTTCATGCCGTATACCGGTAGTTCCCTCGATGCCAGCCGCAGCTCCGCAGCCAGTTCCACACCCGTGGCGCCGGCCCCGATGATGCTGATGTTCAGGCTGTGGGGCTTGCCCTGCAAGGCTTCATGATTCTTGCGCAGGAAGGCATTGAGCATCAGGTTATGGAAGCGCCGTGCTTGGCGCAGGCTGTCCAGGAACAGGCAGTGCTCCTGGGCACCCGGAGTGCCGAAATCGTTCGCGGTGCTGCCTACCGCAATCACCAGGGTGTCGTACGGGATGCGGCGTTCCGGCACCACTTCATTGCCTTCGTCATCGTGGAAGGCCGCAATGACGATTTCCTTGGCTGAGCGGTCGAGCCCGCTCATCCGGCCAAGCTGGAATTCGTAATGGTGCTTGCGGGCGTGGGCGCGGTAGTTGATTTCGTTGGCGCTGGCGTCGAGGGAACCGGACGCGACCTCGTGCAGCAGGGGTTTCCAGACGTGGGTCAGGCCGGCATCGACCAGGGAAATGCGGGCTTTGTGTTTCTTGCCCAGTTTGTTGCCCAGCCGGGTGACCAGTTCCAGGCCGCCGGCGCCACCGCCGACAACTACGATGTGGTGCAGGTTTTCCATAACGATCGCCTTGAAGTGAAGAGAGCCAAGCGCTCTTTCGGCGAAAAACGCTTGGCTGTCCTCACTGACTTTGTCCAGTCCCTGACTGGAGGCGGCTAATACTAACGTCGTAGTTCCGGCATGACAATTCAACGAAAGTGGCTTTTTGCTGCCTCGTTGGGCCTGGTCGCGATTGATTAATCCGATGCCATGCGGCACTTTAGGGTAAACGCCCACAGAGGCTTGGACCATAACCCTGCTAACAGGAGAACCACTGTGAAACTGGAAGTCAAAGGCATTGCGGACGGCCAGCCGATTCCCGAAAAGTTCGCGTTTGGTGTGTTCAGTGAACAGGACCACATGAGTTTTGGCCCCAACCGGAACCCGGAACTGGTGTGGGAAGGCGCGCCGGAGGGCACCAAAAGCTTTGTGGTAGTGATGTTTGACCCGGATGTGCCCAGCGTGGCCGACGATGTGAACCAGGAAGGCAAGACCGTAGCGGCGGACCTGCCCCGGGTAGACTTCTTCCACTGGCTGCTGGTGGACATCCCGGCCAGCGTTGCTCGCATCCCGGAAGGTGAGGACAGTGACGGCGTCAGCCCCAAGGGCAAGGATCACGGCCCCGGCCCGATCGGGGTGCGCGGTGTGAATAACTACACCCAGTTCCTGGCCGGCAATCCGGACATGGCCGGTACCTACGCCGGTTACGACGGCCCCTGCCCGCCCTGGAACGATGAGATCATCCACCATTACCACTACGAAGTGCATGCGCTGGATGTGGAAACGCTGGGCCTGGATGGCGAATTTGACGGCAACGACGTGCGCCAGGCCATGGCCGGGCATGTGCTGGCCAGTGCCCGGGTAACCGGTACCTACACCCTCAATCCGGATCTGCGCTGAGCGGGTTCTGACGGTGCGGGGCTTCAGCAGCTCCGCGCCGGCCTTCATCTAACTGTCTCGTGGTTGTCACCTGCGTGTCACCCGGCCTTGTCAGAGTTTTTCCTGCACTCTGACGGCTGGCGTGACAATGCAGGAGGCACCATGGGCAATTATCGCAGCGTCTTCATCTCGGATGTCCATCTTGGCACAGCGGATTGCCAGGCCGGGCAACTGCTGGATTTCCTCAATACCATCCGGTGCGACACCCTGTACCTGGTAGGCGACATCGTCGACCTGATTGCCATGCAGCGCCGGGCCCACTTTCCGGAAAGCCATCGGCAGGTTGTTCACAAACTGTTGGAGCTGGCCGCCACCGGCACCCGCGTTGTCTATGTGCCCGGTAACCACGATGAATTCTTCCGCCGCTTCTGTGGCCAGACCCTCTCCGGTGTGGAGCTTCTCTACAAGGCCGTGCATACCACCGCGGATGGGCGGCGTTTCCTGGTATGCCACGGTGACCAGTTCGACCAGGTAGTGCGATGCAGCCCCCTGATGTTGCTGGTGGGTGACCATGCCCACGGCCTGCTGCTGCGGTTGAACCGCTGGTTCAATGCCCTGCGCCGTTTGCAGGGCAAACCCTACTGGTCGCTGGCGGCCTGGATCAAAAGCCGCATAGGTAAGGCCAGAACCTTTATTCGCCGGTTTGAACTGGCAGCACTGACGGCCGCGGAGAAGGGCGATTTCGATGGTTTTATTTGCGGACATATTCATTCTGCCGGCTTCTTGCGTGGCGAGGACGGTCTATACTGCAATGATGGTGACTGGGTTGAGCACTGCTCGGCCCTGGTGGAAACAACCGATGGCGAACTGCAGTTGCTGCAGTGGTCTGATCAGCCGGTGATTGTCATGACCGAGCAGGATGCGCCCGCGGTGGCGGGCCGGGAAGGGGATCGCCCAGTGGTGGACGTGCTGACGCCGTCGTTCATCGAACAGGTTAACCGAATTGCCGGTTAGCAGCGCTGATGTTTGGAGGCCTAAACAATTTGGTTTCGGCTCTTTAGCTTTGGGTGGGCACTCATTCGGGGTTTTACGGTAAATTGTCAAAGTAATCTATAAAAAACATCAGGTTAAAAGAGTTTGGCCAAGAGGCTATTGGCACCTTTCAGCGCCAGGGAGGGCGGTAGCCAGAGAGGGCCGACTTGAAATATATTTTGTGGTCTATATAATTCAGCCCTAACTTTCGAAGCGAATTGATCACGTTATGACATCAGAAGGATCGAATACCACCGCCATCACCTTGCGCAAACCTACCAAGGATGATGGCTTCAGGCTCCACCAGCTGGTTGCGGAATGTCCGCCGCTGGACCCCAACTCGATTTACTGCAACCTGTTGCAGTGCAGCCACTTTGCCGAGACCGGCGTGGCGGCGGAGAAGGACGGCGATCTGGTCGGCTTTATCTCCGGATACATCCCTCCCCAACAGCCCGAGACCGTGTTTGTCTGGCAGGTGGCGGTACACGAGAAAGGTCGTGGCCAGGGCCTTGCCAAGCGGATGCTTAAGGAAATCGTAGGCCGGGACGCGTGCAAGAACGTCACGCACCTGGAAACCACGATTACCGAAGACAACGAGGCTTCCTGGGCGCTGTTCCGCTCATTTGCCCGTGATCTGGGAGCCGAGCTCACCTATCACGAGCACTTCGAGAAAGAGACCCACTTTGGCGGCAAGCACGATTCTGAGTTCCTGCTGCGCATCGGGCCTTTCACGAAGCCTGTCTGAGAGCCCTGATTCACAACATGTGAATCGCTGACTGCGAATCTGAACAGCCGGCAGGCCACCCGAGGTGGGCCTGCCAGATGGCTGACATCAACGCACGGCGGGCCTGTTGCGACCGACACGTTTTACCAGCAGGCCACCGCGCATTTACCTCGAACCTGACATGCTAAGAGGCAAGACAATGGAAATTTTTAAGTCTACTGAATCCGAAGTTCGTGTTTATTCCCGTGCCTTTCCGGTGATTTTCAACCGTGCCAAGAACGCGCACCTGTACACCGAAGACGGCAAACAGTACCTGGACTTCCTGGCCGGTGCCGGTTCCCTGAACTACGGCCACAACAACGATGTCCTGAAGAAAGCACTGCTCGAGTACATCGAGGCAGACGGTGTGAGCCAGGGCCTGGACCTGTTCACCACCGCCAAGCACGACTTCATGGAATCGTACAAGAAGTACATCCTTGATCCCCGTGGCCTGAACTACAAGATGCAGTTCACCGGCCCCACCGGTACCAACTGTGTGGAAGCGGCCATGAAGCTGGCCCGGAAGGTGAAAGGCCGTACCAACATCATTTCTTTCACTAACGGTTTCCACGGCGTAACGGCCGGTGCCGTTGCCGCCACTGGTAACGAACATCACCGTGGTGGTGTAGGCGTACCCCTGGGCCACGTGGACTTCATGTTCTACGACGGCTACCTGGGTGAAGACGTAGACACCCTGGACATCATGGACAAGGTGCTGTCTGACAGCTCCTCCGGTGTTGAAAAGCCGGCGGCGGCTATCGTTGAGGCCGTTCAGGGTGAAGGCGGTCTGAATGCGGCCCGCGCTGAATGGCTGAAAGGCTTGTCCGAGCTGTGCAAGAAGCACGACATCCTGCTGATTGTGGATGACATCCAGGCGGGTAACGGCCGGACCGGCGAGTTCTTCAGCTTTGAATTCGCTGGCATCAAGCCGGACATCGTGACGGTATCCAAGTCCTTGAGTGGCTATGGCCTGCCGATGGCGCTGGTGCTGTTCAAGCCGGAGCTGGACGTGTGGGAATCCGGTGAGCACAACGGTACTTTCCGTGGTAACAACATGGCGTTCGTAACGGCCCGCGCTGCGGTAGAAACCTACTGGAAAGACGATGCCTTCGCCAACGAAGTGAAGGCCAAGACCAAGGTGCTGGGCGATGCCCTGCAGGCGATCTGCGACAAGTACCCGGGTGAGTTCTCGATGAAAGGCCGTGGCCTGATGCGTGGTATCGAAGCCAAGCATGCAGACGTGACCGGTCCGATCACCAAGCGCTGCTTCGAGAAGGGCCTGATCATCGAGACCAGTGGTCCGAACGATGAAGTGGTCAAGTGCCTGATGCCGCTGACCACCAGCGAAGATGACCTGCGTCTGGGCGCGAAACTGCTGGCCGAGTCTGTTGACGAGATCATGCAGGAAGGTGTGAACGAGGCGTCGTAAGACGCCCGTTTCCCCCACCTTTCCAAAACGCAGATTACGAAGGCAAGGATATGACTACGGCACAGCACACCGTCGAGAAAATTGGCGGTACATCAATGAGTAATTACGAGGCCGTGCGCGACAATATCATTATTGGCGAGCGCAATAAGAGCGACCTCTACCAGCGGATTTTCGTGGTTTCAGCCTATGGCGGCGTAACCAACGAACTGCTGGAACACAAGAAAACCGGCGAGCCGGGCGTTTACGCCCTGTTTGCCGATGCCGAATCGGACTGGGCCTGGGGTGACGACCTCACCAAGCTGATCCAGTTGCTGACCGACATCAACGGCGAGCTGTTCAGAGACCCGATGCTCAAGCAGCAGGCGGACCAGTTCATCACCGACCGTATCGAAGGTGTTCGGGGCTGCCTGATCGACTTGCAGCGTCTGTGTTCCTACGGTCAGTTCCAGCTTGAAGAGCATCTGCTGACTGTCCGGGAAATGCTGGCGGGTATCGGCGAAGCGCACAGTGCGTTCAACACCACCCTGAAGCTGCAGCAGGAGGGCATTAATGCCCGCTTTGTCGACCTGACCGGTTGGCGTGATGCCGAGCTGCTGCCGCTGGACGAAAAGCTGAAGCAGGCGTTCGACAGCATCGACCTGAGCCGTGAACTGCCGATTGTGACCGGCTACGCCCAGTGCAAGGAAGGTCTGATGCGCACCTTCGATCGTGGCTACAGCGAGATGACGTTCAGCAGGGTGGCTGTGATGACCAACGCTCGCGAAGCCATCATCCACAAGGAATATCACCTGAGCTCCGCCGACCCGAAAGTGGTGGGTGAAGACAAGGTAGTTCCCCTGGGTCGTACCAACTACGACGTGGCGGATCAGCTGGCCAACCTGGGTATGGAAGCCATCCACCCCCGGGCCGGTAAGGGCTTGCGCCAGAACGAGATTCCATTGCGGGTGATGAACACCTTCGAGCCGGAGCATACCGGCACCCTGATTACCGGTGATTACATCAGCGAGAAACCGCAGGTTGAAATCATTGCCGGCGCCAAGGGTGTGTTTGCCATCGAAGTGTTCGACCAGGACATGCAGGGCGAGCCCGGCTCGGATCGCAAGATCCTGGACGTGCTGACCCGCTTCAAGGTGCGCTTCATGTCGAAGGACACCAACGCCAACACCATCACCCACTATGTGGGCACCACGCTCAAGCATGTGAAGCGAGTGGTCAAGGCGCTGGAAGAAGAGTTTCCGAATGCCGAAGTCAGCACCCGCAAGGTGGCCCTGGTGTCAGCCTGTGGCAGTGATATGAAGGTGCCCGGCATCCTGGCCCGCTCTGTGAAGGCGCTGGCAGACAAGGAAATCAGCGTGCTGGCCATTCACCAGTGCATGCGCCAGGTGGATATCCAGTTCGTGATTGACGAAGACCATTACAACCAGGCGATTGTGGCCCTGCACGGGGCGCTCATCGAGCCCCACAACCACGAATACGCTATCGTGGCGGCAACCACCGCCTGAAGAATTGCCCGCAAGCGGAACCGGTCGCTTCGCTTGCGGGTGATGGAGGACGTCTTGCCTCCTGATCGGGCGCCCGGTCGGCCGTCTCGCCTCTGGCGAGTTATTATGGCCGGGCGTGGCCGATCACCTTTCCTTCCCCCGTTTTCTTTCCCTTCAGCCGCCGTGCAACAGCCAGAACCAGGCGCCGACCGTCAGTTGGCAGAGCAATACCACCACCGTCAGCAGCAGTCGCAATTTCAGGTACCAGGCCGGCCAGTACTGGCGCATCCAGCGCGCATCCACCAAATACAGTAAGGCGAAGGCCACGGTGTAGAGCAGGATTTTCTGGGGTGTGGGCAACAACAGTCCCAGCCCCGCGCCCACAAAGAAGACCTGGCTTAGCAACATGGTTACCAGTGGCGATTGCGGGTAGGAGCGGTTCTCCAGCTGCAACGCCATGGTCCAGTAAATGCCTCCCATGAAGGCAAGTATCCCGGCGCTGTAAAGATAGAACCAACCGAGAATAGCGACACTGTTGGCGGGCAGGGCAAACAGGCCGACAACCCCTGTAATAAACGGAACCAGGCCGGCAATGCCGACCAGAATGGCAAGGCGGGCAACGGCGATCACGACCGCTGCCTCGGTTTCAGTTCATTGAGAATTATTCGCACGGTATAGCTCCCTGAATTGCGATACAGGGAGATTTACGCTTGCCATGCCCGTCGGGATCATCGGGCCAGTTCGAGACATTCCCGATGGGCCGGGCAGGTGACCAGGTGATCGTTCACCATACCGGTAGCCTGCATAAAGGCGTACACGATGGTTGGGCCGACAAAATTGAAACCGGCTTTTTTCAGGGCCCGGGACATGGCCTCGGATTCTGCGGTGGTGGCCGGTACCTGTTCGATGGTTTGCCAGTGGTTTTGCCGGGGTTGGTGCTCCACGAACTGCCAGAGAAAATCGGCAAAGCCGATGCCTTGCTCCTTCAGCGCCAGGTAGCTGCGGGCATTGCGGATAATGGACTGCACTTTCAGGCGGTTGCGGATAATACCGGGGTTCTCCAGCAGCCGGGCCTGGTCCTGCTCGGTGAAGCGCACGATCTGTTCCGGATCAAAGCCGGCGAAGGCGGCGCGGTAGCTTTCCTGCTTGCGCAGAATGGTGATCCAGCTCAGGCCGGCCTGTTGGCCGTCCAGGCACAGCTTTTCGAACAGCGCCTGGTCATCATATTCCGGGCGACCCCAGACGGTGTCGTGGTAGTGCACATAGAGCGGGTCGGTTCCGCACCAGGGACAGCGTTCGCGGGTTGTGCTCATTGGGCCTCCGGGTCAGCGCCTGGCGCGGATTATGCGTTGGAACAGGGGTTCCCAACTGGTGTCTGTTGGCCGCGCCGGGGTCAGTGCAAAGTCGTCCGCCGGCGGCTCCAGCAGGGTGATGTCCGGCCACAGCGTGCGGTTGCCATCGGTGGACGCCTGGTGCACCAGAGTAATCACAAAGCCTTCGGCAGAGAAACAGCTGGCCTGCCAGAGGCCATCAGGCTGGTCGCCGTAGAGTTCGAAGTTCTTGCGTACTTCCAGGGTTTGCAGGTTGCCGGCAATGCCCCGCCCTGTGGCTTTCAGCCAGGCTTCCTTGAGAGTCCAGACCTGCAGGAAAGAAAAAGGATCATCGGCCCGGAACAGCCACTCCTGCTCCACCGGCGAAAACCAGCGCCTGGCCACGCCGGTCCAGTCCGGCTTGCGCTGGCCCGGTTCAATATCAATGCCCAGTGGCCGGCCAGCCGTGGCCACGGCCGCCAGCTCCCGGCTGTGGCTGAGGCTGAGGCACCAGTGCGGGGGAGAAACGGTCGCCACCGGGCGTCCGTCCACGGGCTGGCAATGCTCGGGAGCCGTGCCGCTGGCCTGGCTGATACCCTGTCGCATCAGCCAGCGGCTGGCCAGGAATTCCCGCCTGCGGACACCCTCTAGCCGGGCCATGGTGTCGGCCTCAAAACGGGTCATCCACTCCGGCGGTGCGGGCAGGTCCCGCTGGATCTGGTGACACAGCCAGATCTGGGGCCGGTCAGGGCTGCAGGCGTTGGATGGTCCAGCCATCACCCTCTCTCACGTATTCGAAGCGATCGTGCAGCCGGCTTGGCCGCCCCTGCCAGAATTCAATCCGCTCCGGAACCACCCGGTAACCGCCCCAGAAACTGGGCAGGGGAATTTCGCCGGAGCTGAACTTGCGTTTCATCTCCGCCACTTTCTGTTCCAGCAGGCCCCGGGAAGTAATCGCCTTGCTCTGCTCCGATACCCAGGCGCCAATCTGGCTGCCCCGTGGCCGGGAGGCGAAGTATTTCAGGGATTCCGACTTGCTGACCTTTTCCACCGGCCCCTGAACACGTACCTGACGGTTCAGGCCGATCCAGGGAAACAGCAGCGCTGCCTTGGGGTTCTGCTCCAGTTCCAGCGCCTTGCGGCTGCCGTAATTGGTGTAGAACACAAAGCCCCGGTTATCGAAGTATTTCAGCAGCACGGTGCGCAGGTCCGGCATCTGGTCGGTACCGGCGGTGGCCAGCGACATGGCGTTGGGCTCAAGAATGCCTGCGGTGCGGGCATCTTCAAACCAGGCCTGGAACTGCAAAACCGGGTCGTCGCTCAGGTGTTCGCGATCCAGCCCTTCACTTTCAAAATCCCGACGCATATCGCCGATGTCCATACTGCTCTCTCCGTTGGGTTGCACAGGGAGTGTTACGTCTTGCGAGGATATCGGGTTCAGTGCCGGCTGTCAGGTCTGGCTGACAAAGACTGGCGCCCGGCGGTATGCTTGAAGGAGTATCCGGAATTTCAGTGCTGTTTCAGAGGGAGTGGTCTGTGGCCGAGCAAAAGGCAGAACGTCATCTGGCGCGAAATAGTGCCATCGTGCTGGCGGTGTTGGTGGGGTTGTACGCACTGGCGGGGTTCCTGTTGCTGCCCTGGTGGCTGGAAAAAGCCCTGCCCGAACAGCTGGAACAGCGTATGGGCTGGCAGGCGCAGGTGGAAAGCATTCGGGTTAATCCGTTTGCCCTGAGCATGGAAGCCGATGGCTTTGCCGCCCGTGACCAGGCAGACGAACCGGTCACGGCCTTTGAAAAACTGCGTGTGGATGTGAGTTTCCTCCAGCTGGTGCGGGGCATTATCGGCTTCGAGGAAATCCGCCTGACCGAACCGGATATCCGCCTGGATCTGCTGGAAGACTACTCGGTGAACTACGCCCGGGACTGGCAAAACGCCAACCCGCCCGCCAGCGAACCTGAGCCGGTTCAGGAGCCGTCGGAGCCTTCGGAACCACCCAGGCTGTTTTTCCGGCAGATCGCCATTGAAGGTGGCCAGCTGCTGTTCCGGGATTTCTCCCAGCCGGAAGCGGCCGAATTCCTCATCGAACCTCTGGATCTTGCCCTGAACGACCTGGCCACCTGGCAGAGGGAAGGGTCTGACAGCCAGTACTCTGTCACCGCCGCTATCGGGGACCAGCACGTCGACTGGCAGGGCGACCTGAGCGTAACGCCGCTGTATTCCGAAGGCCGGTTGCGTATTGCCGATGTTCGCCACGACACCCTGGCCCACTTCCTGGCTCCCTATTTGCCCTGGCAACTGAGGGATGGCGCCGTCACCGTGGAATCCCGCTACCAGCTGGCCGGTGGTGACCAGTTTGAACTGATTACCTCCGGTGGCACGTTGTCGATCCGTGACCTGGCCCTGGCCCTGAACGAAGGTGACGACGAGCCGGCCCTCACAACCCGGGCCCTGACCGTGAATGATATTGGCTTTGATCTCACCGCCCGGGAAGCTTCTGTGGGCATGGTGACCATCGAGGCACCGTTCGTGGCCGCCAGCCGTGATGCCGAAGGTATGGTCGACTGGGTAACCTCGCTGCCGGCCGGTGAGCAAGCGGCGGAGGCCGCCGGGGAAGAACCCGCAAGCTCCGCCTCGGCTTTCCGCTGGTCTGTTGAGGGTGTGGAACTGACCGAAGGTGGCGTTCGATGGCGTGACCGGGTTCCGGAAACCCCGGCGGAACTGGCCCTGACTGACCTGGCGGTCACTCTGGGCGGGCTGTCCCAGCAGATGGATAAGCCTGTGCCCTACAGCCTGTCGGCGGGATTAGCCAGCGGTGGCAGCCTGCGTGCAGACGGCCAGGTGACACCCGCACCGTTCAATTTTGAAGGGGCCCTGGCCGGCACAGACATCGCGCTGGCGGCGGTAGAACCCTATCTGCAGCTGGGCGCCAACCTGGCGGTAAACGAAGGCCGGCTCGGCTTTGACGGCAACCTGGACCTGGACAGCCAGGATGACCCCATGACCGGTACCTTCAGCGGTACCGCGCAAATTGCCGACCTGGACCTGCGGCTGGCGGACCAGGACGGGCAACTGGTGTCCTGGCAGTTGCTGCGACTGGCGCCGGTGGAATTCAACGTCAACCCGGCCCGGCTGGAAATCGGCACAGTAACCCTGGCACAACCGGCCTTTAACCTGGTGCGGGATACCGGCGGTGCCCATAACGTGGAGCGCATTGTCAAAACCGGCGCCGATGCCGGCACGGAACAAGCCGGGGCGGCGCAAGATGATAGCGCAGCCGAACAATCCGGCGAGCCAGGGTTTATCTTCCGCATTGGCGAGCTGCTGGTGGAGGAAGGCTCCGTAGCCTATACCGACCGCACCATGGAGCCGGTGTTTAACACCACCTTCGACACCCTGAGCGGCAGCGTAACCGGCATCAGCAACGTGCCACCCCAGCAGGGCTCGGTGAACTTGCAGGGCCGGCTGGCGGGCGTGGCGCCGGTCACCTTCAAAGGCACCCTGGGCGCCCTGGGTACGGAAGACCCCAGCGAGCTGCAACTGAATATGGACGACCTGGCCCTGCCGGTGCTGTCTCCCTACTTTGGCCGCTTTCTGGGCTACGGCGTGGACAGCGGCAAACTGAAACTGGACCTGGACTACGAATTCACCGGAACCCGGCTGAAAGCTTCGAACCAGGTGGTGCTGGACCGAATGGAACTGGGCCAGGCGGTGGCCAGTGAGGAGGCGGTCAACGCCCCGGTAAAGCTCGGGCTCGCCCTGCTGACCGATCGCCAGGGCGTGATTGAAGTGGACCTGCCCATCGAGGGTGACCTGTCGGACCCGCAATTCAGCGTGGGCCAGATTGTCATGCGGGCCTTTGTGAACCTCTTGGTGAAAGCGGCGGCCTCGCCGTTCAGCATGCTCGGCTCCCTGGCGGACCTGGCCGGTTTCAGCAGCGAAGAGCTGGGGCAGGTGAGCTTTGTGCCGGGCAGTGTGCAGCTGGCCGGTGGCGAAGCGGAAAAGCTGTCTGCCCTGGCAGGCGCCCTCAATGACCGGCCGGACCTGCTGTTGAACATCCGTGGCGCCGTAGCCGCCGAAGCCGATGGCCTGGCCCTGCTCAAAGCCGAGCGTGAAGCCCAGGGTGAACCGGTAACCGGTGAAGCCTGGGAGCAGGCGCAGCAGGCTTATCGCAATGGTGAGCTGTCGCTGCCACCGGAGACACTGGGCAAACTGGCCACAGACCGGGGGGTGGCGGTGCGCCGCCTGCTGCAGGACACCCATGGTGTGCCCTCTGACCAGCTGTTCACCCTGGAGCCGTCCCGGCAGGCGGCCGTGGATGATCAGGGCCAGGTGACCGTACCGTTCAACCTGGATGTACGCTGAACAACCACCGGATCAGGAAGGCTTATGGCCAGTCTAAAGGCACGTGCTGCCAGTCATTTCTTTGCCTATGTGTCGCGCCTTCGCTGGATCAAGCGCTGGGGCCTGATGCGCAATGCCATCGAAGAAAACGTGGCCACCCATTCCTGGGAAGTGGCCACTATCGCCCACGCCCTGGCGCTGATCCGCAACCGGCACTTTGACGGGGCGGTGAATGCCGACCGCATCGCCGCTGCCGCGCTGTACCACGATGCTACCGAGGTAATTACCGGTGATATGCCGACCCCGGTGAAGTACCACTCGAAAGTGATGCGGGAAGCCTTCGGGGATATTGAACACAAGGCCGAAGCGGAACTGCTGGCACTGCTACCCGATGACTTGCGGGAGGATTTCGCTCCCTACGTGCGGGAGTCGCAGCTGGGCCAGGTGGAGAAAGAGCTGATCAAGGCAGCAGACCGGCTGTCAGCCCTGCTGAAATGCCGGGCCGAGATCCAGACCGGCAACAAGGAATTCGAGCCGGCGGCTGAGCAGATACTCCATGGCCTGCAACAGCAGGCCCTGCCGGAAGTGCTGTACTTTCTGGAGGTGTTTGCACCCAGTTACGAGCGCCCGCTGGACCATTTGCTGGGCTAGCGAGTGCCGTAACCGGGTTTATGGCTTAGCTGTTGCCGGCTGAGGCCACCATGCCACCACGCAGGCCGTCCCGGCTCAGAGCGTCCCGAACGGCATCTTCAGGGCTGCCGGCCAGTTCCCGGAACATGCCCATGGAGCCCAGCAGGGCGGAGGATTCGTAAGGTACGAAGACCCGCTCGCCGTCTTTCGCCATGGTGGGCAGGGCTTTGATGTAGCTCTGGCCCAGCAGGTAGCCGACAACGGTGCGCTTGTTTTCCTCCGAATCGCCAATGGCGTTGAGTACCAGGCGGATCGACTCCTGCTCACCCTGGGCGCGCAGAATCGCGGATTCTTTGTCGCCCTGGGCGTTCAGGATCGCGGACTCGCGCTGGCCTTGGGCCATGGCAATGGCGGCGGATTTCTCGCCTTCCGCCTCGGTTACGGTGGCCCGGCGCTTACGCTCAGCGGCCATTTGCAGGCGCATGGCTTCTTCCACTTCTTCGGGCATGCTGATGTCCTGCACTTCCACCCGGGTCAGCTTGATGCCCCATTTCGAAGCGGCATCTTCCATTTCCGCCTGGATGGCATTGTTGACCTCGCTGCGGGATTCGAACAGCTTGTCCAGCTCCATCTTGCCCACCACCGAACGCAGCGTGGTCTTGGCCAGCACCTCCACCGCCTGGCTCATATTGGCGACTTCGTATACGGCCCGGCGGGGGTCGATGATCTGGTAGTAAAGCGCCCCGTTGATTTTCACCGTAACGTTGTCGGTGGTGACCACCGGCTGGCCGGGAAAGTCCATCACGGTTTCGCGACGGTCAATGCGGACTTCGTCAGTGGTGACCGGGTGATACTCATCGCCCATGCGCATGTAGCGGATCATGCTGATCGGGCGGGGTTTCTCGATGAACGGAATGATGATGTTGATGCCGCTCTCCAGCACCCGGTTAAACGAGCCCAGGCGCTCGATCACCATGACTTCGGACTGCCGGATAATGACCAGCCCCTTGGCAATAACGAAAACGCCAACAGCGACAACGATAAGGCTGATGACCAGCCCCGGGGTAATCAATGCTTCCATGTTTACTGCTCCTTGTTGGGATGTGCGAGGTGCACGATGGCGGTTGTGCCATCAAAGGTTTCAAAAATCACTGGCGTGCCTTCCGGCAGTGCAGGGCTGCTGCCGCCCGCGAGTTTCAGGCGGTAGAAGTCGCCATTGACCTCAATGCCGGTGGCGCCGTCAAAGTCACGTAATTGAGAGTGGTAGAGCTTGCCGTGTTCCACGCCGGTGCCGGTGGTGCCGTAGGCGACCCCTTTGGGGGAGAACCTGGGGCGTATCCAGAGAATGGCCACCGGAACCAGAATGCCGGACAGAACCCCCATCGCTACCAGTTGCCATTCAAACGGTGCGCCGAGAGACGCCACTAGTGCGGTCAGTGCGGCCGCCACGCCGAGGGCGAGCAACAGCAGTACGCCGGAGGTGAGTTCGGCCAGGCTGAGGGCCAGGGCCAGAATCAGCCAGAAGTGGGTAAGACTCCATTCCATAGTCAGTTTTATCCCGTCGTCGAATCAAGTGGCCGGAGCGCCCGTTTCAGGGGGCGTGTGATGCCATTTTGCATGGCGGCCCAGCTGTTACAGTACCGGAGTTCTAAAGTACCTGCATCAGTAGCAAAAACAAGACAGAGGGTCGTAATCATGAAGGATCTCAAGAACAAAGTGGCTGTGGTAACCGGAGCCGGCTCCGGAATCGGCCGGGCCCTTGCCAGTGTATTGGCCGCTAAAGGCTGCCGGCTGGCGCTGTCTGATGTTAACGAAGCCGGGCTGGCGGAAACCGTGGCCGCCTGCGGTGGTGCCGACGTGCGTTCGTACCTTCTCGATGTCTCTGACCGCGAAGCCATCTACGCCCACGCCGAACAGGTACGGGCGGACTTCGGCAAGGTTAACCTGGTCATCAACAACGCCGGCGTGGCGCTGTCGGCCTCCGTTCGCGAGATGACCGACGAAGACTTCAAATGGGTGATGGATATCGACTTCTGGGGCGTGGCCCACGGTACCCGCGCCTTCCTGCCCCACCTGATCGAATCCGGTGAGGGCCATGTGGTGAACGTCTCCAGCGTATTTGGCCTGATCGGCGTGCCCAAGCAGAGCGCCTACAACGCGGCCAAGTTTGCCGTTCGGGGCTTCACCGAATCCCTGCGCCAGGAAATGAAACTGGAAAACCAGCCGGTGCAGGTCAGTTGTGTGCACCCCGGCGGAATCCGCACCAACATCGCCAACTCCGCCCGCATGGGTAAATCCGAAAACGGTGAAGCCCAGCGCAAAGGCTTCGACAAGATTGCCATGACCACCCCGGACAAGGCTGCGGAAATCATCGTGAAAGGCATCCTGAAAAACGAATCCCGCATCCTCGTGGGCCCGGATGCCTGGGGCATCGACGCCATCAACCGCCTGCTCGGCTCTGCCTACCAGCCGCTGGTAGAACGCTTCTCCCGCAAGAACCTGTACATCTGACCTGACAAGCCCCCGGCAGCACTGGAGCTGCCGTCAAATTGCGGTATCCTTGGCTGAATTACCATCAGCCAAGGATCGCTTTGCCATGTGCGAACTGCTGGCCATGAGCGCCAACACCCCCACCGACCTGTGCTTCAGCTTCACCGGCCTGACCCGCCGCGGTGGCGACACCGGCCCCCACAAAGACGGCTGGGGCGTGGCCTTCTACGAAGGCAAGGGCGTGCGTAGCTTCCACGACGCCGACGCCAGCGCCAACTCCCGCATCGCCGAAGTGGTCCAGACCCACCCCATCAAAAGCGAAGTCGCCATCTGCCACATCCGCCAGGCCAACGTCGGCGAAATCTGCCTGGCCAACACCCATCCGTTTATCCGCGAACTCTGGGGCAGATACTGGGTCTTCGCCCACAACGGCCAACTCACTGGCTTCCGCCCCGAACCGGGCTTCTACGAACCCGTCGGCGACACCGACAGCGAAGCCCTGTTCTGCGACATCCTCAACCACCTGCGCAGCCACTGCAGCCGCGACACCCCGCTCGAAGACGTCGTCGCCAGACTCGTGAGCCTGTCCCAGGCCTACGCCAGCGAAGGCGTCTTCAACCTGCTGCTCAGCAACGGCGACTGGCTGTTCACCTACTGCACCACCAAAATGGCCAGCATCACCCGCCGGGCCCCGTTCGGCCCGGCCCGGCTGAAAGACGCCGACGTCACCGTCGATTTTGAATCCGAAACCACCCCCAACGACATCGTCAGCGTGATCGTGACAGAACCCCTGACCACTGATGAAAAATGGGATGTCTACCAGCCCGGCGAATGGAGGCTGTGGAAAAAAGGAGAGGTGGTGATGTCAGGCCTGACAAAGCAGGCCCAGGTAAGATAACTCCGGCCCCAAAGGGCCCGGAGAACACACATCAGTTCAGTCGGAGACAATTCGTCAGTCAGATCAAGCAGGTGAGCGGGTGGGGAGGCCTTTCTGCAGGAAAAAAGATGTCTGAGCGAAGCGAGTTGTTTTTTCCGGAAGAAAGGCCTCCCCACCCGATCGCCCGCGTAACTCCCAACATACCCAGAACCAGGGCTTACTGAAGAGTCCGCCGATTCCCACTCTTATACTGCGGCGCAATGTACTGCTGAATCTGCGCCTTGAACCGCCCGATCAGCTCGCTATTGTCCTTATCCCAGGGATGGAAATCCGGCTTGAAATACTCCGCCCAGGCCGGAATCAGGCTAGAGAAAGCGCCATCCTTACCCCACATGCGCCACATCCCCTTCGCCGCACCCTTCACCGAAAAGTGCTTGCGATCCTTCATCACCATCCGCCCGGTGAACCAGGTCGCCACCACGCCCAGTGCAGCCGTCGCGAACAACTGGTAGAAAGCCCGCTCGGCATAGGTGCCGCCCACCTGCTGGAACACATCATAGGCCACCGCCTTGTGTTCGGTTTCCTCAATGGCATGCCACACCCACAACGGGCGCATGGTTTCGTGCATATCCTCACGCACATCGTCCCGCTCCAGCAGCATATCCGCCATCATCGCCGTGATATGCTCCAGGGCACAGGTCACCGCCAGCTGGTGCCGCTTGGGCAGCTTGCGGGCCAGGTCCAGAATCACCTTCAGATCCTTCTCCATCTCCTCCACCGGCATGCCCTGATCGCGAACATGCTGGTTCATGGTGATGTGCTCCAGGGAATGCATGGCCTCCTGGCCAATAAAACCCCGAACCTCGGCTTTCAGCTTCGGATCGTTGATCTGGTCGCGGAACGCCCGCACAGAATCCACAAAGAACTGCTCGCCTTCCGGAAACAGCACAGACAGCGCATTCATGGTGTGGCTGATCAGATAGTTATTGTCCAGCCAGTAGCGGGGCACCTTCTCATCGAACTCGAAGCCCATGCGCTGGGGCTTGATGGCGACGTTGTCCGGGGTATGTGAGGCCTTGGCCTGGCCGTTGGCGTGTGCGGTGGTCAGCATGTTGTTACTCCTGTGCGTTTGAACGCTTTGGCTGATGTCATGGCTCCAGTGTGGGCCAGTCAACCAACAAGCTGAATGCGCAAACGGGCCGGCCATCGTTCACAATGGGCCACCGGAGCCCCGCATTGACCGGTATGACGGCAAACATGCGGCCCGCAGCCCCACTGTTGCTTTGATGGGGTTCTGGTACAGTCAGTAACCAGACATTTATCAATTCAGGAACAGACTATGGCAGCAACGGGAGCGGACACCGAGAAGCAGATGTTAGGGCTGTTTCTGGTGCCGGGCGTTTACCTGCGGGTACTGGCAGAAACCGTACGCAAGCTGGGCCATAACGACCGCTCCCTGTATCAGGGGCTGGCCTTCACCGCTGAAGACCTGAAAGCCAACGACAGCCGCGTGTTTGTCACCGACGCCATCCTCATGGCCCAGCGGGCACTGGAACTGGCCGGAAAGGATGGCCTGAGCTTCCAGCTGGCGCGGGAGCTGCGGGTAACCATTCACGGTACCCTCGGCTTTGCCGCCCTCACCAGCCCCACCTTTGAAGGCGCCCTGGATTCCGTCCGTCGCTACCTGCAACTGCGGGCGCCGTTCCTGAGCATGAAACAGTCCGTTGCTGGCGATCAGGTACTGGTGCAGCTGTGCACCGAATTCGATGTGCCCGGGTTGTACAACTTCCTGGCCGAAACTGTCAGCGCCACCCTGATTCTGCTGACCGAGCAGCTACTGGACCGCAGCGACGCCGAGGCCAAAGGCTTTGCCCTGTCCGACGGCAAACTGCCCGGCGTCTCGGTACGCCTGAGCGCCCCGGAACCCGGCTATTACCCAGCGTTTGCCAGCCAGCTGCCGGTGCGGTTCGACTACGGCCAGCCGGAAGAAATGCTGATCTTCCCGCGCCAGATGCTGGATGTAAGAATGCGCCTGGCCGACGCCGAAGCCTCCCAAATGGCCCGGGACCAATGCGAGTTCGAGCTGCAAAAGGCCCTGAAAGAACAAGGCGACATCGTACTGGCCATCCGCAACATGCTTAGAATGACCCCGGGGCCGCTACCGTCCCTGGAAGCCATGGCCGAGCGATTCCACGTCTCATCCCGAACCCTCAAGCGCCGGCTGGCGGACCGGGATACCAGTTACCGGGAAATCGTAGAAGCCGTCCTGAAAGACCGGGCCATCCAGCTGTTACGCTATACCACCCAGTCCGTCAGCGAGATCGCCTATGAACTGGGCTACGCCGACCTGTCCAACTTCAGCCGGGCGTTTCGCAAGTGGACCGGCAAGTCTGCATCTGAATTTCGGGAAGGTGGGGTGGATCCGGCGCCTGATGTTGGGCCTTGATAGTTGGTTTGTTGCGCCTCTGGGTTGGGAGCTTGGTCGCAGGGTGGCGCCAGAGTTTTTTCTCTGAAAAACAACTCGCTGCGCTCAGACATCTTTTTCAGAGAAAAAACTCTGGCACCACCCCACGCCCTGCTGGCCTTTTAGATGGCGTACCCGTTAATACAGGGGACAGGACTGTTTCTGAACATTATTTTCATTGTTCTTTGCCGTTTTTGGCAGTTGTCTTCCCCGCCTATGCCCCGATATTGTGACGGACGGGGAGGTTGGATTATTTTTCCCGCCAGAAAAAATATGTCTGAGCGAAGCGAGTTGTTTTTTCCAAGGGAAAAATAATCCAACCTCCCCAGTCCCGCCCCCAAAACCAACAGGCTAGGGCCCAAGCCGAACCCAAACTCAAAAAAAGGAACCAGGATGAACGGACAACCAGACACCCACAGCAAAGTCATAGGCTACCTGCTCTGGATCTTCGGATTCCTGGGCTCGCACCGGTTTTATTATGGTAAACCGATCACCGGCACCATCTGGTTCTTCACGTTAGGGCTGTTCTTCATCGGCTGGATAATCGACCTGTTTCTGATCCCGAGTATGGACCGACAGGCCGACCGGCGTTTTCAGGAAGGCGAGGTCAGCTACAATATCAGCTGGATTCTGCTCACCTTCCTGGGGGTGTTCGGCATCCATCGCATGTACATGGGCAAGTGGATTACCGGGCTGATCTACCTGCTGACTGGCGGCTTGTTCTTCATCGGCGTGCTGTACGACTTCTGGACCCTGAATAACCAGGTTTCCGAACGTAACCACGAAGTCCGTTTCGGCTGATTACAGGCTGGCGGCGGTTTCCAGTTCGGCCAGGCCTTCTTCCAGGTGGTCGAGCATTCGTTGCATGCTGGGCAATGTCCGGCGGCAGCCGATGAGGCCGAATTCTACCTGGCCGTTGTAGCTGGTCAGGGTCATGTTCAGGGCCAGGCGGTCCATGGCGATGGAGACCGGGTACATGCCTTCGAGCCTGGCTCCGTTCCAGTAGCGGGGCTCGGAGGGGCCCGGTACGTTGGAGATCACCACGTTGAAGGTCTGCCAGTTTGGCGCCATGCCGGTGAGCAGGTGGAAGGCCGCCGGGGCCAGGGTCAGGGCGGTGTAGTTGACGATTTCCTCTGAGGACATGTTCCGGTAGCGGTCCTTGGCTTCCTCCATGCTCTGGTGGATTTTCATCAGGCGCTGGCCGGCATTGTTTTCATCGGTGTGCAGGTTGGCCAGGATCACACCGACCTGGTTGCCTTCGGAGCTGTCGTCCCGGCGCAGGGAGACGGGTACGAAGGCGATCAGCGGTTTCGCCGGCAGGGCATCCTGGTTCATCAAGTAGGTGCGCAGGGCTGAGGCACACATGGCGGTGACCACGTCGTTCACGGTGGTGCCGTAGGCTTCACACACCGCCTTGATGCGTTTCAGGCAGTAAGACTGGGCGGCGAAGCGGCGGGAACCGGTAATTTTCTGGTTCAGAACGCTGCGCGGGGCGTGGAAGATGGAGTGGTAGGCCGGGTCTTTGCGGGCCTGGTTGATGGTTTTCAGCAGCTCCTTCGCTACCGTGGGAATGGTGCCCAGCTGTTTGCCGGAGCTGCCCAGCAGGTGGGCAACGCTGCGCCAGAGTGACAGGCTGCCATCATCGCCACCGGAACGCGCCCTTGGTGTCATATCCCAGATCGGCGGCATGCCAGTTTCGTGCGGGTTTTCGCTCAGCATCCGGGTGGCCAGGCGCATCGCGGAAACCCCGTCGATCAGCGAGTGATGCACCTTGGTGTACAGGGCAAACTGCCGGTCTTTCAGCCCTTCAATCAGGTGCACTTCCCACATCGGTCGCTCCCGGTCCATCAGGTGCGAGTGCTCGGCCGACACAAACGACAGCAGCTCCCGGATACGTCCCGGCGTTGGCAGGGCTTCAAAGCGGAAGTGGTGCTCCAGGTCCAGCTGATCGTCTTCCACCCACACCGGCTGGCCCAGCCGGTAGCTCAGCCGGCGGTTGAACGGCGCGGTTACCTGATGCTGCTGCCGCAACTGCTCCGCCAGCCGGGCAACGTAATCGTCCGGGGCGTTTTCGGGAAAGGAAAACAGCTGAAGCCCGCCCACGTGCATGGGTTGTTGGCGCTTTTCCAGCCAGAGGAACAATTGGTCGGTGGGGCTGAGAGGTGTCACGGTGCATCTCGTGTTGTTGAGGATAGAGATGATACTACCGCAACTTGCCCGACACCGGATTGACCCAAACAAACCCGGCTGACGCCCGTTCAGCGACCCCAGGGGCTCAGGCCGCCACCGACGCCGCCTGAGCCACCGGCACCTCCAGCCGTATCCGGTTGCCATCCAACAGCACCGGATAGGTTTTCACCTGCACACCCGCATCCTCCAGACACCGCCCGGTACGCAAACTGAAATGCTGCTTGTACAACGGCGAAGCCACCACCGGCTCCCCGTTCAAATCCCCCGTAATCCCCCGGGCCAGCACGTTCGAACCACTGAACGGATCGGTATGGCTGATGGCAAACAACGCCGGCAACCGATGCGGCAGATAAAACACCGCCACCGGCCCGTCCTCCGTCCAGACGGCAATGCCGGAATCCGCCACCAGATCATCCACCGTACAAACCGCTTCCCAACAAGTCCGAGCTTTCATAACGTTCTCCTGAATCCCAATGTCTTTAACTTGCCTATCCCACTTATGTCTGTGAGCGCGGGGGTCGGGGTAATTTTCTGGCAGGAAAAAAGATGTCTGAGCAAAGCGAGTTATTTTTTCCAGAAGAAAATTACCCCGGCCCCCGTGCTCAGCCCCAAGCCAGAAGGCTACGAAGAAGCCACCTCCAAGACAGGCCTACGCTGCCCCCGCTCAGAAGTCCAACGCTGCACCGGGTCCTTCTGCAACGGCGCATTCACAAACTCCCGGAACCGCTTGCGCTTCTCAGGATCCTCAACGGCGGTCTTCCACTCGCACTGATAGGTATCCACCAGATCCGCCATATGCTGCTCCAGCTCCTCACCAATACCCAGGCTGTCCTCCAACACCACCTGCTTCAGATACGCCAGACCACCCTCCAGGTTTTCCATCCACACCGACGTCCGCTGCAGCCGGTCCGCCGTGCGCACATAGAACATCACCACCCGGTCGATGGTGCGGATCAGCTCTTCATCCGACAGATCGGTGGCAAACAGATCCGCATGGCGCGGCCGCATCCCGCCATTACCACACACGTACAGATTCCAGCCCTTCTCCGTGGCAATCACCCCGAAATCCTTGCACTGGGCCTCCGCGCATTCCCGGGTACAGCCGGACACCGCCATCTTCACCTTGTGGGGCGCCCGCAGGCCCTTGTAGCGATTCTCCAGAGTGATCGCCATACCCACGCTGTCCTGCACGCCGTAACGGCACCAGGTGCTGCCCACACAGGACTTCACCGTGCGCAGCGACTTACCGTAGGCGTGGCCGGTCTCGAACCCGGCGGCGATCAGCTTCTCCCAGATCTCCGGCAGCTCACTCAGGGTGGCGCCGAACAGATCCACCCGCTGGCCGCCGGTAATCTTGGTGTACAGGTTGTATTCCTTGGCCACTTCGCCCAGCACAATCAGCTTGTCCGGCGTGATCTCGCCACCGGGAATGCGTGGCACGATGGAATAGGTGCCGTTCTTCTGCATATTGGCCATGAAGGTATCGTTGGTGTCCTGCAGCGGCACGTGGTCGGTGGCCAGGATGTGTTCGTTCCAGCAGGTGGCGAGAATCGAACCCACGGTCGGCTTGCAGATGTCACAGCCCTGGCCTTTGCCGTATTGTTTGAGCAGGCCCCGGAAGGTGCGGATGCCGTTCACTTTCACCAGGTGGAACAACTCCTGGCGGGTGTAGGGGAAGTGTTCGCAAAGGTCGGTGCACACCTCTACGCCACGCTTTTCCAGCTCGCTGTCCACCACCTTTTTGAGCAAAGCGGCACAGCCACCACAGCCGGTGCTGGCCCTGGTTTCGGCCTTCACTCCGCCCAGATCAGTGCAGCCGGCGTCAATGGCGCCACAGATATCTCCCTTGGTGACGTTGTGGCAGGAGCAGATGGACGCGGTATCCGGCAGGGCGTCGGCACCTAAGGCCGGGGCACCGCCTTCGCTCTCCGGCAGAATCAACGCTTCCGGGTTCGCCGGCAACTCAATGCCATTGAGGGCGTATTGCAGCAGGGTGTCGTAGGGGCCGTTGTCGCCCACCAGAATGGCGCCCAGCAGGGTCTTGCCGTCCTGGCTCACCACCATGCGCCGGTAGAGGCCGGCCTGCTCATCGTGAAAACGGATATTGCGTACACCCGGGGTCTGGCCGTGGGCATCGCCGATGGAACCCACATCCACCCCCAGCAGCTTGAGCTTGGTGCTCATATCGGCACCGGTAAAGGCCGCGCCGGTGTCTTTGTTCAAAGCGGCCGACAGGGTGCGCGCCATGGTGTAACCCGGAGCCACCAGTCCGAAGATGCGATTGTTCCAGAGTGCGCATTCACCGATGGCGTGGATATTCGGGTCGGAAGTGGTGCATTGATTGTTGACCACAATGCCACCGCGCTCGCCCACCTCCAGGCCACAGGCCCGGGCCAGGGTATCCTGGGGGCGGATGCCGGCGGAGAACACAATCAGGTCGGTTTCCAGGTGGCTCTCATCCGAGAAATTCATCCGCAACCGGGCGCTGCTGCCCGGCACAATGGCGGTGGTGGCTTTCTTGGTGTGCACCTGCACATCCAGGTCTTCGATTTTCTGACGCAACAGGGCGCCGCCCTGGTCGTCCAGCTGCACCGGCATCAGGCGCGGGGCGAATTCCACCACATGGGCCTGCAGGCCGAGGCTTTTCAGGGCATTGGCTGCTTCCAGCCCCAGCAGACCGCCGCCCACCACCACGCCGGTTTTTGCCGATTGGGCGCTGGCCTGAATGGCGTCCAGGTCGTCCAGGGTGCGGTACACGAAGCATCCGTCCCGGTCGTTGCCTTCAATCGGCGGTACAAACGGATAGGAGCCGGTGGCCAGTACCAGTTCGTCATAGGGATAGACGCCCTTGGCGGTGGTTATCACCCGGGCGTCCCGGTCGACGGCGGTAACCGGCTCGTTCAGGTGCAGATCAACGCCCTGCTCCGCATACCAGTCTGCCGTGCCCATCGCGAGATCCGCATGGCTGGAGCCGCTGAAGTACTCCGACAGATGCACCCGGTCGTAGGCCAGTTGCTTCTCTTCCCCGAACACCAGAATGTTAAAACTCCCGGCAGCCGGCGACTGGGTGAATTGCTCCAGGAAGTGATGGCCAACCATGCCGTTGCCGATCACGATCAGGGTTTGTTTGCTCATGGGCTGCCTCTCCAAACGAAAAAAGCCGGAGCATCATGTCCTCCGAGGAGAACAGATGGTCCGGCGCCAATGCCAACAACAATGATCTGATGGTCCGGCCTGATTCCTTGGCCGGGACAGTCGTCCTTGGTTAGGCCAAAGCGATCTCCGTGCCAACTTTTCAAAGCGTTTAAATTCAGCGGGTTAGCGGTTCTGGCCGTTTGCCCCAGCTCGTAGCAGGCGAAAAGGTGCCCCGGGATGGGGCGACATGCCCGATGTTGAGGCTGGCGGTTCTGGCCTGTTAATTGCTGCACACCGGTTAGACCGAACACGCTGTGTGCTGACACAAGGAGCTGCACCATGAATACCCAACGCCACCCCCACGTGACCGCGGCGGCGACTGCCGCGGATTTCCTTATCGCCTCCCGGCAGTGCGAGATCCGCAACCTGGAGCACTTTCTGCGGATGGGCCGGCTGGTGCAAAGCGTGGGCAACCTGGTGCACGGGCTGCAACGGGAGCGGGGTGCTACCAACCTGTTTCTGGGTTCCGGGTGTCAGCGCTTCGCTAGGCAGCGGGACTTGGTGCTGAAACAGAACGAACAGCTGGCCTCAATCTTCCGGGAGGCGCTGGCGGACATCCAGCATGACCTGACCGACCACCCGGTCAGCAGTCCGTTGCTTGGACACATTGCTGGTGCCCTGCACTGCCTCGATCAACTTCCAGAAATGCGGCGCCGGGTAGCAGAGCAGTCTGCCAGCGTGGCGGATGCCACGGACTGGTACTGCGACACCATCCATAAGTTGATCACAGTGGTATTTGAAGCCGCTGAAACCGTGGCTGAACCCTCTATCGCCGGCTTGCTGGTGGCCATGGTGCACGTAATGAATGGCAAGGAATACTGTGGCCAGGAACGGGCCACGGGCTCGGCCGGGTTCTCCAGCGGCCAGTTCGATAGTGCACTGTCACGGCGCATGATGCACCTGGTTGAGGCGCAGGAACGGTGTTTTGAGGTGTTTGTAAACTTCGCCCACGAAGAGAGCCTTGGGCTCTGGCAAACCCTTCGCGCTCACCCTCGGGAGCTGGAGATTGAACGGATGCGGCAGAAGGCAGTGTCTGTCGGGCGCTTTAAAACGCTGGATGAAGGATTGGCGGACCACTGGTTCCATCTGATGACTGAGCGTATGGACGATCTCAAGAAAATTGAAGACTCGATCGAAAGCGCCTTTCATCATCGCTGCGTGGAACGCTACACCGAAGCCCGTCGAACACTGGCTCACCAGGAAACCTTGCTGGCCTCACTGGAACAACGAAGCTCCCCGGCAACTCCGGTGTTGGTGGTCTGTGATAATGGCGTGGACGCACGCACGGTGGATGCCTGGGCCGGCGATGGCGTTGGGCAACAGGCAGGCCGGTCGATCTTTGACCTGGTTCAGGCGCAAACCCGCCGACTGCGCCAGATGTCCGAAGAACTCCAAAGTGCCAAAGAAGCCCTGGAAGACCGCCGTATCCAGGAAAAAGCTGTGTTGCTGCTGATGGAACACCGCAACATCAGCAACGACGAAGCCCACCGGTTACTGAGGAAACTGGCGATGGATCAGGGTAAACGCTTGCCAGAAGTGGCCCGGGCGTTGATGTCCATGTCCGCCGTGATTGGCAATCAAGCCGCCGGGCTCAAAAGCTGCAGAGGCACGCGATAGCGCAACAGGCGGGATTGGTGGCTGACCAGAACGGTGCAGGTTTTGCGGTTAACCCGGATGACCTCACCTTTCTTCTCGCTGCGCCCGTCACCAAAACGCACGGCATCCCCGACCTGCCACTGCTGCCGGGCCTGCTTCGGGCTCGGCAGTTCAAAGGCTGCGCCCGAAAGTTCGATACCGGCCAACGTTGCCTGTTCACTCAGATACTGTCGGGTAGCCCCGGCGGCGCCGCTGTTATGCAACTCATCCAGCGCTTCATAGAAATGCCGGTTATGCACCGAGCCGTAATGCCGTTGCCCGGCGCTGTGCTGCAGCAAATGGGCGAACTCATGGCAGCAGGTGTGCGCCAGCAGGTTCAGCACACTCACTTCCCCCTCAAAATAGCCGCGGCTCCGGATTTCCCGGGTGGATAACCAGCCCTGGGCGGTTTCCGGTTGATGCTTGGCGGCAATCATCCTGGCCCCGTAGGTGATCAAGTGTTGCTTCTTGCGGGGATCATAACGGTGGTAAGTGGCTTGCCCGGAGCCTACGCGCAGCACCAGTCCTGCACACTGGTTCTGTTTTCGAACCCAGCTTGCAGCCGGCGCCCATAGAATGTCCCGGGTGGCCTGGCACATGAGAGTGCCGAGTGTCTTTGTAAATTCGGGGAGTGAAGATGTCACGAGTTAACGGGCTTCCAGTTCTTTGCGAGCTGTCATTGCCAAAAAGGCTGACCGGCTCATATGTCTGCTCCGGGCCTCCTCGTCAATGCGACGCAACAGGCCTTCCGGAAGGCTGACGTTAAGGCGGACAGATCGGGTTTTCAAGCGGTTAACGTCTATATCCACCATCATCCAGAGACCACCCTGATAGTCACGGTTATTCATCAGGTCGTCCAGGGAGGATGGCGAGGGAAGCTCCATGTCTTCGTCTTCGCAGTAAAGCTCAATGGCCTCCTGTATTTTTCCCGGCAACTCCTGCCATTGGTCGGCAGCGGAAAAACAGCCGGGGAAGTCCGGAATTTCGGCGCCGTGGGCGTGCTCGTCGTCGCCCTTGTGTACGTATACGGGATAAAGCACGTTTACCTCCAAGTCCCACCCGGCCTGACGATAAATGCCACACAGAGTGTTAGCGATTTTGTTGTGTATGTTTACACAATGGTTTGTTCCTGACAATGAAGCCCGGAAACAAAAACGGCCGGCCCGAAGGCCAGCCGTTTTCCGAGGATCGAACCTGAAAAATCAGGCTTCGATTGGCGAGCGCCAGTCGTCTGCACCGGAAGTGCCGGCAACGGCATGCTCCCAGGTTACCTTGCGGTAGGACAGGGAAACGGTTACCAGCTGGGTGAAGTCAGCGTTGGCAGCGTCCTGGCAGTGGGGCATGTTGCAGTCGATGTCGATGATGGTGGCATCTTCCAGGATGGTGGAGAAGAAGTGCTCCTGTTTGCCTTCCACGGAAGTGCGGTACCACTTGAGCTCTACTTTCGGCAGCATTTCGCCGGAAGCCAGGGCGTTGTACATCAGCGGGGTGGATTTGTTCAGGGCGGAAGTGAACTTGAACGGCTTGTGAACGCGCTGGCCGGAAGGCTGGCCGGACTGGGGATCAGTCGGAACGGTGACAACGTGGCTGAATTCCTGAACCAGCACTTCGTCTTCGTGGCCTTCAACGTAGATGTTGCCTACGGAATCGGAAGTGAATGCGCCGGCGGTGATGTTGCCCTGAGTTTTACCTTCGATGCTGATATAACAAGGAGTTGGCATAGTCTGCTCCATGACAATGTGTGAGTGAGTGTCCCAAGGTTGTTCCCTGGACGGCGTAACTGGTAACAATCCCCGTGCCAGTTTTTTAATTCTTATATAAAACATATAGTTATGTGTTTTTATGGCGTTTCCTGAGTGCCTTCGGGCAACGCGTTGCCTGGCGTACGGGCGAGCTTTTGCTGGCCGGGCAAGAAATGGCCCGGAGCTCAGATCCAGGAGCCTCCGGCCAGGGAAGTTAATAGCGCCAGCAGAAGCAGGGCTGAGACGCCTTGCCAGAAACGTACCGGGTGCCGTTCCATGAGAGGAGGATGGTGTCGGGCGTGCCAGTCCTGCCCGGGGTGTCGGAGTTCATAGAGCAGTTCCGATAACGCCGGGTAGCGACGATGGGGTTCCGGGTGGGTGGCCCGGGCCAGGGTGGCGTCCAGCCACGGTGGCAGGTCTTCGCGCCAGGCCCTGGCTGGCCGGTATGTCAGGGCCCGCAGTTGTTTGCGAGTGCGGATTCGGGGTACATCGGTGTGGTAGGGCAGGTGCCCGGTCAACAGCTGATAGACAATCACGCCAAGGGCGTACTGATCCGACTGCCAGGTGCCCGGCTCGCCGAGAAACAGTTCCGGGGCCGAGTAGAGGGCTGCGCCAACCGGATAGTCGGTGGCAGGTTTGCCGGCTTCTTCAAGACCGGCGACCCGGGTAGCTCCGAAATCGACCAGCATGGCCTGGCCATCGGGTGTGATCAGGACATTTTCCGGTTTCAGGTCCTGATGCACCATTTCCAGCCGGTGAAAGGCCCTGAGTCCCCGGATAATCTGCTCGGCCAGTTGTCGCACGGTTTCCAGGTCTGGCTGAGGGTGGTCAAGCATCCATTGCCGCAAGGTACAGCCTTCCACATAGTCAGTGGCCAGGTACAGGCAACTTTGCGGGCGCTCCGGGGCAAAGATGGCGACCACATGGGGGCTCTGCACGCGCTGGGCAATCCAGCGTTCGGTGGCAAATCGCTCCAGTTCGTCCGGGTACTGTCGTAACTCCATGGCGGGAAACTTGATTGCGACTTGCTTCCCGGAACTTTCATCCACGGCCAGGTAAACGTGGCTTCGGCTACTGATGTGCAGGGCCCGGATGATCCGGTACCCGTCCAGCACCTGTCCGGGTGCGGCCTCGGGCGCGAAGGGCAGTTCGCGATAGGCCTCCTGGGCGCTGACGTCCTGTGTCCGAGAGGGTAACTGGAGTACGCGCAGTACCTGAACGGTCAGGTTATCCTCACTTCCCCGCTCCAGTGCCAGGTTGGCCAATGCCCGGGCAGCGTGATACAGATTGTCCCCGCAGTCTGCAAGGCATCTGGTGATATCCCCTGCAGACAGTTGTTCGTATACACCATCGGTCATCATCAGAAATACGTCGCTCCGGTGCAGGGTGACACTGCGATATTCGATGTCCAGTTGCGGGCTCAGCCCCAGAGCCCGGTTCAGGCAGCTTTCGTCGGCCGAAAGCCAGACCCGGTGGTCGGTCGTGAATTGTTCCAGGGTGTTGCCCTGAAGCCGGTAAATCCGGGCGTCTCCTACATGAAACAGGTGCGCCGTTGCGGATTTCAGCACCAGGGCACTGAAGGTGCAGACGTAGCCCCGGTCCTGGTCGTAGCGATAACGGCTTTGCCGGGTCTGGGCGTGCAGCCAGGCATTGGTGGCCCGAACTACCCGTTCGGCCGACTGTTTCACCGACCAGCTCTCGGGGGTCGAGTAGTAGTCGCTCAGGAAGCCTGCCACCGCCGCTTCACTGGCCTCCTGGCTGACATTGCTGGAGCTGATGCCGTCGGCGATCACCGCCGCAATGCCTTTGCTGTGGCGCTGATGATTGTCTGGTATCAACAGGCCGTGGAAATCCTGGTTGACCGGTTTCCGGCCGGCGCTGCTGAACTGTCCGGCTTCTATCGTGAGCTGTTGGGTGCTGGACATGGATATGAACCAGTGAAGCCCCCGGTGTGTGCGGCACCGGGGGCTTCAGCCGTGATCAGGCGCTGCGGGTGCTGGCTGGTGCGCGGTAGTCCGCTGCCAGCGTGCGCTTGGGCGCAGTGCGTATATGGGTGGCGTACAGGGTCAGGCCGGTGAAGGACAAACCGCCCACCAGGTTGCCCAGTACGGTGGGAATTTCGTTCCAGACGAAGTAATCCATGATGCCGAACTCGCCGCCCATCAGCAGGGCAAACGGGAACAGGAACATGTTCACAATGGAATGCTCGAAGCCCATGTAGAAGAACAGCATGATCGGCATCCACATGGCCAGTACCTTGCCCTGCACCGTGGTGGAGATCATCGCACCGACCACGCCCATCGACACCATCCAGTTACACAGCACGCCCCGCAGAAAGATGGTAAACCAGCCCGCTACGCCGTGTTCGGCGTAACCCAGGGTGCGGGCTTTGCCGATGGAGGCGATCTTTTCGCCTACCACGCCTGGCTCGGTGTTGAAGCCGTAGGTGAAGACGAAGGCCATGATGGCGGCCACGGTGAGGGCGCCGCCGAAGTTACCCAGGAACACCCAGCCCCAGTTGCGGAGAATGCCCCGGGTATCCACGCCCGGGCGCCGGTCCAGAAGGGCCAGGGGCGTGAGCATGAAGACGCCGGTGAGCAGGTCGAAGCCCATCAGGTAGAGCATGCAGAAGCCGACCGGGAACAGCATCGCACCAGCCAGGGGGCTGCCGGTCTGGACGGTGACGGTGATGGCAAAGACCGCGGCCAGGGCCAGGATGGCACCGGCCATGAAGGCCCGGATCAGGACATCCCGGGTGGCCATATAGATTTTCGCTTCTCCGGCGTCGACCATCTTGGTGACGAACTCGGAAGGCAGAATGTAAGACATAAGGGATTCCTCCTGATTTTTTGGCGCGGTTGCCGGCGCCAAAAAAAAGGCGCCGCTCACGATTCGCTTTGAAAGCAAAGGTGAGCAGACGCCGTCGCCTGAAGTTGTTCATTTTCGGTGTGGCAGAGTGCTGGTCTGCTGAAGGGTTCTCAGCAGGGTTCGTGCCAGCTCTGGCAGTTTTTAAGAAAAGGTAGTGATTTCAATAATAAAGCGGACGTGTGATCGAGGTTGGCCGGTTATTTCTGGCGCGGCCGGCAGCACCGATGCAGTGCAGCCTGCGTGGCACTGGTGCATTTTCAGCGCAAACTGAACCGAACCGGAAGGGCGTAGGCAAAGGTTCGGCCCCGCATTTCCGGCGGCACGGCGGGCAGCGGTGCAGCTTGTTCCAGCATTTGTAGGGCGGCATCGTCCAGCAGGCGGTGGCCGGAGCTGTCCCGAAGTGAGTGGCCCAGAAGCTCGCCGTCGCGGGTGAACTCGAACACGATCACCGGCGTGCCCTGCTGGCCCAGCCGTCGCGCCCGGCGCGGGTAGTCGTAGTAGCGTGCCAGGTGGCGGCTGAGTTTGCTCAGATAGCTGTTCACGTCGGCGGAGTTGCCGGCGGTCTGCAGAGGCACGGCATCCTGGTTTTCCGAGGCATCGCCCTCTTCCCCGGATGTCTCCGTAGCTTCTGAAATATCGGCCGCAGGGGCAGGCTCTGCCGGCGCGGGTGCCGGTTCCGCAGCAGGCTCCGGTGTTGGCTCGGGTTCAGGTTCTGGCTGAGGTTCGGGTTCCGGAGCCGGTTCGGGCTTGGGATCGGGTTTGGGCTCTGGCTTGGGTTTTGGCTTGGGTTTTGGCTTGGGTTTTGGCTTGGGTTTTGGCTTGGGTTCGGGTTTCGGTTCCGGCGCGGGCTCTGGCTTGGCAGGGGGAGCCGCGGGCTTTTCCACCGGCGCAGGCGTTTTCCGGCCAGCCAGGCTGATCTTGATAGCCGGTGCGGTGTTCACAGCGCTGTCGCCCAGGGTAGCCAGCTGCACGGGCTTGTCCGGTGCCGCCAGCGTCAGCCCGAAGCCAGTAGCAGCTATGGCCAGCACCAGAAACAACAACTTGGGGCCCTTGTGTTCCGGCATCATTGTCCGGGCTCCGTCAGCAGCAGAACCTCGGTGTAGCCGCCCTGCTCCAGGACGGACAGCAGCGCTTCCAGGTCGGACATGGTAAGCGACTGGTCTGCGGCAATTCTCAGGGGATTGTTGTCATCGGGTTGCGGCAGGGCGGCCAGCAGCTGTTCTTCGCCCAGCACCTTGCCCTGTACTTTCCACTGGCCATCGGCCGCGACCATCAGGTCGGCTTCGGGGGCACGTTCCTGTTGCTGTCGGGCTGCACCGGGCAGCTCGGGCAGGGGCTCGTTGGTCAGCTGGCCGGCCACGATAAAGAAGATCAGCAGCAGGAACACCAGGTTGATCAGCGGCAGCAGGGCATCTTCAACCCGGTCCAGCAGGCCTTTTCCGGAGGTTGATGGAGGAGGAACCAGTTCTGTCATAGGTCGTTGGTGCTTTGGCGATTCCAGTGCGCTTCCACGCCGGCGTTGTCCAGGGCGCTCAGGGTGCGGGTGAAATCCGCCAGGCGGCTATCGGCGCTGGTGCCCAGGTTGGCTTCCCGGATGCCGGCTGCCTTCAGTGCTTCCAGTAATTCCCCGAGGCTGTAGCGGTTGTCCTGCCACACTACCTGACCGCTGGCGGTTACCTGCAGCTCAGGCAGGGGCTCGCCGGTCACGCTGCTGCGGCTTTCAGTGTTATTGCCCAGTTCCAGGTAGTCCACGGGCAGCAAGCGGGTGGTCAGCATGAAAAACACCAGCAAAATAAACACCACATCAATCAGCGGTGTAATCCGGATCGGTAGGGGCCGGTTCGGCCGGGGTTCAACCAGCTGCATGGGCGAAGCGCGGGCTATCGTTGCCGGAATAATTACGGGTGTCAGCGGCTTTTGAGGGTTCATCCGCTGGGACAGCCTGCGGCGCGCCGGCGGCCTCACCCGACGGCACCACATTGAACACACTGACCAGTGCGCTGTTGATGGTCTTGTGAATCCGGCGCAGGCGGAATTCGATCCAGGCGGCCAGGGCGGCAAAGGGAATGGCGACTATCAGGCCTGCAGCGGTGGTCATCAGGGCTTCGTAGATACCGCCACTGAGCTGGCTGGCGTTGGCCCGGCCTTCGGTGGCGGCCATGGCGCTGAAGGCTTCCATCATGCCCATGACGGTGCCCAGCAGGCCCAGCAGCGGAGCCAGGGCGGCAATCACTTCGATGATTTTCAGCGGTGCTTCAAAGGGTTCCAGTGCACCCTGGGCATCCCGCACGGCGGTCTCGCGCACGGCCGGGGTGTTGGGGTTGGTCTGGCAGGCGCTCATGGTATTCACCAGCAGGTGCATCAGCGGGTTGCCGCGACCGAAAAAGCCGGCTTGCTGGCGCACCTGTTCCGGGCGGGTGTCCGACGGCGCAGATTGCCACTGGTCTACCAGGGTGCGCAGCTTGCGGGTGTGTCGCGGGGCGTAGAAGCTGCCGTACAGCATCAGGTAGACAAAGGTAACGGTACCGATCACCGCCAGGGCAATCAGCACAACCATGATCGGGCCGCCCATGTCGACCAGCTGGTTTAACGGGCTGAGTTCGGTAAGGGTCTCGGGTACGGCGCTGATGGGGTCCATGAAGCAACACTCGGAAGAATGAAAACAGAACTAAATAATAACGATTATCACTAGAATTACAAGTGGGAATGCGAATGTGTTGCGACGGGCTGGCTGCTTTCGAAACAGTGCGGAGGTGTGTCAGCCGAACCAGCCGGCTGACTGCGCCGCCTGCCACAACAGCCGCAGCGCCAGCAGGGTCAGCACCACGTTGAACGCCAGGCTGAACCAGCGGTTGGTCATGGTGTTCAGCAGGCGCAGCCCCAGCCAGGTGCCGGCAAAGCCGCAGGCGATCATGGCGACAATGAACAGCAGCCATTCCGAGAACACAAAGCCAGCAAAGCCGAACACCAGGGCTTTGGGCGCATGCTGCAGGGTCATGGCGGCGGCAAAGGTGGATACGGTTTTGAAACGGTCGGTGTGGATCTGCTTGATGAATGCGGCTACCAAAGGACCGGTGGCGCCGACAAACAGGCTGATAAAACTGGTGATAGCCGAGGCCAGGAATATACCGGCCGGCCCGAAATAGGCCTTGGGCAGTTTCGGGCCCCAGCACAGATACAGCACGAAGCCGGCAATGGTCAGTTGCCACAGGTGAGCGGGCAGGTTGACCAGCAACCAGGCGCCCAGGGCAGCCCCTGCCACAACACCCGGCGCAAAGGCCAGAATCACTCGCCAGTCGATATGGCGAAAAGTCAGTACTGCCCTGCCGGTGTTGGAGCCCAGCTGGATCATGCCGTGGACAGGAATAATCGCCGCTGGCGGCATCCAGGTGGCCATCAGCACCAGCAGCAATACACCGCCACCGGCGCCCAGCACGGCAGTCAGCATGGAGGTAACGGCGGAGGCCGCCAGCAGGAATAATCCCGCGCCCGTGCTCAGGGCTTCCGGGAACAGCAGATCCATGGCACTCACCTAACGATTGTCGTAAGCTCCGGAGTTTCCGGATTACACCCGAAATGTCCAGCCGGATTGCACCACAAAACAACAAGCAGGGTTGCCGATGAAACAGTCTGAATATCTGAGCTTTGATGCCACCGCACTGGCTGACCTGATTCGCCGGGGCGACGTCAGCGCCCGGGAAGCGACTGAAGCGGCCATTGACCGGGCCAACCGGGTGAATGGCAAACTCAACGCGATATGCCATCCGCAGTTCACCGAAGCCATGGAACAGGGTTTCCCTGAAGACGGGCCCTTTGCCGGCGTGCCGATACTGCTGAAAGACCTGGCCCAGGAGCAGGCCGGCCATCCCTGCAGCTATGGCAGCAGGGCTCTGAGCACCAATGTGCCAACCCGGGATTCGGAATTCGTGCGCCGGGCCCGAAATGCCGGGCTGGTGTTTCTGGGGCGCACGGCCACGCCGGAATTCGGCCTGAAGGCGGTGACGGAATCCGAGCTTTGGGGCCCCAGCCGCAATCCCTGGAACACTGACCTTACCCCCGGAGGCTCCAGCGGTGGTTCCGGTGCGGCAGTGGCAGCCGGCATTGTGCCCATGGCCGGTGCCAATGATGGCGGCGGTTCCATCCGTATTCCGGCGGCCTACAACGGCCTGTTCGGCCTGAAACCATCCCGGGGCCGCATCTCGGTGGGCCCGCACATGGGTGAGGCCTGGACAGGCGCCTCCACCGATCACGTGGTGTCCCGCACCGTGCGAGACAGCGCGGCCATGCTGGATGTGCTGTCCGGCCCCGCCAGCGGTGACCCGTTCCGCATTCCTGCGCCCGAATCGTCGTTTCTCGAACAAATGCAGCAATCCCCCGGTAAGCTGAAAATCGGAGTATTCACCTCCTCACCCTACGACACCGAAGTGGCCCCTGAGTGCGTGGCGGCGGTGGAAGAAACCGCGAGAATGCTGGAGGGGCTCGGGCATGAGGTGGAATACGCCCGTCCGGACTTTGACGGCATGGCCCTGGCCCGGTGCTACCTGTCCCTGTATTTCGGGGAAGTCTCGGCCCTGATGGACAGCGCCCGGGAACGTTTCGGCGCCACGGATAAAGACTTTGAACTGGAAACCCGCCTGCTGGGAATGCTCGGCCGCAACATGCCGCTGCCGGACTACGTTCGGAGGCGCCAGCAGTGGAATGACTTTGCCCGGGCCCTGGGGGCGTTCTTCGACCGCTTTGACCTGTACCTCTGTCCCACCACCGGCCAGTTGCCGGCACAGATTGGCCAGATGGACACCCCGGCGCACCTGAAGCTGGTCGCCCGGCTGATGCTGGGCCTGAAAGCCGGCAAACTGGTACACCGTTCAGGACAGGTAGACCAGATGGCCCTGGAAAGCCTCGCCCGAACCCCCTTCACCCAGCTGGCCAACCTGACCGGAACCCCGGCGATATCGGTGCCCATGCACTGGACCCGCGACGGGCTGCCGGTGGGCGTTCAGTTCGGTGCGGCCCACGGCGGCGAAGGCGGCTTGCTGCAACTGGCCGCCCAGCTGGAGGAAGCCAACCCCTGGTTTGCCAACTACGAGCGCCTGGAATCGGCATTCTGAAGAAACTGTGCGGATTTGTTGGTCAGGGGTTGTGATCCGGGCCAACAAACTCCACGTTTATCTTTCCATGTGGAACAGGCTATGCTGTAGGGCAGGGACTCCGCTCCCTGACCACCCTGATGGCATCGAGGAGGCGAGCATCTTATGAACCAATCGATGGCAATCGACGATCTGGTATCCGTAGCACAGGCCGAAGCCATGGGGGAGCTGGATGCCCCGATGATGGCAATTGTTCTCTCCAGCGATGAGAGCTACGACCTGCCCATCAACTCCTTGGAAACCGATGCCGACAAGGCCCGCTGGGGCCTGATTCTGCGTGCCGCCCGTGAGCATGTAGAAGCCGACGCGGTGGCTGTGCTTTACCCGGCCTGGACCACCATCCGCCGCAAGCCGGCTGAAAGCGAAGAACCCGAAGAGTCTGAAAAATCCGACGTGCAGGCTTCAGAAGCCGATGACGGGAATGCAGACGACGACAAAGGCCCCATCGACACCCTGTTTGTGCAGCTGCACACCCGCGACAGGATTTACTGGCGTGGCTTCGAACAAATCCGCGACCCGCGGCACCAGCGCATCATCGGCTTCCGCCGGATCAAGGCGCTGTCCACCGACTACGAACGGGATAACGCGCCCTCCGTGGCGGCCTGGCTCAGTACTCTGTTCGAGCCGCTGCCGGAAGAAGGCGAACAAACCGACATCGACCAGGAACTGGCAAACCTGCTGGAAGAGCCGGAAGTGAGTGCCGCGCTCTACCCCCGGCAGATGCGGGCCCTGCATTGACGGATAAGGGCAAGTACACACGGCAGTGATTCGGGTTTGATCAGCGAATAGGCTATAATCGTCGGTTTTATCCTGCACCCTCAAGGCACTGAACCAGGGCACTGACCGTGATTGTATTTGACCAGGTACAAAAGTCGTATCAGGTGGCCGGCCGGGCGATCCCCGCGTTGCATGCCACCAGTATGACCATAGAAACCGGCGAAGTATTCGGCATCGTCGGCCATTCCGGTGCGGGCAAGTCGACCCTTGTCCGCCTGATCAACATGCTCGAGCCAGCGACCGGTGGCCGCATCCTGATCGATAACGAAGACATCACCCGCTACAGCGCCGCCGAGCTCAGGGCGTTCCGCCGCAAAGTGGGCATGATCTTCCAGCACTTCAACCTGTTGTCGTCCAAAACCGTGGCCGACAACATCGCCTTCCCCATGAAACTGGCGGGTATCTACTCGAAAACCGAGATCCGGGAACGGGTGGAAGAACTGCTGGCCCGGGTCAGCCTGAGCGACCATGCCAACAAATACCCGTCCCAATTGTCCGGCGGCCAGAAACAGCGCGTGGGCATCGCCCGGGCCCTGGCCTGCCGCCCGACCATCCTGCTATGTGACGAAGCCACCAGCGCCCTGGACCCGCAAACCACACAATCGGTGCTGAAACTGCTGGGCGACATCAACAAGGAACTGGGCCTGACCATCGTGCTGATCACCCACGAAATGGACGTGGTACGCCGGGTGTGCGACCGGGTTGCCGTGATGGACGCCGGCCGGGTTGTGGAAATGGGCCCGGTGAGCGACGTGTTCCTGCACCCGCAGCACCCCACCACCCGGGATTTCGTGTTCGAAAGCGAGAACGTAGACCGCGACGAACTGCAGGAAGACCTGCAAAAAGCCAACGGCCGCATCCTGCGACTGACCTTCAAGGGTGAATCCACCTACAAGCCGCTGCTGGGCAGCGTGGCCCGGGAATCCGGTGTGGATTTCAGCATCCTGTCCGGCCGGATCGACCACATTAAAGACACCCCCTACGGCCAGCTGACCCTGTCACTGGTGGGCGGTGATCTCGACATTGCCATGCAGGCGCTGGAAGCCGCCGACGTTCACGTGGAGGTGGTGCGCTGATGGAAGCTTTAATGGAAACCCTGATGGGCAACGTAGACTGGGCCGAAATCGGCTGGGCCAGCTGGGACACCCTGGTGATGGTCGGTATGTCGTTGCTGTTCAGCGTCCTGATCGGCCTGCCCGTCGGCGTACTGCTGTTCCTGTTCGGCAAACGCCAGCTGCTGGAACAACCGGTGGCCTACGCGGTGCTGTCGTTTGTAGTCAACGTACTGCGCTCGGTACCCTTTATCATCCTGCTGATCGTGATGATCCCGTTCACCGTCATGCTGATCGGCACCTCCCTGGGCGTAGCCGGGGCCATCCCGCCGCTGGTGGCCGGTGGCGCACCCTTCTTCGCCCGTTTGGTGGAAACTTCCCTGCGGGAAGTCGACCGCGGCATCATCGAAGCCACCCAGGCCATGGGTGCAAACGTAAGACAGATCATCTTCGGCGCCTTGCTGCCGGAAGCGCTTCCCGGCATTATCGCGGGCATTACGGTAACGGCCATTACCTTGGTGTCTTATGCAGCCATGTCTGGTGTTATCGGTGGCGGCGGCCTGGGTGACCTGGCCATCCGATTCGGTTACCAGCGCTTCCAGACCGACGTGATGGTGATTACCGTGGCCTTGCTGGTAATCTTCGTACAGCTGTTGCAGATGGCGGGTGATCGCCTGGTGCTGTATTTCAGCAGAAAGTAAGACTGTGATTGAGCCGGGAAGGCCATGCCAAGCCCGGTATAGGCAGGCTGCTGGGAGGCTCCTTCCGAAAATCTGGAGCGCCATGGACGGCGCGACGAAGCCCTACAGGGGCGAAGCAAATGCTTTAGAAGCGAAGCTTCGCGTGTAGCGTAGCGACAGCAATCTGCGATTGCTGGCTGGACCCGCTTGCGGGTATTCACGGGCGTTTTTCGGAAGGAGCCTCCCAGCAGCGTGCCGTAAACCAAAGTTAAACACGATGCTCCACAGGAGAACGCAAAAATGAACTTCAAGAAAACCCTGGTAGCCATCGCTGCCGCAGCAACCTTCTCCTCAGCCGCCTTCGCTGAAAAGCTGTCGGTAGCTGCTACCCCCGTTCCCCATGCGGAACTGCTGGAATTTGTGAAGCCGGCACTGGCTGAACAAGGCGTTGAGCTGGACGTGAAAGTCTTCACCGACTACGTACAGCCGAACATCCAGGTCGACCAGAAGCGTATGGACGCCAACTTCTTCCAGCACCAGCCGTACCTGGATGAATTCAACGCCGGCCGCGGCACAGACCTGGTGACTGTCACCGGTGTCCACGTTGAGCCGTTTGGCGCCTACTCCAGCAAGATCAAGTCCCTGGACGAGCTGAAAGACGGCGCGGTTGTGGCTATCCCCAACGATCCCACCAACGGCGGCCGTGCCCTGCTGCTGCTGCAGAAAGCCGGTCTGATCACCCTGGAAGACGAGAGCAAGATCACCGCCACCCCGCGTGACATTGCCGACAACCCCAAAGACCTGGACTTCAAGGAACTGGAAGCCGCCACGCTGCCGCGTATCCTGAACCAGGTAGACGTTGCCCTGATCAACACCAACTACGCGCTGGAAGCAGGCCTGAACCCGTCTGAAGATGCCCTGGTGATTGAAGGTGCCGAGTCTCCTTATGTGAATATCCTGGTTGCCCGTCCGGACAACAAGGACAGCGAAGCCATGCAGAAGCTGGCCAACGCCCTGAAGTCCGATGCGGTAAAAGACTTCATCATGGAGAAGTATGAAGGTGCGGTAGTCCCGGCGTTCTGATACCAACCGGGTAACCGACTGAAATCAAAAGGACAGGCTGAGACCTGTCCTTTTTTTATACCTGCAGTTGGCCGAAATGACGGGCCGGGTGTCAGTTGCGTCATGTGTCTGATTGCCTAAAAAAGGTACAAGTGTTCGCCGAAAAAGGAAATCGGCCAGTTCCCGACCGGCAACTCTCCCCACGAAAACGTCTATTCCGGGGATGGCAGCAAGATTTACCACGCCAGCATCGGCCATGTTTTCACCCCGCTGGACAAGAACCTGATGGACTTCACCAAGGGCGAGCGACGGTTCCAGGTGGTGGATGCAGAATCCCTGGAAATCATCGAGCAGTTCGACTTTGCCGAAAAACTCGACGCGGCCGGCTACAGTGACCTGAGCCCCGCCATCCGGCCCATGGCCCATACGCCGGATGAACGCTTCTTCTACTTCCAGCTGTCGTTCCTGCACGGCTTTGTGGAGTACGACATGGAGCAGGGCGTGGTCACCCGCCGGGCGGCGCTGCCAAACCTGGTACCGGATATGCCACGGGAGCTCTACATCAACGATTCTGCGCACCACGGCATTGCCATGAACGGCAAAGGCGATACCCTGTGTGTCGCCGGCACCATGAGCGATTACGTGGCGATTGTAGACCGGGAAACCTTCGACTACACGGTGCTGACCGGGCTGGGTGAGAAGCCCTATTGGGTAACCACCAATGCCAAGGGCGACCGCTGCTATATTTCCTGGAGCGGTACCGACCAGATGTCGGTGATTGATATCGACAGTGCCAGCGAGATTGCCCGGGTCGATGTGGGGGATCATCCCCAGCGTATCCGTGAAGGCCGGGTGCCGGCCAGCTGGTAAGCCGGAAACAGAAAAGGGCAGGTTCAACCTGCCCTTTTCGTGACTGCTTTACAGAACCGGAGGCTCAGTCGCCGCTCCAGTTGGAGGACGGGTCTGGTGTCATCCGCAGGTAGGACTTAACGGCCTTGTAGCCTTTCGGGAATCGTTTCTTGATTTCCTCTTCGTCCTGCAGGGACGGCACAATCACCACATCGCCACCTTTTTCCCAGTTGCCCGGGGTGGCCACCTTGTGTTCGTCGGTCAGCTGCAGCGAGTCGATCACCCGCAGCACTTCGTTGAAGTTACGACCGGTAGAGGCCGGATAGGTGATGATCAGGCGCACCTTCTTGTTCGGGTCGATCACGAACAGCGAGCGAACGGTCAGGGTGCTGTCAGCGTTGGGGTGGATCATGTCGTACAGCTTGGCCACTTTGCTGTCGTGGTCAGCAATGATCGGGAAGTTAACGCTGCAACCCTGGGTTTCGTTGATGTCCTTGATCCACTCCTTGTGGGAGTCCACCGGGTCGACACTCAGGGCGATTGCCTTGACGTTACGCTTGCCGAACTCGTCCTTCAGCTTGGCGGTCAGGCCAAGTTCGGTGGTGCAAACCGGTGTGAAGTCCGCCGGGTGAGAGAACAGCACGCCCCAGCTGTCCCCGAGCCAGTCGTAGAACCGGATGGTGCCTTCGCTGGATTCCTGTTCGAAATCCGGTGCGGTATCTCCAAGACGCAAGGTCATAGTCAGTCTCCTTTCCTTTGCACGGTTTTTGTACGGCCACTTTGCCAGTGTCTACCAGTAACTCTGGTACCGGATGATCCGGATAACAAGGGGTAGTTGACCCGGATCATCCAACACTTTGGTCACATCCTTATGACAATCCCTGGCGGTTAACGGTAACCGGCAGCCTTTTGCTTCTCGAAATATTCCCGTGTCAGCCTGAACACCACCGGGCTGAGCAGCAACAGGGCGATCAGGTTAGGCAGCGCCATCATGGCGTTCAGGGTATCTGCGACCAGCCAGATAAAGCCCAGGTTCACCGTGGCGCCCACCGGAATCGCAATGATCCACAGCACCCGGTACGGCACAATGGCTTTCACCCCGAACAGGAACTCGATGCTGCGCTCGCCGTAGAACGACCAGCCGATGATGGTGGTGAAGGCGAAGATGGCCAGTGCGATGGCGACCACATAGTTACCGAAGCCCGGCAGGCCGGTTTCAAAGGCCAGTGAGGTAAGCGCTGCACCGGTTTCACCGGAGGTCCAGGCGCCGGAGGTGATAATCACCAGGCCGGTGATGCTGCACACGATGATGGTATCGATGAAGGTGCCGAGCATGGCCACCATGCCCTGCTTTACCGGATTCTTGGTCTGGGCCGCAGCATGGGCAATGGGTGCGGAACCCAGGCCGGCTTCGTTGGAGAAAATGCCCCGGGCCACACCGAAGCGGATGGCTGCCCACACCGCGGCACCGGCAAAGCCACCCTCGGCTGCGGCAGGGCTGAAGGCGTAGCTGAAGACCATGCTGATGGCGTCCGGAATCGCGTTGGCGTTGATGGCCAGGACAATCAGGCCGATCAGCACGTAGGACACCGCCATGAACGGCACCAGCGCACTGGCGACCTGGCCGATGCGCTTGATACCACCAATCAGCACCATGCCCACCAGTACCATCAGGATAACGCCGGTTACCCAGTGCGGCAGGTTGAAGTTGGTTGCCAGCACATCAGCCACCGAGTTGGCCTGTACAGTGTTGCCGATGCCGAAGGCTGCGATCGAGGCAAAGACGGCAAACAAGACACCCAGCCAGGCCCACTTGCTGCCCAGGCCGTTACGGATGTAGTACATGGGGCCACCCACGTGATTGCCGCGCTCGTCGACCTCCCGGAAGCGAACCGCCAGTACGGCTTCGGAATACTTGGTGGCCATACCCACCAGGGCGGTCAGCCACATCCAGAACAGCGCACCCGGGCCGCCGAGGAAGACCGCCGTGGCCACGCCGGCAATGTTGCCGGTGCCCACAGTGGCAGACAGCGCCGTCATCAGGGCCTGGAACGGCGGAATGTCACCGTCGTCGTCATCGCCCCTGGCCCGGCCGCTCCACATCAGCCGGAAGCCGGCACCGAGTTTCATGATCGGCATCAGTTTCAGGCCGATACTCAGGAACAGGCCGACGCCCAGAATCATGACCAGCATGGGCAGGCCCCAAACCAGCCCGTTGATATCATTAACAAAATTTGAAATGGCTTCCATGGAGACTCCCGGTTTTTGCCACGGATTTATTATGTTTTTTGGCCTTGTTCAGGCATAACTCATTGAGTTTAGTCGACTATTTTTTCATGTAAACCGTTTTTACTGCCGTGGTTTCCTATTTGCGGGCGAATTGCCTATGTTTAGGGTAACCGGAATCGCTTTCCGGCCAGTTGAATCTGACACCGAGGGGAGCAGTTGATGCGCTCACTGAAGATTTCCGAAGTCATGTGGAACCATATTGAACCCATCCGCTGTGGCACACCGCTGCCACGGGTGGTGAAGGCGCTGCTTGAGAACCACGTTTCCGGGCTGCCGGTAGTGGACGACCAGCGCCATGTACTGGGCTTTGTGTCGGAGCAGGACTGCATTCATGCACTGCTGGTGAGTAACTACCATGGCGAAGGCGAGCCCATGGTGGACGACGTGATGTTCCATAACCCGCTGACGGTATCCCCGGATATGTCGGTGGTAGACCTGGCCCAGAACCTGGGTGCCGGTAAACCGAAAGTGTATCCGGTGGTTGATCATGGGAAACTGGTGGGTATTGTTACCCGTACAGCCATCCTGTCCCAGCTGGCAAAGGCAGGTTACACCATGGAGAAATCCCGCTTTGCCAGTGCCGAGGACTGAGGCACCCATTCAACAGAATCAGGACTGCTATGGAACTGTTATCGACCAACGTCTGTTTTGACGGCGAACACCGCCGCTATCGCCATACCTCGGCCACGCTGCAGTGCGCGATGGAATTTGCGGTTTTCCTGCCTCCGGCGGTACTGGGCACCAATGGCAAGCCGGTACCGGTGCTGTACTGGCTCTCGGGGCTGACCTGCACCGACCAGAACTTCATGCAGAAAGCCGGCGCCCAGAAGCTGGCGGCCAGGCTCGGCCTGGCGATTGTCTGCCCGGACACCAGCCCACGGGGCCTGAACCTGCCGGGTGAAGACGACAGCTACGACTTCGGCTCCGGAGCCGGCTTCTATGTGAACGCGACCGAGCAGCCCTGGGCTCCCCATTATCGCATGTACGATTACGTGGTGAAGGAATTGCCGCAGCTGGTGGAAAGCGAACTGCCATTGAGTGGTGAGCGGGCTGTCAGCGGGCATTCCATGGGCGGCCACGGTGCGCTGATTTGTGCCCTGAAGAATCCGGGTTTCTACAAATCCGTGTCGGCGTTCGCGCCCATCGCCAACCCGATGGCCTGCCCCTGGGGTCAGAAAGCCTTTACCGGTTACCTGGGGTCAGACCAGGGCCGCTGGGAAGAGTGGGATGCCACCCGGCTGATTCCGGGGGCTGAGGAGCGCTTGCCCCTGTTGATTGACCAGGGCACCGCCGATGAATTCCTGGAGCAGCAGCTGAATCCGGAAGCGCTGGCGGATGCCTGCGAGAAGCACCAGCACCACATCAATCTGCGCATGCACCGGGGCTACGACCACAGCTACTTCTTTATCGCCTCGTTCATTGATGACCACCTGAACCACCACGCCCGGGCATTGGGCCTGGTGGCCTGACGCATCAGGCCTGCGGTTGCATATTGGCGTGGTATTTGAACGCCTGCCGGATATGCTCCCGCAGCTGTTTTTCGTCCCAGGGCTTGGTCAGGAACTTGTAGATTGCGCCCTGGTTGATGGCCTCGGTGACGGATTTCAGGTCGGTGTAGCCGGACAGCACAATGCGCACGGTGTGCGGATGAATGGCTTTCACCTGGCTGAGAAACTCGGTGCCGGACATTTCCGGCATGCGCTGGTCTGAAATGATCACCTGTACTTCGTTTTCCGCCAGCAGGGTGAAGGCTTCGCTGATGTTGGTGGATGACAGAATCCGGTAGCCATCCCGGCGCAGGGTCCGGGTCAGGGCCTTGATGATGTTCACCTCATCGTCCAGCAGCAGGACGGTTTTCTGCTCTTCCTCTGCATTATCACTGCCGCCGGCCCCGCGATGTCCGTGCAGGTTCATATATTCGGTCAGCTGCTCGAACGGCATGGGCCGCGAGAAGGCATAGCCCTGCAGCAGGTCACACTGGTTGCGGCGCAGGAAGTTGGCCTGGGCCTCGGTTTCCACCCCTTCAGCCACCACTTCCAGCGACAGGTGGTGGGCCATGGAAATGACGCCCCGGGTGATGGCGGCATCACTCCGGTTCTTGATGACTTCCTTGATGAACGAGTTGTCGATCTTGATCCGGTTGGCCGGCATCTGCTTGATGTAGGTCAGGCTCGAGAAACCGGTGCCGAAATCATCAATCGAGATCTGTACACCCAGCTCCCGGAGTTTGTGGAGTGTGTCGACCACCTGGCTGGTGTCATTGATGACCGCAGACTCCACCATCTCCAGGTCCAGCGCCTGGGCTGGCAGGCCAGATTCGCCCAGGGCCCGTTTGACCGTCGCCAGAAAATCGGTTTTCCGGATCTGTACCGGCGAGATATTCACACCCACCGAACAGTCCCGGAAGCCGGCGGCATGGAGTTTGACCATATCCCGGCAAGCCTGGTCCAGCACCCATTCACCCAGGGCAATAATTTGCCCGGTTTCCTCAGCCAGCGGTACGAAGTCTGCCGGCGATACCAGGCCAAGCTCCGGGTGTTCCCAGCGCACCAGCGCTTCCACCGAGCGGGCCTGGCCGGTGCGGGAGTCGATCATCGGTTGGTAGTAGAGCGTCAGGGCATGGTTGTCGATGGCATCCTGCAGCTGGTTGCGCAGCTTGACCCGGTAACTGGCCTGGGAGTTCATGGCTTCTTCAAACCACTGCCAGGTGTTGCGGCCCAGTTGCTTGGCCTGGTACATGGCCAGGTCCGCCTGCTGGATCAGTTCAGCGGAACTGCTGATGTTGCCGTCGGTTTCGGTCATGCCGATGCTGGCGGTCAGGTGCAGGGTAACGTCGCCAATCCGGTAAGGGTTGGCCAGGGTGCTCATTACCTGTTCCACCACCAGCTGGGCATCGCTGCCGTGGGTCAGCCCCGACAGCGCGACGACAAATTCGTCGCCACTGACCCGCGCCACGGTGTCGCCTGAGCGCACCAGTTCTTTCAGGCGGCGGGCCACTTCGATCAGGATCTGGTCGCCGATGCGGTGGCCGAGGGAATCATTGATCAGCTTGAAGCCGTCCAGGTCAATGAACAGTACACCCACATGGCGGTTGTAGCGCCGGGCAAACTGGCAGGCCTGGGTCAGCCGGTCTTCCAGCAGGGTGCGGTTGGGCAGCTGGGTGAGCACATCGTGGCTGGAGTTGTAGGCCAGCTGGTGTTCGATGGATTTGCGCTCGGAAATGTCGTTCTGTACGCCCACGTAATGGGTGATTTCATTGCGCTCATTGCGGATCGGCGACAGGTACAGGTCGTTCCAGAACGGAGTGCCGTCTTTGCGGTAGTTGCGCAGCATAACCGAAACTTCTTCGCCATCGGCCAGGCCCCGGTGGATAGTCTCCAGCGCCTGCATGTTGCTGTCATCGGGTGGATCGCCCTGCAGGAACCGGCAGTTGCGGCCCAGTACTTCGGCGGCGGTGTAGCCGGTGATGCGCTCGAAGGTGGGGTTTACGTACACCAGTGGCATGTCAGCGGCACGGGCATCGGCCACCACCATGCCGTTGGAGCTGGTTTCAATGCAGCGTTGCAGCAGTTTCAGCTGCCGGGTGTTTTCGATCTGGGCGGTTTTGTCGGTCAGGGTGAACAGGGCCAGTTCGTGGTGGCCAATGGTGATGTTCTGGCTGGCCACTTCCACAATCAGCTTTCGGCCATCCCTGGTGCGGTGGCATTCCAGCCCAGCCCCCGCTTGCAGCACTGTGCCGTCGCCATCCGGCGCGCCGGTCAGGGATTTATCGGCCAGGTCGGCAATGTTCAGGCCTGCGACTTCCTCCAGCACCACGCCATAGAGCGTGCGTGCCGCTTCGTTCATGGCATTCATGCGGCCGCTGCCCGGCGCTGCCAGGCACATGGGCGTGGGGTTATTCTCGAACAGCAGCCGGTACTGGGCTTCGCTGCTGGCCAGATCTTCGGTGGCGACAGCACGGTCGATGGCATAGCGAATGCTGCGCAACAGGGCATGGCCATCGATACGGCCCTTGACCAGGTAATCGGCGGCCCCCAGTTCAACGGCCCGGGCATCCAGCTCTTCATCGCCCTGGCCGGTCAGCAGGATAAACGGGGTGGTGATGCCTTCGTTCTTCGCCTGCTGGATCAGGTCAAGGCCGGAATCCGGCCCAAGGCGCAGGTCAACCAGGGCCACATCAAAGCTTTCCCGGTGCAGGGCGGCCAGGCCATCGTCCAGGCAGTTGTGCCAGGTCAGCCGGGTTTTGCCCGGGCTGGCTTCAGCCAGCAGGTCTTCGGTAATCAGGTAGTCGTCTTCGTCGTCCTCGATCAGCAATACGCGCAACATCGGGTCGGTCATGGTGATTCCCACCAGGTTTCCAGGGCTTTTACGATTTCGATCAGTTCGGTGTAACTGGACGGCTTAACCAGATAGTCGTTGGCCCCCTGGGCCAGGCAGAAGGCCCGGTCTTCATCGTTTCTGGATGTGGTCAGGATGACCGTTGGCAGCTGTTGCAGGGCGGGTTCCGAGCGGATTTCCACCAGCGATTGCCGGCCGTCTTTCAGGGGCATGTTCAGGTCGAGCAGCAACAGGTCCGGCAGTGGCCCGGGGCCTTCTTCACCAAGCAACAGCGCCATCAGCTCCACGCCGTCGGAGACAAACCGCAACTGGCAGTGCTCGCAGGTTTCCTCGAAGGCATCCTGCAGCATCAGCTGGTCGTCCGGATCGTCTTCGGCGATCAGGATTACCGGGGGGCGGTTGTCGCTGGTCATATCAGGCCGCTCCCTGACCGGTGCGCAAGCGGATACGGAAGGTGGTGCCGGTGCCGGGCTGGCTGTTCAGGCTGACCGATGCTCCGTGGCGATCGAGGATTTTCTTCACAATCGCCATGCCGATTCCGGTGCCCGGGTAGCCTTCTTTCTGGTGCAACCGCTGGAACGGGTGGAACAGTTTTTCCGCATAGCGTTCGTCGAAGCCGATGCCGTTGTCGCTGACCACCAGGGTCCAGGCATCGTTCGTGATGTCCTCGGCCCGCACCTGAACCACCGGAGGTCGGTCCGGTGCGTGGAACTTGATGGCGTTACTGAGCAGGTTTTGCAACACCTGCCGCAACTGCATGGCGTCGCCCCAGGTTGCCGGCAGTGTTTCGGCGTCTACCTTGCCCTGGGCCCGGCCGATGCTGGTTTCCATATCCACCAGCACTTCGCTGAGGATTTCGTTGGTGTTGCAGGCCACCATGGGCTTGGCCCGGGTGGTTACCCGCGAATAGGACAGCAGGTCTTCAATCAGTGCCTGCATGCGCCCAGCAGCCGACTGCATGCGCCGCAGATAGTCTTTTTCCCGCTCGCCCAGGTCTTCGGAACGGGCAATCAGGCGGTCCGAGAATGCCTGTATCTTGCGCAGGGGTTCCTGCAGGTCGTGGGAGGCCACGAAGGCGAAGTCCTGCAGCTCCCGGTTGCTGCGCTCCAGTTCCTTCATGGTTTCTTCCAGCTGTTCCATGGCCTTGCGCAGGGCCGTGGTGTCACGGGCCACCACGTAGATCAGGTCGTCGGCACTGAGAATGGCGTTGATGTCGACCCAGTGGATGCCGCCCTGCCGGTTGAGGATACGAACCTCCAGGTCTTTGATTTCCGCGCCTTCGCCCAGTGCCCATACGGCTTCCTGGACCGCTTCCCGGTCGTCTTCGTGGATCAGGTCAAGGTAGGAGGTACCCAGCAGTTCATCCCGGGTGTAGCCCAGGGTGTCGACAAAGTGGGCGTTCAGCTCGAAGAAATAACTGTTCAGGTCGATGATGCAGAACATGTCGGGTGACAGCGAGAAGAACTGTTCCCGTTCCTGGGTGAGGATTTCGGCCACCAGTTCGTTGCTGATGTCCCGGCCTACGCAGAACAGGATCTGGTCTTCCGGAGACCACTCGGCAATCCAGGCAATCGTGATGACCTGGCCGTTGCGGTGGTTCAGCCGGGCCCGGAACTCGATGGCTTTGTCGTGTTCGCCAGAGATCAGCCTGGCCATTTCATCTTCGGTGCTGGCCCGGTCTTCCGGCACCAGTAGCTGGCGGTAGGGCTGGCCCTGAAGCTCTTCGGGGCTGTAGCCAAGAATGGTGAGACAGGCCGGGCTGATCTGCAAAAAGGTCCCATCGGCACTGATGGAGCAGAGAATATCCCGGGAGAACTCCAGGAAGCGCTCGTTGATGTAGCGCAGCGCCCGTTCCTGCTCCAGGTGGTAGTTGAGGGTGTTATTGAGCTCTTCCAGCGACGCCGAACGCTGCCGGGCCTGGTTCCAGAACCGGTAGCTGGCAATGGCCAGGGCCACCACCAGTATCGACGCGCTGACAACGAGCAGAATCAGCCAGGGGCTGAAGCCGGAGGAAACCGCCATTCAGTCGGAAGACCCCGCATCGTCGTCCAGCAGTACCGAACCATCGGCATCCCGGCGCACCCGGGTAATGCCGGGGTTGTCGGCCTCCAGGCGCAGCAGCTCTTCTTCCCGGGCCTTGATCATGGCCCGCTGGGCGTCGTTTTCCTTGCGCAGGCGCTGGTTTTCTTTTTGCAGGCTATAGAGTTCTACCGCGGAACTGATCGCAGCGACCACTTCATGGTCGTCCCAGGGCTTGGTCAGGTATCGGAAGACTTCCGCCTGGTTGATGGCCTTGACCATGGATTCGCTGTCGCCATGGCCACTGAGTACCAGGCGGATGGCGCCCGGTTGCTTCTGCTTGGCAAATTTCAGGTAGGTGACACCATCGGCCATGGGCATCTTGTAGTCTGACAGGATGACCGCGTACTCGTGTTGCAGAAGGGCTTCGAGGGCTTCTTCAACATCGCTGAAGGCGTCGACCTGCCAGTCCTGCCGGCGCAACAGGCGGCGCAAGCTGTTGAGGACGTTCGGCTCGTCGTCGACCAGCTGGATTCTGATCATGCAGGGTTCTCCGTATCCTGGTTCTGCTGTGTGTGCTGGAGCGGTTCCGGTTGTGTTACCGGTAGTGTAATCCGGAATCGGGTGCCCTGCCCGGGCTCGCTGTGTACCTCGATCTCGCCATTGTGCTTCTTGATGATGTTGAAGGACAGCGACAGCCCCAGCCCGGTGCCCTTGCCGATGCCCTTGGTGGTGAAGAACGGCTCGAAAATGCGGTTCAGGTGCTCGCTGGCAATACCCTTTCCGGTGTCTTCCACTTCCAGGGTAACGCTATCACCCTGGTGCCGGGTACGGATGGTGATCTTGCCAAAATCCTCGATGGCGTGGGCCGCGTTAACCAGCAGGTTCATGATCACCTGGTTGATCTGGGAGGCAATGCACTCCACGTGGGGCAGCTCTCCGAAATCCCGGACAACCTCGGCTTTGTATTTGAGCTCGTTGTTCACCACGTTCAGGGTGGTTTCAATACCCCGGTGCAGGTCGGCCTGCTTGAACTCTTCTTCCTCGATGTGGGAGAAGTCCTTCATCGCCGAGATGATGGTTTTTACCCGTTCGATACCCTCGCGGGATTCGCTCAGCAGGTCTTTCAGGTCTTCCCGCAGGTAGTTGTAATCGATGTTGTGGCGAATCTGGCGCAGATCCTCCAGCGATGCCGCGGTGTCGATGGCATCGGTCAGCCGGAACAGGTCGTTCAGGTAGTTTTCCAGGGTTTGCAGGTTGGAATAGACGTAGCCCACCGGGTTGTTGATCTCGTGGGCAACCCCCGCGGCCAGCTGGCCGATGGCCGCCAGCTTTTCCGATTGCAGCAGTTGTTTGTTGGCCTGCTCCAGTCGGGCATTGAGTGCGTCCTGGCCGGTGTCGGTGGGTTCCTTGTCGGTCATTTGGGTGCCTGCCTGCGGGTTGGTTGGATAAACAATATCTGGATTGCATCCAGTATAGATTCACTGCCCCGGTTTTTGCGTAACGTTTGGTTTCCGGAGTTCACGCCAAGTTATTAATTCTTCGTGAGATACGTGGTTGTTCAGGTAGAAATTTGTTAAGAATCGTTGTCGCGCGGCGACCGCTCAATTAGCTTGCGCTATTCTTGAATCCCAAATAAGACTTTTGTCGGATCCGGTTCCGCATGCTGCATCGTTTGAAGAACGATTTTCGCCTGTCCATCATTACCCTGCTCGGCGCCAGTGCCGTGCTGGGGATTACGCCGTTTGCCGTGCTTCGATTCCTGCAGGGCAACACCATGGCCGGCCTGCTCGATACGGTGATCCTTGCGGGTATTTCCTTCGGAGTGATTTACAGCTGGCTGACCGGCAACACCCGGGTGGGCGGCATGGTGCTGGCCCTGGTGGCCTGCGGCGGTGCGGTATCGGTTGGCTATGTGGTGGGCGAGCCGGGCCTGTTCTGGTTGTATCCCTGCCTGGTGACCACCTTCTTCCTGGTGGCACCGAAGATTGCCATTGTGCTGAACATTGCCTCGGTGCTGGTGCTGATGTCGTTCGGAGAGGCCTTCAGCTCCCAGGTGCAGATGTGGTCCTTTGCCTCCACCGCAGTTGTCGTCAGTGCCTGTGCCTATGTGTTCGCTTACCGGAACAAGAACCAGCGGGTGCGCCTGGAACACCTGGCCACCATTGACCCCCTCACTGGGGTGAAGAACCGCCGTTCGATGGACGAAGCGCTGGACCTGGCGGCCGCCAACGCCGAGCAGACCGGGCAGTCCTACGCGCTGGTGCTGCTGGACCTGGATCATTTCAAAACCATCAACGACGACTATGGCCACGGTGTCGGCGACAGTGTGCTGACCGAGCTGGTAGCGCTGATCGAACACAATACCCGCAAGTCAGACCAGTTGTTCCGCTATGGCGGCGAGGAGTTCGTCCTGCTGCTGCCGGGTGTGGATGGCGTGGGGCTGCAGTCGGTAATGACCAACCTGCAGCAGTTGTTGCGCCGGCGGCTGAAGCACCCGGGCGGGGCGGTCACGGCTTCCTTCGGTGTGGCATTGCTGGGCCATGGCGAAAGTGTGGCCAGCTGGCTGCGGCGTGCCGACAACGCCTTGTATGAAGCCAAGGAATCCGGCCGCGACCGGATTGTCTATGCAGACGCGCTGGCTCAGGCCGGTTCCGGTGCCGGCCGGTACCGGAACAGCCGCCAGCCCAGCAGCAAGCTGGCGGAGGTCAGCCCCGCAGTTAATCCCACCCAGAATCCGGCCGCTCCCAGCGCCGGCAGCAATGCGTCTGTAAAGGTCAGAAAGTAACCCAGCGGCAAGCCGATTCCCCAGAACGAGAACAGCATGATAAACATGGGGATGCGGGTGTCCTTGTAACCCCTGAGTGCGCTGATGCAGGTGACCTGTATGACGTCCGCAATCTGGAACATGGCGGCAAAGGTCAGCAACCGGACAGTGACCGCCTGTACCTCGGCATCACTGGAATACAGCGCTGCAATCGGCCCGGAAAACACATACAGGGCGCTGGCGAAGATCAGGGCGATGGCCGAGGCCAGGATCAGCGAGCTTCGGGAAATCAGCCAGGCAGTGTCCGGGGCCCGTGCGCCGATCAGAAAACTGACTCGCAGGGTCAGCGCCATTCCGATACTCAGCGGCAGCATGAACAACAGTGACACCACGTTCAGGGCAATCTGGTGCCCTGCCACCACAACCGGCCCCAGCGGAGCCAGGAACAACGCAATAACCGAAAACATGCTGGCTTCTACGAAAATGGTAAAGCCGATCGGCACACCAATGCGCAGAATGTAACGGATGCCCTGCCAGTTCGGTTTCACCCAGTCTGCCAGTATATGGAAGGCCCGGAAGGTCTTGCTGTAATTCAGGTATACCAGCAGGGCGATGGCCGCCGTTCCGTTCGACAAGGAGGTGGCCCAGCCACAACCCACGCCCCCCATGGCCGGCAGGCCGAGCTTTCCGTAGATGAAAATGTAGTTCAGGGGCAGGTTGATCAGGGTACTGAGCACCGAAAATGCCATGATCACCCGGGTGTGCCCGAGCCCGTCCGTCAGGCCTCGCAGGGCGTTCATCAGCAGCATGGCGGGAATGCCCCAGGCGAAGGCATCCAGGTAGCCCTGGGTTATGCCGGCAGTGGTGGGCTCCATCTTCAGCATCGACAGCACCGGCTGTACGTTGGTCAGCAACAGCACCATCACTACGGTGCCGGCCAGGGCAATGTACAGTCCCTGCCAGGTAGCCGGCATGATCTTGCCGGTGGTGCGGGCACCGTTGTAGCCGGAGATGATTGGTTGCAGCGCGCCGAGCAGGCCCATGAAAAACAGGAACAGCGGCATCCACAGGCTGCTGCCGATGCCGACACCGGCCAGGTCTTCGGCACTGGCGTGGCCGGCCATCACGGTATCGATGACACCATTGGCCATCTGGGCCAGCTGGGCAATTAGGATGGGGCCGCCCAGAATGGCCAGGGTTTTCCATTCAGTAAGGGTGCGGCTGACCAGTGGTTGCCGGGTTTCTGGTAACGGTTGGTGGTTTTCGTCCATGGTGTTCCGGGTTTCTGTGCAGAGCGTATAGGGGGCCTTGGGCCGGCTGAAGATCATACCCTATCGCCGGTGTTGGTTCTTATAGGGACAAGCACGCCTTCAGAAACTGCAATTGCCGGAAGAAATCAGTAAAGTAGCAGCCCGGATTTTTGCAGGTGGCGCGCGATGAAACTGTTGGTTCTGGTTACGATTCTCTGGGCGTTCTCGTTCAGCCTGATTGGTGAATTCCTGGCTGGCCGGGTAGACAGCGACTTTGCGGTGCTCAGCCGGGTGTTGCTGGCAGCTCTGGTATTCCTGCCCCTGACCCGCTGGCGCGGTGTTCCCGGAGGCATGAAGCTGGGCATCATGGCCACCGGTATGCTGCAGTTCGGTATCACCTACCTGTGCCTGTACCGCTCGTTCAGTTACCTGACGGTGCCGGAAGTGCTGTTGTTCACCATCTTCACTCCGCTGTATGTCACCCTGCTGGACGATGCCATGTACCGCCGGTTTTCCCCGGTGGCCCTGCTGGCTGCGGCCATCGCCACCCTGGGCGCCGGCATTATCCGCTACGACGGCCTGAGCGAAGACTACATCACCGGTTTCCTGTTGTTGCAGGTGGCCAATTTCACCTTTGCCGCCGGCCAGGTGGGCTACAAACACGTGATGCAGCGTTACCCGCTGGAGCTGCCGGGCTATCGCACTTTCGGTTATTTCTTCTTTGGCGCGCTGGTCATCGCCCTGCCGTCGTTCCTGGTGTTCGGTAATCCGGACAAGCTGCCGGCTACCGGCTTGCAGTGGGGCATTCTGGCCTGGCTTGGCCTGGCGGCTTCCGGTCTGGGGCTGTATTTGTGGAACCGGGGCGGTTGCCAGGTGGATGCCGGCACCCTGGCGATCATGAACAATGCCCTGGTGCCGGCCGGCTTGCTGGTTAACCTGTTGATCTGGAACCGGGATGCGGACCTCGGGCGGCTTGCGCTCGGCGGCCTGGTGATTGCGTTCTCGCTGTGGGTGAACAACCGGTTTCGGCGGCAGGCCCTGGCCTGATCCCCTGGCCGGGGGCCGGCCGTAAACAACTGAACAACATTTCAACACTGGCATCATTTGGCCAGTGCTGGCAGAATCCGGCCCCAATTGCCCCAGCACTCAGGCTCGGCGCACTCACAATCCGTAATTTCCTAAAGCCAAAAGCACAGGAAGAAAACTCATGACTCAGTCCAACTCCGCAGCTGACAGCGGTACCGGGGCTCGCGGACTCTGGTCTTCCAGACTCGCGTTTATTCTGGCAGCAACCGGTTCTGCTGTCGGCCTTGGTAACGTGTGGAAGTTTCCCTACGTAACCGGTGAAAACGGCGGCGGCGCGTTCGTTCTCGTGTACCTGCTCTGTATCTTCATCATCGGTATTCCCATCATGATGGCCGAGGTGTTTATCGGCCGGAATGGTCGCCACAACCCGATCACCAGTTTCCGGCTGGTGGCAGAGCGCAACCTGGCGTCTCCGGGTTGGCGTATTTCTGCCATCATCGGTATGTTCGCGGCCTTTATCATTCTGTCGTTCTACTCCGTCATCGGCGGCTGGGCGGCTTCCTACATCGGCCACGCGGCCATGGGTGACTTCACCGGTGGTACGGCTGACTCGGTAGGCGCCTTGTTCGGTGATTTGCTGAGTAACCCCGGCCTGTTGCTGTTCTGGCACACCGTCTTTATGGCGCTGGTTATCCTGGTGGTAGCCCGTGGCCTGAAGGGTGGCCTGGAGCGTGCTGCGACCATCCTGATGCCGGCACTGCTGGTGTTGCTGCTGGTAGTGGTGGGCTATGCCACCACCACCGGTCATTTCGGCGAAGCGGTCAGCTTCCTGTTTACCCCGGATTTCAGCGCCCTGACCATTGACGGCGTCCTGGTTGCCCTGGGCCATGCGTTCTTCACCCTGAGCCTGGGTATGGCCATCATGATGGCCTACGGCTCCTATCTCGGTAACGATGTGAAGATTGGCCGCACGGCTGTCAGTGTTGCCATCCTGGATACCGTGGTTGCCTTGCTGGCGGGCCTGGCCATTTTCCCGGTGGTATTCGCCAACGGCCTGGAAGCCGGTGCCGGCCCCGGCCTGATCTTCCAGACCCTGCCGCTGGCGTTCGGCAACATGCCCATGGGCAGCCTGTTTGGCGCGCTGTTCTTTATCCTGCTGTTGTTTGCCGCCTGGACCTCCGGTATTTCCCTGCTGGAGCCGGTGGTTGAGTGGGTTGAAGAGAAAACCAGCCTGGGCCGCACCGGCAGTGCCATTGTCGCCGGCGGTGCTTGCTGGGCGCTGGGTATTGCCTCGATCCTGTCACTGAACGTGTGGTCCGGTGTGACCCCGCTGGGCATGTTCGCAGCCTTTGAAGGCAAGACCATCTTCGACCTGCTGGACTACTTTACTGCCAATATCATGCTGCCGCTGTCCGGTATGCTGACGGCCGTGTTTGTGGGCTGGTTCGTGGCGAAGGAGTCTCTGAAGAGCGACCTGGCCATGGACGGTGGTGCCTTTGCCCTTTGGCACAACCTGCTGCGCTACGTGACTCCGGTAGCCGTGGCAATCGTGTTTGTCTACAACCTGATTGGTTGATCCGGCGCGGCCGTTCTGGCCGCTGTCACACCATAAAAAACCGGCGCTGGAAACAGTGCCGGTTTTTTTATGCCTGGGATTGATTGGGCCCTACACCTTGCCGCCCAGCAGGATACGTACCGCTGTACAGGCATCTTCGAGTTCTTCGTCCCGGGGTTCCCGGCCACCGATGATGTCGCTGTACAGGCAGGATTCGGCGATGCGCACCATGAAGTAGGACAGGCTCTGTATGTTCATGGGCGGGCTCAGGTGCCCGGCGCGTACTTCATCCTTGAGTAAGCGGGTATTCACTTCCACCGTGCGGGCGTGCAGGGTGGAATGGGATGACGTGAGCATCTTGAGCGCGTATTCCGGATCCTGGTGCAGGAATTTCCGCAGTGGCGAAAAGTGCAGGATGGTCATGTTGATGTGACGGAACACGCCAACTACATAGTCGACGCCATGGCCGGGGGTAATGGCACGGGCTTCTTTGTAGAGAGGTTCGTACAGGGACCAGAGAATCTCACCAATCAGCAGGTCCCGGTTGCCCACCCAGCGGAACAGGGTGGCGCGGCCTATGTGCAGGTCATCGGCCAGGGCCGCCAGGCTGATCTTTTCCCCTTTCAGCCACATTCTTCGGGCGCGTTTGAAGGCGTCCAGAGGCGTAGGTTTGGTGATGGTGTCGGTCACTGTGGTCTCTTTGGCTGATTTGCCCTTTATTCTAGCGATTGGCGCCTGCAGGGGCTATGGGTCCTTATACCCACAGGTCGCCAATGGGCGTATCCGGGCCGAAGTGGTGCAGTACCTGGGCCTGGAACAGTTCGGCGGTGGCGATGGCGTCGATCAGCGCATTGTGGCCGGCGTAGTGGGGCAGGCCGTAGCGGATCCGGCTGTCGGGCAGGCGGATGGAGATGGGCTTTTTGCCCATCAGTTGCTGCCACCGGCCGGGGTTTCGTTTGGGGTGCAGGTAGGCTTCGATGGCCATAGTGTCGATGACCGGGAAGAGCAGCTGTTCTTTCAGGCGCCATTGCAGGGCCATGTTCAGGAACGGCCGCTCTATGTTGCGGTAGTGCACCACGGGTATGCGGCCCTTGAGGTGCTGGAACAGGGTGTCGAGCACCTCGGCAAGGTCCGGGGCGTGTTCAATTTCGCTGTGGGTGATGCCGTGAATCGTAACGGTGTCCTGCTCCAGCGGCAGCTGCGGGCGGACGATCTGGTGCCAGGCCTCGCCGAGTTGTATGCCGCCCAGGGTAAAAGGCACCAGGCCGATGCTGACAATGGAGTGCTTGTTGACGTCCAGGCCGGTGGTTTCGAAGTCCAAGGCGACCAGCGGAACGTCGCGCACGGGGGTGGTGGCATCCGGGCAGCCGGCGTTGTAAAAGTCGCGAATCCGCGTGTCCTTTGCCTGTTCCGCCCCCTGGCGGTAGGTTTCTGGCCAGTTCCGGTTACTGTTGCTGCTTTCGATGGCGTTAGACATTCCGCGTGGCTCCGGCGTTGTAGCGGAAGCGCAGGAATTTCTGGGCATTGCTGACCACCTGGAAGGCGTCTTTCAGGTGGCTGCGTTCGAACGGCGACAGGTCTTCGGGGCGCACGTTATTGTCCGGTTCCCGGCCCTCTTCAATGGCCAGCGCCTGGTGGCGGATGCGGACAATCGAGATGAATTCCAGGGCATCGCGCAGGTTGCCGGCATCGTCATCCATCAGCAGCTTGGTGTTGGCTACGTCCTTCAGGCGCTCGAAGGAGTTCTGGGAGCGGCTACCACTGGCCAGCGCGTGTACCCGGATAAGGTCAGACAGCGGCGCGGTGCCCCGGCGTTTCAGGTTAAAGGTTTTCTGGTGCTTGCCGTCTTCTTCCAGCACAAAGGTGCGGAAGAAACCCAGGGGCGGTGTGCGGTTCAGGGCATTCCTGGCCAGGAACGTGAGGAAGCGCTGACTTCCTCCGGCCTTTTCCACAATCAGGGTTTTCAGCTGCTCGGCAAAGTCGGTTTCGCCGTAGATGCCGTCCAGGTCGAAGAAGATGTTGCTGTTGAGCAGGGCTTCGGCCTTGGGGTTATCGATCCAGTCAGTGAAATAGTCTTTCCAGACCCTCAGCGGTTGCCGCCATTTCGGGTTGGTGGCCATGATGTCGCCGGTACAGTAGGTGTAGCCGCACTCGGCCAGGCCGTCGGAGACGAACTTGGCCAGGGCCAGGAAGTAGTCGTCGTGTTCTTCCGGAATGAAACTGTCGTCCAGGATCATGGCGTTGTCCTGGTCTGTGACTACCAGCTGCTCGTCCCGGGCCATGGAACCCAGCGCCATGAAACAGTAGGGCACCGGTGGCGGGCCGAGCTTTTCTTCGCCCAGTTCGAGTAACCGCTGGCTGAAACTGCGGCCGATTCCGGCCATGGCACTGCCGATCATGTGGGAGTTGGCGTCTTCGTTGACCATGCGCACGAAGCTGTCGCGCACTTCACGGCTGATTTTCTTCAGGCCTTTGACGTCGTTCTGGTGGTAGATGTTACTCACCAGGTACAGGCTGCTCTGGCTTTCGTATTTGACGATATCAGACAGCGCGATCACGCCGCGCACTTCGTCGCCTTCCATCACCGGCAGGTGGTGCACGTTGTTGTGGAGCATGGTGAGCATGGCTTCGAAGATGAAGGAGCGGGCGCTGATGGTGATCAGCCCTTCCGACATGATGTCGCTGATCGGGGTTTCCGAGGCCAGGGCATGGGTAACCGCACGGGTACGTAGATCCCGGTCGGTGATGATGCCCTGCAATTTCGGGCGTTCGCCGCTTTCATCCATCAACAGCAGCGCCGATACGCCATTGTCTGTCATGATTCTGGCGGCTTCCTGCAGGCGAACGGTGGTCGGAGCGGAAACCGGTTCCCGGGATATCAGGCGGGTAACCTTGGCGGTCATCAGTTCGTTGGATTTCTCTCTACGCGAAACCGCCGAACGCAGTCGGCTGCGGTCTTCAATCTCAACAAAGTCTGCAAAGTTTTCGTCGGTTTCCCACAGATGCTGAAAGGTGGTATCCGGAATCTTGTAGATCAGGCAATCTTCGATGGCTTTGGCGGGGAACCGGACTTTCTTGTTCATCATCAATCCGAACTGGCCAAAGATTTCGCCCTCGCCCACGCGGTTGTACAGCTCACCGGAGCGGCGGAAAATCTCCACGGCGCCGCTGCGGATATAGTGGAGCCAATGATTGGTCTGGCCGAGTTCAAGTATCTGGGTGCCGGCGCGGTAGTAGACCACCTCAATACCGCTGACAACTCGTTCAAGAAGTTCTTCAGGCATGTCATTGAACGGGGGGTATTGGGCAATGTGGTTGCGGATGTCCAACAGTTCGGCCTGCATGGGCTCTCCAGAGTGACTGAGTCTTGATTAAATGTTTGCGGTTGGCTGACCGGTTATTCCAGAGTCTGGCCAAACTATAGCAGTTGTCTGTCCGGTTGGTGTACCTTGGCGACGGAATGTGGCGGGCTGGAGAAAGGTTTATGGTCAACAAGTTACTGGTAACCGGCGGGATTCGCTCCGGTAAGACCGGGCTGGCTGAGCAGAGGGCCAAAGCGGCCGGTAACGACGTGGTTTATGTGGCGACCGCCACTGCAGGCGATGATGAAATGGCACTGCGTATCCAGCGTCACCAGCAGCTGCGTCCCGATCACTGGCAGCTGGTTGAGGAGCCGCTGCGCCTGGGCCGGGTATTGTCAGTGTATGCCAGCGGTCTGGGAGAGCCACCGTTGCTGTTGGTGGACTGTATGAGCCTGTGGCTGAGCAATCTGTTGTTTGCCGACGGCTCCTTGTTCCAGCCCGAGCGGGCGGCCTTTCTGGAGGCGGTTGAGGCCTATCCCGGCCCTCTGGTGATTGTGACCAACGAAGTGGGGCTCGGAACCATCGGCATGGACCCGCTTACCCGCCGTTTTGCCGACGAGCTGGGCTGGCTCAATCAGGCCCTGGCCCAGCGTTGTGATGAGGTGGTGATGGCCGTGGCGGGTTTACCAATTACCCTAAAGGCTGGTGGCTGATCAGGCTGCGGAACACACCGAATTCGGACTGGTCCACCTGTATCCGGCTGCGGCAGGCGTAAGGGACGGCGAAGCCGGTGAATGATTTCTCCAGCGGAATGCCCAACACGTTGGCCAGCACCATGCGAATAACGCCTCCGTGGCAGACCACCAAGACCCGTTTGCCGGCTAGGGTTTGCTGCCACCGATCAAAACCATCGATGGTGCGCTGGTAGAAATCCGTCACAGCTTCACCGCCGGGGGGGAAGAAGTTGATGGGGTCCTGCCAGAAGTGGTTGAGGTGATCCCCATAACGCTCCTGGATCTGCTCTGCGGTCAACCCTTCCCACTCACCGAAGCCGATCTCCCGAAGATCTTCTTCGATGTGCAGTGGAATCCTGTGTTCCTCGGCTAGTTGCTGGGCGAAGCGTCGGCACCGTTGCATGGGTGAACTGACGATGGCGTCCCACCGATCACCCTCGGCGATGGCAGCTATCATCTGTTGCCACCCGGTGTCGCTCAAAGGGTCGTCTTTACTGCCCCGGAACATCTGGCCACCTTCCGGTTCGCCGTGGCGTATCAGGTCGATTACTGTGGTGGTCATGGGGTTAGTCTCCCGCTTTGCCGCTGACACCGGCGTCGGTAAAGCTGGCCATCCGGTTATGCAGGGCGCAGGCGGCGCGCAGCAGGGGGACGGCAACGGCCGCGCCACTGCCTTCGCCCAGGCGCATACCAAGATCCAGCAGGGGCGAGGCATCGAGTGACTCCAGCACGGAATTGTGGCCGGGTTCGGCCGAGCGGTGTGCAAACAGAAGCCACTCGCGCACCCCTGGCTGTTGATGCACAGCCACCAGCGCGGCGACAGAGACGATAAAACCATCCACCAGCACCGGGATCCGGCGTGCGGCGCAGCCCATTATGGCGCCCGTCAGTGCGGCTATTTCAAAGCCTCCCAAAGAGGCCAGTACCGTCAGCGGATCCCGGTCGGGACCATGTCGGTGCAAGGCCTTCTCAACAATGCGGGCCTTGCGGGCAACGCCTTCGGAGTTCAGCCCCGTACCCGGGCCAACCAGAGCAGCGGGCTGCTGGCCCAGCAGGACGCAGGCCAGTGCTGCAGCACTGGTGGTGTTGCCGATGCCCATGTCGCCACCAATAAACAGGCGGCAGCCAGCGTTTACGGCACGCCTGGCGGCATCGTCGCCACTGTATAACGCGGATTCAACCTGGCGCGAGGACATGGCCGGTGATTTTGCCATGTTGGCCGTAGAGGGGGCGATAATCTGGTGTATGACGCCGGGTAATTCCGGTACTTCGCCAACCGTACCCAGGTTAACCACTTCCAGGCTGGCACCGAGTTCCTCGGCCATCACGCTGATGGCGGCGCCACCGCTGGCAAAGTTGGCGATCATCTGGGCGGTGACTGCCTGCGGAAATGCTGAAACACCTTCGGCGCAAACTCCGTGATCACCGGCAAACACCACCATTCGCACCGGATCAACGCTGGGTTTGTCACTGCCGTTCAGGCCCGCCAGGTTGATGGCGAGCTTTTCCAGTTGCCCGAGAGAGCCGGGTGGCTTGGTGAGTACCTGCTGGCGTTCGGCGGCAAGCGCGGTGTGCTGAACCGAGGGCCTTGGGGGTGACTTCAACCAACTGTCGGGCAGTGCCATGGCGATGGGTCCTTGTGGGCGGAAAACCGAGGATGGTCTAACCGGGAGGCAAGACTGTCAAGTTCAGTGATCGGTCGGTTAGACTTGCCGGCACTTGATTTACGGAGATCGGCTTTGGATACGTTTGTGGTTGCAGCGCTGGTGTGCGGTGCCGCGGTTTTGGTGGATTGGCTCTTGGGTGAGCCCCGGCGATGGCATCCGCTGGTGGGTTTCGGCCGGTGGGCATCCCTGTTGGAGCAACGCCTGAATGATCAGCCGTCATTCCCGACGCAAAGCCTTTTGCGGGGGTTGCTGGCGACCCTGGTAGCGGTCATGCCAGCCGTCGTGCTGGCAATTCTGCTGCAATTCCTGCTGGAGGGCTGGCTGTGGCTGCTCACTCAGGTGGCCGTTGTCTGGCTTGCCATTTCATTACGGGGGCTGGCGGAGCATGGTCGGGCGGTGTCGACTGCGTTGGCGTCCGGGGATGGCGCCCGGGCCCGGCTGGCGGTTGGCCAAATTGTCAGCCGCGACGCTGCAGCGCTGACCGACGAAGGCGTTGCCGCCGCCGCTTCGGAATCCATGCTGGAAAATGGCGCGGATGCGGTGTTTTCAAGCTTGTTCTGGTATCTGGTCGCTGGCTTGCCCGGACTGGTTTTGCACCGGCTGGTGAACACGCTGGATGCCATGTGGGGCTACCGGACACCACGATATCTGTATTTCGGGCGCTGCGCCGCCATGCTCGATGATGCTATGAACTGGGCCCCTGCCCGGCTAACTGCCTTGACCTATGCGTTGCTTGGCAACACCCGGTTGGCACTGCAATGCTGGCGTGAGCAGTCAAAAGCGTGGGACAGCCCTAATGCTGGCCCGGTGATGGCTGCAGGCGCTGGCGCACTGGGGGTCACTCTGGGCGGCCCGGCGCCTTATGCCGTTGGCATCAAACAGCGACCGGTGCTGGGTAGTGGGCCGGGTGCCTCGGCGCAAACCGTAGAGGGCGCGATTTCATTAGTCCAGCGCGGTGTCATGCTATGGCTGTTGGTGTTGTTAGCCGCGGCCGCAAGTCTGAATGTGTTCTGGCTGGGAGGTATCGGGTGACAGTGTTCGATGGTCCCGAATTGCCGGAGCATGGAGGCCGATTGAACGCAGCGGCTGATCGCTGGGGCATTCCCAGTGAGCAATGGCTCGATCTCTCCACCGGTATTAATCCTGTGCCTTGGCCGGTTCCGGCAATTCCGGCAGAGGTATGGCAACGGCTGCCGGAGCCTGAGGATGGTCTGGAAGAGATTATCCGTATCTGGGCCGGGGCACCGGAGCATGCCTGCTGCCTGCCCGTAGCGGGTTCCCAGGCGGCGATCATGGCCCTGCCAGCGGTTCGTGCCCGGATGCATGGTTTTGGCCGGGTGGCTGTGCCCATGCCCGGTTATCGTGAGCATGGTCATGCCTGGCGGCGAGCGGGTTTCGACGTGGTGGCGATTCCTGAGCAGGCGACAATGCAAGCGGAGCTGGCGTGGCTGGACTCTGTGGATGTGGTGGTATGGATACAGCCGAATAATCCGACCGGGCAGCTGATCCCCGTTGAACAGTTGCTGGTTTGGCGGGAACGTCTGCGAGCGCGGCAAGGTTGGCTAATAGTTGATGAGGCCTTTTTGCCGGCTTGTGACCAACAGAGCCTGATAGCTGCGGGGGCCCTGAAAGGACTGATCGTCCTCAAGTCCATGGGCAAGTTCTTCGGTCTTGCGGGGCTTCGTGCAGGCGCTGTGATAGCTGAGGCAGAGACAGGCAGAGCTTTGAGATCTGAGCTGGGCCCCTGGCCCGTGAGCGGACCAGCGCGCTATATGATGGCGGAAATGCTTCAGGATAGAGCCTGGCAGCAGCAGACAAGGGATCTGCTTGAACACCAGAGCCAACGATTGGGGGAGCTGTTGTCTGAGTTAGGACTTGGTCTCAGTGACGGCACGATTCTGTTCCGTTATCTGAGACACGCCAGGGCTAAGGACTTTCACCGCGAACTGGCGCAGAAGGGTATTCTGGTGAGGTTGTTCGAGAATCCCCTTGCAATCAGAGTCGGACTTCCGGGCACTGAGCAGGAATGGCAAAGACTGGAACAGGCGTTAGAGCGCCTGGTCGGGCACTGGGCGGGCGGCCACCAAAGCCGCCCGCTGTCGAGGTCAAGGATTGGCGACCACCGTGCCGAAGCTGATCGCGATGGGTAGCAGCGAGGTTTCAATGAAATCGGCCTGACTGTTGTCGGAAGGGTCGATGACCCGCACGCCCGGATTCGACAGAGTGGCATCTGCCAACCACAGGCGGCCTTCAGGACTCAGTTCGATATCTCGGAAGTCCATTCCGGTCAGATTGTTGACCGTAGCCAGGGAGGTTGCGCCCTCGGACGGATTGAAGGACTGTAGTGAGATGCTCTGCCAGCCCGCGTAGTTCAGTATGTAACCTTCAGTCGGGCTGATGATGACGACATCATTGATCTGAGTGTCAATGTCGGCGTCTGGAATCATTGAGGAAACCTGATAGGTTTCAGGGTCAACGACATCTAGGCTTGTGCCCTCAAAGGGCGCGGAAAAGCTTCCCAGGTTGGTGATGACCAGCCCGATGCCATCAACGTGCTGGATGTTGGAAGGGTTCCGGCCAATGAGAGGGATGCCTTTCATTGTGTCAGTAGCACTGGCATTGGTCTCGATTTCTGTGTCTGTTGTGGTATCAAAAACCGCAACGTATCCGTCATTGGTGGGGCTGTAATTGCTATCGAGCCGTTGCATGGTGATAAACAGTTTGCCGTTGACGACAGCACCCGCTGACATCTGAACTACATCGCCCTGACTGTCTGTGTCTGTGGGTACATAGTCGCTCAGATCCAGGGTTTTGCCGGTGAAAAAGTCCTCAGCCCGGTTGGCGGAAGGGTTTACAACCCATGCCTCGTTTTTTCCGTAGCGGAGCAGGTAGGCTTTGGACTCGTTTACGAAAACGAGCTGATATGGGTTGGCACTGCCCTGTTCGCCGCTCTCAAGTGTGCTTGCCTCCCAGACTTCCTTGCCAGGGTTTTCAATGTCGACTTTCAATACCTGATCGCCGTTGAACTTCCTGATCAGGTAGTAATGCTGCCCATAGCCATTAACGGTAATGTCAGAAATCCCGCTGAAGTATCCCCCGGGGGCCTGCATGCCCGTTTCTTCGATTGCCACTAGCTCCACCTCACCGGAAGTGTAGTCGTCCGCTGCGGTCGCAATAATCCCGAAGTTTTCGGTGATCACTGGGTCCTGTGTTGAAGATGAGGAATCGCCACCACAACCGGTCAGACCGATGGTCAGTGCGAGCGCTGCAAGGGTGTTTGTGCGCAGTGAGAAAAATTCCGGTTGGTTCATGGTATTGCCCTTGTAATGGTCAGAAGGAATGCTTGATGTTGATAAACCAGCCACGCCCGGGGCCGGGGAACCGATTGAAATCCTGGTAGATTTCGTCGGTGATGTTGCGAACTTCCAGTCGTGCCTCAGTCATGCTCTTGTCCGGCCAGATCCGTTGCCATTGCACCGTTGCGTTAAGCGTCTCTCTGGCATCAGCCTCCAGGATATTGGCGGAGTCATAATAGAGTTCATCGTCCACCTGATAGGACAGGTCGATCTGGAAGGGCCTGAAACGCCAGCGGGTACCGGCAAGAAACGATTCGTGATAAATACCCGGCAACCGTTTTTCGAAACGCGTGCGCACTGACTTGTCGGTATTTTCCGACTCCTGCACCGTGGCATTGCCGTAGAGGGACCAGGCGGGGGTGATGGAGAAAACCCCATCCAGCTCCACGCCATAAACCTCGGCTTCCAGGTTGCGATAACGACCGACGCCGCGCGCATCGTAGGTTGCGATCACCGCAGGGTCGAGCACCCGGAAATACCCCGTGGCTTCGGCATGCCCCCAGCCTTGGTCTATGCGCAGTGTCAGGTCGTAGTTCATCGATTCTTCCGGCTGCAGATCCGGGTTGCCGATAAACAGGCCCTGCTGACCATAAAGTTCCTGGAGCGTAGGAACCCGCACGTTATTTGCGATGTTGCCAGAGAGTGTCCAGTTATCATGAATCAGGCGGGCTAGTCCGAGTTGCCAGCTGGTGTGATTGGCACGCGAGCGGGTCGACTCGGTGGTTCCATCGGCAAGCGATTCATCGGATTCGTCCTGAACGTGCACCTGACGGATAGCTGCCTGCGTCTTCCAACGGTTATCGATACTCTGCCAGGCGTAGGATAACGACGCGGTTAGCTGGAACCGCTCCCGTTCATCTCGAGGCTCAGTATCCTGTTTGTCGTCCTGCTGGTAGTCATAGCGGGTGGTATCAACGCTCAGAGTGATGGTGTGGTTGCCAAGTAAAGCGGAGAGGGTATTCACCAGCCCAAGCTGTTGTGTGTCGGTTTTTACATCGGAGACTCCGAGACCTACCCGACCGCTGGTATTGTCGTAGTGTTCGGTGATATCGCCGACAATCAGGCGATGGCTGGAGTGCAGCTTGCCCTGTAACCATCCACGTTCCTGACCCTGAAGTTGTAGGCGAAAAGTTTCGTTCGCCAGAGACGCATCGTTGTCCCGCCAGTTCTGGATGGTTGGCACACCCTGCTCATAGTGGGTGTATTGGAACAGAGCGTCGACCTGGGCTGTCCGGCTGATCTCCCCGCCAAGTTTCGTGCTGACAGCATCCTGTTGATAATCCGCATTGCGCCGCTTGGTGTTATCACCATCATTCGGATTGAACCAGTCACTGACGTTGGGGTATTCAAAGTCGTTATTGCTGGTTTGTCGATCAAGCGATACCCAATAGTAAAAATCGTCGTGGCTGCCGCTGTTGAAGAGGCCGGTTCGGTAAGTGTTAAAGGAACCAGCGCCGACATTGATGCTGGTGGCATCCTCGATGTCTTTGCCAAGACTTTCCAGTATCACCACACCACCGATGCCCGCCTGAGGCAGCTGTGCTGGGGCTCCACTGGGGTACACCTGAATACGGCTGACATCAGTTAACGACAGTTTGCCGAGGTCAACACCGCCGGTGACCGGATCGTTCAGTAGCATGCCGTCCAGAACAACCTGTACCTGCCGCGAGGTCGACCCTCGAATGGACACTGACGAGGCGCTTCCCAGTCCGCCGCTTTGTCGGATCTGGACGCCGGCCTGATCGCTAAGAACATCAGCGACTGAAGCGGTCCGGTTTTCGATGCTGGACCGATCCAGAACGCGCACGGGGCCTGTCGCCTGGCTGGGGTCTACATCGCTGGCGGCGTTGATGGGAGTGGCTTCCACCACGATAAAAGGAAGTGTATCTTCTGCGATGACATTGGTGGCCATCAGCGAAAAAATGGAGATAACAATTTTCTTCATCAGGGAGATGGGCACCGGCTGCATTTCTCTGTGTCTGCAACCAGCATTGTTGCGGTTTCTGGTTGCCTGAACAGCTACCAAAAGAGAAGAGGCATATACGCCTGCTCCGTGTTCTGACCCTCCGTCAAAAGCACTGATAGCCGGTAGCAGGCCGGTCTCCGGGCTTGCGGCTGGCATTCTTGCCAGAGTAGGATGCCTTCCCACAGCGTTTTGCTGCAGTGGCTGGCTCAGGGCCATTCCTCTCGTACCGCATACCGTTGCGGGGGCAGCGTCGGAATTTCACCGAACTTCCCAGTTTCACCCATCGCTCAGTCGAACAGTTGTCGCGCTTGAGGTGGGCACCTGCTACGGATAAAAAATTTGAGTAAGAGTTTACGGTGTGGCCAAGAGGTCGTCAATAAATGACAAATAGTTCAGAGTTAGCCAGCGCTCAGGAGGTCTCATGATAGTCATTCGGGTTTTCGTGCTTTTCCTGATGCTCTCCAGCCATGTGGTGGCTGATGTCTGTGCCACGGACGATAACGGAGTGGAGCTTTGTTTGCCCGGGCCTGCCCAGCGCATCGTGACACTATCCCCCGGGGCGACGGAGCTGGCGTTTGCCGCCGGTGCTGGTGAGCAGGTTATCGCTGTTGTTGATTACAGCGATTATCCCCCGGAGGCTGAAATGTTGCCCAATGTCGGGAGCCATACCCGGATTGACCTGGAGGCATTGGTCGCTCTTAAGCCGGATCTGGTGGTTACCTGGGTGTCTGGTAATCCGGTTGAGCAGGTCACTATGCTCAATCAGCTTGGCATGGCCACTTTTGCGATTGAGCCACGAACGTTTGAAGGTGTGTCCTCGGTGCTGGAGAGGCTGGCGTCGCTCGCGGGTACAGAGTCTGAGGGTTATGCTGAGGCGGCCCGGTTTCGACAGGGAATTGCCGCATTGGCCAAGCAATATCGGGGGCGTGAACCCGTTCGTGTGTTTTATCAAGTGTGGGATCAGCCTTTGATGACGATCAATGATGAGCATCTGATCGGAAAGGTGATTTCTTTGTGCGGTGGCCAGAATATTTTTGGCGAGATGGCTCGCCTGGTGCCGCGTATCGGGCCGGAAGATGTTCTGGCCGGTGACCCCGAAGCCATCCTGTCGGGCGGCACCGATGAAGACGGCAACAGTTATACAAGCCTTGAGCGCTGGAGGGAGTTTGGCGCGATGGCGGCGGTAGCGGCAGATAATTTGTTTATCATTCCGGCCTCGCCCATTTCACGCCCCACGCCGCGTTTGCTGGATGGAGCGCGCACGGTTTGCGAGAAACTGGATATGGCGCGTGCTCGGTTGTAATAACACAAGGATCCGCTTGAGGGACCGGGAATGATGCGAGCGCTGACAATACTGACGGTTATTGCGGCACTGGCTTGTGCGCTTTCCCTCGCCGTCGGCAGTGTTACTATCCCGCCCGGTGATCTGTGGCAGGTTGTTCTCGGGCAGGGTGATACGCTGGATCGAACCCTTCTGATTGATCTTCGTTTACCCAGGACGCTCTCCGCGTTTGCTGCTGGCGGTTTGCTGGCGATCGCCGGGGCATTGATGCAGGTATTGTTGCGAAATCCGCTGGCCGATCCCTATGTTCTGGGGCTGTCCGGTGGTGCTGCCACCGGTGCGCTGCTGGCCATGCTTGCGGGGGCTGGCATGGTTTTGGTGTCTGGCGCCGCCTTTGCTGGCGCCCTGTTTGCGACTTTACTGGTGTTTGGGCTGGCCCACGGTACCGGCAGCTGGACCCCATCGCGATTGCTGCTTACCGGGGTGGTGACCGCCGCTGGTTGGGGAGCGGCCATTACCCTGATGCTTGCCATCACCCCCGCTCATCAGTTGCCGGGTATGCTGTATTGGCTGATGGGCGATGTGTCTTATGCGCGTCTGCCCTGGCCCTCCATCGTGGTGCTGATGCTTGCGGTTATTGCCTTGCTGCCACTGGCTCGTAGCTTGAATGTACTGGCGAGGGGACCATTGCAGGCTGCGGCTCTGGGGGTGTCTGTTCGCCCTCTGGAATGGAGTATCTACCTGTTGGCCAGCCTTCTGACCGCAACGGCGGTCACCTCGGTGGGCAGCATCGGGTTTGTTGGCCTGATTGTGCCCCATATGCTGCGTCTGGTGCTGGGGAATGATCAGCGGGTTATCTTGCCGGCCAGTGCTCTGGCAGGCGGCACCTTGCTGGTTCTGGCTGATACTCTGGCCCGGACTGTGATTGCGCCCGAGCAACTACCGGTGGGTGTGATTACCGCCTTGCTAGGCGTACCCACTTTCCTTTATCTGCTTCATCGGAGCCGATGATGACGATTCTCTCTGCTCGCGAGCTGATCATCGATATTCCCGGGCGCTCGAACGGTGCGAAGCTGAATTTGGACCTGGCTCCCGGACAGATCTGGGGGGTTCTGGGGCCGAACGGTGCGGGGAAAACCACGTTATTGCATACCCTGGCAGGACTGAAAGCACCCCGGTGTGGCGAAGTATGGCTTGATGATGTTGAGTTGGCTGCCATACCCCGGCGTGAAATGGCCCGAAAGTTGGGGCTGGTATTTCAGGACCGACAAGACAGCTTTCCTGCAACGGTGCTCGAGACTGCGTTGATTGGCCGTCACCCCTGGCTTTCAGTATGGCAAAGTGAGCAGGCCGAGGACATCCACCGGGCAGAGGCCGCTCTGGGTGCATTGGACCTCAGAGAGCTCGGCGAGCGTTTGTTGAATACCCTCTCAGGCGGAGAGCGACAACGCGTAGCGATTGCCACCCTGATGACTCAGGATCCGGCGGTTTGGTTGCTGGATGAACCGACAAACCATCTGGACCTACATCATCAGGTTCAGGTCATGCGTCTGCTGAGTGCCTGTGCCCACCGCGAAAAGGGCATCTTCATGTGTCTGCACGATCTTAATCTGGCCGCGCGATGGTGCAGTCATGTTTTGCTGTTGTACCCGGATGGTCAGGCCTGCTGGGGACCAACCGAGTCAATGCTGGTGCGCGACGCACTGGAAGGCCTTTATGACCAGAAACTGATTGAGCTGAATAAAGATGACATTCGCCTGTTTGCTCCGGCGAACGACTGAAGGAGATCCTGTGAAAGAGCGCGCCAAAGACCCTGAACGCCATGCCAGGCGCATGGCAGCAAAACAGAAAATCATGCAAGAGCGCATTGCCAGTGCCCAGAAAGAACAGGGCGTGTTACTGGTGCTGACCGGCCCTGGCAAAGGCAAGAGCAGTTCCGGCTTTGGCATGGTGGCCCGGGCTCTGGGCCACGGTATGAAAGTGGGCATCGTCCAATTTATCAAAGGCGCATTCAGCACCGGTGAGGAAGCTTTCTTCCGTGGACTGCCGAACGTCACCTACCACGTCATGGGACAGGGCTACACCTGGGATACCCAGAACCGGGAACAGGATGTGAAGAGCGCAACCGATGCCTGGGAAGTCGCAGCTGGCATGCTCAAGGACGACAGCTACGACATGGTTCTGCTGGATGAGCTCAACATCGCCCTGAAGTACGACTACATCGATCTGGATCGGGTGCTGGACGACCTGCAGGCCCGGCCGGAGATGCAACATGTGGTGGTCACCGGCCGCGGGGCACCTCAGGAGTTGATCGACCTGGCGGATACCGTGACCGAGATGGGTGTGGTCAAGCATGCCTTCAAGGATCAGGGTATCAAGGCCCAGAAGGGGGTGGAGTTGTAAATGCCCACCCTGATGGTGCAGGGCACCACCTCGGATGCCGGAAAAACCACGGTGGTGGCGGCGCTGTGCCGCTGGCTGGCCCGGCAGGGGGTCTCAGTCGCGCCATTCAAGCCTCAGAATATGGCCCTGAACAGTGCAGTCACCGTGGATGGCGGCGAGATTGGCCGTTCCACGGCGTTACAGGCGCTGGCCTGTGGCCTTGAACCCCACAGCGACATGAACCCGGTGTTGTTGAAACCCCAGAGCGATTGTGGCGCCCAGGTGATATTGCGGGGCAAGGTCCATGGCAATATGGATGCCCTGGATTACCACGCTTACAAAGCTGAGGCGATCAACTCGGTGATGGCGAGTTGGCAGGCACTGAGTGCCCGCTACGACGTGATCATCGCTGAGGGCGCCGGCAGCCCGGCGGAAATTAACCTGCGGGCCAACGACATTGCCAACATGGGCTTTGCCGAAGCCGCAGATTGCCCGGTGCTGCTGGTGGGTGATATCGATAAAGGCGGTGTGTTTGCCCAGTTGGTGGGCACCCTGGCGTTGATCTCCGACAGTGAACAAGCCAGAACGGCCGGATTTATCATCAACCGGTTCCGGGGCGACATTGCACTGTTGGAGCCCGGGCTGGAATGGCTGACGGAACATACCGGCAAGCCAGTGTTCGGGGTATTGCCGTACCTGCATGGGTTGGTGATCGACTCCGAAGACAGCGTCAGTACTGCCGGTAGCAGTGAGGCCGGCGCCCTGAGAGTGGTGGTGCCGGTATTGCCCCGGATCAGCAACCACAACGATTTTGATCCGTTGCGACTCCACCCGGGCGTTGACCTGGTGTTCGTGGGGCCGGATGAACCCATTCCGCCAGCGGATCTGGTTATCTTGCCCGGCAGCAAAAGCACCCGGCACGACCTGCAGTGGCTGAAGCAACAAGGCTGGCCGGAAGCCATCCAGAAACACCTGCGGTATGGCGGCAAGCTACTGGGTATCTGTGGCGGCTTCCAGATGCTGGGGCTAAAAGTGGAAGACCCGGAAGGGCTGGAGGGTGAAGCCGGCACTACCGAGGGCCTGGCCCTGTTCGAAATGGTTACCCGTATGGTGCCGGGCAAGCAGCTCCGAATGGTAAATGGCGGGCTGACCTCCCATGTTGCCAGCACGGCGGTGACAGGCGCCCTGAAAGGCTATGAAATGCACAACGGTGTCACCGAAGGCGCCGCGCTGGTGCGCCCATTTGCAGAGCTGGAAGGCCGGCCGGATGGCGCCATCAGTGTGGATGGCCAGGTGGCGGGTACCTACATCCACGGCGTCTTCGACGAGCCAGCCGCCTGCCATGCCATTCTGGCCTGGGCAGGCCTTAAAGCACAGGGCGAGCAGTCGGTGGACTACCAGCGTCACCGTCTGCAGCAACTTGATCGCCTGGCCGATCAGGTGGAGCAGTGCCTGGACACAGACCGGTTAAGGAGGCTGTTGCAGTTGTGAGTAACCCGAATGATCCCTTCACCGAGGCCCAGCGCGAAGGCCTGTACCGGGCCATCTTCGAGCGCCGGGATGTGCGCTCCCAGTTCCTGCCAGATGCCATTCCGGAGGAGGTTCTGGCGCGCATCCTGAGAGCTGCCCACCATGCCCCGTCGGTCGGCTTCATGCAGCCCTGGGATTTTATCGTGATTGACAGCCTGGCGGTGCGCGAGCAGGTGCTGGAAAGTTTTAACGAGGAAAACGCAAAGGCCTCGGAAAACTACACCGGCGAGCGCCAGCAAACCTATCGTAGCCTGAAACTGCAGGGCATTCTGGAAAGCCCCATCAACCTCTGCATCACCTGTGATCGATCCCGCGGCGGTCCCAATGTCCTGGGGCGTAACTCCATTATGGAAATGGACCTGTTCAGTACCTGCCTGGCGGTGCAGAACCTCTGGCTGGCAGCACGGGCCGAGGGCATTGGCGTGGGCTGGGTGAGCATCCTGGATCAGGATGTACTGTCGAATATCCTGCAGTTACCGGATCATGTATACCCGCTGGCCTATCTCTGCCTGGGCTATGTCAGTGAATTCCTGGAGCAACCGGAATTACAGTCCAAAGGCTGGCGTTCCCGGCTGCCGCTGGAAGATCTGGTGCATGGGAATAGCTGGGGGCAGCCGATTGCGCACAGGAAACTGGAAAAGCACCTCGCCGGGGGGTGATGGGTACCATAAAAAACTATTATCGTTTTCCTCATAGGTCCCGAATTGGGTACGATCCGACCCGATTTGGGACTTCTGTTCAGGGGGTGAGATGAAGTTTTCTGTGTTTTACCAGCAGGCCTTGGCCCGCAAGGGTGGCGAGCAGGCCCTGAAATCCCTGTTGCCTCCGGTCACCGAAAAGCATCGTCTGGCGGAGATCAGCGACGACCGTTACCTGTCCGAGATCACCCGATGCATTTTCAAGGCTGGTTTTGTCTGGCGGGTAATCGAGAACAAGTGGCCGGATTTTGAGGCGGCCTTCGAAGGGTTTGTGCCCACCTACTGGCAGCAGGTGCCGCCAGAAGTGCTCGAGCAGCTGGCTACAGACGAGCGTATCGTTCGCAACATGCAGAAGATCCGGACCGTGCCGGAAAATGCCCGGATGATCATGGATGTGGCGAAAGACCATGGCAGCTTTGGTCAGTTTCTGGCCCAGTGGCCGTCGACCGATCAGGTGGGGCTGCTGCTCTACCTGAAGCGTAACGGTGAGCGTCTGGGGGGGAACTCAGCCCAGTACTTCCTGCGCCGGGTGGGTTGGGATGGTTTTATCCTGTCCCACGATGTGGTTACCGCCCTGACCCGGGCCGGAATACTGGATGCCTCACCGGCCAGCAAGAAAGGCATGAGCCAGGCCCAGGAGGCGTTCAACCGTTGGCACGAAGAGACGGAAATGCCCATCAGCCACCTGTCCCGGATAGTGTCCTTCACGGTGGATAACTGACGATGCCCCCACGTTAGAGAAACAGCAACAGCGCCAGTTCACTGAACACGACAGCTGCGCCCAGGGTGTCGCCGGTGTAGCCGCCAAGCTGGCTACGAAGATAGCTGCCCCAGAACACAGCAACCAGCAGGACGGCCGTTATGGCTGCGGGAATCAGTAACGGCTGCCAGAGTGATAATCCGGCTGCCAGCAACAACACAAACCCCGCGGCCGCCAGCAAACGGCTGCGGGAGAAACCGTCTGCCACCGGCTTGGATTTACTCTTGTCGGGGTCAGTGACGTACGGCAGGCAGGCCATCAATATCAGTGGTGTCAGCCGGGAAACCGCAGGTGCCACCAGCAACGCAAGCCAGGTCAATTCAGCCTCAGCCAGCAGAGCTACTTTCAGCAGCAAGGCCATCACCAGTGCCACCGTGCCATAGGTTCCGATCCGGCTGTCTTTCATGATCTCCAGACGTTTTTCCACGGTATAGCCGCCGCCGAGAGCATCAACACTGTCGGCCAGGCCATCTTCGTGGAAGGCCCCGGTGATAAACAGGTGCAGAATAACCACCAGGATAATGGCCGCCAGCGGGCTGGCCACCAGTGAGAACAGAAAATAGGCGGCGCAATAGCCAAGGCCGAGCAGAAGGCCCACCAGGGGAAAATAGACGCTGCTCTGGTTCATCAGGCGCTGGGAGTAATCAATCCGGACGAGCATGGGGATACGAGTCAGGAATCCCAGTGCCAGCCAGAAAGCCTGCCATTCTTGTGCAATCCGCGAGCGAGGGAGCAAGGGCGCCTCCTTGAGAATTCAAAAGCGCCCATTGTACGTGAGACCAGCAAAGTTTGCGGCGTTCTCAGAGTAGCATCAGTCCAGCCACTCCCCGGGGTTGTCGGTGGTAAAGCGTGTCACCTTGTCCGGGGGTTCACAGCTGTCCGTCATGTCCTGGTCGCTCAGCAGCACGTAGGTATCCCGGTGAGCAGTGCCCAGCGGTCGGGCACCCTGCTTATTGAAACAGCCAAGCTCTCCGTCTTCAGCCACCATTAAATAGCTATCCGGTGTCTCCCGCATCCAGAGCCATGCGTTGCGGCTTTCCTGTTCCCTGTCGCTGAAGTAACTGAAATGGGTAAAGTCCCGCTTTGAAAACAGAATGAACTGTTCCCGGAAATTGATCATGCCAATCTGCCCGCCGGCAGGCACGAACTGCTCGGCTGCGGCGAGCACATTTCTGGGTGTGCGCAATGGCTCGAGAATCCGATAACCCCAGGTTGTGAACACCAGCCAACTCACCATCAGGGCAATGAACCAGCGCCCGAGTGCCCGACAGCGCCAGAACGCCATGAGACTTGCGACCCAGACAACCCCAAGGGTGAACAACAGGGTGCCGGCTTCGTGCAGTCGAGCCGGATCCTGGGTGTAGTCAGCGACCTTTTCCACCAGACGAGGGTGGTCATTCCAGGCTAGGACGCCCAGGATGATCAAGGCTGCACCAAGCAGCAGATGCAGAACACTGGTGACCGCCCCGAACCAGCGTGCCGGGTTTTGTCCACTCAATGCCGGGGCCAGGCTCAGGGCCAGTGCCGGCAAAGCCGGGAGCACATACACTCCGCGTTTGCCCGGGCTCAGGCTGAAAAACGCCACCACCAACACGACCCACGCCAGCAGAACCACCACGTCCAGCCTGTGTTTGAGAATCTCACGAATGGGCCGCAGCAGTGCCAGGAATAGCAGCGGCAGCGGAAACCACAGCGAGGGAATCACGCTGGCGAGGTAGTAATACCAGGGCTGAATGTGCCCCCAGGAATCGGCATAGCGCTCGCCGGTCTGTTTGAACAGAATGTTGTCGCGATAGGCCAGGGCCTCGTCGGTGCCCAGGTGACTGACGGCCAGCACCATCGGCACCAGCCAGGCTGCCACAACGGCCAGCATGACCAGGGGGCCGAGGGCGCAGCGCCAGCGGAGTGTGCCCTGAAACCGAGAAGTGTCCTGCAGTTTCAGGGCCAGTATCGGAATGAACAGCAAGGCGGGCAGAAAGCCAACCCCTTTGGTAATAATGCCAAGCCCCATAAAGGCCCAGGCCACGAAATACCAACGCCAGGACGGCTGCACGAAAAAATGCCGGATCAGACCGTAACAGGCCACCATGATCCAGCAGGCCACCATGGCATCAATCTGGGCTCGCTGGGCCTGAATCAGGAACTGGGGTGCCACCATCAGCAGCAGTGCGGCAATGGCGCCGGTGCGTTGGTTCCACAAGCGTGTGCCCAGATCGAACACCAGGCCCAGGGTTAGCAGGCTGCACAGGGCGTTCGGTAGCAGAAACGCGATTTTCAGGTTGCCGGTCAGCCAGTAGAAAAAGGCGATGGCCCACATGAACACCGGTGGTTTGTCCGGGTAGAGTTCGCCGCCCCGCATCGGCAGCAGCCATTGCCCGGAGGTCACCATTTCCCGGGCCACTTCGGCGAATCGCGGTTCGTCGGCGGGCCACGGAGAGCGTAACCCGATGCCGGTCAGAATCATGAGTGCCGCGAAGGCCAGTACCACCAGTAACAATCGGTTGTACGGCAGATTGAATAAGGTGTCGGGTAAACGCCGAAGACGGAAGTCGAGTGTCATAATCGCAACTCAGGAGGGGTCAGATACGGAATCAGCAAGGGTCTGATTGCGCTGGTTGTGATACAGGTAAGCGCCAATGGCACTTGCCAGCGCGAACAGAACCGCGCTTACCACAAGCTGATCGAGACGGGCCTGGCCAATCCCTGCGCCGGCCATTGCAAAGATCACCATCTGGGGCAGGTAGCCAAGAACGCTGCCCAACAAAAATGGGACGAATCGTATCCCGGAACACCCGGCGAGGAGATTGGTGACAAGATTGCTGCCTACCGGCAACAGCCTGATCATGAGTATTTTGAGCAGAGTGCCTTCCGTGAACAGCAGGTCAAAACGTTGCATGCGATCTGAAAAACGGTTCAGGAGTGATGTTCGCAAAAGCCAGCGTGCGACAAAAAAGCAGCCTGTCGCGCCAATGGCTGTAGCGATAGTCGATAGGATCGCACCCTGAATGCTGCCTGCGGCAAATCCCAGAACGAAAGCGAGGACCTGTCTGGGGGCTCCGAATCCAGTGAAAAGTGCACCGAGCAGCGTAATGGCTGAAAGTCCTGCCAGCCCATTACTGTTCAGGAAATCTGCCACGCGCTCCTGATCGGTCAGAAAACCGAACCAGTCCCCGCTCATGGTCAGATAGCCTGTTAATACCAGGATGGCGAAAGATAGCCAGCGCAGTCCCGGAGCCATATCAAGCCCGTTCCGTTGCCGGTCGACTGTTGTTCGGATCCTCTAGGTTTGCAATTTGAGGAACTCGTGTGCGGTTAAGTAACCACATAACGCCGATCATATCGACGATTCCGGCCCATGCACGGTTCCAGGCATTGTATTTGGAAATCCCGGCCATTCTTGGGCGATGATTGACCTCGACAATGGCGATTTCGCCTCCCGCGCCTTTCACCAGCGCGGGAATGAACCGATGGGCGTGATCGAACCACGGCAGTTTGAGAAAGGTCGATCGGGGAAACAGCTTCAGTCCACAGCCTGTATCGGGAACGCCATCATGTAGAAAGGCGTTGCGAATACGATTAGCCAGGCGTGATTGGAAACGTTTCCATGCTGTATCCTTCCGATTTCTGCGATAGCCGGCAATACAAAAGTCGGGATTGTGGAGTCTGTTCGCTTGTTGCAACAGTGCTGGAATATCGGCGGGGTCGTTTTGACCATCTCCGTCCATTGTCACAATCAGTTGGCCTGTGGCGCGAAGGATACCGGTCGCCAGTGCCCCGCTCTGTCCGATGCTCTGTTCATGTCGAACCGCCAATAGCCTGCCCCCCAAAGCCTCGGCAGTGCGACGAGCTGTTGCCAGTGTCTGGTCGGAACTGCCATCGTCCACGAGCACGACTTCAAAGCCCGGGTAATCCCTCATAACGTTGAAGGCCTCGGTCAGCAGCTTCGCGATGTTTTCCTGCTCGTTTTTTGCAGGAATGACCAGTGACAGAGTGCTGTGCTGAGACATTGAGATATTCTCCAAGATGTTAACCAAACCACGTTGCCGTGCGGTTTATGCCTTGGAGAATTATCAGCCTTGAAGCTTAACCGAATCTTAAGAGCGTTTCGTGAGCGCCGGGCATCGTGCTGGCAGCCATACTTGCACACAAAGCCCGGGTTGACCGTCTGCCCTGTCTGCCAGGATAAGATGGCCGCCATGGAGCTCGGCAATACGCCGAGCAATCGCCAGCCCCAGCCCTGCGCCTCCTCCTTTACGTTGATCCAGTCGCACAAACCGGCTGAGTGCGCGTTCACGCTCCTCCGCGGGAATTCCAGGACCCTGGTCACAAACCGAAATGGCGTAGCCTTCACCTGCGGGAACGAGATTGGTGGTGATTATGGTATGAGGCGGACTGTATTGGATGGCGTTGGCCAGCAAGGAGCGCATGAGGGTGTTAATCAGGGCACTATGGCAGCTAACCAGGGAATGACCTGTTTCGTCCTGGAGCACCGGCTCTATGTTTTTCTTTAGCGCCAGCGGTGCAACATCTGCGATGCTTTGTTCCAGAATGGCGGAAAGATTGTGATGCTCCGGCGGAAACTGAGCGCCGGAGTCCACCCGACTCAGTAACAGCATTTGTTCGACCAGATGAACCATTCGGTCTACGGCCTGGATAAGGTCTCCATATTGTTCGGGGTTGTCACCGTAAACTTTCTCCAGATTCAGGCGCAGCGCGGCCAATGGGGTTCGCAGCTCATGTGCCGCATCAGCGGAGAAGCGGCGTTCACGTTCCAGAGCCTGATTCAGCCGTCTCAACAGGCCGTTGACTGCGTGCACCAATCCAGCTACTTCTTTCGGAGCCTGACGATCATCGAGGGGATGGATGTTCTCAGGCGCCATGTTCCGAACCGGTTTTTCGAGCTTTCTCAAAGGCTTGAAGCTCACCTGAATTGATGCCAGGACGGCTATGGCCAGTAGAGGCAACGCCAACAGAAAAGGCAGAACGTTGCCCAGCGCAATTTCCTGGCTCAGTTCATCCCGAACGTCCTCTCGCTGGGCGGTACGTATCCAGAATCCGGTCGATGTATCTCGCATGGTAAACGTTCGCCATTGATAGCCGGCGGCCTCCTGCCAGGCAAATCCTGGCTCAAGGCCCTGGGCATCGTTAGCCCGGAGCGTGTCCAGCACAGGTTGTTGATCAGGAGACCAGACTTCGAAAGCGATTTTGCGTTCGTATTTATGCCCGGCACCGTCGGGCAGAATTTCGTCCTCTTCTTCATCGCCCTGAAATAATACGTCCGGCAATTCGAGAGTTTTCGACAGCGTAAAGGCTAACTGCTCGATAGACTGAGTGCTCGAGAGATGTTCCACCAGCCCCTGCACAATCCGGGTACTTTGTGCCAGCTCCGCATCGAACAGTTCGTCCAACTGGTGATTGCTGACATAGAACCCCCAGCCTGCCGCGATCAGAGTGATCATAAAAACAGTGCTGGTAATTAGCAGAATCAGCTTCCGTGTCAGGCTCATATTTCTTGGCCTTCCGAGGCTGCTTTGCTGTCCAGCATGTAGCCAACGCCGCGCACAGTGCGAATGGCCTGCTTACCCAGCCGCCGGCGCAGATGGTGAACGTGAACTTCCAGGGCGTTGCTCTCGGCACCCTGATCCCAGCCGTAAAGTTGTTCCTCCAAACGTCGTCTGGTTGCCACCTGATCAGGGTGCCGCATCAGATAGTGAAGGATCTGCAGTTCGCTACGGGGTAGCACGAACGTCTCTGTGCCTACCTGCAATTGCGCAGAGTCCGGATCAAGCACCAGTCGCCCCACCTTGAGTCCTGAGACTCGTGTGCCTGAGCGGCGGCGAGTAACCGCCCTTATCCGGGCTTTCAGTTCTGACATGGCAAAGGGCTTGGTCAGGTAATCGTCTGCCCCTGCATCCAGTCCCTGTAGTTTTTCGGTCAGTTCGCTCCGCGCAGTCAGGATGATGATGGGCAACTCTACGCCCTGCTCCCTCACCTGGCGGACAATGTCCAGGCCATCGACACGGGGTAACGTCAAGTCAAGAATGGCCAGGTCAAAGCTCTCGTTCAGTAAGGCGTTCAGAGCCTGTTGGCCATCATCGACCCAATCTACGGTATTCTGGTCGTCCCGGAGCATGCTCAACATGGTGTTGGCCAGGGGGTGGTCATCTTCGGTCAGAAGTATGCGCATTCTGTTACAGCCATCCGTTTGGTGTTCAACTCAAAGGTTGTTTGTGCTCTTCAGTGTAATTGAAAGCTGGCGGAGTGCGGCCGGAATCATTGCTCAACGCTGCACTCTTGGTTACCGGTTCCAGCAGAAACAGAATGTAACGCCGGTTTTGATCGACCGGATCGGCTATCTGCTCCAGTTGGTCGAGCAAGTCACGCTGATCTTTATCCACCGCTACAGCGATGGGCAACGTTCGATTTCCATCAGCGAGTTCGCGCCTGAGGGCTTCCACCTCAATGCCATCAACTCTACCCGCGCTGTAAAACCGGGCAGAAAACGGAGGGACGCCGGTATAAACAAGCCTCGCAGAGGGCTTGTCAGACAGATGACTGGCGGTCATCACCAGCTCCCGTTCCGTTCTCAGCAGCTCCGGATGAAGGCTCACCCAGCCGCTGGCAAGTGAGCCAAGCACGGGGATGAAAAGGGTGGCGGCCACTGAGGAACGCTTCAAGCGTCGGCCGATGTCTGGCATCAGTAGCCCGGAGCTGAGCGCGGCAACAAATGGCAGACCAGGCAGCACATAGGTCCAGAGTATGTTACCGGCCAGGGTAAAGAACACGGCCGGTGTCACCGCGGCCAGGAGTACCAGCGCGCTGACATGTTGTTCGCCAGTATGCCATTGCTGCAGCTGGAAGGCGCCGCACCAGTGGTTGCGAAGCACGCCAGCCACCGCGACAAGCCCCCAGGGCATGCTGGCAAGCACAAGATAGAGCCAGATCGTGCCCCGGGGGAAATCATGGGCACTGCCGTAAAGGTCACCCTGCCAGCCGCTGACGACAAAGCGCTTGATGTGCTCACCGACAATGAAGTAATCCAGGAAACCCGGTGTCTTCAGCTCTGCCAGGACATACCAGGGCGCTGACATCAACAGGGTCAGGGCCAGCCCGCGCACCCAGGGCAAACTGTGCCAGAGGGTCTGCCAACGGTTGAAGGTGAGCGCCCAGAGGAACACCGGCAGGCCAGCAAGCACCAGAACCAGTGGTCCCTTGGCCAGCAGGCCAGTAGCCAGGCCGATGAAGAACAGCCAGCCCCAGAGCGGCGGCCCCCCCTGCAGGCGAATGATCAGGCTCACCAGTGTCAGGCTGGTGCCAAGGGCCAGGAATGAATCCGTCATTACCGTGCCGGCAGACAGAAAACCCAATGCCGTAGTGGCGTAGATTAACGCAGCCCAGAGCCCTTGAGTTTTGGCTCCGTGGCCGAGCGGGTCGGGGTGCAGGTAGCGACGCAGGTTGTAGACCAGCCAGACGATGCCGACATTGGCCAGCCAGGAGGGCAGTCGGCCGGCGAATTCGCTGACGCCGAACAGCTTGAACGACAGTGCCTGAGTCCAGAACGACAGGGGCGGCTTGCCCCAGAAAGGCACACCAATATCGAACCAGGGGGTTATCCAGTCGCCGGTTTCCGCCATAATCCGCGCCATCTCCGCGTAGCGGGGCTCGGTGGTGTCCGCGAACGGCAACAAGGCAGACAGGCCGAGCCTGGCAGCAAGCACCGAGACCAGCAGCCACAGCAAGGTGTTACTGATTCTGGTCATGGCCGGCCACTCGCAGCATGGGTTGTATGTAAGTCATGGTCTCCTGACTATCTTCCGCCACGATAAAAACCGGGCGTTGCTTGGTTTCCATATAGATGCGCCCGATGTATTCCCCCAACAAGCCGACACACAGAAGCTGGACGCCGGACAGGAAGGTGATCATGGCAATCAGGGAGGCATAGCCCGGTGTTGAAATGCCGAAGGCCAGCGCCCGGATTACCTCCCAGAGGCCAACGGTGCCGCCTGCCCCCGCGGCCAGTAAGCCCAGCACAAGGGCCAGTCGCAGTGGTCGGGTCGAGAATGAGGTGATGCCCTCCATGGCCAGGTGTACGAGTTTCAGGTAGTTCCACTTGGTGCTGCCTGCGATTCGGGGGTCGCGATCGAATTCCAGGGTTACGGTGGGCATACCGACCCAGGCAAACATGCCCTTGAGGTAACGGTTGCGTTCCGGAAGCCGGTTCAGGGCCTCGACCGTGCGCCGGCTCATCAGCCGGAAGTCGCCGGTATCGACCGGAATCGGAGAATCGCTGATCCGATTGATCAGACGATAGAAAAGGCTGGCCGTGATGCGTTTAAGCCAGCTTTCGCCGGCCCGGGATCGGCGTTTCATCAGCACGACATCGGCCCCTTTGCGCCATTCGGCAAGCATGTCGGGAATCAGTTCGGGGGGATCCTGAAGGTCTGCATCCATAAGCACCACGGCCTCGCCGCGGGCGTGCTCCAGGCCGGCCGAGACTGCCGCCTCCTTGCCGAAGTTTCGGGACAACTGCAAGACACGGATTTCTGGCTGCCGTTGCCTGGCGGCCATCAGAATGGCGACCGAATCATCCCGACTGCCGTCGTCGACAAACAGCAGCTCAAAGCTGCCGTCGAGCTTTTGCCCGGTCGTCCAGAGTCGAGCCAGCAGGGCCGGGAGCACTTCAGCCTCGTTGTGGACCGGAATAACTATGCTCAGCATAGGTTCAGGGGAGCTTGAGCGTTGTTTTTTCATGGAAAACAAACCTCTTGGCAAAGAAGTAATTGGCAACCGTGACGAGTGCCGTGGCCAGGAACTGTGCTGACAGGACTTTGAGGCCAGCCAGGCTGAGAACGGAGAAGCTGAAAAGGTTCAGGGTCCAGCCCAGACTGGCTGCCGCCAGGTATCGCGGCATCGCGACTCGGTGCGGCAGGTTCGAGGCAAACGCGTACTGATGCTGGGCCACGTAGTTGAAAACCAGTCCGGCCGTGGCTCCGGTTGCTGTTGCTAGCCTGGGGTCAAGCCCGGCCTGAACCAGCAGGCCCATCATCAGCCAATGCAACAGCGTGGCCAGTCCGCCGGCTGCAAGGAAACGGGCAAGTCGGCGTTGAAAAAAATGGCGAGCTTTGGGCATAGGTGTTTGCGTCTGTGTCGATTGTTTTCGGGATAGCCCCGAGGTTGGCCGCAATCTACCCCTCCTTTCTTAAGTGAGCCTTAACCGTGCAGGCACAGAAACCTTAAGGCGCTCTTAAGGTTTCTGTGGTGCCGTCTTAAGACTGGTTTAAGCCAGCCTTTCTAATCTGTCAGCCATGACCCTGCGTCCGTCTGGGCCAGGAAAAGCAAGCAGAGAGAAGGCAGCCATGACTGATCCGTTAACAATGTCGACCTGTTGTCCTCCGGATTCCGGGGAGTTGGTTCCGGCCGTCCGTTGTGCTGGCCGGTGGTTTTGCGAAATCCAGTCCAACACGCCATTGGCCCACACGGTGTCGGATTTCATTCGGCGCCGCTTCCTCCACGCGTACGGGGCCGAGCCTTCCCTGCGTATTCCACGGCTTCTGGCCCTGACAACCGCTCAGGGAACGCTGCTGGCCGCCGTTGGCGTGCGCAATGCGGAACAGGAACGGCTTTTTCTGGAGGATTACCTGTCGGTGCCGGTGCAAACACTGATGCCGGAACCGGGAACAAGGCGCAGCGGTATTGCCGAAATTGCCCACCTGGCCGGGGTGGAAGCCGGGGTCAGCCGCTATCTGTTCGCCTCGCTCTCAGTGTGGTTGGATGCTGCCGGCTATGACTGGGTGGTGTGTACCGGTACCGACCAGTTGCGCAACAGTTTCCATCGGCTCGGCATCGCCACGCAGGTGCTGGCGGATGCCGACCCTTCAAAATTGCCGGATGGCGGCGCTGGTTGGGGTCGCTATTACGACCATCATCCGGTGGTGATGACCATCAAGGTCGCTGATGGTATGGCGGCCTTGCGCACCGCCGGCTTGCTGAAGCTGGTGCAGCCGGTTGTTGCGGCCGAGTATAAACCGCAGGCGGACCTGGGAGGTGCCTATGGCCGCCTTGCCTGATCTCCTGTCTCAGCGGGTCCGGCAACATCCGGAGCGCATTGCACTGCAGGGGCCAGACGCCAGTTTCAGTTATCAGCAGCTATGGCGGGCGGCGCAGTTGGTGGCCGAACAGTTGCGAAACCTGGGTGTTAAACGCATCGGGCTGTGTGGCGTCAACACCCCGGCCTGGGTGGTGGCGGACCTGGCCTGCCTGATGGCAGAGGTGGTGTGTGTGCCGGTGCCGGTGTTTTTCTCCAAAAGCCAGACCGAGCACCTGATTCAGCGGGCAGGGCTGGATGCCCTGCTGTTCAGTGCCGAGGCCGACCAGGCGGAGGCGATTGGCCAGGGTGTCTGGTTGCGGCTCATGCCGGTGTCTCCGGGGGCGGCCTGGATGCCGGAACACACCGCCAAGATTACCTTCACCTCCGGCAGCACCGGCACCCCCAAGGGCGTGTGCCTGTCGGCGCAGCAGATGGCTGCGACCGCTTGTGCACTGCAACAGCGGCTTGAAGGTGTGACGTTACAGCAACACCTGTGCATCCTGCCCCTGGCGACCCTGCTGGAGAACATTGCCGGGGTATACCTGCCCCTGCTGATGGGTGCCACGGTGACGGTTGCCCCGCTGCAAACCCTGGGCATGACTGGCAGCAGCGGCCTGGAACTGGGCCAGCTGGTGGCCGGCCTGAATCAGCACCAGCCCCATTCGGTGATTCTGGTGCCGGAGCTGGCCATGGCGCTGGTCAATGCCGCCGAGCAGGGTTCGCTGGCTACGGATTCGTTTCGTTTCCTGGCCGTTGGTGGTGGCCGGGTTTCACCAGATTTGCTGGCCCGTGGCCGGGCGATGAATTTGCCGCTGTACGAAGGTTACGGCTTGTCCGAGTGCGGCTCTGTGGTGGCCCTGAACATACCGGGCGCTGAACGGGAGGGCACTGTGGGCCGGCCGCTTTCGCATGTACAGGTTCAGGTGGACGACAATCAGCGGATTCTGGTGCGGGGCAACACCCATCTGGGGTATCTGGGCGACGAGCCCGAGGATGATGGCTGGCTGGACACCGGAGACCTTGGGGCGATCAGCCCGGAGGGTTTCCTGGCTGTTAACGGCCGCGCCAAGAACCTGATCATCACCAGTTTTGGCCGCAACATCAGCCCGGAATGGCTGGAGAGCGAGCTGGTACAGGCCGTGGGTGCCACCCAGGCCGTGGTGTTTGGTGATGGCGAACCACAACCCAGCGCCTTGCTGGTGGTTCGGGATGGTCGTGGCCCGGACAAGCTGCGGGCCGCCCTGATGGCACTCAATGCCGGTTTGCCCGACTACGCCCGTTTGCAGGCCGTGTACATACGCCGGCAACCGCTGACCCAGGCCGAGGGCCATATCACCGCCAACGGCCGCCCCGTGCGGCACCAGATTCAGGCTGACCTGCCCATGCTCATGGCCGAAGCCTTTCCCCTTTTTATGAATCTTTCTGTGCCTGCGGGCACTTCTCCCCAACAGACAACGCCAGGAGTCTCCAACATGGCATTTTTTGACCGACTGCAATCCGAAACCGAACAGGCCCGGGCCCATGTCACCGGAGCCCCGGTGATTCAAGCCATCCAGGAGGGTCGCTTTGACCTTGAAGGCTACACCTGGTTTCTGACCCAGGCCTACCACCACGTGAAACACACGGTACCGCTGATGATGGCTTGCGGCGGGCGGCTCCCTGAGCGGCTGGAGTTTGTGCGCAAGGCGCTGGTGGAATACATCGAGGAAGAATACGGCCACCACGAGTGGATCCTGAACGACCTGGAAGCCTGTGGTGAAGACAAGGAAGCCATCCGCCATGGCCAGCCGGATACCTCCATCGAGCTGATGGTGGCTTACCTGTACGACCGCATCCAGCGCGGCAACCCGGCCGCCTTTTTCGGCATGGTTCAGGTACTGGAAGGCACCTCCATCGAACTGGCCACGCCGCTGGGCGAAGCCATCCAGAAACAGCTGGGCCTGCCTGACCAGGCCTTCAGCTATCTGTATTCTCACGGCGCACTGGACCAGGAGCACTTCGAGTTTTTCCGCAACCTGATGGACAGCATTACAGATCCGGACGACCAGCAGGTCATCATCGAGTCGGCCCGCATGGTGTATCGACTTTACGGCGACATGCTGCACAGCATTCCGCTGCCGGCCAGTAACAAGGAGCAGCGCCATGAGGCTGCATGACCGAACCTTTCTGCTGCTGGGCGGCACTGGCGGCATTGGCCAGGCCCTGATCAGCCCCCTGGTGGAAAGTGGTGCCCGGGTGATTGTGGCGACCCGCCATCCCGAGCGGCTGGAAAAGCGCGCAGGCGTTTCCCCGGTGCACCTGGAGCTGGCCAGCCTGGAACTGGACCGGCAACTGCAACAGCTGACCGAGGTGTATCCGGATATTGATGGCGTGATCCACTGCGCCGGCCAGAACCGCTTTGCGGCGCTGGAGGGCATGGCGGTCAGCGACCTGGACGCCCAGCTCATGGTCAACCTGCGTTCCGCCATGCTGGTCGCCCGGCATTTTGTCCCGCGGTTCCGTAAAGCGGGGATGGGCGGCCTGGTGTTTGTGGGTTCCACCTTCGGCAGTATCGGGTTCCCGGGCTACACCGCTTACTGTGCCAGCAAATTCGGCCTGCGCGGCTTTACCGAAGCCCTGCGCCGGGAGCTGGCGGATACCCCGGTGCAGGTGGTGTACGTGGCCCCCAGGGCGACCGCCACGGCCATGAACCCGGAGCCGGTGAACGAGTTGAACCGGGCGCTGGGCAATGCCATGGACGCTCCGGAAACCGTGGCGGCCCAGATTCTTCAGACCATGGAAAAGGATGAGCGCCGGCGCTTCCTGGGCTGGCCGGAAAAACTGTTTGTGGTGATCAACGGCATCCTGCCGAAGATGGTGGATAAAGCCATGTTGAAACAACTGCCGATCATCCGGCGCTTTCTGGATTCAGGAGCAATGTCATGAAGTGGATGATGATGGTATTGGCCGCGTTGCTGGCCATGCCGGCGTGGGCCCAGGATGTACCAACCGAACTGGCGCAGATCCAGCAACGCTGGGCTGAAATCCAGTATCAGACACCCGAACAGGAAAAAGAAAAGGCATTCGAGGCACTGGCCACCGAGGCCAAGGCCTTTGTTGAGCGTTACCCGGGCCGGGCGGAACCGCTGATCTGGCAGGGTATTGTGCTCAGCACCTACGCTGGCGCCGAAGGCGGTCTGGGCGCCCTGGGGTTGGTAAAAGAGGCCAGGGCTTCACTGGAAGCGGCACTGGACATCGATCCAGAGGCACTGGATGGCTCGGCCTACACGTCTCTGGGTAGTCTATACTACCAGGTGCCGGGTTGGCCGCTGGGGTTCGGGGATGACAGCAAGGCGCGGAGTTATCTGCAAAAAGCCCTGGCGATCAACCCTGATGGCATTGATGCCAATTATTTTTTCGGGGATTTTCTGCTGGATCAGGATGAGCCGGAGCGGGCGCGGGTGTACCTGGAAAAAGTACTGTCGGCGCCAGGCAGGCCGGGCCGTGAGCTGGCAGATGACGGTCGCCGCCGCGAGGCCACACAGCTTCTCGGGCAACGCTGAGCAAACACCCTGCCGAGGGCCGGAACGTGTTCCGGTGCCCGGTGTGATGCATCGAGCTTATCGCCTATATAAGAAAACAGAATTTCACCTTATATATCGTTTCAGTATATCCTTAGATCAAATCATAGATATCGGCGACATCCAAGGTGAATACCATGACTCAGCCTATCGTTCAGCATTTCTTCGACGAACCCACCAATACGTTCAGTTACGTGGTGCGTGATCCGGACAGTCAGGCCTGTGCCATCCTGGATTCGGTGCTGGATTTCGACTACGCCGCCGGCCGCACCGACGTGCGCTCTGCAGACGAGATCATCCAGTACGTTCGAGACAACAACCTGGCGGTTGAGTGGATTCTGGAGACCCATGTGCACGCAGATCACCTGTCTGCAGCACCCTATCTGCACGAACATCTTGGCGGAAAGACGGGAATTGGCGCAAAAATCGTCGATGTTCAGGAAATTTTTGGTAAAGCTTTCAATGCAGGTACCGAGTTTGCCCGCGATGGCAGCCAGTTCGATAAGCTGTTCCAGGAAGGCGACACCTTTACCATCGGCAACCTGCAGGGCCGGGTGCTGCATACCCCGGGCCACACTCCCGCTTGCCTGACCTACGTGATCGACGACGCTGCGTTTGTGGGCGATACCCTGTTCATGCCCGACTACGGCACCGCCCGCTGCGATTTCCCGGGTGGCGATGCGCGCACCCTGTATCAATCGATCCAGAAGGTGCTCACCCTGCCGCCGGAGACTCGTATCTTCCTGTGCCATGACTACAAGGCACCTGGCCGGGATGAGTACCAGCATATGACCACGGTGGCGGAGCAGCGTGAGGCCAATGTGCATGTGCATGAAGGTATCTCCGAAGAGGAGTTTGTGAAAATGCGCACCGAGCGGGATGCCACCCTGGACATGCCCCGGCTGATCCTGCCCTCGGTGCAGGTGAATATGCGGGCCGGCCATATGCCACCGGCAGAGGATAACGGCCAGGTGTACCTGAAAGTTCCGGTTAACCGGTTCTGAGCCGGGTATGAACTTCAAACGCTACCTGCCCATTCTGCAGTGGGCACCACACTACAGCCGCAACCAGGTCACCAGTGACCTGATCGCGGCTGTGATTGTCACGGTGATGCTGATCCCGCAGTCGCTGGCCTATGCGTTGCTGGCGGGACTGCCGGCCCATGTCGGGCTGTATGCCAGTATCCTGCCGCTGGCGATCTACGCGGTGTTCGGCACCAGCCGAACCTTGTCGGTGGGGCCGGTGGCTGTGGCTTCATTGATGACAGCGGCTGCCCTGGCGCCACTGGCGGAGGCCGGTACGCCCGAATACATTGCCGGTGCGGTGTTGCTGGCGGTGATGTCGGGCCTGATGCTGACTGTCATGGGGGTGATGCGGCTTGGTTTTCTGGCCAACTTCCTCAGCCATCCGGTGATTTCCGGGTTTATCACCGCCTCCGGCATCGTCATTGCTGCCAGCCAGCTGAAGCACCTGTTCGGTATCCAGTCTTCCGGCCACAACCTGATTGATATCGTCGGTTCGCTGTTAAGCGGCCTGGCTGATACCAATCTGCCCACTCTGCTGGTGGGTGGCGGTGCCCTGCTGTTCCTGGTGTGGTCCCGTCGCTACCTGAAGCCGCTTCTGAGCAAGCTGGGCCTGGCGCCCCGTGCCGCGGATATTTTCACCAAGACGGCACCGATTCTGGCAGTGGTGGTGACAACCCTGGTGGCCTGGGCCCTGCGGCTGGATGAACAGGGTGTCCGGCTGGTGGGTGCCGTGCCATCGGGTTTGCCCTCCTTTACCATGCCAAGCCTGGAGCCCTCGGTATGGTCCCAGCTGGCCGTCAGTGCCTTGCTGATCAGTGTGGTGGGCTTTGTGGAATCGGTGTCTGTGGGCCAGACGCTGGCCGCCAAGCGGCGCCAGCGTATTGATCCGGACCAGGAGCTGATTGGCCTGGGCACCGCCAACCTGGGTTCCGGTTTCTCCGGAGGTATGCCGGTAACCGGTGGCTTCTCCCGCTCCGTGGTCAACTTTGATGCCGGCGCGGAAACGCCGGCGGCGGGAGCCTATACGGCGGTGGGCATTGCCCTGGCCACCCTGTTCCTGACGCCTGCCATTGCCTGGCTGCCCCAGGCCACGCTGGCAGCGACGATTATCGTGGCGGTGGCTACGCTGATTGACCTGCCGGCCCTGGCTCGCACCTTCCGGTATTCCCGTACCGACTTTGGCGCCATGCTGGCCACCATTGTGCTGACCCTGGTTCACAGCGTGGAGGCAGGCATTATTGCGGGGGTGGCGCTGTCCATCGGGTTGTTCCTGTATCGAACCAGCCGGCCCCACAGTGCCGTGGTGGGCCTGGTGCCGGGTACCGAGCATTTCCGCAATGTGTTGCGCCATGACGTGGAACTGTGCCCGAAGGTAACCTTCCTGCGGGTAGACGAGAGTCTGTACTTTGCCAATGCCCGTTTCCTTGAGGAAACAGTGATGGACCTGGTCAGCCGGGAGCCGGAGCTGACAGACCTGGTGCTGGTGTGCCCCGCGGTTAACCTGATTGATGCCTCGGCACTGGAAAGCCTAGAAGCCATCAATGAGCGCCTGCACGATGCCGGCGCAAGGCTGCACCTGTCTGAGGTGAAAGGCCCGGTGATGGACCGGCTCAAGGGCACGGAGTTTCTTGAGCACCTGGGCGGTGGCGTGTACCTGAGCACCTATGAGGCCTGGCAGGCACTCACCAACCGGCCGGCGATCGCATGATCTGAGCGCAGTGATCCCATTGACCGGCGCGGGGGTATGTTGAACACTGCCCCCGTGTTTCTTGGCGCTAGTAACCGGTGACCACTGATGGGAATGACTGACAACCTGCTCTCCACTGGCCAGTGGCTGTTCACGGCACTGCTGTTTGTGCTGGTTCTGATTGCCGCCCTCCGGTCCGTGGACTGGCGGGCCTTCCGCAACGATGACGCGGCCCAGCACACGCTGTTTGGCGCTGCGGTGGTGTTGGGGTTTGTCTGGCAGTTAAGGGCGGGGATATCGCCCGGGCTGGCCATTCATATTTTCGGTATCACTGTGATTACCCTGATGGTGGGCTGGGCCCTGGCAGTGCTCGCCGGCCTGCTGGCGCTGGTGATTACGGTGATTACCGGGCGCGAACCGCTGATGATGTTTGCCGCCAACGGGCTGGTCACTGTGATGGTGCCGGCCCTGGTGAGCCACGGCATCATGCTGTGGGAGCGTCGGCGTAACTTCCGAAATTTCTTCGCTTATATCTTCTTTTGTGGGTTCTTTGGTGCCGGGCTGTCAGTGGCGGCGGCCGGGGTGGTGATGTGTTTGCTGCTCTGGACCAGCGGAGCCTATAGTTTCGACATGCTGGTGCACGAATACCTGCGCTACCTGCCGCTGTTCATGATTCCCGAAGGCTTTATCAACGGAGCGTTTGTGACCGGCCTGATGGTGTTCCATCCCGACCGGTTGAGCACCCTGGACCAGCGCCGGTATCGCTAGCGGGGGGCTCCGACTGGGCCTTGCAGGAGGCATTCTCCCGCCACATGGCCAGCCAGGGCAGCACCTCGGAAGCCGGCATGGGCCGGGCCACGGCATAGCCTTGCACCAGGTTGCAGCCCATGGCCATGAGCGCTTCGGCCTGGGCCATGGTTTCCACGCCTTCGGCCAGGGTCGGTTTCTCGAAGCGCTGGGCCATGAAAATCACACTTTCCACAATCGCCCGGTCGCTGTCGTCCTGCAGCATGTCGCGGATGAAACTCTGGTCGATCTTGATCATGTTGATCGGCAGGGTGCGCAGGTAAGTCAGGGATGAGAACCCGGTTCCGAAATCATCCAGCGCAACCTGGAGGCCCAGGGTCTGGCACTTTGCCAGTACGTTCTCGGCGCGCTGAATGTCTTCCAGGGCGGTGGATTCAAGCACTTCCAGTGTGATCTGTTCCGGATTTACCTCCGGGTGGCACTGCAGGTAGCTTTCCAGGTAGTGCACAAAGCTCCGGTCCATCAGGTGCGGTGCGCCGATGTTAATGCTCACCGCAAGCTGCTCGCCGGCCTCGTTCCACAGGTTCATCTGGTGGATGGCTTCTTTCAGCACCCAGCTGCCCAGAGGTACTTCCAGGTGGCTGTTCTCTACCGCAGGCAGGAACTCCCCCGGCGTGGTCAGGCCCCTGGCCGGGTGGTTCCAGCGGATCAGGGCTTCAAAGCCCACTACCTGGCAGTCTGCCAGCCGCACCTGGGGCTGGAAATACAGTTCGAATTCGTTGTGCTCCAGCGCATTGCCGATTTCCACCAGCTGGTTGCGGCGCTGGCGCCGGAAGGCGTCTTCACCGGGGTCGAAAATGTGGAACTGGTTACGGCCTTTTTCCTTGGCCGCGTACATGGCCTGGTCGGCGTGGCGGATAAGGCCTTCGGCGTCGGTGTTATCGTCCGGATAAATGGCGGCGCCCAGGCTGGCGGTGACCGTAATAAAGGTATCCGCCACCGGGATCGGCTGACCCACTTCCGCCAGCAGTCGCTGATAGACGATTTCCGGGTTGTCGCTCTGAACCAGGATGACAAACTCGTCGCCGCCGATCCGCGCGATGGTGTCGCCCCGGCGCAGACTGTGGGCCAGGCGGTCGGCCACGGTTTTCAGGGCCTTGTCGCCGGCGTCGTGGCCGAATTCGTCGTTGATGGCTTTGAAACCGTCAATGTCCAGGTAACACACCGAGAGCGAACGTTTCTGGCGGTCGGCGTGCTGGCGGGCCGTGTGAAGACGTTCCACCAGCAACTGCCGGTTGGGTAGGCCGGTGAGTTCATCGTAGTTAGCAGCCCGGTCCAGGTCCCGGGCATGGTTTTTCAGTGCGGTGATGTCGGAAAACGACGCCACGTGGAAATATTGCCCCGGCTCCTCCAGGTGAACCCGGCTGACCGACAACAACTCCACATATTCCTCACCATTCTTGCGCCGGTTCCACAGCTCGCCACGCCAGAAATCGTTTTGCTCGATAGAGCGCCACATGGACTGGTAGTAGGCCTTGGAGTGCCGGCCGGAGCTGAGAATGTTCGGGTTCAGGCCCAGCACTTCTTCCCGGCTGTAGCCGGTGATGCGGGCGAAGGCCGGGTTCACATCCATGATGCGGTTGTGCTTGTCGGTGATCAGGATGGCCTCGTGGCTGCGGTCGAATACGCTGGCGGCAATACGCAGGCCCCGCTCGCCGTGCTTGCGGTCGGAAATATTGGTCTGGATGATGACAAAGCCCGGCTCCACGCCCTCCGCTTTGCCGATCGGCATGCTGCAGGTGTGTACCCAGTACGGGGTGCCGCTGGCGGTGTAATGCAGGATGTCTTCTTCGAAGGGTTCGCCGTTGGCGAAGTGCGCCCGGATGCGGGCGACGGTTTCCTTGTCGGTGCCGGTTCCGGGTAACAGGTCAAACGGCTTTTTGCCCCGGATATCGGTCAGGGGGTAACCGGTATGGGCCTCAAACGCGCCGTTTACCCATTCGATGCGGGCCTCGCCATCCAGGATCAGCACCATATTGCTGGTGGTGGTGGCTACCAATGCCAGCCGGGCCGGGGAGATATCAGCAGTTGGTGCGACGTGTTCGGGACCTTTGGGCATCTCGGGTAAATCCGGTAATTGGCGGTTGGCTCTCCTCCCTGTGAGTGCGCCGGAAAGTATAGCAATCGCAATCAGTTTAACCGTCCGTAGAGGCCGAGATGGCCGCAGTGACAGTCAGCGGATTATCCATTTATTGCAAAAGTCAGACGCCGCGCAATCCTAGCGTATACGCGAATTGCAGGCATTACACATTAGTCTGACGGAATTGATGTCCGTCAAAATTGTGTGGATTGAATAGCTTGCGTTGGGGTTATTGGCGCCAACGAGAGTGTTTTTGCAGTTTCCGTTGCAGGGTGCGGCGGTGCATGTTCAGGGCCCGGGCCGTCGCCGAGATGTTGCCCTCGTGCTCATTCAGCACCCGCTGGATGTGTTCCCATTCCATTTCTTCCACCGAGGGTGGCTCCGGGCGCAATTCAGGCGGGGCTTCCAGCGGTTCAAAGCCGCTGATCAGCTGCTGTACGGTCACCGGTTTGCACAGGTAGTTGGCAGCCCCCCGGCGCATGGCCTCCACGGCAGTGGCAATGCTGCCGTAGCCGGTGAGCACCAGTACGTCCAGGTCCGGGTTGGTGTCGAGAAGTTCCGGCAGCAACTGCAGTCCGCTCTCGCCGGCCAGGTTCAGGTCGAGCACGCAGCGGCGGATGTTGTGGGCATCCAGCGCATCCAGGGCGCTGTCGTGGTTGCTGGCTGTGATGGCCTCGATACCCTGCCGGGCCAGGGAGCGGCTCAGCACCTGCAGGAAGGCCTGGTCGTCATCAACAATCAGCCACTGTTCCTGTTCAGACATATTCCGGCTCTCCTCCAGTGGATGTCACGGCCTGCGGCAAATCGATCACCATGGTGGTTCCGGTGTTGCCGGTTCGGGCTTTCAGGTTGCCTCCCAGCCGCTGGATGGTGGCATTAGACAAAAACAGGCCAACTCCCAGACCGTTCCTGGAATCGACTATATCTTCGCCGGGTGCTCCGGCCAGGGCGGCCTCCAACCCTTCACCGTGGTCTTCGACCACGATCTCTATGCGGCCGCTATCGGTTTGCCGACTGCTGACTGCTACCCACTGGGGGCTGGCGGTCAGGGCATTGGCCAACAGGTTCAGGATGGCCTGGTCGAGGGTGGCGTCGACCGCAATGCGGGCATCGGGATGATCCTTTGCCCACTGGATAGGGCCGGACGGCCACAGCAGGGTGGCGGATTCCCGCAACCTGGCCAGCCACTCGCGTACTGGTAGGGTTTCCAGTTGGGCGGTCCTGGCTTCTACAGCGGTTTTGGTGAGCTGCTGCAGGTGGCTGCTGCACAGCATCACCTGCTGGCCCATCATGTCCAGGTCTTCTTCCAGCTCCGGGTTGCCCTGGCCGCTGTGGGAACGGATTTCATCCAGTAGCAAAGTCATGGTGTTCAGTGGTGTGCCGAGCCGGTGTGCAACCGCCGCCGCCGACAGGCCAAGGGCAATCACCTGCTCATCCCGCAACCGGTTTTCCCGGAACCGGGACAGCTGGCTTTGCTGGTGTCGCAGGCGATGGGCCAGGGTGCCCACCACCAGCAGCAGAATGCCGGCGGTCAGGGCAAAGGTCACCCACATGCCGACAAGGTGTAGCTGGGCGAGGTCGCCACCGTGGTGATCGTGCACCACCGGGGTGTGCCATATGACCAGGGCGGTGTACACGGCAATGCCGGTGAGCGTCAGCGCAATACTCTGGCGGGTTGGTACCAGGATAATGGCCACGGCAATGGGCAGCAGCAATACCGACACCAGCGGATTGGTATAGCCGCCGGTGTAGAACAGCCAGAGACCGATCAGGATCAGGTCCGTGGCCAGGGTCAGGCTGACCGGAACCGAGGATTCAGGCGGTTTGCGGTTGAACCAGAGCCAGCCAAGGGTGGCCAGCACGCCGTACAGCAGGCAAACCAGCAGGGCCTCGGCCCGGTGCGCCAGGGTGATGACGGATTCGGCAACGGCAATAGCCACCAGTTGCGTGGTGATGATGGCCAGCCGCATGCCCAGCAGGTAGCGGGCAGCCTGGCGAAAACCGGTCTGAGAGTGAGTGAGCCATTCCATGAGGGCATTCTAGCAGCAAGCGGCTGCGGCGCATCTGAACAACGTGCGACCTTTTGTCAGGGGTCAATCGGTGAAATAACACACCAGTTGCTGGCTGACCACATCGCCGGTCAGTTGCAGCTGGCCCCGGGTGATGTGATGGACTTCCACGGCTTCTGCAGCTTGCCCAGCCATTCCTGAAAGCTGGCAGGGTGGCAGGCGATCAGGGTGGTACTGGCAGTGGGCGGTATCCGGGAACAGGGCCGCATAGGCTATGCCGGTTTCCACCAGGTCCTGGAAGAAATGCGAACCGTAGGACAGGTCCGGCACCATGTCGCCGGCATTTTCGGACACTTCCACCAGCGCGGCCACGCCGGCAATGTCGGAAAACCGCACCGGAACACCCAGTTCCGGGCTGCTGGTGCCCCAGCGACCGGGGCCGACCAGCATCGTGGGTTCGGCTGAAGCCCTTACGGTTTCACCGACCAGCCGTGCCACCTCGTAACGCTCATTGGTATTCAGGCCGGCATAGATGGCGGCGTTTACCCGGATCACCCTTGTGATGGCCAGGTTGATGTTGCCGCCCATGAAATGGCCCCGGGTCCGGAACAGCAGCCGGGGCTCGGGCAGCGGGTCCGGAATCTGCACCGGGCCGGTTTCGCCAATGGTGGCCAGTGGGCGGCATTGCACCAGGTTGAAAGACGGCTCTCCCTCGGCATTCAGATGCAGGGTAAATTCCACATCCACCGGATGCCGGTAACCGGCTTCCAGGGTGGCCAGCAGGCTCGATAGCCGGTTGATAAACCGGCTGCCCTGCACCAGTGGCCGGAAGGTCAGGCGCCAGACCGGGCCATCAAGGCCGATCTGCTCGGCCCTGGCGGTGGCGTCCCGGTCGATTTCGGCAAGGTGGTTCATGGGCAGGTTTGGCGCAGATGGAAGCATCTGGCTCAGGGGCCGGGTTTCGAGGCCCCCGGTTTCCAGGTCCAGCAGGTCCACCAGGTGCTGGGAGAACCGGAAGCTTTCGTCCTGGTTGCGGAACGGCTGCCGGGTGGGATGGTCCAGTGCCATCACGCAGGCGTGGTCGCCTTCAATACGGTCCACCGCCCGGGTGCCCAGGCCCATCACCAACCGCACCATGCCGGCTTTCGGGTCCATGTTGCTGTCCCAGGCAAAGGTGTTGCGGGACACCCCCACGCCGGCGGCATCCGGCAGGTAATAGCGGTTGTGGAACCGGCCGTTTACCCGCTGGATCAGCAGTGCCATGGGTTCTTCCCGCTGGTCGAGCCCTCGCTGTTTGCGGTATACCAGCGCATCTTTGCTCATGGACGATGCATACACCTGCCGGATGGCATCTTCCAGCGCGGCCAGTCGCTGTTCGGGCGAGCCCTGGTTGACCAGGAACACGCTGTCGTACTTGCCCGCAAAGGCATTGCCGAAACCGTCTTCCTGCAGGCTGGATGAGCGCACCAGGATCGGGTACTGGCCGTAGTGGTCCAGCAGGCGCTCCAGGTCTGCCCGGATTTCATCGGGAAAGCGGCCTTCCAGAATACCGTTTTGCAGGGCCGGGGCTTCTGCCAGGTAACCGGTGGCGGAGCGCTGGCGCATGATCGCCGGCCACAGGCCGTTATGCACCAGGAAGGCATAGTAGGCATCGGTGCCCAGATAGCTGGAGTCGTGGGGTTCCAGCATCTCCTGCCATTGTTGCGGATCGTCTTTCAGCAGGATGTTCCGGGCAATCAGCATACCCGTGGCCTTGCCGCCGATATAGCCGCTGCCCACCAGCCGGCCGCGGATGGCCAGCAGGTCTTCCAGCGACAGATAACGGCGGGCCAGTTCCAGTATCTGCGGGTCCCGGCTGACCAGAACCTGCAGCACCTGCTCCTGCAGGTTGGCAATGGCGGCGGGATCGTTTTCGGACAGGGCCCGGCTGGCGTCCTGGAACAATCGGTCCCAGTAATCCAGAAGGGGCTGCCGGTGCAGGCCTTCCTGTTCCAGGCTCGCCTGTAACCGGGTGGCATCGCTGCTGTCGGTAATCGGGCAGAACTGGCCGTTATGCTCCCGGTGGGGCAGGAACATGGTGGGTGATTGCCGGCGCCAGGCCTTGATTGGCTGTACCTGCACATTGTCGCCATGGCGGCGAACGTCCAGCATTACCTGGGTGGTCTGGCGGATTCTGTCCAGGGTCATCCGGGAGTGGCGCTCCGGGTGCAGCGCAAACCAGGCCACGGTATCCAGCTCGAACAGGAACGGACATACCACCCGGAAGAAATTACCCACCATGGCGTCGGTGGCCCAGGCATTGAGCAACTCGCTCAGGCTGTCACAGACATAGAACGCGCCGCGACCGTGTTGCTCGATCAGGTGCCAGACCCGGCTGGTGAAGCTTTCAAAACCGCCAAGGGCGTCGATTTCGATCGTGCGGACGGCAGGGTGGTTTTCAATGATCGGCGGATGGTCGCCAAACCGGAGGTAGAGAATCTGCCGGCCGGCATCGGCGGCGGCATCAACGAAGGGAAGGACGAAACGGCGATAGTCATCAAGGTGGGAAACCCGCCAGACAACGTTATCGCCGATTCTGAGGTAATCCAGAACCTCGTCCAGTCCGGCCAGACCGGTAGATACCCGGTCTTCGGACTGGCGAGGTTCTTCGCCGTTCATGGCAGGATCAGATCACGCCCATGGCGTTCATGGCCTTGGCAACCCGCAGGAAGCCATTGATGTTGGCGCCCAGCACGTAGTTGCCTTCGGCGCCGAACTCGGCCGCGGTCTCGTAGCAGTTCTTGTGGATATCAATCATGATTTCCTCAAGGCGCTTCTGGGTGTAATCGAAGGTCCAGGAGTCACGGCTGGCGTTCTGCTGCATTTCCAGCGCAGAGGTGGCAACACCACCGGCGTTGGCTGCCTTGCCCGGGCCGTAGGCGATCTTGGCGTCCTGGAAGATGATGATGCCTTCCGGGGTGGTCGGCATGTTGGCGCCTTCAGCCACGGCGATACAGCCGTTTTCGACCAGGGTCTTGGCATCGCTGCCGTTGAGCTCGTTCTGGGTGGCGCAAGGCAGGGCCACGTCACACGGAACGCTCCAGATGTTGCCGTCTTCCACGTACTTGGCGTCTTTGTGGAACTCGGTGTAGGCACTGATGCGACGACGCTCAACTTCCTTGATACGCTTGAGGGTCTGCAGGTTGATGCCGTTCTCGTCCACGATCATGCCCTGGGAGTCGGAGCAGGCAATGACCTTGGCGCCCAGCTCGTGGCACTTGTCGATGGCGTAGATGGCCACGTTACCGGAGCCGGAAACCACGACAGTCTTGCCTTCCAGGGAGTCACCACGGGCTTTCAGCATTTCGTGGGTGAAGAATACAGTGCCGTAGCCGGTAGCTTCGGTTCGAGCACGGCTGCCGCCCCAGTCCAGGCCCTTGCCGGTGAACACGCCGGACTCGTAACGGTTGGTGATGCGCTTGTACTGGCCGAACAGGTAGCCAATCTCGCGGCCGCCCACGCCGATGTCGCCGGCAGGAACGTCTGTGTACTCGCCCAGGTGACGGTACAGTTCGGTCATCAGGCTCTGGCAGAAACGCATGATTTCGTCGTCGGACTTGCCCTTCGGATCGAAGTCGCTGCCGCCTTTACCGCCGCCGATGGGCAGGCCGGTCAGGGCGTTCTTGAAGATCTGCTCGAAGCCCAGGAACTTGATGATGCCCAGGTAAACGGACGGGTGGAAACGCATGCCGCCCTTGTAGGGGCCCAGGGCGCTGTTGAATTCAACGCGGAAGGCACGGTTGATGTGGATCTCGCCGCTGTCATCCTGCCAGGGTACACGGAAGATGATCTGGCGCTCTGGCTCGCAGATACGCTGGATGATCTTCTTGTCGGCGAACTCGGGATACTTGACCAGTACGGGCCCCAGAGTTTCCAGCACTTCATGAACTGCCTGGTGGAACTCTTTCTCACCGGGATTGCGGTGCAGAACGTCCTGGTAAATCGGTTCCAGCTTTTCGTCGAGTTTTGCTGTCATGGGATAAGCCCTCGGAATTCGCGTATTGAAAGTCGCAAGAATTTGCGACCACCCAAAAAAAGGGACGAGATTTCACCACATCTGACGGTGGTTTTGCAAGTGCAGGGCAAAACAATGTGCTTTTGCACCTATTGGAGATACCCCCAAAGAGGTGCGGCATTGTGTCTCAAGCCAGGCTTAAGGAAGGGTCTTACAATTCCGGATCATTAGTCATGCAACCAACTAGAACGATCCAAGGACCGCCAACCGATGTTGAAACAAACCCACCTGGCTCGCTGTATCAGCCTTGTGATGGCCGGCTATGCCGTCGCACCCCTTGCCAGTGCCCAGTCCGAAGCTGAAAACCCGGTGGTCATCCGGGTAACCGAAGGCCAGTCCGCCGAAGCGGCCAGGCTTTCTGCGGCGGCTATCCAGACCGAGCCGGTACAACGGTTGTCGTCTGATGCGTCTGTGTCCCTGTCCCGTATGGGTGGCCGTGGCCTGGACCCGGTAATCCGTGGCCAGAACGAGGAGCGGGTTGAGGTATTGCTGGACGGCATGCGGGTGGAAGGCGCCTGCCCGAGCCGGATGGACCCGCCCACCAGCCGTCTGAGTACGGCGCTGGCGCCGGTGCTGGAAGTGCGCACCAGCAACCGCACCCTGCGCTGGGGTCCGATTGCCGGCGGCCAGGTGGTGGCCACCACTGCAGCTCCGGAATTTGCGGATGACAACCGCACAACCGGCCACCTGACCCTGGGCGGCGCCGACAATGGCGAAGGCAAACTGGTGAACGGCAGCGTAGCGGCCGGTAGCAAGGATGCCTTCATTCGATTGGCCGGCGGCTACGACGAAGCGGACGACTACGAAGACGGCGACGGTAACGAAGTCCGCAGCTCCTATGAAAACACCGAAGGCCGGGTGGATGGCGCCTGGACAGCTGATAACGGCTTCTACATCAAAGGCATGGTCAGCCGCCAGGAAGAGCGGGATGTCAGCTTTCCGGGCCGTGGTATGGATGCGCCGAAAACCGACACCGACCTGTACCGGATGGAGCTGGGTGCGCCCGTCGCCAACGGCGACTGGAACCTGATGGCCTGGCAGGCGGACGTTGACCATGTGATGGACAACTTCAGTCTGCGCGAGCAAACGGCTCCCATGAAAATGTTGACCGCCTCGGAGACCCGTACTCAAGGCGTGCGGCTGGTGCTGGATCAGACCATCAACTACACCAAAGACATTGCCATCGGTGTCGATGTAGAAAGCAACGACTGGGATGCCGCCCTGAACAACGTGGATAAAGACGTTGTGGCCTCTTACATGTGGCCTGGCGTTGAGCGGGATCGTGTGGGTGTATTTGTTGAAGCCTTCCACCAGATCCGCATGAACACCCGGTTGGGTGCCGGTATTCGTTACGACCGCGTAGAGATGCAGGCCACCAAGGCTGACCAGGCCTACATGCTTAAAAAGCCAGATGGAACCATGGTGTCGATGAGTGCGGCCAAGGCTTACAAGCAGGTATATGGCACCACCAACACCGATGCTAACGATGACAACGTCAGTGGCTTTGTCAGTGGTGAGTGGCGTTACGCGCAAAACCGTAGCCTGGATGTCGTGGCCAGCCACAGTGTGCGCAGCCCTGGAGTGACCGAACGCTACGTCAACAAAATGCTGGGTTGGGTGGGTAACCCGGGCCTGGACACCGAGAAACACAACAAGCTGGAAATCAGCCTGTCGGGCCGGGAAGGCAACTGGAACTGGCGTCCGGCGGTCTGGGTAGACCAGGTGGACGACTATGTTCTGCGTTCCCAGGACCGCTACTACAACATTGATGCCCGCTTGCTGGGTGTCGAAGGCCAGCTGGGCTGGAGCAACGGTACCTGGAGCACGAACAGCAAGCTGGCGTCTGTAAGGGGTGAAAACCGGGATGCCGACAAGGCGCTGCCGCGGATTCCGCCGATTCAGTTTATCCAGACCCTTGGCTGGCATCATCAGGGCCACACCCTGGAAGCCGAATGGCAGCTGGCGCGCCGGCAGGATCGGGTAGACCTGGAGTCTGGCCTTGATCCCAGCACCTCACCGGGTTACGGCGTCTTCAACCTGTCCGGAACCCATCCATTAATGGCTAACCTGAGCCTGACCTGGGCGGTGGATAACGTGTTCGACAAGACCTGGGCATCTCACGTGAGCAAAGCGGATGCCCTGGGCGAGGAGTTTTTCAAGGTCAACGAACCCGGCCGCACCGTGCGCGCAGCACTCACGGCCCGGTGGTAAAGACGATTATGGCGGTTACCCGCTTCTCATAGCCGGCGGGTGACATTTATACCCCGGGCGGATGTTGAGTCTGTCCGGGGTTTTTTTGTGCCTTTCTGCAGGGGGACTAGAATGGGACGCTATCAATTCAGCAAGATCAGGTAAAAGGGTGGTTATGAGTCATCGTCCCGGTTGGGTTTTCTACAGTTCATTTGTTCTGCTGGCGGTCTTTGTGGTGGCCGGCGGGCTGATGCCGGACCAGTTGTCCTTCTATGCCCACAAGGCCCTGGAGTTCACCACCCTGCACTTTGGCTGGTTGTACCTGTTTGCCACCTCGGGTTTCCTGGTGTTCTGCATAGCGATTGCCGGCAGTGACTACGGCCGGATACGACTGGGGGCCGACGGCGAGGCGCCGGAGTTCTCCTACCTGACCTGGCTGGGCATGATCTTTTCCGCCGGTATGGGGGTGGGGCTGGTGTTCTGGGCGGTGGCCGAGCCCATGAGCCACTTTGTTTCGCCGCCGTTTGGTTCCGCTGAACCGGAAAGCCCGCAGGCGGCCAGTATGGCCATGCGTTATTCGCTGTTTCACTGGGGCTTTCATCAATGGGCCAACTTTGCCCTGGTGGGGCTGGCGATTGCCTATGTGCGTTTCCGGCTGCAGCGCCCCGGCCTGATCAGTGAGGCCTTCCGCTCCACCATGGGCGACCGTGTGGATTCCGGTGCCGGCCATGCCATCAATATCCTGGCGGTGGTCTCCACGGTGTTCGGGGTTGCCACCACACTCGGGCTGGGGGTTATCCAGATTAACAGTGGTCTGGGGGCGGTGGCCGGCACGGCATTCGGGGTCAGCCAGCAGCTGTTCATCCTGGCGGGAGTGGCCGCGGTATTTCTGCTGTGTTCGCTGGCGCCGCTGGAAAGCGGTATCCGATACGTGAGTGATGCCAACATGGTTCTGGCAGCGGGGTTGCTGGTATTCGTGTTTTTCTTCGGGCCCACCGATTTCATTACGGCGGCCATGACCAATGCCATCGGGGATTACTTTTCCAACATGGTGGGCATGAGCCTGGTGATGACACCTTACACCGGCGACGACTGGGTAGAGCGCTGGACCATTTTCTACTGGGCCTGGGGGCTGTCGTGGGCGCCGTTTGTAGGCAGCTTTATTGCCCGGATTTCCCGCGGCCGCACCATCCGCGAGTTCGTGTTCGGGGTGATCGGTATGCCGGTGCTGCTGAGTATTGTCTGGTTCTCCACCTTTGGCGGTTCGGCGCTGTATTTCGAACTGTTCGAGGGCGCGGCGCTGGGCGAGGCGGTGACCACGGAAATGAGTTCGGCCTTGTTTGCCACCCTGGAATACCTGCCGGGTACTGCCATTCTGGGCGGGCTGATGCTGGTGCTGATCGTTTTGTTTGTTATCACTTCAGCTAACTCGGCTACCTTTGTATTGGGGATGTTCACCAGCAAGGGGGTGCTCAACCCGAAACGCTGGTCCCGCTTGACCTGGGGCATAGTGCAGGTGTCTGTGGCCGGTGTACTGTTGCTCAGTGGCGGGCTGGAGGCGTTGCAGACCATATCCATACTGGCGGCCTTTCCGTTCATGATGCTGATGATCTTCATGGCAACGGCACTGCTGAAGTCCCTGCGTAACGAGCAGCGCCAGATCGAGCTGCACGAGGCCATGACCCGGGAACGCCTGCTGCGGTTGCTGGCGGAAAGTGACGATCTGGGTGACAAAGGCTGGAAACCGGCCGAAGAGGGCGGCTCAGAGGCTCCGCCGGAATAGCCGGAAAATAACCCCCGGGCCTGATTTCATCGGGTGAAAAGGGTGCTATAATTCGGTTATTAGCAAATGCCAAAAAGGAATAAGTTGATGGCTAAGCGCGCGTTGATCGGATGGATTCTGGCACCCTGGTTACTCTTGCCCATCGCAGTCCCGGCACAGGATCTCCAGGCCACGCCGGTAACCCGGGCGCCGTTCAATGAAACCGTACACCTTGACGGGCTGATTGAGGCCGTTCAGCAGAGCACGGTGTCGGCCCAGACCAGCGGTACGGTGGTCGAGTTGCCGTTTGATGTGGACGATTCGGTAGCAGCCGGAGACCTGATCGTGCGCCTTGAAGACAGCGAGCAGCAGTCGCGCCTTCGGCAGGCGCAAGCCGGCCTTGAAGAAGCCCGCTCCGGTTTGCAGGATGCCCGGCAGCAGTACACCCGTATCGAAGCCATCCATGAGCGGGGCCTGGTGTCGCGGCAAGAGTTTGACCAGGCCAGGAACAACCTCAGTGCGGCCAGGGCCCGGGTGGAGCGGGCGGAAGCCTCTGTGGCAGAAGCGCAGAAACAACTGGACTACACCCGCATTATTGCCCCTTATGGCGGAATCCTGACCGAGCGCCATGTGGAATTGGGCGAGTCGGTAAACCCGGGCCAGCCGCTGCTCAGCGGCCTGTCGCTGGAGCAATTGCGGGTGGTGGTTGACCTGCCCCAGAAGTATGCAGACCTGGCCCGCAGCGAACGCCAGGCTACCGTTACCCTGGCCGACGGCCGGGTGCTGGAAACCGGGGAACTGACGTTCTATCCCTACGCCAACCCGGAAACCCACACCTTTCGCCTGCGGCTGCGCCTGAATGAACCCAATGGCAGCCTGTTCCCGGGCATGCTGGTGAAGGTCAGTGTGCCGGTAGCCAGCCGGGAGGCCCTGTGGGTACCGGCCAGCGCGCTGATTCAGCGCAGCGAACTGCGGGCCGTGTTTGTGCTGGACAGCCAGGATCAGCCCCGTCTGCGCCAGGTCCGCCTGGGTGTTCGCGAGAACGACCGGCTGGAGGTGCTGGCCGGGCTTTCGGAAGGCGAACGGGTGGTGACCAATCCGGATGAGCTGGTGGGCAGCGAACGCTTGAGCCTGTCTGAAAACGCCCAGGCTGAAGGGGAGTAATGGCCGTGAGTGATAACCTGCCGCCGGTCGGCCCGTCCGGAGCCATTGCCCGGGTATTCCAGAACAACCACCTGACGCCGCTGCTGGCGATCCTTGCGATTATTCTTGGTGTCTTGTCTGTCGTGGTGACACCCAAGGAAGAAGAGCCTCAGATCGATGTCACCATGGTGGATATCATGGTGGCCATGCCCGGTGCCAGCACCCGGGAGGTTGAAAGCGCCATTGCCACACCTGCCGAGCAGGTAATGAGCGAAATCAAGGGCGTGAAGCACGTGTATTCCGTGTCCCGCCAGGGCCAGGCGGTGATCACCGTGCAGTTCGAGGTGGGCATCGCCCGCCAGGACGCCCTGGTTCGGCTGTACAACCAGGTGTATTCGAACCAGGACTGGTTGCCGCAGAATCTCGGCGCCTCCCAGCCGGTCATAAAACCCCGGGGCATTGATGATGTGCCGGTGATGACCTTGACACTGTATGACCCCACCGGCACCCACAGCGGGGAAGAACTTACCCGCCTGGCCCATATGCTGGAAGTGGCCCTGAAGCGGGTACCCGGTACCCGGGATATCTACACAGTGGGCGGCGTGCCCGACCGGGTGGATATCGTATTTGATCCGGCGCTGCTGGCCGGTTTCGGCCTGACCACGGCGGATATCGAAAGTGCCCTGCAGTCTGCCAACGCCTCCAGCCAGGAAGCCCGGGTAACCCGGGATAATCTCTCGATACCGGTGCAGGCCGGTACCCTGTTGCAGTCCCTCGAAGACGTAAAGCGCCTGGTGGTGGGGATGCACCAGGGCGCGGCTGTGTACCTGGATGATGTGGCGGAGGTTCGTCGCGGCAGTACCGTACCCGACCAGAGCGTGCTGGCGGGCTTCGGACCGGCCCATGGGGATGAACGGGCAGGGAAGGCCGGCGATGTCTACCCTGCGGTCACCCTCGCGATTGCCAAGAAACCGGGTGAAAACGCCATCGATATCACTACCGCGATCGAACAGCGCCTGGACCAGCTGCGCAACCGGGCACTGCCGGCCGACGTAGAGGTACTGGTAACCCGTGACTACGGAGTGACCGCGTCTGACAAGGCGCAGAAGCTGATTTCCGACCTGGTCTCCGCCACCCTGGCGGTGATGCTGCTGGTGCTCGCCTTTATGGGCTGGCGCCAGGCGCTGATCGTCGGTATTTCGGTGCTGATCACCCTGCTGCTGACCCTGGTGTTTTCCTGGGCCTGGGGCTTTACCCTCAACCGTGTCTCGCTGTTCGCGCTGATTTTCTCCATCGGCATCCTGGTGGACGACGGCATTGTCATCACCGAGAACATTAACCGTCGCATCCAGAACAGCCGCAGGGCCATCAAGGATATTATCCCGGTAGCAGTGGATGAAGTGGGTACACCCACCATCATGGCCAGCCTGACCATCATGGCGGCCCTGCTGCCCATGGCGTTTGTGTCCGGGCTGATGGGCCCCTACATGAGCCCGATTCCGATCAACGCATCGGCCGGCATGGTGGTGTCCCAGGTTGTGGCGTTTGTGGTGGCGCCCTGGCTGGCCTTCCGGCTGCTCAAGCACAAGAAAGGCGAGGCCCTGGAAGAGGGTGGCGATTCCGGCAGCTCTGCCGATGGCGTCAGCTCGGTGTCCCTGAAAATCTTCAATACCGTGCTGGGGCCGTTTCTGGGTGAACACGCCTGGCGCCGGCGTTTGCTGGCGCTTGGGGTGGTCCTGCTCACTCTGGGCGCGGCCTCTTTGCCGGTATTCCAGGCGGTGATCCTGAAAATGCTGCCTTTCGATAACAAGTCGGAATTGCAGGTGGTGGTGGATATGCCCGAGCGCACACCCATGGAGCAAACCCAGCGGGTGCTGACCGAAATGGGCCATTACCTGGAAACCGTGGGCGAAGTGGATAACTGGCAGGCCTATGCCGGTACCGCTTCACCGATCAATTTCAACGGCCTGGTGCGCCAATATTATCTGCGCAGCGAGCCCTACCAGGGTGATATCCAGGTCAACCTGGCCAGTGCGGAGGCGCGCAGCCGCCCCTCCCATGACATCACCCAGGCCCTTCGTGGCCCGCTTACCGAGATTGCTGACCGGTATGGCGCCAAAGTGAAAATGGTGGAGGTGCCGCCGGGGCCGCCAGTGATGTCGCCATTGGTGGCGGAAGTCTACGCTGCTGATGCTTTCCGCAGAGCCGAGCTAGCCAGGCTGATTGCCGGTGATATGGCAAACATTGAGGGGTTGGTGGATATCGACACCACCCTGGAAGCACCCACCCGGCAATGGGAAGTGGTGGTAGACCGGGCCCGGGCGGCCCGGCTGGGTGTGTCCCAGGCCCAGGTGGTGGCCACCCTGCAGACGACCCTGGGCGGGGTTAACGTCAGTTACCTGCACGATGAACAGGCCAAGTACCCGGTGCCAATCAGGGTGATTTTGTCTGAAGCCGACAAGGCCCAGCCGTCTGCCCTGTTGTCCATCAAGGTGCGTAGCCGCAGTGGCGAGCTGGTGCCGCTGGCCAGTGTGGCCGAGGTGCGGGAAGCGGACTGGATGGGCGCTATCTACCACAAGGACTTGCTGCCGGTGACCTACGTGACGGCGGATATGGCCGGCGAGATTGATTCACCGCTATACGGCATGTTCCGGATGGTCAGTTTGCTGAACGAGCAGGAGCAGGCACCGGAGCAGTTCTTTATCCAGCAACCGCCACTGCCGGAAAAAGGCACCCTGAAATGGGATGGCGAGTGGCAGATCACCTACGAAACCTTCCGGGATATGGGCGCTGCCTACAGTGTGGGTGTGTTCATGATCTTCGTACTGCTGGTGGCCCAGTTCCGCTCCTACATCCTGCCGCTGGTGATCATGGCGCCGATTCCGCTGACCATGATCGGCATCATGCCCGGCCATGCCCTTCTGGGTAAGGAATTCACCGCCACCAGTATGATCGGCATGATCGCCCTGGCGGGGATTATCGTACGTAATTCCATCCTGTTGGTGGTGTTTATCAAGCAGCTGCTGGACGAAGGCATGGAGCTGGAGAAGGCGGTGGTTCTGGCCGGTGCCGTGCGGATCAAGCCCATTGCGCTGACGGCGGTGTCTGCCGTAGTAGGAGCTTACTTCATCCTCAGTGACCCGATCTTCAACGGCCTGGCGATTTCGCTGGTGTTCGGGCTGGCCATGTCCACGTTGTTCACGGTGATTGTGGTGCCGCTGCTGTACTACACCCTGGCCCGCTGCAAGTGGGTTTGAAGCCGCTAGCGGGCGGGCCAGTAACGCTGCATTTCCAGGAACAGGAATGAGGCGCTCCAGGTCAGCAGGAGAAACCCGGTAAGCCCCTCAATGCCGGTCAGGTAGCGCAGCTGGCCCATAGGCACAACATCGCCGTAGCCCAGTGTGGTGAACGTGGTGAAGGAAAAGTAGACGCAATCGAGCAGGCTGCCCGAGAAGTTACCGGTCAGCAGGCCCCAGCCGTCGGCGTGGTGCATGAACCAGAATGTGGTGGCGAACACCCATACCTGCAGTGCGTGGGAAATCAGGCACCCCAATACCGCCACAATCAGGCGGAAATGGTGGCTCTTTCTCATTTTGCCGAGCATGGTGCTCAGGCGCAGCAAGGTTTCATTATGGATAAACACCACAATGCACACCAGGGCGCAGTTGAGCAGGACAACGTTCAGCAATGTGTCGTAGGTGCTCGGCATTGAGCGGGCTTCCTGGTCAAGAAGGGGCCTGTGTGAATTTGTCGCAGGGTACGGTCAATCGGATCCGCCCTGAAAATTGTATAGTAGTTTTAGCGCGTTAACGCTACCCTGCCAACCGGAACAAGAAACCTGGCTATGTTTAAACGTCTGTTACCCCTGATCATCCTGGCTGTCGGTGTACTGGTTTTTATTGCCCTGAAAGCCACCCGTCCGGAACCGGCGGAGGTTACGGCCACGGAACGCAGCTGGCGTGTTGAGGTGCAAGCCATTACACCGGGCAGCCAGGTGCCGGTATTGCCCCTATATGGCGAGGTGCTTGCGCCGGACCAGCAAACCATCACCGCCACGCTGGCGGGCCGAGTGGCGGAGCGCCCGGTGTCTGAGGGGATGAGCGTGAAGCAGGGCGATTTGCTGCTGGCGCTGGACGAAGCGGACATCGCCCCGGCATTGGCCCAGGCCCGGGCCCAGGTGGATGACCTGGATGCCCAGATAAGCTCCGAACAGGTGCGCTACCGCAACGACCAGGCAGCCCTGAAAAGTGAGCAGGCCATTGTTGCCAATGCCCGGCGCCAGTTTGAGCGTATTGAATCGCTGGTGGGGCGCAACCTGGCCTCCCGGGAAAACCTAGAGGCGGCAACCGATGCCCTGGCCCGTGCCGAACTGACGGTCAGCACCCGGCAGCGGGCTATCCAGGAACACCCCGCCCGCCTGCAAAGCCTCGAGGCCAAACTGGCCCAGGCCCGGGCTAACCTGGCGGCCACGGAACGGGATGTCGACCGGGCCAGGGTGGTGGCACCGTTTGACGGTGTGGTGACCGGCATTGAGGTGGCCGTAGGCGATCAGGTATCCCGCAACGAGCCTCTGCTGACGGTGTATCCCACCCGGGGCCTGGAAGTGCGGGCCCGGGTGCCCCAGGTATTCCAGAACGAACTGATCACCGCGCTTGGGCAGGGGCAAACCCTGACCGCGATTTCAGATAATGGCCATCAATTCGTCCTGGCCCGCTTTGCCGGCCTGTCGGACCCCGCCGGTACCGAAGCCGTGCTGGAGCTGCAGGGCGAACCCGGTGGCTTGCGGCCCGGAGCATTGCTGCCCCTGACCCTTGATCGGCCAGCCCGGGAACAGGCAGTGGAGGTACCGTTCAGCGCCCTGTATGGCGCAGACAGTGTTTACCTGATGACCGATGACGGCCGCATGCAGCGGATTAAAGTAGAACGCATCGGCGAGGCCCGCAGCGAAAACGGCGAACGCCGGTTGCTGATTGCCGGAGAGCAGCTCACCCCCGGTGCCCGTCTGATCACCACCCACCTGCCCAATGCTGTGACCGGTTTGAAAGTTGAACTGGCAGATGCTGACGGGGAGCCTGCCCAGTGAAGCGCAAGCAGGGCGTAATCGGCTTCTTTGTTCATCACCGGGTTGCCGGCAACCTGGTGATGCTGGTGATGTTGCTGGGTGGCGCATTGGCGCTTACCCGCATGAATATCCAGTTTTTCCCCACTTTCGCCCTGGACGTGGTCAGTGTGCGGGTGGTCTGGAGTGGTGCCTCTGCGGAAGACGTGGAGCGAGGTATCACCGACCCGCTGGAGCAGCGCCTGCGCAGTGTCGATGGCCTGAAAAAGATGACATCCACCTCCGCCCAGGGGGTGTCATCCATCAGTCTGGAATTCCATGAAGGCACCGACCCGATCCAGGCGGTGGACGATGTGCGCCAGCAGGTGGATGAATTCAACAACCTGCCCGGGGATGCCGAGGAACCCCAGGTAGCCCGGGTGGAGCGTTATGAACCGGTGGCCCGGCTACTGGTATACGGCGAGGTAGACCGCAGCGAGCTGCGCCAGCTGGTGTACCGGTTTGAAGACGAGCTGCTGGAGCGGGGTATTGACCGCATCAACATCCGCGGCCTGCCTGAACAGCAGGTCAGTGTGGATGTGCCGGTAGAACGCCTGGAAACCCTGCGGCTGTCGCTGGAGCAGATTGCTGACCGCGTTGCTTCCCTGTCCCGGGATTTGCCCGCCGGCATGATGGCCCAGCAGGACGCCACCCGGGAATTACGTTCGGTAGAGCAGCGTCGCAGCCCCCAGGCTTTTGAAACGATTCCGGTACTCAGCGGAGACCGCATTCGCTTGCAGCTGGGTGATATCGCCATCATTCGCCAGGAAGCCCGGGACAACCAGACGGTGATGGAAAACGAAGGCCTGCCGGCGGTGGAGCTGCAATTGCAGCGGGCGGAGAACGGCAATTCGCTGGCGGCGGCCCGGGTGCTGGAAAGCTGGCTGGAAGACACCCGCCCGGTATTACCACCCACCATCAAAATGCAGGTGTATGACGAAACCTGGCAGCTGCTGGAAGACCGGATTTCCCTGCTGGTGAATAACGGCCTCAGCGGCTTGGTGCTGGTGATTGCCCTGTTGTACCTGTTCCTGCCCGGCCGGGTGGCGGCCTGGGTGGCCATCGGTATTCCCACCGCCTTTATGGCCGCGCTGGCGGTGCTGTGGTTGCTGGGTGGCTCCATCAACATGATGTCGCTGTTTGCCCTGATCATGGCTCTGGGGGTGATTGTGGATGACGCCATCGTGGTGGGCGAGGATGCCGACGCCCATGCCCGCATGGGGGAGCAATCCATCTACGCCGCCGAAGGCGCCGCCAAGCGCATGGTGTGGCCGGTGCTGGCCTCGTCCCTGACCACGGTGGCTGCCTTTATGCCACTGCTGGTGGTGGGCGGCATTATCGGCAACATTCTGGGCGATATTCCGCTGGTGATGATCTGTGTTCTGGTGGCGTCGTTGCTGGAATGCTTTGTGGTATTACCGGCGCACCTGCGCCATGCCTTTGTGGTCAAGGACAAGGGCGACAAGCTACCGGAGCAGGGCGCGCGCCCACGCGGCAACCCGGTAAGCCGGTTCCGGGATCGTTTTGAGCAGAGATTTGATCGTTTCCGGGAAGGCCCGTTCCGCCGGTTTTCCCGGTACAGCCTGAAACACCGCGGCGCCACCGTGGCCAGCGCCCTGGCCCTGGCGATTGTGACGGTGGGCCTGCTGGCCGGCGGCCGCCTGGGCTTTAACTTCTTCCCCACACCGGAGCCTTCCGTGTTCTATGCCAATGCCAGCTTTGTGGCCGGCACGGACAAAGGCACCGTGGAAGATTTCATGCGCCAGATGCAGCAGACCCTGAACGAAACCGAACAGGCCCTGGGCGGTAACCTGATCCGCCATGCGGTAACCACCTTCGGGGCCACCCAGGGTGCCGAGGGCAGCTCCCGTAACGATGACGAACTGGGCTCCATGCTGGTGGAGCTGGTGCCGTCGGACCGGCGGGACGTTCGCAACCCGGAGTTCATGCGGGAATGGCGCAGCCGCATGGCGCTGCCCGCCGGGCTGGATGCCCTGAACATCAATGAACGCCAGGCCGGGCCTCCGGGGCGGGATGTGAACGTACGCCTGACCGGCGATAACGCAGAAAACCTGAAACGGGCCGCCGATGAAGTGGCCCAGGCCCTGAGCACCCTGCCCGGGGTGCTGGATGTGGAAGACGACATGCCCTGGGGCCGGGAACAACTGATCTACCAGGTGAGCCCGTTTGGTGAGGCCATGGGCCTGACCACGGTGGATCTTGGCCGGCAGTTGCGGGCCGCCTTTGACGGCCGGATTGCGCAGATCTACCAGGATGGCCGCGACGAAGTGGAAGTGCGGGTGCAGCTGCCCCGGGATCAGCGGGAACAGTATTCCACCCTCGAGCGCATGACCGTGCGCCTGCCCGACGGCCGGTTTGTGCCCCTGGCCCAGGTGATGAACCTGGATCACCGTCAGGGCTTCCAGGCTCTGCGCCACGCCGATGGCAAGCTGGCGGTGGAAGTGACGTCGGCACTCAATACCCGGGTGGCCACGACCGACCAGGTGATCGAGAGCCTGCAGGCCGGCGCGCTGCCGGATATTGCCAGCCGTTATGGTGTGCGTTACAGCTTCGAAGGCCGTTCCGCTGACCAGCGCGAAACCATGGACGACATGAAAACCGGCCTGGTGATCGGTGTTGCGCTGATGTACGTGGTGCTGGCCTGGGTGTTTGCGTCCTGGAGTCTGCCGCTGATTGTGATGGCCATCATCCCGTTCGCCCTGGTGGGTGCCCTGTTGGGGCACTGGATCATGGGGCTTCAGCTGACGATTCTGTCACTGTTTGGTCTGTTCGGCCTGTCCGGTATCGTGGTCAACAACGCGATTATCCTGGTGGCTTTCTACAACCAGCAACGCCAGAAAGGCCTGGGCATTACCGATGCCCTGAACGAAGCGGCGGTGCAGCGGGTGCGGGCAGTGTTGCTGACCTCCCTGACTACCATCGGCGGTCTGTTGCCCCTGCTGTTTGAAACCTCCCTGCAGGCCCAGTTCCTGATTCCGATGGCGACATCCATCGCCTTTGGCCTGGGGTTGGCGACCTTCCTGGTGTTGCTGGTTGTTCCGGCCCTGTTGTCCTGGGTGGAGCAGTTCCGGGAATGGCGGGCCAGCCGTCGGGGCCCGCAGCCGGAGGTGTCGGAAGCCTGAGTGCCGTTACTCAGGTTTCCTTGAGGTCTTTCCAGGCCGCGTACTTGTGCAGGTCGGATTCCACCAGTTTCAGGCACAGGGCAACCACGCCGGCATCATCCAGCAGGCCAAAGCCGAAAATGAGGTCCGGAATCAGGTCCAGCGGGTTCATCACGTACAGCAGGGCGCCTGCGATGGCGGCAATGGATTTCCAGGGAATTGCCCGGTAGTCGCCGCGCCAGTAGTCCCGGATCAGCGAGAACATCAGGTGGATGTCGGTGCCAAAACGCTTGAGCTTGCCGCTGTTCTTCACTTTGTCTTCGATGGCTTTCTGTCGTTCCAGCAGGGATTGCAGGTCCTCTTTGTGAACCTGGCTGGCTTCCTTGTCCAGCTGATGCTTAGCCGTTTTATCTGTAATCCACGCCATACACTCTTACCTTACTAAACGTTGGTGCGCCCAAGATAACCCGTCAGCCGACAAAAATCCGCTTCCCCAGGCCGGCTCCCTTGAGGCCCTGGGTGGCAGGGTTGTTACCAGCCCGGCATGATATTCAGGCTTCGCCTTGCCAGCGTGCCACGAAATGCCCTTCAGGATCGTACTGGCTGGCTTGCTTGTCCAGATTAAACTGGCGCAATCCACGGGGGTCTGCGCCCACGCCGGCCAGGTACTGCCAGTTGCCGTAGTTGCTGGCAACATCGTAGTCCACCAGTTGCTGCTCAAACCAGGCGGCGCCGTAACGCCAGTCCTGGGCCAGTTCATTGACCAGGCAACTGGCCACCAGTTGCCGTGCCCGGTTGCTGATATAGCCGGTGAGCCGGAGCTGGTTCATGGCGGCGTTGACCAGCGGGTAGGGTGTGGTGCCCTGGCACCAGCTCTCGAAATCCGGCCGGTGGAAGGCGGTGTCACGGCTTTGCTGTTGTACGCCATCCCGCAGGAACAGCCGGCGGCCGTGTTTCATGGCGTACCAGTAGAAGTATTCCCGCCACAGAAGCTCGAACCACAGCCAGTAGGTGGAATCGTTGCGGGTTTCGGACTGCTCGTATTCGTCAATCATGCCGGTCACCTCGCGCACCGACAGGCAGCCGTTGGCCAGCCAGGGTGACAGGCGGGATGACGCCAGCGGATCATCCAGTGCGTTGCGGGTTTCCTTGTAGCGGGCTATGCCATGGCTGACAAACAGGTATTCCCGCAATTGCCGCAGCCCGGCTTCTTCACCACCCCGGAAGCCGGCATCGTGTTCCGGTTCGGTAATCGGTGGGCAATCGCCCCGGTTGTCCTTCGCAAATCCCGGAGGCGGCGGCAGGGCCGTCATGGTGCGGATGCGTAGCCGGTCGGTGCAGCGGTCACCCTGTTTCTCCACCAGCTTGCGGAACTGGGAGAAGGTGTGGGGTAAGTCGGCCAGGTCCATGGGCAGGGATTTTTCAGTGAACAGGCTCAGGGTTTCAAATTGCTGGAAGTGCACATCCGGCAGCTTCTCCTGAAGGCCCTGCCATTGACTAGCTTCTTCTGTGCCTGGCTGCCGGGTGCGGATTACCTGGTTGACCTGGTGTTGTTGTACCAGTTCGGGAAGCACGTTTTCCGGCTCCCCAAACGCGATGTGGAGGCGCTGGCCAAGGGGCCGGAGATTGCGTTCCAGGGTCATCAGGCTTTGCCACAGGAAACGCCAGCGGTGTTCGCCCATGGCACTGAGCCCGAGCGGCCCGGGTTGGAACCAGCGGGGCTCTACCACGTACACGCACAGCAGCATGTCTGAGCGGCCGGCGGCCAGCAGGGCGGCGTTGTCGTGCATGCGAAGATCGCGGGTAAACCAGTAGAGTGTGCGCACCTGAAGGGCCCTTTCTGACAGTTCGGGAATCTATACGCCCGCGCCTGCGTATGAGATTGCAGCGCGGGAAAGCCTGCAGCCGGCAGGCGTGTTAAAGTTAAGAGTGTATCCCGCAAGCCTGACCCGACCAAACGGAAACGAGGAGACTGAACGTGATCAAATCCCGCGCAGCTGTGGCATTTGAAGCCAATAAACCGCTGGAAATTGTTGAAGTGGATGTGGCACCACCCAAGGAAGGCGAAGTGCTGGTGAAGATCGTGGCAACCGGTGTGTGCCATACCGATGCCTACACCCTGTCCGGCGCTGACCCCGAGGGCCTGTTTCCGACCATTCTGGGCCACGAGGGTGGCGGCATTGTCGAAGCCGTGGGCCCGGGTGTAACCGGCCTGGAAGTGGGCGACCACGTGATTCCGCTGTACACAGCCGAGTGTGGCAAGTGTAAATTCTGCACCTCCGGCAAGACCAACCTGTGTGGCGCTGTGCGTGAAACCCAGGGCAAGGGTGTGATGCCGGACGGCACCTCCCGCTTCTCCTACAAGGGCCAGCCGCTGTACCACTACATGGGCTGCTCCACCTTCTCTGAATACACCGTGCTGCCGGAAATCTCCCTGGCCAAGATCCCCAAGGAAGCGCCCCTGGACAAGGTGTGCCTGCTGGGTTGTGGCGTAACCACCGGCATCGGTGCGGTACTGAACACAGCCAAGGTTGAGGAAGGTGCGACTGTGGCTATCTTTGGTCTGGGTGGCATCGGCCTGGCAGCCATCATCGGTGCGACCATGGCCAAGGCTGGTCGCATCATTGCCGTCGACATCAACCCGGGCAAGTTCGACATCGCCAAACAGCTGGGTGCTACCGATGTGGTTAACCCGAACGATTACGACAAGCCGATCCAGGAAGTCATCATCGAAATGACCGATGGCGGTGCCGACTACACCTTCGAGTGTGTGGGCAACGTGAAGCTGATGCGTGCCGCGCTGGAAGCCTGCCATAAGGGCTGGGGTGAAAGCACCATCATCGGCGTGGCTGGTGCCGGTGAAGAGATCAGCACCCGCCCGTTCCAGCTGGTAACCGGCCGGGTATGGCGCGGTTCCGCCTTCGGTGGCGTGAAAGGCCGCACCGAGCTGCCGTCTTACGTGGAAAAAGCCGAGAAAGGTGAAATCCCGCTGGATGTGTTCATCACTCACGAGATGAAGCTGGAAGACATCAACAAGGCGTTTGACCTGATGCACGAGGGTAAGAGCATCCGGTCGGTGATTCACTTCTGACCGGACCAGCCGTGTTCGCGGCAGTGTTCTGAAACCACAAAGGGGAGGCCGCCGGCCTCCCCTTTGCTTTCATGCTTCAGGACACTGTCAGCTTTCCTGCAAAGCCTGCAACACAGCCTTCGCGGCACCCTCAGAGGACGCCGGGTTCTGGCCGGTAATCAGCTTGCCGTCCACCACAATGTGCGGTGCCCAGTCATCGCCGCGGCTGTAGCGGCCGTTGTTCTGCTTGAGCATGTCTTCCAGCAGGAAGGGCACGATGTTGGTGAGCTGTACCGCGTCTTCTTCCGTGTTGCTGAAGCCGGTAACTTCGCGGCCACCTACGATGTTCTGGTCTGGCTTTACGAACACATTCTTGAATACGGCGGGGGCGTGGCACACGGCACCGATCACCTTGTCCTGCTCGTAGGCGGTCTTGATCAGGGCGACAGACTTGTCGTCCTCGGCCAGGTCCCACAGTGGACCGTGTCCGCCGGGGTAGAAAATGGCGTCGTACTGGTTCATGTCCACGTCGGCCAGTTTTTTGGTGCTGGCCAGCATTTCCTTGGCATGGGTATCTGCCATGAAGCGTCGGGTGGAATCAGTGAGTGCGTCTTCTGCTTCGCTGTTAGGGTCTACCGGCGGCTGGCCGCCTTTAGGAGAAGCCAGGGTGATATCCGCGCCAGCATCCTTGAATACGTAGAAGGGCGCGGTGAATTCTTCCAGCCAGAATCCGGTTTTATGGCCGGTGTCGCCCATCTGGTCGTGGGATGTCAGTACCATCAGAATTTTCATATCGGTCGATCCTCCTGTCGGGAATCGGGGAGTTTGTTCGGGCGTTACTCCACAATTAGTGGTGGCCCGGGATGCAAATTTCAACAGGAATTACGGCAATAAGGCGGGAATGGATGCCCGGAGTGTCTATACTCCGGTTACATATTGCTCAATGGGTCAGGGAAAGTGTCCGCAATAAAGGTAACGCTCATCAAGGCAGCCATGCTGTGCCTGTTCGTGCTGGCTGCAGCGCCTGCATGGTCGCAGCAGGGGACAGAAACCGTGGAGCCGTTGACGGTGGTGGTCGGTGTGGATCACGCGCCACCTTACCGGATCCTGGAGTCGGACCGGAAGACCGGGCTGTACCTGGATATGTTCGAGGAAATGACCAGTCGCCTTGGCTGGGCGGTCGAATACCGGGAAGCACCGTTTCGCCGGCTGCAGCTGATGCTGCAGCAGGGCGAGATCGACATGATGCTGGGCCTGGTGCGCAACGGTGCCCGGGAGCAGTGGATGGAGTTTGTGGCGCCGGCCTTCCCGCCTGAGCGGCGGTTGTTTTTCTACCTGGATGACGCCAATCGTGTAGATCGCTACCAGGACCTTTATGGCAAAACCATCGGCGTACTGGAAGGTGGTAGTTATTTCAGCCGGTTCGATAAAGACTCGGAATTGATGAGGGCCTCGGCTGCCCATTACGAAAACCTGATGTTGATGATGCAGAAGGGCCGGGTGGATGTGGTCATTGCGCCGGAGTTGGTGGGGCTGTACACAGCAAAGAATCTGGGTATTGAGGCCCGGGTCTCACCGTTTTTTGTGCCGGGGGAGCGATCCTGGATTGTGGTGTCCGGGCAATCACCGGCCGTTCGCTATGCCGATGATATCCGGGCTGCCCTGAAGCTGATCGAGCGTGAAGGCATCCGGGAGAACCTGGTGCTGAAGTACCTGGAACAGCCGCTTCCCTGACACGCCTGTCGGGAGCCCCTCCCTTATCGGAATTTGATCCCGGTCTGCCCACCATTAACGGAACTTAGTATGCTCACGGTTGTCTTGAGGCAGAACCTGTTGTGAGAATAAGGAACTCGTATGACAACCATTCGGTTATGGGATTTACCGACACGCCTGTTTCACTGGTTGCTGGTACTGGCGGCCGTGGGTGCCGTGATCAGTATTAAATCGGGCGCGATTGACTGGCATGAACGCTTTGGCCTGGCAGTAGTCGGGCTGTTGTCGTTCCGTATTATCTGGGGTTTTACCGGCTCTACCTATGCCCGGTTTGCCAGCTTTGTTCGTGGGCCGGGAGCCATCATCGATTATGTGCGCGGACGCTGGCAGGGGGTAGGCCACAACCCGCTGGGGGCGCTTTCCGTGCTGGCGCTGATCGGCCTGTTCGGCTTCCAGGCGGCAAGCGGGCTGTTCGCCAACGATGAAATTGCCTTTAACGGCCCACTGACTCCGCTGGTGTCATCGGCCTGGAGCGATACCCTCAGCAGTTGGCACCGTTTGACGGAATGGTTCTTGTACGGGCTGGTCATCCTGCACGTGGCAGCGGTAGTGCTGTACTCAAAAGTGAAGAAAGACAATCTGCTGAAGCCGATGATCACCGGTAAAAAGCCGGTTGAGAAAGGCCTGGCGGAAGATGCCCGAGGCGGTGGTGCGGTAGCGTTTGTGATTTCACTGGTGCTGGCGGGGATTGTGGTTGTCGGTGCCAGTGGCAGCTTTGTCTCGCCGCCACCGGCACCGGAGCCCGCACCCCAGAACCTGGGGTGGTAAGCCCGGGGCAGTCTTACTTCGCGCGGAAGTTGTCGTGGCAGGCCTTGCAGGTCTCGCCCACGGCAGCAAACTGGCGCGCCAGGGCGGCTTTATCACCGCTAGCAGCAACTTCTTGCAGCTTGTTGGCTTCACGGCCGAAGTTCATGCCCACTTCACGGGCTTTTTCCGGCTGCTCGAAAAACTCAGGCTTCAGGCGGGTGTTCTCGGCTTTGTCCAGGGTGGAATCCGGGCTGTAGAGTGCGCCCATGCCGGAGTTGGCCACTGCGGCAATGGCATTGGCTGCGGCTTTCATCTGGTCGGCGTTGAACTCAACCTCGCCATCGACCGCCTGCGCCTTGATCTTGCCCATGTTCCAGGACATGAACTGGTAGGCTGCCTGGCGGGCTTCAATCTGGTCTTCAACACTCATCTGGGCGCTGGCCGGCATGGCGAAAGACAGCGCCAGAGCGGCGGCGGATACGAAACTTGTTTTCTTCATTTCAGGTCCCTCTCGTATGGTTTGCGTTTGGTCTGATTGGTCTTGCTGCAAAAATGCCTTATAAAGGTTTGGTTATGAGCACGCTACCTGTATAGACTCATTGCTGACAGTTATAAGAGCCTAAAGTTCAATCCGGAGAAATTCCACCATGGCAATATGGACAGTAACCCCCGATCTTGACCAGATGATGGCACACAGCCAGAAAACTGCCGTCAGTCACATGGGCATTGAATACCTTGAGGTCGGTGACGACTATGTGAAAGGCCGCATGCCGGTCGATGAACGCACGGTTCAGCCGTTTGGCATTCTGCATGGGGGCGCGTCGGTATTGCTGGCGGAAACGCTGGGCAGCATGGCGGCCAACTGTTGCCTGAAAGATAAGAACACCGTGGCCGTTGGCCTGGATATCAATGCCAACCACATCCGCCCGGTTACCGGCGGCTGGGTCTACGGAACCGCCCGTGCCCTGCATATCGGCAGTGCGACCCAGGTCTGGGAAATCCGGCTTGAGAACGAACAGGGCAAGGTAACCTGCATCTCGCGCCTGACCATGGCGGTTACCAAGCGGCCATAACGAGCGGCCGTATACCCGGAAGCGGGGTCAGTCCGAGCAGGTGTTGACCCGGCCCCGGCCCTGATCCTTGGATTGGTAGAGTGCCCGGTCGGCCCGGTGCATCAGGTCTTCCAGGGTCTGGTCGCCCACAATGAGGCGGGTAATGCCAAAGCTGGCGCTGGCGCGAATGGAACGACCTTTGTGCTGGATGACCAGCTCGTTGAGCATTTCAAGCATCCGCTCCGTCAGCTCGATGGCTTCACCCATCGTGGTGTCCGGCAGCAGTAGCGCGAACTCTTCGCCCCCCAACCTGGCGACAATGTCCGATTCCCGAACCCGGTTCTGCAGCAGTCGGGCGATCTGCCGGAGCGCTTCGTCGCCGGCATCGTGGCCATAGGTGTCGTTAACCTGCTTGAAGTAGTCCAGGTCCATCATCACCATGGTCAGCGGGCTGGCGTGGCGCTTGGCGTGGCGGAGCAATTGCCCGCCAAACTCGTAGAAGGCGCGGCGGTTGTGAAGGCCGGTCAGCTCGTCTTCCAGGGCTGCGGCCTGGGCTTGCTGGTGAGCCTCCTGGAGTTCCAGTTCCACCTGCTTGCGCCGGGTGATATCGGTGGCAATTTCCAGTCGCACCAGCCGGCCGTCTGTCCAGCGGATGGCTTGGTCACGGCACTGGTACCAGTGGTTATCCAGCTGGTTCTGGAATTCCCACACATGGGGCGGGTTGGGGGTGCCGTCTTCGGCCAGCAGCAGGTGATTGGTGCAGAAGCTGCAGGGGCCATCGCTGTCTTGCAGCACCTGCCAGCATTTTCGGCCCTCGATGTTGCCCCAGGTGCGCCGGCCGTAGGCGTTCATATACAGCAACTCGTGGGTCTGGAAGTCGGAAACGTAAACCAGGGCATCAAGGTTATCGAGTACAGCCTGAAGCCCGGCCGCCGGAGTGGTCCCGGAGGCAGGAAGGCCTGCATCGGCAGGCAGGTTGAGAGAGGGGATACCTGATTTCATTGCGTTGTTTTCGTTTGTACGGTTTCCTGTCATCACTGCAGTATGGCCTTTTTTTACACAGGTTGTCTGTACTGAAATTGATACCGATTGTGGTAATTAACTATGTCTGATTCTAATGGCGGCCAGATTTGCCCCTGTGGCAGTGGCGAGGTTTATTCGGCCTGTTGTGGTCGTTGGCATGCCGGTGCTCCCGCACCGTCGCCCGAGGCCCTGATGCGCTCCCGCTTCACAGCCTTTGTAACCGGAGACAGCAACTACCTGCTGGCTACCTGGCACCCGGACACCCGCCCGGAAAGCTTGTCACTGGACGGTTCTCCCGAGTGGACAGCTTTGCAGATTTTCAGTGCCGGTGAGCAGGGAGCGAAAGGCCAGGTTCATTTTCGGGCCATCTACCGGACAGGATCTGGTTGGGGATACCTGGAAGAACACTCGGACTTCGTCAAAGAAGGCGGGCACTGGTTCTACGTGGCCGGTGAAACCAGCGAAGGTACCCTCAAGCCCGGCCGTAACGAGCCCTGCCCCTGTGGCAGCGGGCGAAAGTACAAATCCTGCTGCCTGAACGGGTGAACCTGCTATGACCAATACAGTGCCGGAAACCGGCAAGGGTGTGGCCTATGGCCTGGCGGCCTACACCATGTGGGGCAGTTTTCCCCTGTACTTTGCCCTGTTTGAGGGTATTCCGGCCTGGGAGGTGCTCATCCACCGGGTGATCTGGTCATGCCTGTTCCTAGCGGTCGTGATTTCTCTGCTTCGGCGCTGGCTACCAGTCACCGCAGCTCTGAAACAGCCGAAAAACCTGGGCTTTGTACTGGGCTGCTCGGTGTTTATTGCCGCTAACTGGGGTATTTATATCTACGCAGTGGAAACCCGCCATGTGCTGCAGGCCAGCCTGGGCTACTTTCTTACGCCCCTGGTGAACGTCGCCATGGGCTTGTTGATACTCGGTGAGCGTATTTCCCGCCTGCAGGTGGTGGCGGTTGTGATGGCCGGCGTTGCCATCCTCTACCAGTTCTTCCTGCTGGGCGAGCTGCCGTGGATAACCCTGGCGCTGGCCTTCAGCTTTGGCACCTATGGTTTGCTGCGCAAGAAGGTGGAACTGGATGGTCTGTCCGGCCTGTTTGTGGAAACCCTGTTGCTGCTGCCGCTGGGGTTGCTGACACTGGTCTGGTTGTCTTCGCAGAATCTTTCGCACTTTACCGAGTCTGCTTACAGCACGCTGCTGTTGCTCTCCAGTGGTGCAGTCACGGCTATTCCCCTGTTAGCGTTTGCCGGTGCCGCCCGGCGGCTGAAGCTCTCCACCGTGGGTTTTCTTATGTACATCAACCCCACCATCCAGTTTCTGATCGCGCTTTATATCTTCCATGAACCACTGAGCACCGCAAAGTTACTGAGTTTTGTGATGATCTGGGTAGCGCTGGCGCTTTACTCGTGGTCTGCCTGGGTCGGGCGGGCACGCACTGTGTAAAATCCTGCAAAATATGCGGAGTAAAGGCAGGTTTATGTCGGCTCCGCAGGTACCATCCTTATCATTCGTTGGCTAAACCTTTCTTTGGTAAGGATGAAATGATGAAAACAGGTAAGTTGATGGCTTCTCTGGTAGCCGGTGTTGCGTTGTCTGGTTCTGCCTCCATGGCGCTGGCACAGCAAGGCTATGCGGGTATCAGTCTGGGGCAGGCTGAGGTTAAGGATTTTTGTGACGGCTGGTCTGGTGTTGATTGTGATGACACTGCGTTGAGCGGTCGGCTTTACGCGGGCGGTTTCTTCGATAAGTATCTGGCATTTGAAGCAGGCTATCGCTATATCGATGAAACGTCCGCAGAAGGCGCAATTCCTGACTTAGTTTCCGCTGGTATTGATGCCTCCTATCATATGTTTGATAGTTCTTTGCTTGTCTTTACACCTGAGTTTGGGCCGGTTCGATTATTTGCCAAAGCTGGTTTGCAGTTCTGGCGTCAGGATGTGGACGCGAAGCTGACCGTTCTATCTGAGAGCTTTAACGGTTCGGAACATGAATCTGGCCTGGCTTTCCGCACTGGCGCCGGCGCGACCATCGACTTTACCGAGTCCTTCGGCCTCCGGCTGGAGTGGGACTACCTGCAGAATGTGGGTGATGATGTCCTTGATAACCTGGAGTCGGATATCCACATCTTCTCCGTCGGGCCTGAATTCCGTTTCTGAGGCCGGCATAGCGTTTGATAGCCGGTGTGAGGTTTTGACATGAAACAGCCCATCACCGGCTATCACAAAGACGATGAAAACCACTGGGTGGCGCAACTGGCCTGCGGGCATAATCAGCATGTGCGCCATGATCCGCCCTGGGTGAACCGGCCCTGGGTTGTCACGGTAGAGGGACGGCAGTCCATGTTGGGGTTCGAGCTGGACTGTGTGAAATGCGACAACGGTGCGCCGGCGGATGAGCGCCCGGGCCAGCAGGCTGAGCCCTAGGAAAGAGTCTCCAGATAGGCTTCCAGTTCGTTGGCCAGCCAGCCTACCACGGCGCCCCCTTGCGCCTGTTCCGATTCCAGTGCGCTGAACACCTTCCACCAGCGGGCACTTCGATGGTGGATGGTTTTCAGCTGTTCCTTTCTTAACGCCTCTGCAATCAAAGGTAACGGCAAGTCGGCCCAGCCGGCGCCGTCCATCACCGCGTCCCGGATCAGTTCGTACTGGGTGAAGGCCAGGTAATTGGCGGTTTCCGGGGATTCTGCCACCAGCAGCGAATCCTGCATGTAGGCCAGGGTGATTTCCGTATGGCTGATCAGGTCATCCTGGGTAACGCGTTTTAGCTGGCTCAGGGGGTGGTCGGGCGCGGCCACGGTGAGCATGCGCACATCTGCCAGTTCCCGGAACCATTGATAACCTTCATTGAGCAGCTCCGGCATCAGGCCGTAGGCCACATCTACTGACTGGTTGCGCACCAGGGGTGGCAGCTCTCGCGGAGGGGCAAGATAGATCGACAGGCTGGTTTGGGGGAAGCGTTGTTTCAGCCGGCGCAGGATGTCCCGCCAGATGTCCTCTGGAATGGAATCGTCCCGGGCAATGCGCAGTACCGATTCGGCTCCGCTCAGGTGATGCTGGCAGCGGGCCAGTATCTGGCCGGCCACCTGGTCGAAACGCCGGCAGTCGGTGAGGATGGACTGGCCGATGGCGGTCAGGTGCAGCTGGTTGCCACTGCGTTCGAACAGCTCCACGCCCAGCTCATCTTCCAGCGATGCGAGCACGGTGCTGACCGTGGTGCGGCTGCGGTTCAGCTCCCGGGCAGCGGCGGCTACGCTGCCGTTGCGTACCACGGAAAGGAAGGTTTTGATCTGGGAGGTTTTCATGGGCTTACCTATGCGACGGATTTTCCGTCGCTCAGCGACTCACGCCTTTTGAATGATGCCGATAATATGGCCGGCAATTCTCAGGAGGTCAAAATGTTTACTTCTCTGGCGCGGGAAAATCTGGCGCTGACGTTATCTGCCGTGGGTGCGGGCCTGTTTGCCCTCGCCGGCATTACCTGGGGCCTTTGGGTCGATTCACTGGTTATTCTCTTCGACGGTGCTTATTCCCTGATCAGTCTGGGGCTGTCGCTGCTGTCACTCTATGCCGCCCGCCTGGTGCGCCGGCCCGCCAATGAAGACTATCCGTTCGGAATGGGTGCGGTGGAGCCGCTGGTGATTGCCGTGAAAGGCCTGGTGATCGGGTTGGTGTGTGTGCTGTCACTGGCCTCTGCCGTGGTGTCGCTGCTTCAGGGCGGCCGGGCCGTTGCTGCGGATATGGCGATGATTTTTGGTGCAGTGAACGTGGTGGGCTGCCTGGCGGTGTGGGTTTACCTGCGCTGGTCGAGTTTCCGTAATGATTCCGGGCTGGTGAAAGCCGAACAACGCCAGTGGCTGATGGACAGCGCCCTGAGTGCCGCCGTCATGATCGGCTTTGCGGCCGCCTGGATGCTTGAGCGCAGCCAGTGGTCAGAACTGGCGGTGTATGCTGACCCGGTGATGATGCTGGTGATCTCGGTTTACTTTATGACCGTGCCGGTGAAGATGGTCCTGGAATCGGTTCGGGAACTGCTGCTGGCGGCACCCCGGAACGACGCCCTGGACGACATCCACGAGACCCTGGAAGACCTGGGCCTGAACCCGGAGCAGGTCAAGGTGGCCAAGCTGGGCCCCAACCTGTTGCTTGAAGCCCGCATGGTGCGTATCTGATTCCAGCTCAGCCCAGGCCGAGCCCGCCCATGGCCAGAATCTGGCGGCGGGTGTCGGCTTTTTCCTGCCCGATCAAGTCAATGATCCCGGCAACCGCCTCCGGCAGGGTTTCCGGGGCATCTTTCCGGAACTGTTCCAGCAGTTCCAGCTGTATGTGCAGGTCCTGGAAACGGCCGTAAAGGTCTTGCCGCTTTCTGAGGGTTTTCAGGTCCTGCTTTCTCGCCCCCGGGTCCAGCTCCATTAAATAACGTATGCGTTTGAGTTGCTTGCGCAGCTTGTGGAAATCTTCATCCGGAGCGGTATGCAGCAGTTCTGCCGTCCCCCGGTTGAAACTCCGCAGCCGTTTCAGAATGGCCTTGCGGATGTCTCCGCCACTGAGGCCAGATACCAGTTTACGAAATTTGCCGGAGTCTATTTCGCTTTCCCAGCTGTGCAGGCTGTTGCGGTAGCGGACGCTGCCGAGGCGTTTGGCCAGGCGTTTCTGGCGGGTGGCGGCCTTGCTTCCGGCCCAGGTTTCCAGTGCCGCACGTAGCTCCGGGTTCTCCGGACACAGCGTAGGCAATTCGGCCAGGAATACGTGCAGGTCCCGCAGCCGGCCGGTTGCCCGGGCATGCCGCTTGAGTTGGGCAACGGCCGGGCGTAGTCGGGTGGTGCCGCTTACCTCAGCAATGGCTTCGGCCAGGGCCCGGCTGCGGCGCAGGGCAATGCGGTACTGGTGCAGGAATTCGTCATCCAGCCCGAGTATCACGCCCGGCTCCAGTTGTTTCAGGCGCTCAGCCTGAAGCTGCAGGGTAGCCGGAAGGTCGGTAATGGCGCCTGGCGCTGGTCGCTTTATCGGGTTCCGGTGTTTGCGTTCGAATTCCCGGTAACTGTAGTTTCTGGGTGTGAGGAAGTGTTCCAGACTGCCGGAGTTTTTATCGAGCTTGCGCCAGTGCTTACCCGGCAGGCGAATGTGCAGGAAGCTGGCGGTGGGCAGGGCCATCGGCGCGTGCTTTGCCAGCCAGTCGGCCAGCTCCTGCAGCGCCGGGTTATGGCCGATAATAGCGACCCTTTCGATCCCGTCATCCTGCTTTTTCAGCCACTCCAGAAGACGTTTGAAGTCGAAAGTATAGAGGCCCGGGTCTATATGAAACCGGTCTGAGGGGAAGTCCGCCGGCAGAATGCCCCGGGCGGTTTGCCGGGCCCTGGTTGCATCGCTGGCAAAGACGTCGCTCGACTGGAACACTGCCAGCCGTTGAAGGGCCTTGCCCAGAGGCTGAAGCTGCTGCTCGCCCCGGTTGTTCAGGGGGCGGTCCCGGTCGGCCAGGCCTTCATCGGCCCAGCTGGATTTGGCGTGGCGGATAAGAAACAGGTGCTTCATGGTGCTCGTCCTGATTGTGCACTCGGTCAGCGGTCAGTGTGGCACAGCTGCAAGTCGTTTACATGACGGCGCCGGATTGGCGTTGGGGGCTGCCGCAGGTATCATGTTTTACCGTTCCCTGAACAGTTCAGACCAATAACACAAAAACGGAAGCCAACACCATGCACATCCGTAAAACACTCCTGGCGGCGACAGCGGTTGCTGTGGCGGCCTTCAGTTCGTCGGCCCTGGCCGAGAAATATACCCTGCGCCTGGCTGAAACCTGGGGCCCGAATTCCCCCATTCTGGGCGAGACCACCAAGCACTTCGAAGACATGGTGGAGAAGATGTCTGCTGGCCGGATTGATGTTCGCATTGATTCTGCCAACAAGCACAAGGCGCCTTTCGGCATCTTCGACATGGTGCGTAACGGCCAGTACGACATGGGCCACACCGCCTCTTATTACTACAAGGGCTCCATCCCCAACGCCATGTATTTCACTACCGTGCCGTTCGGTATGCTGGCTCCCGAGCAGTACGCCTGGTTCTACTATGGTGGCGGCATGGAGCTGATGCAGAAAGTGTATGAGCCCTTCGGCCTGCTGTCGTTCCCGGGTGGTAACACCGGTAACCAGATGGGCGGCTGGTTCAACAAGGAAATCAATTCCCTGGAAGACCTCAAGGGCCTGAAAATGCGTACCCCGGGCTTTGCCGGCGAGGTGATGGCAGAACTGGGTGTGTCGGTGACCAACCTGCCGCCGGGTGAGCTCTACACGGCACTGGATCGTGGCACCATTGATGCGCTGGAATGGGTGGCACCGGCCCTGGACTTCCCCATGGGCTTCCACCAGATTGCCAAGTACTACTACTCCGGCTGGCAGGAGCCGGGCGCAGAAGTACAGTTCCTGATCAACCAGAAAACCTGGAACAAACTGCCGGAAGACCTGCAGGAAATCCTGCGGGTAGCCATGCGTACCGCTGCCTATGATATGTATGCCAAGAGCACCAACGACAGCGCCGATGCCTGGAACCGCATGCAGAAAGACTATCCGGAGGTAACCCACAAGGTGTTCCCGCCGGAAGTGATTGAAGCCCTGCGCGAGACCACTCACCGGTTGCTCGAAGAGGAAGCCGAGAAGGATCCGCTGGCCCGGGAAATCATCACGTCTATCCGTGAATACCTGGCGGGCGTGCGTAAGTGGACTAACATTTCTGACAAGGCTTACCTGAACAGCGTGGCTGATCAGTAAGTATCCGTTTCAGCAGGCTGGAACAAAAAAGGCGTGAGGGTAATCCGAAACCCTCGCGCCTCTTTCTGTTCGGGGCTGTTTCTGGAAAAATACGCCGCTCAAACTTTGGGCAGGGCCGATGAAACAGACACTGCTATCTCTGAGCAATCTCACCAAGCAATTTGACGGCAAGAAAGTACTGGATTCGCTGGATCTCGAGATCTTCGATGGCGAGTTCATTACCTTGTTAGGGCCGTCTGGTTGCGGAAAAACCACCCTGCTGCGGATGATGGCGGGTTTCGAGCACCCGGATGAAGGGTCCATCACCCTTGGCGGGCAGGATTTGACCCACACGCCGCCGGAGCACCGTCCGCTGAATACGGTGTTCCAGAACTATGCGCTGTTCCCCCATATGTCGGTGTTCGACAACGTGGCCTATGGCCTGAAAATGGAGAAACGGCCAAAAGAGGAAATCCAGCAGCGGGTAGAAGAAGCCCTGGCCATGGTGCAGCTGGAAGACTTTGCCAGGCGTAAACCGCATCAGCTTTCGGGAGGCCAGCAGCAGCGGGTTGCGATTGCCCGGGCGGTGGTAAAGCGGCCGAAAATGTTGCTGCTGGACGAACCCCTGTCTGCCCTGGACTTCAAGCTGCGCCGCACCATGCAGGTGGAGCTCAAACGGCTGCAGCGGGAGCTGGGCATTACCTTTGTGTTTGTTACCCACGACCAGGAAGAAGCGCTGTCGATGTCTGACCGGGTGGTGGTGCTGAAAGGCGGCCATATCCAGCAGCTGGGCACTCCCCGCGAGGTCTATGAACGCCCCGCCAACCTGTTTACCGCCCGTTTTGTGGGTGAAACCAACTTCTTCCCGGGCCGGGTGGATGCCGCCAACGGCGATGACACCATCACCGTGGATGTGTTCGGCCTTAAGCGCACCTTCCGCAAACCCGATTTCCCGGTCAAAGAAGGGCAGGGCCTGCACGTGCTGCTGCGCCCCGAAGATATCCGGGTGCTGGCGCCGGAGGATGAGGATGGTGTGGCTGGCAAGATCGTTGAGCGTAACTACAAGGGCAGTACCCTGGATTCGGTGATTCATCTTGAAGATGGTACCGAAGTGCTGGCGTCGGAATTCTTCGACGAAGACGATCCTACCTTCGACTATCGCCTTGGCGAGCCGGTAAAAGTCAGCTGGGTCGACGGCTGGGAATGGCTGTTACCCACAGAGCCGGAAGCCCTGCCAGAGGAAGAAGGCACCGATGCGTAGCCTGACACAGCAGCCGTTCAGAACGGCCGTGCTGGTGCTGGTCTGGGGCTGGTTGCTGTTTCTGGTGCTGACCCCCAACCTGCTGGTGGTCGGTGCCAGTGTAATGACCCGGGACCCGGGCTCCTTTATTTCGCTGCCGCTGACCCTGGATGCCTATCGGCAACTGCTCAATCCGCTGTACCTGGAAGTGTTCCTGCATTCCCTGTACATGGCGGCTATGACCACGCTGGTGTGTCTGCTGATCGGCTACCCGTTTGCGTGGGCGCTGTCCAAGGTCGGCAAACGCAATCAGGTGCTGCTGATCTTCCTGCTGATTGTACCGTTCTGGACCAATTCCCTGGTGCGAACCTACGCCCTGAAGCTGATTCTGGCCACCAATGGCCTTCTTAACAACGCGCTGATGTCTCTTGGCGTGATCGATGAGCCCATGCAGCTGCTGTATACCGAAGGGGCGGTGATTATCGGGCTGGTGTATCTGTTGCTGCCGTTCATGATCCTACCGCTGTACTCGGTATTTGAAGACCTGCAGGAAGATTACCTGAGGGCTTCGCACGATCTGGGTGCGGGGCGTCTGTCCACCTTTATCCACGTTATTGTTCCGCTGACCCTGCCGGGCGTTTTGGCGGGCATCATGCTGGTGCTGTTGCCGGCCATGGGGCTGTTCTTTGTGCCGGATATCCTCGGCGGTTCCCGCAACCTGCTGGTGGGTAACGTCATCAAGAACCAGTTTCTGGATGCCCGCAACTGGCCCTTCGGTGCCGCCGCCAGCATCATGCTGACCCTGGCCATGGCGTTCCTGATGTTCGCCCACCGGCTGAGTAAACGGCGGATCGGGGAGGACGGCGTATGAACCGCTGGTTGCCCCGCACCTACCTGACCCTGGTGTACCTGCTGCTGTACGTGCCCATTGTGGTGCTGGTGGTGTTCTCCTTCAACGAATCCCGCACCGGTTACGAATGGGGCGGCTTGAGCCTGCGTTGGTATGAAGCCCTGTTCAACAACCGGGCCATGGTGCAGGCCATGTGGAATTCCCTGTGGCTGGCGCTGTCTGCGGCTACCGTGTCTACCCTGATTGGTGCGCTCACCGCCCTGGCCCTGCACCGTTACCGGTTCCGGGGCAAGAAAGTGCTTAACGGCATGCTGTTTATCGTGATGATGTCGCCGGAGATTGTGCTGGCCATCTCCCTGCTGGCCCTGTTCCTGCTGGTGGGGCTGCAGCTGGGCTATGTGTCCCTGCTGCTGGCCCACGTAACCTTCTGCCTGCCGTTTGTGGTGATTACCGTGATGGCGCGCCTGAGCGGCTTTGACGAGCGCCTGCCGGAAGCAGCGCGGGACCTGGGTGCCTCCGATTTCACCATGACCCGCACCGTACTGATCCCGGTGATCATGCCGGCATTACTGGCAGGCTGGCTGCTGGGGTTTACACTGTCACTGGATGATGTGGTGGTCAGCACCTTCGTTAGTGGCCCGAGTTACGAAATTCTGCCTTTGCGCATCTATTCCATGGTGCGGGTAGGCCTGAAACCCGAGGTAAATGCCCTGGGCACACTGTTGCTGGTGTTTTCACTGGTCATGTTGATCTTGTCTCAATGGATACTGTTAAGGAGCAAACGATGAAGAAACTGGCACTGGCCGGCGCGCTGGCACTGGGCCTGGCGGGCTGCAGTGGTTCCGAGGAGCCGCAGGTACTGAACCTGTACAACTGGTCCGAGTATATGCCCCAGGAAGTTCTGGACCGCTTCACCGAGGAAACCGGTATCCAGGTGGTGTACACCACCTACGACAGCAACGAAGCCATGTACGCCCGGCTGAAACTGCTGGACGAGAGCGCCGCCTATGACCTGGCCGTGCCGTCTACCTACTACGTGAGCAAGATGCGGCAGGAAGACCTGCTGATGCCCATCGATCGCAGCAAGATTGAAGGCTTCGACAACCTGGACCCGGAACTGGTGAACCTGGATGTCGACCCGGAAAACCAGTACAGCGTGCCCTTCCTGTGGGGCACCACCGGCATTGCCGTGGACACTGCCGATGTGGAAAGCGAAGTGACCGCCTGGGCAGACCTGTGGGATGAGCGCTTCGAAGCCCGGGTGATGCTGACCAACGACATGCGCGAAGTGTTCCATGTAGGCCTGCGGGTGCTGGGTTACTCCGGTAACAGCACCGATCCCAAGGAAATCGAGGAAGCCTACGAGAAGCTGACCGAGCTGATGCCGTCTGTGCGGACCTTCAACTCCGATGCCCCGCGCATGCCGTACCTGGAAGGTGAAACCGACGTGGGCATGATCTGGAACGGTGAAGCCGTGATGGGTCGTGACACCCTGGAGTCCCTGGAATACGTGTATCCGGAAGAGGGCATCATCGCCTGGCTGGACAGCTTCGTGATTCCCAAGAACGCCAGGAACCCGGAAGCGGCCCACCAGTTCATCAGCTTTGTGCTGCAGCCGGAAATCTCTGCCCTGATCAGCGAAGAGATTGGCTACGCCACACCGAACCTGGCTGCCCGTGAACTGCTGGATGACTCTGTGGCAAATGACCGTGCCAGCTATCCGAACGCCACCGACATGATCAATGCGGAGTTCCAGACCGACATTGGTGACGAGGCGCTGCAGGTGTACGCCAAGTACTGGGAAATGCTGAAGTCCGGTCAGTAACCGGTAAGGCATTCCGAACCCGGATACAAAAAACGGAGGCCCTGGCCTCCGTTTTTTGTATCCGGGTTTCACAAAACTGAAATACATGGTCTATAACTTCCTGATAACAAAACGTTAGCGAAACCGCATAACACTGTTTCAGGGGAATGAACGACCATGGCACTGCGCAAGACACGGATATCAGCACTGGCCACCCTGCTGGCCGCCACGACCGCCTCCGGCAACCTTCTGGCTGAAGAACTTCGCCTGATCACCTGGGGTGGTTACGCCCCGGATGAGGTGGTGGCCCAGTTTGAAGAAGAAACCGGCATCGATGTGCAAATTACCCTGTCCAACAACGAAGACATGATCTCCAAGCTGCGGGCCACCGGCGGTGCCGGCTTCGACCTGGCCCAGCCCAGCCAGGACCGCATCGTGGGCGTGCAGCGGCAGTTCAACATCTACAAGCCCATCGACTACAGCCGGGTTAATACCGATCAGCTGCAGCCGTCGATGGTCAAGGCGACGCAAGAATCGACAGCCCTGAACGGCCAATCCTTCGGGGTGCCGTCTGTCTGGGGCACCAGTGGTCTGATCGTACACAACTCGGTGGCAGACACCGTCACCGACTACACCGACCTGTGTGACCCGGCCGTGGCCGGCAAGGTCAGTTACCGACTCAAGCGCCCGACGCTCATGGGCTTTGCCTTCGCCATGGGCATGGACCCGTTTGCTGCCTATAACGATCGCGACGAGTACCAGTCCATCATGGCGAAAGTGGAAGACAAGCTGATCGACTGCAAGGCCAATGTGAAAACCTACTGGACCGGCGGCGACCAACTGCTGTCGTTGCTGCGTACCGGTGAAGTGACCGCTGCCATGGCCTGGGATGCCGGTGGCTGGAAGCTGAACGCAGAAAACCCCGAGATCCGCTTTGTGGCCCCGGAATCCGGTGCTTTGGGCTGGATTGATACCTTCGCCATTCCCCGCCGCAGCGAGAACGAAGAGGCCGCCTACAAGTGGATCAACTTCGTGATGCAGCCGGAAATCGCGGCCAAAATCACCAATGCGTCCGGAAACTTCACCGCCTCCAAAGGCGCCGACGAGTTTGTGAAAGCCGAGCTGCGGGATGCCTATCGCCTGAGCTTTGATGACGAAGCCATCAACAACATCAAATGGTATCCGCCGGTACCGCCGGGGCTGGAAGCCATGGAAGGGCAGGTGCTGGATCGCGTCCAGGCTGCCAACTGATCCCTATGGCAACAGAGTCTGACCTGTCCTGTAACGGGCTGATCCGCCGCTTTGGCAAAACCGCAGCGGTGGACCACATCTCGCTGGATGTGCCGGCCGGCACCTTCTTCTCCATTCTGGGGCCTTCCGGCTGCGGCAAGACCACCCTGCTGCGGTTGCTGGCGGGCTTCGACAAGCCGGATGAGGGCGATATCTTCATCCGCGGCCAGCGCATGAATGATGTGCCGCCCAACAAGCGCCCGGTGAACATGGTGTTCCAGCACCTGGCACTGTTTCCCACCATGACCGTTGGTGACAACATCGGTTACGGCCTTAAACGCCGCAAGGTGCCTGCTGCCGAGCGCCGCAAGCGCATTGCCCGGGTGCTGGAGCAGGTGGGCCTGCCGGGACTGGAGCAGCGTAACCCTCAGGAACTGTCGGGCGGCCAGCGCCAGCGGGTGGCCCTGGCCCGTTGCCTGGTGCTGGAACCCACCCTGCTGTTACTGGACGAGCCGCTCGGGGCCCTGGACCTGAAACTGCGGGAGCAGATGAAGGTGGAGCTGAAGCACCTGCAGAAGCAGTTCGGCACCACCTTTGTGTACATCACCCACGACCAGTCCGAGGCCATGGTGATGTCGGACCAGGTGGCGGTGATGAAAAACGGCCGCTTCGAGCAGGTGGCGCCGCCGGAGGAGCTGTACCGGGAACCTGCCACACCCTTTGTGGCGGGTTTCGTGGGGGATAACAACCGGCTCTCCGGAGAGGTCGTCACCCTGGCGGACAACATGGCCGATATCCGGCTGGATAACGGCGAAGTGGTTCGGGGCCGGCTTGCCGCCAACGGGCTGTCCAGCGGTGACCGGGCCGAGCTGTATGTGCGCCCGGAATCCCTGATGTTCACCGGTGAGGCCCTGAAAGACGGCTTCTGTGCCATGCAGGCGAAGGTGCTGACCACCCTGTTTGACGGTGCTAACAGCCGGGTTGAGGCAGAAAACGGCGGCCAGCCGGTGTTTGCCCGCCTGCCGCAGGATGGCACGGCACCGCGCCTGACAACCGGCGCGGAGATCCGCCTGGCCTGGGATCCGAAACTGGCGCGGGTCTACGGAGCCGGTCAGTCGTGAATGCCTCTGCCAGCCGTTTGTCCCTCTGGTTGCTGTTAACGCCGTTTCTGCTCTGGATTGTGTTGCTGGTTCTGGTGCCGCACCTGCAGATGCTGCGGGTGTCGTTCCAGGTGCGGGAAAGCTGGGATACCCTGGCCTGGGGTCTGGAGCAGTATCAGAACTTCTTCAGCGAATCCTATTACTGGCGAACCTTCGTGCGTACCGGGGTGATGTCGCTGTTCACCACCTTCCTGACCCTGCTGATTGCCTTCCCCATTGCCTGGTACATTGCCCGCCTGGCCCGGGGCCGGAGCAAGGGCATCCTGTTCCTGGCTTGCCTGATCCCGTTCTGGGCCAGTGAGTTAGTACGTACTTACGGCTGGATGATCCTGCTGCGGGAAAGCGGCCTGTTCAGCTCCTGGCTGCAGGCGCTGGGCTGGGTCGACGGCCCGGTGGAGATGCTTTACAACGATGTGGCGGTGATCATCGGCCTGGTCTACAACGGCCTGCTGTTTATGGTGGTGCCCCTGGTCACCACGCTGGATGGTATGGACGAGAACCTGGTGGAAGCCGGTTACGACCTGGGCGGCGGCCACGCTACCGTGCTGCGGGAAGTGGTCATTCCCTGGGCCATGCCGGGCATTGTTTCCGGCTGTATCGTGGTGTTCATGCTCACCCTCGGCAGTTACCTGACACCGATACTGATGGGCGGCAAGGACAGCGCCTGGTTTACCGAGCAGATTTTCACCCAGTTTATTACCCGCTTTAACTGGGAGCAGGGTGCCGCACTGGGGGTCTTGCTGCTGGTGTTGTCATCACTGATGGTGTGGCTTGGCCTGAAACTGACCGGCCAGTCACTGCGCAAGGTGATGGGGTGATGCCATGATCCGTTCCGTGCCCCGGTCCCGGTTGTTTGATGCCCTCTACCTGGGCTACCTGGTGGCGTTCTTTGTGTACCTGGCCCTGCCGCTGCTGGTAACGGCCGTGTTTGCCTTCAACGACTCGCCCTTTCCGTCATTACCCTGGCAGGGATTTACCCTGGACTGGTACCTGGCCGATGGCAGTGCGGGGCGTACCGGGCTGTTTCACGATGACAGTCTGCTCGGCGCTCTCTGGGTCAGCACCAAGATCGCCTTCTGGGTCACCCTGGCCAGTGTGGCGCTGGGGTGCGTGAATGCGGTGCTGTTCGAGCGCTTGCAGTTCCGGGGTAAGGAATTCCTGTATCTGTTAATGCTGTTGCCACTGGTGATTCCCGGGGTCATTCTGGGCGTGTCCATCCTGGTGTTCTACAGCGGCACCGCCAATGAAGTGTCGCGGCTGTGGGGTATCGAACTGGATGTGTTCCGGCCTGGTATGCCCCTGGTGGTGATGGGTCAGGTGACCTTTATCACCACCCTGGCTACCCTGGTGATCGGCGCCCGGTTGCGAAAGTTTGACCGGCAACTGGAGGAAGCCGCGCTGAACCTGGGGGCAACGCCGCTGGTGGCCTGGTTTACCGTTACCTTGCCCTGGTTGCTGCCGTCCATCCTGGGCGCGGCCGCCATGGCGTTCCTGATGTCCTTCGAAAACTTCAACACTACCGTGATGCTCACCGGCAGTGACACGCCGCTCACCGTAGCGTTATTTAATCGCTTGCGGGAAGGCTCGACACCGGTTCTCAATGCGGTGGCGCTGTTCCTGATGGTGGTGTCGGCCCTGCTGGCCCTGTTTACCCTGCGACAAAAAGGCTCAGGCTAAGCGGTTTCTGTCGCGGTTGGTTACGGTCTATACTGCCTGAATAACTCCTATAAGCAGGTTTAGTCTTGCGTGCGGCCAATCGATTCTCGCTTCTAGCTCTCCTGGCCAGCTTTGTGCTGCTGTGCCTGCCGTTAACCGGCCAGGCTGCCATGCAGCCGGTGGATGAAGGCTGGCAATACCGTTGGGGGGATTCACCCCTGATGCCCGATGGCACTCCGCAATGGATTGTGCAAGACGAGCCGGGGCAGTGGCACGACATCGGTTTTCCCTCCAATCCCCCCGGCCGCGCCGGCCGCGAGCACGCGTGGTTCCGGGTAACCCTGCCGGAAGGCGAGTGGTTTTCCCCCATGCTCTACATATACAGCGTGGATATCATTGTGCAGGCCTGGTTTCAGGGCGAGCTGCTCTACCAGTATGGCACCTTTGATGAACAGGGCCGGGGCCGGTTTGAAGGCTGGCCCTGGCACGAAATCCCCCTGCCGGAGAATTACGAAGGCGAAACGGTGTATTTCCGGGTCTTTTCCAATTACACCGATATCGGGCTGTGGGGCGAGGTGGCCATACTCGACCACCCGGACCTGGTGCTGCACCTGGTCAGTCGCTCGGCGAAGAGCCTGGTAATTGCCACCATTTGCGGACTGATTGCCCTCCTGGCCCTGATTTTTGCCAGTATCCAGCGCGGGCCGATGGGGTTTGCCAGTATTGCCCTGTTCTCCCTGGTGACCGGGACTATGCTGGTGGCGGAAACCCCCGCCAGTTTGTTGATTGCCTACCAGCCACTGCTTTGGGACTACCTGGCGGCGGGTTCCTATTTCCTGGTTCCGGTTACCCTGGCTTTATTGCTGCAGCAGTGGCTGGCTCACCATAGCCCGGCTGTACTGGGCTGGCTCTGGAAATTTCATCTGGGGTTTGCGGTGCTGGCCTTGCTGGCGTCGTTGTCAGGGCTGATCAACCTGTCGTCCGCCTTTCTTGTGTTTGATGGTTTGCTGCTGGTGTCGCTGGTGCTGCTGGTAGGCTCTGCGGCGCTCCGGTTCCGGGTGCTGTACCGGGAGCAACAAATCCTGCTGGTAACCTGCGGGCTGTTCGCGGTGCTGCTGATTGCCGACATGGCGGTGGCACACGGTTTCCTGCCCTGGGGCTGGCTGGTACCGGCAAGCTGGGGCGCACTGGCCTTTGCCCTCGCGGTGGTCAGTATTTCCGTATGGCATTTCAGCCGCACCCAACAAGCACTGCAGCAGATGACGGTGCAGCTGGAGCAAAAGGTGGCCGAACGTACGGCCCGGGCCGAGGCCCTGGCCGAGCGGGAGGCAGCCCGCTCCCGCCTGCTGACCCTGGAGAGCCGGAAAAGCCAGAAACTGGCGGACCTGATCTCCGGAATCCAGGACTGTGCGGTGCTGGAGGAGGCGTTCGAGCTACTGGCACGGGCCCTGCCAGGGCTGTACATGCCGATGGCAGGCAGTTTCTACCGCCGCAGACCGGATGGCAGCTATGAGCGTGTGGCCACTTGGGGGCCGGCGGCCGAAACCGCCTTTCCGGCGAGCCTCGACAGGGGATTGCCTTCACTGACTGAAACCACGCTTCCGCTGCGCAGCCAGGCGTTATCCGACCCGTTATGCTTTTTGCTCAGGGTAGAACCCGGGCTGACCGGCGGCAGCCCGGAGGGCGTGCTGCTGTTGGCCCATCCCAGATTGCCTGAAAGCCTCAAGGGTTATGGCACGGTGCGGGTTGTGGCCTGGGTTTACCAGTCGGTGGAGAAACTCGGGATTACTCTGTCCGGCCTGGCGCTCAGGGAAGAATTGCAGCGTTTCTCCTACGAGGACGGACTGACGGGCCTTAAAAATCGCCGGCATTTTGATGAACTGTTCCGCCATGAACAGGAAGTTTCCCGGCGCAGCGGGCGAAGCCTGAGTTTGCTGATGCTGGATATTGACCATTTCAAACGCTTTAACGATACCTACGGCCACGAAGCCGGAGACGAAGCCCTGAAAATGCTCAGCCGGGTGCTGGCACGGCATTTCCGGGGTAGCGATACCGTGTGCCGGTATGGCGGTGAGGAGTTTGCTGTGCTGCTGCCGGGAGCTACGTCTGCGGAGGCTACCGAACGTGCGGAGGCCCTGCGGCGAGCGGTTGCCAGTGAGCCGGCGGGGGAGGGGGGTGCGGTGCCTGAACACCTGACTGTGTCGGTAGGGGTGGCCTGCTGGCCAGAGAGCTGTACCGAGTTTGGTGACCTGTTCCGGGCCGCCGACCGGGCCCTGTACCGAGCTAAACATGCCGGCCGCAACCGGGTGGCTGCGGCCGAAGCATGAAGGTCAGTGCCAGATATTGCTGTCGATTTTCTCGTGCAGTTCCGGGTAATCCTGTGACTTGAAGTGGGGCACCAGGCCTTGCTTGCGCTGGGCCAGGTAGTCCTTGGTCAGTTTCACCACGGTACCGGACAGCAGCACGATGGCAATCAGGTTGATGGTCGCCATCAGTCCCATAGAGGCATCGGCCGCGTTGAACACGGTTACCACGGCCTCGTAACCACCCCAGACCACCATGCCCAGTGCCGCCAGGCGCAGAATAGTCAGGCCCAGTGTATTGCCGCCCTTCAGGTACACCAGCGCGTTCTCGGCGTAGGTGTAGTTGGCCACAATAGAGGTAAAGGCAAAGAACAGGATGGCGATGGCAATGAAGTAACCGCCGAAATCCCCGAGGTGAACTTCCATGGCCTGCTGGGTAAGCTGGGTGCCGGTTACGCCGGAACCCGGCTCCAGAACGCCGGCCAGCAGGATCATTACGGCAGTGGCGGTACACACGATAATGGTGTCGATAAACACGCCGAAGGCCTGTACCAGCCCCTGTGAAGACGGGTGGTGCGGAGCAGGTGTGGCCGTGGCGGCGATATTCGGGGCAGAACCCATGCCTGCCTCGTTGGAGAACAAGCCGCGCTTGATGCCGTTGAGCATGGCCGCGGTGATGGAACCGGCCGCGCCACCGGCGGCTTCTTCAAGGCCGAATGCGCTCTTGACGATCATCGCCAGGATGCCCGGCACTTCGGTGATGTTCATGGCCATCACAATCAGTGCCAACAGCACGTAGGCACCGGCCATGAACGGCACCACAAATTCCGCGAAGCGTACAATCTTGCGCAGGCCGCCGAAAATCACGATGCCGGCAAAGAACGCGATCGCAATACCCACGCCCAGTTTCGGTGTACCGAAGGCACCTTCCATGGCATCGGCAATGGAGTTGGCCTGTACTGCGTTGAATACCAGGCCGAAGGAAATGATCAGGCACACCGCAAAGATGGCGGCGGCCCAGGGCGCTTTCAGGCCCTTGGCAATGTAGACCGCCGGGCCGCCCCGGTACTGGCCTTTGCCGTCACGCACCTTGTACAGCTGCGCCAGGGTGCTTTCGGCATAGCCGGTGGCCATGCCTACCAGCGCCACCATCCACATCCAGAAAATGGCACCGGCGCCACCCAGGTAAAGGGCGACCGCCACGCCGGCCAGGTTACCGGTACCCACCCGCGACGCGAGGCTGGTACACAGGGCCTGGAACGGCGAAATACCGTGTACATCGCTCTCGCGGGAACCGCGGATGGCACGGACCATTTCGCCAAAGTTGATGAACTGCAGAAAGCCAAGGCGAATGGTAAAGAAAACACCCACGGCCAGCAGGCCGTATACGAGGACGTAGCCCCAGAGAATCGAATTAAGAAAATCGACAATTGCAGTCATGGAGTGACGCCTTGTGATTTGTGGATGAAAGTTAACGAAGTCGCGGGGAAGTCTAGCACGGTGAAATTACAGGCAGACTGCGGAAATCCGTGATTGCCGGGCTGCTGGGGATGTGCAGCCCGGCCTGAGTGGTGGCCTCAGACCACCAGTACCGGGCACTTGGCCTGGGAGGCCACCCGGTGGGACACACTGCCGAGGAACATGCCGTCTTTGTCGCTGTTGGTGCCCTTGGTGCCAACCACGATCAGGTCTGCTTCCTTTTCCTGGGCAAACTTCACAATCACCTTGGACGGCCTGCCCGCTTTCACGAAACCGCGCACCTTGGTAGCCCCATGCTCTTTGGCAAACTCCTTGGCATGGTTCACCACCTCCTTGGCGTAGTCCGACAGCACCTTGTCCGGGATGTCCATGTCATCCGGACGGCCAATCGAGAGCGAGGCCTCGAACAGGCTGTGGTGTTTGTAAACACAGATGATGAAAATTTCCGCATCCGGTATCAGTCGCTGCAGCTCGATGGCCTTGTCCAGGGCCTTCAATGAGGTTTTGGAACCGTCTACGGCAGCCAGAATTCGTTTGAACATACCAGTCTCCTGTCAGTGGCCGGTTGCCCGGTTCAGTCTCGGTAAGCCAGGTCCCGCAGGAACAGCGCAATATCCGGGAAGGCAATGATCAGGCCGGCAGCAGCCACCAGCATGAAAATGAAAGGCGGCGTGCCTTTGATCACTTCCAGGTAGGGCCGCTTGAAAATCGCAATGGCGGTGAAAATATCGCAACCAAACGGTGGTGTGGCAGAGCCGATGGCCACCTGCAGGGTAATCAGTACCCCCACCAGCACCGGGTCCAGCCCGGTGGCCTGGATAGCCGGGGCGAAGATTGGCGTGAGTACCAGGATCACCACAATCGGGTCTACAAACATGCAGGCAATGAAGAAGGCCACACAGATGGCAATCAGCACGCCGACCGGGCCGGCGTCATTCACACCCACCGCTTCAAGAATGCTTTGCGGAATCTGGGCGAAGGAGATAATCCAGGAGAAGCCGTTACCCACGGCCACCAGGATAAACACCACGGCGGTGATCAGGCCGGTAGACTTGGCAATCCGGTAGACATCGGTGAGCTTGAGCGACCGGAAAATCACAAACTCCAGCAGGAAGGCGTAGAGCACGCACACAGCAGCCGCCTCGGTGGGGCTGAAGATACCGCCGTAGATACCGCCCACGATGATCACCGGGAACATCAGCGGCCAGGACGCATCCCGAACCGACAGAGCACGCTCTTTCCAGGAGGCCTTGGGCTCTGTAGGTACCTGGTTCTTGTAGGCGTAGATCAGGCAGTACACCGAGAACATGAACAGGATCAGCAGGCCGGGGCCGATGCCGGCAATAAACAGCTCGGCAATGGAGGTCTCGGAGATAACCCCGTAGATGATCATGCCGATACTGGGCGGGATCAGGAAGGCGATATCACTGGCGTTGATGATCAGCGCCAGGGTGAAGGGATCGGAATAACCGGCTTTCAGCATCTTGGGGCGCAGGGGCGAGCCTACGGCCACGACCGTCGCCTGGGTTGAGCCGGAAACTGCACCGAACAGGGTGCAGGAGGTGGCAGTACTGATCGCCAGGCCGCCTTTTACGTGGCCGATGAACGACATGACCATGTTGATCAGCCGGTCGGCCGACTGGCCCCGGGTCATGATATCGGCGGCCAGGATAAACATGGGCACCGCGATCAACGACGCCGGCCGGATGCCACCCATCATCTGCTGGACGAATGTGCCCATCTGGCCGAAGCCGTCAAACATCATTACAAAGCCGAACACCGCAGCGGTGATCAGCGGGATCATCATCGGGAAGCCCAGAAGCAGCAGCCCGATCATGATAATCATCATCATAGTTGCCATGGTGTGAATATCCTTAGTGGTTCGGGTTCATGCGCTTCAGACTTCGGTTTCTGTATCGGCGTAGCCATCCACCACACCCGTCGACAGATAAACGTCTTTACTGGTGAGGTTTTTGATGGCGGTCAGGAAATACTGGATGCCGGTAATGGCAAAACCGACCGGTACCCAGACGTAGATCCACCAGATGGGCAGGCCCAGCGCCGGCAGAATGCGACCACGGCCGTACAGGGTTTCGATGTAGCCGTAGGAGTGGTAGCACAGGAAGAACATCACCACGGAGGTGAACAGGGCAATGAAAATCATCAGAGCCTTGCGGCCCTTGGCAGGAAAGGCATCGTAAACGGCAGACATCCGGATGTGGCGGCCATGGCGGGCAGCGTAGCCGATGCCGGCAAAGGTAATCAGGATAATCAGGATCCGGTTGATCTCGCCGGAGAAAAACAGGCCTTCTCCGAACACAAACCGGGCAATCACGTTAACGCAGGTGTTGACCGCCATGAGGATAACGCCGCCGGCCAGCATGACGGCTTCAATCCTGGCAATCCATTCATCAATAGTGCCCAGAAACCCGGGCAAACCGGATGCATAGGCACCGGTATCGTCTTCCACAGCCTCCTGAGGACGCTCAGACATGGATGGGGTACTCCGAAACAGGTCGCTCCCGGCCGGTAAATTCCCCGGCGGGGCGGGGTTGAACCAGGGCCGGACAACAAGGGGTGGCCGTGGCCACCCCCTGAATCCTGCCGGTTAGTCTTCCTGGACTGCCTTGAGGTCGGCCTTGAACTGGTTCAGCAGTTCCTGACCACTCTCACCGGTCATCTCGATGAACTTGTCTTCCACCTGCGGTGCCCGGGCACGGAAGGCTTCGATCTGTTCTTCGTTCAGACGGGTAACGGTAACCTCGTCGCTGGCAGCCTTGATCTTCTCAAGGGCTTCGTCGGCCAGGCCGTCGATATGCACGATGATTTCCTCGAACGCGAAGTCCGCAGCATCCCGCACCAGCTTCTTGTCTTCGTCAGACAGGCCGTTGTAGAAATCCTGGTTCGCCATCATGGCGGTGGTGAACCAGCCGTGGCCGGTGAATACCAGGTTCGGAGATACTTCGTACAGTCCGCCGGACTCGATCCAGAAAATCGGGTTTTCCTGGCCCTGGATCATATTGGTCTGCAGGGCACCGTACACTTCACCCCAGGGCAGCGGGGTGGGCGTCGCGCCGAAGGCGGAATAGGTTTCAGACAGAAGCGGGTTGGTCATAACCCGGATCTTCTTGTTCTTGAATTCCTCGGGGGAGGTGACCGGCTCGTCTACAGTCACCACGAATTCACCTTCCGGGTACATCTTCAGCAGTTCCAGGCCCTGCTCGGAGTACAGCTGGGGGAAGTCTTCGTTGATGGCCTCGGACTCACGGAAAAACTCGATCACCGTGTCCATGTCGGTGGGCATCAGGTACGGAATGAAGAAAATCTGGGCTTCGGGAATCAGTGAGCCGGTAAAACCGGGGGACTGGTTCACGAAGTTGAGGATGCCAGCCTGGGTCTGTTCCATGATGTCGTCAGACTCGCCCAGCTCACCGAAACGGAACACCTGCAGGGTGTGGTCGGAGTTCTCTTCGATGTATTCCTTGAATTTGTAGGCGTAAACGTCTTGAACATCGCCCTCGTATTCTTCGTGGGCGTAGCGCCAGTTGGCTGCATTTACCGCATTGGCTGCGGTCAGACCGGCAAACGCCAGTGCTGAAATACCCGCCAGTTTCCTGAATTTGCTTGTGCTGTTCATCGCGTTGTCTCCGCTCTTTTTTTCAGTTAATTCCTTGTTACCTTTTTTTAGACTGGCAAAACAAAGCGGTTTTCGCAAGGAAATGACCGAAATCAGGAAACACTGGCGGCAGGTTTCGCGGTATCGCAAGTCTATGAATTCAGACTTTATTCGGATTTTTGAGACAGGTTTCGAGGAATCGGTGGAACTCCCGGGCCACCCTGTCGACACTGTTCTCCAGCCGGTGCCCGTCTGGCATTACCAGGGTTTCGAGGCGCTGCTCACGGGCCAACTCCAGAACCGGCATCACAGGTACGACATCATCATCCCAGCCATGAATGATGCGGGTATAACGGGCGCCAATCACCGGGCTCGATTGCGGATATTTCGGCAATGCCAGTGCCGGCGCCAGCAGAAAACAGCCCAGTACCGGGGTGGTGTCGCTGGTTTGTGCGCACACCCAGCCACCCATGCTGGAGCCGGCCAGGATGGTCCGCTCTGGCACGGCGCCGGCACTTTCAATGGCGGCTCGCATCTGCTTTAGCCTGACTGCCGGGTCTTTGCTGCTGCGGTGATCGATGGCCTCGGCCCGCACGCCATAAAACTCTTCAGCCACCGCTTTCAGGGCCTGGATCTTGGTGCTGCCCGGGCCGCTTTCCAGGCCATGGGACAGAAACACGAAAAACGGTTGTTCGGGCATGTCAGGCTCCCTGCATTCGGTCAGTCGGTTCAGGTCCGGGTTTGGGCCAGGATGTCGAGGGCGTGGCGGCGCCTGGCCGGCTCGTAGATATCAACGGTGAACATCAGCTCCTCCACCTGAATATCCGACAGCAGTTCCTCAAGCTGTTGCTTCAGGTCGTCGGAATTACCAATGACCTGCAAGCCCAGAAAATCCTTAACCCCGGCTTCTTCAGCGGCATTCCACAGGCCATTCATGGACTCCACCGGCGGCTTCATCCACAGCGGCTGGCCACGGAACAGCGACAGAATCCGCTGGTAGCTGGTGGTGCTCAGGAATTTGGCTTCTTCCATGGAGTCTGCGGGTACGGCCGGAATGGCCAGCATGGCGTAGGGCTGCTGCAGCTGCCCGGAAGGCTGGAAATTATCCCGGTACACCCTGAGCGCTTCGCGATACAGGCGAGGTGCAAAGTGGCCGGCAAAGGCGTAGGGCAGCCCGCGCATGGCGGCCAGCTGGGCACTGTACAGGCTGGAGCCGAGCAACCAGATCGGCACATTGGTGCCGGCGCCGGGAATGGCTTTGACCGGCTGGCCCGGCTGCAGCGGCCCGAGCAGGGTTTGCAGGCGGGCGACATCTTCAGGGAACTGCTCCGCGCCCAGACCCTCCCGGCGAAGCGCCCGGGCGGTAATCTGGTCGGTGCCCGGCGCCCGGCCAAGGCCCAGGTCAATGCGGCCCGGGTACAGGCATTCCAGGGTGCCGAACTGTTCGGCAATCACCAGGGGCGGGTGGTTGGGCAGCATCACGCCACCGGAACCGACGCGGATGCTCTCGGTCTTGCCGGCAATGTGGCCCACCAGTACCGAGGTGGCAGAACTGGTGATGCCTTCCATGTTGTGATGCTCGGCCAGCCAGAAACGCTTGAAACCAAGCTTCTCGGCATGCTGGGCATAGGCCACGCTGTTGGCCAGTGTGGTGGAGACGGAATCGCCTTCGCGGACGGAGGCCAGTTCGAGCAGGGAAAAATCGGGTTTAATGGACATGGAGCTCCGGGATTCTGAAGGACTATCGATAGTGATCAATAAACAATGATGGTTCGGGCCGGTTTCTTCAAGGGCTGGCACGGTAGCGGGGCCGGATTTCCCTGCAAGTGCTAAAGTGCATGAACAGTCTGGCGCTCTGGTTCGTATATACCGGCCAGACAACAGGAGGAAAGATCATGCGTAGGGTGCTGATGCAGTGTGTGAGTTTGGTTGTGTTTCTGGGCTTTGCCTCTTCGGCGGCTGCCCAGTCTTGCCCGGAATTTCTGGACCACGAGCAGCGCAAGCTGCATTCCCGGGATTCCGTTAATCTGTGCGAGGTGGCGGCGGGCCAGCCCATGCTGGTGGTTAATACCGCCAGCCGTTGCGGATATACCGGACAGTTTGAAGGGCTGGAGGCATTGCACCAGCAATACAAAGACCGGGGCCTGGTGGTGGTCGGTTTTGCCAGTGATGATTTTCGCCAGGAAGCGGACACCGAGGAAGAAGCGGCCAAGGTCTGCTTTGTGAACTTCGGGGTGACCTTCACCATGATTGCGCCCACGCCGGTTACCGGCGAGCAGGCCAACCCGGTGTTCCGGGAAATCAACCGCCAGAGTGAGCAGCCGCGCTGGAACTTCACCAAGTATGTGGTGGACCGCAGCGGGAAGGTGGTTGAGCGTTTCCCCAGCAAGGTCCGGCCGGACGACCCGCAACTGATCGAGGCGGTAGAGTCTGTACTGTAACGCCCGGGATGGCATAACCGGCTACCCTTACAGGCAGGGTATCTGAACCGTTGTACAAGGAACCTTCAATGGCAGAAAGCATCTTTGCCGCTGTGCGTGAACAGATAAAACAGAATGTATCCGACACCCTGAATGCGTTTGGCGATGGCCAGGCGGACTGGGGGGAACTGGCGGTGCATGCCCTCAGCCAGCTTCTGATTTCGGCCTTGTATCTGGGGCTGTTTCTGGTGGTGTACGCCCTGCTGATCAGCATTGTGCGTTTTGCCGTGGGCAAAAAGCGGGCCCAGCATCCGTTATTTAACCATGCCCGTACGGGGATCCGGTATCTGTTCGGGCTGGGCGCTTTGCTGGTGATCATGGCCCAGTTCGGGGCGGCGCCGGAATTGCTGAAATCCATGGCCCGGGCCGGGCTGATGGCCTTGGGGTTCTTTGTGGGCTGGCTGGTTGCCGGCCGGCTGATCCGGGAAGCCATGAGCCGCTACCGGCTGGATCCGTCCATCCGGCAGCTGGTGGAAAACCTGTTCTCTGTGCTTACCGCTACCTTTGCGGCGGTCACCGTGCTGGCACAGTTTGGCTTTGATGTGGTGTCGATTGTGGCCGGGCTCGGGATTGTCGGTATTGCGGTGGGCTTTGCGGCTCAATCGACCCTGTCCAACTTCATTGCCGGCATTACCCTGTTGATCGAACGGCCATTCCGGATTGGCGACTGGGTAACCATCAACGGGCAGGACGGCAAGGTGGTCAAGATAGCCCTGCGCACCACCTGGCTGCGCACCCGGGACAACATTTTCACCATGATTCCCAACGACAGCGTGGCGTCTTCCGATATCGTCAATTACAGTGCCGAGGGCGCGACCCGGCTGAATATACCGGTGGGTATCGCCTACAAGGAGTCCGCCAAGGCAGCCCGGGAGGTGATCATGCCGGTGCTGCTGGCGCATCCGGAAGTGCTGCAAAGCGCCGGTATGGAACCCCGGGTGGTGCTGAAGAACCTGGGCGATTCCTCGGTAGACCTGGAAGTGAAAATCTGGATTACGCCGGATAACCTGGATGTTCAGCCCAGAATCATGGCCGATGTGCTGGAGCAGGTTAAGGAGGCACTGGATGACGCCGGCATCGAGATTCCTTTCCCGCACCTGCAGCTGTTTATTGATGAAGCCAAGGGCCTGAAGCCCCTGGTGGAACCGCTTTACCCGAAACTGGCCGGCAAGTCCTGACCTGCCGGTACGAGGAGAACACAATGACGGAGCCGACCGGCTACTACGAAGACAACACCACCCTGGCCCAGTACCTGGAGTTCCACTTTGGCGAAAGCTGGCATGGCGAGGCGAACTTTCCGAAAGAGCTGGCGGATGCCGCCATGGAGGCGCTGGATGGCCGGCAAACCTGCCGGGCCCTGGATATTGGTTGCGCAGTAGGCCGGACCACACTGGAGCTGGCCCGGCATTTTGACCATGTAGACGGCGTGGATTTTTCCCAGACCTTTATCAACAAGTGCCGGGAAGTCATACGCGACGGCGCTGCCCGCTACGCCAGGCCCGAAGAAGGGGAGCTGGTGAGCTATCAGGAGCGCTCGCTGGAAGCCCTCGGGCTGTCAGACGCGGCACGCAGGGTGGCGTTTCACCAGGGTGACGCCTGTGAGTTGGGTGACGATTACCGGGATTACGACCTGGTGCTGGCGGGCAACCTGATTGACCGGTTGTACAAGCCGTCCCTGTTCCTTGAAACCATCCACGAACGCATCAACGACCTGGGTCTGCTGGTGATTGCCTCGCCCTACACCTGGCTGGAGGAGTACACACCGAAGCAGGAATGGGTGGGCGGTTTCCTGAAAGATGGCGAACCCTACAGCACCCTCGATGGCCTGAAAGATAGGCTGTCGCCCCGTTTCCGGCTGCTGACAGAGCCCCGCAGCCTGCCGTTTGTGATCCGGGAGACCCGTAACAAGTTCCAGCACAGCTTCTCGGAGCTGACCGTCTGGGAAAAGTTGCCGGCTTAACCGATATTGTCACGAAAGGGTCACTTGGGGCGGTTATTCTGACCACTCATCAGGACAATGCATTGTGTTGGTGCATCGTGTGATTACTTCAGCCGGGGTTCTTCCCCGGTTTTTTTATGTCTGGCCAAAACAGGGCACGTCAGCTCTTCGGCAGGTACTGGCGCTCCGGCCGGCCAACTGAACCGTAGGCTACTTCGGCGCTGAGTTCGCCAGTGCCCACCAGGTATTCCAGGTAACGGCGTGCCGTGGTTCGGGACGCGCCCATCTCGGCGCCCATGTCTTCTGCATTCCAGCGGCTGCGTTGTGGCAGAAGATCACGAACCTTGTCCAGGGTCAGGCCGTCTATGCCTTTGGGTAGTCGTTGGCGGCCGGTGTTTGCGGGCGCGGAGGTGGCTCTGGGCAGCAGGGCATCGACTTCGCTCTGGCCCAGTTGCTCAAGGGCAGACAGCTTGTCGAGGTGGCTCCGGTAGCGTTCGATGGCCTCGTGCAGGCGTTCGAACACCAGGGGTTTGAGGATGTAATCGAACACTCCACCGCGTAAAGCATCGCGCAGAGTGTCCACTTCCTTGGCGGCGGTGATCAGGATAACGTCACTGCGACTGTTGGCCGCCCGGAGTTCCCGCAGCAGGTCCAGCCCATTGCCATCGGGAAAGTAGACATCAAGCAGAATCAGGTCCGGCTCCAGGATGTCAGCCTGATCCCGGGCATCGGCCAGGGTGTGGGCGATGCCGCAGAGTTCCACCATCTCCATCCGCTCGATAAAACGGCGCTGGATCTCTGCAATCTTGCGGTCGTCTTCAACGATCAGAAGCCTGACAGGCATCACAGGCTTTCTCCTTCTTCCTGATACTTTGGCAAATACAGTGTAAACCGGCTACCGCCGGCGGGCAGGTTTTCAATGGTGACCGAGCCATCCCAGCGATTCAGGAACTGCTGTACCAGGTACAGCCCGATGCCATGGTCTTCGCCCTTGCCGCTGACGCCGCGCTCGAAAATGGTTTGCTGGACAGCATCGGGTACGCCGGGGCCCTGATCCTCGATCTCGAAGATCAGTTCATCGCCAAGGTCTGTCATCGACAGGCGTACCCGGCCATTCTCGCCGGTATGCTGGCGGGTGGCTTCAAGGGCATTGTCGATCAGGTTGCCGAGCACGCTGACCAGCTGTTCCCGGGGCAGGTTGTCCGGAATATCCTCCATGGCGCTGTCCGGATCTATGTCCAGGTTCAGCCCCATTTCCCTCGCCCGGTTGTACTTGCCCAGCAGGCAGCCGGCAATGACCGGGTCGGGTACGGCTTCCAGCAGCAGTTTCAGCAGGGACTGGTGGTCGCTGACTTCGCTTCCGATCAGCGTGAGGGCTTCGTCGGTTGCTCCTATCTGGATCAGGCCGGCAATGGTGTGCAGCTTGTTGGAGTATTCGTGGGTCTGGCTGCGCAGGGTGTCAGCGTACTGCTGGATACGGGTAAGCTGCTGGCTGACCTGGTGCAGTTCGTCACTGGGCCGGAAGCTGGTTACCACGCCGATCACTTCGTTGTTCTGGCGCACCGGCAGGCGGTTCACCACCATTTTCCGGCCCCGTAGCCAGACTTCCCGGTCAAAGTCCGGTTTCCGGGTTGCCAGTACAGACAGCAGGGTACTTTCCGGCAGAATTTCAAGGATGGGGCGGCCGGCCAGTTCCGTCTCTTCGGGTAAACCCAGATTGGCACAGGCGGCCCGGTTAGCCATGGTGATTACACCGTCCCGATTGACGGCAATGATGCCTTCGCGCACGGATTGCAGGGTGGCTTCCTGTTCACGGAACCGGCGGGCAATTTCTTCCGGCTCAAGCCCGAAAATGGCTTTCTTGAACCGGTTGGAGATAAAGATCGCGGAGATCACTGTTGCCAGGATCATCAGCCCGATCACCCCATAAAACACCAGGTTGTAACGCTGGATGGTGGTGTCGACCTGCTCAAGGCTGTAACCCACCGAGACAATGCCGATAATGCTGCCGGTTTCCGGATCGATCACCGGCGCCTTGGCCCGCATGGATTCGCCAAGGCTGCCCGTGGCGCGGGCCACGTAGGATTCGCCGTCTTCCAGGGCGCGCCGGCCATAATCTCCGTCGTCATCGGCCATCGAGCGGCCGAGTCGAGTGGGGTCCGGGTGAGCCAGGCGTAACGCCTGCTTGTCGCCGATCACAACAAACAGTGCCTGGTTGGTGGCGGTCAGACGCGAGGCGGTCCGGTTCAGGGCAGGAATGTCCCGGCGGTTGATGCCGGCGATGACCGAGGGGGCAGCGGCAACGGTTCTCGCTACCATCAGCGCACGTTGCTCGGTCTCCTCATACAGGGACTGGCTAAGGTAATAGCCGGCGATGCCGCCCACCAGCAGGGTCTGGATGATGCCAGCCAGCCCCAGAGTGAGGATCATCCTGGTTTTCAGTCGGGTTTTGCGCATGCTGGGTCTGAATCGGGTTCTTTTCGTTATGGTATCCAGAGTAATGCATCAGGGCCGGATACACCCGTGCCCTTTATGAACAAAATGGTTTTTTTACTTTTTAAAGGCTTTACGCACACAAACTTCAAGACCGCCCTGCTCAACTTTTAACCTGCCTCAAGCTGCTCCCGGTTGCCACCTGTGCCGATACCTGTCTGCTCAAGTGCCTCGGGAGCCTGCACAAAAACAAACTCACGAGGCAACAACCATGTTGATCAAACGAACTCTGTCTTTTGTAGCCGCTGCGGCTGTCTCTTTCTCGGCCATGGCCTGGCAACCCTCCGGCAAAGTCGAATGCCTGGCGCCCGCCGACCCGGGCGGTGGCTGGGATTTCACCTGTCGCAGTGTAGGTAATGTGATGCAGGAACTCGACCTGGTCAGTGGCAGTGTGCAGACCGTGAACATGGCCGGTGCCGGCGGAGGTGTTGCCTATGCCCACACGGTCAGTAAGCGGGCGGAAGACAGCAAGCTGCTGGTAGCCGCATCCACCGCAACGACAACCCGGCTGGCACAGAAACAGTTTCCGGGTATGACTGCTGACATGGTGACCTGGATAGGCGCCCTGGGTGCTGATTACGGCATCATCGCTGTGGGTAAGGATTCCCGCTACCAGAACCTGAACGAGCTGCTGGCGGCGGTTAAGGAGAATCCGAAGTCGGTGAAGTTTGCCGGCGGCAGTGCCCGGGGTGGCTGGGATCACCTGAAGGTTTTGATTGCCGCCAAGGCCGCTGGTGCGGAGAAGCTGCCTTCTGTGCCCTATCTGTCATACAACAATGGCGGTGAAGCCATGAGCCAGGTTGTGGGTGGGCAGGTAGATGCCTTCACGGGTGACTTGTCTGAAGCCACCGGGTTTATGAAGTCCGGCGACTTGCGGGTGCTGGCAGTCCTGGCCGAAGAACGTCTGCCCGGTGAGTTTGCTGATCTCCCGACCGCAAAAGAGCAGGGCATTGATGCAGTGGGTCCGAACTGGCGTGGTTTTTATATGCCCAAAGGCGCCGAGGAAGGTGCCAGGGAATACTGGGTAGAGGCGCTGAACACCCTGTATGCCAGTGATCAGTGGAAGAAGGTGATGAAGAGCAACGGCCTGATTCCTTTCCACCCGCCGGCGGGTGAGTTTGAAGCCTTTGTCCAGGGCCAGGTAAAGGATATCGCAACCCTCTCACGTGAAATCGGGTTGCTGAAATGACGGGCCTTGGTGATCGTATTCTCGGCCTGGGCCTGCTGGTACTTGCCGTTGCCTATGGCTGGGTTGCCCAGCAGTGGCCCGAGCCTTTCGGTGGCGCGGAAACGGTAGGCCCCGAAACTTTTCCGACCATTCTCTCGGTGGTGCTGGTCGTTGGCAGCCTGTACCTGATGGTAAAGCCGGACCCGGATGCCCAATGGCCGGTTGGCAAGTCGGCACTGGAACTGGTGGTGTCGCTGGTGGTGTTGGTGGCCTACGCATTGTTACTGGAACCCCTGGGCTTTGTCATCGCGACTACCATGGCGGTGGGCACACTGAGCTGGCGGATGGGGGCAAATCCGAAGCCGGCGTTTATGACCGGTCTGTTGAGCGCCATCGTGGTGTTTGTTCTGTTTAACTACGGCCTGTCTCTGAGCTTGCCGGCCGGCTTGCTGGAGGTGCAGTGATGGAAACGATCGGTTATCTGATGGAGGGGTTTGCGGTTGCGCTGACCCTCAATAACCTGATGTATGCGCTGTTCGGCGCTTTTGTCGGCACCCTGATTGGTTGCTTGCCCGGACTGGGACCGGCAAACGGTGTTGCAATCCTGATTCCCCTGGCGTTTACCCTGGGGCTGCCGCCGGAAACCGCGATGATCCTGCTCACCTCGGTGTACGCCGGGGCGATGTATGGCGGGCGGATTTCCTCCATCCTGCTGAACATTCCGGGTGATGAGCCTGCCATGATGACTTGCCTGGACGGCTATCCCATGGCCCGGAACGGGCGTGCTGCAGACGCATTGGCTATCTCGGCGGTGGCGTCTTTCGCCGGTGGCCTGATCGGTACCATTGGTTTGATCATGCTGGCACCGGTGCTGGCCCGTTTTGCGCTGAGTTTCGGCCCGGCTGAATACTTCGCCCTGTTCCTGCTGGCGTTTGCCACCCTGGGCGGCATTACCGGCAAGAACCCGATGAAAACGGTGATCGCTGCTGCGCTCGGTATCATGATCTCTACCGTCGGTATCGATATCTCGACCGGCACCCAGCGTTACACCTTCGGTGTGCTGGAGCTGTATGAAGGTATTGATTTTATCCTGGCGATTGTCGGCTTATTTGCGATTTCGGAGTTGTTGTTCTTCGTAGAGCATCGCATGGGCAGTGGGCGCGACAAGATGTCTGTGGGTAAGCTGAGCCTGAGCTTCAAGGAAATCGTCAGTACTATTCCTACCCAGATCCGGGGTGGTGTACTGGGCTTTATCTCCGGTGTTCTGCCTGGTGCCGGTGCGTCTCTGGGGAGCTTTATCAGCTATACCCTGGAAAAGCAGGTGATCGGCAAGAAGGGCAAGTTTGGCGAGGGCGATATCCGGGGTGTGGTTGCTCCGGAGGCGGGTAACAACGGGGCGTCTTCCGGCGCGCTGGTGCCCATGCTGACCCTGGGTGTGCCGGGTAGTGGAACCACTGCGGTGCTGCTGGCCATGCTGATCTCCCTCAACATTACGCCGGGGCCGCTGATGTTCACCCAGAATGCCGACATTGTCTGGGGCGTGATTGCGGCACTGCTGATTGGCAACCTGCTGTTGCTGGTGCTGAACATTCCGCTGGTAGGCTTCTTTGTGAAGCTGCTGTCGGTACCGCCCATGTACCTGTTGCCGATCGTGACCATGGTGGCTTTTGTCGGTATCTACTCGATCAGCCACAGTGCGTTTGACCTGTACTTCATGGTGGCCTTCGGTGTAGCCGGTTACTTCCTGCGCAAGCTGGAAATACCGCTGGTGCCGATCATCCTGGGCCTGTTGCTGGGGCCGGAGATGGAGAAGAACCTGGCCCACGCCATGGTGTTGTCAGACGGTGAGTGGAGCATTCTGTGGGGCAGCCCGCTGGCAATGGGGCTGTGGATTTTTGCCGGCCTTGGCCTGGCGCTGCCGTACCTGGTGGGCCCGATTCTGCGCCGCCGTATGCGTGCGGCGATCAAGGAAACGCCCGTCAGCGACTGAGTGGTTCCGCTTTCCTCCGATGTTGTCAGTCTTTGCACCGGGCTTGCCCCGGTGCTTTTTTCTTTCTGCTCACCCGGATTGTCGGGTGCTGCCCCGGCGCACGGCCCTCTCCCGCCGGCGTTCACTTTCTGAATGCGCCGAAATCGCTTGCTGCACAAAGCCGATGTGTTCCCCCGCAATGGCCCTGGCGTCTTCCGCCCGACCTTCCATAATCGCGGAGAACAGCGCCTGGTGTTGCTCAATCAGGCCCTGACGGGTGGCCGCGTCTTTTGAGTACATGCCACCGATGTTGGTCACGATGTCTTTTTTCAGGAGATTGAACAGGTTGCGCATGGTGTGCAGCAGCACTACGTTGTGGCTGGCTTCGGCGATAGCCATATGGAAGCCGGCATCTGCGGCACCTTCCCGCTCGATATTTTCCTCGCTGGGTGACCGGTAGCAATTGTCCAGTTCCTGCCATGCCCGGGTGAGCAGTTCCTTGTCTACCTCGGTGGCACGTTGGGCCGCGTAATAGGCGCAGTCTGCTTCGAGTGTGCGGCGAAACTCCAGTAAATCCCGATGGGCTTCAGGGCGATTCTCCAGTAGCAGGACCAGCGGGTCACTGAAGCTGGAGCCCAGACTTTCTGTTACGAAATTCCCGCCTCCCTGCCGACTGGTCAGCAGACCTTTGGCGGCCAGCCTTTGCACGGCTTCACGCAGGGAAGGTCGGGACACCCCGAACTGTTCTGCCAACACCCGCTCCGGCGGCAGCCGCTGGCCGGGCTTGAGAGCGCCTTCCAGAATCATGGTTTCCAGTTGTTCCACGATGGTGTCGGCCAGTCGCCTGGGTGCAATGTGGTTAATCGGCATGTTGGTTCCCGCATTTAAAATTGGTCTGACCAAAAATATTTAATGCTTGTTTGTACCTGTTTTTCGGGGGGTTCTACAAGTCCTTAAGACTAATGTCTTAACGGGTCGTTTTGACAGACAGAGGGTTGCTCAAATAATGTGCCCTACCTCTTTTTGTAAATTGGTAATACCAATTGATCAAAAGTATCAACTAACAAGAAAACGCTGGAGAACATCATGTCATCCGGATTACTCGCCCTGTTGGCATTTGCCCCCATCCTGCTGGCCGGGGTTCTGTTACTTGGATTGCGCTGGCCCGCCCGCAACGCGATGCCCGTTGTTTTCCTGGCTACGGCCGTCCTCGGCTATACAGCCTGGGACATGACCTTCAACCGGATTGTCGCCTCTACCCTGCAAGGGCTTGTTATCACCATCGGCGTGTTGTGGATTATTTTCGGCGCCATCCTGCTGCTGAACACCCTGAAGCACTCCGGTGCTATTGCTACCATCCGTTCAGGTTTCACTAATATCACGCCAGACCGCCGCATTCAGGCCATCATTATCGTCTGGTTGTTTGGCAGCTTTATCGAAGGGGCCTCAGGGTTTGGTACGCCGGCAGCTATTGTGGCGCCGTTGCTGGTAGCTGTCGGCTTTCCGGCCATGGCTGCGGTTATGCTCGGTATGATGGTACAGAGCACGCCGGTTTCGTTTGGCGCGGTGGGCACGCCTATCATTGTGGGGGTTACCACCGGCCTTGACCAGGCGACCATTTCCGGCCAGTTGTTGGCCAATGGTTCTGATTGGGACGCCTACCTGCAGCTGATCACTTCTGAAGTAGTAGTGACCCACGGTGTTGTGGGCGTGTTCATGCCCGTGTTGATGGCCGTTATGATGACTCGCTTCTTCGGTCGCAACAAAAGCTGGATGGAAGGTCTGGAAGTGTTGCCGTTTGCCCTGTTTGCCGGCGTCGCCTTCGTGGTGCCCTACGTTATCACCGGTATGCTGCTGGGGCCGGAGTTCCCGTCGTTGCTGGGCGGCCTGATCGGCCTGGCGATTGTCACGTTTGCGGCCAGGAAAGGCTTTCTGATTCCGAAGAAAACCTGGGACTTTGCCGGGCGTGAAGACTGGCCGGCCGAGTGGGTTGGCAAGCTGGAAATGAAACTGGAAGACATCGCCGCCCACCCCATGAGTGGCTTTCGTGCCTGGTTACCGTATGTTCTGATGGGTGCGATTCTGGTGATCAGCCGCACCGTGGAGTCGGTGAAAGACTTCTTCGTCAGCATTGGCGTATCCTTCTCGAACATTCTGGGTGAGGCCGGTGTCAGCGCCGGTGTGCAGCCACTGTATCTGCCTGGCGGCATTCTGGTGATGGTGGTGATAGCCACCTTCTTCATCCACCGAATGAGCACCCGGGCCATGGGTGAAGCCCTGAAAGAGTCGGGCGGGGTGTTGCTCAGCGCGGGTTTTGTACTGCTGTTCACCATTCCGATGGTGCGGATCATGATCAACTCCGGCGTCAACCTGGCCGACCTGCCAAGCATGCCGCTGGCCATGGCCACCTGGGTGGCGGATTCTGTGGGCGGCATCTATCCCTTCCTGGCGCCTATGGTCGGTGCGTTGGGTGCTTTCCTTGCCGGCTCCAATACCGTATCGAACATGATGTTCAGCCAGTTCCAGTTTGGTGTTGCCCAGGGCCTCGGGTTGTCTACGGCACTGATGGTGGCGGTGCAGGCTGTTGGTGCAGCCGCCGGCAACATGATTGCTATTCACAACGTTGTTGCGGCCTCTGCCACAGTGGGCTTGCTGGGCCGTGAAGGGCAGACGCTTCGGAAAACCATTCGCCCGACCATCTACTATCTTGTAATGACCGGTGTGGTTGCCTTGGTGGCAGCCTATGCTTTGGGCGTTACCGACCCTTTGATGAACTGATCTGAAACAACGGGCAGGGCTGCCACGCAGCCTGAAGAACCCGGAGGCAATAACTGATGACTGAGCTGTTCTACGACGCCGCCCCCAATGCCACCCGCGTGGCTCCTGAGCGACCCGCGCCACGAACGTATCCGGCCAAGCCGGCCGAGGTCACGCTGTTCGGCACCTGCGTGGTGGACCTTTTCTTTCCCGAGGCCGGCCTGGATGCCATCCGCCTGCTGGAGCGGGAAGGCATTCGCGTGCACTTTCCGCAGGAACAATCCTGCTGCGGCCAGCCGGCCTGGACTTCCGGCTACGTGAATGAGGCCCGGGAGGTGGCGCGTGCACAGCTCAACCTGCTGGACAACGGTATGCCGGTGGTGGTGCCCTCCGGCTCCTGTGCCGGTATGTTCCGGCAGCATTACCGGGAAGTGTTTGCGGAAGAGCCGGATACCCTCAAGCGTGTGGATAACCTGGCTGAACGCACCTTCGAGCTGACTGAGTTTCTGCTGCACGTATGCAAGGTGGACTGGCAGGATCTCGGCCAGCCGACGCAGATTGCCCTGCACACCTCCTGTTCCGCCCGTCGGGAAATGAACACCCACCTGCACGCCCGGGAGTTGCTGGGTAAGCTGGCGAACGTCAAGCGGCTGGACCATGACCACGAAAGCGAGTGCTGCGGGTTTGGCGGCACTTTCTCCGTGCGCATGCCGGAAGTGTCCGGGGCCATGGTGCTCGACAAAACCCGTTCGTTGCGGGAATCCGGTGCAGCGGAAATGGTAACCGCTGATGGCGGCTGCCTGCTCAACATCAACGGCTCCCTGGAAAAACAGAAACAGACGTTCCGGGGCCGGCATCTGGCCAGCTTTCTTTGGGAGCGGGTGAGTGGAGAGGTGAAATCATGAGCCAGCGTATACCGGTAAAAGAACTCACCGACAGCTTCCGTGGCCGCGCGGTGGGCGCCCTGGCCGACGATCAGCTGCGCACCAACTTCCGCATCGCCATGGATTCTCTGATGCAGAAGCGCGCCGATGCCTTCCCGGACGAGGAAGAACGCGAAGGCCTGCGGGAGCTGGGCAACCACATCAAGGCCCGGGCGCTGTCCCGGTTGCCGGACCTGCTTGAACAACTGGAAACCAGGCTGACCGCCAACGGTGTGAAGGTGCACTGGGCCGAGACCACCGAAGAGGCCAACCGGATTGTCCATTCCATCATCGAGGCGAAGCAAGGCTCTCAGGTGGTGAAGGGCAAGTCCATGGTCAGCGAAGAAATGGAGATGAACGACTACCTGGCCGACCGCAATATCGAGTGCCTGGAGTCCGACATGGGCGAGTACATCGTCCAACTGGATGGCGAAAAGCCGTCCCACATCATCATGCCTGCGATTCACAAGAACCGCTTTCAGGTCTCCAAACTGTTCCACGACAAACTGGGCGTGGATGAGACCGAGGATGTGAACGAGCTGATCCAGATTGGCCGGCGCACCCTGCGCCAGAAATTTCTGGAAGCGGATGTCGGGGTGTCTGGCGTCAACTTCGCCATTGCCGAAACCGGCACCTTGCTGCTGGTGGAAAACGAAGGCAATGGCCGCATGAGCACCACGGCGCCGCCGGTGCACATTGCGGTCACCGGTATCGAAAAGGTGGTGGAAAACCTGCGGGACGTGGTGCCCCTGTTGTCGTTGCTGACCCGCTCCGCATTGGGCCAGCCGATCACCACCTACGTGAACATGATTTCCGGCCCGCGCAAGGCGGATGAGCTGGATGGTCCGGAGGAAGTTCACCTGGTGCTGCTGGACAACGGCCGCAGTGGTGCCTTTGCCGACGCCCAGTTGCGCCAGACCCTGAACTGCATTCGCTGTGGCGCCTGTATGAACCACTGCCCGGTGTATGCCCGGGTGGGTGGCCACACCTATGGTGAAGTGTATCCGGGGCCGATCGGCAAGATTATTACGCCGCACATGGTGGGCCTGCACAAGGTGCCGGATCATCCCAGCGCGTCTTCGCTGTGTGGCGCCTGTGGCGAAGTGTGCCCGGTGAAGATTCCGATCCCGGAAATGCTGCAGCGGTTGCGCCAGGAAAACGTGAAAAGCCCCGCTGAACAGCCGAAAGTGAAAGACGGTGGCGCCAAATATTCCCGCAAGGAGCGGGCGATCTGGCGCTTCTGGGCCAGCCTGAATACGTCGCCGGTGTTTTACCGCCTGTTCCTGTGGGGCGCGACCCGTTTTGGCAAACTGGCACCGAAAAACGTCGGCCCCTGGACCGAGAACCACTCGGCGCCGGTGCCGGCTCGCCGGTCTTTGCATGACCTGGCCAAAGCCCATTTGAACCAGGGGGATCAGCGATGAGCGCCCGCAGTAACATTCTGAACAAGCTCCGCGCTGGCCTGGCCGGCACTACGCCCCGGCCGGATGATTTCAATGAAGGGCTGGTCACCCGGCCTTGGCAATACGCGCCGGAAGACCGGATTGCCCGTTTGCGTTCGCTGATGGAAGCGGTGCACACCGAAATTCACCAGCTGACCACCGAGGAATGGCCCGCCAGGGTTCAGGAATTGCTGGAAAGTCGCGGTCTTAAGAATGTGCTCTATGCCCCGGGTACCGAGCACGGCAAGCAGCTGGCGGAGCACTGGCAGCGTGCGGAGCCCAGACCGGAGCTGTTGGTCTATGACCGCCCCATTGAGGAATGGAAGGAGGAACTGTTCTGGCAGGTGGATGCCAGCGTCACCGGCACTGTGGGGGGCATTGCAGCTACTGGCTCACTGGTGCTCTGGCCGGACCGCCATGATCCGCGCCTGATGAGCCTGCTGCCGCCGCTGCACATTGCCCTGCTCAAGGCCAGTGAAGTGGAAGACAACCTGTATGGCATGATGCAAAAACAGAACTGGTCTGCGGGTTTGCCGACGAACCTGTTACTTGTGTCAGGCCCTTCCAAGACCGCGGATATCGAACAGGTGCTGGCTTACGGGGCCCATGGCCCGAAAGAGCTGGTGGTCCTCATCCTTGAGGACGCCTGAGGGAGGGGTTATTTAACCCCGAAGCCCCGCTTGTTCAGGAAATCCTTCATGTGCGGCCGGAGCTTGCTGGTAAACAGCGGCTTCAGCTGCTCGGACCAGTTGGTGTCCTTGTTGCCGCCGGTGCGCTCCAGGTAGTACTGGTGCATGGTGTCGTCAAAGCTGGCCACCAGGGCTTCGTCGTCAGAATCGTCGTAGGCGTCTTGTTTCAGGATGGCGGCCAGGGGCAGCCGAGGTTTCACTTCCGGATCCTGGTCCGGGTAGCCGAGGCACAGGCCAAATACCGGGTACACATGTTCCGGCAGGTTGAGCAGTTCGCTGACTTCCTGCGGGTTGTTGCGAATACCGCCGATATAGCAGATGCCCAGCCCTTCGGATTCAGCCGCTACCACCACATTCTGGGCGATCAGTGCGGCGTCAACGCTGGCTACCAGCAGCTGCTCGGTCATGCCCCGGACCACCTCGGCGCCGGCTTTCTCGGCGGATTCCGTAGCGCGCTTCATATCGGCACAGAACACCAGGAAGTCCGAACAGGTTTCGATATAGGCCTGGCCGCCGGCCAGTTCAGCCAGCTTCTTCCGCTTTTCCGGATTGACCACGTGAATAATGGTGTAGGCCTGCACGTGGTTGGAGGTGGCGGCACACTGGCCGGCGCGGATCAGTTCTTCAAACAGCTCCCGGGGAATCTGTTGATCCTTGAACTTGCGGATGGAACGGTGGGATTTCAGGAGTTCAATGGTCGGATTCATAGCCCCTCGTCTGAGTCAGGAAAAAAGAGACGATAGCTTGCTTAACAGAGCGGGCGCAACCGGACGAAGGTGGGTAGTTGCCGCAGCGGGCTGGCCACAGACACAAAAAAGGCGCGCCGGGTGGCGCGCCTTGGCAGGGGGAACGAATCCGGTAATTACGGAATCATGTCCACCGGCTTGGGAGTGTCAGCAGTGCTCGGCGGCAGCACCGGATAGGTGACCTCCGGAATGTTGCCGGTCAGGGTTTTGAGGAACGCCACGATGGATTTCACTTCGCTGTCGTTCAGTTCGGTACCCAGTTGGGCAGTGCCCATAACCGCAACGGCTTCTTCCAGGCTCCAGACGGCGCCGGAGTGGAAATACGGCGCGGTCAGTTCGATGTTGCGCAGTGGTGATGCCCGGAATACATACTCGTCAGAGGCGGTTTCGGTTACGGAGAAACGGCCCTTGTCGCCAGCGGGCAGGATTTCAGCACCGGGCTTGGCTACCAGGCCGAACGGATAGTAGTTCTGGCCGCCGACGTTCATGCCACTGTGGCAGGCGGTACAGCCGCGATCCATAAACAGGGCCAGGCCTTCTTTTTCCTTCTCGTTCAGGGCAGCAGAGTCTCCACGCAGGTATTTGTCGAAAGGCGCTTCCGGTGTGATCAGCGTTGCTTCATAGGCTTCGATGGCGACCACCATGTTATCGAAGGTGACCGGGTTGTCCTGGCCCGGGAAGGCGTCTTCGAAGCGCTCGATATACTCGGGCATGCTGTTGAGGGTGGAAACCACGCGGTCCGGGGTGCTGCTCATCTCAACACCGGCCTGTACCGGCCCTTTTGCCTGTTCGGCCAGGTCTGCGGCGCGGCCATCCCAGAACTGTGCTGCGTTGAACACCGCGTTGAACACGGTCGGAGAGTTACGGGGGCCTTTCTGCCAGCCGTGGCCGATAGAGGTGGGCAATTCGTCATCGCCGCCCAGACCTACGTTGTGGCAGGTGTTACAGCTGATCAGATGGCTGGAAGACAGGCGCGGTTCAAAGAACAGCATCTTGCCCAGCTCAACCTTGGCCTGGGTCAGTTCATTGCCGTCGATAACCGGGGGATACTTCGGGATTGGCTCGAACATGCTGTTGGCACGATCCATCAGGTCGTCGGCCATTGCGGAGCCGGCCATCATACCAAGGCTTATGGCCAGGGCTTTTACCAGGGGGCGTTTGATCATCGTTCTCTCCTTATGAGACAAGTTGGTCTCTCTGAACTAAATCTAACAAACCACCCGGTAACTGCACGAACTATTGGTAACAGTCGGCAGCGAAATTGACGGTCGTCAATTTATGTTTTTTGTCATGACAACCCAGCTTCGGGTGCGACATTTCGCCGCGAGTTTGGCGTGCCTGTTGGCTGTCCAAGTCATGGTTATATCGTTAATCTCGTGGTGAAACTTGGAAAGCCTCAGGAGAGTGTGATGAAGAAGTTCATGTTAACGGCGTTACTGGCTTTCGGTATGGTGGCCGGAGCCCAGGCAGAGGAGGCGTTGTCACTGACGCCGGAAGACACCTATAAAATGGTTCAGGAACAGGGCGATGAAATGCTGTTCATCGACGTTCGGGATCCGGTGGAGATCATGTTCATCGGCTTCACCAATGCGGTGGACCAGAACATCCCGTTCCAACTGGTAGACCGCACCCGCTTCAACGACGAGAAGCAGGTTTTTGCCATGGACCTGAACGAGAACTTCGTGGCTGAGGTAGATGCCGCGCTGGAAGCCAAGGGCCTGGATCGTGACTCGCTGATTGTGACCATGTGCCGCTCTGGCTCTGCCCGTGGTAAGCCCAGCGCCGACTACCTGCTGGAACAGGGTTTTACCAATGTGAAGTACGTGGACAACGGCTTCCAGGGTAGCACTGCGAAAGAAGGTGAGAAGAAGGGGATGCGCGTGGTGAACGGCTGGCAGAATTCCGGCCTGCCCTGGGCATCCAAGGCTAATCCTGAAAAGATCTACCGTCCGTGATTGTTCGGGTGCCCGCCATGGCGGGCACCCTGATCTGTCTTATTCCATCAGAAACTGAATGTGCGGATTTTGCGATCCAGCATCTGGCCGGCCATTTGCGGGGGCATGGCAACGCCAACGCCGTCGATCAGATCGTCCTTGCCGTACTCGCTGTTGGGCAGGTACAGGGCGCATACGTTGGCGGTACCACCGGCTTTCAGCAGGCCGCGGAGCATCTGCCCCGGGGTCACATTTTTAGGCGCCAGGGCCTCGGCTTCATAGGACTTCAGGGCCAGGTCGCCGGCTTCGTCGCACAGCAGTACGTTCACCCTGGCACCCTGCTCGGCCATGGTGTTGGCCAGTACCATGGCCATGCCCTGGGTCTGGTTGGAGTCGCTGGACAGGATTACCAGTACTTCGTCTACGTTGTTGCCCTTGTTGGCGCGGTTGTCTTTTTGCTTCTCGGCCATGGCGTGGGCGGGGGCCAGGGCTACGAGCATTGCGAGGGTAAAAACCTTGAGTACATTCGACATGGGTGTGCTCCTTTTAAGTTTGTCTTCCTGATCAATATAGACGCGTCGAATTCTGCGGTTCAGTGACATTGTCACTGTTCGTTGATGACAGGTGGCATAGATTGATCTTGCTCAAGTCTCAATCAGGTAGGCCTGCAAGCGTCAGATAGCGGGCTAAACTTACAGGCAGGTCTTCGGGATGGGCGGGTGATTGCTATGAACAAGGATGCACAAAGGATGGTTTGGCGCACATGGCATGGTTGGGCCGCCGTGCTGTGCCTGTTTCTGGCGCTACCGGCTATGGCTTTGGAGAAGTCGCCCACCACGGCTGACCACAGCAAATTCAAAGCGTTACAGGGGCCTTTCGAAAAGGCCGAAGATGTGACTGCTGCCTGCCTGAAATGTCATACCGAAGCCGGCGAGCAGATTCGGGGGACTACCCACTGGACCTGGCTCTATGAGCACGAAGAAACCGGGCAGACCCTTGGCAAAAGCAAGGTGATCAACAGCTTTTGCGGCATGACGGTAACCAATGAGCCCCGCTGCACCTCCTGCCACGTGGGCTATGGCTGGCAGGATATGAACCAGCCGCCACCGCAGGCAGAGAATGCCGTGGACTGCCTGGTTTGTCATGACACCACCGGCGACTACTGGAAGTTCCCTACGCTGGCAGGTTACCCGACTTCAATTCCCCGGGAATGGCCTAAGGGCAGTGGCAAGATGGTAATGCCGCCGGACCTTGAGCACATCGCCCAGAACGTGGGCGCCAGTGGCCGGGCCAATTGCGGTAGCTGTCATTTCCACGGTGGCGGTGCAGATGGCGTGAAGCATGGGGACCTCGACTCCTCACTGATCAACCCGCCGAAAGAGCTGGATGTGCATATGTCTCCGGACGGCCTGAACTTTGGCTGTTCGGATTGCCACACCACCATGGGCCATGCGGTATCCGGTAGCCGATACCAGGCCAATGCCCGGGATACCCTGGGCATCGATGTGCCGGGCCATACCGATTTCTCCCGGGCCAGTTGTGAGTCGTGCCATGGCCTTGCGCCCCACGATAAGCCCAAGCTGAATGATCACGTAGACAAACTTGCCTGCCAGAGCTGCCACATCCCGGCCTTTGCCCGGGGTGGCGTGGCGACCAAAACCTGGTGGGACTGGTCGACGGCGGGCCGGCTGGATGAAGATGGAAAGCCTGTTAAGGAGCTGGATGAAAACGGCCATCCCAGTTATCTGAGTGAGAAAGGCGATTTCCGCCATGGCGAGAATGTGGTGCCGGAATATGCCTGGTTTGATGGCACCGTGCAGTACACCCTGGCTGGTGACCCGCTGGACATTGATAATCCGCCGGTGGCCATCAACAAGGTGGAAGGCAGCCCGGATGACGGCAAATCCCGCATCTGGCCGTTCAAGGTGATGCGGGGCAAGCAGCCGTTTGATACCGAGCGGCAAACCCTGCTGGCCACTCACGTATTCGGGGCAGACGATAGCTCTCTCTGGAGCAATTTCAACTGGGAGAAAGCCCTGCAGGCCGGCAGCGACATGTCTGGCATGCCATACAGCGGCCAGTTCGACTTTATTGAAACCACCATGCACTGGCCGATCACCCATATGGTGGCGCCGGCTAACGATGCGGTGAAATGCGGTAGCTGCCACAAGGCCGAAAGCCGGCTGGCGGGGTTGGGTGGCATCTACATGCCGGGCCATCACAGCAACGTGTGGCTTGACCGGATAGGGTGGTTGCTGGTGGCGGCCACGCTGTTTGCGGTACTGGTGCATGCCATGGCGCGGATCGTGTTCAGCGGGAGGAAAGGGCAATGAGCCGGGTATTGATGTTCAAACGCTTTGAGCGCTTCTGGCACTGGAGCCAGGCGCTGCTGATCTTCGTGCTGCTGTTTACCGGGTTCGCCATTCACGGTACCTATGAGGTGATGCGGTTCAGCACGGCGGTGCAGGTACATACCCTGGCGGCCTGGGCGCTGATTGTGCTTTGGGTGTTTGCCATTTTCTGGCATTTCACCACCGGTGAATGGCGCCAGTACATCCCGACCCGTGATGGTTTGCTCGCGGTCATGCACTATTACCTGATTGGCACCTTCACCGGTGCCTCCCATCCTTACAAGAAAACCACCAAGGCCAAGCACAACCCGCTGCAGCGACTGGCGTACCTGTTTTTCAAGGTGGTGATCTCGCCGATTATCTGGGTGTCCGGGCTGTTATACCTGTTCTACAACGACTGGCCGGCAACCCTGGCCGGCGCCCTGGAGCTGGAAACCGTGGCACTGATCCATACCGGCGCAGCCTTCGCTATGCTGGTGTTTATTATTGCCCATGTGTACATGACGACGATGGGCAAAACCCTGACCAGCCACATCAAGCCTATGATCACCGGCTATGAGGATCTGGACGAGCACCATTAAAGCGTGTGTCCAGTTTTCATTTTGTTAAAACTAATAGAACTATAGATATATTCTTTTTGATATAAGAGGTGTGGCCGGATACTCTGGCCTTGTAGTCAAACAAAGCCAACTATCTGGCAAACCGACAGGAGAAAGATTATGTCCATCCGTCTTGGCGAAACCGCTCCGGACTTCAAAGTAGACACCACCAAAGGCGCGATCAGCTTCCATGAGTGGGCTGGTGATTCCTGGGTGTTCTTCTTCAGCCACCCCGCTGACTTTACTCCGGTATGTACCACTGAAATGGGCCGTACTGCCCAGCTGGCCCAGGAGTTTGCAGCCCGCAACGTGAAGCCGCTTGGCCTGTCTACCGACTCTGTAGACGAGCACATGAAGTGGATTGACGACGTAAACGATACCCAGAGCTGTGACCTTCAGTTCCCGATCGTTGCCGACGAAGACCACAAAATTGCCCAGCTGTACGACATGATTCACCCGGGTGAGAGCGAAACCGCCGCCGTACGCAGCGTGTTCATCATTGATCCGGCCAAGAAAGTCCGCCTGACCCTGACGTACCCGATGGCGGTTGGTCGTAACTTTGACGAAATCCTGCGTGTTATCGACGCGCTGCAGACAGCCGATGCCAGCAAGGTTGCCCTGCCGGCGGACTGGCGCAAGGGTGGCGATGTGATTATCCCGCCGTCCATCTCCAATGAAGAGGCGAAGGATATCTTCCCGCAGGGCTGGAACGAACTGCGTCCTTACCTGCGCATGACCAAGATCTGATTTGACGCTGCACTGAATTGATCAGGTTCACAGCCTGCCCCCGGCCTGGTTGCTCACGACACCGAGCAGCCTGGTTTGGGGGCTTTTTTGTGTCAGTCTCTGTCGAAGGTCAGGCTGTCGGAGTTGCCGGCGAGGCTGCCTTTTTCGAGCCGGATTTTCACTTCCAGGTTGTGGCGTGAATCGGCGTTGGCCAGCGCGGTGTCTTCGGTGATCTTGCCCTGGTGGTAAAGGTCCATGATGGCCTGGTCGAAGGTCTTCATACCCTGCTGCTGGCTCTTCTCCATGACTTCGGTAATGCCTTCAACCTCGCCTTTATTGATGATGTCCTTGATGTAGGGGCTTGCGAGCATCACTTCGACCGCTGCGCAGCGCTTGCCATCTTTGCCTTTCAACAACCGTTGGGCCACCACGGCTTTCAGGTGCAGGCTCAGGTCCATAAACAGCTCTTTGTGGGCATGCTCCGGGAAGAAGTTCACTATCCGCCGCATGGTCTGGTCTACGTTGCTGGCGTGCAGGGTGGAGATGCACAGGTGCCCGGTTTCCGCATAGGTGAGGGCTTGCTTCATGGTTTCACGGTCGCGGATTTCACCGATCATGATCACATCCGGTGCCTCGCGCATGGCCCGGCGCAGGGCTTCGGTGTAGGAGTGAGTGTCTACGCCCACCTCCCGCTGGTTCACCACGCTTTTCTGGTGCGTGTGAGTGTATTCTATAGGGTCCTCAATGGTGAGGATGTGGCCGGTGGTGTGGCTGTTACGGTAATCCAGCATCGAGGCCAGGGTGGTGGACTTACCGGAGCCAGTGGAACCCACCACCAGGATCAGCCCCCGGGGTTCCATAATCAGCTGCTCGAGAATCTTTGGCAGGCCAAGGGTATCGATGGACGGAATTTCGGTTTTCAGGTGACGAATCACCATGCTGACTTCGCCCCGCTGCCACAGCACGTTCACCCGAAATCGCCCGATATTGGCCAGCCCCACGGCCATGTCCAGCTCCAGCGACTTCTCGAACTCCGCCCGCTGCTTGTCTTTCATGATCGAGTACGCCAGTTCCTTCACGGCGCCCGCCGGAAGGTGCTTCTGAGTGATGGGGGCAGTGTGGCCTTCGACTTTCATCATCACCGGGGCGCCGGTGGAGAGGTAGAGGTCGGAGGCACCTTTGTCGGCCATGAGTTTGAGGTAGGCGGTGAGGTCCATCGGGGATCCTTTCAACAGGCGAGCTTAGGAACATATCTTCGGTCTGATCGTCTCACTTTAAGTGCCTTCCGAAGAAGATTCCAGCTTCTCCAGTCGGTAAGCCAATTGTGCACGTGTCAACCCAATGAGTCGTGCAGCCTGCGAAACATTGCCAGAAGCCTTGTGCATAGCTGTACAAATCAGGTTGCGTTCAAAATCCTCGAAATTAAAACCATTTTCGAGCATTGAGTTACAAACGGGATCTGGCTTGCCGTAGAGGTATCCGGGGGATTGTTGGAGATAGCCACCATGTGACACTTCCGTGTCTCTGCCCTCGTTTTTTTCCAGCGCGGGACAAAGAGCTTCGAGATCAATCAACTGATTGTTGTCTGTGAGTATAACCCCTCGCTCAAGCATGTTTTCTAGTTCCCGAATATTGCCCGGCCAGCCATAACTCATCAGGGCTTGTTGAGCTTTATCTGAAATGCCGGGTATTTTTTTTTGATATTGGGTTTGAAATTTGTTCAGGAAATGCGTGACCAGAAGAGGAATGTCCTCTTTGCGCTCCCGTAAGGCGGGTATGTAAACGGGATAAATGCTAAGACGGTAAAAAAGGTCTGCCCGGAATTTTCCTTGAGCTACGGCCTCTTCAAGGTTCTCGTTTGTGGCTACCACCAGCCGGACATCAACCTTCAGGGTGTTGGTGCCTCCAACCCGCTCCACTTCACCTTCCTGTAATGCACGGAGCAGAGAGGCCTGAGCCCGAGGTGATAGCTCCACTACTTCGTCCAGGAACAGGGTTCCTCCCGTCGCTCGCTCAAACTTGCCGGGCCGGCTGGAGTGCGCACCAGTGAACGCGCCCTTTTCCACCCCGAACAGTTCCGACTCTATGAGATCGGGAGGGATGCATGCGCAATTCACTGCAATGAAAGGCTTCGCGGCCCTGGCTGAATTCAGGTGCAGGCTGCGGGCAAAGACTTCCTTGCCGACCCCGGTTTCGCCTTGAAGTAACACCGAGACGTTGTTAGCTGCGGCCTTTTGGAGCAGATTCCAGGCTTGCTTGAAGTTGGGAGCGTGCCCCACGGAGTTAACCGCAAGATCGGCCTTGTCGTAAGCATCCCGCTGGTGAGCTTGCAGTTCGCTGAGCTGGCTCTGAAGTGAGATTAACTCTTCCGCTAGGGCATCCGGTTGCAGTATCCGGTCAAGTTCGTGAGGGTCGTCCCACTCATCCGCCGGTCGGCCGATAATGCGGCATTGCTCGTCACCTTTCGCTTGGCACTCAACTTCCCGAAACAGAACCTTGCGGCCCATGTAGAACGTCGTAAAGCCACTGGAATATCCGGTCAGCAACCAGCAGACGGCGTGGTCGGTCGCTCCACCGTTGGCCAGCTGCAAGTCGGCTTCAAATGCGTTTTCCCAGAGGAACTCACCGTAGAAGCTGCTCCCTTCCAGATCAAAGTCCATACGCACTGGAGACACGTTAACCAATCCTTTGATCATGGCGAGTTGGGGGCCGGCGGCGAAGGCATTGGCAGTGGACAGTTCCGGGCGAATTTTGCGAGCCAGTTCGGCGTCACGCCAACCTGAATGAAAGCCAAGTCGCATCAACAGACCCCGTGTACGCTCTGAACCGATGGTGGTGATCAGTTCATTCCTGAGCGTGAGGAAGATACTGGAGTGAATCAGAAGCATACGCTGTTCATGCATCCAGACCATACCCTTACCGGTGTCAAAACGAATCTGGCTGACTAGATCCTGGCTGGTGGGAAACTTCGGGTCTGTGGTTGTTGGCATGGTATCCATCCTGTTGTTGTATTGTTGTTATCGTGGGTTGAGTACAGGGTAACCCAGCAGATTGACAGCAGGAATCATGCCCAAGAGTCTTCTGACCTCGGGGACTGGTGGCAGAGCAGGGGATGACGGCCGTGGTTCGAACAGAATTTCAGGAAATCATGAAGCTGTTGATGAAATGATGAGTTTTTGTTGGAAAAAGCCCGGCGCCAACGGCGCCGGGTAAATGGGGAATTAGCCCCCGAGGAGAGAGGTCATGACGCAATAGCCTCCCTATCAGCAGTGGCTCTACCCAAGAGGAAACCGGAATAACCATTCTGTGCGACGTCATCGCAAACTTGTTTGTATGCGGCGCCACCTCCCAAATACACCATGAAGGAGCGGGGTTTACCTGGAATGTTGGAGCCGGTATACCAGGTATTGGTTTTCGGGAGCAGCGTGGAATTCGCGATGCCTTCGACCACACCGCGCCATTCATCCTCTTTTGCCTTTTCAGGCTCGATGGTCTCTATGCCGTTGGCTTCCATGTAACGGATAGTATCGGCGATCCACTCAACATGCTGCTCGATACCCAGAGGCATGTTGAACAACACAGAAGGACTCTGTGGACCGGTGATCATGAAGAAGTTCGGGAAACCGTTGGACATCAGCCCCAGATTGGTTCTCGGGCCGTCGCGCCAGTAGTCCTGGAGACGTACGTCATTGCGACCCTTAAGGTTGAGCTTGAACAGGGGGCCGGTGAAGGCATCGAAGCCCGTGGAATAGATCAGGCAGTCGAAGGCATAGCTGTCGCCGTTAACTAGCTCCAGACCCTGTTCGGTAATCTGGTTAATGCCGTTGGATTTGATGTCCACTAGCGACACGTTGTCCCGGTTGTAGGTCTCGAAGTAGTTCGTTTCGCAGGGTTGGCGTTTGGTGCCGTACAGGTAGTCCGGGCATAGAAGTTCTGCAGTTTTCGGATCTTTGACCCGGGCGCGGATTTTGTTACGAACAAATTCGGCTACGATGGCGTTGGCCTTTTCGTCGAACAGGATATCGCCATAGCTACCCAGCCAGAGTGCGAAGCCGCCGTCGTTCCAGCAGTCTTCCAGATGCTCCTGCACCTGCTCAGGAGTGTCGTTGAAGATAGATTCACGCATATTTGGGAAAGGTACACCGGCCAGGGCGGCACGGGCTTCCTTACGTAATGGGCCATAGTTGGCCTTGATTGCGTTAGCTTCGGCATCATCCATCGGGCTGTTCTGTAGCGGTGTGGCGTAGTTTGGTGTGCGTTGGAAAACTGTCAGATGGCGGGCCTGCTCGGCAATCAGAGGAATCGCCTGAATAGCAGATGCGCCGGTGCCGATGATGCCTACGGTTTTGCCGGTGAAGTCGACACCTTCGTGGGGCCAGCTGGAGGTTGCGAACACGTCGCCCTTGAAGGAATCCTTGCCCGGGTAGCTCGGAATGGCGGCGGTGGAGAGGGTGCCAACGCCCGAAATATAGTACTTGCAAATTACCGTATGGCCGCGGTTGGTTTTGATGGTCCAGCGGTTGGTCTGCTCGTCAAAATCTGATGATATTACCCGGGTCTCAAAGGTGATGTCGTCTCTCAGGTTCAGCTTGTCGGCGACAAACCTCAGGTAATCCAGAATCTCCGCCTGACCGGCGTACTTCTCGGACCAGCTCCATTCCTGCTGGATATCCTCGGAGAAGGAAAACGAGTAGTGGTAGCTGGAAATGTCACAGCGGGCTCCCGGGTATCGGTTCCAGTACCAGGTGCCACCAACGTCATCTGCGGCTTCATAAACTTCTGCTTTCATGCCCAGTTTGTCGCGCAGGGTGTGGAGCATATACAGGCCGGCAAAGCCGGCGCCAACAACAACGGCGTCGGTATGAATGATGGAATTGGTTTGTTCAGTCATGAGTTCAACCTCTTGTTTTTGTGTGCTTGAGCAACTTGGCCATATGGCCGGAAATCATCCAAACGCTGGGATGGTTACAGGGGCATAGCGAACTGGAACCAGAAGGAACGGCCTTCTGAGCCGTTTCTCACCTCGGTTTCGTGTAGGTACTTGAAGACGATGGCTGTTCTTGGTCCCAGGCCGTAGAAAACCTGGGGCCCAATGCCCAGCTTTTGCAGGCGGTTGCCGTCCCCCACCGTCTGGCCATTCTGTTTGTCATCTGAGAATTGCCTCGTGTAATGGCCGGCAATGCCAACCTGCCACTGGGGTGCTGAAGCAGGGCGATAGCCCGCGAAATAATCCACGTTGAATACATCACCGGACTCATAGTCGGTGTCATCATTCTTGAAATTGAAGGTGAAGGTAGGTGACAGTGACAGTTCCCACTCCCGGTTCGGGAACCAGGTCATGTTGAATTCCTGAACGTAGGAAGCCGTGTTGCTGGTGGTGTTGATCAGATTGTTGCGATCATAGTCGCCGAGCGGAATGAAGCCGCTGAAACCGGTTGAGAAGTGCAGGGCCTCCGAAGCGGACCAGTTCACGTATAACGGAGTCACATAAATCTGGTTGAGGCCAGTTTCTGAATCGTCGGCAACCCCAACATCCAGAGAGTTTCGCCCGCCGGAGAGGATGGCGCCGCTGGTAAAGGTGATGCCCGAATCGGTCTGGTGGTCCCAGGTGTGGTTAAGGCGGAAGGCCTGGGCGAACACGTCCAGCTCGAACTTGCCTGGTGTGGTGTCGCCGTTTGTGTCTTTGTAGCTGTCTGCGGAGTAGAACACAGTGTAGCCATAGAACTGGGTTTCGCCCGGTTCAGGCATGATCGCCGGCAGAACTGTATTCACCCCATTGGGCCAGTTGGTAACACCGTTCTCGACGGCCTGTAGTGAAGTTGCTGCAGTCATGCTGATCGCAAAAGCGAGGAGGTTTCTGCTCAGTGTTCTTGGTTTGGGCATCATCTCGGATTTCCTTTTTGTTGCTTTTGTTGGATGTGTTACACGCTTGAGGTGGAGGCGTTCTGCACTGCTCGACGGATTTCGCCAACGACAAACTGTCTTGCCGTAGTGCTTTCGGGCAGGGCGTTGAGGATGGTGAAGAAACCGTGAATCTGGCCGTCGAACTGTCTATGGCTAACGGGCACGCCGGCTTGTTTTAGCCGGTTGGCGTAGGCAGTACCCTCGTCGCTCAGGACATCGTGCTCTGCGGTGACCACCACCGCCGGGGGCAGGCCTGACAGGTCTTCAGCAAGCAGTGGTGAAGCATCCGGGTGCTGGCGCTCGCCGATTTCCGGTACATAACTGTTCCAGAACCAGACCATGTCGGCCTGGTTCAGCAGGCCCTGGTTTTCCCGGTCCTGATAGCCGGCAGTAGTCAGGTCTGGCTGGGTGACCGGATAGATCAGGACCTGTTGGGCCAGGGCTGGACGCCCGGCATCCCGGGCTTTGCGGGCGACAACGGCGGCCAGGTTGCCCCCGGCGCTGTCGCCTGCGACGATCAACGGTAGATCGCGGGAGCCGACGATTCTACTTGCGTTGTTAGCTACCCATTGAGTGGCAGCCCAGGCATCATTTATGGCCGCAGGGAACGGATACTCGGGCGCCAGCCGGTAATCCACCAATACGACAGCGCAGTTACTTTCGGTTGCGATGAAGCGGCCCAGCGTGTCGTAGTCGTCGAGATCGCCGACAACCCACCCTCCGCCGTGGAAATAGACAATGATGCCGTCTGGTGTGGGTGATGGTGTCAGCACTCGAAGGGTAATTGTTGCCTCGCCTGATGGAATGCTGAATTCGTCGCTATGATGGACTTTTGGGCCCTCGCCGATAATCTCCCGAAGTGTGGAGAAGAACGCACGGGCGTCAGGAGCGCTCAGTGAGTGGAAGGCGGGCGCCTCCTGATCGGAGAGCTGTTGGAGAAACTGGCGGCTTGCGTGATCGAGAGCCATGGTTGATCCTCTTGTTTATGGTTGTCACAAGAGTAGGAGCAACTGATATGCCAGCACCGATGAGTATTTTTTAATTTATAATTAAAACAAAAAGTTATGGATTTTTTCGTTATTTATAGCCGAGGGGGCAGCGATTTTTATCTAACGCGGAGCAATCAAATTTCAGGATATTAGCAAGTGGATTTCAGGAAATGCGGAACCGATTTTCCAGGTTCCAGTCATCTTTCTTGCGCAAATACGTTAACCCCTGCGCATACGGGATAACCCTTATCTAAAGACTCTCAGCAGAATAAAGGTGACCACTCAATGGTGGCACAACAAAAAACTGACTGAGGGCATAGTATGTATAAAAACAATGCACGGCTTCGTCGGTTGGGTATGGCCCTGGGCCTGGCTGCAGCGACTACACTGGCAAATGCCGCGGAAGCTGAGAAACCCAACTTTCTCCTGATTGTGGCCGATGATCTCGGCTATTCCGACATCGGCGCTTTTGGTGGTGAGATTGAAACACCGAGCCTCGATGCACTTGCGGATGAGGGCATCCGCATGACCAATTTCCATACCGCGCCGACGTGCTCTCCTACCCGCTCGATGTTGTTTTCCGGAACGGACAATCACCGCGCTGGTATCGGTAATATGGCAGAGCTTCTCACGCCGGAGCAAAAGGGAAAGCCAGGCTACGAAGGTTACCTGAATGACCTGGTTGCGACTCTGCCTGAAGTGCTGCGGGATAACGGCTATAGCACCTCTATTATGGGTAAGTGGCACCTGGGCCGAACAGAGAAATTAAGTCCTGCTGCCCGAGGTTTTGACCACTCCTGGGTTCTGGTTCAAGGCGGGGCAAGCCACTTTGATGACGGGCGAGCCATCATTGGCGTAGACCCAAAAGCCATATACCTGGAAGACGGCAAGCAGGTTGACGTTCCCGAGGGATTTTTCTCCTCGGATTTCTATGCCGACAAGGCGATCGAGTATATCGATGCAGCGGGCGACAAGCCGTTCTTTACTTTCCTTTCCTTTACGGCGCCTCATTGGCCACTGCAGGCTCCAGACTCATATATCAAAAAGTATGAAGGTCGTTATGACGAAGGCTACGAAGCTATTCGTCAACAAAGATTGGAAAAAATGAAGGAAATGGGTCTCATTGGCCACAAGCTGGCAGCGAATGTTCCCTTTGACGAACTGCCGACCTGGAATGAGCTGACCGACGAGCAGCGCAAGATCGAGGCACGCAAAATGGAAGTCTACGCTGCGATGGTGGACAACATGGATGAGAACATCGGCCGCGTTATCGCGCATCTGGAAGAAGCCGGCAAACTCGACAACACCGTAGTTATGTTCATGTCTGATAACGGCGCGGATGGAAACAGTCCGGAAGTTCTGCCTCGTAATAAGGAGTGGATTGCCTCCGAGTACGACAACAGCTTTGACAACATCGGTCGACCGGACTCCTATATCTGGTACGGAGCCCGGTGGGGCCAGGTCAGTGCCACTCCCTGGCCAATGTGGAAAGGGTATCCGTCACAGGGTGGCCTGTTGGTACCCGCAATCCTGAATCTGCCGGGTGAAGAGAGCGCAGGTGAAATTAACCACGAATTCTTCCACGTGATGGACATTATGCCCACGTTCCTGGAGCTTGCGGGGATTGATCTGCCCACCAGCCCCTATAAAGGTCGTGACATCTTTGAGGTGCAAGGCGTGTCCATGCTGCCTGGGCTGAATGGTACGGCCCCTGAAAATCGAGTGGTGGGGTGGGAGCTTTACGGCCGTTCAGCCGTACGCAAGGGTGACTGGAAAATCCGCTTGTTGGAAGCACCTTACGGTCCGGGCGAGTGGCAACTGTTCAATCTTGCGGAAGATCCTGCTGAAACCACTGACCTCGCAAGTAAAGAGCCTGAGAAACTGAAAGAACTGTTAGCAGAGTGGGATAGGTATGTAGCTCGTAATGGTGTTTTTCCTGCCGACCCCGCGGATATGCGGAAGGTTGGTTACAGCTTCACTACCTGCCTGTATGGCAAGTGTGTTGAGTGACTTCACTTAGAGCATGTGAGCAGGAGAAATACTATGAGTTTTAAGAGATTACTTTTAACCGCTGCGGTTTCCGCAGCGGTTGCCTCCCCGGCCCTGGCAGTTGAACTGGAAAAGCCGAGTTTCTATGGATACCTAAGTGCTGGCGCCTTGAATGTAGAGGGTCAGGATGCGGAGGCTGAAGCCTTTGAGATTGAACTTGGGATGCAGGGTAAAGCTGTTCTGGATGAACGATTGAACTTGCACTACGCCGTAGAAGTTGATTTGGCGAATGCAGCCAACAGCGCAGACGATCCTACTACGGGAAGAGATGGCGAGGCTGATGTGCACGTAAAGGAGGCCAAGTTCTGGTTGCCGACTCAATACGGGATGTTCGTGGTGGCTCCGCGAGGCACTAGTGGCCAGTGGGCCGATATATACGGACACATCAACCACTATGAATACAACGAACCTCATGAAGCGTTGAATGCGGACGGTATTTTTGCCCAACCTGATCGTACCTCGGGCACCTTCGCCTACCACACCCCCTGGTTCCTTAAAACCAAGTTGGTGGCAGCTGCGATAACCTTGAACGACAGCAATGACCAAAATGTCGATGGTCGTGCAGTGCGCCTCGTCCACAAGAATGGCAATCTGCAAGCTGCAGTTGGGACTACCATTTTGATGCAGGAACAGCTGCCTCCGTTCGCTACCGACGACTATCAGATCTCTGCAGCGGGTGCCAGCTATAAGATTGGCGCGCTGACACTTGGAGCTGTTTGGGAAAATAACCGCAATGCACCATTCCCGCTAGCGCCAGAGGGTAAGGCCGATTTCGATGCTTACGGTGCATCAGCCTATTATGTGGATGACAGTGGAGCGGGGATCGCACTTGGTTTCAAGGAAAAGAACCATGATTACGATGCGGCGGATGAGACTGTATACACTCTTAAACTGGAACAAAGGCTTACGCCAGGTGTGAAGGTGTGGGCTGAAACGGGCCAGTACGACGAGGCCGCCAGTAACTATGCAATGGGCTTCAATGTAACCTTCTGACTGTGAAAGCGTGTTGCCCGGCTCAGTTTGTCTGTTGCCGGGCCTTTTTTTACAGGTAACGGGTTCCCCGCTGTTGCCGGACTGTTTCAGAAGGTAATTCGCCAAAGGCTTCCTGATACTGACGGGTAAAATGGCTTTGATGCTGGAACCCGAACGCAAAGGCGGCATCACCAATACTGATCTCTTTGTCCGAGCGGAGTAAATCCCTAACGCCTTTAAGTTTATGGCAAAGGATGTACTTTGCGGGAGTCGTGTTTAGAAAGCTACGAAAACAGGATTCCAGGGATCTGCGGCTTGTCTGGGTTACTTTCAGCAGGTCGCACACGGAGATCGGATTATGAATGTTGGCGTGGATCCACTCAGTGGCAAGTCGTATTTTCGCAGGTAGAACCGTTGGGTTTATCCGGGTTGCCTTTGTGACCTGATCTGAAAAATGCGTTAACAACAGGCTTTGCCATTGTTTTTGGAGGAATGGATCCAGATTTCCGTCGCAGATTTCATGTTGCTTTGCGATGCACTCAATGCCCTGTCGTATCAACTGGGCGTCCTTATCCGTCGGTGAAAGCGCGGTTGAAGTTTTTCCCAGCATTTCGAGACACGGTACGCCCAGATGATCCACCAGAGCCTGGCGTGAAAGATTGATAACCACGGAGTGAGTGGACTTCTCCCAGACAAGGTCGGCTTGTTGGCCCGGAGCAATCAACAGAAGCCCGCCAGCGGTGATATCTCGTTTTGTCGTTTTACAATGAATGCACCCGGACAGAACCAGAATGGCGTGAAATGTAGTTTGGGGTTCTGACTGGATGTGAACTTTCTCCGACCAACGTGCGCCGAAGAGGGTTGAACCATCCAGCGGCTGCCAGGTAAGAATGTTTTCAGTATCACTGCCAGCGGACATCGGCAGGACTTCTCTGTCATCAATACGGGAATTGATAAATTGCCGTGCCTCGTCAAAATCGGCTGACTGTACACCAACGTTTTTAAGAAACGGAACGTATTGTTGATTCATGGCAGCATCGTTATTTTTGTTAGTTGTGTTCAGCTAAGTAGTTATGTCATCCCGGAGTAATCAAGCAATTGTCAGGCCACCGGATGTTGAAATGGATCAGGTCTTGCAAGACAGTCACTTACAAAGACAGTTTCCCGGAAACGGTAGAGCCAGCTTTACGATCTGGTCAAATATCAAGAATCAGGCAACGGAACTGAATGAAATGATCAACTACTTTTTGCGCAAGGTGAATATTTTTTTCATTATGGTTGCCTGCTCACCTGTCGTATTTGCAGAGGGTGCCGATTGTTCCGGTTGTCATGAAGTCGAAACCGAGCAATGGTCCCGGTCACAGCACGCTGTTGCGATGGCTCCGGCGAATCCGTCAACGGTGATGGGTAACTTTAATAACGGTGTTTTCAGGGATGGTCAGGTTGAAGCGAGTTTTGAGCGCACAAAGGATGGCTATGTCATACGCACCAAGGAAGCCGGAGAAGCGCGAACCTGGCCAGTAAAATACACCTTTGGCGTTTATCCCCTTCAACAGTACCTGCTGGATGCCGGCAATGGCCGCCTGCAGGCTTTCAATATCGCCTGGGATACCCGGCCAGCGTCGGCCGGAGGGCAGCGCTGGTTTCGGCTGGATGAGCCAGGTGCAAACCATCCTGGCGACGCCATGCACTGGACTGGCGTTTACCAGAACTGGAACAACCAGTGTGCGGACTGCCATTCCTCTGGACTGGTTCGCAACTATGACTCGAAAACCGATAGCTATGATACCCGATGGACTGAGGTATCGGTTGGGTGCTCTGCCTGCCATGAAAACGCTCAAGAGTATGCAAAAGCGGCTAACAGGGGCCAGCGACTGGCGCCAGGGATCGAGCTTGCCGCCATGGGAGCCTGGCTGGTCAGTGAGGGTAAACGGCCTCCCAGACACACTGGGCCGGAATCCAGTGCCTACCAGGTTGAAAGCTGCGGGCGATGTCATTCACTCCGGACCAGTCTGACCGACCAGCGCGGAGGGGCGGTCCATGATCAGTTCAGCCTGACCCGGCTGGAGCAGCCCCTGTATTACTCGGACGGCAGGGTGCGGGAAGAGGTGTTTGTGCTTGGCTCATTCCAGCAAAGCAAAATGCACCAGGCCGGCGTGGTGTGCACCGACTGCCATAATCCTCATACCGGTAAACTGAAAGTGCAGGGTAATGCCGTCTGTACCCAGTGCCACAATGCCGGTGATTTCGATTCTTCGAAGCACCATCATCATCCGCGCAACACTGCCGGCGCACAGTGCGTAAGCTGCCACATGCCAGAAGCTACGTTTATGAGGATCGATGAGCGGCGAGAGCACAGTTTCATGGTGCCGCGGCCTGATGTGTCGAAAGAATCCGGTAGCCCGGATGTTTGCCTGGCGTGCCACACGGAGCAGGATCACGCCTGGTCTATCAAAACCGTCGAACGCTGGTATCCGGACCTGTACCAGCCCGATACCTGGTACCACGCGCAGCAAGGAAACCTGACAGAGGTACAGGCCTACCTGTTGGACGAGCTTGAGCCTGCCCTTCGCCGGGCTACGCTGCTGGAGCAGCACGGGGAAGCACTTGTGGCAAGGCACATGCCTGTCTTGGCGCGCCTGGCTGAGAGTAATGATGCCGTGATCCGCGAAAGTGCCTATCGTGTACTCAGGCACGGTGCTGCGGAGCGAATCCGGAATCTTGCTGAGGAAGGACTGGCTGATGACTCGTTGGCAGTACGGCTCGCCGCTTTTGAGTCAATGGTGTGGTCTGGCGTGATGCCAGACCCTGAGCGCTGGGCCAGTGTTCAGAAGGAATATGTGCACTACATTGATATGCAGTCAGACCTGCCCGCGGGCAGTGTTCTGAAAGCCCGTTACCTGATGGCAGGGGACTATATCTACAAGGCAGAGCAGCTGCTCGATCGTGCCCTGGCCAAAGACCCTGGCTACGTTCCCGCCACCATACTGTTGAGTGAAATCCTTCGTTCCGGCGATCGCAACCTTGAAGCAGTCCAGGCCATTGATCGAACCCTGGAGCACAGCCCTGATGAACCTCAACTGATTCACCTGCGTGGGCTGATCCGTATCGGCCTGCAAGACTACGCGGCGGCGTTGGCGGATCTGGAAAGGGCCCACGAACTGGCTCCCGGCCAGTGGCTGTTCGGTTATCGGTACGCCGTGGCGCTTTTCCAACTGGATCAGAAAGGCAAGGCGCGGGAGGTGACTCAAACCATGTTACGGCGGTTCCCCGACAACGCCCGGTTACGGGCGCTGATGAATCACCTGTAAAGATAGCTGTGGCTTGCTTCTTGGAGGTTTATTCCTCTGGGCTAGCGCACATCGTGGTTCTTTTTCGGGAACAGCCAGAAGGCAAACCAACGGGTCATTCGCGGCATCAGCACATAGCTCATCAGTAACATGACTACGATAGTTACCGCCATGGTTCTAAGCAGCAACGGGATTTGCGCAAGGATATCTCCGAACAGAACGAATACCAGAGTCACCGCAGGGTAAAGGGCCAGCCAGCTGACGAAAGTCATTTTCCATTTAGGGGGCGGCGTTACCGGATTCTGGCCGGGCAGGGTAAACCAGGTCACGATGCCTGAGGTCACTTCCCGTTCGCTGGGCTGCACCAGCAAGCTCTCAATCTGTTCAAGCAGCTCAGCCCGTTCTTCTGATTCTTCCCATTCGGTGAGGGTTTCGCGGTCCTTGAATTTGAAGACGATCCGGTACTCAGGATCTTCCGAAGATGATGGTCTGAACATGGTGGCGCCAAGGTAACCGGGGCGTTGGGATGCACGCTCCGTCATTTGGCTGCTGAGCTTTTCAAATGCGGCTTCTTGACCTTTTTTGACTCGCCTTGATACCACTACCGTGAGAGGGGAAAACGGCTCGTCAGGACGTTCAGAGATCATGTGGTTACTCCTTAGTGCGGGTTTTCCATGTAACGATCAAGGAAAGCATGGAATAGAACCGGCATCATCGCCAGCATAAAAAGGGGCCCGCAAGAGCGGGCCCAGAGAGAGCGACAACAACGAAGAGATCAGCTTCCCGTTGCGCGCATATGCTGGACGTTGAACATCTGCGGCTTGGAGAGCTCCGGATCAACCTGACCTTTAAACTGTCCGGTTGTGCAATGGCTGGCCTGTACATCAATCATGCTGAACGCATCATCGATAGAGACACCGGTACCTTTGTTCTTGGGCAGGTGATAGTCAGGGTGGGCCTGGCCGATGGTGAAGGTCTTCCACAGGCTGCCCTTGCGGTCGTAAGACACGGTCCGGGGAATAGTGAAGGTCTGTGCGTCCATATAATGAACGCGCTTCTGCAGCGGATGGCTGTCATCCACCGGAACGGCTTCCACCTCGTACACCTTGCGCAGTTGCCAGGTGATTTCCGGGAAACAACCACCCTGGCCATCAAAGGCAACAACCTGGTAGCCATCGTCGTCCTGGTGAGTCTCTGTATCGAGCTTCATGTCATTGTGGTTATAGAAGGGCATCAGCATGTGACGGGTCCCTTTGTAGGTCCAGTTCATGTCTGAAATGCGACCGTTATAACCTTCAAAGTCCTCGATCATCAGATCGGAACCCAGGAACGCATCGGTAACCTGACCGGTAGCCAGACGGCGTACACGACGCTGGAAGCCCAGATACAGCCATGAATTGTCCCGCTTGAGGTCGTCGGAAGCGCGGTGGATCAACAGCTGGGTGTTGCGAACATCAGCGGGATCCAGAACCTGCACGTAGATAGCGCGGAATAGGTCAGACGGGTTTGGCGTAATCTCAGGTACTGGTTCCTGGTTCACCCGGCCCTTGAAGTTCAGGAAATGGAAATTGAACTTGATGGTACGTTCCACCTTGCCGGAATCCATATCCCGGTACTTCCAGTAGAACGGATAAATGGCAGCACTATCACCCCAGTTGTAGCCATATTTGTAGTTCCATGCGAGCTTTTCACCGGCCCGGGGGTCGCTGGCATCCGGTTCCTCAGGGAATGGTCTGCCAGCCTGCCATCCGTTGATCTCACCTACCTGGTCGCCCAGGGATACCTTACCCAGAGAATCACGAGTGGCATTTACGTAGCCTTCATTCAGGCCAAAAGAAGTGGTATCGCCTACGGTGATCGATGTCCAGCCATTTTCGATAAAGGTGTAGAAGGCAGGGTCGATGACATCCTTGAACTGGGCCACGTTGGACTGGTCGATGGTCATGCCAACATTGAGGCCCGCATGGTTCGGAACCTCGTTCTCATAGGGAAAGAAGGAGTTCTGAATAACATCCTCGTTTGCCTGCACCTGAGTGGCAAACATGCCAGCAGCAAGACCAGCTGCGAGGCACCGTGACAGTATTGTCGGTTTTGTTGTTGGTTTCATGTTTTTATCCTCTTGTTATCAGAAGCTGTAACGGGCAGTCAGCTGGATTTCGTCTTCTTTCTGGGCCATACCGATGGGGCCGGACTTGAAGCGACCGAGAGGCTCATAACTTCCGAGACCGGCAGACTCTCCTGGTTGATGGCCCGTAACGCCCGGTGTTTGGGTGAACGGATCCCAAGGATTACAGGAGCGACAATCGTCGAATTCACGGGCACCGTTGCCCACTTTGAAGTTTCCGCCCAAAGTCAGCTTGAAATTGTCGTTAACCAGCCAGTCAACTGAAGGTGCAATAGCGGTAGCTTGCGCTCGGAAGTCATGTGCTGTGATGATTTTCGGGGTCAGGCGACCATTCATGTAGAACCCTTGCATTAACAAGGTGGCGGTCCAGTTGTGTTCATAATCTGGAATGCCAGCTTCGCCGTAGGTTCTCTGCTCACGTTCGTGGTCCAGAATGTGCTGGCCGAAAATCTGTCCGGAGAACAGGAAGGCCTGGCTTTCGTTCAGGGCCGGGATGAAGATGTTTTTGTCCGCGCCGATTACGTAACGGAGTACATCTGATTCGGAATAGAGCTCTTTGCGAAGGGTATTGGCAAATTCCTCACCCGAGGTGTAAGCCGTTTCTACGCGGAATACCGTGTCAATTCCCTGAGAGTAATAGTCCAGAGAGCCACCAACGAGATTCACGCGCGGGAAGTGGATGTCGAAAGCGATCAGGCTCGGCCAGACAGCAGTCTCTCCGGTGAACCCATTGGTTGCAGGAATGCCCCCTCTGAGAGAGGGCAATTGGGAGCGATAGGTCAGGGCATTGAGAGAGAATCCAAGATCGCCATAAACCCCTTCAAGCTTCAGGCCCAGCTGAGTATTTGACAGGCTCCAGCTCGGCATGTGTGCCTTGCGGATACCGATCTGGCCGGGTCCGAAGTCTGTTGCGAGGCCCCCGTCAGGAGTAGCCCCCGCGAAGTTTGCCACGGTTCCACCATTTTCCCAGAGGTTGTTCATGCCCCGGAAGAAACAGCCGGCATCCAGGATCACGTTTGGTTGGCCGCACTGGCCAATGTCATGGGGGCGGAACTTGTCGAAGTTCCACACCACCTGAAAGTTCAGGTCATCAAATGCCAGACCGTCGAACACTTCGGTGGGGCCCATGCGGTAGTCAGTCCGCAGGATCCACATGGGAATCCGGATATCTTCCAGTTCGTCATAGATGTTGTTCCGGGAGTAGTCCACCGGGTTGATGACATCGAGTACCCGGAACAGGTCCGTTCTGCCCCAGATAACCTGCTGTTTACCCAGTCGTGTACTCAGGATGTTGCCGTTATCGAAGTTAATATCGAAGTCGGCATAGAGTTCCCGGATGAAGTCGGCGCGATCGTTGAACTCCTGGAATCTCAGGTCGTTGGAGTCTTTGTCCAGATACCCGTTGATACAGCCGCGGTCGTCTTTGTCACAAGGGCGCACCGGAACGCCGAAGGCAACACCGTTGTTCTGTGAATGCAAATGCTCCCCCAGAACCACCATGCCATCATTGGGGTTCTGGCTAACATCAAAGCCAAAAGTGTTACCAGGGGGCAAAGGAATAGCACTTGCAGGACTGCCAACACCACTTCCATGCGGAACAGTGCCTTGAGGTAGATCTTGTAACTGAACCGGACCCCCTGCGTTTCGTCCATACTCATCATCATTCAGATCATAAACTCCGTCATAACTTCCCCGGAGTGTGGCGTTGAAGCCCACATTGCTGAAAATTCCCACATCACCGGCTTTTTTCTCCAGCTCTAGTTGCAAGGTATTGCGGAATTTCGAAAGCCCCACGCCTTCTCGGCCGTAGGTGGCGTTTTCAACGTAGCCGTTAACGCGGGTATCTTCGGCCGCTACGGTTGTGGTCATTGGAGTCAGCGCCAGGCTGGCACCACCCGCAAGGGTGTAGCACCAGAACCTCAGGCCTTTTGTTTTTATTTGCATGGCTTGTCCTCGTTACAGGTTTTTTGGAGTTTCGTACCGGGTTTACGCCCGGTACGGTTCTCCTGGCACAAATCCGTCCTCCTGCTTCCTGGCGGGAGCAGCAGCCGGAGTTGATTTCGGTTTTCTGTGTTCGGAATGCAGAATGCCGTCTTCGTCTGCATAGACATCGGTGATAAAGCGTGGCTTGAAGACCAGCACCCATGAGGGCACCAGAAGCATTGCTGCAAGACCGTTGATGATGATCATCACGCACAGCAGTAACGCGGCATCGGACTGGAAACGCAGGTCAGAGAAGATCACCCACATGATGATTCCTGCCATCAGCGTCAGTGCGGTAAAGCTTATTGCCATGCCGGTTGTAGAAATCGAACGCTGCACAGCTTCCCGGAGGTTCTGAAACTTGGCCATTTCTTCCCGGATGCGGTCCATCATGTAGATGGAGTAATCGATGCCGACACCTATGCCAACGGCGATTACCGGCACCGTGTTGATGTCGATACTCAGGCTGTTCAGGCCCATATAGGCGTAGGTCAGGGTGGTGGCAAACAGCATAGCCATCAACATCATGAGGCCGGCGTGCCATGAGGTGTAGAACAGCATGACAAAGGCAAAAATCAGCAGGAATACGAGCGGCAGAACGATTACATTGGTCTCGAATGCTGATTCGTTCATTGCGGCCGCTACGCCCAGGGTCCCCCCGGCCAGCCGAATGGTCAGTCCTTCTACGCTATCGCCATTCTCTGCAATCCATTCCTTTGCCATGTGAATGGCGCGGCGAATGGTTTCGCCCTGGCGATCCTTGTAGTAGAAAACCAGGTTGGCAACGCGGTCGTCGGTATCGTTGAACTCATCCAGAGCTCCGGGGATCGGGCTGGACGCCATGTAGGTAAACATCAAACCGCCCACGTAACCTGCATCATGGGGAATCTGGAACCAGCGGGGGTCGTCGTTGTGCATCAGACGGTTTACCTGCTTGACCAGGTCTGGCAGTCCCTTGGTGCCACCTACTTCCGGGTCAGTCAGCATATGGGCCTGAAGGTCGGCCAACGCTGTCAGTACCTCCGGGCGTTTCAGCCCTCCTTTTTCATCGGTTTCAGCAACGATATAAAGTTCTTCTGATCCAGGGAAACGCTCGTTCACGATCCGGGACGAGTCGTTGTAGTCATGATCTGGATAGAGAATTGGAGAACCGGGCTCGGAGTCGCCAATCTGGACATTGGATGCGGCCAAGAGTCCGCCGAGCATCGCAATGGCGCCTACGGCCAGGATGACTCGGGCAGAACCCGGTTTGGTGACCATGCGCGAACTGGTGCTACCAATATGGCGCAACACCGTTTCCCGGATTTTCGGGTTCTTGGGTGTTGGCAGGATGGAGAGCAGCAGTGGTACACCTACCAGAACGGTGAATACCACGGTGATGGCCCACAAGGAGGCATAGATGCCAAGGTGGGTGTTGAGAGGGATAGAGCCAATGGCGATAAGGGATAGACCGATGGCGTCAGACACCACCCCTAGCGATCCTGGACGGAACAGGCTGTCAAAGGTTGCCTTGGCAGCTTTCGGGCCGTTACCCAGTTCCTGGGTTTCGGCATAATAACGCTCAACCAGCTGAACCCCGTGGCTCATGGCTCGCGCAGCAATCAAAAAGGGGATTACCAGGCCGAGAGGGTCAAGGTTGTAACCCAGGAAGCTGATAATCCCAAGCCCCCATATTGTGGAGACAAGAACGCCGCCTAGGGGGATGAGCACACCGTACGCTTTACGGAAGTGGAAGATGAGCAGCGCTAGCATGGAGAGCACAGTGAACACAAAAATTTGCAGGATCTGATCCATATAGGTGTAGGCCCAACCCACTAATACCGGCTGGCCTGTGGCATAGATGGTAACGCCTTCCGATGCCTCTTCAGCTCGCAGTTCCTGGAGTTGGGCAAACGTTGTTTCATAATCTAGTTTGCCTTCGATCAGCTGTGCTTTGACCAGCGCCATCTTCAAGTCGGGTGACACGAGAGGCCCATAGACCCGCGGGTTTGCTGCAACATCAGCGCGCATGGATTCCAGTTCATCGGAGGAATACAGACCGCGAGTGGAGTCGTAGTAGGGCTCGGAGTTAATACTACCTACTTCGGTGAGCCATACTTTTCGGGAGTTTCGATGGGTGACACTGGATACCAGGTTGTGGTTTACACCCGGCAGGCTATCGACGGCCTGAGTAATTCGATCGATGCGAGCGAGATTTTCATTCGTGAAAATGTCGCCTTCTTCAAACTCAACCCCTACCACCAAAACATTAGCACCACCGAAACTGTCTTTGATGGAGTTGTGCAGTTCAATGTAGGGGTGTTGTTGGGGCAGCAGGTCGGCAAAGTCGGTAAATATTTTCAAACCGGGAATTCGCAGGGCGAAAACCAGGGTCAGAATAGCAATCAGTGAAAGCACCTTGCGTGGGTTGTTGAATATCCACACTTCCAGCAGGTGCATCAGGTGCGTGAAACGATGCAGTTTGGACATGATCGGTTACCTCAGTCTGTGCTGGCGGCAAGGGCCGTTTGGGGTTCAATGTCAAATAGCAGGCCTCGGCCTCCGGCTACGAGAAGACGCTGGTCAGGCAGAGCCAGCCCGGCCCTGAGGTAGAGCGGCTGTTCGGATTCAGAGATCTTGTTCCAGGTATCTTTCTGCAGTTGTAGTACAGTGGCGTTGTCTGCCAACGCATAAAGACTGCTGTCTCCAGCTATGAAACCGAAGATCGGAGCGTTGGTTGCTGTCGACATCTGTTCCCAGTTCTCACCACCATCGTTGGTCTTGTAGATGAAGCCGTTAAGGCCGCCAATCCAACCGTTATCGGCGTCCTTGAAGTAACTGGTGTGAACGTAGAATTCGTCAGGGGCATACCCCGCAATATCCCAATTCTCACCACCATCTTCGCTCTTCAGAACAAGCCCGTATTCACCAGTTGCAATGGCCTGGTCTTGGTTGATGAACTGGAGGTTATTGATGATGGCATCTTCGTAAAGGGAAGCCTCGTTCCATGATTCGCCCTGGTCTGCACTGTGCTGAACCGTTGTGAAGCTCCCTGCAGTCACCCACTTGCCATCAGGCGAGCAGGCAGCAGTCATCATCTGCTCCTGGCTGGGGAGGGCATGTTTTACCCAGTTTTGGGCGGACGCATCGCCATGCCAGAGGTTATTGTCAAAGCTAAGCGCAATGAAGCTTTGATCAGGACACGATGTAATCGACAGGAAGCTGTTCCCGGTGATTTCAGGATGCCGTTTCCATCTCTTCCCTTGATCACTGCTGGAGAGAAGAACGCCATCGTTGCCAGCAACAACAATAGTGTTCCGGTTGCTGGCCATGGCCTGATAGAAATCGGTTCTTTTGGTGGGCTGATTCTCAATGCTTCTGACCGCTTCAAGGTTGAGCGGGGCTTCGCATCCTGTCAGCAATAGTGTAGTGGCGCTAGCAAACACCAGTGCAACGCCGGAGGCGCGCACAGAGCGCATAGGGGCTTCTTGCATTGTTCTGTCACCGTCTTTGTTTTTGTGAAGTAAAGCGACTGACGGTGATTCAGCAATGCCTGTGCCAGATTATTATTGATTTTTTAACATACTGAATAACAGAGGGTTTTCTGGGGCAGGTAGTATCTTAAGAATTGTGTGGATGATCACTTTCAGCGTTGACTTTTATCAAATGATGAATTTCAGATTCCAGTTGCTGATTTGATCAGTTTACGAAAGCAGCAACATCCGTGTCGCGCTCAAACAGGCTTAGTTCTCAGAGAGAATGCCCGACTTCTTTAGGCGATAGGCTAGTGCCGGGCGAGTAAGCCCGAGCAGTCTCGCAGCTTTTGATACGTTCTGGTTGGCTTGTTCCATCGCTTGCTTCATTAACGTTTCTTCGACCTGGTCAAGGCTGATACCCTGTTCGATCACTTGGTCCGACCAGCTTCCGCCGCACCCACCGGGCTTGCCAGAACGCATGTTTCCGTCATCATCAATGTGTTCAACAGAATCCGGGCTGATTTGAGGGGGGCTCACGAATAGAGCGTCCTGACTGATCGTCTCGTTGTTGTCCGTAAGTATCACGCCTCGCTCGATCACGTTTTCCAGTTCACGAATGTTGCCTGGCCACCGGTATTGCATGCATAGCTCCAGAGCCTTGTCTGAGAGTCCCAGTGTTCGTTTGTTGTATTGGGCGTGGAACTTTTCCAGGAAGTGACTGGCCAGGAGCGGCAAATCTTCCTGGCGATCTCGCAATGGTGGAATGTGTACGGGAAACACGTTCAGTCGATAAAACAGGTCTGCCCGAAATTTGCCGTCTTCAACCGCCTGTTCGAGACTCTCGTTGGTGGCTGCGATGACTCGGACGTTTACCTTCCGGGTGCGATTGTCGCCGACTCTTTCGAGTTCGCTTTCCTGAAGTACCCGAAGAAGCGTGGCTTGTGCCCGGGGGGTTAGCTCAATGACCTCGTCCAGAAAGATTGTGCCGCCATCCGCTCTTTCAAAGCGGCCCTCCCGGGACTGATTGGCGCCGGTGTATGCACCTTTCTCTACACCGAACAGTTCAGCTTCGATCAGGTCTGGCGGAATGGCTGCACAGTTCACCGCGATGAAGGGGCCATCAGAGCGCTCGCTGCGCAGGTGAACGCTTTTTGCGATGACCTCCTTGCCAACCCCTGTCTCGCCAAGCAGTAACACTGAAACCTTTCCCTGCGCTGCCTTGTCGATCATTTTGCAGACTTTGTTGTACGAAGCAGACTGCCCTATACCGTAGTACTGGCCTTGTTGTCTCTGCAGCGTGCTGCGTAGGGAGTTCAACTGTTCCTGAAGGTCGTAGAGTTCTTCGATCATTGGGTCTGCTTTGAAGTAACGGGAGAACTCTTCCGCGTCGGGCCATTCTTCCGCGGGCTTTCCTTCTATCATGCAGGTTTCGTCACCGCAGCCGCGGCAGCTGATTTCCCGGTAGATGATTTCCCTCCCCATAAATGAGGAAGTGTACGCGCAGGCATACCCCAGCAAGACCCAGCAGGCGGGCTCCTTCATTTGGCCGAGTTCGGTTTTGCAGATTTCAACTTCCCAGGAGTCGATCCACTCCAGCCGGCCATAGAAATCGCCCGTTTCCTGGTCAAGGTCAATCTCCAGGGGAACAACTTTCACCATTCCTTTGAGGGAGTGGAGCTGGGGTCCTGCAAGAAAAATGTCCAGCTCGCTACAGTGAGGGCGCAGCTTGCGGGCAAGCTCTGCATCTTTGAGGCCGGACAGGTACCCCAGTCGCAAGAAAAAGCCCTTGGCTCTTTCTATGCCCATGCCATTGACAATTTCGCGACGGAAGGCCGCTAGTGATGTCAGGTTCATCAGCAACATGCGTTGCTCGCCAAGCCAGATTTTGCCTTCCGCGCTGTGGAAATGAATCTGCTCCGTCAGATCCTTGAAGTCCGTGTAGTTCAGTTGTGGCTTATAACTGACAGCCATGGTCGGGGACCCCCGTTAATTATTGTGGGTGGGGAGCGGCTCTGGTGGAGCTCATTAATTGATCATCTAGCACATGATCGAAGTCAAAAATCAACCAAATAGTAAAAATTGGCAGCTGAAATGGTAATTGGCGGCTAGTCGACCATTTGAGGAGGTGTCTCCTTTTATTGATCATTTGATGAAAAATCGATGGTGGTTTGGGTGGCCTGATGTCCCTAGGTCTCAGCGTAGAAATTTTCTGTGAATAGAAAAGGTGTTTTGAATCAGTCTCCTGTGATTGTGTTTCCGCACAAAGACTAAAAGTGGCACAGGCGTTGCTCAATACTTGTCAGCCAACAAAAAACACAATCGGGGCTAACCATGACTAACGCAACCAACGAAAAAACCTTTGACGAAATGACCCGCTATATCCGGGTCCGCAGCGAGCCTGGCGACAAATTCGTGGAATTTGACTTCGCCATCGGTTACCCGGAGCTGTTCGTTGAACTGGTGCTCCCCCGCGAAGCGTTCGAAATCTTTTGCAAGCACAACCATGTGGTCCACATGGACTCCGACATGATCCGCGAGATTGACGAAGACATGGTCAAGTGGCGGTTCGGGGAGCGCGGCCAGCGTTATTGAGCCAAACAAGCAACACCCACAATCTGATCCACAAAAACAAAACGGAAAGGTTGATATGAGTATCGAAATCAAAACCACCTCGATGGAACCCATTCGTCACACCTACAGCCACATTGCGCGCCGATTTGGTGACAAGCCGGCGACTCGCTATCAGGAAGCGAGCTACGACCTGGAGGCGAAAACCAACTTCCACTATCGCCCCCAATGGGACTCCCGATACGAGCTCAATGATGATCGCCGTACCGCCATCCGCATGGACGACTGGTACGCGGTGTCTGATCCCCGCCAGTACTACTACGGCGCCTACGTAGGCAACCGGGCCAAAATGCAGGAGTCCGCCGAGACCAGCTTTGGTTTTTGCGACAAGCGCAACTTGTTGACGCGCCTGCCGGAAGAGACTCAGAAGCAGCTGCTGCGCCTGCTGGTGCCTCTTCGTCATGTTGAACTGGGCGCCAACATGAACAACAGCAAGATCTCGGGTGACGCTGTAGCCACCACCGTTTCCCAGATGCACATCTACGCCGCGATGGATCGTCTGGGCATTGGTCAGTACCTGTCTCGCATTGCTCTGTTGATTGACGGTAGTACCGGTAAGGCACTGGACGAGTCCAAAGGCTACTGGATGGATGACGAGCTGTGGCAGCCCATGCGCAAACTCGTGGAGGACACCCTGGTCGTTGATGACTGGTTCGAACTGACCCTGGTTCAGAACATTCTGTTGGATGGACTGATGTACACCCTGGTGTACCACAAAATGGATGCCTGGCTTGCGACTCAGGGTGCGGAAGACGTTTCCATGCTCACCGAGTTCATGCGCGACTGGTACAAAGAATCCCTTCGCTGGACCAACGCCATGATCAAAGCCGTCGCCGGTGAGAGCGAAGCCAATTGCGAACTGCTCCAGACGTGGATCGATCAGTGGGAGCCGCAGGTCTATAGCGCTCTCCAACCACTGGCAGAAGCCTCGGTGGGTATTGACGCTCTGGATGAAGCCCGGGCGGAGCTTTCTACCCGCCTGAAGAAATTCGGACTGCAGAGTAGGGGAGTCTCAGCATGAGCCAGTTGGTATTCATTGTATTTCAGGACAACGACGACTCTCGCTATCTCGCCGAAGCGGTTATGGACGATAACCCTCATGCGGAAATACAACACCAGCCTGCGATGATCCGGATCCAGGCTGAGAAGCGCCTGGTGATGAATCGGGAAACGATGGAAGAAAAGCTGGGGCGCGATTGGGATGTTCAGGAGATGCTCGTAAATGTCATCAGCATCGGCGGCAATGTCGATGAGGACGATGACCATTTTATTCTTGAGTGGAAATAATTGGGAGAATCATCATGGCTGTTCAAAACAAGAAATTGAATCTCAAAGACAAATACCAGTATCTGACCCGCGACATGGGTTGGGAGCCTACCTACCAGAAAAAAGAAGACATTTTTCCGCACGAGGACTTTGAAGGTATCAAGATTACCGATTGGTCTCAGTGGGAAGACCCATTCCGTCTGACCATGGATTCGTACTGGAAGTATCAGGCGGAAAAAGAGAAGAAGCTGTACGCCATTTTTGATGCGTTTGCCCAGAATAATGGCCACCAGAACATTTCAGACGCTCGCTACGTCAACGCCCTGAAGCTGTTCCTCGGTGGCGTATCTCCGTTGGAACATGGGGCCTACCAGGGATATGCCAAGGCAGGTCGTCAGTTCAGTGGTACTGGTGCGCGGGTGGCTTGTCAGATGCAGTCGATTGACGAGTTGCGTCATTCGCAGACCCAGCAACACGCCATGAGTCATTACAACAAGCACTTTAACGGCCTGCATGATGCTGCGCACATGCACGACCGGGTGTGGTTCCTGTCGGTGCCCAAGTCGTTCTTTGACGATGCCCGCACCGCTGGTCCGTTCGAATTCCTGACCGCCATTTCGTTCTCGTTCGAGTATGTACTGACTAACCTCTTGTTCGTTCCGTTTATGTCGGGCGCCGCATACAACGGCGACATGGCCACCGTTACCTTCGGCTTCTCTGCCCAGTCAGACGAAGCACGCCACATGACCTTGGGCCTTGAGGTGATCAAGTTCATCCTGGAGCAGCACGAAGACAACGTGCCCATTGTTCAGCGCTGGATCGACAAGTGGTTCTGGCGCGGATTCCGCCTGCTCAGCCTGGTCAGCATGATGATGGACTACATGCTGCCGAACAAAGTCATGTCCTGGTCTGAGGCTTGGGAGGTGTACTACGAGCAGAACGGTGGCGCGCTGTTCAAAGATCTTGAGCGTTATGGCATTCGTCCTCCCAAATATCAGGACGTGGCCAACGATGCCAAACATCACCTGAGCCACCAGCTGTGGACCACTTTCTACCAGTATAGCCATGCCACCAACTTCCATACCTGGGTTCCAGAGAAGGAAGAAATGGACTGGATGTCTGAAAAGTACCCGGACACTTTCGACAAGTACTACCGTCCGCGCTACGAGTACCTGGCGAAAGAGGCCGCCGCTGGCCGTCGCTTCTACAACAACACCCTGCCGCAACTGTGCCAGGTGTGCCAGGTACCGAACCTGTTCACCGAAATGGGCGCGCCCACCAAGTTGAGCCATCGTCAGTTGGTTCATGAAGGCGAGCGTTACCATTTCTGCTCCGAAGCCTGCTGCGACATCTTCAAGCACGAGCCGGAAAAATACGTGCAGGCCTGGCTGCCGGTGCATCAGATCTATCAGGGTAACTGCGAAGGCGAAGATGTCGAGACCGTGGTGCAGAAGTACTACCACATCAACATCGGCGAGGACAATTTCGAGTACCTCGGTTCGCCGGACCACAAGCGCTGGATGTCCATCAAGGGCGAAAAGCCTGCTGATGAGAACCAGGACGCCGCCTGATACTGACCCGGGAGTCGCCCGGTAGCCACTGGCACCGGGCGAACCACCCACAAAAACAATAAGGTGACCATCATGAGTGTAAACGCTTTATACGACTACAAATTCGAGCCCAAAGACAAGGTCGAGAACTTTAACGGCATGCAGCTGTTGTATGTCTGCTGGCCTGATCACCTGATGTTCTGCGCGCCGTTTGCGTTGTTGGTTCAGCCGGACATGACCTTCCGTGCCCTGATTGAAGAAATTCTCAAGCCGGCAACTGCAGCGCACCCGGATTCTAGCAAGGCGGATTTCCTGAATGCCGAATGGCTGTTGAACGATGAGCCGTTTACCCCGGATGCGGATGCCAGCCTGATAGATAACGGCATTGATCACAAAAGCATGCTGACGGTCACAACACCTGACCTCAAAGGCATGGCTGGCGTCGGATACTGAGGGTAGTGCTATGAGCCATACCGTAACTATCGAACCCATTGGCGAGCAGATCGAAGTGGAGGAAGGCCAGACCATCCTCGCGGCGGCGCTCCGCCAGGGCGTCTGGTTGCCGTTTGCATGCGGTCACGGCACCTGTGCTACCTGCAAGGTGCAGGTGCTTGAGGGCGACGTCGAGATTGGCGACGCCTCACCGTTTGCCCTGATGGACGTGGAGCGAGGCGAAGGCAAGGTGCTGGCCTGCTGCGCCACAGTGGAAAGCGACGTGACCATCGAAGCCGATATCGATGTCGACCCGGACTTCGAGGGCTACCCGGTGGAGGATTACGTAGCGACAGTAACGGATATTGTTGACCTGTCGCCCACCATCAAGGGTCTGCACCTGAAACTGGACCGCCCGATGACCTTCCAGGCCGGCCAGTACATCAACATCGAAGTGCCCGGAGTTGAGGGTGCCCGCGCGTTCTCACTCGCTAACCCGCCAGGCAAGCCCGATGAAGTGGAGCTGCACATTCGCCTGGTTGAAGGGGGCGCTGCAACCACCTACATCCACGAGCAGCTGAAAGCAGGCGATGAACTGAACCTGTCCGGCCCCTATGGGCAGTTCTTTGTGCGCAGTTCTCAGCCTGGTGATCTGATCTTCATCGCGGGTGGTTCAGGGCTTTCCAGTCCGCAATCGATGATTCTCGACCTGCTGGAGCAGAACGACGAACGCAAGATCGTGTTGTTCCAGGGCGCCCGCAACCTCGCAGAGCTCTACAACCGCGAACTGTTTGAAGCACTGGATCGTGACCACGACAACTTTACCTACGTGCCGGCCCTGAGCCAGGCCGAGGACGATGCCAACTGGCAGGGCTTCCGGGGTTATGTGCACGACGCCGCCAAGGAACACTTTGGCGGCCGGTTTTCCGGTAACAAGGCTTACCTGTGTGGCCCACCTCCGATGATCGATGCAGCGATCACCGCCCTGATGCAAGGCCGGTTGTTCGAGCGGGACATCTTCATGGAGAAATTCCTGACAGCGGCCGACGGTGCGGAAGACACCCAGCGTTCAGCCCTGTTCAAGAAGATCTGACCGGGAGGCGGTATGGCCGAGTTCCAGGTGTTCAACCGCACAACGGGTGACCACTTCATCTGCCAGGAAGGCCAGAGCGTGCTCAAGGCTATGGAACAGCTGGGTATGAAGTGCGTGCCCGTGGGCTGCCGGGGTGGTGGCTGCGGCTTTTGCAAGATCCGGGTTCTGGAGGGCGATTTCAAGTGCGGCAAGATGAGCAAGGTGCATGCCCCTCCAGAAGCCGTTGAAAAAGGGGAGGTCCTGGCTTGCCGGATCTACCCGCTGACCGACTTGACCATCGAGTGTGTGCTTCTGCCGGAGGCGGCACTTGCGAAGCAAACAACAACAAAAACGTTGAGGTAACTGTCATGAAAAAAGGTGTAATGCGTCCCGGCCACGTTCAGATCCGGGTTCTCGATATGGGCGAAGCTGTCAAACACTACACAGACCTGTTGGGTTTGATCGAAACCGATCGTGACGACCAGGGGCGTGTTTATCTGAAGGCCTGGAGCGAAGTGGACAAATTCTCTGTGGTTCTGCGCGAAGCCGATGAGCCGGGCTGTGACTTTATGGGCTTCAAGGTGGTGGACGAAGCTGCCCTGAACCAGCTTGAAAAAGACCTTGTCGATTACGGTGTTGAGGTTGAGCAAGTACCGGCGGAAGAGTTGAAAGATTGCGGTCGCCGCGTTCGCTTCACTGTGCCCTCCGGTCATGCCTTTGAACTTTATGCTGATAAGAAATATACCGGAAAGTGGGGTGTGTCCAGCGTTAACCCGGAAGCCTGGCCTCGCGGCCTGCAGGGCATGAAGGCGGTGCGTTTTGATCATGTCTTGTTCTACGGCCCGGAATTGGCCGCCGTGTATGACATCTTCGTCAACGTGTTGGGCTTTTACTTGGCGGAGCAGGTTCTGGACCCCGAAGGCACTCGCGTAGCGCAGTTCCTGACCGTCTCCATGAAGGAACACGATGTGGCCTTCATACACCACGAAGAGAAAGGCAAGTTTCATCACGCCTCCTTCTTCCTGGATACCTGGGAAGCGGTGCTGCGGTCTGCCGATCTGATCTCCATGACCGATACCTCTATCGACATCGGCCCGACCCGTCACGGCCTGACCCACGGCCAGACCATCTATTTCTTTGACCCGTCTGGCAACCGTAACGAAGTGTTCTGTGGCGGTGACTATCACTATCCGGACCATAAACCCATTACCTGGAAGGCGGAAGACCTCGGTAAGGCGATTTTCTACCACGATCGCGTGCTGAACGAACGCTTCCTGACCGTGTTGACCTGATTAGGAACAGGCCGAACGTGATTCAATTTAACAGGACTAGGCAGCCATGAAAGAGTTCAAACATTTTATTAACGGCGAGTACGTGGCTTCGGCCAGCGGCAAAACATTTGAAAATCGATCGCCAGTGGACAATAGCCTGATCGGTCAGGTTCACGAGGCCGGTGAGGCGGAAGTCGATGCTGCCGTTCGTGCCGCTAAAGCCGCGCTTAAGGGCCCCTGGAGCAAGCTGACCCAAAACCAGCGTGCCGCCATGTTGAACAAGATCGCAGACCGCATTAATGAGCGTTTCGACGAATTCCTGGCCGCAGAGTGCCTGGACACGGGCAAACCGCGCTCAATGGCCAGCCATATCGACATTCCCCGTGGCGCAGCCAACTTTAAAGAATTTGCTGACAGTATGAATCATCCGACTGAAGGCTTCCGAATGGATACCCCGGATGGCACGGGCGCTGTAAACGTAGGCCATCGGACGCCAAAAGGCGTTATTGCCGTGGTGTCTCCATGGAACCTTCCCCTGTTGTTGATGACCTTCAAGGTGGGCCCTGCGCTGGCCTGTGGTAACACGGTTGTTGTTAAACCGTCGGAAGAAACACCTGCTACGGCCACTTTGCTGGGTGAGGTCATGAACGAGTGTGGTGTGCCACCAGGTGTGTTTAATGTGGTGCACGGTTTTGGCCCTGACTCTGCGGGTGCTTTCCTGACGTCTCATCCATTAGTGGATGCGATCACCTTCACCGGTGAAACCCGTACCGGTGAGATCATTATGAAAGCCGCCGCAGTGGGCCTTCGTAATGTTTCCATGGAGTGCGGCGGAAAAAACCCTGGCCTTGTGTTCGCCGACTGCGATCTCGAAAAAGCCGTGGAGGGCACGATGCGCTCCGCGTTTGTCAACTGTGGTCAGGTTTGTTTGGGCACCGAGCGGGTCTATGTGGAGCGTTCGATATTTGACCAGTTTCTCGCCCGTATGAAAGAAGAGGTGGCCAAGCTGAAACTGGGCCGACCAGAAGATCCCGATGCGAATTTCGGGCCGCTGGTCAGCTTGGAGCATCGTGACAAAGTTAAAAGCTATTACGACTTGGCTCGCGAAGAGGGTGCAACCGTCGAGATTGGTGGAGGCATTCCCGATATGGGCGCAGAGCTGAACGATGGCGCCTGGATTGAACCGACCATCTGGACCGGCCTGCCTGAAGACGCCCGTGTTATCCGCGAGGAAATTTTTGGTCCGTGCTGTCACATCCGTCCGTTCGATACCGAAGAAGAAGCCATCGAGTTGGCCAATGACACCAGCTACGGTCTTGCCTGCGCCATCTGGACAGAAAATTCTGCCCGGGCTCTCCGCGTGGCGGAACAGATGGAAGTTGGTCTGGCGTGGGTGAACTCCTGGTTCCTGCGTGATCTGCGCACATCCTTCGGCGGCGCCAAACAATCAGGGATTGGTCGTGAGGGCGGCGTGCATGGTCTGGAGTTCTACACTGAAACCAAAAACATCTGTATCAAACTGTGAGGTAGCCATGAACGTACCTGTAGACAGCCCTGAAATCGGGCGTGAGATCACCGCGGCCGGCTACCGGACCAATGTGCACGATCACGGCGAAGGTGGCTTCCCATTGATGATGATTCACGGTTCCGGCCCCGGGGTAACCGCCTGGGCCAACTGGCGCCTGGTGATTCCCGAGCTGGCCAAACACCGCCGTGTGGTTGCGCCGGACATGCTCGGCTTTGGTTACAGCGAGCGCCCGGAAGACAAGATCTATAACCGTGAGCGTTGGGTAAAACACGCCATCGGTGTTATGGACGAGCTGGGGCTTGATCAGGTCGATCTGGTGGGCAACTCCTTCGGGGGGGGGCTGTCATTGTCGTTGGCCATCGAGCATCCAGAGCGCGTTCGCCGTCTGGTGCTGATGGGCTCTGCCGGGGTCAGCTTTCCGATCACCAAAGGCCTGGATGAAGTCTGGGGTTACCAGCCCTCGCTGGAAACCATGCGCCGGTTGATGGATGTATTTGCCTTCAACAAGGGGCTGTTGACCGACGAACTGGCAGAAATGCGTTACCAGGCAAGCGTTCGCCCCGGCTTTCAGGAATCCTTTGCCGCCATGTTTCCGGCCCCGCGCCAGCGCTGGGTCGACAACTTGGCAAGCAACGAGGATGACATCCGTGCCCTTCAGCACGAAACCCTGATTATCCACGGTCGCGAAGACGAAGTGATTCCCTTGGAAGCCTCATATAAGTTGGCTGAGCTGATTGATCGTGCCCAGTTGCATGTGTTCGGCCGCTGCGGTCACTGGACACAGATTGAACACGCCTCCCGGTTTGCCCGTCTGGTTGACGATTTCCTGAACGAAGCGGATCAAGCCGCTGCCGGAGACAAATAATGGATAAGCAAAAAATCCAGCAGTTCGGCGACGAACTCTACGAAGCCATGGTCAAGCGGGAAGCAGTCTCCCCGCTGACCAGCCGTGGCGAAGACATCAGCATCGAGGATGCCTACCACATCTCCCTGCGCATGCTTGAGCGCCGGCAGCAAGCCGGTGCCCGGGTAATTGGCAAAAAGATCGGCGTCACCAGCAAGGCGGTGATGAACATGCTGAATGTACACCAGCCCGATTTCGGTTACCTGACCGACGACATGGTGTTTAACAGTGGAGAAGCCGTGCCCATCAGCGACCGGCTGATTGCGCCAAGGGCTGAGGGAGAGATTGCCTTCATCCTGAAGAAAGATCTGGCCGGCCCCGGCGTGACCAATGCCGACGTGCTGGCGGCCACCGAATGCGTAATACCGTGTTTCGAGATCGTCGATTCACGCATTCAGGACTGGAAGATCGCCATTCAGGACACCATCGCTGATAACGCTTCCTGCGGTTTGTTTGTGCTGGGTGACAACGCGGTCTCCCCTCGGGATGTTGACCTGGTGACTTGCGGCATGGTGGTGGAGAAGAACGGTTCCATCATCAGCACCGGCGCCGGCGCAGCCGCGTTGAGCTCTCCAGTGAACTGCGTGGCTTGGCTGGCCAACACCCTGGGCGAGTTTGGTATTTCCCTGAAGGCAGGTGAAGTCATCCTATCGGGCTCCCTGGTACCGCTGGAGCCGGTGAAAGCCGGTGACACCATGCGTGTGGACATTGGCGGGATTGGCAGCGCCTCTGTGCGCTTTGTCTGATCCGGACCAAACGAGGACAAGATTATGAGCAAGAAAATCAAAGCAGCGATCATCGGCTCGGGCAACATCGGCACCGACCTGATGATCAAGATCCTGCGTAACGGCAAGCACATCGAAATGGGCGCCATGGTCGGTATCGACCCGGAATCCGACGGCCTGGCCCGTGCCCAGCGCATGGGCGTGGCCACCACCCACGAAGGCGTGGACGGCCTGGTGAAGATGCCGGAATTTGCCGACATCGACATCGTATTTGACGCCACCTCTGCCGGCGCGCACATGCACAACGAAGTGTTTCTGCGTGGCCACAAAGAAAACATCAAGATTGTCGACCTGACCCCCGCGGCCATTGGCCCCTACTGCGTGCCGGTGGTGAACCTGGAGCAGAACCTGAGCGAAGGTAACGTGAACATGGTCACCTGCGGTGGCCAGGCCACCATCCCGATGGTGGCCGCCGTGTCTCGCGTGGCCAAGGTGCACTACGCCGAAATTGTGGCATCGATTTCCAGTAAGTCTGCCGGCCCGGGCACCCGCGCCAACATCGACGAGTTCACCGAAACCACCTCCAAGGCCATTGAAGTGGTGGGTGGCGCCCAGAAGGGCAAGGCCATCATTATCCTGAACCCGGCCGAGCCGCCCCTGCTGATGCGCGACACCGTCTACGTGTTGTCTGACGCGGCTGACCAGGCCGAAGTGGAAGCCTCCGTTGAAGAAATGGTGCAAGCCGTGTCCTCCTACGTACCGGGCTACCGCCTCAAGCAGAAAGTCCAGTTCGACGTCATTCCTGAAGACCAGCCCATGAACGTGCCGGGACTGGGCCGCTTCAGTGGCCTGAAAACCTCCATCTTCCTGGAAGTGGAAGGCGCTGCCCATTACCTGCCGGCCTACGCCGGCAACCTGGACATCATGACCTCCGCCGCCCTCGGTACCGCCGAGCGCATCGCCGAATCGCTGGTCAAGTGAGGAGACTGAATCATGACTCATAACCCTGGCAAGAAACTCTATATCTCCGACGTGACCTTGCGAGACGGCAGCCACGCCATTCGTCATCAGTACAGCATCAAGAACGTGCAGGACATCGCCCGCGCTCTGGACAAGGCCAAGGTGGACTCCATCGAAGTTGCCCACGGCGACGGCCTGCAAGGCTCCAGCTTCAACTACGGCTTTGGTGCCCACACCGACCTGGAGTGGATCGAAGCGGTGGCCGAAGTGGTGGAACACTCACAGATCGCCACCTTGCTGCTGCCCGGCATTGGCACCGTCCACGATTTGGACAACGCCTACAGCGCCGGTGCCCGCATCGTGCGTGTCGCGACTCACTGCACTGAGGCGGATGTCTCCAGACAGCACATCGAACACGCCCGCAAGCTGGGGATGGACACCGTGGGCTTTTTGATGATGAGTCACATGCAAACTCCGCAGGGCCTGGCCGAGCAAGCCAAACTGATGGAAGACTACGGTGCTACCTGCCTGTACGTGGTGGACTCCGGCGGTGCCATGAACATGAACGACATCCGGGACCGCTTCCGGGCCCTGAAGGATGTTCTGAAACCGGAAACCAAAACGGGCATCCACGCCCACCACAATCTGGCGCTGGGGGTGGCCAACTCCATCGTCGCAGTGGAAGAAGGCTGTGACCGCATCGACGCCAGCCTCTCTGGCATGGGCGCCGGCGCCGGTAACGCACCGCTGGAAGTGTGCATTGCCGCTTTCGACAAGATGGGCTGGGACCACGGCACCGACGTGTACGCCCTGATGGACGCGGCTGACGACATCGTGCGCCCGCTGCAGGACCGCCCGGTGCGTGTAGACCGCGAAACCCTGGCGCTGGGCTATGCCGGTGTGTACTCCAGCTTCCTGCGCCATTCCGAAGTGGCGGCGCAGAAGTATGGCCTGAAGACTGTGGATATTCTCGTTGAATTGGGCAAACGCCGTATGGTGGGTGGCCAGGAAGACATGATCGTGGACGTGGCGCTGGATCTGCTGAAGGCGCAAGAGGAGCAAAAAGCATGAGTAAGACACTAAACAATGACCAGATGCTGGCCCTGGCCGAGCACGTAGAAAACGCCGAATTGAACGCCCGCGATATCACCAAGGTCACCAATGATTATCCGGACATGACCTTTGAAGACGCCTACGACGTGCAGTGGGAAATCCGCCGTCGCAAGGAAGAGCGTGGAAACAAGGTTGTGGGCATGAAAATGGGCCTGACCTCCTGGGCCAAGATGGCCCAGATGGGCGTGGAAACCCCGATCTATGGCTTCCTGGCAGATTACTTCAGCGTGCCGGACGGCGGTGTGGTCAACACCAAGGAACTGATTCATCCGAAAATCGAAGCCGAAATCGCCTTCGTGACCAAGGCGCCCCTGCATGGCCCCGGTTGCCATATTGGTGACGTCCTGGCCGCCACCGACTTCGTGATCCCGGCGGTGGAAGTGATCGACTCCCGCTACGAGAACTTCAAGTTCGACCTGGTGAGCGTGGTGGCTGACAACGCCTCCTCCAGCCGCTTTATCACCGGCGGCACCATGTCGAATATTGCCGACCTGGACCTGAAAACACTGGGTGTTGTGGTTGAGAAGAACGGAGAAATCGTAGACGTAGGTGCAGGCGCTGCGGTATTGGGCCACCCGGCTTCCAGCGTGGCCATGCTGGCCAACCTGCTGGCGGAGCGCGGTGAGCACATCCCGGCGGGCACCTTCATCATGACTGGCGGTATCACTGCTGCGATCGCAGTGGAGGCCGGCGACAACATCAGTGTTCGTTACCAGGGGCTGGGCACCGTAACCGCCCGCTTCGAATAAGGAGGTTTTATGCCGATTGCACAGATCAACATTCTGGAAGGTCGAGCCGACGAGCAAAAGGAAGCGCTGATCCACGAGGTGACAGACGCGATTGTTCGTTCACTGGATGCGCCGGTTGAAAGCGTGCGGGTGATTATCAACGAAATGCCCAAGCAGCACTTTGGTATTGCTGGGCAATCGGCGAAACAACGGGGGCGTTGAGCCCCCGAACCCCCGAGATGATTGATGGAGAAGAGAAGTGACAAAACTTCCGGTGTTATTTGTGTCCTGTAATGCTGAAAATATCCAGACCCAATCCGGGGGTTGCTCAGGCCCTGCGAGAATGATCTGGGGCAAGCGGTTTAAAAGTGTTGTAGTGATGAGCACTCGATCTGACCAGGCTGGCCCGGAACTACACATCTTGAAGGGCAAAGGAACAACCGCTGGCAAGATACAGGCTCTGCTTTCAGGGCAGGGGTTCACACCGGAGATTGGTTCAACGAGCTCATCTGACCGGGCTAGGCTACTTGAAGCGTTATTGGCTGAAGAACCGCATGAGGTGACAGAGCTCATCCTCAATACGGGCATGAGTGAGCATGAGTACCGGCAGGTAGGTCTTTGCCTTGAGGTGCTGCGGGAGCAGGATGTACTCGTGATTTGTCTGGACGACAAGGCGAACCATAAGGACAAGGTTGGTGTATCGCTGCATGATCGCCGCCTGCGAGAAATGCTTAGCGGTTGGGAGCAGGATCAAAAGTGGGGGGCTGTTATGTCCTTCAAAGGAGCCTCGGAACGTTCTCAGCAAATTGCGCGGTTGGATGACCCGACAGTTTGTCTTCTCAACGCTGCATTTACGCTTGGTGGTTCTCAGTTTCCGCAAAGGATGTTCAGCAGTGGGATGAATAATGCCGAACAAACACTCTCTGGATTTGGCTGGATGAAATAGCAACCATGCTCCTAGCAACACCGCTTAGGCAACTGGCACGAGAGCTAGAGGCCGGAACCCTGACCGGAGAAGCATTGGTTGCAGCCTCCGTAGAGGCTTACGAATCGGGCGGAAACAGCGCTTATCTTAGTTGGCAGCCGCAGCGTGCGCTCGAGTTTGCCCGTGCTGTAGATAAGGTAAGAGCTGCAGGGGGCAATACCGGGCCATTGATGGGCATCCCCGTATCGGTTAAAGACATGTTTGGTGTGCCGGGCTTTCCCACCTTTGCCGGTTGTGCCCAACCTCTTCCGGAGCACTGGCAGGTAGCGGGGCCCGTGATACAGGCCCTGCAATCCCAGTTGGCTCCAGTGGTAGGTAAAACCCACTGTGTGGAGCTTGCCTTCGGTGGGCTGGGCACTAATCCCCACTGGGGAACACCAAGAAATCCCCGGGATGCCCACGTTCACCGGGTTCCTGGTGGCTCCAGTTCCGGTGCCGGGATTTCTCTTGTTGATGGAACCGCGGCGTTAGCGCTCGGCACGGATACAGCCGGTTCGGTGCGTGTTCCGGCGGCGATGACCGGTGTCGCCGGCCTGAAACTGACAGCCGGTAGATGGCCGACCTCGCAGATTGTCCCCCTCTCGAGCACTCTGGATACGCCCGGACTGCTGGCCCATCGTGTTGACGATCTCGCCTTTGCCTTCAGTGCGCTGGATCCGGTTATTGGCAAGCACGGCAAACGGTTGGCGGCGATTCCGGATCTGGCGGATCTTACCTTCGGTGTACCCTCCGGTTTCTTTTGGGAGAATTGCAGCCCAGGCATTGCCGAAGCGGTAGAAAGGGCTTTGAGATCGCTCGAAAAAGCAGGCGCGAGGCTGGTGCGTTTTGACTTGTCCGGCCTGGACGAGATCTTTGAGGCGTTCCTGAAGGGAGGCGTGGCAGCCCCAGAATTGGCTGCCTTTATCCGGAAGGAATTGCCGGACATTGTTCCGGACCTGGATCCGAACGTGGTGGCACGGTTGCGCACCGCAGAGGAGCTGCCGGCTTGGGAATATATCCACAGGCTGGAGCTTATCAAGCGTCTTTCCAGCATTGCCGCCATGGAACTGGAGGGTGTCGATGCCCTGCTTACGCCCACCGTTACACTGACCCCGCCAGACGTAGATAGCCTTAATGAGCCGGGCGCCTATGCGGCTGCAAATATGCAGGCCTTACGTAACACGGCGATGGGTAACTATCTGGGACTATGTGGTTTAACTCTGCCGGTAGGGAAAGACAGCGCAGGGATGCCAGTTGGTTTGCAATTGTTAAAGGGCCCCTGGCAAGAGGAACGGTTGCTGCTGATTGGTCAGTCCGTTGAGCGTTGTCTGGGCTTCGGGCCTGATATACTTGGTTCTTGTTCCTGAACAACAGCCCGACGAACTTTCTGAGAGACCGAGGTTGCCTTGTCTGCTTTAAGTGTTTTGATGCTTGGTGCCGGCGGCATCGGCGGCTATTACGCCGCAAGGTTGGCTGAAGCCGGCCACCAGGTTGTACTGACTGCCCGTGGAGATCACCTCGCGGCCCTACAAGCGAACGGCCTGACCGTTGATTATGAAGGGCAGGTTTTCCACCATTCACTCCCGGCTTGCCACCACCAAGACCTTGTTCGCGACTATCAGGCGGATGATTTTGACCTGATCGTTATAGCCCTTAAATCGACAGCCACCAGTACAGTGATGACGGAGCTTTCTGAATGGCTGAGGGCTGGTTCGGTTCCGGTACTGTCTCTTCAAAACGGCGTAGATAACGAACCCCTCATTTCAGAAGTGGTCGGAGAAGGCCGTGTCTTGGGTGGCCTTGCGGTGCGTATTGGCGGCCATATTACCGAGCCGGGCAAAGTGTTCGCCGAAGGTGTTGCCCAGATAGTGGTGGGGGCCTGGCCTCAGCAACAGCCTGATGACTCACGGATGGCCTTGCTGAAGAAGCTGGAGGTTGCCTTTAACGAGGCGGGCATTCCGGCCACCGTGACGGAAGACATCCGCTACGAACTCTGGCGCAAGCTGGTGATTAATAACGGGGTTAATCCGTTGTCTGCGCTCACCCTTCTGGATACCCGAAGCCTCACCCACCATCCCGAATTCGGCAAGATGGTCTACGGGATGATGGCTGAGACTGTAGAGGCCTCCAGAGCCGATGGTGTAAACCTGACGCAGCGGGATCTCGATGAAATGTTTGAGCTGATCAGCAGTTTTAACGCCATCAAAACCTCCATGCTGGTGGATCAGGAGAAAGGCCGGCCGCTGGAGCTGGATAGCATTGCCGGGGCGGTGTTGCGGCGGTGTGAGAAACTCGGCGTGGAAGCACCTTACACTTTCACCGTGAATGCAGTTTTGAAACACCAGAACTAGTCCTGGTGGTGCATATAGTGCACACCCAATCAATTTCCCGGACACCCGCCCGGATTCATTGACCTGAAGCAAGATTTCCCCACTGGTAACAGCGTTTACTGTCATCAATATCAGGAGGGAAGTCCCATGAACATGAATGCTCAAGTTTCAACTCAACCCAGGTCTACTTTGATCGGTCGCCTTGCTGACCGGTTAATCGCCAGCCAGTATCAGATGGCTGTAAAGTCCCTGCAGATGGAAGCCCCGGATGCGCTGGAGCAGATAGTTGCGCAGGCGGATCCGGCCCTGGATTCCTCCGTTGCCGCTGAAATCGAGCGTCTTTTGAGAACCCGTGGTGCACCGTTTGTGCGTTTTGAAAAGACCCTGATGCCGCAGATGCAGGCACGTTTCGGCGTTACCGAAGAACAGATGGGCACCCTGGAAGCCAAAGAGCTGGCGGCTATGAAGAAACGTTGTAGTTCCTGCTCGGAAGCGGCCCGCTGCTGGCAGGCGCTGCGTGGCGGGGAGTCTGCTGAGCAGTGTCGGGAACTTTGTCCGAATGCAGACACCTTCGAACGGCTTTAAAGCATAGTCCGGTAATTGTGTGACCAACAAAAAGGCCTGAGAAACCTCAGGCCTTTTTGCTATCTCAGAAGAGTAATTCCGGCAACCAGGTTGCGATCTCCGGGAAGATCATGATCAGGATGATCCCAACGATTTCTACCAGTACAAACGGAATGATCGACTTGTAGATATCGTTCATTGTGACCGACGGAGGCACTACACCTTTCAGATAGAACAGGTTGAAACCGAAGGGTGGTGTCTTGTAACCGATCTCCATATTGATCACGAACAGAATGCCGAACCAGATTGGGTCAAACCCTAATGCCGTGATAATCGGAATAAATACCGGCAGAGTGATCATCATAATGCCGACAGGGTCCAGAACCATCCCCAGGAAGAAGATGATGACCATCATGGCAATAATAGTGCCCCAGGCTCCACCCGGGATCATGGCCATAATGCTTTCAATCAGGGCCTGGGCTCCCATGCTTTGATAAGCAGAGCTGAATGCGTGGGCCGAAAACAGGATCCACATGGTCAAGCCAGTCAGCTTGAGGGTGCGGATCGCGGCTTCATTCAGTACTGACCATTTGAACTCGCCGTAGACCGCTGCTGAAATCAGCGCACCGAGGACACCCATGGCTGCGGCTTCTGTCGGTGTGGTGAGCCCGCCCATGATGGAGCCCAGTACCATTCCCACCACGCTGATCGGCAGGAGAACAGAGCGCAGGGCGCGGAACTTTTCAGGCCAGGATGCCCGGTCTTCTTTAGGAAGCGCTGGTGCCAGGTCTGGCTGCAGGGCGCAGCGGACAACAATATAGAGGGTGGTGAGTACCATCAGCATAATGCCGGGCATAACACCTGCAGCAAACATCTTGCCTACGGATACACCCGTAATCAGGGCATACAGAATCATCAGGATACTTGGCGGAATCAGAACACCCCAGCCGCCACCAGTATTGATCACCCCGAGTGCCATCTGCTTGTCGTAACCCCGGGAGAGCATGGAGGGGAGTGCGATCGCACCCATAGCGACCACTGCCGCACCGCTGATGCCCACCATGGCTGCAAATACCGCACAAATACCCAGAGTACCGATGGCCAGGCCGCCCCGGAGGCCGCCGAACCAGAGATACATCATGCGGTACAAGTCTCGCGCAACACCTGTGCGTTCAAGTATCATTGCCATGAATACAAACAGTGGTATGGCCACCAATGTAAAGCTTTCCATGGTGCCCCAGATCTGGGAAACCACCATGTAGAAGGAGTCAAAGCCCCAGGTGAAATAAAGAAAAACAACAGACACACCACCCAGCACGAATGCCAGTGGCAGGCCAAGTAACAGGAAAAACAGCAGCGAACCAAAGAAAAGAAGCGTCATGACTTCAATGCTCATTATGCTTCTCCTTCTTCAGAATGGCTTTTCCGCTCGGTGGGGTCGTAATAGCTCAGGTTAAATGCGATGGCGATATCCTCCAGCAACCTCACAATGCCTTGCAGCAGCATCAAAACAGAGGCAACAAAGATGGCTCCCTTGGCTGGCCAGATAGGCGGGTTCCAGGCAGAAAAGGAGGTTTCCCGGCTTTCGAACGACTCAGAGGCCATGTCAAAGCTGAACCAGACCAGCGCCAGCATGAAAATGAAAAACAGAATAGAGGTGAAAATGTCGACAAAGCCTTGGGCCCTCAGCTTAAGCGTCGAGTGCAGCAGATCGACATTCACGTGCCCGCGGTGGGCCATGATGTATCCGCCAGACATTACTGCGTATACACCGAACAGCAGCTGTGTCAGTTCATTTGTCCACACCGAAGGTGAATTGAAAAAATAGCGCAGAGCTACTTCAAGTATCAGAAAGACAAACATGGGAAAGACGATCAGGGCTATACATCGGCCAACGTACTCGTTGAGCCTGGTGACGCCTTTCATGAATGCGCTGACTACGCTCATGGCACTCTCCGGGGGACTTTGATGTGAACTGAGAAAACAGGCCCCGGGGGTTAATCGGGGCCTGTGGTGTTGCGTTTAAGATCAGAGGTAGCCAAGTTCGCCAAGGAACTGCTTGAGCAGGCTCAGAGCCTTCTTGGCCTCATCGCTGCGCTTGGCTTCTTCATCCCACATGCCCTGGGCGGTCTGGGCAAGCTTCTGCTGAACATCATCAGGCATCACGTTTACTTCAACACCTTGATCAGCAACGGCCTTGGCCAGGGCGATACGCTCTTTGTACAGATACTGGTTGGTACGAATCCAGAATTGCTCATCCAGAGCCTGCTTCACTACCTGTTGGAGGTCTTCAGGAAGTTTGTCCAAGGCCTTCTGGCTGACGATGATGACATCAGTGCCGGCAATGTTCAGCGCAGGCTGAACGTGGTACTTGGCAACATCGTACAGGCCCATGCTCGCAGCACCCTGGGCAGCGCCCCAGTGGGCGCCGTCTACAATGCCGGAATCCAGTGCGGTGTACAGTTCACTGCCCGGGATATAGGAAGCGGAAGCACCGGCTTCGGTCAGGAACTTCTGAAGCGCACCGGAGGAACGGATTTTCAGCCCCGTGAAGTCCTCCCAGCTGTTGATGGGTTTGCTGGTAACCATTTCGGTCGGGTAAACCTTGTCGGTTGCCCAGTAAACGCCAGACTTGGCGGCTTCATCCCGCAGCATTTGTTCGAAGCCCATGTTCTGGTGGAAGTACGCGGCTTCCCAAACGTTTCGGAATGCGAAGGGCAGGCCAGAAGCAATGCCGGCCAGGGTCATCTTGTCCTGGGCATAACCGGGAGAAATCGTACCCATTTCCAGAATGCCACGACTCACGGCATTGAAGGTTTCTGTGGCCTTGAACATAGCGCCTGCTTCAAACAGCTGGAGCTTGATCCGGCCTTCAGAGCGTTCTTCGATCACATCCTTCAGTCGACCAAGGCTGTCCTGGTAGGAGCTGCTGGAGCCTGGCCAGTGGGACTGAACCTTCCAGGTGTAGGTTTTTTCAGCGTATACAGGTGCGCTGGCGACAACAGCAGATACACCCAGTGTTAACGCGGATGCATAGGTAGTAAGGTTTTTTCTGAATGTGGCAAGGAAGCTCATAAGTTTGCTCCAGTACTTGTTATAGTTGCATTGCTCGTGTTTCGCAGTGCAGAATATAAGACTGCACCGTGAACTTTTGTTGTTCGACTTTATCACAAGATTTGCCATTTGCAATAGGACGTTTTTCTCCTGTTTCAGAGGGGGAGGGCGACACCCAGGAGATGTACATGATCAAGAAATATAGCCAAGAAAAAACGATCCATCTTGTCATAGATCGTCCGGATAAGAAGAACGCCCTGAACCGAAACATGTATGAGCAGCTGGCAGGTTATGTGCGGGAGGCAAGTTCTGACCAGCATGTGCATGCCATCGTCATCTCGGGTGCTGAAGGTGTGTTTACCGCCGGCAACGATCTTGATGATTTCCGGGCGCGGGCTACGGACGAAAACCCGAAACCCTCTGCCGGCCTTGCATTCATTGAAGAATTGATGGCGTGTGATACTCCGGTGATAGCGGCGGTGGAAGGGTTGGCGATTGGTATTGGCACCACTATGTTGCTCCATTGCGACAGCGTATTTGCGGGGCGCTCGGCCAGGTTCAAAACTGCCTTTGTCGATTTGGGGTTGGTGCCGGAGGCTGCTTCAACTGTGACCATGCCATTGCACCTTGGCTCCCGGATGGCTGCTGAATTGCTGTTGCTTGGTGAAACCCTGGATGGCACCCAGGCCGGTGAGTGTGGCCTGGTAAGCCGGGTGGTAGATGATGGACGGGCTGTGGATTCGGCCCTGGCCCTGGCGGGCAGGCTGGGAGAAAAGCCCCGAGACGCATTGCGGGCCAGCAAGCGTTTAATGAAGGCGCCATGGCGCGACCAGGTGCAGCAGGCATTGGACCGGGAGCGCGGTGTGTTCAGTGAGCGCTTGCGTTCCGATGACTGCCGTGATGCCCTGAATCGTATGCAGCGCCGTTAACCGGCGCTGTTATCCCAGTAAGGCGTTCTTAGCTCCCGCTTCAAGACCTTGCCAATGGTAGAGCGAGGCAGTTCCTGCCGGAACTCTACGGCACTGAGGCGCTGGGTCTTGCCCAGATGCTGGTTGGCCCAGTCCCGGATTTCCTCTTCTGTTTCCTGGCATCCGGATTTCTTTACCACCAGAGCGAGGGGAGTTTCGCCCCATTGGCTGCTGGGTATGCCGATAACCGCAGCATCGGATACCGCAGGATGGCTGAGGACGACTTTTTCCAGGTCTACGGCGTAGATGTTGAAACCGCCGGAAATAATCATGTCTTTCCTGCGGTCGAGAATATGAACAAAGCCGTCTTCGTCAATGCGGCCCATATCGCCGCTGCGATAAAAGGCAAGTCCATCGGGGCTTTGCCACAGCATCTCCCTGGTCTGCTCCGGGCGGTTTACGTAACCCCGCATCATGGAAATCGCGCGCCCGACAATCTCGCCGATCTCACCCTGAGGCAGCTCCTTGCCATCTTCGCTGACCACCCTTACTTCAGCCCCTTCGGTGGGCAGTCCGACGGTATCCCATTTGTCCGGATAGGCAGCGCAGTCGAGGCTGGTGGAAATGCCGCCTTCTGTGAGGCCATAGACCTCCCGGATATTGCCTGGCCAGCGTTTCATGGTTTCGGCGATCACATGGGCCCGGAGCGGCGCACTGGTACAGAGCTTGAGCTTGAAGCTTGAAAGGTCAAACTGGTCGAAGTCCGGAACCGCCAATATGCGCTCAAACTGCACGGGCACCAGCATGGCGTGGGTGACTTTGTGCTGTTCTGCCAGTTCAAGGAAGCGACGGGCATCAAACCTGGCCATCAGCACGAGGGTGCCGCCATAGAAAATGGTCGGTAGCACCGATACCAGGGTGGTGTTGGAGTACATTGGTGTCGATACAAGGTTAACGGCTTCACCGTTGAGCCCGAACCGGCTCATCCTGACCATTTGCCGCTGGCGGAACCGGTAGTCGTGGAGTATGCCCTTGGGAGTTCCGGTCGTGCCTGAACTGTAAATGATGTTGAACGGATCGTTCAGTGTTACCGGCGCCGGGTCTGGCTCGGCGGGAATCGAGCCCAGCCAGTCCTTTAAATGCTGTCCGGCAGCATCGTTGTCCAGCCCGATCACCTCATCGTGATTCAGGCCGGCCCTGAGGCTGGCTTCGGCCCAGATATCGAGGTTTTTACGGGAAACGAACAGGAACCTGGAGCCGCAGTCACGAATCATCAGAGCCAGGGATTCGCCGCTGGCCATACCGGAAAGCGGCACCATGCAGCCACCCGCCACCAGGGTTCCCAGATAGAGGGCCACCATTTCCCTGCTGTTTTCCGACAAGGCCGCAACGCAGTCGCCTTTTTTAAGGCCGGCCTGTCGCAGCCTGTTGGCAATGCGGTTGACCTCATGCAGCAGGCCGGCCCAGCTGAGTGCTCCCTTTTCGTCGATGATCGCGGTCTTGTCGCCTTGTCCGCTGGCAAAGGCTTGAATACGAAAACCGATGGCCTCCATGGCTTCGCCGGAGTCAGTGGGAGCGTATACGGGCATTTCGTCAAATCGCGTTTTCATTTTGTCATCCTTTGATGTTGTAGTTTTGCTAGATGAAATTAACTTCCAATTATATTGACTCATAACCGTTGCGCGTGACAAATTATCTGGAAAGCAAAATAGAACACACAAAAATAAATCATGTTAGCGGGGAGAATTTCATGGGGCGATTTGATCAGCGAGTGGTAATCGTCACCGGGGCCGGAAGTGGTATCGGGCGGGCAACCGCACTCAGGCTGGGTCGCGAAGGGGCATCCGTTGTGCTTGTTGATGTCGCCGAGGGCGGCTTGCTCGAAACCGAGAATCAGATGGCTGATGGTGTATCTGTGCTGCGTCGGGTGGCAGATGTTGCTGATGAGGCTGCGGTAACTGCCCTGGTAGCCGAAACCATGAAGACCTTTGGCCAGATTGATGTGCTGTGCAATATCGCCGGTATCGCCAGTATTTCCGGAGCCCATCCGCCGGTCACCGAGAACAGTCGTGACGAGTGGGAGAAAGTGCTCGCTGTAAACCTGCTGGGAACCATGCTGACGATAAAGCACGTTGCACCTCACATGCAGGCCCGCAAGAAGGGCAGCATTGTCAATACTGCATCTGTTGCCGGTATTCGTTCGGGGGCTGGAGGCAATGCCTACAGCGCATCAAAGGCCGGCGTGATCAACCTGACCATGACCGCAGCCTGTGACCTGGGGCTGGACAACGTGCGGGTAAACGCTGTTTGTCCCGGGCTGGTTGAAACCGGTATGACCCAGAAAGTCTTTGACTATGCCCGGGCACACGAAAAGGCCCACAAGCTCGGCTCCCGTTGTGAGTTGCGCCGTTATGGCGATCCCGCGGAAATTGCTGCCGCCATCCTTTTTCTCGCCAGTGACGACGCAAGTTACATTACCGGCCAGGCCCTGGCCGTTGATGGCGGGAACACCGCGTCCCTCAACCTGCCTGGAATGAAAGCCTGATGAGCAACAGTAGTCTGCACATTACCGGTGGCAAAGACTTGCCGGGTTTTCACAACATGCTGGGCTACCGGCAGGTGTCGTGGGAAGAGGACGAGGCCGTGATCGAGCTGGAAATCCAGGCGGATCACCTGAATCTGGGTGGTGTTATCCATGGTGGAGTACTGACCTCCCTGCTGGATATTGTCATGGCCGAAGCCGGCACCTACTGCCCCTACCCCGGGCGCATGCGCAAAGCCATTACGCTTTCGCTGACCACCACGTTTACCGGGCAGTGCACCGGGGGCGTAATCCGGGTGACCGGTCGTAAGCGCGCGGGTGGAAGCAGGATTTTTAACAGTACCGGTGAAGTTCACGACGAGCAGGGCAATCTGCTTGCAATCGGTGAGGGCACTTTCCGGATACGTTCTGGTAGTGAGAAACCTGAAGGCGTTCCCGTCTGAATGCCTGCTAACGCGATTGCCGGCGTTAGTAGCAGTCGCAAATAACTGAACAGAGAGGAAGCGGATATGTTCGAGCTGTCTGACAAGGCCAAGAAACTGCAGGCCGAATTAACCGAGTTCATGAATGCCTATATCTACCCGAATGAAGAAAAGCATCACCATCAGGTGGCAACCGCGGAGAACCGTTGGGCACCGGTTCCGATCATTGAAGAGCTGAAAGAAAAAGCGAAGGCTGCCGGGCTGTGGAACCTGTTCCTGCCAGAAAGTGATCTGGGTGCCGGGCTGACAAACTTCGAGTACGCACATCTGTGCGAGATTATGGGCCGCTCCGAGATGGCTCCCGAGGTATTCAACTGCTCCGCGCCGGACACCGGCAACATGGAGACCATTGCCCGTTACGGAAACGAGGAACAGCAGGAACAGTGGCTGAAGCCGCTTCTGGATGGAAAAATCCGTTCCTGCTTTTCCATGACAGAGCCGGACGTCGCTTCCTCTGACGCAACCAACATTGCTTGCGAGATCCGTCGGGACGGTGACGAGTACGTTATCAACGGTCGTAAGTGGTGGTCTTCAGGTGCCATGACCACCACCAGCAAGATTGCCATCGTTATGGGCAAAACCGATCCCACCGCTCCCAAGCACCAGCAGCAGTCGATGATTCTGGTGCCACTGGATGCACCCGGGGTGAAAATGATTCGCCCGCTGACGGTATTCGGTTATGACCATGCGCCGCACGGCCACGCCGAGATTCACTACGACAACGTGCGTGTACCGGTCAGTAATATCCTGCTGGGTGAAGGTCGCGGCTTTGAAATCGCCCAGGGGCGCCTCGGGCCGGGCCGTATCCACCATTGCATGCGCACCATCGGTGTCGCCGAGCGTGCGCTGGAGCTGATGTGCAAGCGCGCGAATGCCCGTGAGGCCTTTGGTCGCCCGCTGTCCGAATTTGATTCCATCCGGAAAGACATTGCCCGTAGTCGCATCGACATCGAGCAAGCTCGCCTCATGACCCTCAAGGCTGCCCATATGATGGATACCGTAGGCAACAAAGTGGCCCGTCAGGAAATTGCCATGATCAAGGTGATTGCCCCGAGCATGGCCCTGAAGGTCATCGACCGCGCAATACAGGTGCACGGTGGTGCTGGCGTCAGCCAGGACACCTTCCTGGCGTCGGCCTGGGCGAAAGTCCGTACCCTGCGCCTGGCAGACGGCCCGGATGAGGTTCACCTGGATTCCGTCGCCAAACTTGAATTGCGTCAGTACCGCTGAAACAGCTGTTACCCAGAGTAATAAGGATTCGGAAATGACTAATCCATTATTTGATATGACCGGGAAAGTGGCTGTTATCACAGGCTCCACCAAGGGCATTGGCCGGGCCATTGCCGAAGAAATGGCCCGCTGTGGCGCCCGGGTTGTGATATCCAGCCGTAAGGCGGAAGCCTGTGAACAGGTAGCCAGTGAAATGCGGGCCCAGGGCTTTGATGCCATGGCCATCGCTTGTCACGTCGGCAAGAAGGAGGACCTGCAAAACCTGGTCGACAAAACTAACGAAGCCTGGGGCACCATCGACGTTCTGGTTTGCAACGCCGCGACCAACCCGGTGTATGGTCCGACCGCTGAGATGACCGACGACGCCTGGGACAAGATCATGGACACCAACGTCAAGGGAACCTTCTGGCTCACCAATATGGTGCTGCCACAGATGGCCGAAAAGGGCTCAGGTTCTGTGGTGCTGCTGTCCAGTATTGCCGGTATTCGCGGCAACACCACTATCGGCACTTACGGTGTGTCCAAGGCGGCAGAAGCTGCCCTGGCACGCAACCTGGCCGTTGAGTGGGGGCCGAAGGGTATCCGTGTGAACAGCATTGCGCCGGGCCTGATCAAGACCGATTTTGCCAAGGCGCTTTGGGAAGACCCGGTTCGCGTAAAGCGGGCAGAAGACAAAACCCCGCTTCGGCGCATCGGTGATCCGATCGATATTGCCGGCCTGGCTGTTTTCCTGGCGACCCCGGCCAGTGCCTACATTACCGGGCAGGTGATTGTTGCCGACGGTGGTGAAACCATCTGCTGATACCGGGAAACCGCAACACCCCTGCCGCCGGGCCCTGTCTGGCGCCAGGGGTTATCAGAACATAACGACAAGAGATAATCATGAGCATGACTCCAGAGCTGGTAGCGGTTCTGCCAGCCCACAAATTCGATGAAGCCCGCCTGCTCAACTGGCTTCAGCAGGCATTGCCGGACTTCGGTAACCAGATGGACGTGAAGCAGTTTCAGGGCGGGCAATCCAATCCCACCTTTCTGCTGGATACCGGCAACAGGCGTTATGTACTGCGGAAGAAGCCCCCGGGAAAGACGCTGCCTTCGGCTCACATGGTGGAGCGGGAATACCGCGTTATGCGCGCGCTCGCTGAACACACATCCGTTCCGGTACCCAATGCTCGCGTACTGTGTGAAGACAGTGAGGTCATTGGCACTCCCTTCTACGTGATGGATTTTCTGGAAGGCAGGATTCACTCCCATTCAGCACTCAAAGAGCTGGAGCGTGAAGAGCGAATGAGGGCTCATCACTCAGCTATCGACACGCTGGCAGCTTTGCACTCTGTGGATGTCAACGCTATTGGACTGGCAGATTACGGCCGTCCGGAGGGCTATGTGTCCCGCCAGGTGGCTCGCTGGAGCAAGCAATATCTCGCATCCCGGACGGATGACCTGCCGGCCATGGACAAACTGATGTCCTGGTTGCCGGAGAACCTCCCGGCCAGGGACGAGACTTCGATTGCCCACGGTGACTACCGGTTTGGCAACCTGATGCTGGCACCGGATCGCCCGGAAGTAATCGCGATCCTGGATTGGGAACTGTCGACTCTCGGGCATCCGCTGGCAGACCTTGCCTATTACTGCCTGCCATACCACCTGCCTGCTGATATGCCCGGTATGCGTGGCCTGAATGGCGAAGATCTGCAGGAGCTTGGTATACCAAGCGAGCAGGAAACCATTGCCCGGTACTGCGCGCAAACCGGCAGAGACGGCATTGATGACTGGCACGTATTCCTGTCGTTTTCGTTATTCCGGCTGGCAGCCATTCTTCAGGGTGTGTACAAGCGGGCCCTGGATGGCAATGCTGCCAACGCCAATGCGCTGGAAGTTGGCAAGCGTGCCAGCCTGCTGGCGGATATTGGCTGGCAAATCGCTTGTGAAGGCCGGAAGCCATGAGCGGAGAAGTGATTATGCAGGGCAAGATTGCCAATCGAATTCTGATTACCAACGATGACGGCATCAATGCGCCGGGTATCGCGATCCTTGAAACCATTGCCCGGCGGTTGGCCGATGAGGTTTGGGTTGTGGCGCCGGAACATGATCGCAGCGGAGCTGGCCAGAGCATATCCATTCACAGTCCGTTACGGGTTTATCAGGTTGGGGCTAATCGTTATTCGGTGTCTGGCACGCCGGCCGATTGCGTGTTGTATTCCCTGGCCGAGTGGTTCGGGGAAACACCGCCAGACCTGGTGCTCTCCGGTGTGAATTGTGGTGCGAACATCAGTGATTCGGTCCAGTACTCCGGTACCGTTGGTGCGGTACTGAGTGCACACCACATGAACATTCCGGCCATTGCGCTGAGCCAGGCTTACCTGAACCGGGACGACGTCCGCTGGTCGCCGGTGGAAACCTTTGCTGAAGCTGTCATTCGCAGACTTTACCGCCCCGGCCAGGTTCTGGCGTGGAATGTGAACTTTCCAGCCTGTGAAGCGGCCGATATTACCGCAGCCCGATGGTGTCGGCAGTCCAACGGCTCTATCCAGAAGCCAACACTGGTCGCTGGCCGTGATGCGCGCAGCCTGCCTTACTGGTGGCTTGGTTTTGACCGGAGCTCACGCCACATTGTGGCGCCGGATGCGGATGTGACCGTACTTCGTGAAAAAGCCGTTGCCATTTCACCGTTACGCCATGACGAGCCCTTGCCCGGGGCTGTTGATTATTTTGATTTGTCCGCTCAAGCGGTTGACTGAATTAACCCAGGGGGAGAACAAGAATATGTTTACACGCCACTACAAGGTTTGGCCGAAAGATCTGCCCAAAACCATGACCCTGCCGAAAACCAGTCTGTACACCAACCTGGAACTCTCGGCACTGCGTTATCCGGACCACAATGCCATCGTTTTCTACGATGCGCCCATGACCTATGCCCGGCTTAAGCGAGAAGTCGATACTATGGCGGGTTACCTGCAGGCCCAGGGGGTCAAGAAGGGTGATCGGGTCCTGCTTTATATGCAGAACTCCCCGCAGTATGTGATCTCCTACTATGCCATCCTGCGGGCCGACGCCGTGGTTATTCCTGTGAATCCCATGAACCGCGCGGCGGAGCTTGAGCACTATATTTCGGATACTGGCTCCACGGTGTGCATGGCGGGCCAGGAACTGGCGGGCTTCATCGCGCCGTTGATTGGTGAGACCAACCTGGAACAAGTGATTGTTGCGTCTTACAACACCTACATTAACCCGGAAACCGACCTGACATTGCCGGCTGAAGTTGCTGCGCCCGCGTGGTCCAGGGATATACCGGGAGTGGTTACCTGGGAGGCGGCCCTGGAAGCCGGACACAAGCCCGGTGAACATACTGCCGGCCCGGATGACCTTGCCGTTATCCCGTACAGCTCCGGTACCACCGGGGCACCCAAGGGCTGCATGCACACTCACCGGTCGGTAATGGCGACAGCCGTGCACCGGGTATTCTGGAACCTGTCTACGCCCGATGGTGTGCAGCTTTCCACGCTGCCATTCTTCCATGTAACTGGTATGACGGGCTCCATGAACGGCCCCATCTTCTCGGGTGCCACTTCCGTAATCATGACCCGTTGGGACAGAACCACCGCGGCGCGCCTGATTGAGCGCTACAAGGTCACCGGCTGGACCAATATCGTCACTATGGCGGTGGATTTTCTGTCAAACCCGGAGCTGGGTAGCTACGACATCAGCAGCCTGAACATGATCGGGGGTGGTGGTGCCGCGATGCCTGTTGCGGTGGCGGAAAAGCTCAAAAAGCTGACAGGCCTTGATTACATCGAAGGATACGGCTTGTCTGAAACCATGGCAGCTACCCACATCAACCCCGGTAACAACCCTAAACCGCAATGTCTGGGGATTCCGGTATTTGATGTTGACAGCCGGATTATCGATGTCGACACACTTGAAGAAAAAGGCGTGGGAGAGACCGGCGAGATCGTTTCCTGCGGGCCTCAGGTCACTCTGGGTTACTGGAATCGACCCGTGGATACCGAGGCCTCGTTCGTCGAAATCGATGGTAAGCGTTTCTTCCGTACCGGCGACCTGGGTTACTACGACGAAGACGGCTATTTCTTCATGGTGGATCGGGTCAAACGCATGATCAACGCGTCTGGCTTCAAGGTCTGGCCGTCTGAGGTAGAAGGGTTGATGTACCGTCACCCATCCATCCACGAAGTTTGCATTATTTCTGCCCCGGACCCCAAGCGTGGTGAAACGGTCAAGGCTTGTATTGTACTAACGCCTGAGGCTGAAAACACAACAACCAAGGATGACATCATCAGTTGGTGTAAGGAGCAAATGGCGGCCTACAAGGTACCAACCATCATTGAATTTGTTGATGAGTTGCCAAAATCACCGACCGGAAAGCTGATGTGGCGGACACTTCAGGAGCAGGAGTGGCAGAAGTAGCTTGCACAACACTGGAAGTTAGGAAGGCGGCTCCCCCCCACTCTCAGGGCTTGCCGCCTTTTTGCACTGACCGGAAGGCTCAGACCACGTACATGGCCAGATTTTCCAGTACGCAGGCTGGCTTGTCTTCGTCCCTTATTTCCACCACGGTCTGGTAGGTGGCCAGCAGGCGGTGATCATCCACCTGCTTCAGGGATGCCAGCTCAACCCGGGACCGGATATCCGAGCCAGCCTTCACCGCCGCCGGAAAACGCAGCTTGTTCAGGCCATAGTTGATGGTGGCTGAAGTACCGGTCACCTTGATGACCTCGCTGTTGAGCTTGGGGATCAGTGATGCCGTCAGGTAGCCATGGGCTACCGGGCTCTTCCAGGGTGACTCCCGGCTGGCCCGGTCGACATCCACATGGATCCACTGATGGTCGCCGGTGGTTTCGGCAAAGGCGTTTATCATGGCCTGGCTCACGGTTACCCAGGGGCTGTGGCCAATGAGCATGCCCTGATAGGCTGCCAGTTCATTAATATCAACAGTAATCATAGGACCTTCCTGATAGTGGATTGATGAAGGGCTCAAACGTTGTAGCCAGGAGACCTGGCATCAAGCAGTCTCAGAAGGGCGGGCCAGGTGAGCTTTGCTGCCTTGCCGAGTGAGCCTGATTGATCCGCCGTGGTGTCGATAGCCTGTTGGGTGGGCATGTATACCGGGCCACAACTCTGCGCTTTTACCTGTATCTCGCAGGCCTTCATCAGGAAGTAGAGGTATGTGAAGGTTTCCGGCACGTCGCGGCCCACGGTCAGAATGCCGTGATTTCGCAAGATCATCATGGATTTGCTACCCAGATCCTGGATCAGGCGCTCCCTCTCATCAAGGTTGAGCGCTACGCCTTCATATTCGTGGTAACTCAGGTGCTCAAGGCACAGCATGGCGGTCTGGCTCAGGGGCTGGAGGCCATCACGGTGGGCTGATACCGCAACACCATCTGCTGCATGCAGGTGCATGACGGCTCCGGCATCTTCACGCCCCATATGTACGGCACTGTGGATGGTAAACCCCGCCGGGTTAACCCTGCGCAGCCCGCCAGCCTCCACGACTTCGCCATTTTGGTCGACTTTCACCAGGGATGAGGCGGTCATTTCATGGAACAGCAATCCGTAGGGATTGATCAGAAAGTGATGATCAGGCCCGGGCACCCGGGCTGACAGATGGGTGAACACCAGGTCGTCCCAGCCAAACAGGGCTACCAGTCGATAGGCAGCAGCCAGTTCGGTTCTTATTTTCCATTCGGCTTTTCTCAGATCAGCCTGCATTTCGTCCGGGTGGTTTTTTGTCATGATTGTTCCTCCGCAGAGAATGATTACTCAAGGTTATTCCGGGCATAAAAAAGGGGTGGCATAGGCCACCCGGAAAGAGGGTCCTGACTGATGTGGAGACAGACCCAAGGTTCACTGATTTGGTATCAGTTGGCTTCCAGCAGAGCGGCATAGCGCTCAAGATGGAAGTCATCATCGCCCAGCTGGTGGTTGATCATCACCAGGCGCTTGGCGTAGTGGGCAAAGTTGTATTCCCAGGTCATGCCGATACCTCCGTGGGACTGAACGCCCTTTTCGGAAATAAACTGGGCGCTGCGACTAATTACGTTTTTAGCGGCCGCAATTACCCGACGGCGCTCGTCGCTCTGAGGCTCATCAGCCACACTGGCGGCAAGGATGGCCATTGAACGAGCCTGCTCCAGTTCGGACATCATGTCAGCCATCCGGTGCTGAAGTACCTGGAACTTACCGATGGGTACGCCAAACTGCTTGCGCTGCTTGAGGTAGTCCAGGGTCAGGTCACAGGCGACTTCCATAACGCCGACCGCCTCACCACACAGAGCGGAAATGGCACGGCCAACCTGGTATTCAATAGCATCGGCCGCTTCGCCTTCGCTTCCCAGCAGAGCGTCTGCACCCACCTTGACATTGTTCAGGAGCAGGTCGCAGCCCTTGGCGCCGTCAATAGTCGGGTAGCTGCGACGCTCCAGGCCATCAGCGTTGGCGTCGATGACAAACAAGCTGATGCCAGAGGCATCACGGCTGCTGCCAGAGGTGCGAGCAGAAACCACCAGCAGGTCGGCACTATGGCCACCGATTACAACCGCTTTGCGGCCGTTAAGAACATAGTCGCTGCCGGCTTTCTCGGCGGTGGTTTCTACGTCATTTGTGTTGTAGAAGCTCTGGGGCTCCTGCAGGCCAACGGCTACCTGGGTTTCGCCTGTTGCTATGCCTGCCAGCCACTGTTCTTTCTGCTGTTCATTGCCGGCCTGGCTGATCAGCCCGCCGCCGAGAACCACAGACTGGAGGTACGGCTCGATGCACAGACCGCGGCCCAGCTCGGTCATCACGCTTTGAACTTCAACGCCGGTGCCGCCAAAGCCGCCGAGTTCCTCGGGGAATGGCACCGCCATCAGGCCCAGTTCGCCCAGTTGCTTCCAGAAACTTTCACTGAAGCCAAGCTCTGATTCGCTGTATTCCAGCCGTTTTTCGAAGCTGTACTCACCGCGAACCAGACGAGCCACGGTGTCCTGCAGCATTTGCTGCTCTTCGTTGAGTCGGAAATCCATGGTCGCCTCCTTAAAGTCCCAGAATCATTTTCGAAACGATGTTCTTCTGGATCTCGTTTGATCCACCGAAAATAGACAGCTTGCGGTTGTTGAAGTAATGGGCAGCCAGAGGAGCAGCACCCGGGTCAGACAAGAATTCGCCGTCATAGGCCTGGTCCATCTCTTCTTCAACAAACGGAATGGCGTAAGGCCCGATCGCCCGGCGTGCCAGGTCGTTGATGGCCTGGCGAATCTCGGTGCCGCGCACTTTCAGCATGGAACTTTCCGCTCCCGGAACGCCGCCGCCCTCTACCGAGGCAACAATTCTCAGGTTGCTGATCGCTGCTGCCATCAGGTCGATTTCGACCTGCGCGATACGTTGGCTGAAGGTCTGATCCTGAATCAGGGGTTTGCCGTTCTTCACCTGACGGCTGGCCAGCTGCTTGAGGTGTGTCAGCGCTGCCTTGGACAGGCCGATGCCGGCCAGGCCGGTGCGCTCGTAGGTGAGCAGGTACTTGGCATAGGTCCAGCCTTTATTTTCTTCACCTACCAGGTTTTCGGCCGGAACCTTCACGTCTTCAAAGAAGACTTCATTAACTTCGTGCTCGCCGTCCAGAGTGATGATCGGACGAACGGTGATGCCCGGGGTATTCATGTCGATCAACAGGAATGAGATGCCTTCCTGCGCCTTCACTTCAGTGTTGGTGCGTACCAGGCAGAAGATCATGTTGGCGTGCTGGCCCAGCGTGGTCCAGGTCTTCTGGCCATTAACGATGTAATGGTCGCCTTCGCGCACAGCCCGTGTTTTCAGGGAAGCCAGGTCAGAACCCGCGCCTGGCTCGGAATAACCCTGACACCACCAGTCTTCGCCGCTCAGAATCCGGGGCAGGTATTGCTGCTTCTGTTCTTCGGAGCCGAACTTGATGATGACCGGAGCCACCATATTTACGCCGAAGGGAATGGAGCGGGGCACGCCGTAACGGCAGGACTCTTCATCCCAGATGTGCTTTTGGACCGGTGTCCAGCTGACACCCCCGTACTGTTCCGGCCAGTGCGTGGCGTACCAGCCTTGCTCGCTGAGAATTTTTTGCCACCGCTGGTGGTCTTCCTTGCTCAGCTTGCGAAAGCCTTTCACCTTAGCTGCGATGTCCGCAGGCAGCTTGGCATCCAGAAATGCGCGAACTTCGTCGCGGAAAGCCAATTCCTCGGCTGTGTAATTCATGTTCATAGGTAACCCTCACCGTGCTCTTAGCGAAAATGTATACCGCATAGCAGAATTACCCAATGATCCATCAACCAAACGGTGGATGTCAATGCTAACGGAATCAACTGTCAAAAAAATGCATCGTTGTAGACATGCAAAAAGATAAATGGACTTGTTGATATAAAAATCTTCATCTATATTCGGATGCGTGGAAGATGGTACTGCATAATGAAATGCAAATAACCAGCAGTTCCGCTGTGCGGAATTATTGCGCGAAGGTATGTGCCAGTCCCGTAGATTTAACAATAAAGACGCTAACCAACTCCGATGCGAGGTTTTTCAAGATGACAACAACAACCCGTTTTGCCACCCATCCGCTGGTCCGCGCCGTAGCCCTGGCGGGTGCACCTCTGCTGATGCTTGGCTCGGTAACTGCCCAGGCGCAGAGCAACACAGAGCTGGAAGAGCTGCGTGAGCGCATCCAGGTTCTGGAAGGAAAGCTGGAAGGTGCTGTGTCGACTGCCCCTGAAACGCGGGACGATAGCCGTTATCTGTTGCGTGATGGCAAAGGCATCAAGATTGGTGACACCACGATTTCGTTTGGCGGGTTCATCAAGGCCGATGTGATTTTCGGATCCAACGGTAATGGAATCAGCAACGGTTACTCCATTGGTTTGCCCCGGACGCTTGCCAAGGCGGCCAATGAAGGTGAGAGCGACTGGAAAACAGGCTTCTCTGCCCGTGAATCTCGTATCAGCATTGGTACCAAGACCGAGGATGTTGCCGGCCATGATTTGACCACGTACATCGAAATGGATTTCAACACCGCGGCTGATGCTCCCGGCAATGAAGTTGTCTCAAACAGCTATAATCCGCGCATGCGGCAGGCGTATGGCTCCTGGAATGGTTGGGATTTTGGCCAGACCTTCACAACCTTTACCGATCTGGCTGCATTGCCAGAGATTCTGGACCAAGGTAAACAGGCTGCCTTTATCTATACCCGACAGCCGATGCTCCGCTATAACATGTCCGCTCCGGGTGGCAAGTTGATGGTCGCCCTCGAAAACCCGGAAGATGGTTTTGGCTCTGAATCCTATGGCGATCAGTCCTATCCGGATCTCGTAGCGCGCTATCAGACTCGCGGCAACTACGGTATCTACTCTGTTGCGGCCCTGCTGCGCCATCTGGAAGATGATGCTGCGGAGGACACCAAGGCAGCCGGTGCTGTATCTCTGAGTGCCCGTATTCCTACGTTTGGGCGTGATGACTTGCGTCTGCAATACAGCTATGGAGCGCTTGGCCGTTACATGGGGCTGTTCACCTACCCGGATGTGGATCGGGCTGAGCAGGCGGCCGGAAAGGTTGAGCCGCTGAATACCTACGGGGTCACTGCGGCCTACCGTCACTTCTGGAATTCAACCTGGAGAAGTAACCTGACGGTTTCCCATACCGAGATTGTGGACGATCTGGACTTCTCTCCTGCAGGGACTCTCAGCTATTTCGACTCCTCCACCTCAGTCCACGCTAACCTGCTGTGGTCCGCTCATAAGAACCTGACTCTGGGTCTTGAGTATGCCTACTGGGACTTTGGCGAGATCGCCGGCAGCGGCAGTCAGCAGTATGAGCAGGTAATGGCTTCCGCCAAGTTGTCATTCTGATCAGCGATTTCCGTTGAGTTAAAACGAATATCAGGTATTTCATCGCTTGCCCCGGGTGCGCTGCACGCCGGGGCTTTTTTGGGCCTGCCTGAAACTCGTTGCCGGATGTCAGGCATTAAAAAACCCCTCCGCGGAGGGGTTCTTTGCTTACACTGTTCCTGAAAGGATCAGCTGAAGGCCTGGATGCCAGTCTGGCCACGGCCCAGAATCAGGGCGTGGACGTCGTGGGTGCCTTCGTAGGTGTTAACTGCTTCCAGGTTCATAACGTGGCGGATAACGTGGTATTCATCAGCGATACCATTGCCGCCGTGCATATCGCGGGCTACGCGGGCGATGTCCAGGGCCTTGCCACAGTTGTTACGCTTCAGAAGGGAAACGGAATCCGGGGTGGCAATGCCGGCATCCATCATGCGGCCCAGCTGCAGCACAGATTGCAGTCCAAGGGTGATTTCAGTCTGCATGTCTACCAGCTTCTTCTGGATCAGCTGGTTGGCGGCCAGGGGCTTGCCAAACTGCTTACGCTCCAGGGTGTAGTTGCGGGCTGCATGCCAGCAGAACTCTGCGGCACCCAGGGCGCCCCAGCTGATACCGTAGCGAGCCTTGGTCAGGCAGCTCAGCGGGCCTTTCAGGCCTTCAACTTCCAGGCGGTTTTCTTCAGGAACGAAGACTTCGTCCATAAAGATAGAACCGGTGTCGGAGGCGCGCAGCGAGAACTTGCCCTCAATCTTCGGGGTTTCCAGGCCCGTGGCGCCTTCGCGCTCGATCACAAAGCCGTTTACCACGCCGTCCAGCTTGGCCCAGACCACGCAAACGTCGGCAATCGGGGAGTTTGTGATCCAGGTCTTGGAGCCGCTCAGCAGGTAGCCGCCATCGACTTTCTTGGCTCGGGTTTCCATGCCGCCGGGGTCAGACCCGTGGTTGGGTTCGGTCAGGCCGAAGCAGCCAACAAACTCGCCAGAGGCCAGTTTCGGCAGAATGCGCTTTTTCAGCTCTTCTTTGCCGTAAGAGAAGATCGGGTACATCACCAGTGAAGACTGTACGCTCAGGGCGGAGCGGTAGGCGGAGTCGACCCGCTCAACTTCCCGTGCGATCAGGCCGTAGCAAACGTGGTTCAGGCCGGGGCCGCCGTACTCTTCCGGCAGGGTGGCACCCAGCATGCCCAGTTCACCCATTTCGGTGAAGATGCTGCGGTCGAATTTTTCGTGGCGGTTTGCCTCGACGATGCCGGGCATCAGACGGTTATCGCAGAAGCTGCGAATGCTGTCGCGTACCTGACGCTCGGTTTCGTCCAGTTGTGATTCAAAGTTCAGCAGGTCGTCCCAAGGTGCGGAAGCCATTGTTGTTCTCCTGAAAAGTTAGTTGGAAACCCGTTCAATTACAGCAGCAATGCCCTGGCCTACACCAATGCACATGCTGATCAGAGCGTAACGGCCACCGGTACGTTCGAGTTGGCGTACCGCCGTCAGGGCAATCCGGGCGCCGGAAGCGCCAAGAGGGTGCCCCACGGCGATGGCACCGCCGTTCGGGTTGAGTCTGGAATCGGAAGGATCGATTCCCAGTTTGGTGGTGCAACCGAGAACCTGGGCGGCGAACGCCTCGTTGATCTCGATTACATCCATGTCTTTTAGTGTCAGGCCTGCCCGGGCCAGGGCTTTCTGGCTTGCCGGAACCGGGCCGTAGCCCATTACATTGGGCGCAACGCCGGCGATGGCAGCCGATACGATACGTGCGCGGGGCTGGATGCCAGCCCGCTTGCCGGCTTCTTCGGAGCCGATAATCAGGGCGGCAGCGCCATCGTTCACGCCGGAGGCGTTGCCGGCAGTAACCACGCCATCTTCAGCCAGCGAGCGAAGATTGGAAAGCGCCTCGAGGTTGGATGTAGGCCTTGGATGCTCGTCGTCCTGCACGGTCAGTGGCGGTTGCTTGCGCCCCTGAGGCACCGAAATGGGCAGGATCTCGTCCTTGAAGAAGCCTTCCTGGCGGGCCGCCTCGTAACGGGCCTGACTTTGCGCGGCAAAGCGATCCACTTCCAGTCGGCACAGGTTAAGTTCGCGCGCAATGTTGTCTGCGGTTTCAGGCATGGTGTCAGAACCGAACTGACGTTCGATCAGTGGGTTCGGGAAGCGCGCGCCAATGGTGCTGTCAAAGGCCCGGAATTCACGACTGTAAGGTGATTCGGACTTGGCCAGCACAAACGGCGCGCGGCTCATGCTCTCGGCACCACCGGCTACAAACAGCTCACCTTCGCCACAACGGATAGCGCGGGCAGCATCGATGATGGCGGCAAGGCCTGAGCCGCACAGCCTGTTAACGGTCTGGCCACCGGTTTCAACCGGCAAGCCTGCCAGCAGTCCGGCGTGCCGCGCCAGGTTGCGGGCATCTTCACCGGCCTGGTTGGTGCAGCCGGCAATCACGTCTTCATAATTATCCGGAGCAAAGGCGTTGCGCTCAATGAGTGCGCGAATGACCTCGGCCAGCAGGTCGTCGGGGCGAACCTTGGCCAGGGCGCCTGCATGCCGCCCAAATGGTGTTCTCAAGCCATCATAGATGTATGCGTTCATAAGAATTGCCGTATCGATTATGGTTAGGTAATTCCGAACTGCGGAATATAGTTTTGTAAATGATATTGGAAAAGACTAATCTGGGTCTATCTCAATTGCAAGAATTGTTCATCATTGGTGGCTGACTGGTTTATGAATGGAACTCTTCGCTGGCTGCTGGCTTGTGCCGTGGTCATGGAGCTTGTCGCGATTTGTCTGCAGAGCAAAGCCCTTAGCGCCTCTGCCGGGCTGGTATTCATCCTGGTGTTTGTTCTGGGCGCGATGCGCCTTCAGGTCTATGCAAGGACGTTGTTCCTGCTTTCCCTCACGTTTAGTGCTGGTTTGTTTGTGACCGGCCGTCTCGGAATGGACGGTGCCCTTGATGCGTTGTCGGATGCAGCGTTCTATTCGGCGTTTTTGGGCAGCCTGGGGATGATGCAGTGCCTGGTGCGCCGCTTTGAAGTCCTCAGGCGTATCCACGATGTGCTGCTCGGGGGTCGGGTATCCCTTTTATACCCAAAGTATGCGGCGGTGAGCTGCGGTATTGCCTCGGTACTCAGCTTCGGGATGATGAGCCTTTTATGCGGCACCCTGGCGGACAGTCTCAAAGAGCGGGGCATTGAGGGCGCGGCGCGGCTGCAGTGGCTCAGGAGTGTGCTGATCAGCGCCTTGCGGGGATTTGCGCTGGTGCCGTTGGTGGCGCCAACCAGTGTGGCGGTCGCCATTCTGACCCGGGAGCTGCCGCAGCTGAGCTGGTCCTCGATTTTGCCTTTTGGTTTTGTCGCAGCGTTACTGATGATTGTGGTTGGCTGGGTGCTGGAAAGGCAGCGGTTCAGGGAAATCAGCAGTGAGCGGGTTGCCCTGGACGGCTGGCCCGCCGGAACCGGTAAGTTAGTCGTACTGGTCCTGGTGGTGTTTGCCTGTATGGGGTTGCTGGTGGCGCTGGCGGGAGTGAAAGTTTCGGTGGCGGCTATGCTGGCGGTTCCGGCGGTTACCCTGGCCTACATGTTGTGGCAGGAGCGCTCTCCGGGGGCCACGGTGGCAGAGGGGGTGGGCCAGTTGGCAGTAATGTCCAACGAGATGGCGATCTTTGCCGGGTCGGCCATGCTGGGGGTGTCGATTGCCACTGTGGTGCCTGCAGATCTGTTTGACGGGCTTGTGGTGAGCGGGTGGGGCAGTTACCTGATTGCAGCTGCTGGCTTGTTAATCATGCCATTGTTTTCCATGGCGGGCGTGATTCCGATTACCGTGCTCAGCGTTCAGTCCGGCATGCTTGCGCAACTTGTGGCTAGCGGGGCTGACCCGATGCTGGTGGCAATTGGCCTGGTTATTGGTTTCTCGCTGGCAATGATGGTGTCGCCGTTCGGGCCGTCGGTGATGTTGCTGTCACGGTTTGGTCAGGTTTCCCGCAACGTAGTGGCCTTTCAGTGGAACGGTGTTTTTGTCTTGCTGGTGGTGCCGCTGTTGCTGTTATTGCTGGCGGTGTTTGCGGTACTTCTGCCGGTCCTGGGTTGACCGGCAGAATCGGCTCGCGGGTTAGTCAGTAGCCACGGGCTATGTCGACTATTCCTGTGATGGGGTGCCCGCTGGCATGGTCCCGGATTTTCCCGGTGATCTGCTCCAGCGTGGCATCCCGAAGAGTTCGCGCCGAAATGTGCGGCGTGATTGTGATGTCGGTTCGCTCCCAGAACGGGTGGCCAGCCGGCAAAGGTTCCTTGCGGAACACATCCAGTGAGGCCCGCTGCAGTTTCTCCTCATCCAAGGCCCTGAGCAGGTCTTCTTCCACGAGGTGCTCCCCCCGGCCGACGTTGATCAGCACCGCACCCGGCTGGAGCTGGCTGAACAGGTCGTAGTTAAGGATGTTTTCGGTTTCGCTGGTCAGTGGCAGGGTGTTAACCAGCACTCGCGTTGCCCCCAGAAACTCTCCGAGTTGCCCGTTGCCTGCAAAGGTGCGCACGCCTTCTACCGTGTGCTCACTCCTGGCCCAGCCGTTTACCGTATAGTCCAGGCTTGCCAGTGTGCTGGCCACACGCTTGCCAATGTGCCCTAGCCCCATAATGCCGATGGGCCACTCTTTCCGGCTGATGGGGCGGTGTATCTTCCACAGCCGCTGGCGTTGCTGATCCCGGTACAGCTCCATCTGCCGGCTGACTTCCAGTATCTGGTGCAGTACATGCTCGGCCATCTGTACCGACATGCCGGCATCTTCCAGTCTTACCACGGTAAGGTCTGCCGGCAGGTTGGGGACTTTCAGCAATCCGTCGATACCGGCGCCCAGGTTGAACACGGCCTTCAGGCGGGTTTCACGCTCGAACAGCTTCGCCGGGGGCTGCCATACGATGGCGTAGTCTGCATTAATCGCCGGTCCGTCCGGATCCCAGACATAAATGTCTGCTTCTGGTAGCAGTTGTTTGATAGGTACGGTCCAGCGCTCTGGTTTGGGATCGCCCGCTACAAAAAGTACCTTCATACATGCTCCTGAGTAGTGTTTGTTGTCGTGCATATGACTTTGTTCCGCATTGCAGAATAAAGTATCGCTATACTATGGTAAAGGTTGCCCGGGTTTCCGTCATGGTTATTTCGTGGCATCGGGTAATGCCAGTGTTTCGAATCTGGCATGAAATTTGATGGCAGATTGTGGTTCTTGAGTTTCTCATAGACTAGAATGTGTCCAATTTTCACGCCCACGGTTCTTCAGGCTATCCGTGACAGGCAACGCAGTTCAGGAAATAGGCAAGTTATGGCAAAAAAACAGCAGGACAACTCACCGGAGTTGCAAGTGGCATCCGGTGATGGTGAGCCGGTTCAGCCGGGTAAGGATCGCAAGTTTGTGGAGGCATTGTCCCGGGGGCTGGATGTTCTGCGCGCGTTCAGTCAGGGGTCTGTCATTCTCGGCAACCAGGACATTGCCAGAATTACCGGCCTTCCCAAGCCCACCGTTTCGCGCATGACCTATACGCTGACCAAGCTGGGTTATCTGGGCTACAACCAGCAGCTGGAAAAGTATCAGCTTAGTTCCGGCGTGCTGGCTCTGGGTTACGCCTATGTATCAAACCTGAAGGTGCGTCAGCTGGCCAAGCCCTACATGGACGAGTTCGCCCGGCAAACCAACATGTCGGTTGGTCTGACTTGTCGCGACCGCTTGCACATGATTTATGTAGAAAACCGGCTGCCGCCTGAAGCAACCCTCCTGCGGATGGATATTGGCCTGAAGCTGCCTATGTCGACAACCTCTGCAGGGCGCGCCTATTACTGCGCGATCAGCGACCCGGCCCGCAAGCTGATCGACGATGCCATGGCGAAGAAGTACGGTGAAAAATGGCCGGTAATTAAAGAAGGCCTGGACCAGGCCATGGAAGATTACCGGGAGCACGGTTTCTGCCTGTCGCTGGGAGACTGGGATCGGAACATTAACTCCGCCGGTGTACCTATCCACCTGCAGGATGGCACTACGATGGTTCTGACCTGTGCGGCGCCGTCGTACCTGGTGCCTGGCGACAAGTTGCGCGACTCCTATGCTCACCAGCTGGCTATGTTAGCCCGGGATATTGAATCGCTCGGTGTCTAGGCCAGGCTGCCGGTAGCCGGCCGGATCAGACAGAAAGGCATAAAAAAACCGCAGACGAAAGTCTGCGGTTTTTTTATGCCTGAACCGAAACGGTGGTTGAAATAAGGGCTAAACTTGTATTAAATCGTTAATTGATTTCGCTAGATAAAACCATATTTCATAAAAGGCGAGGGGAGATTATGTCAGAGGTTGTTGCTTATACCCGTGAAGGGAATGTTGGTGTCATTTCCGTAAACTACCCGCCGGTCAATGCCTTGAGCCATGCTGTGCGTGCCGGTCTGGTTTCCGCCCTGGAGCAGGGCCAGAAGGATGCAGAAGCAGATATCCTCCTGCTGGTATGTGAAGGCCGTACGTTCATTGCTGGCGCGGACATCCGCGAATTTGGCAAACCTTTGCAGGAGCCGGGCCTCCCCGATGTGATCAATGCCTATGAATCAAGCGACAAGCCCATTGTTGCCGCTATTCATGGCACCGCACTGGGCGGTGGCCTGGAAACGGCCCTGGGTTGTCATTACAGGGTTGCTCTGGCGTCTGCCAAGGTGGGTTTGCCTGAAGTAAAGCTTGGTCTGTTGCCCGGTGCTGGCGGTACCCAGCGCCTGCCTCGCCTTGTGGGTGCCCAGAAGGCACTGGAAATGATCACGTCTGGCAACTTCGTAGGCGCCAGAGACGCGCTGGCTCTGGGCATTGTTGATGCTGTTGAAGGCGGTGACGATATCCGCCAGGTTGGCCTGGCCTATGCGCAGAAACTGGCAGGTGAAGGTGCTCCGGTACGCCGGGTGCGTGATATTTCCGACAAGGTTGAAGCTGACAAAGGCAGCGATGTCTTTGACCAGTTCCGTGCTGGCCTGGCCAAAAAGGCCCGCGGCCTGTTCTCGCCATTCAAGTGTGTCGACGCTGTAGAAGCCGCTTTCACCCTGCCGTTTGCCGAGGGCCTGAAGCGAGAGCGTGAACTGTTTAAAGAGTGCATGGAATCACCGCAGCGTGCAGGCCTGGTCCATTCGTTCTTTGCCGAGCGTGAGGTTTCCAAGGTCAAAGGTCTGGCCAAGGACACGCCGGTGCGTGAGGTGAAGAGTGTGGGCATTATCGGTGCCGGCACCATGGGTGGTGGAATCGCCATGAACTTTGCCAATGTGGGCATTCCTGCCACCATCGTTGAGGTCAAACAGGACGCGCTTGATCGAGGCCTTGCCGTAATTCGCCGCAACTACGAAAACTCCGCCAAGAAAGGCAAGCTCACTGCAGAGCAGGTGGAAGAACGCATGGGGCTGATCAAAACCAGCCTGAGCTACGATGACTTCCGCGATGTAGACCTGGTGATTGAAGCCGTCTTTGAGAACATGGCCGTCAAGAAAGAGATCTTCGCCAAGCTGGATGAAGTGTGCAAGCCGGGCGCTATTCTGGCGTCCAACACCTCCACCCTCGACATTGATGAAATTGCCTCTGCTACCAAACGCCCGGAAGACGTTGTCGGTATGCACTTCTTTAGCCCGGCTAACGTAATGAAGCTGCTGGAAAATGTTCGTGGCAGCAAGACGTCTGACGAGGTGAAGGCCACTGTGATGGCCGTAGCGAAGAAAATTAACAAAGTCGGAGTCATGGTCGGTAACTGTCACGGCTTCGTTGGTAACCGGATGCTGCATAAACGCGGTGCCGAGGCCATGGCGTTGGTTAACGAAGGTGCTTCGCCGCAGCAGGTGGACAAAGTGCTGACCGACCTCGGCTTCCCGATGGGGCAGTTTGCGATGTCTGACCTGGCCGGCATTGATGTCGGTTATCGTATTCGTGAAGAGCGTCGTAACGCCGGTGAAGATGTGCCGGCCAGTTGGATGGACAAGCTGGTTGAGCAGGGTCGTCTGGGACAGAAAACCCAGGCTGGCGTATACAAATATGAGGAAGGTAGCCGCGCGCCGGTTGTCGACCCGGAAGTGGAACAGCTGATTGAAAGCTTCCGCGCGGAACAGGGGATCGTAGCCCGGGAGGTTACCGACCAGGAAATCCTTGAGCGTTGCATGTATGTAATGGTCAACGAAGGTGCGAAGATCCTGGATGAAGGCATTGCCGACCGGTCACTGGACATCGATGTGGTCTGGATCTACGGATATGGTTTCCCCGCGTATCGTGGCGGCCCCATGTTCTGGGCAGATCAGGTTGGGCTGGACAATATTCTGGCGGCAGTGAAGAACTACAACAACACAGTGGGTGGCGAGCAGTGGAAGCCTGCGCCGTTGCTCGAGAAGCTGGTGGCGGAAGGCCGCAAGTTCAGCGATCTATAATTATAAGGAGTTCATCTTATGTCTGATGCTGTCATCGTTTCGACCGCGCGTACCGGCCTTGGCAAGTCCTATCGTGGTGCCCTGAACAACACGCACAGTGTTGATCTGGCCGGGCACGTTATCCAGCACGCCGTTGAGCGTGCCGGAATTGATCCTGCCATTGTTGAAGATGTCATTTTGGGCGCAACCTTCCACGAAGGTTGTCAGGGCAAGAACATGGCACGCCTGGCGGCTATTCGCGCCGGGCTCCCGGTTACTACGGCCGGGCTGTCAATTAACCGGTTCTGCAGCTCCGGCCTGCAATCCATTGCTATTGCTGCGCAGCGAGTGATGTCGGAGAAGGTGCCTGCCATCGTGGCTGGTGGCGTAGAGTCCATCTCCCTGGTTCAGAACGACAAACTTAATGGCTTCCGTGCTACTAACGAATGGCTGATGAAGAACAAGCCGGAACTGTACCTGTCGATGATCGAAACGGCCGATATTGTCGCCCAGCGTTACAACGTAAGCCGTGAAGCGCAGGATGAGTGCGCACTGGTTTCCCAGCAGCGCACCGCCGCGGCCCAGCAGTCCGGCAAGTTTGACGACGAAATTGTACCTTTTGACGCCACTATGCTGGTTAAAGACAAAGAAACCGGTGAAGTGAGCGAAAAACAGGTAACCCTGGACCGGGACGAGTGCAACCGCCCGAATACTACATTGGAAGGATTGGCGTCACTGGACGCGGTACGTGGCCCGGGCCAGTTTGTTACCGCGGGCAACGCCAGCCAGCTTTCTGATGGCGCCTCCGTCTGTACGGTCATGGACAGCACCTATGCCGAAAAGCATAACATCGAGCCCATGGGCATTTTCCGTGGTTTTGCTGTTGCGGGCTGTGAGCCGGACGAAATGGGCATCGGCCCGGTGTTTGCTGTTCCACGCCTGCTTGCCCGTAACGGCCTGACCATGGACGACATTGACCTGTGGGAGCTGAACGAAGCCTTTGCATCCCAGGTGGTCTACTGCCGCGACCGTCTGGGTATTCCGATGGAAAAGCTGAACGTGAATGGCGGCTCTATTTCTGTGGGTCACCCCTATGGTGTGAGTGGTTCCCGCCTTACCGGCCATGCCCTGATTGAGGGCAAGCGCCGGGGTGCCAAATATGTGGTGGTCACCATGTGCATTGGCGGCGGTCAGGGCGCAGCCGGCCTGTTCGAAGTGGTATAAACGGAGAGCGCCGTCATGCAGCAGAAAATCGTAAGTACCCGGGACCTGGCTTTCCAGCTTTATGAACTTCATGAAGTAGAGAAGGTGCTCAGATTTGAGCGCTATCAGGACCATAGTCGTGAAACGCTGCAGGCGGCGCTGGACCTGGCGCTGAAAGTTGCCGCAGAGGAGTTCGCACCCCATGCTCGCTTGGTGGATGAAGAAGAGCCGACCTTCGAGAATGGCCGTGTGCACATGCGCCCGGAAGTTCACAAGGCGCTGGACGTACTGAAAAGTACTGGTCTGATGGCGTCCAGCCAGGACTACGAGCGCGGTGGCATGCAGTTGCCCAGTGCGGTTGCCCAGATGTGTGTGGGGATGCTCAAAGGAGCCAACGTAGGGACTCAGGGCTACGCCGGGCTGACTATTGCGGCAGCTAACCTGATTCTCGCCCATGGCTCCGACGAGCAGAAAAGCCGCTACGCCGAGCCGATGCTGGCGGGGCGTTTTTTCGGCACCATGTGCCTGACCGAGCCCCATGCAGGTTCCTCTCTGGGAGATCTGCGCACTCGCGCGGAGCCACAGGCGGATGGCAGTTATAGGTTATTTGGTAACAAGATCTACATCTCGGGTGGTGATCACGAGCTGAGCGAGAACATCATTCATATGGTACTCGCGCGTTTACCCGGGGCCCCGGCCGGCGTGAAAGGAATTTCCCTGTTTCTGGTGCCGAAGGTCCTGGTTAACGAAGATGGCTCTTTGGGTGGGCGCAACGATGTCGCCCTGGCTGGCCTGATTCACAAAATGGGATACCGTGGCACGACGTCTACCATGTTGAACTTTGGTGAGGCAGCGGGGGCGGTCGGGTATCTGGTTGGCTCGCCCCACCAGGGCCTGGCTGCCATGTTCCATATGATGAACGAAGCCCGGATTGGTGTTGGCTTGGGCTCGGTGATGCTGGGTTACACCGGCTATCTTCATGCGCTTGAGTATGCCCGCGAGCGGCAACAAGGGCGTCCGGTTGGAGAGAAGGATCCGGAAAGCCCCCAGGTGCCTCTGATCCGCCATGCTGATATCCGGCGCATGCTGCTGGCCCAGAAGGCCTATGTGGAAGGTGGGCTGGCGCTCTGTCTGCAGGGTGCAGTATTGGTGGACGAGAAGAAGTTTGCGGAAACTGGCGAGCAGCGTGAGCTTGCTGCCGGGCTGCTCGACTTGCTCACGCCGGTGATCAAGTCCTGGCCTTCCCGTTATTGTCTCGAAGCTAACAGCCTGGCAATTCAGGTGCATGGTGGCTACGGCTACACCCGGGAATATCCGGTAGAACAGTTCTACCGGGATAACCGGCTTAACCCGATCCACGAGGGCACCCATGGTATTCAGGGCATCGACCTGCTTGGTCGCAAGGTTTCCATGGCCGATGGCCGGTATTACCGCGAACTGGTGCGCAGGATTGAAGCCACTATTGCCGAGGCCCGCAAGCAGGAACGGCTGGCTTCTAATGCCGGGTTGCTTGAGCGGTCCCTGTCAGCAATGGTTGAAGCTACCCGGGTGATCAATGAGGTAAAGGCCTCCGGTGACAAGGAAAAAGCACTGGCAAATGCCACTCTGTACCTGGACGCCTTCGGGCAGGTGGTTGTCGGCTGGCTCTGGGTGCGACAGGCCTTGAAAGCCCTTGTCGGACTAGGCGGGGCCGGTGAGCAGACGGAGGGCTTCTATCAGGGTAAGTTGCGCGCCTGCGATTATTTCTGCCGGTACGAATTGCCCGGAGTGGTTGCAACGGCTGAGTTGCTGCAATCGGTGGACTCAACGGCACTGGATATGTTTGACGAGGCATTCTGACGGGCCTCGCCAACTCTGAATCAACACAAAAACAACAGGAGTCAGGGTAATGGACAGACAAGCAAAGGCGGTGGTCTGCCGGGAGTGGGGCAAGCCGGTACAGGTCGAACAGATTACGGTGGACGGACCAAAACGGGGCGAGATAACCATCAAGGTTGCCGCCTGCGGCGTGTGCCACAGCGACCTTTCAGCCACCACTGGAAAGATTCAGTATCCACCGCCATTGGTGCTGGGCCACGAGGCGGCCGGTGTGGTGGTTGAAGTTGGCGAGGGTGTGGAAGGCTTCAGTGAAGGCGACCACGTTGTTAGTTCGTTTATCTCAATGTGCGGCAAGTGCCGCCAGTGTGTGCGTGGCCATCCGGTTCTGTGTGAAAACGCCCGCAAGGCGATGTTTACACTTCCCGATGGAACCGTTCGAACCCGCGACAGTCAGGGGGAGCCCTTGAATGTGTTCGGCGCCTGCGGCGTGATGGCGGAGTATGCAACCCTGCATGTGGATAACTGCGTGAAGGTTGCAGAGGATGTGCCACTACAGAACGCCGCATTGGTGGGCTGTGCCGTGATGACCGGTGTGGGTGCTGTATTTAATACTGCCGGGCTGGAGCCGGGTTCCAGGGCTGCGGTATTCGGTATTGGCGGTGTTGGTCTGAACGCCGTTCAGGGCTGTGCAACCGCCGGTGCCGAAATGATTGTGGCGGTGGACAACAACCCGAAAAAGCTTGCCATGGCGCGGGAATTCGGTGCCACCCACACGATTGACCTCAACGAAGTGGATGATGCCGCCAAGGCCATCAGAAAACTGACCGGCGGCGTGGATTACGCCTTTGAGTGCGTTGGTGCAGGTGCTGTGGTTGAGCAAGCCTATAAGTCTCTCGGGCGCGGTGGTACCGCTGTCGTGGTAGGGGTCGCTGACCCGAAAGACAAAACCTCGATTACTACGCTCACCCTGCCTGCCGACGAGCGCACCCTGAAGGGCAGCTGGCTGGGTTCAGCCCGGCCGCAACACGATTTCCCGCGGCTTCTAGGTTTGTACCGTGCGGGTAAGCTTAAACTCGATGAGCTGATCACCCAGACTTACTCCATAGATGAAGCTGTTCAGGCCTTTGACGACATGATCTCCGGCAAGAACGCGCGTGGCGTGATTGTCTTCGACTGAGGGAAAAACATGAAGATTCTGAACAAGAACTACATTAATGGTAGCTGGGTCGACTGGAACGGCGACATGGCGGATGTGCATGAAGCTGCCAACGGCGACGTGATTGCCCGGGTGCCCATGTCCGATCCGGGACAGATGGAGCTGGCAATTGCCGCTGCGCATGCAGCATTTGAGGCCTGGTCTGAAAGTTCTGTAGAGCAAAGGGTGAACGTGCTTGGCCAGCTGCATGCTGGACTCAAGCAAAGGGCACCGGAAATTGCGGAAGCGGTCAGCCGGGAAGTGGGCATGCCACTGAAGCTTGCCACGGCAATCCAGGCTGGCCTGCCGGCAACTGTAACCAAGACCTATACCGATATGTTGCCGGAGTTTCCGTTCGTTGAGCAGTCTGGTAACTCGGAAGTGCAATATGCGCCGGTCGGTGTGGTGGGCTGTATTACGCCCTGGAACTACCCGCTGCATCAGATCATTCTGAAGGTAGTACCCGCGATTGCTGCCGGCTGCACTGTTGTGCTGAAGCCCTCTGAGATTGCGCCGCAGGCAGCCTTTATCCTCGCTGACATTCTGGATGAAACCGACCTGCCGGCGGGTGTGTTCAACATGGTATGCGGGGCCGGGCAAACCGTTGGTGAAACCCTGATCCGGCATCCGGATGTGCGCATGCTGTCATTCACCGGCTCCACCCGCACCGGTCATGCCATTGCCCATGCCGCTGCGGATGACTTCAAGAGGATTGCGCTGGAAATGGGCGGCAAATCGGCATCGGTTGTTTTATCGGACGCTGACCTGGAAGCCGCAGTAAAAGGCACAGTGAGCAACTGCCTGCTCAACTCCGGACAAACCTGCACCGCCCTGACCCGGCTGCTGGTGCCCGCTGATCGCCATGACGAGGCGTGCAAGCTGGCGGCTGCAGCCGCGGCCAGAATGACCCCGGGCAACCCGCTGGACGAAGCCACCCGTTTGGGCCCCTTGGCCTCCGCGCAGCAGCGGGACCGGGTAGTGGATTACATCCGGCTCGGTGTTGCCGAAGGCGCCACCCTGGTAGCCGGCGGCCCGGACGCGCCGGAAGGCCTGGACAAGGGTTACTTTGTACAGGCAACCGTCTTTGGCAATGTAGACCCGAACAGCACAATCGCCCAGGAAGAGATTTTCGGCCCGGTGCTGTGCGTGATTCCCTACAGCGATGAGGCAGAAGCCTTGCGTACCGCCAATGGCACTGCCTACGGGCTGTCTGGAGCGGTCTGGTCGGCGGATCAGGAAAAGGCAAAGGCTTTTGCCGCAAAACTCCGGACCGGACAGGTGACGGTGAACGGTGGCGGCTTCAACCCGCTGGCTCCCTTTGGTGGTTTTGGCCATTCCGGTATCGGGCGAGAGTTCGGCAAGTGGGGGCTTGAGGAGTTTCTGGAAGTTCGCTCGCTGCAGCTGTAATCGCAAGACAACGAAGGAGCCGCAGCAGCGGCTCCTTCACGTTTAAGGGCCGGAAATGTTTATCAACAACAAAAGAGTGATGCCGTGAAAACACGAATTACGGAATTATTTGGAATCGAGCACCCGATCGTACAGGGTGGCATGCACAACGTAGGCTTTGCCGAACTGGCATCGGCAGTCTCCAATGCCGGTGGTCTGGGCATGATTACCGCCCTGACCCAGCCTACGCCTGAACATCTCGCCAGTGAAATCGCCCGCTGCCAGCAGATGACGGATAAACCCTTCGGCGTAAACCTGACCTTCCTGCCTTCCTTCAACGCGCCGCCTTATCCCGAGTACATTGACGTCATCATCCGCAGCGGTGTCAAGGCGGTTGAAACCGCCGGCCGCAGCCCCGAGCAGTACATGGGGCAGTTGAAGGCTGCGGGTATCAAGGTTATCCACAAGTGCACATCTGTTCGCCACGCTTTGAAGGCCGAGCGAATCGGTTGTGATGCCGTCAGTGTGGACGGCTTTGAATGCGGCGGCCATCCCGGTGAGGATGATGTGCCAAACTTCATCCTGCTGCCCCGTGCGGCTGAAGAGCTGACGATACCCTTTATTGCGTCAGGTGGAATGGCCGATGGCCGGAGCCTGGTAGCGGCCATGGCATTGGGTGCCGAAGGCATGAATATGGGCACCCGTTTTCTGGCCACCAAAGAAGCGCCGGTTCATGAGAACGTGAAGCAGGCAATTGTGGACGCCAATGAACTGCAGACCCGGCTGATCATGCGTAACCTGAAGAACACCGAGCGGGTGATGGATAACGCAGCCGTGCGGGAAATCATCCGGATTGAGAGTGAAAAGGGTGACCAGGAAACCATTGACGATATCCGTCACCTTGTCACAGGTGCAAAGGGTAAGCTGGTGCTGCAGGAAGGCAAGATGGATGAAGCCGCCTGGAGTTGTGGCATGGTTGTTGGGCTGATTAATGATATCCCTTCCTGCGATGAGCTGGTCAGCAGAATCATGGCCGAGGCCGAAGGGATTGTGCGCCAGAGACTTGCCGGCTTTTTGTAAATGAATAGCCCGGAGGGTGCATCACCCTCCGGGCAGGACCGTCTCAGGCCAGGGCCTTTTCCCTTCTTTCGTAGCTCTTGTGCGTCAGTGCGGCGGCGATGACCGCAGGAATGATCAACGCAGCACTAATAAGAGACAATTCCAGATTGGTCAGCGGAACCGGTCCGCCACCGGGGATGGCAAGGATCATGCCACCGGCAATGAGTCCCAGCCGGATTGGCCATTGCAACAGCTTGCTTGCTGCCAGAGAGCCTACCCCGATCAGCCAGCCTTGCATGGCCGATGCTATCAACGTTACCCCGATCAGTGCTTGTACAATCACCAGGAGAATCTCGCTCCAGGTGCCCTGAAAGATCAGCGCCGGATTAAGCACAAACAGGAACGGGATAAAGTAGATCACGCTGCCCAGCCGCATGGCTTCCACACCGGTTTTCATTGCGTTGGAGCCGGCAACCGTTGCAGCGGCAAAGGCTCCCAGGGCAACCGGTGGGGTGATGAAACTGAGCATGCCCCAGTAAAGGATGAACAGGTGAACGGCCAGGGGATCCATGCCGCCGCCGTTTATCAGGGCCGGTGCCAGCGCAACCGCCAGGAAAATATAGGCAGCTGTAACTGTCATGCCGATGCCGAGCACAAAGCTGGTCAGTGCTCCCATCAACAGCAGTACCAGGGTGTTGCCACCGGCAAGGTAGATAAGGTCATTGGCAATAGTGCCTGACAGCCCGGTAACCGACAGTGCACCTACCAGCAAGCCAACACCGGTGAGGATCGCGATCAGCTCTGCAAACAGCTTCCCTGACTCTGCGAAGAAGTCCTTCACGTCTTGCCACTTCCAGCGCTGATAGGGCAGTACCTGGTTGATCACCAGCAAGAGAACCGTTGCAAAGAATGGTGCCGTGGCCTCTCGTCGCAGGAAGAACAGCATCCAGATCAGCAGGGCAAACACGAAGATGAAGTACCAGCCTTCCTTTAATGTTTGCTTGAGCGATGGTAATTCACTGGCGGGCAGGCCCTGAAGCTTGTTGCGGGCAGCATAGGCATCAATCTGGATAAACAGGCCGAGGAAATACAGTACGGAGGGCACGACTGCCGCCAGTGCAATGGTGCCGTAGGGAATATTCAGGAACGCGGCCATGATGAACGCGGTGGCACCCATAACCGGTGGCATCAGAACACCGCCCGTAGAAGCACAGGCTTCTACGCCGGCTGCGTAGGAACGGCTGAAGCCGACGCGGCGCATTGCTGGAATTGACATCACTCCGGTTGTCATCACATTAGTGATTACGCTGCCGCTCATGGATCCCATGAGGCCGCTGGAGAAAACCGCAACCTTTGCCGGTCCGCCCCGAACATGGCCCAGCAATGCGAAGGCCAGGTTGATAAAGAAACGACCGCCGCCGGTTTTCTGCAGGGCGACGCCAAACAGAAGGAAGCCGATCACGATGTTGGCAAAGGCTTGCAAGGGCACGCCCATGATGCCTTCTCGACTCATGGCCATGTAGATAGCGGTCTGGTCGGGGGCAGATGGAAAGCCCTGGATGGGGCCCGGCAGCTTGTCTGCAAATATCGGGTACAGGCTGGCGACACCGACAATCATGGCAATCGGCAGGCCGCCGGCCCGGCGAATGGCTTCGATGACAGTAACCCAGAACAGGAAGCTGAACACTACGGCGTATTGTGGTGCCGCGTATTCCCAGCCGTAATCCAGAATAGTTTCCGCGTTGTAGACAAAGAACCCGCAGATAACCGAGGCGGCAAGGAACAGGATGATGTCGTACCAGGGAACCTTGTTCCGGGAAGCGTGGCGTGACATTGGCCAAAGCAGAAAAACCAGCGGTAGCATAAGTGCCACCACCACATAGAAAAACTGGCTTTCCACTTTGGTAACAATATTGATCAGCTGCAAATTGAACAGGTAGTCAATCGTCAGCAGTGTCAGGACAAGAGTTGCAACCCTGGGGATCCATGGCCATCCGCCGGAAAGCCGCCGGATGCCGCTGACGTTTTCTTTCGATGGTTCAGTGTTGTGTGTTTCAGACATGCAGTAAGACTCCTGAAAGAACTCCGGTGTAACAGACCCCTTGTCTTTACACCGGAATCAGGTTTCAACAAGGACAGCAGGTTTTACCGGAATACCGGATTCATGCCAGCCGCTTGAAGTGCTTCTGCCCGCGCCGTCATCCAGCCCTTTTTGAAGGCTTCCTTGTCGGCAGGCGGGTTGGCCTTGGTGTAGCTCTCCCAGGTGTCCAGGAGGATATTCTGGCGCTGTACCAGCATGTCCTGGTGCTGTTGCATATCTTCCGTCCAGTGGCCGATTTCCTTGTAGTAGTCGACGACCACATCATGCAGCGGGATGACCCAGTTGAGATTCTGGTTCTCCAGCGCATAGCCTGCATTGCCTGGTGCGGAGTCCTTGTACTTGTCGTAATCCTCGGTGAAGACACGAATCAGCCCGTCCACCAGTTTTTTATCGGCATCGGCGTTGGCGATGATGATGGGGTAGGGATAGCTGGAACCAATCCAAGGCTCATCCTTGCTGATGCCGGCGCCGGAAGTAACCCGGTGCGGTTGGAAATAGGGAGCCACGGAGCGCAGTCGCTCCCAGCCCTCGGTGTCCTCAGGATCAAGCTCCAGCCAGGATATACCGCGCGGGCTGGCGGAAAGCTGTTGTGGGCCGCCGGCGACAGAAACGGTAAATGCGGTATCGCTTTGATTGGCAACAATGCCTTCAAAGGCCCTGCCGTATCCCGGGAAGTCTACCCGCTCCACGTCATCCCAGGTGAGGTCGCCAAAGGCCAGCATGGCTTCGGTGCCGAGGTTCAGGGCATCGTCACCACGAATGTAGGAAATGCGTTTGCCCTTGAGGTCATAGGGGGTTTCTACGCCGATATCGCCGGCTACAGCAATGCTCAGGCCAAAACTGGCAATGGAGGTGGTAATAACCCGAACCGGCTGCGGCCCCCAGTTGTCCTCGGAGAACATCAGTACGCCTTCGGCGGCGTAATAAGCGGCAATGCCACAGGAACAAACCGGTACGCGCCCGGTTCTGAGTGGTGTCATCCGGGAAACGTCGTTCTCGCCGGGCAGGATCCGCAGGGATACGCCGTACTCATTACGTAGCAGGTTGCCGATAGAAACCATCTGGCTATAGCCGGCCGAACTGGTGCCATAGGCGGTCATCCCGATGGTTTGTGGCAGATCAACATTTCCTGCAGCCCAGGCAGTGGTTGCACTGCATGCAAGAAGTGCGGATACGATCTTGGTTTTTGTTTTGTTCATAAAGTCATCCTGTTTTATATTTATTGTTTCGCTGTGCAAAATATAATTCTGCAGTAAATTCTAGTGTAGGCCGCTGCTTGTCGGCGTGTCAATTCAGACTATGGGCTGGTTTGTTCGCTGTGTACTGGTGCCCTGGCTGTTTTTTGCCGGCGGTGCCGTCGGTGTCAATCCGATCATTTCCGGTACTTTGTCGGGCAGTATTCTCGGCCCGATATGGCCCGATTACGGGTTACTGGCGCTGGGGTTCGGCATTGTGACTGGATGGGGAATTACCATTGCCGGCACGCCGTTTTCGGCTAACGCGCTGCTGCTGGAGCGTTGTACCGGGTACAACACCCGGGTTGCTGCCTATGACTGGAGCTTCAGGTATTCAGTGATATCTCTGGCGGTTTCCAGCCTGATTTGTGGCGTCCTTGCCCTGCCTTTTTAGGCTCAGATGGCAAGCCCGCCAAGCTTGGTTTCCAGATATTCCTCAATGCCTTCCTGGGCGCCTTCACGGCCAAGACCACTGTTCTTCATGCCGCCAAATGGCGCGGCTGCGCTGGTGGGATTGATATCGTTAATCCCGATAATGCCGAAGTTCAACGCTTCAAATGCCCGCATGGAGGTGGCCAGGTTGTTGCTATAGATGTAAGCCGCCAGGCCATAGTCTGTGTCGTTTGCCATGGCAATAACGTCGTCTTCCGAGCGATAGGTAATCACGGGTGCAACCGGCCCGAAGGTTTCTTCCCGATAAATCTTCATGTCCGCTGTTACTCCGGACAGCACCGTGGGTGCGTAGAAATAACCCCCGGCCAGGCCGTTATCGGTCAGGCGGTGGCCGCCGGTTTCAGCTTTGGCGCCTCGGGCAAGGGCGTCCTGAACCTGGTCGTCCACTTTCTGTGTGGCCGCTTCGTTGATCAGCGGCCCAATGCCAACGCCGTCACTCATACCGTTACCCGCAACAAGTCGGCTGGCGCGGCTGCTCAGTTCCTTGATAAAGGGCTCTGCATGGTCTTCATGCACGAATATCCGGTTTGGGCTGATGCAGGCCTGGCCGGTATTGAGGAACTTGACCATAGACAGGCCCTTGGCCGCATGCACCGGGTCTGCATCGGGGAATACGATGGCCGGGGCATGGCCGCCGAGCTCCATTGAGACTCGCTTCATGTTGGCGGCCGCTAACCCATTGAGCATTTTTCCAACGGGAGTAGAGCCGGTGAATGTGAGCTTTCGGACGCGCGGGTCTGTACAGAAGGCTTCGCCAACCCGGGCGGGGTTCCGGACCGTAATCAGGTTGATTACCCCCGGTGGAAAACCAGCCTCCTCAAAAATTTCCATCATGGCCTTGGCGCACAAAGGTGTGCTTTCCGCGGGCTTGAGAATGACCGTGCAGCCGGCGGCCAGGGCTGGAGCCAGCTTGCGGGTAATCATTGAAATCGGATAATTCCAGGGCGTGATTGCGCCAACGACGCCAACCGGAGACTTCTGCACCAGGAAGCGCTGGTTCTCGCGGGCAGAGGGAATGATCTGGCCGTACATGCGTTTGGCTTCTTCGGCAAACCATAACAGGAAGTCTGCGCCATATTGCACTTCGTTCAGCGATGCCTTCAGGGGCTTGCCCTGTTCGCGGGTCATCAGTTCGGCCAGTGAGCGCTTCTGGCCAATCATCAACTCCCAGGCCCGGTAGAGTAACTTTGAGCGCTGATAGGCGGTAGTCTTTCGCCATTCTCTAAAAGCAATGTCGGCGGCCGCTATTACTGCTTCGATATCTTGGTCAGTGCAATCCGGAACCTGCCCAATGATTTCACCGGTAGCGGGGTTAGTGACGTTGAATTCGGGGCGATTACTAATCCATTTTCCATCGATGTACATGAGCAGTAGCTCCGGAAGGTTTCTCTTAAAGGTATTTTCGGTTCAACTCATAAACCACCATATTCACCGCTGAAGCCAGGTTCAGCGATTCCACCGCAGCCGCGCCGGGGATGGTGAATCGACGCGCTCCCAGACTGCTCAGTGCCTCGTCTGGTACGCCCCTTGCCTCATTTCCGAACAGGAAGCAGTCGTGATCAGGGAACTCTGGGGTGGTGATGGCCTCGCCGCCTATATCCAGGCAGGCAATGCGGGGATAACGGCCGGGGAGTGTGTCCAGGCTAACATCGGTTTCCAGCGGAACATGGAAGATGGCGCCCATGCTGGCGCGCACAACTTTCGGGTTATAGGGATCGACACTACCGGGGCTGAGCAGGCAACGCATGCCGCCAAACCAGGCCAGGGTGCGCAGGATCGTGCCCAGGTTTCCAGGATCCTGAACCTCATGTAGATAGACCGCTTTCCCGCCGGCTGTTGATGTACCTGCCTTATCAGAGGGAAGCGGTGCCACGGCAAGAATGCCTTGCGGAGTTTTGGTGTCAGCCAGTTGAGCCATCTGGCGGTCGCTGATGGTGGTTTTTGGCCAGGGGCTGGGCCAATGTTCATAGCTGCTGGTGACAAACAGCCTGGCCTTTTGCCAGTGCGGGTTTCTGGTGGCGGCTTTTTCCAGCTCCAGTACCAGGTGCTCCCCTTCCACCAGGAAGTGGCCCAGCGACTGGCGATACTTTTTCTGGTGCAGTTTCTTGATGTCATCCAGTTTCACGGCCGGTTTCCTGCATTGGGTAGCGGTTGCAACAGTGGCGCCATTGTACTGTTGCCCCGTTGTATTGTCAGGCTCGGCGGCTTTTGCGGTAGTGAGGGTGGCCGCGTACAATGCAGTCTTTCCCGCAGTAGACAGAAGACATCCCATGGCCCGTTCCAAAAGCAGTAACCGCTGGCTCGAAGAGCACGTCAACGATCCCTTTGTGAAGCAGGCGCAGGTAGATGGCTATCGATCCCGTGCCAGTTACAAACTCCTGGAGATTAACGACAAAGACCGGCTGATCCAGCCTAATATGCTCGTGGTTGACTTGGGCTCCGCCCCGGGCGGCTGGTCTCAGGTTGCAGCGAAGCTGGTAGGTCACAAGGGGCGAGTGGTGGCCTCGGACATACTGCCCATGGATGCCATTGCGGGTGTTGAATTTATCCAGGGTGATTTCACCGAGCAGGACGTGTTTGACCAGATCATGGCCGTACTCGACGGCACCCGTGCCGATGTGGTCATCTCCGATATGGCGCCCAATATCAGCGGCGTGAATGCGGCAGACCAGGCCGCGTCCATGTATCTGGTAGAGCTGGCGCTGGATATGGCGTGCCAGGTGCTCAAACCTAAAGGCAGCTTTGTGGCCAAGGTGTTTCACGGCGAAGGCTATGACGAATATGTGAAGGCCGTGCGTGCCGTATTCGATAAAGTAGTCGTGCGCAAACCGGATTCTTCCAGGGCCCGGTCCCGGGAAGTGTACCTGGTGGCGAAGGGGTTTCGGGGTAAATGAGGTTGCGTCAGTTCGAATTTTGCACATTTCGTGCAAAGGTTGAGCAGTTCTGGTTGTCCTGATAGCGGGAAACCGAAATAAAGAAAAATAATTTGGGAATCAGCGTTGACAGTCTCGGAGAAGAATGTAGAATTCGCCTCCTCGTTGAGCAACACAGCTCAAACGCTCTTTAACAAGTTAACCAAGTAATTCGTGTGGGCGCTGGCCGAGGTATTTCGGATACGAAATATCAGGACAGTGACTCGTCGAAAATTGAGTTTTGTCTTGAGCAAGAATTAAGAACTTTCGAGTTCTTGTATGATTTAAACTGAAGAGTTTGATCATGGCTCAGATTGAACGCTGGCGGCAGGCTTAACACATGCAAGTCGAGCGGTAACAGGGGGTGCTTGCACCCCGCTGACGAGCGGCGGACGGGTGAGTAATGCTTAGGAATCTGCCCAGTAGTGGGGGACAACAGTCGGAAACGGCTGCTAATACCGCATACGCCCTACGGGGGAAAGCAGGGGATCTTCGGACCTTGCGCTATTGGATGAGCCTAAGTCGGATTAGCTAGTTGGTGGGGTAAAGGCCTACCAAGGCGACGATCCGTAGCTGGTCTGAGAGGATGATCAGCCACATCGGGACTGAGACACGGCCCGAACTCCTACGGGAGGCAGCAGTGGGGAATATTGGACAATGGGGGCAACCCTGATCCAGCCATGCCGCGTGTGTGAAGAAGGCTTTCGGGTTGTAAAGCACTTTCAGCGAGGAGGAAGGCCTTAAAGTTAATACCTTTAAGGATTGACGTTACTCGCAGAAGAAGCACCGGCTAACTCCGTGCCAGCAGCCGCGGTAATACGGAGGGTGCAAGCGTTAATCGGAATTACTGGGCGTAAAGCGCGCGTAGGTGGTTTGGTAAGCGAGATGTGAAAGCCCCGGGCTTAACCTGGGAACGGCATTTCGAACTGTCAGACTAGAGTGTGGTAGAGGGTAGTGGAATTTCCTGTGTAGCGGTGAAATGCGTAGATATAGGAAGGAACACCAGTGGCGAAGGCGGCTACCTGGACCAACACTGACACTGAGGTGCGAAAGCGTGGGGAGCAAACAGGATTAGATACCCTGGTAGTCCACGCCGTAAACGATGTCAACTAGCCGTTGGGACTCTTGAAGTCTTAGTGGCGCAGCTAACGCACTAAGTTGACCGCCTGGGGAGTACGGCCGCAAGGTTAAAACTCAAATGAATTGACGGGGGCCCGCACAAGCGGTGGAGCATGTGGTTTAATTCGACGCAACGCGAAGAACCTTACCTGGCCTTGACATCCAGAGAACTTTCCAGAGATGGATTGGCGCCTTCGGGAACTCTGAGACAGGTGCTGCATGGCCGTCGTCAGCTCGTGTCGTGAGATGTTGGGTTAAGTCCCGTAACGAGCGCAACCCCTATCCTTGGTTGCTAGCAGGTAAAGCTGAGAACTCCAGGGAGACTGCCGGTGACAAACCGGAGGAAGGTGGGGATGACGTCAGGTCATCATGGCCCTTACGGCCAGGGCTACACACGTGCTACAATGGCGCGTACAGAGGGCTGCCAACTCGCGAGAGTGAGCCAATCCCTTAAAACGCGTCGTAGTCCGGATCGGAGTCTGCAACTCGACTCCGTGAAGTCGGAATCGCTAGTAATCGCGAATCAGAATGTCGCGGTGAATACGTTCCCGGGCCTTGTACACACCGCCCGTCACACCATGGGAGTGGATTGCACCAGAAGTAGTTAGTCTAACCTTCGGGAGGACGATTACCACGGTGTGGTTCATGACTGGGGTGAAGTCGTAACAAGGTAGCCGTAGGGGAACCTGCGGCTGGATCACCTCCTTAAACGAAGCCGAATGCTTCGGTCAGAGTCCACACGAATTACTTGGTTGGCTA